>DCIX01000006.1 GCA_002317135.1 Bacteroidales bacterium UBA1715
CAACCGTTACAACACCATTGACAAATGTAACGGTAGGTTCTTCACCATCGCCAGAACCTGTATATTCAAAACTTATAGGCGTAATGTCAGATGTCCCTGATTCCAACGCCTTGAACCGTAACGTACCAATA
Organism: Bacteroidales bacterium UBA1715; assembly: GCA_002317135.1. Lineage (GTDB taxonomy): Bacteria > Bacteroidota > Bacteroidia > Bacteroidales > UBA1715 > UBA1715. Next base: position 132 of record DCIX01000006.1, read on the forward strand.
TTGCCACCTCTGAATCCTGTTCCATTTCCTATGCTGACAATTGCACTTACCATTCCATTGCCACAATCTTTGAAACGAACAAAGTTTGATTGGGAATTTACTCCTTCAAGTTGGAGAACAGCCGAATTATAGCGTACCGAGAAAAACATACTGTTTACACAATAGCATTCCACATCGGACATTGAAAGTGCGACATCAAAAACATCGTTTTGACAAACCGACTTGTTTTCAGCCGAAATAACCATTTCACATTGTTGTGGTTGCTGACATTCGCCAATGGGAGCAATATATGGATGTAGCGCCTCATACGAAACGCATCCTTCTCCATTTTGTGCAAATACTGTTATATTACCCGCAACACCATGAAAGTCAACCACTGCGGTGTTGCCACTCTGTGAAACCAACGTGTTACCTTCGGGAACAGTCCAGGTGAAAGACTGAGCATTGTTTGCAGAAGCAGTGTAAACCACGCCTTTTTGCTCTGAACAGACAGCTCCCCAACCTGTTGGACCATCAACAGAGACCATAGTAGGACGAATGTTCTTTGCTATTTCTTTTATGCCTGTTCGCAAAACAGAGTTTCCATTACGTTCTGTAACACGCAATACAACCGTTCCTGTTCCTTCTGTGAAGCGAACTGTTACAGAATTCCCTATTGCTGTTTTCGAAGGATTAAAATCTGCGCCGCCTTCTATTGACCATTCATATACAACGTTTGAAGAAGATGCTAAAACTTCATACTGCAGGTAATCAATAGAAGAGATTGATTCCTTACAATCTGTTGGTAAACCTATTATCTCGAGGTTCTGGGCATACGAACAGACCACCGCCAAAAGTAGTGCGATGATTGTTATTCCTATTTTATTTCTATACCTCATAGTTTTTATTTTTTTATTGTAGGGGTAAATAATCATTTTCTCCTACATTGTTATTGAATGACAACCTTCTTAACTTGTTGATTGCAATGCACAAAATACGTACCCGATGGCATGGAAACATTATTTTGCACCTTTTGCCCTGCTACGTTGTATATTGCATAATCATCACAATTACATTCTATTTTTCCATTTAGTACACGGATTTGAATATCATCTGCAGAAACAGGGTCTATGGCACTGCCCCCATTGTTTACTATAAACTCTTGGCTTTGCACCATTTCAAATACTTCATCGTCTTCTGGCACTACTTTTATTACATAATTTGCTTCTATGCTTTTCGGTAATGTTATAGAAAATGGCTCTCCCGATTTTATTTCCACGTTATCTTGCACCACTATAGTTGTGCCATTGACTTGCTCTACTAAAACCTTTGCAGTATAGGTTTGATTTTCTGCATTGCTTATGGAGCATTGAATTGTGCCGTTTTCTTGCTTTTCAAATGAATATTCTAAGGTTTTTACCTTACGAATACCTTTATATATTCTAAGCATATTACCAAGGGTGGGAATTCCATAAATGACATTATTGTCAGCCTTTGAAATTTTTTCAATAGGTGGATATTGTGAGACACTCTCTTCATGCCATGTTTCTCCTCCATCTATGGAAACAAGCACCGTATCATTGGGATAATCCAAAGCGTCTGACAATGATGGAATTACTAACGTGTCTTTAGAATAAACCAACAAAGTTGAATACGTATACGCAGGAGCATAATACTCACTTCCTTGCCAAACCTTTTTGAAATTGTATTCAGTAGTATCGCAAGTATATACATGTCCATTAATTCTATCCATCAATATCCATTTCCCATCATGAAAAGCCGTGTTAATCCAAGCGATTCTATTTACATTATCTTCTGAAACAAGCGAATATGTCAACTTTTTTTTAGAATTAACGTTTGCCAATAATATTGTCTTTGAATCATCACTTGGAAATAATCCAATATTCTTGCTTGCAAAGCAACCATAATGTAAAGAACCACCATAATTATAAAAATCGAAACTTAGATTTGTGACCTTCTCCCACGTGTCACCGCCATTGACAGTTTGATATAACTCATAATTGTCATAAACATATCCGAAACTTTCTGTAAAGAACTGCATATTTCTCACTTTTGTTCCCGAAAAATCATCTATGTGCATGTCTTTCCCACTCCACGATTTACCGCCATCACGAGATATGAACAAACTATCTGTACTTGTCATATATATAACATCGTTAGGGAAAAACTGCATCTTGTATAATGTGGTATTGAAATCTTTGTAGTCCCATGTTTTACCACCATTTGAGGAATAAAACATTCTACCATTTTTTTGGCCTATTATAAAAATCTCGTTCTTGGATTTTACGAATATGTCTTTCCCTTCCATGTTCCCTTTGTATATATATGAATAACGAGTATTATTTAGGGCTGTGGTTGTCACATCAGTGGGCGGTGTGTATGTTTCTTTTGTAAACTGCCATGTCCGCATACTATCAGTGGATATTATTTTATTATTATCAATATCATATCCTCCCGAAACAGTAGCCCAAACCTTACCGTTTCCTAAATCATACATAGACTTGGGAACATTATAATATGCAATAACACCATTACCCCAATCATACATGTTTATTATTCGACAACGTTCCAATGTTTTGCTTATTTGACTTGATACAGTTAAAATAATGTATCCGTTTTCAAATTGAAACAAGTGTTCTGGTGCAATTCTAAGTTGCTCGGCTTTCCATGTCATTCCGCCATCATTTGTCACACTATAGCCTACATTTGCAAAAACATATCCTAACTGATTGTTTACAAACGCCATATAAAAAGTTTTACTTTGTGGTAAAACTTCTTGGGAAAAAACATCATTTGTTGTCAAAGCCCATTTTTCTCCGTAATCTGAACTTTTATATATGGCAACTTTGTTTGAACTCGTGTCAAGCACTGTCAGAAAAACGGTTTGTTCGTCGCTCCATGCCGTTGTAACAATTTTATCAGAATCTTTCAACTCTAACAATGAAGAAGTCCACGAATTGCCACCATCTACAGTGTAAAGCACGTTGTTAATATATTTTCCATTTTCGTTAGATACAGAAGCGAAAATTCCGTGAAGAGAATCTTTGGCAAATTTAAATGCCAAAGGTTGATATGAAACTTCATCTAATTTTGTAATTACATCTAACTTTTGCCCCTTTAGACTATATGTTTGTTCCCATGTCTTTCCCGTGTCAGATGACATTGCAAGCCAGCCTTCTTTTGTAGCAACGACAACATTTCCACCTTTTGTACTCACAGATTGAGCTATTGTCATACTGAAATCGTTTGGGGTAATATCTTTCCATTCATACTCAAATATTTGAGAGTATAGTACACACGACATTATTGTCGTGATAAATAAAGCGACAATCTTTTTCATAGCATTAATTATTTTGGTTGTTTTGACAATTAGTTTGCTCCAATATCACCTCTGCCAATCTATCAATAATACCTCATTGTTTTTCTTCTTTTATCTCACCACAACTTTTTCTATTTGTGTTCCGCATTGCACAGAATATGTTCCTGTTGGCAACGATATGTTGTTTTGCATTTTTTGCCCAGTTACATTGTAAATAACATAATTCTCGCAATTGCATCGTATTATTCTGTTTTCTACACGAATTTCCATGTTATCAGAAGACATAGCTTCTATGGCACTACTGCCACCATGTACTATAAACTCTTGGCTCTGCACTGTTTCAAATATTTCATCGTCTTCTGGCACTACTTTTATTATATAATTTGCATCTATGTTTTTGGGTAATGTTATCACAAACGCTTCTCCCGATTTTATTTCCACGTTATCTTGCACCACTATAGTTGTGCCATTGACTTGCTCTACAACTATTTTTGCAGTATAGGTTTGATTGTCTGCGTTGCTTATGGAACATTGGATTGTTCCGTTTTCTTGCTTCTCAAATGAAGAATCTGAGGTTTTTACTTTATGTATACCTTTACAAATTGTTAAATTATATCCTATTTTGCACGCATATACAACATTTGCATCGTTACTTTTACCTATACGTAGTAAATTTGGCATTTCAAAAGGAACAACTTCCCAATTATACCCACCGTCACTACTGTACATTGCAGAAGTAACAGGATACAAATTGTTCTCGGAGATAATCGGCAACAATATTTTCCCATTTTTATAATCGAGAATTGTTTGACTATATTTGTTCGCTCCATTATTATAGTCTTGAGGTGGTAACGAAGCCAACTTGAAATTTAAAGTCATCGTATCACAAACATAAATATAACCTTGTTTTCTGTCCTCTATAATCCAATTACCAGAATCTGTGTAAAAATCTATTGTTAACTGTGGATATTTCCCTTGTATTTCATTATCTGTTAATACAGAATATGTCATGGTATTTCTTTCGGTATCTACCTTGCCAATAAAGATTGTTTTAGAATCTTCACTTCGAAATAATCCGAGACGTTCATTTGCAAAGCAACCATTTAAAGTACCTCCATAATCATAGAAATCATCATTAGTAATCCAAACACGATTCCATGTGTCACCACCGTCAGTTGTTTGATAGAGGTGGTATTCGTCATAAATATAGCCAAGCTGATCCGTGAAAAATTGGATACTCGTTTCTCCAAATATATTAGAGAGATTCAGTTTTTTCCCCTTCCATTCTTTCCCACCATCTTTGGAAACGTATAAACTATCCGCACTTGCTATATAGATCACATTGTCAGAAATAATTTGCATTGTATATAAAGTGGTGTTGAAATCCTTATAAGACCATGTTTTCCCTCCGTCTATTGTATGAAACAATCGTCCATTAGACTGTTTCCCCATTATGAAACACTCATCTTTTGATTTTACAAACAGCCCTTTTGTCTCTATATTTCCCCCATAAATATACTTTGATAATCCTTCATTTAACACATCTTTTTCTTTTGGACAAAAATCATTCGTTTTTTGCCACGTTTTCAAACTATCAGAAGAAGAAATATATCGAGAACCATTATATCCTCCTGAAACGGAAGCCCAAACATAACCATTGCCAAGGTCACACACACGATTAGGAACCTCATAATACTTAAATGATCCATCTGTTTGGTCAAACATATTTATTATTCTACACCCAGACAAGGTCTTGTTAATAGAATTTGTTACCGTTAGTATAATATAGCCATTATTGAATTGGTATAAGTACGCAGGGGTAATGTTTAATTCAGTTCGTTCCCATGACACTCCTCCATTGTTTGTTACATAATACCCTCCAGATGTAAATAAGTATCCCAATTGTTCATTAACAAATGCCATGTAAATGGATGGCTCTGTTTTTTGAAATGATATATTACCTGTAATTTTCTCCCAATTACAACCTGCGTCTTTACTGGAATACAAATATAATTCTTTGAGAGAAGAGTTATATACTGTAGCGAAAAATGTGTTTTCGTTTTTCCAGACGATATTTGTTACTTTGTTTTCAGATTCCAAATTTGACAACGTTCGTTTCCACGTATGACCTTCATCAGACGTATATAATAATACGTTTGTAGAGTCACTTTCGTTTTTCCCTATAGCATAATATATACCATGTATAGAATCTTTTGAAAACGATAAAAGTTCGGGAACACAATTGTCAAATATTTTCTCTCCATCGTTTATTCCGCCACGTAGAACATCATAAGTTATATTCCATGTTTTACATGTATCTGACGATTCCGCAAGCCACCCTTGTTTTGTCGCTACAATAATATTACCGTTTTTAGTAATTGCACCTTGAGAAACCGTCATAGTTGAATATTGAGGGGTTATCCATTCCCATTCATAACTCCATGGTTGCGCATATATAAATAAATATACGAAAAAAGAATACATTAAAATTATTACTCGTTTCATGGCTATTTGTCTTTATAGTGTTCTAAAATAAGGTGTGCCAACATTTCTATGTCTATACTATTGATTGTTCCATCCTTGTTTATATCGGCATTATTAAGGAAACAACTATTGAGCGTATAGGTTGTTTCACCACAGTTAGACTGAATTGTTATCGTAAATCCACCATCAGAAGCAGGTTGTAATGTTGCACTATTTTGTACATAACTTCGTAATACCTCTAAATCTTCCAATGTATAACCTGTTTTTCCATCTATAACAACTAAATCATCTTCTTCACAAGTTATAGTATTGCAATTTTCGACCTCAAAGGTAATGCTTGCTGTAAGTGTGTCACATTGGTTTGCAATAGTGTATTGATACTGGTATGTCCCACATTTATTATCATCAGGTTTACTAATTGGTGTCAATGTACCATTAATATCGCTTTCTGCATGAATAATCTGTTCTCCCATTGTATTCCAATCGGAATATTGGATTTTCCCATTAGTAATAGTATCGGTACCTACTACTAATAACAATTGAGGTTGTGTTAGACGTTCCACAAATGTAATAGTGTGTTCTGCCGTAGCCGAACATTCGCCAACATATCCCGTTACGTGATACATTGTTTTAGGGTAAGCTACACTTATTGTTGCATCTGTTGTATTATCATCCCAAATATAAGTGTTTGCTCCTGAAGCGGTCAAAATAACTTCGTTACCAACACATACTGTGTTGTCACCTGTAATAGTCACAATTACAGGTTGGCGTAAACGTTGTAATTCAATAGTATCACAATCCGTTTGAGCACGTACTGTGCAAGTTTCCGTTCCACAATCGCTTCCTACTTCAATAGGGACTTCTGCATAAGCAAATGCTTTGGAGTCTTTTGGACATGGCTTATTTTCTTGCACGGTTAATGTAAAAGTACGGGATTCCCCAACAGGGACTACGTAGCCAACAGGGGCGGTTAATGTTGCTTCTATTGCTCCATTCGATTTCTGTTCTGTTAGCAATGAAAATCCCTTGATAGATGAACTTCCACTTGGAGTAGTCACAATTAATCCGTCAGGCAATTTTACACCAACAACAAGATTATCCAATGGTTTTAATGAATTATTTGTCACTGTCACTACAATTTGTCCTTCTGCAATGCCTTCCGACTGAATAGCAGTAAACGGGGAACTTGAAGCCGTTATACCTACCATTTGTATTTGATCAAGTCCTTCTAATGGCAGATGATATAAGAATCGTTGTTCTTGTAGTTCTCCACAATTACCTAAAGCAGAAACCTTAAATGTAAATGGTGTAAGAACCGTGGTAGTGTCGCAAATTGCAATTAAATTAAAATCTATAGATATTATATCGTCTTCTGAATCTCTTGAAGATAAAGCTGCACTTTTATCCTGTTGAGAAGATAAAATATACTGCGAAATAAAAGAAATTGTATCTATATCATTTGCAATATCGTCAAAAATTACGCCAAGAGTATCATATTTAATATCAATGTTGTCATATTGATAATTTGTATGTATTAAATTATTTGCAATAGATACTCCTTTGAAATTACTTTGCTCAAATGAAAGTCCTATATTTGTAAGATTTGCCCGTCCAGAATTGTATATGTCAAGATGTATGGGGATTTCTTGACATAATTTAAATACTTCTTCATTTGGATACCTTGATTCTGCAACAAGAATTGCTTCCATATTTTCAAGTTCTAACTGTGTAAAAAAATTATTACAGTTCCGTATTTCAAACTCTTCGGCAATGTTTGCATTATTCATAATATCTTCACAAGTCCAAATTGCAGTCACATCCAAGTAACTTGTTCCTTCTCCAGTGCAACCACTCATTGTAACAGATACTCTTACTGGTGTGTTATTATTTATGTTAATATCGTTGATATTAACATAATGAATACCACTTTGAGCTGGGGATTCTATACTTGAATGCAGAATCCCATTGACTAAAATTCTTTCTATGTGTAATCTTGTAACATTATTATCATTCGGTTTAATTCGTAAAGTTACGTTTGGAGCATCTGCGTTACCTGTGTTTTTTACAAATACATTCCATGTTGTAAGTCTAGAAACACTCTGTTCTACAGAAGAGTTCATTTCTATAATAGGAGCGTATATAGTCCGTGCAGGAGCAAGGTCATGAGTAAACGTTTCATTTTCTGAACATGAAGCATAGTAATCACTGTATGTATATGAACCGTGCAATGTACTATCAAGTTGTTGATTTGTAATGCATAAAGCACGAACCTCCTTGCTATAGCGTGCCTCTAAAGTAGTACTTTTAGTACGATAGCCAATTAAAGATAAATCCTCTTCGTACGCTTGACCTACCTCTGATGTTGTTGTATAATAAAACCCTTCAACAGCAGGAAGCTTAACATTGAGTAATCGTAGAGGATGGTTCTTTATAGATTCTGCAGCTTGGGTGGTTGTTAGAGAAACAAGTATATTTTCTTGAACCCTCGTTGCATACATTGTAGAAAAATTGTGGCGAGGCTCTGGATCATAAACCACTAAAGGAAACCCTTTACTATTCGCTGTATGAATATTGTTTCCTTCATCGATAACAGCAAATTCTACTCGTAGGTTACAGTCGTTTCTATCGGGAAGAGAATGGTCGCCTTTTACAAAGACCTCTGCTGTCAGCTGTAGTGGAGTATGGTTTAAAGTGCCTGAACATGGAAACATCAGGTCGTTTGATGTCCAAGCAATACCATTATTAATCGCATTTTCACTCGTTGTCGCTATAGTATATGAAGAACCATTTACAGAAATAGAACACGAAATAGATTCAAATTGCAACTTTCCTTCTAAATCGTATACCCGTGCAATAATTCTCCGTGGCTTGGGACATGTATCGTTGCACCAATAGGATAATTCACCTGTGGCATTGATTGTCACGGGCTCACATGTATTTATTTCTTGAGGAACGGCTGGTGTCACCTCTAGCGTACGGGCAGAAATACAAGATTTTCCCTGTAAGGTATCTGGACATTCAACAATGGAATTCCCAATTTTGCTATCGCTGATATAGTAATCGTCGCAATCATTGGTTTTTATCACCAAATTAAACAATTGCGGAATTTCACAAGAAGCTGTAATCGTTATGTCATCTGAAGATTTTATGTTCTTATCAGTTCTTTCGTATCTTTTTACTATTGAGCTATCATACTGAATACCTACATAATCAACATCCAAAAAACCAACTAATGGTTGATAAAAACCACTGGAAGATAAATTTACATCAACATGATATGTTGCAGGATCGCCACCTTTACTATCTGTTGGAGAAACAACAGAAAAGGAATTTAAATTAAGACGGCTTGTGGCAGAATAAGAATCCATTTTTGTGATTCCATCTATAGACTCACCTTGTAGAATAATCCAAAACATTACATTGTCAACATTTTTAGTAAGTCTCGCCTTAACACGAATTGTACAGCTATCCTGAGGTTTTAAATCAGGCGTGCCGTCACCATCTATGTCTGCGGTTGGAAGTAAATAGTTTTTCCGTGAGTCTGGAAGTATTTCTGAGCCATTGCATAGTACAGAGGTTACAGTATAATTAGTTCCATTTCTTGAAAAATAAAAATATGCATTTCTTAGAGTGTTTGTTAAATCTGTATTTTGTGTGGCGTTTTTTATAACAATATCACAGATAAATTCCCTGCCACAGTAATTTGCTTTTTGTATGATTTCCGATGTAATGTTCAGTGTTACATTAGGTTCTTGACAATGATAGTCACAAATTGCCGATGCATTTATTTGTTCATTACATACTTCAGAGCCATTCTTTACTTGTGCAAGATATTTCGCTTGTGTTTGTAAATAGAATTTCGTTGGAATGAAAGAAACTGCAACTCTTAGTTGTTTATTTGCATCAAATGTATCACCCAAGCCCGCTTGTTGGAAATCGGAAGAAGAAAGGTCAATGTAATATTTCCCATCTTCTACTTCTGCGTTTCGGAACTGTCCTCCAACAACAGAAAATTTAACATCTGAAAATGCATCAACATTTTGCATAAGTAGCATTGCCACACGCAAATTGGAAATAGAACCTGCACCTGCTGTGTTCCTTATAGTAAATGTATCTGTCACAGGTGTTTGCCAAACAATATTTTTTACATTGTTATGGGTGTTAGCATTTCCAACACCAATCGTAAGAGATAAACTCGGAACTTCTAATTTAAAGTCATCTGTTTCTTTCACCAAGGTTTTTACAGTATCGTGTTCCGAATAATTTATATTTAATGTATTCCAAAAAGATACAGAAAATTGATTAGAAATGTTTGTTGGAATAGCATCGCAATTCGCTCGTATGCAGTAATTTAAAATATAAGACTCTGAAGGTCTTAACGTATCGTTTAACTGCATTGAAACTGAGTTAGACGCCAATGTTGTCCTGTTTTTTACCAAAGACAACGAAACCAAATCAAAACCTTCAGGTATTTGTAGTTGCATATTATCAATAATCATATTGCTGCCATCTGTAGCACTATTGGTAATGTTCGTAACAAAACGGGCTTGCTCATTTCCTGCAAAATTTATTGGTTTAGAAGGATTGGTAGTTGCGACATTCAATGCCGTTTGTTGTTGCTGAGCAAATGCAACACTAAAGATTCCAACTACAAAACAAATAGTTAAAAGTAGATTTTTAAAATTCATAATATTTTCCAGAATAAAGATTTTCGTATCAAAGATATGTAATTTTATCCAGAATAAATGTAATTTGAGTAAGATTTTCGGTATTATGTACTTTAATCTTGTTAAGAAAAGGAAATAACATACAAATTGGCAGGAAATAATGCTTTTTGTATGCGACAGGCATAACTTTTATTTTTTAATAAACATACAACAAAGCCTACTGCCAAGATGTATATCATTTCCTTTTATGATTGAGGAATTTATAGAAAACGAAAGGGTTTATCTACAAGACGAAAGTGGATAATTCCGAAAATCTATAAAAATTATCTTGCTTACGTGATTTTATATTTGAAAATGATTTTTTTCCAGTATTTTTGTCAACAAATAAATGGTCATTGAGTTATGGAACGAAAAGTAAGTACAATTGGAAGGCACTTAATTCGAATCAAAGTTCTGCAAATGCTTTATGCATATTATAAAACAGAGAATCCTGATTTCGAGATTTTTTATAAACAATTGGAATCTAGCCTAAAAAAATCGTACGAACAGTATCTTATGTTCTTGCTTATTTTAGCAGAACTTCGTAGTTACGCAGAATTGCGCATAACTCAAATACAAGACCGTCAATTAAAAAACGAGGCTGAATGGAAACGTCTTGTTCGTTTTGCGGAAAACAAAGTCCTAAAACAATTGGAAAACAATGCAGACTTTGTTTCGCTTGTTTCTACCGAAAAACTTTCGATTGAGAACTACAAAATTTCGTTCAAAGAAATTTTCAACACAATCATTTCTTCGGAATTCTACGACGAATATTTGTCGTCAGAACAGAATTATGCAACAGACAAAGCATTTGTACGCACAATATTAAATCAAGTTGTTGCTGAAACAGAATCATTATTCGATTCTTTTGAAGAATATTCTATTTTCTGGAACGACGACATCGACAATATTGTTTCATTTGTTGAGAAAACAATAAAAGGATTCAAAGAAGACAATGACGAAGGTGGTATAATCTACCCTATGTTTGCCGATAAAGACACACATGATTTCGGTTATGCACTTTTCACGAAGTCAATAAAACTTAGCGACACGATAAAACCATACATAGACAAAAATCTAAAAAACTGGACTATGGACCGTGTTGCTGAACTTGACATTATTATAATGCAACAAGGTATTGCAGAAATGATTGCTTTTCCAGAAATTCCGATTCCCGTAACAATGAACGAATACATTGAATTGGCAAAATGGTATAGCACAGAAAAAAGCGGTCAATTCATTAATGGTGTTATGTATAAGATTTCCGATGATCTTAAAAAAGACGAAATCATCAAGAAAAAAGGTAAAGGTTTAATTGAAAAATAATGAAAAAGATTATCTGTGCAGTTTTTGCATTTCTAACAATTTGTGCTGGTTGCAATAATTCAAATTCGAACAAAGAAGAAGCTAAGTCAACAGATACTGTTGCTGCAATCACATTCGATAGCAAAAACTACCAATTTGGAGAAATTGTTAAAGGTGAAATCGTAGAACACACATACACTTTCACCAATACGGGAACAATAGACCTACAAATCCAAGAAGTTGATCCTTCTTGTGGTTGCACAACTCCAGAATGGACACAAGAACCAATAAAACCTGGACAAAAAGGAAAAATCCGTGTAAAATTCGATACACAACACCAAAGTTACGGAAACAAACAAAAACAAGTGTCCGTATACTCAAACACAATTCCTTCAAGAAATATCTTACAGTTTTCGGCTGTAGTCGTTGAAAAATAAAGTCTAAATTATATCCAATGATTACTTTTATTTCTGCCATACTAGCACTAATTTTAGGATACATTTTCTATGGTGCTTTTGTAGAAAAGATATTCGGAGTTGACGCAAACAAACAAACTCCTGCTTTCACAAAACAAGATGGTGTGGATTTCATTCCTATGCCACTATGGAAAATCTTTCTTATTCAATTCCTTAACATAGCAGGAACTGGTCCAATTTTCGGTGCTATTGGTGGAATTTTATTTGGTCCTGCCGCTTATTTATGGATTGTTCTTGGTTGTATTTTTGCAGGAGCAAGCCACGACTTTCTTTCAGGAATGATTTCTTTGCGAAAAGGCGGAGCCTCACTACCAGAAATCGTAGGAGACGAATTAGGAACAGGCGTACGCCAAGTTATGCGTATTTTCTCCCTATTATTAATGGTAATGGTGGGGGCCGTATTCGTAACTACTCCTGCTGGTTTGCTTTCTGGAATGACAAGCAACTGGGGCGACTTTGTCGGTTCAAAAGAGTTTTGGTGCATTATCATTTTCTGCTACTACCTATTAGCAACATTGCTGCCAATAGACGCACTTATTGGTAAGATTTATCCTATTTTCGGTGTTGCATTACTAATTATGGCTGCCGGTGTTTGTATAGGCATTTTTACAAACGAAGGGGCTATGCCAGAAATCACAGATGCTTTCCATACGCACCATCCGAAAGGTCTACCTATTTTCCCATTCCTATTCATCACAATTGCTTGCGGTGCAATTAGCGGATTTCACGCGACCCAAAGTCCTATGATGGCTCGTTGTCTTCCTAACGAAAAACATGGTAGAATCGCCTTTTACGGTGCAATGATTACCGAAGGTTTTGTTGCACTTATTTGGGCTGCCGCTGCCATTAAATACGCTGGTGGTACCTCCGAAGCATTGGCAGGAAAAATGAGTGGAAACCCTGCTACAATAGTAAACTTTATCTGTAATGACTGGATGGGACGAATCGGTGCTATTCTTGCCATTTTAGGCGTTGTCGCCGCTCCTATTACTTCTGGCGACACTGCCCTTCGCTCTGCACGACTTATCACGGCCGACATTCTTAACTTTCCACAAAACACAGTATTGAAAAGAATCGCAGTTTCTGTTCCTCTTTTCATAATCTCAGCAATCCTAATGTTGATTGATTTTGATGTTCTTTGGAGATACTTCGGATGGTTCAACCAAACATTGTCAATATTCACTTTGTGGGCTATCACCGTTTATCTTTACAGAAACAACAAATGTTTCTATATAACATTGATACCAGCAATCTTTATGACAGCTGTTTGCAGTACATATATTACAATGGCTCCTGAAGGTTTTGGTTGCACTGCGGTAATCGGATATTCTGTTGGTGCATTATTCACGATTGCATTGTCAACAGTTACCATTCTTTATATGCGTAAACGCAAAAATCAAATTGACATTTACAATGGAAATGCACTCTAAAGTACAAGAATACTTACAAAAAACTGGCTACAAGTCTTTTACGCCAAAAGCATTTCTATTCGATATGGACGGAGTTCTATTCGACTCTATGCCATTTCATGCAAAAGCTTGGAAACAAGCCCTTGCAAACGTCGGTGTTGAATTTGACGAATATACAGTTTACCTAAACGAAGGAAGAACTGGCAAATCTACTGTAAACGAAGCATTTGCAAGCCAATTAGGTAGAGAAGCGACAGACGAAGAAATTAAGAACATCTACGAAGATAAAGCGAATATTTTTATGTCTATCGCTAAAACGCAACCAATGCCATTTGCAAAAGAAGTGTTGGAACAATTAGCACAACTTGGAAAGAAAATTGTACTCGTTACGGGTAGCGGACAAAAAAGCCTTCTTTCTAAACTAAACGAAACATATCCTACCATATTTTCTCCCGAAAACATGGTTACATCGTTTGATGTTCAATATGGAAAACCTCATCCAGAACCATATTTAATGGGACTACAAAAAGCTGGCGTAAATCCTAATGAAGCTATAGTTATTGAGAATGCTCCACTTGGCGTACATGCAGGCGTTGCGGCAAACATTTTCACTATCGCTCTCAATACAGGAATTCTAAAAGACGAAGTACTTGCTGCCGAAGGTGCAAACATCATATTGCCTTCAATGAAAGCATTTTACGAAAACTTACCTGAGATATTAAACTTGTAATTATGCAAGAATATATAGAAGTTATCGGTGCTAACGAAAACAACCTAAAAAACATTTCACTTCGTATTCCGAAAAAACAAATCACAATTGTTACCGGACTTTCCGGCTCTGGAAAGTCATCGTTAGTACTCGATACCATTGCCGCAAAATCACGAAGAGAACTAAACGACACTTTTCCTTCTTTTGTACAACAATATCTTCCTAAATACGGAAGACCACATGTAGAACGTATTGAAAATCTGCCTATTGCAATTGTAATAGAACAAAGAAAACCAACAACAAATTCTCGTTCAACAGTTGGTACATACACCGATATTTATGCGTTATTGCGATTATTATTTTCTCGCATAGGCAAACCATTTGTCGGCTATTCCGATTCTTTTTCATTCAATCATCCTTCGGGTAGCTGTCCACGCTGCTCTGGTTTAGGAGAAATTCGCGAACTTGACATACATAAGTTAGTCGATTTCAATAAATCGCTAAACGACGAAGACACAATCCATTACATAGCATTTGGGAAAGGCGGTTGGCGCTGGATCCGCTATGCACACAGCGGTCTATTCGACTTGGATAAAAAAATAAAAGACTATTCCCCAGAAGAGTTGGAATTGTTCTTGAATTCACCACAAATCAAACTGAAAAATCCACCACACAATTGGCCCAAAAGTGCAAAATACGAAGGACTAATTCCTCGTATGTACCGAAGCATCATCAACTCCGAAGAAGGATTGCTGCACGCAAAAGTTTTGGATCCAATGCTACGAATGGGAACTTGCCCAGACTGTAAAGGTTCCCGATTGAACGAAACCATACGCTCTTGTAAAATCCAAGGACTCAACATTGCAGATGTTTGTAGAATGTCTATTACCGAAGCAAAATCGTGGATAGAATCTATCACCGACAAACTTGCAGAAGACATTAAACGAAATGTTTCCGAAAGACTTTCCGCATTGGAAGAAATTGGTCTTGGTTATCTCACTTTAGACCGAGCAATCGGTACCCTTTCGGGCGGAGAAGCTCAACGATGCAAAATTGCAAAGTACATAAACTCATCACTTTCCGATGTTCTATATATCCTTGACGAGCCAAGTGTCGGTTTACATAATCACGATATTTTATTGATGCAAAAATCCGTACAAAAGCTTAAGGCCAACGGGAACACGGTAATTTTAGTCGAGCATCATAAAAATATGATAGAAATTGCCGACCATATCATCGATATGGGACCAGGTGCAGGAGCAAACGGTGGAACTATCTTATTTGAAGGTAATTACAAGGACTTATTACAAAGTGAGACTCTAACTGGCTCAATGTTGCAATCAACAAAACAAATAAAGAAGGCTTTTAAAACACCTTCCAATTGGTTCACGTTGGAACATGCTCAAGTGCACAACTTAAAAGATGTAACGACAAAACTTCCACTTGGTATTATGACCGTAATTGCCGGTGTTGCCGGATCTGGGAAATCGTCACTAATGGAAGCGTTCCGTTTACAATACCCACAGCCAGAAGATATTGTTTATATTAGTCAGAAAAACATTGGCATAAGTTTACGCTCAACTCCTGCCACTTATTTAGAAATTGCCGATGACATTCGTAAAGTTTTTGCTAAAGCAAATAAGTGTAAAGCAGAGATGTTTTCATTTAACGGGAAAGGCGGATGTCCTGTTTGCCAAGGGAAAGGCGTCATCGTATCGGATATGGCATTTATGGACTCTATCGAAACAACCTGCGAAGCCTGTGGTGGTTTACGCTACTCCAACGATGTATTACAATTTAAACTACAAGACAAGAATATTGCCGAAGTAATGGATTTAAGTGCCGAAAAAGCATATTCATTCTTCGCTAACACAATTATAGCAGAAAAGATTGAACCATTGCTAAAAGTTGGTTTGGGCTATATTCATTTAAATCAGTCGTTATCAACACTTTCTGGTGGAGAATTACAACGAATTAAATTAGCTTCATTCCTTCGAGAAAAAGGCAAAATATTCATTCTCGACGAGCCAACCGACGGACTACATCTCAAAAACATAGACCAATTAATTGCACTTTTCGAAACAATGATTTCGGCAGGAAATACAATCTTTCTCATCGAACACAATATTGAGGTAATGAAATCAGCCGATTATATAATAGAACTTGGGCCAAGCGGTGGGAACAAAGGCGGGGAAATTCTTTTCTCTGGAACTCCAGCAGAAATGGTACAATCAAGCAAATCAATAACTGCCCCTTATTTACAATAAACTGTTTTTTTGTTTTAGATTATAACCAGAAAACTTCCCTTTACGAAAAAGTTGAATGAATTATACTCTTTTACAATGAAAAATCATATATTTGCGAAAAGACTATTTTGAAAAAACAAGTTACATATTATTCGTTGTTGGCAATGTTATTTACAATGTGCCTATTTGCTTTCTGTAGTTGCACGCCCAACGAAAACGAAAAACTAATTGTAACACGAAAAGACTCTACCTCATATAGTTTGGGAGTTGCATTTGCGAAAAAAATCCCTCAAAATCTTACCGACAACAAAATTGAATCTGTTGATTTTGACTATTTTATCCAAGGTATTTACGACTATTTTGATTCTACAACAAAAGTAAAACTCTCGGAAGAGGAAATTGAACGCATTGTGAGTGCAGTATTCCAAAAACAATTCAAAGAAGAGCAACAAGCATTTATACAAGAAAACGAGCCAAACATAGCAAAAGGAGACACTTATCTTTCTACAAACAAAAAGAATAGTGATATCGTTGAAATCAAACCTGGACTACAGTACAAAATTGTTGATTTAGGTTGGGGAAAACTTTCTCCTTTAGTAACAGATACGATATTCATCACTTTCAAGGTTTATAACACTAACAATAAACTAGTTTATAATTCTGACCTATTGAAAATTTACTTAGGTTCAGCAATTCCTGCATTACAAGAAGTTCTTCCGCACATAAAAACTGGCGGTAATGTAAAAATATTCACATCACACGAATATGCCTATGGTTCAACCGTTTACAAACAAGATTTAGTAAAACCATACGAGGCATTGATTTTTGATGTAACGCTTAAGAAAATAAAATTGAATTCTGAGCGTTTAGCAGAGTACAATAGACTTGTACAATTAGACTCGTTAAAAACAAATAATTAAATACAATTCAAATGAAATCATTTATCAAAACAGCGGGAATACTTTGCTTGGCAGCAACTTTATTCTCTTGTAATAACAAAAAAGACGTAAAACTTGAAACACTAGAAGATAGCGCTAGTTTCGTACTTGGTTTCCAAAGTGCTGCTATGTGGGCACAACGCGGTGTTGACACTATCAATTCAGATGCGTTCCAAGCTGGTTACAACGCATTCGATATTGATGAACAAGCAATGCCTCTAGGTATGGAACAAGAAGAATATATGAGTCTTATGCAACGCTTCAGCGAAGTTCTTCAAAATCGATATCTAGAAAAATTCAAACCAAATATCGAAAAAGGAGAAAAATTCTTGGCTGAAAACAAAGCAAAAGCTGGCGTAATCACTACAGCAAGCGGACTTCAATATGAAATAACAAAAGAAGGAACAGGTGTAAAACCAAGTTTATATGATACTATTTATGTAAACTACACAGGTACACTACTAGACGGAACTACATTTGATAGTTCTGCAGGCACTCCTATCGCACTACCTCTTATTCCTGGTGCACTTATCCAAGGATGGATAGAAGCATTCCCATTGTTAGCAACAGGAACAACAGCAAAATTGTACATTCCATACGATCTTGCTTATGGCGAAGAAGGTAATCAAGCTATTCAACCATTCTCTACACTTATTTTTGATGTAGAACTAGTTAAAGTTGTAAAAGGTAAAGCTCCTGAACAACCACAAGGAATGCCTCAATTCGAGATTCAATAAGAAAAACTTGACAAAAACCTTAAAGTTCGTATGTTTATGCATACGAACTTTTTTATGTTTAGTAAAACCTATATAACAAGATTCAGCAGTATCACAAGAAGATGAAAAAAATTGTATTCTTTGCTAGTTTACTTTGTTTGTTTTCTTGCTCAAAGGAAATCAAAGATGGACCACATATTTATTTCAGCAATTTGGCATCCATTCCAGATACAATTGAAGCAAAAACAATTGTTCCATTTGACATAACAGCCATAGGTAACGGATATAAAGTTACTCGTGCACAGTTGTTCGTAAACAAAACAGAATTTTTCGACACAAGCTTTTCTGCAAAGGATTCCATCAACATACATTGGGAAATGGATTTTTCTGGACGAACGAGAACGCAAAATATCACAATCCAAGCAACTGACGAAAACGAAATGATTGCAACACAAACATTGAAACTATTCGTAAAATGAGAGAAAAAAACATTCTATACATACTACTTTGCTTACTGTGTTTCTTGAGTTGCCAGAACAAACCAAAGAAAGTCATTACCGCCGAAGATATCCGCAAATACGAGGAAAGGAATATTGAAATAAATAAAGAAATTGTCAAATTAAAACAGGACACTATTCAACAATATATAAAAGACCACAATCTCTCTATGGAAAAATCAGGAAGTGGTTTGTGGTACTCTATCAAGCGTAGCAACGATACAACGACAATAAAAACTGGTGATCTTGTAAAAATAGCCTATACCGTAACACTGCTAAACGGAAAATTCTGCTATTCATCAGATTCAACTGGGCAAAAAGAATTTAAAGTTGGACAAGGCGGTGTAGAATCAGGACTAGAGGAAGCGATCTTGCTTATGCATAAAGGAGATACTGCAAACCTAATTATACCACCACATCTTGCTTATGGTCTAATTGGTGACCAAAACAAGATTCCAGTGTTAGCAATTCTCAATTACAAAGTCATTGTAACAAATCATTTACCTAAAAAATAACCAAAACACATAAATATATTTTTACTTTTGCACCATTAACAAGAATTTTCTATGAAAAAAAACAAATGTTCCTTCTGCGGACGTAGCGAAAACGAAGTTCCATTCCTACTAACAGGTATAGATGGTTTTATTTGTAGCGACTGTGTATCTCACGCAAATGAAATTCTCGGTCAAATTAAACCAAAAGCAAAACCTACCGCAGCAAAGAAAAATTTTGCAAAAATCAAACCTATTGATATAAAGAAACATCTTGACGAATACGTTATCGGACAAGATGAAGCAAAAAAATCTCTTGCAGTTGCCGTTTATAACCACTACAAACGAATTTCTCAAGAAGACACCTCGGATGTCGATATTGAAAAGTCAAACATTATCTTAGTTGGCGAAACAGGAACAGGAAAAACATTGTTAGCAAAAACTATAGCTAAATTCCTTGATGTTCCTTTTGCAATTGTAGACGCGACAGTTTTAACCGAAGCTGGTTATGTCGGCGAAGACATTGAAAGTTTATTGGTACGACTCCTACAAGCTACGGACTATGATGTTGAACGTGCAGAACAAGGTATCGTCTTCATTGACGAAATCGATAAAATTGCAAGAAAAGGAGACAATCCTTCTATCACTCGCGATGTTTCTGGAGAAGGTGTACAACAAGGATTGCTAAAACTTCTTGAAGGTGCAGTGGTAAACGTACCACCACAAGGAGGCAGAAAACATCCTGACCAAAAGATGATTCAAGTAAACACTAAAAACATTTTGTTTATTTGTGGCGGTGCATTCGAAGGCATACAGAAAATTATCGCAAGACGAATGAATACACATACTGTCGGCTATGGTATGAAAGAAAAAAACAAAGCAATCGACAAGAACAATTTCCTTCAATATATTGTTCCACAAGATTTGCGTACTTTCGGTCTTATTCCCGAAATAATTGGCCGTCTTCCTATCTTAACTCACTTAAATCCATTGGATAGAGATGCGTTAAGAAACATTCTAACAGAACCAAAGAATGCGATAATCAAACAATATGTTGAATTATTCAGACTTGACGGCATTGAACTAAAATTCGAAGACAGCGCTTACGACTACATTGTAGACAAAGCTGTAGAGTACAAACTTGGTGCACGTGGACTTCGCTCTATATGCGAATCCATCATGCTTGACTATATGTACGAAGCTCCTTCAAAAAAAGAAAAGCAGTTAACTATAACAAAAGAACTTGCCGCTGAAAAATTTTCAAAAACTGAATTAACCATATAGAACACTCATACTATGAACTTCAAACTCATAAAAAAATTAAGCGAAACAGCAGGTCCTTCTGGATTTGAAGATAAAATTAGAAATGTCATTACCGAAGAGATTTCTTCTTATGTCGATACCATTTCTACCGACAACATGGGTAACCTTATTGCCTATAGAAAAGGTGTATCTGAGAAAAAACTTATGATTGCTGCCCACATGGACGAAATCGGTTTCATTGTTACGCACATCGACGACAATGGATTTCTAAAATTCACAACACTCGGTGGTTTTGATCCAAAAACACTAACAGCTCAACGCGTTATCGTTCATGGTAAAAAAGATATCATCGGTGTTATGGGAGCCAAACCTATCCATGTAATGACTCCTGAAGAAAGAGACAAAAAAGTAACAACAAAAGATTTCTTTATCGATCTTGGCCTTCCAAAAGAAGAAGTAGTAAAAATCGTAGAAGTAGGTACACCTATATCACGCGAACGAGAATGTATCGAAATGGGCGATTGTATTAATGGTAAGTCCTTGGACAACCGCATTGCAAACTATATTTTGATTGAAGTAATTAAAAAGCTAAAAGAAAAAGAACTTCCATACGATACATACTTTACTTTCACGGTACAGGAAGAAGTTGGCCTTCGTGGTGCACAAGTTGCTTCTCTAAAAATTCAACCAGATGTAGCAATTGCACTTGATACAACTATTGCATACGATGTTCCTGGTAGTGTTCCACAAGAACAAATAACAAAACTAGGTTCTGGTCCTGGCATAAAAATAATGGACTCTTCTGTTATCTGCAACACAAAACTAGTTTCATTCATGAAATATATTGCTGACAAATACAGCATACCATTCCAATCAGAAATTATGCAAGGCGGTGGGACCGATACTGGCATGTTACAAAAAATGGTTGCTGGCGGAGCTATTGCCGGAGCATTGTCTATTCCTACAAGACACTTGCATCAGGTTATTGAATCGGTACATAAAAACGATGTCGATAATTCCATTGATTTACTGTACCACATTACAAAATCAATAAACAAAATCTAAATAGTAACGATGCGGAAATCCGCATCGTTTTTTTATTATATGGCAGACAATTTTCTAGAAAAGAAATTCGAAGAGTATCAAAAAAAGAAAGCGGAATACGAACGCCTAAAAAAATTAGGACTTGTAAAAAAACAAGTCAAAAATAATGGTTCCGAAAAGAACATAAAAAAGGCGGAATGAGTTAGCCTCGCCCCGCCATCCATTTAAATAATAATAAAGCGTAACAGTATTGCAAAGATACTCCTTTTTATATTACCTACAACTTTTTCAGAAAAAAAGTACGGATTTTTTTACGGCTTTGGTTTTAGGGTTTGAACATAAAGACAAATTCGTATCTTTGCCCCAAATTTCAACTATATGAGATTAATAGAATTTCAGCAGCAAAAAGAAATACCTGAACACTTATGCAACAAGTCAGGACTTGCAAGCCAAGTGATTTTCTCGACATTATTTGCTCTCCTATTCATCAACATATACAAACCATTTGCTTCAGAAAAATGGACTTCATTGTCTTCTATGAAGGAATACTCACAATGGATTGACTCTCCTATTGGGTATATGCTGTGGTCACTCGGAATTGTTGCTATCGGTTTTTTTGTAATGGTAATCAGCAGGACACTCTTCTATTATTATGCAAAAAGACATAGAATATTCTATTGGGTATACGCCATCTGGCTTACAATAGAATTGTCTGTTATGGCTTTAATCTACACTTTGATTGGCGTTTTTGCAATGAGAGGAACTACAGGTATCTCTACAGGAGACGAAGCCATGGATTTCTTTTTAAAAGCACTTTTCTACATTTTCTCTATTCTACTAATACCAACAATGCTTTGTTTCCTATATATGGCATTTATGAAGAAGAAGAAAGATCTACAAAAACTACAAGAAAAGATAAAAGAATCACCACAAGCAACAATAGACCAACCTTCTGTCCTACAATTTTGCGACGAAAAAGGCGAACCTAAATTTTCGGTAAAAGCAGAAAGTGTAATCTGGATTGAAGCTTCCGACAACTACGTTGTTATTAAATACCAAAACCAAGAAAAGATTTCTGAATTCTTATTAAGAAACTCACTAAAACGCCTTGCCGACGATTTCAAGGACACAACGTTATTCCGTTGCCACAGATCGTATATGGTTAATTTCAACCATGCCGTTGCATTACGAAAAGGAATGGACGGTCTTGTAATAGAACTAGACATTCATCCATTAAAGGAAATTCCTGTTTCTAAAACATACAAAGAGGAAACATCTACTGCTTTTATGCAGTACACTTGTAACAAATAGAAAGAGAAAATTAGTTTTTAAGTTCCTCTTTAATAATATCAAAAACTTGTGCAGAAACTTTTCCTGCATCTGTTTCTTGTAATCCTTGCACCGATACAGGTTTTCCAATATGAACAACCACTGTTGTTGGGTGAAAATGAATATTATCGCGAGACCAAGCAACCGCAGAATTCTTTATTGTAACAGGTACGATATCCACTTGTGAAGCTATTGCAAACTTAAATCCACCTCTTTTAAAAGGACCAAGTTCACCCGTTTTCGTACGCGTTCCTTCTGGACACAAAGCAATATCCTCACCTTCGGCAATCAATTCCTTAGCAACACGCATATTCGATGTCGTTTTCTGAGAATTTCCTCTATCAATGAAAATCATACGCATTTTTCTACAAGTATAACCTGTAAGAATATTACGATTCAATTCTTCCTTTGCCATAAAATGCAATGCTCTTTTGGTTCCCCACATCAAAGCTGGAATATCCAAAAAAGACGCATGATTCGCCATAAAAATATAGTGTTTATCTGAATCTATATTTTCTAAACCTTCTACTTTTATTCTACTCAGTGTTAGAAAAATCGTAACTGGAGACCATAGATAAACAGCCAACCAAAGCGTTACTTTTGATGGCAAAAGCAGTGTTATTACATAACAGAATAAAACAAGCCAAATCGCCAGCAACAAAAACTGTATTAAATTGATTATAATCATTCGTGTTCCCTTTCTATTTTTTTACAAAGAAAAGCCTATTTTTACAAAGAAAAAATTTTTTTTATATGAATGGTAAAATTTATCTGATTCCATCGGAAATGGGCGAACAAAATCCAAACCAATTGTTTCCCGATTTCAACAAACAAATTATAATGGAAACCAACTACTATATAGTAGAAAACGCAAGAACCATACGCCGATTCATAAAAAAAGTATGTCCAGAAAAAAACATCTCTGAAGCAATTCTTTTTGAAATAGACAAGCACTCTCCCGCATCGGAAATAGAAACAATGATGAAACCGCTTTTCGAAGGTCATAATATTGGCATAATCAGCGAAGCTGGAATGCCATGCATTGCCGATCCTGGAAATTTAGTTGTTGCAAGAGCACACGAAAAAGGTATACGAGTAATTCCACTAATTGGCCCAAACTCCATAATTATGGCATTGATATCGTCGGGATTCAACGGACAAAGCTTCGCTTTTCATGGATATATTCCAATAAAAGACGAGCGCAAGAAAATGATTCTTCAAATGGAATCTACAGCAGCAAGAACAGGACAGACACAAATTTTCATGGAAACACCATACCGAAATCAACAATTGTTTGCCGACCTTATTTCATATTTAAGACCAACGACAAAACTTTGTATTGCCACAGACATAACGTTGAAAACAGAAGAAATCAAAACAAAAACAATTTCCGAATGGAAAAAATGTATTCCTAATCTTCAAAAACGCCCATCAATCTTTTTAATTTATTAAACTGCATCAAAAAAATTTGTATATTGCAATGCATAATTTCTAACAATGGCCAGACAAAAAATCGAACTCGAATATGAAATGAATACGATGCCAAGCATTGTTTACAAAAAAGTTGCTACTCCAGAAGGACTTGCTACTTGGTTTGCCGACGATGCCGCTAGCGAAGATGGAGTAATCTTTTCTTTTTTATGGAGCAAAGAAGTTACCCATGCCATTGTCATTGAATCACAAGAAAATCAATACATTCGATTCCGTTGGGAAGACGATGAAGAAGAAGATTATTTCGAATTTAAAATTGTAAAGTCTGATTTTTCAGGAAAATGTTCGTTATTTGTCATTGATTTCTCCGACGATGAAGAATACGACGATGTTGTTCGCCTTTGGAATTTTCAAATCGAAGGACTTAAACGAGTTTTGTCTGCTTAAATAGTAAATTATGTTAGGTATAAAAAAACTGGATATTTTTATCCTAAAATCATATATACTACCATTACTTATCACATTTTTCGTCACAACATTTTTGTTGTTGATGCAATTTTTGTGGCGTTACATTGATGACCTTGTAGGTAAAGGACTTGAAATGAAGGTCATACTTGAACTATTCTTCTTCGCAGCAACTGGTCTTCTACAAATGTCCCTTCCACTTGCTGTATTGTGTGCCTCTATTTTTGCATACGGAAGCATGGGCGACACCAATGAACTTATCGCAATAAAATCGGCAGGAGTTTCCTTGACAAGAATCATGATGCCACTTATTGTTTTCAATATTTTCCTTATGGGATTTTCATTTGTGTATGCAAATAATATTCTACCCTACTCAAATCTCCGTTTGTGGTCGCTTATGTTCGATGTAAGAAACCAACGACCAGAAATGAACATTAAAGAAGGTGTATTTTTCGACGGAATTGACCAGGTTCGACTAAAAATATCGTCAAAAAGCAAGGACAACAACATGATGTATGATATGATGATTTATGATCATCGCAATAATGCGGGAAATACAAATGTAATCATTGCCGATTCTGCATCAATGAAAGTTACCGACGATAAACAATATCTTGTTCTTACATTATATAATGGAGAATCCTACGAAGACGTTATCGATAAGAGCAATATAGAAGAGTACCGAACAAAACGCCCATTTAGACAATACTCATTTGCCCAACAACAAGTATTGTTCGAATTGGAAGACTACGCATTCAGCAGAACAAATGTTGACCTATTTAAACACAACTCGCAAATGCAGAACGTCTGGCAACTTGACTATATGATAGACTCGCTATCAGTCGATATTGCAGAACGAAATAGACGCTCTTTCTCGCAATATTTTGTAAACTGTGTTTTCAAAACAAGAGCGACAAAAGACACCCTAAACGACACGGTACGAATTTCAAGAGATTTTTCTACGTTAACTGCCGTTGATCAATCAACAATTGTATTAAAGGCACTCAACTCTGCACGATCATCAGAATCATACCTTCTTGCTGCTATACAAAATAAGACAGATCAAAAAATTAGCCTTAACAAACTCAGGATTGAGTGGCACAAAAAATTCACGCTTGGATTCGCCTGCCTTATCATGTTCTTTGTCGGTGCACCATTCGGGGCATTAGTTAAGAAAGGAGGATTTGGTATTCCAGTCATTGTCTCATTTGTTTTTTACCTATTATATTATGTAATGACAATGATTGGCGAGAAAGGTGTAAAAGCAGCGACAATGAGCACATGGTTCGGCATGTGGTTCCCTGTCTTTATCATATTATTAATTGGCATATATCTAACTTATTTAGCAGTTAACGACAAGTCACTACCATCGTTAAAGCCTTTCACAAATGAGATAAGACAGAAACTACTCAAGAAAAGATTAAAAATGAAACAATAAAATATTTAGACATGAAACTAACAAAACAAATAGCAGTTGATCTTATGGCTGCAATGAAAAATCAAGAAAAAGAGAAACTAGATGCTCTTCGTGCACTTAAAACCGCATTTATCCTTGCAAAAGCAGAAACTGGTGCCGATGATTTAACAGATGACAACGAACTAAAAATCGTTCAAAAACTAATTAAACAACGAAGAGAATCCGCTGCAGAATACGAAGCAAACGGTAGAAATGATTTAGCAGCAAAAGAAAGTGCAGAAGCTGACGTACTTTCTGTATATCTTCCAAAACAATTAACAGCAGAAGAGCTACAACAAGCAATACAAGCAATTATCGCAGAAGTTGGAGCAACAAGCATAAAAGATATGGGTAAAGTTATGGGACTTGCAAGTAAACAACTTGCAGGAACTGCAGATGGTAAAGCAATATCTGAAGTAGTAAAGAAATTACTTGCCTAAACAATACAAACAGAATCAAAACACAAGAGTGGTCCGCTATACGAGCCACTCTTTTTTTATGTAGATGCTCAAAAAGGTTTTTAAGAAAAATCTTGGACACATAAAAAAAATGTATTTTCTTTACGCACTATTTCGAGGAAAGGTATTTATTTTATGAACTTCATAAAAAAATTAATACAATTATTTCTTACCTTGTCAACAATAAGTTTGTTGCCAAATATGGTTGCAGTTGCTCAACTCAACCCAAGAAGTACTTTATACTCTTTCCATCAATCCTCATATAACCCAGCCATTTGTGGTGCTTTCGATTACGGTAGTGCCAGCATGGTTATAAGAAATCAATACATGGGTTTTAAAGACAAATCTGGGCCTTCAACTTCTTGGTTCGATGTTGCAAT
Source organism: Bacteroidales bacterium UBA1715 (assembly GCA_002317135.1). Taxonomy (GTDB): domain Bacteria; phylum Bacteroidota; class Bacteroidia; order Bacteroidales; family UBA1715; genus UBA1715. The sequence goes on from DCIX01000006.1 coordinate 27,254, forward strand.
GCCAATCAACTCTATAAAAAGCGGAGTCGGATTGTCAATAGCACAAACAAAAGAAGGTTTTGAAAAACACGTTTCAGCCAAATTAAACTATTCATATCAACTAGAGCTTGGTACAGGAAAGTTAGGATTTGGATTAAGCGCAGGATTAAATAACGCATCTTGGGATTTAAGTTCTGCAATTTACCCAGACGGTTCTTCCGACAGTTATATAGACAAAACTATTGGCTCGCAAGAACGATTCACGAACCTATTATTAGGATGTGGATTATTTTATCAAACAGGAGGACTATACGCCGCTTTTGCCGTGTCTGAACTAAATCAGCCAAAACTAAAATCAGATAGTGAAAAGAGCGACTATATGAAGCGACACTACTGGCTATCTGCTGGTTACGAATACAAAACAGCCAGTCCACTTTGGGTAATTTGTCCGTCAATGACACTCAAAACAACATTTTCCGATTGGCAAGCTAGTTTTGACCTACGAGCAGTGTATAAAAATCTAATTATTGCAGGTTTGTCATACACAAGTGCACATGACGTATCACTGAATGCAGGGGTACAATTCAAAAATGGTACAAAATTAGATGGATTAAAAGCAATTTTCGCATACGATTTAGTTACCTCAAAAATCGGAACCGAAAGTGCTGGAAATCTTGAATTTATGATATCATACGATTTCAATTTATTTATAGAAAAAGAAAATAAAAGTTATAAAAGTGTAAGATTTTTGTAGGATTTCAAAAAAAAACTATTAATTTGCGAATTATTTTAAGATGAATGCATATGAAAAAGTTATTGTTCTTTAGTTCAATCATCGCCTTAATGGTGAGTTGTTCTTCAAGTTATCAAAGCGGAGAATTGTCTGGTACGCAGTCAAGACCAGTTTGGGACAATGAAGTTCCTTTCGGAATGTTATTTATCCCACAAGGAAGTTTGAATGTTGGACCTAGCGATCAAGATGTTGCTTGGGCTCAAACAGCACAAAACCGTACCGTTTCTGTACAAGCGTTTTGGATGGACGAAACAGAAATCACAAATAATGAATATCGTCAATTTGTTGATTGGGTAAGAGACTCATTAGCGTATGTTACACTAAAAGAAGAAGCTGGTAAAGACGACTTATTCGTAACAGTTAATGAATTTGGTGAAGACTTAGACGATGAAGAACAATACATTGACTGGTCAAAACCTATTGATTGGAACGAAACAGATAACCGTGAAGCATTATTATCATTCTTCTTGCAAGGCGATGAAAGATTCTACAAAAAACAAGAAATCGACACTCGCCGTTTGAATTTCACATTCTATTGGATGGATTTCAAACAAGCAGCAGAAAAGAAAAACGCGAATGGTAAAGTAAATAGAGCATATAACTACAAAACAGGTAAATATGAAGGTACTGTTCACCGTACAGACGGAACTGATCAAGTTATCAAAGATAGATCTTCATATATTATAAAAGAAGAAATTAACGTTTATCCAGATACATTATGTTGGGTTAGTGACTATACATATTCTTACAATGATCCAATGTCACAAATGTATTTCTGGCACCCAGCATACGACCACTATCCAGTAGTTGGAGTTTCTTGGAAACAAGCAGTTGCATTCAGTGTTTGGAGAACTCAACTAAAGAACGGATATTTAAGAAGTATGAAAAAAGTTATCGTAAACGACTACCGTTTACCATCAGAAACAGAATGGGAATATGCTGCTAGAGGTGGTTTGGAATCTTCTCCATACCCTTGGGGTGGTAACTACACAAGAAACTACTTAGGTTGCTTCATCGCAAACTTTAAACCTCTTCGTGGTAACTACACTGATGATGGTGGTATCCAAACAGTTGTTGTAGGTCACTACGAACCAAACGAATGGGGTCTATATGATATGGCTGGTAACGTTTCAGAATGGACACAAACAGCATTCGACGAAAGTGCATATAGCTTCACAGGTGATGTAAACACAGACAACTACTATAGCGCCGACGACGATGATCCAATCGTATTGAAGAGAAAAGTTGTTAGAGGTGGTTCATGGAAAGACATCGCATACTATATGCAATGTAGTTCAAGAACATACGAATATCAAGATTCTGCAAAATGTTACATAGGTTTCAGATGTGTTCAAACATATTTGGGTCGTGCTTATGGTGCAGATCAACAAGATTCACAAGTATATTAATAGAAACAAAAAAATATTTACACACAAATTAATTCTTTAAAGTTATGATGAGTATTGCAGAATTGGTTGAAACCGATGGATACAAAAAGTTTATGGCGAAAGTGTACGGATGGGGAGCATCTGTCGTAATGATTGGAGCCTTGTTTAAAATCCAACACTATCCAGGTGCTGGTCCGATGTTGGTTGTTGGTTTGTTGACAGAAGCTATTATCTTCTTCTTCTCAGCTTTCGAACCTGTACATGCTGAAATAGATTGGACACTTGTATATCCTGAATTAATTCCAACTCCAGAAGGAGAAGAAGTAGAAGGTATCCAAGATACTACTCCATTGACAACATTCTTGAAAGAAAAATTAGCTGGTAAAATCGAAGGTGGTGGCATCGGCGGTGGTTCTGCAGCTGGCGGAAACGCACTATCTAAATTTGATGAAATGTTAGAACAAGGAAAACTTGGTCCAGAATTGTTCGAAAGATTAGGTTCTAACCTTGAAGCATTGAATTCAAATGTTGCTAATATGTCAGATCTTTCTAATGCTGCCGTTGCAACTAACTCTTATGTAGAAAACATTAATACTGCTGCAGGTTCAGTTTCTTCTTTATCAGGAGCATTCGCTGCATCAGCAGACAAATTATCACAATCAGTTAATGACATTGCTTCTTCTGCACAACAAACAGCAAATTCAATTGCTGCTGAAGGTCAAAAAACAGCAAGCATGATTGCTACTGCAGGTTCAGGTTACGAACAAATGTTATTAGGTTTGAACGCAAACTTCTCAATCATTGGTGATACTACTAAGGCTCAAGCAGAACAACAAGAAGCTCTTTCTAAGAATCTTTCTGCCCTTAACGCAGTATACGAAATGCAATTGAAGAACTCAAGCCAAAACTTGAGTGCAACAGAACAAATCACTTCTGGTATCAACTCAATTATGTCAGATTTGCAATCAACTGCAAGTGATGTTGCTCAATACAAAGCAGAAATCTCTAAATTAAGTCAAAACTTGGCTGCATTGAATACTGTTTACGGAAACATGTTGAATGCAATGAGCATTAAATAGTTTTCTTATAGGTAACTGATTTAAGAATATAAAAAACGATTTATAATGGGACACGGAAAAGAAACGCCGAGACAGAAGATGATAGGTATGATGTACCTATTCTATACTGCGTTGATGGCGTTGAATGTTTCCAAAGACGTTCTTGACTCTTTCATTAAGATCAATAACTCTTTGAACGTTACAAACGAAAACTTCATTAGCAAGAACGAGATTGCGTATGCTGCTATCGACAAAGCTTATGCTGCTAATCCTGGCAAAGCCCAAGCAATCTATGACTTGTCATTGGTATTAAAGCAAAAAGCTGATAGTTTGGTTGCAGAAATGCAATACTTCAAAGATACTATCATCTTCTATGCTGATAAAATTGATAGATCAACTTGTTTCACTATTCCAGGAAAAGGAAATAGATTACACATTGTTACTGACGAAGGTGATACAGTTTCGTTGGAAGAACAATGTCAATCGAAAGACAACTTGGATATCGCAGCACAAATCATGGTTGGTACTAACCAAGGTGAAGATGAAAGTTGCGGTGGTAAGAAGTTGGAACTTTCTATCTCGAAATTTAGAGAATGGGTTCTTGAAACATCTGCAAAATATGGTGCAGATTCATTGTCAGCTCAAGCTAACAGTGTAAAGAAAACTCTTAACACAGACAAAGTTATTGGTCACGATGGTGCATTAACTTCATGGGCAAGTTCCCAATTTGAGCACATTCCATTGATGGGTGCCATTACAGTGTTAACACAATGGCAATCTAACATTCGTAACGTAGAAGGTGACTTGTTAAACTTAATGTATGGACAATTGGATGCAACTTCATTCAAATTCAATAAGTTGTCGCCAGTTATTCTTGCTCCAAGTACGTATATCATGCAAGGTAACGAATACTCATCACAAATATTCCTTGCTGCATTCGATACAACACAAGCACTTGACGTATATGTAAATGGTAGAAAATTGCCTATCGACCAAGAAAGTGGTCTTCCTATTTACAAAGTTAACGGAAGTGGTATTGGTGCGCAAAACTACAAGGCTGTAATTAAAATGCCTAAACCAAACTCAACAGATACTTTGGAATACACGATCTCTGGTGAATACCAAGTAGCAAAACCATCTTTGGTTGTATCTCCAACAAAGATGAACGTATTCTATATTGGTCCTGATAACCCAGTTGAAATTTCTGTACCAGGTGTTCCTGCAGACAAAATTGCTGCATCTATTAGCAATGGTTCTATTACAAAATCTTCTAGCGGTGGTTATATTGTAAAAGTAACTAAAGCAGGTAAAGCAACTATTTCAGTTGTAGCAGACATTAACGGAAAGAAACAAAGCATGGGTAGTGTAGAATTCCGTGTAAAGACTGTGCCAGATCCTGTAGCACAAGTGTTAGGTATGAGTGGTGGCGATATCGACAAAGCACGTTTACAAGCTGCTCCTACTGTTGATGCTAAAATGAAAGATTTCGACTTCGACTTGTCATTCAAAGTAACATCATTCACTGTCAGTGCACAAGTTGGTGCTTACTTCTTGTCTGAACAAGTTAAGAGCAACAGAATTAGTCCTCAAGTTAAACAAAACATCTTTAGTAAAGTGTCTAAAGGTTCTAAAGTTTACTTTGAAGATATCAAAGCTGTTGGTCCAGACGGAAAACCTCGTAACTTGGGTGTTTTGAAATTCGTAGTAAAATAGAAAACTTAAAATTTTATAGATATGAAAAAAGTTGTTTTATTGATGCTTGCTGTAGCATTTTCTTCAGCGTTATTCGCTCAAGAAAGTCTTTATCCAGAAAGTCCATACGACAAACCTCATATGAGTGAGAATAAACCAAAGGCGAAACAACATATCCGCTATGCTGACGTAATGTGGTCTAAACAAATAGAAAGAACATTACCTCTTCGTGAGAAAATGAACCACCCTTTGTATTTCCCAAATAACGAAACAGGAAAAATTGGTTCTCGTTATAGTTTGTCTGCATTTTTCATTGATGCTATTGTAAATAAAGGTTTGATTTATGCATACGATCCACTAAGTGACGGTGCAGTTCCTATCACACAAGATGACTTTAAAGCAAAAATGGGTGCAAGTGTTGACACTATCTATATCGAAGATGATTACGGAAACGAAACAGCTAAAGTTATCGAAAACCAAGTTCAACCAAGCTCAATCAAATTCTTGATTTTGAAAGAAGAATGGGTATTCGACAAACAACGTTCTGTTATGGATCCTCGTATTATGTGGGTAACAACGTTGCGTGAATTTGAAAAAGAAGGTGAAATTCGTAAATCACTTCCATTCAAAATTTACTTCTCTTCTGCTGAACCTTATTTAGCAAAACAAGAAGCTTTCAACCCAAATAGCGATGGTGACCAAAAATCATTCTATGATCTTTTCTCAAGACGCTATTTCAGTAGCTTTATTTCTCGCGAAAACAATGTTTTCAATAACCGTGAAGTAAACTCTTACAAATTCGGTATTGAACAATTGTACGAAGCAGAAAAGATTAAGACTTTCATTTTCAACTTCGAACACGATTTGTGGGAATATTAAACAAATCTTGTTAATAAAATAAAGAGGACTCTTCATTACGAGGAGTCCTCTTTTTTTATATTTGCAAAAACAGAAAAATCTATGAAAAACCTTTCTCCTATTCTTCTATTCACAATAATAGCTACCCTATTTTTTTCTTCATGTTCAAATCAAGATGAAAAAGAAAAAAACGAAGAACCAGTAGAGAAGGATATGTTCTTGTATAATATTCGCGTAAATGATCTTGATGTCATTCGCGATACATTAAAGCAAGGTGAAAATTTAGCAGGTATACTATATTCAACAGGAGTAAATAATCAAACTGTACATAACATTGTACAAAAATGCGATAGTGTATTTAGCGTCCGCAAATTCAAAAAGGGCAATAGCTACACAAAAATGTTTTCAGACAGTACACTAACATATCTCATATATGAAATTGATGTTGTAAATTATTTACTTATAGACCTTTCTGACAGTTTACCACAAGTTTCTAAATGTCAGAAAGATGTTTACATAGAAGAAAGGCACGCAAAAGGAACAATTCAAAGTTCACTTTGGAATGCAATGGTAGAAAATAAATTAGATCCAAATATTGCAATAGCCCTATCGGAAATGTATGCTTGGTCAATAGACTTCTTTGGACTACAAAAAGGAGATTATTTCAAAGTTGTATTCACAGAAAAGTTTGTGGATTCCGTTTCGGTTGGAGTTGAATCAGTAAAATATGCGTTGTTTAACCACATGGGACAAGATTGCTTCTCCATCCCATTTGAACAAGATGGATTCACCCAATATTTTGACGAAAATGGTAAATCAACAAGAAAAGCATTCTTAAAAGCACCATTACGATATTCAAGAATTAGTTCGCATTTTTCTAATGGAAGACGCCATCCAATACTAAAAATCGTAAGACCTCATCACGGAGTGGACTACGCAGCACCAGCAGGTACGCCAGTTCAGACAATTGGTGACGGAGTTGTTGTAAAGAAAGGTTATTCTGGAGGTGCGGGAAATATGATTACAATTAAACATAATGCCAGCTATACCACAACATACATGCATTTACAAAAATTTGCCAAAGGTGTAAGCACAGGTTCTCGTGTTCATCAAGGACAAGTAATTGGATATGTAGGAAGTACTGGCTTGTCAACAGGACCACATCTTGATTTCCGCGTATACAAGAATGGAACTCCAATAGATCCATTACGAATGGTTTCTCCACCTACAAATCCAGTAAAAGAGAAAGATATGCCTGCATTTAAACACTTAGCAGACAGTTTAGTACAAATACTACAATCATTCTAACACCACATGGAAGATATTTTTTCTAAACTTAACGAAAGCCAAATTGCTGCCGTTAGTAACACCGAAGGTCCTTCGCTTGTAATTGCAGGAGCTGGATCTGGAAAGACAAGAGTCTTGACATATAAGATAGCCTATCTCCTATCACGGAATGTACGTGCTTGGAATATTCTTGCACTAACGTTCACAAACAAGGCTGCCGCAGAAATGAAAGACCGCATCATAAAATTGGTAGGAGAAGAAACTGCACGAGGTCTTTATATGGGAACCTTCCACTCTATTTTCGCAAAAATATTACGAAAAGAAGCGGAGCATATACCTGGTTACACATCTGCATTTACAATATTAGACACCGATGATGTAAAAAAATTGTTAAGCGACATCGTAAAACGCCTATCATTAGATAAAGACACGTATAAAGCAGCAAAATTGATTGGTATTATTTCTACTGCAAAAAACAATATGATTACAGCAGAAATGTACGACAATGCCGACACAAGAAAGATAGACAGACTGAACAATATGTCCGAAATCTATCGTATTTATGCGGAATACGATAAGGCTTGCAAGCAATCAAACGCAATGGATTTCGATGATTTATTGCTAAAAACGAGTATTCTTTTTAAAAGTAATCCCGAAGTACTTGAAAAATATCAAAATCTCTTTCAATATATTTTAGTAGATGAGTATCAAGATACGAACACTTGTCAATACCACATTATTCGCAAATTAGCTTTGCCAACAAATAACCTATGCGTTGTAGGTGACGATGCCCAAAGTATATATTCCTTCCGCGGAGCGAAAATAGAAAATATCCTGAACTACCAAAGAGATTATAAAGACTGCAAATTGTTTAAATTGGAACAGAATTATCGTTCAACACAAACAATTGTAAATGCTGCAAATAGTGTAATTAAGAAAAACAGCAAGCAGATAGCAAAGACGATTTTCTCCGACAACAATATAGGAGATAAAATACACCTATTAGAAACACCGACCGATGCAGAAGAAGGACTTCGAATTGCATCATTAATCGGTTCGTTAATTGACAAAGGCGAAAATTATAGTGATTGTGCTATCTTATATAGAACCAATGCACAGTCCCGTATTCTTGAAGAGGCCCTAAACAAGAAAAGAATTCCTTGTAAAATTGTGAAAGGTATGTCATTCTTCCAACGGAAGGATGTAAAGGATGTATTAGCCTATGTGCGTGTTGTCATTAATCCACACGACGAAATCGCATTGGAACGAATAATAAACTATCCAGCTCGTAGCATTGGCGACACGACTGTAGGAAAGCTAAAGCAAATCGCAAGTTCTTATAATGTTAGTCTATGGGATGTTCTTGCACAAATAGACAAACTAGAATCGCTTGTTTCTGCAGCAACACGAAATAAGATTACCAATTTCGTTACGCTAATACGAAGTTTTATTGCCGACAAAGAAGATGCCGATGCTTATTCTCTTTTGAATCGTATTGTTGAGAAAATAAACTTTAGAGAAGTCATAGATAAAGATTATGACAAGGAGGAAGCGAAAGAACGATACGAAAACATTTTGGAACTTTTGAATGGTGCCAAAGAGTTTGTTGAAGAAGAAATGGATCCAGAAGCAATTTACCTACATAACTATCTTGAAAAGATTGCATTGCTTACGGACATTGATGAAGAAGAAACTGAAAATCCCAATAAAGTTCTATTAATGACTGTTCATGCAGCAAAAGGATTGGAATTCAAACATTGCTTCCTTGTTGGATTAGAAGAAACGGTCTTCCCTTCTCAAATGAGTATGGATACGCCACAAAGTATAGAAGAAGAGCGTCGATTGTTTTATGTAGCAATCACAAGAGCGATGAAAACGGTAACGATTTCATACGCACTTACAAGAAGAAAATTTGGTAATCTAAACAACTCACAACCAAGTAGATTCATTTTTGAGATTGACGAAGAATACTTAAGCGAAAAACCGAAAAGACCGATGAGTTCGTTTTCTTCATCATCGACAAATAATTTTAGCGGATTTTCAAAACAGCAAAACGCATTCTCAAATTTTTCACAATCAAGATTGAACAACTTTTCCTCTTTTTCGCGTCCTGTCCCAAATGCAATGTCTACATTCGGAAATACGCAGAAAAAAGAGATGTTTGAACATTTTGGAGAAAAACCAAAAGAACCAATGCTAATCAATCCAAGTAAACCAGAAGATATTACCGAAGGATTGCGAGTCCACCACGCTAAATTTGGTTTTGGAACAGTCAAACAACGTCCTGATTCCGACGCTGCAATAATCGCATTCGACAATTGGGGAGAAAAAAAGCTACTCTTAAAGTTTGCCAAGTTGCAAATTGTTGAAAATTAAATCTTCTTTTGTTATTTTTGAAAAAAATTTAAAATGGAATACAATACAACGAGAGAAAATCTCATTTTGCCAGAATATGGTCGTAATCTCCAAATGATGGCAAACCATTTACTTACAATAGACGATAGAGAAAAACGTACCGAAGCAGCTAAAGATTTAGTTGCAATAATGGTAAACATGAACCCTTCTGTGCGCGAAGCTAAAGACTACAAGCAAAAAATGTGGGATTATCTTGCACAACTTTGCAACTACAAACTTGATGTTGATTTTCCATTTCCTATTACAAAAGTTACGGAATTACCTGCTCCAGAAAAATTGGACTACAATATGAACGAAATCCGTTTCAGACATTACGGTTACACTGTTGAAAGAATGATTGCCGCTGCAGTTGAATTGCCTGACAATGACAGCCGTAATGCACTAATACACATGATTGCCAACACGATGAAACGCAATTATGTTATGTGGAATCAAAAATCTGTAACAGATGAAATCATCATTACTGATTTATACAAACTTTCGAAAGGTAAACTAAATCTTTCTGCAGAGACAAAACTTGCAAATGTAAATATGCCGGCAACTGGTATGCAGAATCAAAAGAAAGGAAACTTCAAACGCAAAAACAACAATCAAGGAAAGAAAAATAAAAACAACAACAATCAAAAAAGACAAAACCAGAATTAACTATGGCAGTATTTCGTATTACAGGGGGCAAAAAATTACAAGGAGACTTATATCCACAGGGAGCAAAGAACGAGGCTTTACAAGTTCTTTCTGCTATTTTATTAACTGCAGAACCAATCGTAATTAGAAATATTCCAAAAATCCGTGACGTTTCCAATCTTATTGAATTGTTGATGAGTTTAGGCGTGAAAGTGACGCAACTTAACGCAAATGACTATAGATTTCAAGCCGACGACATTAATCTTGACTTCCTATTTTCAAAAGATTTTCAAGAAAAAACAAAAACACTACGAGGATCTATTTTGTTAGTTGGTCCACTTTTGGCACGATTCGGGAAAGGCTTTATTTCAAGCCCAGGTGGAGATAAAATTGGCCGTAGACGCTTAGATACGCACTTTATAGGGTTCCAAAATCTTGGGGCACAATTTGAATTCAATCAAGAAACAAGCACATTTACAGTAAGCGCTCCTCACCTACAAGGAACATATATGTTGCTGGACGAGGCTTCCGTAACAGGTACGGCAAATATTATTATGGCCGCTGTTTTGGCAGAAGGAAAGACAACTATTTATAATGCAGCCTGCGAACCATACATTCAACAATTGTGTAAAATGTTGAACAAGATGGGGGCAAAAATTTCTGGTATTGCATCAAACCTGTTGACAATTGAAGGTGTAGAAAAACTAGGTGGTTGCGAACACACAATCCTACCAGATATGATTGAAGTTGGTAGCTTCATGGGACTTGCCGCAATGACAGGTTCTGAAATTACCATTAAAAATGTTTCGTATCCAGACCTTGGAATTATTCCTTCTGCATTCTCTCGATTAGGTATTCAATTTGAACGCAGAAACGACGACATCTACATTCCTGCTCAAGATAGTTATACGATTCCATCATTTATCGACGGATCAATTATGAACATTGCAGACGCTCCTTGGCCAGGTCTTACTCCAGACCTTTTGAGTGTATTCCTTGTTGTTGCAACTCAAGCAGTTGGTAGCGTTTTGATTCACCAAAAAATGTTTGAAAGTAGATTGTTCTTCGTTGATAAACTAATTGATATGGGTTGCAAAATCATTTTATGTGATCCACACCGTGCTACTGTCATTGGTTTAGGAAACAAACAAAAACTTCGTGCAACAAATATGACTTCGCCAGATATCCGTGCTGGTGTTGCTCTTTTGATTGCGGCAATGTCTGCACAAGGCGTCAGCACAATTAGCAACATTGAGCAAATTGACCGAGGATACCAAGATATTGACAAGCGATTAAATGCAATTGGTGCAGAAATTATCCGAATAAACTAAAAACAATGTTTTAATAGCAAGAAGCAGATCCTACAGATCTGCTTTTTTGTTTCAAAAAAAGATTGTTTTCGCATTTTCTATCGTATATTTGGGAACGAATATTTAATTCAGTTTTTTATGGGAAGATTTGTACGATTACTTCTTACTTATATTTTTCTTATAGTTTCGAATGCTGCTTTTTGTGAGAAAATAACAGTAAACAACATATACTACGAAATTACATCAAGTTCAACAGTTTCTGTTTCAAACAGAGGTGAAGAAGAAGACGATTGGATGTACTATCAAGCAAGCGAACTATACACCGGATCGCTTATTATTCCAAAAAGCATTTCGTATAACGAAACAACTTATACCGTTACGGCAATTGCAAACGATGCATTTATAGGAAGTAAACTTTTAACTTCAATATTTATTCCCTCTACCGTACAAACAATTGGCAACGGTGCCTTTACCGGTTGTTCCGGATTAGAAACTATTTCTGTTTCAGAGGCAAACAAGGTATTTGAAAGTTCTAATGGCATTTTATACAAAAAAAATCCTTCTTCCATCTTTTTTGTACCAAAAAACATAGCAAATGACATTACAATAAAAGAAGACATTACTGTCATACCAAGCTCCGCTTTTCAAAATTGTAAAAGAGTGACAACGATAACGATACCAGATAATGTCACTACAATTGAAGACGGAGCATTTGCCGATTGTACTAATTTGGAAGAAATCTTCTTCGGCAAATCAGTGAAAACAATAGGTGTCAACGCATTCAAAGCCTGCAATAGTCTTTATATTGTAACAATTCCATCAAGTGTGACCAGCATTGCATCAAGTGCTTTTTCTAATTGCCAAAACTTACAGTATGTCCTTTTAAAAGAAGGCTTACAAAGTATTGGCAGTTACGCATTCTATAATTGTCAAAATATCATAGGAATAGAACTACCGAGCACACTTAAAAGCATTGGAGACAATGCGTTCAAAGAATGTATAAACTTATCTATCATACGAAATAATAGCAATTTACAATTAGAAAAAGGTTCCGAATCAAACGGTTGTGTGGCATTGTATGCAGAAGAAATTCAAACAGGCCAAACAACGCAACCAATCATTTCTGATTTTTTGCTAGAAATTGACAAATACAACTGTGGTTCTGTACAAGCAAGATTTGACATAAACAACAATATAGAATACGATTCGCTACGATGGAATTTTGGAGATGGAAAGATTGGGCCAAACGCTCCAAGAACAAGTTATGTATACGATAAGCCGGGAACATTTAGTCCAAGTTTAACAGTTTGGAAAGATGGTATTTCCTGTGTTGTTACAAAAGAAAATGCCGTTGTTGTAAGAGAAGCACCAAATGCGAATTTCTATTTTGAAAACACTGAGGTTATTGTTCCAAGACAGATTGATTTCATCTTAGAAGAAAAATCAGAAAGTGCAATTTCGTATAGTTGGAGTATTGAAAACGCATATTCCCCTATTGTCGAATCTTCGGAAAAAGAATTCTCCTTTTATATTGAAGAAAGAGGTGCATATTTAATCACACTTACAGTGGAAAGCGAAAATGGATGTTCATCAACTCATTATGAAGAAATTTATGCACAAGAACCAGGTGAATTCGAATATATAACAAGTAGTTGTGCAGGTCACCCAGACACTGAGCAAACAACAGTGAATTATAGATTTGAAGGAGACAATCTTATTTTGTATGGTCAAATAATTACAAACTGTGGAGCCTTCTATACAGCAAAAATAATTGACGAGGGGGACATAATACGAATTCAAACATTCGAAAGTGCAATAGCATTTGCAGATTGCGAGTGCATATACAATTTTGAAATTCCTATTTCCAACTTCAATAGAGACTCATGTATAATTGTATTTTTAGGTCGCACATTACACATAAACAGAAACCAAACGAGTATTACTACAACAGAAAACACTTCGGTAAAAATTTGGCAAAGTTCAATTACACAAGAACTATTTATTGAAGCAGAAGATTATTCTGTAAACAAATACGAATATGAATTATATACTCCACAAGGACAAATCATTGAAAGACAACACATTTTCAGTCAAACGACACAAATAAATCTCCCAAACACTAACGGAATCTATTTTGTGACAGTATATAAAAATGGGAAAAAGATAACAGCAACCACTGTTGTAAAAAAGTAGCAAATACAATTTACGCATAAATAAGATTAAATTAAGTAAGTAATTTCTTTATGCAAAAAATTAATTATTGTAACTTTACCCCAAATAAAATCTAATCTGTATTTGTATATAAATAACTGACTATGAATATTCAAAAAATTTTTTCCATTTGTCTATTTAGTGTTATTCTAACACTAACAAGTCAAGCACAAGAAAAAACTCCTAATTTTATAAACCATAGAGGACAAGACATTTTCCTTAGCGGTATAAATGTAGCGTGGATGAGTTATGGACACGACCTTACCGGATTCGACAAAGAAAAATGGGAAGCAATTTGCGACGATGTTGTTTCTGCAGGAGGGAACTCGCTACGCTGGTGGATACATGTAGACGGACGTTCGACTCCTACATATAGTACAGAAAATGATTTAGTTACAGGCATTAGCGAAAAAGCATTAGACAATCTTGCGTTGGCAATGGATATAGCAGCTACTAAAGGTGTTGTTGTAAGCCTTTGTTTGTGGGCCCATCAAATGATGAACACAGATGACGGAGATAAAGGAACAACACAAGCTATTACACGTGTTCGCAGAAATAAGTTACTATTAACCAATGCTGAAGCAACACAAAGTTATATAGACAATGCTTTGATTCCTATGGTTGAAAGAGTAAAGAACCACACTGCTGTTCTTTGTTGGGAAATTTTCAACGAACCTGAAGGAATGACAAGTTTCGCAAACTGGTCGGGATTTGAGCAAGTAAAAATCACTGATATACAAAGATTTGTAAACATGTGTGCCGGTGCTATTCACCGTACTGATCCTACAGCAAAAGTATCAAATGGTACTTGGAGATTGAACTATACATCTGAATATTCCGGAGGAAAGAACTTCTACAGCGACGAAGCCTTAATTGCTGCCGGAAATGACAAAGATGGTTATCTTGATTTCTATATGTTCCACTACTACCCTAACGAAGTTGGTTCAGACTACTCTCCTTTCCACAAGGATTTCAATACTTTAAAATTAACAAAAAACACAATTATCGGTGAATTTCCAGCACACGGAATTATAAAAATTAAAGGTCAAACATTTATACCTCGTAAACAACTTACTACGACAGATGCAATGCTTTGGTTATACCAAAACGGTTTCTCTGGTGGTTGGGGATGGACATATACTGACCACGATGGTTGTGGCGGTTTAGACGACATGCGAGAAGCAATGGATACTTTGAAAAAAATGTATCCAGAACATATTGTAATACAACACGATCCATCTTTCAACTATATTCCACGCATAACAAAAAGAATGGCAGACACTGTTTTGTACACAAATTCAGAAAAAATCGTTGATTACCTAACTGTCAGTGAATATTTTGAAGATGATGAAAACGATGTTTTAACATACAGCATTGAGTCTTCAGGCATAATTACAGGCGAGCTAAATGGTGACAAAGTCAGTTTTACTGCAGAAAAAGACAAAACTGGCTACGGAACAATTCTTGTCATTGCTACCGACAAAGGTGGAAAAACAATTTCTCAATCTTTTTCTGTACTTGTTCGTAATGAAGAAAATACCTCAACAAACAAATTACTTAATGCATTTGCAACTTGCTCAAGCATAGAAGAAGACCAATATCGTCAATATTATGCAACAGATGGCGATTTAGAAACTCGTTGGAGTTCAGCATATAACGATGATGAATACATTCTTTTTGATATGATGAAAGAAGAAGAAATCCGTCGTCTTGTTTTATATTGGGAATGGAACGAAGCTGAAAGCAAAGGAGCATACGCACAAGCATATACAATTGAAGTTTCATCTGATAAAAAAACTTGGGAAACGGTATTTTCAGTATCGCAAGGACAAACAATAAAAAGCAACATCGTTCTTCGAAAAGATGACGAACCAGCTATTTCTTGCCGATACATCCGTATTCATTTCACAGAAAGAGCAACAAGTTGGGGATACTCACTACGCGAAGTTGAAGCCTACGATTTTGACGATCATGCAAACAATGCAACAAGAAATAAAGTCAATACAAGAACAAAATACCAAGCAACATACGCAAATGCAGAATTCAAATATCAAATCTTACGTTCGTTCTTTATTGACAACAATTATGATGTGTTAAGTGTTTCTGCAACCAACCTTCCTGAATGGTTACATTTTGACAATCAAACACTTATATTACAAGGTACACCATCAGCTAAAGATGAAGGTTCACACATTATTACAATACAATCAGAAGATTTCTTTGGTGTTACAGCCAGCTACGAATTAGAAATAAAGGTTTGGCCTTCTGCAAGCATTGAAGAAGACAAAAACGCCATAAATATATTTCCTAACCCTTGCGTTGGTGACACATTCACAATTGCAATCACAAATATCGAAGGCAAAGCGTTAGCTTCGTTTACCGATGTAAATGGCAAACTTGCCGGTATCAAATACATTCAATTCGTAAACGGTATGGCAACTTGCACAACCGATGGATTATCGAAAGGCATATATGTTGCCACAATCCGTGTCAATGGAGAAACATATAAAGAAAAAGTTGTGATAGAATAATGAAGCGTTTCCTTTCGTTCATAACATTCCTTTGTCTTTTCTGTTGTGCATTTTCACAGCAACGGATAGCTATTCAAGGAAATTCATTTGTATACAATGGTAAACCATTGTTCTTAATTGGTACCAATACTCCTTGGGACAATTGGAATGATTTCGGAGGGAAATACAACCCACAATTTTGGGAAGATGAATTTGCAAAACTCGAAGAGAATGGTATAAACAGTTCTCGAGTATGGATTAGTTGCGATGCCGAAGGGCAGCCTACAGTTGACAAAGAAGGTGTTCCACACCCTGCTTCCGCCCAATTCTGGAGCGACCTTGACGATATGATGGCGAAAGCAGCAAAACATCATATTTTCATCATTGCCACAATTTCCTCATTCGATAATCTTGACAATACTAAAAAAGCATCTGAGAATTGGCTTACAATGTTGGGATGTACACAAAAAATCCAACAATATTGCGACATTTTCCTAAAACCATTATTAGAGCGTTACAAAGACAATCCTTATTTCTTTGCAATAGACATTTGCAATGAACCTGAATGGACACATGAGCACAAGAAATATGGTGGTTTAGAATGGGATTATATGCAAATGTTTGTTGGGATGTGCGCAGCTACAATACATTCCGAAAACTCACCAATATTTGCAACAGTTGGAAGTGCAGCCGTTAAATGGAGCTGCGACAAATTCGAAGGAAACAAATGGAGCGACAAAGCCTTACAAGAAATCACAATGGATTCCTTAGCCTATATGGATTTTTGGCAAATTCACTACTACGAATGGACAAATCAATTTGACAATCCTTTCCATAAAGATCCAGCATTTTGGGGCTTACAAGACAGACCTTGCATTATTGGAGAAACGCCAGGGAATAACAAAATCTATGGTTTCCCTATCACATACGAAGAAATCTACAAATTACCATATCAATTAGGATATTCAGGAGTATTTCCTTGGACATCAAATGGAGCTGGCATAGGAGATTTCGGGACTATAAAAACATTTGGTCCAGGAGCAAAATCATTTTCGAAATTATTACAAAAAAATAATAAATAATGGAACTACTAAACAACAGACCTAAATTAGGAGAAAAAATCTGCTACGGATTTGGCGACCTAGGTTCTTGCCTATTTTGGCAAACAATCACATTTTACTTATCATACTTCTACACAGATGTATTCGGATTAGCACCTGCAGTTGCAGGAACAATGTTCTTAATTTCCCGTATCATTGATGCATTTTTCGATGTTTTCATTGGTATGGCTGCCGACAGAACCGAAACACGTTGGGGAAAATTCCGCCCTTATATTGTATTTGGTGCCGTTCCTCTATCGGTAGCAGCAATTGCTGCATTTACAACCCCATCATTTGGAGAAATCGGGAATGTAGTGTACGCATACGCAACATTCATTCTATTTATGTGTTTGTATTCTACAGTAAACATTCCATACACTTCTCTTTTAAGTGTTATTAGTGCCGATGCAGACGACAGAACACAAGCTTCGTCATACAAATTCGTTGGTGCATATCTTGGTGGTATTATTGTTTCGGCTACAGCACTTCCACTTGCAGCATATTTCGGGAATGTTGAAGATGGGGCATCAAAAGAAGCCGTAATTCAAGCACAACAATCTGGTTGGAGCTACACAATGATTGTATATGCAATCGCAGCAATCGCTTGTTTTGCAATCACTTTCTTTGCTGTAAAAGAACGCGTAAAACCTATTTCAGAAGAAAAAACAACAGCGACTAAGGATTTGTTGGATATTGTTCACAACAAACCTTGGATATTACTATTTGTTATAACAATTTTATTCATTCTTTATAACTGCATCCGTTTAAATGTAACGACACATTACTTTAAATACTATATTGGAGAACAAGAAGTTTCTTGGTTAACTTCTCTTTTAAATATCTTCCGCGATACAGCTGTAGAAAGCGAGAAATTCAGTTTTGAAACACTAGCATCTATTTTCAATACAACCGGTCAATTATTGTCGTTGGTCGGTGTACTTGCAGTACCTTGGTTCTCAAGAATATTGGGAAGAAAACGTGCATGCGTTATTTTGATGTTAGTTTCAATCATTTGTACAGGTTCATTCATTTTCTTCAACCCAGAAAATATGTTCCTAATATTGTTATTCCAAGGTATTGGATCTATCTGTGGTGGACCTATTTCATCATTACTTTGGGTAATGTATGCTGACACTGCAGATTATTCGGAATGGAAAAACGGAACTCGTGCAGACGGACTTGTATTCTCTGCATCAATTATGTCGAACAAACTTGGTTGGGCAATTGGCGGTATGATTTCAATGGTTATTCTTCAAGCAACAGGTTTCGTTGCCAACGAAATCCAAAATGAAGACACACTTTTCGGACTTAAAGCAATGATGAGTATCATTCCTGTTGTTGCAGGTGTTATCGCATTGTTCATCCTTAAGTTCTTCTACAAACTTGACGAAAAAACAATGGAAGGCATTCAATCTGACCTAAAAGTTAGACGCGAAGCAGTAGGAAAATAATTATGAATTAATATAAAACAACTATTATGGCTACAATTATCGGTAACAATCTTCCAAATATTCCTTGGGAAGAAAAACCAGCAGGATGCAAAGACATCCTATGGCGTTATAGCAAAAATCCTATCATTGATTGGAATCCAATACCAACAGCAGGACGTGTTTACAATAGTGCTGTTGTTCCTTTTAACGGTGCATTTGCAGGAGTTTTCCGTGGCGACCAACGCAATGGCCGTGCAACTCTATTTTCTGGTTTCAGTAAAGATGGTATAAACATTGAATTAAATCCAGAACTAATTCAATGGGTGAACGAAGACGGAACACCTAATCCTACAAGTTACGCATACGATCCTCGCGTTGTAAAAATCGAAGACAAATACTTCGTAACATGGTGCGACGACATGAAAGGTCCTTCAATTGGTTTAGGCTATACAACAGATTTTAAAACATTCTACCGTATGCCTAATCCACTTATGCCTTACAACCGTAATGGTGTTTTGTTCCCACGTAAAATAAACGGTAAATACATGTTGTTGAGCCGTCCAAGTGATACAGGTCACACTCCATTTGGAAACATTTACATTAGCGAAAGTCCAGATATGGAACACTGGGGGCACCACAAACTAGTTATGACTAACGGTGGACAAGGTTGGTGGCAAGGTATGAAAGTTGGTGCAGGACCAGTTCCTATCGAAACTACAGAAGGTTGGTTATTGTTCTACCACGGTGTTTCAAGCACTTGCAATGGTTATGTATATAGCTATGGTGCTGTTCTTCTTGACATTGACAATCCTTCAAAAGTATTGTACAGAACACGCGATTACTTACTTACTCCAGAAGTTGACTACGAAACACGCGGATTCGTACCTAATGTAACTTTCCCTTGTGCAAACTTATATGATGCAGCAACAGGACGCATTTGCATCTACTACGGTGCAGCCGATACATTCACAGCATTGGCATTCTGTCAAGTAGATGAATTGATTGATTATATGAAAAAGAACTCTGAAGTTTTTTAATCCATATTTGAGATAAAAAAGAAACGCAGAATCAAGAATTTGGTTCTGCGTTTTTTTATCATTTCACAAACTTCTTCCCTTGCCACGAATCTCTTTTGACAAATTCAGCTTCAATTTTTTGGAGAACAACATCGTAACGAGTTAAGCCCCATGTATTTTCACGCAAAAAGCGTGGTGGAACCTCACCAGCAAATCGTTCTATCACAAAATGAGGATTGAGTTTTTCGGTTATATCAACAATAAATGGAACATAGTTATCCATTGTAAAAGGATAAAAATCTTCAGGTTTCTCATAATATTCCTTTTCCATTTTTGTATCACGAATCAATTGTAGTTGGTGGAATTTTATTCCATCCATAGGCAAATTGTTCATTAGTTGAGCTGCCTCCAACCAGTACTCTGGATTTTCGCCAGGCAAGCCAAACATAAAATGTCCAGCCGTATGAATACCATATTGCTTTGTAAGCGTAAATGCATCCACAGCTTGTTGGAAAGTATGTCCGCGATTGATTCGTGCTAATGTTTCATCAAAACAAGATTCAACACCATATTCAATAGAAACAAACATTGATTTCTGCAATTCTGCAAAGAATTCCAATTTCTGCTCATCTATACAATCTGGGCGAGTTCCAACAACAATACCTTTCACCAACGGATGTTCAATTGCCGGAGTATAGATTTCCTTCATTTTTTCCAGCGAAGCGTATGTATTTGAATAAGCCTGAAAATACGCTAAATAACCATCGGCACGACGATAGCGATTTTGATGAAATTCTATACCTTCATCCAACTGTTGGCGAACTGATTTGCGAACATCACAATACGAAGGATTGAACGCATCGTTCACGCAATAAGTACAACCACCAACGCCAATACTACCATCACGATTGGGACAAGTAAAACCTGCATTCAATGTCAGTTTCTGCATTCTGCCACCAAACCGTTCCAAAAGAAATCGTTTGTAAGAGTTAAATCTCCGGTTATCGCCCCAAGAATACATTGACAATGATTAATGATTAATGATTAATGGTACAGAATCTTTTTCTGCAGAAATCAATTTTTCTCCGTGATACACCAATTTCAAATTGAAAAACGGTTCATTCGAATTGTTTACCAATTTTAGAAAAATAGCATCGCCTTCCCACATTGGAAGTTCTGTTAGTTTGTCTTTTGCTATCCACGCCAAATCACCTTCGTCACACTCTTTTTGCGTACCATACCATTCCAAACAGGAGAACAAATGCATCACCTCACCTTCCATATCATCGAGATAGAATGTAACTATGCCACGATAATTCCATTTTGTAACAGTAAAGCCCGTTTCTTCCCAAACTTCACGCAACATACATTGTTCTGGCGTTTCACCTGCTTCAAATTTGCCTCCCACACCAATCCACTTATCGTGATTGATGTCATTCGCCTTCTTTGTACGATGAAGCATCAAATAACGACCATCATTTTCTAAATAGCAAAGCGTGGTCTGTTTCATTATTTATGACACTCGTGATTACAAACAATCTGTGTATCTTTCAAATTACCAGCAATATATGCAGCAACAACATCATCTATTGCACCGCTACAACCACGAATAACAGATATATTATTTTGTCCAAGAACAGCAATTGCACCATCACCCATATTTCCAGCCAACATAACAGAAACACCAAGATTTCGTAATATCGGTGCAATTCCAGATTTACAACCACAACCTTGCGGAGAAGGCAATTCTGCTTTACCCAAAATGTTTTTGTTGTCATCCAATTCGTAAATCGTAAAATAAGCACAATGACCAAAATGACTATCGACCATTCCTTGTGCCGTTGGTACTGCTATTTTCATAATCTTTATTTTTTACAAAGATATAAAATTACAAGAAACAAAGAGACGAAACACATATCGTATTCATTAGGAAACAGAGTTATGCAACCAAATCAAAGTCTTCCGGCAAATGATTGCGTAACAGTTTATAAATACGATTCAATCGCTGATTAATAGACTGGCGAGTCACCCCAAATGACTTTGCAATGCTATCCATCGTTTCTGATTGTTTTTCAAATAATCCAAAGTAGCGAGTCACTATTTCGAATTCATCAGCAGACAATCCATGAAGTGCGTCATATAGATAATCAGAATCATGTTCAAACGCATACATACTTTCCATATCAACAGATTCACGAGCCATAACGGTATTATATAAAGTTTCGTTTCCGTCATCATCTAAAGCATCAAACGAAACATACCGCATATATTCTCCTTCCGCATCTATAGAAGAGGAACCCTTTCTCTCGCGACGCAACAAATCATTTACCTCACGCACAATCCAAAACTTTGCGTATGTCAAGAAACAATTACTATAGCGGACATCAAAGCGTTCTGCCGCCTTACAAAGACCTAAATTTGCGGCCTCAAGTAAATCTTCAAACGGAACTGTTCCATAATAAAAAGACTTTGCAATTTTCCAAGCATACCTTAAATTCGATTTTATTAACATATTCTTTGCTGTAGAACTACCATTTAAAACCAACACACCTAATTGTTGTTCCTCTTCTTTACTGATTGGTTTACAGTTTTTAATCTCGTGTTTGTAGATTTCTACTAAAGATTTTTGTGCTACCGATTTTCTACTTGTCATATTTTCTTCGTTTTAAAGGTTAGTGACTCATTTACGAAGACAAAAGTAGAATCCAAGAATGCGGAATCTCCGCACACTAAAAAAATTTTTAATTATTTTGAACTTTATTCTCTTTAAAATCGCAATTACCTAATATGCAATATGTTCTGCCGCAAGCATACCATCAATTGCAGAGGAAACAATTCCACCAGCATACCCTGCACCTTCTCCACAAGGGAATAAATTTTCGATGCGAATATGCGCTAATGTTTCTGGATTTCGAGGAATTCTAACTGGAGAAGAAGACCGAGATTCTACACCGACAATTTTTCCTTCGGAACTTGCAAAACCATGCATTTGCCTATCAAAAAATTTCAATCCTTCTTGCAATCGTTTAGAGATAGATTCCGGCATCCAAAAATGCATTGGAGAACTTACAATACCTGGAATATATGTAGTCTCAGACAGAGAAGACGAAATTTTTCCGCGTACAAAATCAGAAATTCGTTGTGCTGGAGCAACTTGATTTCTTCCCCCATTTTGATAAGCTAATTGTTCAAAGTGTTCCTGAAACTTTAATCCAGCCAACACACCATAGTCCTTAAACTCAGCGAAATCAGACACTTGTAATTCTACCACCATACCAGAATTTGCATACGGAGAATTTCGTCTTGAGTTCGACATTCCGTTCACAACCGTTTGATTTTCAGCTGTCATAGAAGGAACGATTATACCACCCGGACACATACAAAAAGAATACACTCCTCGTCCTTCTACTTGATGCACAAGCGAATACGAGGCTGCGGGAAGTTCTTTCATCACATTCCCGTGATATTGAATATGATCTATCATTTCCTGCGGATGTTCAACACGCACACCCATAGCACAAGCTTTTGCCTCCAACTCAACACCTGCTTTGTGTAATGCATAATACAACGGACGAGCAGAATGTCCCATTGCAAGGATTACATTCTGTACAGAAATAACCTCATCAGCACAAATTAACTTTGTTAGCTTATTACCTTGAATCTCAAAATCAACGACTTGTTTCGAAAAATGAACCTCACCACCACATTCTATAATGGTATTTCTCATATTCGTAATAACATCCGGCAATTTATCTGAACCAATATGGGGATGAGCATCTACAAGAATTGAGGATTTTGCACCATGAATCACAAATAATTCCAACACTCTCCTATTGTCGCCTTTTTTCTTTGAGCGCGTATATAACTTTCCATCAGAAAATGTTCCTGCCCCACCTTCGCCAAAGCAATAATTTGAAAGCGGATTGCAACCTTGATTTAAGTTCAAACGAGCAATATCGCGTTTCCTATCCGAAACATTTTTTCCTTGTTCCAACACTATCGGTTTGAAATTCAATTCGATAAGACGAAGTGCTGCAAACAATCCCGCTGGTCCAGCACCAACAATATGTACTTCTGGACGCAAAGAAACATCGCGTTTTTCAAAGACCAATTGTTCCTTAGGAACAACCTGTTCGTCACCACATGCAACAAGCAAAGTCAAGTTTACCTTAATATTACGAGAACGAGCATCTATAGAACGCTTCGTTATACACATATCGTGAATGTCGCTTATTGGCAACGACAATTTTTCAGCAACGGTTTTCTTTATCAAAAAATCATTTACTGCTGCTTTAGGCGAAACTTGTATAGATACTATTTGTGGCATAATTATTCAAAATGAAAAGAAAGAATGAACATACGACTTTTCAACCCCTCCATAACGGAACAATACTCGGTAGGTTCTTGTCGTAAAATATTTCGCATACCAAAACTATACTTGAATTCTGCTGCGAACTTAAAATAGACAAGGAAAAAATCCACTCCAAAACCAAATTCATAGAAATAATCAAGTGGATTTTGATTTATCGTATAGTCATCGTTATTTTTTCCAATACGCTTTGTATCAAGGTCATACCGAACTGCTGCACCTGCAACCAAATATGGACGATAGTTATTGATTCGTTGTGCTTTGAATTTCAACAACAATGGTGCATCAATATAAATACTTGAAACCTTCATTTCATATTCCTTGAAAGTTGGTTCAAAGCGTGGAGAACCTTTTTTTCGTAATTGGTAAACAAGATTTCGTTGACCAAACAACAAACCAGGAAGAAATCGAAGCGACAAATAATCACCCATTCGCAATTCACTGATAATTCCCAAATCTATGCCAACCATTCCTCGAGATTCTACACGATACACAGAGTCGGCCAACCCAGTAAACAATAAGGTAGAATCAGGAAATATTCGATAATTCATTTGGTTTGTTCCTAAAGTAAATCCTAAATGGAACAACTTTTTATCGTACGATTGGTCGTGCAAAATTTTCTTTTGTTGCGCAAAAGCCTGCGAAACAAAAAACACGAACAATACGATAGAAACAAACTTCTTCAAATAAACTTATTTTGTACAAATATATAGACTTGCTATTCCAAACGAAAGTTTCGTTACTTTCGTATTTGTAAAGCCAGCTTTCGTTGCTTCATCAACAAATTTCTGACCATACGGAAACTCTTGAACTGAATTGAATAGATAATAGTATGCATCATAATCTTTCGAAAACACCTTACCAATTAATGGTAAAATATGCTTAAAATAAAACGAATACAATTGTTTTATTGGGAAATGTTCTGGCATTGAAAACTCAAGAATTGCAGCAATGCCATTTGGTTTCAACACACGACGCATCTCTTGCAGACCTTTCTGTAAATCTTCGAAATTCCGTACACCAAATCCAACCGTAATTGCATCAAAAGAATCGTCGTCGAACGGAAGTGCTTCGCTATCGGCAAGTTGCAAAGAAACTTGTGAATCTAAATTCAGACGAGTAACTTTTTCCTTTCCTATTTCCAACATTTTCTCAGAAATATCGATACCAACAATCTTTTTTGTTTGTAATTTTTTCGCCGACAAAATCGCAAAATCAGCCGTACCTGTCGCTACATCCAACAAAGATTCTGCTTGTAACGGGCGCAATACTTTGATTGCCTTATTTCTCCAAATTTTGTCTATATTCAGCGAAAGAGCATGATTCAAAAAATCATAGCGATATGCAATATTATTGAACATATCAATTATCTGACCTTTTTTGCCCTTCTCCGAGTTCTTATATGGTATAGTCATCGTTGTCTCTTTACTGTCGCAAATATAGAAATTTAGCATTGAGCAACGAGTATTGTTACAATAAAATCATTCCTACACTCGTTGAATTTTAGTATACTTGCAAAAAGAAATCTATCAATGAGCATAATCCTTCCTATTGTTTGGGCACTAATCTTCCTTTTTATTATCTGGAAGAGCACATTTTTCACAATCGAAGGAATTTCAAAAAACATAATTATCGGGACATTTGGGATTAAACTTATTGCCTCCGTTTTTTTGTATGTCATTTATACATATTACTATACAAACGAAACAGATGTTTGCGATATTCTGAAATACTATGGAGATGCAAAAATTCTTTTCGCCTCTATCCACGATTCCGTTTTTGATTTTTTTAAAATCTTATTTGGAATAGATACGACATCTCCTTATTTTGAACAAACAGACTATTGGTCAAGACTTTACAATTACGGATATATTGTCGATAATCGAACTATTATACGTGCAAATATGATTGTTATGCTGTTCTCGTTTGGATATATTGGCGTGCATTATGTCTTTGCTGACTTCATTTCGTTTTTCGGTTATTTCCTTATTTTCAAAGCGATACACTCCATTTTTCCAAAAGTAAAAACAGTTTTCTTCTTTGTCTTTCTTATGCCTTCGGCAATTCTATGGACAAGCGCAATGCTTAAGGAAGTTCTTGTTGTTCTAGGACTTGGATTTACATTGTATGGGATGGTTGCAACGAGCAACATAGCTTCGTGGAAAAATATTGTTTGTTTTATCATTGGCATTATCATCCTTCTCGGTATAAAACTCTATGTATTAGTAGCATTACTGCCTGCTGTAACCTCGTTTTTCTTAGTAGAGAAAGGCACCATTCGTCCCTGGCTTACTTATTGCTCCATTTGTATTTTGGGAATCGTACTACTCGGATTTCTTGATTTTGGCACACACACAATTCCATTTTTCGAATCATTTGCCGGAAAGCGTAACGACTTCATAAACACGGCAATAGTAAACAATGCTGGCAGTTATTTACCGATAGGTAAAATAACCGCTACGCCATGGAATTTCATTAAAGAAACTCCTGTAGCTATTTGGAATGGACTTGCGTTACCGTATTTGTGGGCGGTAAAAAATCCATTGCAAATTCTTCCTGCATTCGAATCACTTTTACTATTCGTCTTGATGCTATTAACGACGCTGTTCTTCAAGAAACCAAGCACACAAATACGGAACTTTATATGGTTCTGCTGCATATTCTCTTTAGTACTTATATGGGAAATCGGCATATCAACTCCTGTTGTTGGTGGAATTGTTCGCTACAAAATACCGATTTTTCCATTTCTTTACACTACCTTTGCAATGCTCATTGATTGGAACAAGATTATACAACGATTTAAACAAAAATAGATATGGCAAATACGCAATCTTTTGAATATGAACGCTTGCGTGCATTCACGACAAATGTTCTTGAAGCAATTGGACATTCACACGAAGATGCTCTTTTAGCATCGGATGTTCTTTTAACTGCAGACCTTCGTGGTGTTGATTCTCACGGTGTTGCTCGTCTACGAGGTTATATCAACCTTTGGAAAGCAAACAGAATGAATCCACAACCAAAACTAAAAATCGAACACGAAACTCCTTCTACTGCAACTATCGACGGAGATAATGGTTTAGGATTGGTTGTCGCTCCAAAAGCAATGCAAATTGCCATAGAAAAAGCAAAGAATGTTGGTTGCGGTTTCGTTGCAATCAATAACTCAAACCACTTCGGTATCGCTGGCTATCATGCAATGATGGCACTTGAACACGATATGATTGGTTTTGCATCAACAAATGCAACACCAACAACTGCTCCTACTTTTTCAAAACAAAAAATGTTAGGAACAAATCCTATCGCTGTTGCTTTCCCTACAGGAAAACAACCAAATATGGTGGCCGATTTTGCAACAACAGCAACAGCTGTCGGTAAACTTGAAATCCTACAACGCAAAGGCGAAGACGCTCCACAAGGTTGGATACAAGATAAAGACGGGAATCCTACAACAGATTCTTTCGGCTTGAAAAAAGGAGGTATGCTTCTTCCTCTTGGTTCAGACCGCGAACACAGTAGCCACAAAGGTTTCTGCCTTGGTTCTATCGTTGATATTATGTGTGCCGTTCTTTCTGGAGCAAACTACGGTCCTTGGGTTCCTCCATTCCTTGCATTTATGCAACCTCGCGAGAATTTAGTTGGTAAAGGTATCGGCCATATCGTAGGTGCTATGCGTGTAGACGCATTCCGTCCTGTTGACGACTTCAAAAAACACATGGACAATTGGATTGAAGCTATGCGTAATTGTGCTCCTGTCGATGGACACGACCATATCATCATTCCTGGCGATCCTGAACGCGAAAATACAGCTGAACGCTTAAAGACTGGTATTCCTCTACTTTTGCCAGTAGTTGAAGACTTACAAGATATTGCTAAAACATTTAATGTTACTCTATAATGGAAACTAATTTTTATGTAAAATCTCACGGTTTAGGTAACTGCTACATCGTGATTGATGGCGACAAAATAGATTTTGACTTAACTGACGAAGTTGTAAAACGTATCTGTGACCTACATTTTGGTGTTGGTTCAAACGGAATACTTTTGAAAGTTCCTTCAAAAATTGCAGATTTCGGTTTGAAAATCTACAACACTGACGCCTCTATCGCAGAAAACTGTGGTAATGGTCTACGTATTTTCAGTAAATTCTTGCACGATTACGATTATCTTGCAGCAGACAAATTCACTGTTGACATTCTTGGCCGCTTAATCCACTGCGAAATTCTCGAAAAGAATGCTGCAGGAAAGGCTATCAAAGTTCGTGTAGATATGGGTAAAGCAAATTTCATCGCGAAAAATGTCCCGGTAAACTTCAGCAAAGAAGAATGTATCAACGAACCTGTTACATTTGGTGGAAAAGAATTCAGAATCAACTGTGTTTCTGTTGGAAACCCACACTGTGTTGTATTCCGTGACGAATTAAATCAGGAGGAACTTTTGAAATACGGTCCTATCATCGAAACAGACAAAATGTTCCCAAACAGAACAAATGTTCAATTTGCCCATGTGGTAAACCGTAACCTTGTTGAAATTAAAATTTGGGAACGTGGTGTTGGTAACACACTTGCTTCTGGTAGTTCTTCTTGTGCCGTTGCTTCTGCAATGCGCAAAAACAACCTGGTAGATAAAGATGTAACTATCAAAATGCCTGGTGGCGAACTACAAATTTCTATCGACGAAGAATGGAACATTAAAATGACTGGTCCTGTTGAAGAGATTTGCTCAGGCGTTTTCTGCGACGAAATGGTTAAGAAAATTTAATACGAAAAGACGAGGCGTGTACCGTCTTCATTGACAAGATATAGATAACAATATGAATATTGCCAACATTATACAGAACTCTAACAAACCATTATTCTCGTTCGAGGTTTTGCCTCCACTAAAAGGCAAAGGTCTTGATGGAATTTTTGGAACAATCAATCCGTTGTTGGAATTCAACCCACAATTCATAAATATTACAACGCACTGCGAGCAATTCGATCAAAATGGCAAACGTACTCGCAGACGCCCAGGAACTGTTGCGGTTGCTGCTACTATAAAAAATAAATACAACATTCCTGTTGTACCTCATATTCTTTGTGGTGGTTTCACTCGCGAAGAAACAGAATATGTGTTAATTGACCTTGACTATTTAGGAATAGAAAACTTATTGGTTCTTCGTGGTGATGGTAGAAATAAAGAGAACTATCAACCAGAAGTAGGCGGAAACCGTTACGCAGTTGACTTGCTAAAACAAATCAACGATATGAACCACGGGAAATATATTGACGATGAAAAAGAAAATAGTTCTGCTGTCACAAATTTCCATTGTGGTGTAGCTGGTTATCCAGAAAAGCACTATTCTGCTCCATCGTTAGATGAAGACATCAAAAACTTAAAAGCAAAAGTTGACGCTGGTGCGCAATATATTGTTACACAAATGTTTTTCGACAATCAAAAATATTACGACTTTGTTGAAAAATGTAGAAAAGTGGGTATCAATGTTCCGATTATTCCAGGTATAAAACCAATCGGTTTTATGAGCCAAGTGGATGTTTTGCCTCGCATTTTCGCTTGTCATATTCCTACCGAATTCGAAACAGAACTTCGCAAATGTAAAACCGACGCCGATGCTGCAAAAGTCGGTACAGAATGGGCTATTTATCAAGCAAATGAATTAGCAAAATTCGGTGTTCCTCTAATCCACTGGTTTACATATTCCGACCCATCTCAAGTAGTTGAAATAGCAAAAGCAATCTATTAATGATTTCAATAAACAATTTAGCCGTACGATTCGGCGGATACACTCTTTTTGACAATGTTTCGGTAATGATTTCCGACCAAGACAAAGTGGGTCTTGTTGGAAGAAATGGTGCGGGTAAATCTACCCTACTTAAAATCATTGCAAAACAGGATGAACCAACCGAAGGCGAGGTTGTCATTTCTTCGGACTGGAAAGTTGGCTACTTGCCACAAACCATGAAAGTTTCCGACGGGAAAACAGTCTTGGAAGAAGTTCGTGGCGCATTCGAAGAGTTGAATGCTATGCAGGCTAAATTGGACAAAATCAATCAAGAACTTGCAGAAAGAACCGACTACGAATCTGATGCATATCTAAAACTGATTCATCAAGTTACGGAACTTTCAGATCAATTGGAAATGCACGGTGGCAGCTCAGTTGAAGGAGAAATGGAGCAAATGCTTATGGGCTTAGGCTTCTCACGCTCCGATTTCAACAGAAAAACATCAGAATTCAGTGGTGGCTGGAGAATGCGTATTGAATTGGTAAAGATCCTTTTGCGTCGTCCGCAAGTCTTGTTGCTCGATGAACCAACAAACCATTTGGACATAGTATCTATTCAATGGTTGGAAAAATTCCTCGTACAATACCACGGTGCAATCATTCTTATTTCACACGACCGTCGTTTCCTTGACGCCGTTACGAAAAAAACGTTTGAAATCAGCGTAAATAAACTTACCGTTTACCCTGCTCCATATTCGCAATATCTTGTTTTAAAAGAAGACAGATATGCACAACAACTTGCTGCCTACGAAAATCAGCAAAAAATGATAGAAGACACGGAAAAGTTTATCGAACGCTTCCGTTATAAAGCAACAAAGTCGGTACAAGTTCAATCACGTATAAAACAACTTGAAAAAATCGACCGCATTGAAATTGAAAAAAAAGAAACAGGAGCATTTCATATTCAATTTCCACCAGCACCACGTTCAGGAACAATTGTGGTAAAAGCTGACAAAGTCACAAAAAAATATGGTGAAAAAACTATTCTGAAAGATGTAGAATTTGCTGTTGAACGCGGACAAAAAATAGCTTTGGTCGGTAAAAATGGTGAAGGTAAATCAACATTTATAAAAACGATTTTGAACGAAATAGAGTACGACGGTACAATTACTCTTGGTCACAATGTAAATGTTGGTTATTTCGCTCAAAACCAAGACGAAATCCTTGACGAAAACGCAACTGTTTTCGATACATTAGACAGAATTGCCGTTGGAGATATTCGTACTAAAATTAGAGACATACTTGGTTCATTCTTCTTCAGCGGAGAAGATGTTGACAAAAAGGTGAAGGTACTTTCTGGTGGCGAACGAAACCGTCTTGCAATGGCAAAACTAATGTTACAGCCATACAACCTTTTAATTCTCGATGAGCCAACAAATCACTTGGACATTCAATCGAAGGAAGTACTGAAAAATGCATTACTTAAATATGACGGAACAGTCATTTTAGTTTCCCACGACCGTGACTTCCTTAACGGACTTGCCACAAACATTTACGAAGTAAAAAATACGGCAATTCGCGAAGTAATGGGCGACCTTCAAGATTACTTGAATCAACTAAACCAAGAAATGATGTTGGCTGCAAAACCTGTCGCAACAGAAGAAAAAAAGGTTACTAGTTCAAAAATCGATTACCAACAACAAAAGGAAAAAGAAAGAGAAAATCGTAAACTACAAACACAAGTAGAAAAAATCGAGAAACAAATTCAAGATTTAGAAGCAGAAGTGTACGATTTGAATCTAAAATTCATAGAAGATTCAGCCAATGTTTCTCCTGACGACTACAAGCGTCATGCAGAACTACAAGAGCAAATTGAAGCATTGACAGCACAATGGGACGAGTTAGTTACTAAATTAGGTTAATTGCAAAGACGATGCGCACATCGTCTTTGGCTTCCCAATTAAAAATTCGTATCCATTGTTGTATATTCCGATTCGCAATCAGTAGTAACAGAATCCACTACTTGTTTTGTTAAATCTGCAGTGTCGGCAATTTCCTTCAACTTACCATAGAGACAATCACAAAACATTGGTGTTTGTTCACCATAAAAGACTGCATAGTCTTTATTTTCCAAGCAATCTTGCTTTACATTTTCCGGCGTTGGTTTACAAGCAACTGCAAAAGAACATATTCCTATAAAGAAAAGTATTTTTTTCATAGCACTTTATTTTCAAAAAACTACTGTTTCACAAACGATTTAGTTTCTATTGTATTGTCATTAAACTGAATTTTTGCAACATAAGCACCAGCTTTTAATTGAGAAACATCCATTGTTGCCATTGTGTTATCAACAATCTTTGACAATTGAATTGTACCGGCGACATTCAATATCGTCACCGTATTTATTTCTTTTGATGAAGCTACCAACAATTCATCTGTACAAGGATTTGGATACAAAACCAAAGATGGAATTTCTACATCAATACATGAATCAGACGACAACACTTGTTCTTTTGATAAAAGAACCGCTGTCATAGAATATGCAGGCAAAGAGAGCGAAAATTTGTTATCAAGAACATTAACATCTAAAGCATGCAAAGCATTTTGATTATGTGAAATAAATGTCTCTTTGGAATCAGGCAAATCAGCCAATTGAAGAGCAACATATGTACCTTTTTCTATAGAGAAGTTTTCTATTGTAGTTGACACTTGCATTGTTTTTTCTGCACGATTTACAAAAATCACTGTCATAGAATCACAACTTTCATTCTTTGAAGTATACGCAGAAACCATTGCCTCATTATTTGAGACAGAAGAAACATTTATACCTTTAGAATATCGAGCAAACAAGTGGACAGTTTCCCACATACCATATTTCCAACTCCAAGGAATAAAAAATTCCATACCGTTTCGAGCGCCTTCTCCTATATTCGAAGCATAAGCCAACGCCGTTACCATAGCATTTTTTGAGGGAACATCTTTTGTATTGTACTCAGATATTCCATATGTTATTTCATAATATTTTCCAAAATATTTATCTATCCATTCTTGACAACGAACAAACACGGCTTCCGTTGTTACGGAATTATCCCATGTTTTGCCTTTTGGAACATTAACCTGTTTCACACCATTCGCCCTTGGATATTGGAAATCCGTATCCCAATACATTCGGTGCGTTTGAAGTATGTCTGCAGCATTATTATCTTCCGGATAATTATGTATATCAAACACATCTATCATTTTCACCCCACTTTTCTTTTCTTCCTCGGCACAACGCAAAATAAAATATTCCAACCAAGTATATTTCACCCCATTATATACAGGGAATCCACCTGAAGGCATATACCAAGTCCATTCCGAAGCAGCAACCGGTCCACAAATTTTTATGTCAGGAAATAACTCTCTTGCCTTCTTAACTGCTGCAAAATAATTTTGCATCATCATCTCATACACGTCATTATTGACTACAGAGAATATATCATCGTGAGTTGACCCCCATATTTCAAACTCATTATCCATATTCCAATATTTGAATTGGGACAAGTCCAAATTCAAATCATTCTTCCAATGGTTTAGAATCTCCACAGTTGAATCCATTGGCCAGTCTTGTGTATACAAATGATAATCTCCATTTGTAAATGAATATGACCCATCACTATTTTTAGTAAAAGTTCCGCCTCCGCAAAGATTTTTCGAGCAACCTTCCCAACGTTGAGAACGATTATATTCCCAATCTTTAAAATTGTATGCATTGGTACTTGCTACACGACCGCACAATTGGAATGCAAACATTCCCTGCATGGCAGAAGACTTACTCAACGTCTGCGCCACGGTATCCCAATCACAAGCATATACATTATTGTACCAATCTGGATGACAAGTTAATTTCTTACGCCAATTATAGTTTGTTGCGTTATTACCATTATTTTGTCTAGTCATATTTAAACCAGCCTCTTTGGCAAGCAACAATTCTGTATTTACATTTGCGATATCGTTAATAGCACGATTTTTTGCATACAAATATGGAGAAATTGTACGATTTCCTTCATCTGCATTTATAGTTACCGTAACCTGACAAAAGCAACCTAATGTTGCCAACACAAATAAAGAAAGTAATATTGTTTTTTTCATAGCTAGATCCTTTTGACAAACGAACATTACACAAAAATACAACAATTTATGTCAATGGTTATACCATAAGAAAGGAAAAATTCTATTACATTTAACCCACAAAAATTTTAGGTATATAAGAATGAACCAAGAATCTGTAAATTGTTTAATAATAGGCAGTGGTCCAGCAGGTTACACTGCAGCCATCTATGCTTCAAGAGCAAACCTACAACCTGTTTTATATGAAGGTTTTCAAAGTGGAGGACAGTTAACTACAACTAACGAAGTAGAAAACTTCCCAGGATATCCTGAAGGTGTAAATGGTATGGCTATGATGGAAGACATTCGTAACCAAGCACTTAAATTTGGTGCTGACATTCGCGAAGGCGTTGCTACATCTGTTCAACTGAGCGATACAGAAAAGAAAGTTATTATTGACGACAATTTAGAGATTACCGCAAATGTTGTTATCATTGCCACTGGTGCTTCTGCACGCTATTTAGGTTTGGAAAGCGAACGTAAATATCGCGAATTAGGTGGCGGAGTTTCTGCCTGCGCCGTTTGCGATGGTTTCTTCTATAGAAAGAAAACAGTTGCTGTTGTTGGTGGCGGCGACACTGCAGTAGGAGACGCATTGTATTTGGCTGGACTTGCATCAAAAGTATATTTGATCGTGCGCAAAAATTTTCTACGTGCATCAAAAGTTCTACAAGAACGCATTACCAATACCCCTAATGTTGAAATTCTTTTTGAACACATAACAAAAGAAGTTCTTGGTAATGAATCATTTGTAACGGGCCTTCGTTTAGAAAAGCAAGGTAATGAAGAAGTTATCATAGATGTAGACGGACTATTCCTTGCTATCGGTCACAAACCAAACACCGACATTTTCAAAGACCAAATTACATTGGATGAAAACGGCTACATTGTAACAGAAGGCAAAGGTTCTAAAACAAACATAGAAGGCGTATTTGCTTGTGGCGACGTTCAAGACCCAACATATCGTCAAGCAATAACAGCAGCGGCTTCTGGTTGCAAAGCAGCACTTGATGCAGAACATTATTTACAGTCAAAATAAAAACACATACATACAACAATGCAAAAGAAAATCACACCAGTCGTATTACTAACTGGTTATCTAGGTAGTGGAAAAACCACATTGGTTAACCATATTCTATCAAATAAAAAAGGCATAAAATTCGCCGTAATTGTAAACGATATTGGCGAAGTAAACATCGATGCTGACCTTATTCAAAAAGGTGGCGTGGTTGGTAAAAAAGACGAAAGCCTTGTCGCACTACAAAACGGTTGTATTTGCTGTACACTTAAAATGGACCTCATCGAACAATTGAATGAGATTCTAAAAATGGACAGATTTGATTATATCGTGATTGAAGCAAGCGGTATTTGCGAGCCTGAACCTATCGCAAGAACAATCTGCTCTATTCCACAAATGGAAGCTGAATACACACAATACGGCATTGCAAATCTTGACTGCATCGTCACAGTTGTTGACGCATTGCGTATGCAAAGTGAATTCGACTGCGGAAAAGATTTAACAAAAAAGAATATTGATGACGAAGACATTGAAAATCTTCTTATTCAACAAATCGAGTTCTGTAATCTTGTAATTTTAAACAAAGTAAGCGAAGTTTCGCCTGCAGAATTGGAACGAGTTAAACAAATTATACAAGCATTGCGTCCAAATACTAAGATTATCGAAGCTGATTATGCGAATGTCGATTTAGACCAAATTATCTATACAGAATTATTCGACTACAACAATGTAGCCGTTAGTGCAGGGTGGATAAAAGAAATAGAAAGACAAGCAACAGAAGAAGAGGAACGCGAAGCAAAAGCTGATCATCACCATCACCATCATCATCACGATGAACATGAGGAACATGAACATCATTGTCATCACCATGACCACGATGAAGAAGAACACGAACATCACCACCATCATGGCGAAGGAGAATGCGATGACCCACATTGCCACTGTCATCACCACCACCACGAAGGCGGTGAAGTTGAAGAATACGGAATCGGTACATTTGTTTACTATCGACGAAAAGCATTCGATGCTATTAAATTCGAAGACTATGTAACAAAGAAATGGCCAAAATCTATTATTCGTGCCAAAGGCGTATGCTATTTCAATGACAATCCAGATATGTCTTACCTATTTGAACAAGCTGGCGTACAAAAGAAATTGACAGAAGCTGGACTTTGGTTTGCTACTGCCCCAAAAGAAGAATTCGAAAAACTTGTTCAACAAGAACCAGGAATCCTTCGCGATTGGGATGAGACATACGGCGACCGTATGGAGAAAATCGTATTCATCGGACAAAAAATGGATAAAGAACAAATCACAAGAGATTTGGACAACTGTCTAAATGAATAAAAGTAAACCTAAATTCCGCAACACTTTGATCTAAATTAAATTATAAGTTCCTGAGCAACAAAAAGTTGCCCAGTATTTTGCCATGTCAGATTTTTCACTTATCTTAGTGTTGCAAATCAGATGCCCAGGGGGTAGCTATGCTGGCTAAAGCCATCCCGAACCAGAAAGCCACGGCATTCCTCGAATGGCTCACTTATAGCGACAATACCATTGATAGGCAGAGCCGAAAGAAGGCTTACACCCTCTTTGAGAGCAATCTGCTTGACACCATCCCCGTGGGTACGGTGAAGGGACTACAGCAGATACATGGCTATCTCTTTGGCGGACTGTATGACTTTGGCTCGACATGATCTAACTCCCCGATATCAAGCTACCCCCATCAGCCTAAGCACATAGGGGGTCAATAGCGCCGTGAGCACACCGTTCAGGATCAGTCCGAGCGAGGCGTATGCACCATAGGTGTCGCCTTTCTCCATGGCCCGCGATGTGCCTACGGCGTGACTTGCTGCGCCCAAGCCTAAACCCTGGGAGTAGGGGTTGCGCACATGCCAGACCTCCAGCATCTTGAAGCCTAAGACCGCACCTAACAGCCCCACACAGACCACGATAGCCGCCGTCAGCGAGGGGATGCCTCCCGCCGCCGAGCAGACCTCCATCGCAATGGGGGTGGTCACCGACTTCGGTGCCAGCGAGATGATCACCTCACGCGAAGCGCCCATCCATCGAGCAATGAGCACCACGCTGACCAATCCCACCAGACAACCCACCAGCTGCGACACAATGATAGGCACAAACTGTCGGCGTATCTGCCCCAGGTGCTGGTACAACGGCACCCCCAGCGCCACGATAGCCGGTTTCAGCCAGAAGTCGATATAGCGGCCACCCTCTTGGTAGGTATCGTAGCTGATGCCTGTCAGCTTCAGGAATACAATCAGCACCGCAATCGTCACCAGAATCGGATTGAGCACCACCCAGCCCGTCCACTTCTGCAGTTGTCGGGCACCATAATAGACGCCGAAAGTCAGGGCCAATAGTACAATATTATTGCTCAGCAGTTCCATAGTTTTTCTTTTTATTATCCGCTTTATTCTTCAGCAGCTGATGTGTCCAGCCCGTAGCCACCAACACCAGAATCGTGCTGATCACCGTTGCCACAACAATAGGCAGCAGCTCTGCCTGGATGATATCGAAGTAAAGCATCAGCGCCACTCCCGGAGGCACAAAGAAGAAGCCTAAGTTCCCAATCAGAAACTCCGAAATCCCCTTCACCCAATCCAGCCGGATCAGTTTCATTTGCAGTAGTGCCGCCAGCAGTAGCATCCCGATGATGCTACTGGGTATGCTGATGCCTGTGAGCCAAACTATCAGTTCTCCGATAGCGAGGCATCCAAAGATGATAAAACATTGACGTATCATAGCCTTATTTTACCTTAATTCCGCAACACTTTGATTTAAATTAATTTATAAGTTCCTGAGCAACAAAATGTTCTTGCTTGAGGCAAGCGGCAAAGTCGAGCGGCTCAGGATTTTGCCATGTCAGATTTTTCAC
>DCIX01000012.1 GCA_002317135.1 Bacteroidales bacterium UBA1715
TATTTTTGAGTTCGTTGAAACAATACATTCAACAGAACTATTTCACTAACAATTCATTACAAATTGTTTCAAGATTAAAAATCCAGTCTAAACAGACTGGATTTTTCTCTTTATACTGCATTTTTTTATTCCTAAAACAATTCTAATTGCTGATACGTTGGTGGTGCTTGTTCCCTACAATCTCCCACATACAACTCCATTTCTCCAAATTGTTTGTCAGTAACTTTCAATAATCCAACATGTCCTTGTTCTGGTAATATTCCCTTGATTCGTTTAATATGCATATCGGCATTTTCGGAACTCGGACAATGTCGTACATAAAACGAGAACTGAAACATAGTAAAACCATCGTTTAATAATCGCTTACGAAAATCGGAAGCTGACTTCCGTTGTTTTTTTGTATCTGTAGGAAGATCGAAAAACACTAATACCCACATAATTCTATATTGGTTAAATCGGTTTTCCATTACAATTCGGGATATATAATTTTTCTACTTTCTCCATTAAAGCATTTTACTAACGAAGCTGTAGTTTGCGTTACCGCAAGCATTAACGGACTTGTTTGTCCATTTATACTTACATCCATAACTGGAATACTCAATAACATTTGTTTACATTCCTTGCTCAATTCATCATGTTCTATACCCTGTTCCAATATTTCAAGAATTTTTATATCAACATACGGACGATATGGTTCCATAATATCATCGGCCAAGCAGTATGCATTATATCTATTATGATGATGTATGCCCAAAGTCGGCAATAATCCACTCGAAACTAATGCACGGGCAACAATAGCACGGACTATGGCATATCCATAGTTCAATAAATTGTTAGGAGGTTCTCCTTTCCTACCACGAATAAAATGTGGTGAATCAATAAATACCTGTTTCCAATAAAACGCAGCAGCACGCCCTTCAAGATTGGTGCTATCACCACTTTTTACCGATTGCGACCATGCCAACATATTATCGGCAGTTTCATTATATACTCGTTGTAACACAGCTGCCTGATTTCGTATTTTACATTGAACAGTTTGTTGCCATAATTGTTTTTTTAAAGGCAACGAAGCATCCAACTGACTACGGAAACGTTCATTT
The DNA here is from genome assembly GCA_002317135.1 of Bacteroidales bacterium UBA1715. GTDB lineage: Bacteria > Bacteroidota > Bacteroidia > Bacteroidales > UBA1715 > UBA1715. Next base: position 1,101 of record DCIX01000012.1, read on the forward strand.
TGAATGGTATTACCTTCGAGCGGAAGCATAAGACCTACTGGTAAATGTCGCTCATCGCAAGTTATAACTGCACAATTGTTTTCCAATAAACTCTCCAACAAACCTTGAGTTAGAGTTATTTGTTTGTTATCGAGAACAACGACACCTATATCTTCTATAGGAATAGTTCTCGTTGCATTTTGCTTAAAAGAACTGCGAAATGTTGAGTTTTTTTCTACTTCAGGTAATTTGAGAACTAACTGAGCATTCTGCAACGATAAATATGCAGGATTGCTAAAACATAAAACTTTTTTAATCATAAAAAACGGATTTAGAGTTATACCCTAAATCCGTTTCAAAGATTAGACCAAAACGAATTCAATAAAATTCAATACCTTTAGTTGAAAATATAAAATCAGAATCTTTAACAAGAAAATTCAAGGTATTGATACCACATCGAATTCTTTCAGGAGTTCGTTTAAAATCCTTTACAGATTCACCTCTGCCCAATATTTTATCGATTTGAGCATTTATATGTTTTTTTAAAACAACTAGATTTCCTGCTGTTTCAAACCTTTCTACCACATATAATCTTTGTGATAAAGATTGGTTATCCATCTCTTTTAATTCATCTATAGATTTTTGATATAGTAATAGCATATCACCACTTTTAAGAACCTGTTTTAAATTATATATTTTTTCTTTTTTTTCTATTATATTCGGTATACTATCCCCATTTATTTTTCGATTTTGCACAATATCAAACAAGTTAAAAACTTGATACAAATTTTTCAACTCATTATTTTGGTATTTACACATTACATACAAATCTCCAACTTCAGCATACACATTCTGCTTATACTCTTTTTTTGATAAATAAGTTTGTTTTTTTATTGCTAAAGGATTTTTTATTGATGTGTAACAACGAATATGTCTAATTTTATTTACTTTATTACCTTGTTTATCCAACATATAAATTCCTTGTTCACAAGCTTCTTTAAAAGACATCTCTTTATTAAATTGTTTTTTCATCATTGGAATTAGATTCTTGTTTACTATGCATTTCTCCAATTCATCCCAATTCGAAAAGCCAGGATCATTAGAAGATTTTTTATAAACCAAATCTCGCCTTACAACATATTTTATTTCTTCTTCAGTCTGAACTTTTCCATTCTTATCTCTTATTAAAGCACCATTTTTTTTTAATTTTCCTTGCTTAATTGCGCCATAAAAAGTATCCCCATGCAACTGTCCTCTTATACTATCACCTGTTATCAAAAACTTTGGTATAGGTTTCCCATACTCATCCAAAATGACTTCTCCTTTCTCATCTTTTTTCCAAATAACTTTGCCTTGAATTCGCATACGCCTATGTGCTGGAGTTAATACTTGATTCTTTTGAATATGATTTACAAGAATATTTTCTTCTATAAAAGAATCTATACCATTAATAGAGCCGAAACCACAAGAAACAATCTCTTTATTCAATTCTTGAACCATTGATGAATAATGACCGCCCAATTTTTGTGCTTCCAGGATTCTATAATGAAGATCAAGCATTTTCTCTCTTTTGGCAGAAAATGGTATTAATGTTAACATTGCTGCATCAATTGCATGATGAGAATGCTTATCTCTATTTTTCTTCTCATTAATACCTTGGAACCCTAATATTTTTCTAAATTCTGCTGTTACTGCACCTTTTTGCACAGCAACATTATTAAATACAGTTCTTAAGAAATGATACGCATACTTTGTAATAATACGAGTATCGACCAACTGACTATTTCTAAAACCACTTGTAACCTCTGTTGTTGTAAAAGAATTAACTTTCTTTTGCCAATAATCCAATTCCATCTGCCACAAATGTCTTTGACGAATACAATAATCTTTTCTTTCTTTTGCTTGTGCTATTTTAGATTGTTTTTTCCAATAGTTTACATTGTCTTTTAACTTTTCAACCTTACCTATCCAAGGTTTCAACCTATCGATAATTGCAGAATATCCATTTGCCTCCTTCTGATAGTTTGCCAATTGGGTAGGAATCAGATTCTTTTTAATGCTTCTATTAAAATATGCATCACAAACAGTCAAATTAGACAGTGAATTATCAAAAGAAATACTGCGTGGAATTGTATGTTCTATATCTACCTCATTTTCATTAAGCAAAGAGCTAAGTTTCAGAATCTTACCAGTATACATACATCGAAATCCTTGTTCCTTCCACAATTTATATTTCAATACATTATTTTTATACTTAAAATCTTTTTCATCCTTATCTTCTTTTGCATTTTCTTGGGGTTGTTCCATTAATAACCTTGCCTTATCTATATCATCATCACCAATAGACTTGTCTTTATAAAATTCTTTTAAAATCTCTAAAATTTCTTTATTTTCAAGCTCTCTTTGTTTTTGATATTCCGCAATAGCCCAACGCATATTTGCATCATTTAATTCTCTTGCTGTTTCAACAACGATTTTTGTATCCTCATCAATAATTCCAGAAAGCAACATACCATTTATTTGCTTTTTTAATGCATGCAAAACACGCAAAGCCATAGGATTCTTTAATGCACCAATAACAGGACTTCCTAATACTCTCATAAAACGATTGTCTTCCAACAACTGTTCTTTTGCTTTAGGATAAATTTCTATCATAGAAGGATGATAGATTTTACTTAAATCCTTTTTACTAACAAATTGATAATGTGTAGATACATAATCTGCTAATGCATCAGATATTTTAGGAATCTTATAATAATCTCGTTGAGTACTTTCAAAGAATTTTTGATATAAACAAGATACACTCTCAATAATTCTTGTTTGTTCTTCTGTTGTTTTAGATTTCCATGTTTTTTCTCCAAAGAACTCTACCGTAACTTCATTTATACCTTTTAATCCAGCCCCACCCTCAAAATCATTTTTCTGTAATTTATAGGTGTAATCCTTATATGCAAATTTATTCTCATGGTCAATAGATTTATAGTTAGAAATCAAAGTATTTACAATGGAATAAACGTTTCTTTGATATTGGTTTTCTTTCAATATATCATCCAAAGACTTTTCTAGAACAGAACTATATTGTTCCCATTGACTTCCAAATATGTCAGGAAGCTTTGCTAACAATACCGCATTTGTATAGATATAACCTTTTTCAAGAAAACGATTAATGTTTTTTATAGCCTTTAAACTTAAATTACTATATCCTTGAAGAATAGCACCCCAAAGAGTCGCCATTTGTTTTATCTGTTTAGCTTCAAAACCACAATCATTTTTGGCAAAATTTTCTACATATTCAACATCGTCAAAAGAAAAACATACATGCCAAATATCTTCTGCGGAATAAGTCACTGAATGAACCTCTCCTGATTTACTATTTGTTCTTTCTTTACATGTTTCGATAGTTATATTTTCCCAATTTTCGCCTAATAGATTTTTTAAACGCGCAGTAATAGGACACCCCGAAACATTTGTATTATCTTTATAATTAATAGTCCTCTTTTGCTTATCTCTATCATATTTCAACTCATGAAATGTTATATTCTTCTCTATCCATTTCCGTATTTCCTCAAATTCGAAATAGTTTTTAGTTCGAAGAAACTTCTCATTATAAAGAGTTTTTTTCTGTTCTAAGGTCAACTCACACCACTCATCTTGTTTTTTATACTGGATATTATTTATAAATGACCATGCTCTATATTTTTCAAATTCAGGATGACTAATGGGACATCTTGATTTTCCTGGTTCTAACAAACATTTTCCAACTAATCCCTTTTGTGAACGCAAAGGTCGTTTGTAGAAAATACTACCTTCTCCTTTTTTCTCACTTATTAAATGTTTATAAAAACCATCTACTCGCGACAAGTTTTTTTGGAATGTAAAAATAGCCTCTATTTCCTCTTTATATTGAGACCGCACTGCTTGATATTTGCTATTTCTTATTCGTACCCCTTCTTTTTCCAATCGGGCGAACGCACAACCAACAGTTGGAAGGTTATGCAATTGCATATATGCAATAAGCTCTCCGGATTTCTTTTCTTCTGATTTTTTTAAAGCAACCGACAAATCTTCATTTTCAACTATTGTGTTTTCTTCTTTTTCTTGTTCACTAATAGTTTCCCCCTTACTACTTCTAAACCCTCTTCGTTGTGCAATGTGATACAAAGCTCGACCTAATTTGAATCTTTCAATTTCTTTACTAAAATCAAATTGGCGTTCCATTAATTCAGCCCGTAACTGAAAAGGACTACTATAGTCAGAAACACCGTCACCATCAAAATCAAGTCTAACCCATTGTTCAAATTTTTCTGCATTTATCGGATATTGACGTTTTAAACCTTTGTTTTTATCGTATTTACTCCATTTCTCTAAATCTTCTAAAGACAAAGGACAACAATTGTTTTTTATTAGTAGTTCTAAAGTCGCCCAAATTCTATATTTTCTTGCTTGATAAAGTCTACGAGTAGAACGTTTTTTAGTTCGTTCTGCAGCAAATGAAAATTCTCCTGTTTTACCTTTTCCAACTCCTTCTTGAAATCTAACAGTGCTGAAGTAATCCAATTGCTCTTGTAAGTTTTTTCCTTTTTCTGTATTACGAACCGCAATTCCTATAGAATTCGTACCTAAATCAAGTCCTAAAATTTTTGTCATGATTAATTATTTTTTACTGTTTAAAATTATAGAAAAAAAACATATATTTGCAGTACAAATTTGAAAAACTTTTCACAATAAGGCTATAAGCCGAAGAGTTCTTGCTCCTGCGTACTCCGTGGGAGCATTTTTCTTTTTTAGAATCAGCATTTCAAATTTATTTTCCACAAATAAAACACCTCAGAACGCGAAATCTCCGCATAGAGATAAAAAATAAGAATAATTTGCAGTAAAAATGAAGAACGACAGTAATCGTCATTTATGGAATTTGTCCAAATACCAATTACCGACATTGTTTTCGATGTATTTGGCAATACGATTTAATTCTTTTTGGTCGCGAACAATATGATCGTGAAACCGTGTTTGCCAGGCAAATGGAATATTATTTTCATTGGCAAATTTGGTTACACCAATTTTAAAACCACGAATAACCGATGCCAAATTTTTCGATTGTGGACCAAATTTGTTGGTGGTTTTCGTTGGCGTTGTTGTTGGCGGTGGCGGCGGCGTTGACGTTGACGTAGAGACGCAAAATTTTGCGTCTCTACAGTTCCCACAAAATTTTGCGTCCCAACATTTTTTTTCGTTCCAACAGGATTTTACGTCCCCACAGGAATTTGCGTTTTCACAAATGGGATTAATTATAATAATTCCATGAATATGATTTGGCATAATAACCCATAATGGTATTTCGACATGTGGAAAATGTTGGGGAATTTCTAGCCAACATTTATTGGCAAATTTCCCAATTTCCGAAAATTTCATTCCCTCATTGTCAATTTCCCCGAAATAATGTTTACGATTTTTTGTGCATATCGTTATGAAATACACACCACCATTGTATTCGTGCCACGAGGCACGTGCCGACGGAACACGGTATTTGTTTTGAAATTTTTCGACCATTGCGGTTAATTTTTATTGGTTATAATAATTGGATGATGTTTCAAACAAATAACGAAATTTTCGGAAAAATATTTTCCGAAATTTTTGTAGAGACACAAAATTTTCATAGAAACACAAAATTTTCGTGGAGACGCAAAATTTTGCGTCTCCACGGATATGAAATTCTACAGATAATGGTTTACCCTATTCGGGGAAAACAATAATTGTCAATTGTCCATTATCAATTGTCAATTAATTATTGAACAACCACGTTAAACCAAACGACAATGTTCCGTTGCTTTGTGGGTAACTGGCAACTGCATAATTTTGTTCGAATAGGGCATATAAACCGCTATATTTCACGAACAAACGAATTGGTTTGTATTTTATGGTTGCGTATGCATTTACCAATGGGAAACCTCCGTATTTGTAATTATTTTGTGGCAAGAATGCACCTAATGCTGCATCGTACACTGGAGCATTATATTTTGGATAATACAACAACTCACCGCCCAACGAGAGATGAATTAACTTATGCAACATTGCACAACGGAATTCCATTGAATTGTATGTGGCAAAATTTGGATAGTCTTGTTCTCCCATAGAAACGCTTTGTACCAACAAACCATTGGTCATCATGAAATGTTTATAGGCTGTTTTCTTCTTTAGTAAAACCGTAAACGCCATATCGACAGAGTTAGTGGAAATATATTGCAAGTTGCCATTTTTAGCGAAATATACATAGTTTCTTGCACTATACAAATGTGCATCGAGCGACAAATTTCCAAACGATGAAGCAAGCTGCAGATTACAATCGGTTAATTTTTCTGGCACGAAATTGTTGTGCCAAGCGTAGTTATTTGCCTCATAATCTAAGAATGTTGGATGTGGATCCGCTTTTTCATACGAATGCGACAATGTAACCCCAAGCGACTGTTCTCCTATCGCAAATTCTTTCGAAAGCATTGTTTGTACCGAAAATTGACCTTTCGACGGACCTAAAACATAAAACAAATGCGTATGACTTAACGCTAATTCATTCGGGAACGTAAAGTCAAACGCACCTTTGTAATATTCACTATGTTCAAAATATTCTGGAATAGAATAATTATAGTCGAAATATTCCAAGGACTGATATTCCGTACCAAAATCAAAGTCGGCAACAATGCGTGCCGCGCCAATGTTTTTCGAGAACTCTAAAAACAATGAATTCGACAAAATCTTGTATTCCGATGAATCCGTTGTATTCAAGGAATCGTACAACACATTTGTGTAGTAAGCAGTATCTGGTTTTGAATCGCTATAAGTTCGTTTTGCCGACTCAAAATTCAAACGATATCCACACGCAATTTTATACACAGGAATATCGAGCGAAGAACTGTCTTCACGATGTTTGGCACCCAAGTTCCATTTTTGCACAAAGTCAACATTTTGATAGCGAACATTTGATTTTGCATTGGTAAATTTCATCCTTCGCAACTTCTCGTAATTCAACAACGAATCTGCCACAATACCGCCATTCTCCTGACGTAGAATGTTGTTGAACGAGTATTTGAAAACCGTAGAAAACTTTGGTCCATAATACGAAATCCACGGAGCGATATGCTGTCCTTTAATATTTTGGTTATCGAACTCTCCCACAGTTTTGTAAAAGTCCATACTAAAGCCGACATTCAGATATTTATTTACATTCTGCGTATGCAACACCTTACCCGATTGTTCACCATTTAAACCACCTGTGTAGGTTAATGTTGTGTATGGATGTTGTGCAGTATAATCTGGCATATTTTCGGTTCTAATCAGCGACGATTCGTATGCACCCAAATAGAACGGCTCGTTTTTCAATGGAGAAAATTGCAATGAAAACGCAGGCGAAGCATATCCAGCAACATCAACCTTAAAATCGGCAATACTGCCATTTGGTTCATGTAGATAGAAATAATCGACAGTAGTATCAATAATTTCGCGTGAGCGCTGCGTATGTGTCGCATTGTACGACCACATCATAACCTCCTTTACTTTTGCTGTATCGGTAGGATCATCTTCGGCAAAAGCACTTGTCGCAAGCAGTGCGAAACAAGCAGAAATTATCGTGTATATTTTTGTTTTCATCATATTACATTAAAGAGAAACGCATATTCACACCACCACTTGTTGTAGATGTTCTGTATCCATTTGTAAGTGGTTGATTCATTGTGTAATCCAAATACAAACGGAACGTGATTCGTTCATTCAACATATATTCGGCGTATGTTTTAAGCGCATACGATTTTGTACCAGAAATCTTACGAGTAATATCTTCGGCAATATTGCGACGAATTGTTTGGTTGTCGCGAACAGAAAAATCAAGACGAATAGTCAAGTCATTTTCGAAATGATGACTCTTGCCCGAAGTTGTGATATTCAACTTAAAGTTATCGAACACATACCCTGCTCCCACAACATATTCATAGTTCGAAACTTCAGAAATTTCCGTATTCGTAAACGACAATGTCACCGTTCTATTTCTACGCAATTCAACCTTAGCGGTAACATTGTTTTTCATTTTTGAATCGAATCCAATCAACGGATTCAAGCGTTCAGAAATGCTTACAGTTGACACATCGTAATCTGGAGAGACATACAACGAACCATCAACAGGATCGATATAGAATTCATCCTCGTAAGTATTTGCCGAAGAGAATGTTTCGTATGCTCCCATATTGTACGTAGAAGTATAAGCGTGGTTGATGTTAACCGTTTTAAAGTATTTGCTGAAGAACGGCAATTTCGAAAGACCATTGTAGGTAACTTTCCAGTTCAAAGAACGAAGGAAATTAGCAAAACTAGAGAACATTGGAGTGAAATACGTATTCACATCCACATCGTCTACCGACTGGCCTGTATAGGCAGAGAAGAAAGCAGGAATCAACACATCTTGCGATATTTCGTTATATAACGAAGGGAAACCGGTTTCAATGTCAGTTTCGTATAATCCGCCGAATTTATCTTGTGCCAAACGGTGTGCAATAGTCAAGCGATTTTCCTTAAAGCGTTCGTATGCTTTATCGGAATTGAAAGCCGAAGCCAAAGTATTAGCCGAAATACTAAAGTTACCGTTCGTCAATTTATTACGTTCATTTTCAGTGGCGTCGCCCCACAAATATTTCGTATAATTTTTAGAAAAACTGCGTTCCGAAGAAAGTGTAACCTTCATATTCTTAATAGGTTCCAACGACGATTGAATTTTTAAGCGATTTGAATACGTATATTTCAACTTATCGCTAATGTTATCGTTATCAACCAACCAATCGCTTGTATTCAAATGAGATTCCAAGTCAGAAGGAACAAATCCGAACACATAGCCCCAACCAGGAGTTACCGAAGACGAGAATGGTTTATTCAAGCCCAAAATCTTGGTATCGTATTTATATCCAGGAACGAAACTACCCTCAGCTTGCGTATAGTTGATTGTAGCCGTTTTGAACATCATCAATGTATTTACCGCCTTGTCGGTAGCACGAGTCAATGCAGTTTGTTGTACGTCCTTTTTACCAGTTACGGTAACTTTTCCTTTTTCTACCTCGCGTTTGCAAGTCACCTTAACTTTCTTAGGAGAAATCACTTCTGTTTCCGAAGGAACCAATTGACCATTTTCGTCAAGAACAGTCACCTTCACATCTGTAGTTCCAAGTTTGTGGTTGATAACGATTTCATTATCATCGTTCGTCTTCACTCCTGACTTGGTGAATTTAACTGTTTCCTTCTTCTTTTGGTTTGTATTCTTCTTAGAATCAGATTGTTTCATACGTTTTTGAACACCAGCAAGATATTTTGACTTAGTGTACAATTTCGAGAAGTTCAAAGTACCGTCAACCGTATGTGTACCCGTGTTTGTGATGAAATTTCCGTAATCCAACTCGTCGTCCATAGTTTCCGTACCCATTTGCCAGTTGTAACTACCTGCAAATTTGTAGTTTACCGTAGTCCAATCAAGCAAAGAGAACTTGTTGATAGGCACTTGCCAAGTAAGATTCCATTTTTGAACAAATTCCATATTCTCGCCAAATGTCTTTGCACTGTTCCAAATCTCGCGTTTGTATTCGTGCCAAACATCATCGTCGGTCTTATCGATTACCCCACTTGGTTCGTTCAAGCGAGAATTATTTGTCGCGTTATACGACAATTTTAAGCCCTTAGAAACAGGATAATTCACATTATAGGTACGATACCAGTAGAACCATTTGCTTGCTGTTTTAGGCAATTCAAATGTATAGGCAGAAAGATTTCTGCGTTGTTGTTCCTTATATGTTCTATCCCACTCGCTTTTGAACGACACGCTCGATGGCAACAAGTAGAAATTGAAGTCCTTAATGATACGAATCTTGTTAGACTTAAACGGCTGATAGTTCTTTGGACGCATATTGTACGCATAGTTGAACGCAGCCTTATATTGGTGTTTATAATCTAATTGATAATCAACATCGTGTGCACGATAGCGGTTATATGCAAATGTACCCGAGAAGTTCGAAATATTGAATGGATGTTGTTTTTTCGGAGTACGAGCAATCTTCACATTTGTGAAGTTATAACTGAAATTTTGAGTGAAATCTTGCGTAATGTTCAACAACGAATCCTTTTCACGTTGAGTAGTAAGATTCGACAACGAATGCTCCAATGTAATATCTGGATTTGTTGGATCGTATTGCGGACGAATGTACGTTTCCGACAAGTCAATATAGAATGGCAACATTAACTTCCACGATTCCGGGAAGAATTTTTGAAGCGACACGCTTGAAGCAACATCGTATTGATACAAGTTTTCGGTGCTACGTTCAAAAACTTTTTGGTCAACGCTACCAAAACCAGGCTTGCTCACCTTCCCTGCCAAAGAAACCGTTGCAAAGTCGGCCAAACTTGCACGAACAGAACCAACAGTAGCCCAACCACTTTGGTCGTTCATATCGGTCAAACGCAATTCATTAAACCAAACAATACCAGACTTTTTCAAACCATCGTCTTCAAGATTAGAAGATTTCTTTTTACGGTTACGAACACCAAGCATAACCGTGCGCACATTGCCAATATTCGGATTACCCTTAATGCTAACTCTGTTGCCGTTGTACGAAATTGAATAAGTATGATACGATTCAAGATCAGGAATAATGCCATCGGCAATCATTTTATTGCGTTCCAACTTAATGTCGGTCAATACCGAGAAAGGCAATTCTATTTTATTGTCGGCAGGCCAAACAATCAATCTATCGTTATGGCTGTTGTTATTGTAACGAACCGAACCTTCTGGAATATGTGGAGTTAATTTCAAAGGAATTTCGTATTCGTAGTAGTTGTCAACATAGTCGGAACCCAAACGAATAAACGCATACAAATCGCCATCGTTAAGCATAGATTCCTCGTCTATCAAAGCTTCGGCGTGTACGAACATTTCCAAACTACCAAATTGACGGAAGTCCTTATTAACCTGTTTATAGATAGCTTTTGAGTTACCATCCTCCAAGTCGATAACCTTCATAGAAAGTGCAGATTCATTCAATTCTTCCAATGTCGTACTAGTTGGATCAATTACACGGTCAACACCAGGAGGCAACACATAATTTACCGGAGAACGAGAACTATTTTCCTCTATATTAACACTTGAAATGTCAACCTTAGAATCAGAGAAAAGGTCATATTCCCCAGACTCAAACAAAGGATCTTCGTACACACGCCAGTTACTGTAAACCAAAGCAAATTCAGCAATTCTTAAAACGATAGAATCGTTGAAGTTGCGCAAGAACATACGCATAGAAGAAATGTCGCGGAAGTCGGAAATGTTACCGATACGTTCTTTTTCCTCGCTATTGATAGGAATTTTGAACTGATACCATTTTGCTTGTGTTTGATAATGGTCGTTGTTCACCACCTCGATAGTTTCATCTTCGATGAAGTTTTTACCTACCACCATATCTTCTGGACGCAAACTGATGTGATATTGATAGTATGCTTCCGTTTCCTGCAAAGTATTATCTTGGTTCAAATCTTCAACGTCGGGTCTGTAAGTAGACAAACCTTGTGACGTTTCCGATGGTGAATTGCCATCAGTACCATTAAAATATTTGTAACGCCAAACGATGTCGTGTTCCTCGCCTCTATTGTCAAGATACGAAGAAAAATCATCGTGCGAAGGGTCCTTTTCGAATAGTTCAAACACCTCCGGAGTCACGATTTCTTTTACATCTTGCAGATATTGTGCAAAGAAACGCTTTTCGGCCATATCGCTCAATCCATCAAGACCAACATCTTGAATTTTTCGGTCAATATCGCTACTAAAACCAGTTTCAACAATAGAATAGTTTGGAACCATACCCCACACCGTTTCGTCCAAACGAGACTTGTCGGTTACCATACCATTTTCAGCAGATTTACGTCCGTCGCGAAGCACATCTTCGGAAATACGACCAATGTTAATGTAGAAGTCACCACCTTTATGTAATCCAAATTCATCGTTAATGAATGGGTCCATCATCCAAAATTCAATGTATTCCACATTGCTAGCCTCGAAGTCGGTAGTTGTAAGCGATTGCATAATACCACCCCAACGAGAAGCTGGATTATTCAAGCGACCATCGGAATTCAAACCTGCAGAAATACCAGCACGACCTTTAGTATCGTAGTTATTCTGTCCGCGTTCATACGGATAGTAGGCAATATTCAACAATGTCATAGGCACATCTTCGTAGGTTGACAAGTCGCGATTTGGGAACAAATTCGACTGATACACCGTACGAGAGAATTGTTCAGCCTGTACCGATTTGCTTACCGGCGAACTTCTTTCGTAGAACGAGGTATTTATATTATACCACGAAATCAAAGCCTTGTTGTAGTTGAAAGCCAAGTCGTTAACCAATGACGCTTCAGGGAACAAAGACTTTTGTCCTTGTGGCGTGCTGGCAATTTTCCAAGCTGTTGGTTCACGCAAATAAATACGACCTTCGGAACTTTCAAAATCATCGATAGAAACAGCATCGGAAATATGTTTCGACTGACCTGGCAACAATTGTGCAAATTCAGCAGAAGCCTCTACATACGACATTTCCTTCGTATTGATTAGCGGAATTTTATCCACCAATTTAGTCAAGAACATAGATTCCGTAGAATATTTGGCATCCAAGCCCCAAATCGTATTACTGATTGGATATTCGTCGAAGCCAACCTTAGCAACCGAAGGAACCTCGGAAAGATGAATTAACGTACCACCGAACGAAATCTTATCGCTATAGCGATATTCCGCACGAGTACCCATATATGTCTTCGTTGTTGTACTAAACAACGGATCGTTTTCGTAAGTAATATTGATATTAGAACCCGATTCCAAAATACCAGCATTGATAATAGAAACCGTTCCCGACGAATAGTCAACCGTATAATCCGAACCTTCGACCAAAGTAAGACCACCACACATCACCTTCACCGACTTAACCTGAGTCGTATTCAAAGAAATCTCCGAAGACACACTTGACTTGTACGAACCCTTCAAAATGAACTTATTCTTTTCTGCAACCTGACGTGCCGCACTTTGAGTAGAGTCATACAATTCATTATACACATATTTTTTCGCCAATGCGTCATCCCCTATTTTTTCTTCCAAAGAAGAACCAAATGGTTCAAGAACAGGGAAATAAATCAAGCCACGCGAAGACTTTATCGTAACACCTTCCACAAAGTCGAACAAACCATCGGAATATGGTTGTAAATCAGAAGACAATTGATCCAAATTCAAGGCAGAAATCAAACTTTTGCCTTTCAAATTTCCTTCCGAAAGATATGGAATCGGTGCACCGGTACGATCGTCTTGATATAAGACATCCATAACAAAATCTTCGGAGCTAATTTGGTAACTACCAATAGCATACACGTTTTTCATCATCAAATCCCAGTTGTGATATGCAGGATTTGACTGTGTACCCTTCAACAATTTTACAATAAGCACATCAGGATGTTCCACCCCATCGCTGGTAAACTCACCAACTTGATAGACCTTACCTTTATATTCATATTCGTAGGCAACCGCCAAGATTTTAGAAGAACTTACCGGCGAGCGCAACGAAATGTAACCAAGCTTTTTATTGACATCGTATTCCGTTGGTTTCAACAAAACAGCCTGTTCAATCTTCTCATAATCAGGACCTTGCTCATACGAGCCATTCAATGTAGTCGATACCGTATTGATATTACGGATACCCGACATATTTTTTATCTGTTTATAAAGTTTACCATTTTCAGGCAATTCATATTCTTTTGTGCCACCAATGCCGCCAGAATACACATCACCTAAATCAGTCAAAGCCAAAATATTACGAGCATCTTCCTTACCACTCGAAGTCTGTGTAACCCAAACTTCGACCTTACGGATTTCGATTCCACTATTGATTTCAGGAAGATTCTTCAAAGACTCCTCGTAATGTTCGCGGAAGAACTGCGACAAGAAGAAGTGTTTGTTAATATCATACTGGTCGCATTGGATTTCGAAATCCTCCGTTTGCGCCCCACCCTGAACAGAAATCGAAGACATTTCTCCACGCTGACGCGAGAACACACCGCTCAAATACAATTTACCAAATTGCAAGTCAGACTTAACACCGAACAAGCTAGAACTTCCTGATATCAAAGAACTTGAAAGTGGGAACGAAACATTACCGACTTCGATATTTTTTATAATTTCGTCTTCATCGCCTTCGTATTGCAACTTAATTTCCTGTTCGAATTCAAACTGCGACTCCGTATCGTATTTAATCGTCATGGAAACCTTATCGCCGATAGAACCCGTCACACTCATTTGGATTTTATTGTCGAAATCGAACTGTAATTGACGTTGTTGTTTTTTCGACAAACGAGGATTATGATTGTTGGTGAACTTCAAACCGAAATTCAATTCAGCCGCACCTTGAGGCTTAATATCAACAAATTCAGCAATTTTAGAATCCTCGCCAAGTAGACTCAATGGTTCATACGAAGATTCCGTGCCTATACGCGTTTCGCTCGCGCGCGTACGCCAATAATTGCGAGAGCGTTGCTTTCCCGAAATCGAAAAATAATCCATAGACGGCAACGAGAAAGATGGACTTACCGCATTGTCTCCCACCATTTTACGTGCCTCGTATTCATCTGTTTCTGCATTATATTCGACAGAATAACCTGTTTCAGGAGATTCTTGTAGACGCATACCAGAATTGCGATTTTCCGCATCCTTGAACGTGTTGCCCGTTTCCTTTGGCAATGGCGACTGTAATTTTATGGAATCTTCAGGTTGTTGAATAGCATCCGGCACCGTTGTCCACGCAACAGTAACGGCAGAAGCGAACAAAACGCTTAGAACTGCACATACACAAATTATATATATTCGTGCTACGAACTTCAACCTACAAACAATAGAACGGTTTATAATCGTTTCAATGCCATTTTCACGATATCTTCAACACTCTGTTGAACCGATTCCTTCATAATAGCATCTACAACTTTTTCCGCTGCATTTTTTGGATATCCTAACATTACCAATGCAGATAACGATTCAATCTTCAAAGTATTGCCTTGCGATACAGAAATTTTTTCGTCACCTTCGGCAAACGAAACCTTATCCTTCAATTCAAGAACCACACGTTGTGCAGTTTTACCACCAATTCCCTTGATACTTTGAATTGTAGCAGAATCACCAGAAAGAATTGCATTGGCAAGTTCCGAAGGCGTCATTTTTGAAAGAATGACTCGAGCCGTGTTCGCCCCTATCCCAGAAACCGAGATAAGCAAGCGGAACATAGTGCGTTCGTTTTCATCAAAGAAACCATATAAATCGTGAGCATCTTCACGAATAATTTCGTGCAAAAGCAAGAAACATTCTTCGTGCTCTTTTAACTGTTCACAAGTATTTACCGAGATATTCACATAGAAACCTATGCCTGCAGTTGTAACCACAGCGTATGTCGGCGTTAATTTCTGAATTACTCCAGAGATTGATTCTAACATAATGTTTTATTTGAGTTGATTTTTGATTAGTTCTGCATATTCCTCGCGTTGTTTCAACAAATCATACGCAGAGTAAATAGCACACAACAAAGGAGATTCGTCCGCGTTGTTTTTGCCAACATTAGCATAATCCAAAGACATTTGTGGAGATACGCATATTTTTGGCAATCCCATTGAGAACAAATATGAATCATCGTACGATAACGCTTTAAACGGAGTCACCACTTGATCGCGGTACATACCGATTACGCCATCGAAATTCTTATATTCTGCAGTAGCAAAGAATTTTTCGGCCGTATAAGGACCGACAGTCATAAATCCGCTATTTTTTGCTTCCTCAACCGCCTTTGTAATGGCAGCATCTTCATCTCCCAACACTGCATTCAAAGCAAGCACAGCAATTTTTGGCTTTGAAATACCAAAATCCACACGCAACGAATCGTTAAGAGCTACGATTTTTTCAAGCACCGCATCTTTCGTTATTGACTTTACTATTTGAGAAAGTTGCGAAGCAGAAGACACATAGCAAGTCTTAATTGCATCATTTACAAACAAATCCGTATGTTGCGTTGTATTAAAAGCCTTGCCAAAGAAACTTGTATGTCCTTGGAACACAATACCAGCCTTTTGAATACTATCTTTATTTACCGGCATTGTAATTAAGACATCGATTTTATTGTTTTTTAAATCTTCGAATCCAGCGTGAAGTGCCATCATTGCATACTTTCCAGCCTCTTGCGTAGCCATTCCCGCATCGACACTCACCTCTTCGCCTACACAGTCAATCATATTGGCACGTTTTGGCAAAGCCTCCGAAGCAGAAGCAATTACATTGAAATTAAAATTTGGTAAATCAAGGGATTTTTTATGATATGCAGCAGCCTTTGGCGAACCGTACACAATAAAAGTTTTTCCTTCGTATATTTTGGATTCCGCCAAAACCTTCATAATAACCTCAAAACCAACACTATTGATATCGCCTTGAGTTATTCCTATCGTTATATGTCTCATATCTGCTTTTTTATCTTTTTAACTCGCAAATATATGTATTTTACAAGAAAAAAGACAGAGTGATTTATATCGAGTTTTCAACAGTACGAAGTTCGCCCCCACCCAAGAAACAATTTGCATGAATAATTAACTTCGAGCCATTATTTTCAGGCACAACAATCTTGCGTTTATCTTCAAAACCGCCCAAAGCACCATTCATTTGAATATCAACAGTCCAAGTATTTGGTATTAAGACAGTAACACCCCCAAAAAACGAGGATATATACAAATGATTTTCACCTGATTGTAAAGCAGATTTCGACAAATCAAGTTCAATACCACCAAAAGTTGCACGCAAATCACCACCCTTAAAAACCGGTTCGCTGTATTTCAATTTCGCACCACTTAAAAAGCAGGAATGACTTACTTTCCCTTCATTCGAAACAAACGCATCACCTAAATGCATGTTATCTGCATTTAACTCATTATCAATATTTTTCGATACGACAGTTTTTCTAAACAAAATCAGCACTACGCCTAAATATATCCATAATAAAGGGCCCCAAGTTCCTATAAAATTATCGGGAACTATATCATACGGAACTTTAGGCAAAATAAAAAACAAGCCCGTTCCCAATGCACATAGTCCACCGCAATATGACTTTCTAAAAATTGCAACAAAACCGCAGACAATAAGAACCATAGGAACTGAGAATACTGCATCTTTCCAAGCTCCAAACAGAACAATGTTTAAATTGTTGCATAGTAGTACAATACCAACACATATCAAAAAGACGCCTAATACAACACGACCATTGTGTGTTTTTGTAATTTTATGTTCCGACATACTAAATAATTTTTAAGTTATTCTATTCCAATATATTTGTGTGTTTGCAAAGATAGTCGCCAATGAGGATGTTCCTGAATATAAGCAACAACATCTGTGGTGTTTTTGCACGAACATGGTTGAAGAAAATACCAATCCGCAACAATAGCATTCTTCCATACTTCAACATCCTGGTTTTGAAACACAACTTTAACTTCGTTCACTTTATTCAATACAACTTTCGTACCTTCTTTTGGAGAACAAGTTATCCAATCTATATTCTGCGGAACTTTCTGTGTTCCATTGGTTTCTATCGTCACAAACCTTCCGTTTGCATGTAATAAATCAACCAATTCTTCAGAGACTTGCAAACTTGGTTCTCCGCCTGTTAAAACTACAAATTTTGTAGAATATTGGCAAACCACCCCAACAATTTCTTCGTTAGTCAACTCTTTTTGTTGTTTATGATTTGTATCACAAAAATCACAGGCAAGATTACAGCCTGCAAAACGGACAAAAACAGCCGGGGTGCCGGTATAAAAACCTTCACCTTGAAGACTATAAAATATTTCTACAATCTTATTCTTCATACACCGTTTTATCTTCTATTCCAGCATCGTGCAACGCTTCTTTTCGTTCATTGCAAGTGCCACATTTTCCACAGTGAATTTCGCCTCCTTTATAACAACTCCACGTTTTCGTGTAGTCCAAACCAAGTGCTTTACCATGCTTGGCAATATCTGTTTTGGTGATATTTGTATATGGAGTTTCCAAAGTAATACCATCGTATGTTCCAGCAGCAATTGCCTCACACATTTTCTCTGCGAAGAGCGGTCTACAATCAGGATAAATTGCATGGTCGCCCGCATGGTTAGCCATCATCACATGTTTTAGACCATAATTTTCCGCAAAACCAGCTGCGATAGACAACATTATACCATTACGAAACGGAACGACCGTCGATTTCATATTTTCGTCAGTATAATTACCCTCAGGAATTTCTTCACCACCCTGCAACAACGAACTCGAAAAATATTGTTGCATAAAGTCCATTGAAATCACGATATGTTTTATACCCAACTCATCGCAATGTTGTTTGGCAAATGGCAATTCTTTATCGTTATGCTTACTACCATAATGAAACGATATAGCCAAAGCAATTCTATCCTTATACTCATGGAGCAACGTAACACTGTCCATTCCTCCCGAAAGAATAATCACACTGTCTTTCATAGCAAACTAAATTACGCGATTCATCTGTGCAACCATTCGTTGTTGCTTCAACTCCTGATGGTTTTCGTCAGCATAGTTTGCAAACGGATAAATAGAAATTCCGCCTCGAGGAGTAAAAATACCATACACTTCTATATAACGAGGATCCATCAATTTAATTAAATCCTTCATTATAATATTGATACAGTCTTCATGAAAATCACCATGATTACGGAAACTAAACAAATACAGTTTCAACGACTTACTTTCCACCATACGTTCGTTTGGAATGTAATTAATCACGATTTTAGCAAAATCAGGTTGGCCTGTTTTCGGGCACAAACTGGTGAATTCCGGACAATTCAATGTCACGAGATAGTCATTTTCCTGATGTTTGTTGATGAATGTTTCTAACACTTCTGGTGCATAATCAGTGGGATACACTGTTTTTTTCTCTCCTAATAGAGTCACACCGTCTAATTCTTGTACTGTTCTTGTCATTTTGTTTTCAGTTTACGAGGAAAAACATAGCTCATTTATTTTCGAGACAAATATATTGATTTTCAGTATATACTATAAAAATTCCGTATTCAAATTTAACTAAGCGCATCATTCTAAGAATTATGAACGAGCACACAATAGTACCAACCATATAACGGCCCCGCCTTGCCCCCACACAAATAAAAAAAATTAAACGACTGATTAAAACAAATGATTAAAATTATATTTTTGTAAAAAATTTACGTACATGAAGAACTCCGAAACGGAACAAAAAATTAAAAGTGCAGCAAGCATCGTTTTCAAACAAAAAGGCTTCAAAGAAGCACGGACACGCGATATTGCAGAACAAGCTGGGGTAAATCTTGCTTTAATAAACTATTACTACAAAAGCAAAGAAGCATTATTCAACGAGATAATGACAGAATCCATAATTGCATTCAAGCAAAATCTTTGCGAATACATAAACGACGAAACCACAAGTGCACATGAAAAAATTTCCATTGTAGTAAACAACTACCTATCATTACTGCAACAAGAGCCAAACCTCCCTATTTTCTTAATAAAGGAACTGTCTGGTTCAACCGAAATACTAAAAAAAATAAAACCGGAAGAAGTTTTGAAGAACAGTTTTCTCCAGAAACAGCTTCATGATATGGGTAAAACAGACGAAGAAATAGAGAACCTTGTAATAAACACCATGTCGCTCGTTGTGCTACCTATTATTGGAAAACCAATAATACAAGCTTTCTGCAGCAAGAACGAGCAAGAATACTATAGGTTTTTAGAACAAAGAAAAGCAAACATCCCTATTTGGATCAATAATATGTTTTGTCTATAAACAGCCATAAAAAACAAGCATTGTAAAACAAATTACTACATTTGCAGTAAATATGAATTCAGTGAATTTACATTTAGGTATCGATATAGGTTCAACTACGGCAAAAGCCGTTGCGACCAAAAACGGCTCTATCGTTTTTACAACATATCAACGACACAACACTCGTATAAAAGAAAGTGTTTTAGCTATTTTTGACCAAATCAAAGAGAAATTTCCGAACGAAAAAGACATAAAAATTTGTCTTACCGGTAGTGCAGCAATGGGTATTGCAGAGCAACAAGACCTACCTTTTGTACAAGAAGTTATCGCCGCATCGGAAGTAATTCAAAAGAATTACAAAAATGTGCGTACACTTGTAGATATTGGTGGCGAAGACGCTAAAATCATTTTTTACGAAGAAGGGAAATCGCCTGATATTCGTATGAATGGTAGTTGTGCCGGTGGAACTGGTGCTTTTATAGACCAAATCGCTACCCTACTTAACGTTGAAACACAAGAACTTAACAAACTTGCGGAACAATCAACACAAATCTATACAATAGCATCGCGCTGTGGTGTTTTTGCCAAAACCGATGTGCAAAACCTTATTGCCCGCAAAGTTCCTATTACCGACATTGCCGCTTCTTGTTTTCACGCAGTTGCATTACAAGTTATCAACGCATTATCGAGGGGTATTGACATTGAACCGAACATTTTGTTCATCGGTGGCCCACTTACCTACATTCCTGCTCTACAAAAAATGATGCGAGAATTGGTTGGTTGCACGGAAGAAAATGCGTTCACTCCTGAAAACAGCCAGCTATTTCCAGCTTGGGGAAGTGCCATCGCTGCCGAAAACGACGAGAAAGTATTCACGATAGACGACATTTACCAGCGCATAGAAAACTCGTCAAACATTGTCACCAAGAATAGACTTGAAGCATTGTTTGCAAACGACCAAGAGCTACAAAATTGGAACGAACACAGAAAAATCGTCCCTATTCCAGAAAAAACAGTGGAATTTGGTCAAAAGTCAATAGATGTATTTCTTGGCATAGACAGCGGTTCCACAACCACAAAAGTGGTGTTACTCGACAAGGACGGCAATCTTATTGCCTCAAATTACGACACAAATAAAGGAAATCCTATACTTGCCGTTATAAACGGTCTTGAAGCATGTTGCAAAAACCTACAATGTGCATCTATAAACATTATACGCTCTGCTGTAACGGGATACGGCGAAGACCTTATCCGTGCAGCATTCAACATGGACGAAGGCATAGTTGAAACAATAGCACACACTACAGCAGCAAAAAAGATAGAACCAAACGTATCATTTATACTTGATATCGGCGGACAAGACATGAAAGCCATTTTCATAAAAAATGGTGCAATACAAAATGTCGAAATCAACGAAGCATGTTCGTCAGGCTGCGGTTCGTTTATCCAAAATTTCGCACAGACATTAAATCATACTGCGGAATCATTTGGAAAATTGGCATGTTGTGCACCAAACCCATGTGATTTAGGTTCACGATGCACGGTATTTATGAATTCCCAAGTAAAACAAGCCCTTCGCGAAGGTGCCGAAACATCGGAAATTGCTGCTGGTCTTGCCTATTCTGTAATAAAAAATGCTCTATTTAAAGTATTACAAATCAAGAACATGAATGTACTTGGCGAGAAGATTCTCGTACAAGGTGGAACATTCAAAAACCCATCGATTTTCCGTGCAATGGAAAAATTGACAGGCAAGTCAATTTATAGTTCCAACAAGCCTGAATTAATGGGTGCTTTAGGTGCGGCTTATTATGCACAAACGTGCTACAACAACCAGCCAGTGCAATCTATTTTCATAGGTTATAACAATAGACAAGAAGCACTTAATTACACAACTCGTCAAATCAATTGCCACGGTTGTTCCAATAGTTGTTTGGTTACGAAATTTACTTTCAACAACAATGCGATACACTATTCCGGCAACAAATGTGAAAAGATATTTACTTCAAAAGGAAACATTTCCGAACGAGGCGAAAATCTCTATGAATTTAAATATGATTTACTATTCAATAGAGATACGAACGCAATTAACGATGTAAAAAACATCACAATCGGTATTCCTCGTATTTTGGGAATGTATTCGAATTTCCCATTTTGGAACACGCTTTTCACCCATTCCGGCATTGATGTAGTTCTTTCCGATGAATCAACGATAAAAATATACGAGAAAGGACAAGGAACAATTATGGCGGACAACATCTGCTTTCCTGCCAAAATTGCCCACGGACATATATTCAACCTTGTAGCCAAGAATGTAGATCGTATCTTCTACCCTCTTACAATCTATGAGGAAAACGAATTTAAAGAATCAAAAAACAGTTACAACTGTCCAGTTGTTTCTAGTTATTCTGAAGTGCTTGATTGTGCAATTCCTCTCGAAAAACGTAACAATATTCCGTTCGACAAGCCTGTAATCACATTTAGAGACGAAAAATTACTACGAAAAAGTTGTTGGGCATATATGAAACAATTCAAAGTTTCTGCCCGCACATTCGAAAATGCTTTTGACGAAGCACTTCGCGAACAAAAACGCTTCCGTGAACAATATAAAAAGAAGGGATTCAGAATCTTAGAACGAGCAAAACAAGAAAACAGACCGATCGTAATGTTGGCCGCTCGTCCATACCATTCCGACCATCTTGTTCACCAAAAAACATCGCAAATTCTATCCGAACTTGGTGCAAGCATCGTCACCGAAGAAATCGTGACGAATATTAAAGGAATTTCATTGACCGACTATCTTCATGTTGCACAATGGAATTATCCAAACAGAATTATGCGTGCTGCCCAATGGGTTATAAATAACGATGAATACGATATTCATTTTGTACAAATGAACTCGTTCGGTTGCGGTCCAGATAGTTTCTTATCTGATGAAATAAAAGAATATTTCGAGCAAGCAAAGAAATCCTACACATTCATCCGTGTTGACGAGATAAACAGCACAGGATCAATGCGTTTACGACTTCGATCACTTATTGAGACAATCAAATTAGGAACAAGAAAAAGTACCGATAACGGAGATAGAACTATCAAAAAAACGCCAGCATTTCAGGTAACAGATAAAAAGCGAACAATTTTAGCCCCATTTTTTACAAAATTCATTTCGCCACTAATTCCGCCGATTTTTGCGAACTTAGGATACGAAGTAGAAACGCTACCAATTTCCGACAGAGAATCTGTAAACATCGGCTATTCTTGTTCCAACAACGAAATCTGTTTCCCTGCTACACTTGTCATTGGAGACATTATAAAAGCATTAAAATCAGGCAAATACGACTTAAATAACACTGCAGTCATTATGACACAAACTGGCGGTCAATGTCGTGCTTCGAACTACCTTGCTCTTATACGAAGAGCCATTCTAAATAGCGGAATAACGAATGTCCCTGTTGTATCATTTGCAACTGGCGGAACTCAAGACAACGAACAACCAGGCTTTGAAATTGCCTGGACAAAAGTCGTTAAATTAATACTTTCCGCAGCACTGTTCAGCGATGCACTTTCGCGTATGCACTATGCCACAATTGTACGTGAAAAAGAAGTTGGCGGTACAGAGAAATTGACAAGTTCATATTTGGAAAATGCAGCAGAATTAATTCGACACAACGACCATGTAGGCGTGCTTAAATTGTTAAAACAAGCCGTAAACGATTATAACGATATGGCAAAAGACAACTGTCCTCGCCCACAAGTCGGTATTGTTGGAGAAATTTATCTAAAATATAATCCGTATGCTAATATGCATGT
>DCIX01000026.1 GCA_002317135.1 Bacteroidales bacterium UBA1715
GTAACGCTATTTTAGGACTAGACACCTAAGGCAATTAACAAAATCGTTGATATTGTCCCTTTTCCTTGGTTGCCTTCCCAAATTGTATTGCGTGAACCGGACAAATATGATAGCAAGCCTCACAAGTAGTACAATTTCCCTTCCATTCCGGACGACGGTTATCATTTAAAGAAATATTCTCTAACGGACAAACAGAGACACAAGAGCCACAACCAATACAATCATTTGTTGTCCACCATTTTTTATCTGTCACCAGAAATTTATAAAACAACGGGCGAACAATATATGTCTTTAAGAATGGATTATTTCCAACCTCCAAATCAGAAAGATATCTTCTGTCGGCTATTGTTTCAAACAACTCAGGTAATTGGTCTTTTGCACGATTAATTTTTTGTAGAGCAACCTCCTTCGTGTCAACATCCATACCAGACATATTTACATAGGTTTCTGGCATTTGTATTCCTAAACAAGCAGAAAGCTCTATATTATGTTTTTTTAAAGCTGCACGAAAGACTTTTTCTGTATGACCAGCATTATCACCATACGTTGTAATAAAATAGGTGTAAACCGTTGTTTTATTAATTTTTAATCGCGATATAAAATCCAACACTAACTGCGGTGGTGCCCAACAATATACTGGGAAAACAAATCCGAGCATTTCATTGTTTTTTAAATTGCACTCAAAATCACCGTTTTTCATTGCATCAGGAATAAAAACAAGTTTATCGCCTACATTCTTAGCAAGCTCCAGTGCAACATACTTACTATTGCCACAACCAGAAAAATAATAAATCATAACGGATACAATTAGTATTAATATACACTTATTCCCACTGTATAATGCGAGTTCCTTCTTGTCCAACAGTCAAATTAATCTTGACTGTATTAGCAGGAAGCAACGACGAAGCAATATCTGGCCACTCTATCAAGCAAAGGTTTCCACTATAAAAGTAGTCCTCGGCACCTATATTCATCAGATCATCCATTGTTTCCAAGCGATAAAGATCAAAATGAAAGATTGTTTTTTGATTAGGAGTAAGATATTCATTTACGATAGCAAAAGTTGGACTTGCAACAGTATCAGTCACCCCTAATTCCGCACATAAAGTCTTTATAAATGTGGTTTTTCCTGCTCCCATATTTCCATGAAACGCAAGCACCGTTCTACCATTCAACGAGTCAACTAAAGACTTTGCTACAATGGGAAGTTCTTCTACCGAGTTTATTTCAAAACTATTCATATCGCAATGCTACAATCGGGTCCAAATTTGCAGCTTTTTTTGCAGGATACCAACCAAAAAATATTCCTGTTATTGCACAAACGAAAAAAGATATTAACAAAGAAGAACCTGTAATAATTGTCGGCCATTGAGTAAGCACAGTTAGTATTTTAGCCGCGACAATACCAAACACAACACCAATAAGACCACCGGTAACACTAATGAAAATGGCTTCTGTTAAGAACTGCAACAAAATATCCTTGCTTCGACCACCTACTGCCATACGCAAACCAATTTCACGTGTTCTTTCCTTTACCGAAACATACATAATGTTCATAATGCCAATACCTCCTATCAACAACGAAATACCTGCAATTGCTACCAATAAGGCTGTCAAAATATCCGTTGTAGAACTTACCGTGGTCAATAACTCTTCCATCGACATAACAGAAAATGGTTCACTACCTTCGTCACTTTTGTGTAATTTACGCAAAGCGACCGATACCTCCTCAACCGCCTGATTAGCCGTTTCTTCACTTTTTGCTGAAGCAACAATAGAATTCACATATGTAATTGATAGTATTCGTTTTTGAACTGTTGTAAATGGCACCAAAATAACATTATCTTGATCTTGTCCAAAAGTATTTTCGCCCTTTGATTCCAATACACCAATAATTTGAAACGGCGTGCTTTTAAAACGAATTGTTTTACCAATAGGATCTTCATCACCAAATAAATTCGTGACAACGGTCTGACCAATTACAGCCACTTTTGATGATTGACTGATATGTCGTTGAGAAAACATACTTCCTTTTTTCAACTCCATTTTTTTGATATCAAGATATTCTGGATAAACACCATACATCGTTGAAGGCCAGTTATTTGCCTCACGAATTGTTTGACCACTGGATTGAACGATAGGAGAAACAGCATCAATATTTTTGCAACCTTGTATTACCTCAACATCTTTTATGGTAAGACTTCGTTGTGAACCATCATCAATACGCACACCGCCAACACGTTGGGAACCAGCACGAACGGTAATCATATTTGATCCCATTTGGGAAATTTGAGAACGAATACTTTGCTTGGAACCTTCGCCTATAGCCAACATTGTTATAACTGAGCCAACACCAATTATAATACCCAACATGGTAAGAAATGTTCTCATTTTATTGAGAATCACTGCTTTCCAAGAAATTTTTATTAAATTTGAGAAAACCATATTCTAATCCGTTACTGGCAATTTTGCCAATTCTTCTTTTGCATCAACTTGATGCTCGTATACTATATCTTCCACCACTAATCCATCACGCAACACTATCGTTCTCTTGCTCATTTTTGCAATATCTGGTTCATGGGTTACAAATACGATAGTCTTACCTTGACGATTCAAATCCTGAAACAATCCCATAATCTCGTACGACATACGCGTATCCAAGTTACCTGTCGCCTCATCTGCAAAAATCACAACAGGATCATTCACCAACGAACGAGCAATTGCAACACGCTGTTGTTGACCACCCGACAACTGATTTGGCATGTGATGCAAACGTTGTTGTAAACCAACCAAATTCAAAGCATTTATAGCACGTTCCATTCGTTCAGCTGCAGAAACCTCATGATTATAGAACAATGGCAACTCTGCATTTTCAATGCAAGTCGTTCTTGGCAAAAGATTATATGACTGAAACACAAAGCCTATCTTTCTATTACGAATCTCCGCAAGTTTGTCGTTAGATAACTCGCGAACCGAAACGCCATCTAATTCATACGTTCCTGAAGTAGGTTTGTCCAAACAGCCAAGAATATTCAACATGGTTGACTTTCCGGAACCACTTGCTCCCATAATGGTGACAAATTCGCCCTCATAAATATCGTACGAAACACCTTTTAAGGCACGAACAACCTCATCACCAACCTGAAATTCTTTCTTTAGGTTTTCAATATGAATAATAGGTTTTCTTTCCATATTCTTCACCTGTTATCTACGTTTTTGTCCAGGTCTTTGTTGCATAAACGGACTCTTTGCTTTTAGCAATTCCTTATCCGAAGCAGTTCTCAAAGACACAAGAACAGAATCGCCTTCATTTAAACCAGAAATTATCTGACAACTAATTTCATCGCTGTTGCCTATTTCGACTTTTCTACGTTCTATTTTCTTATCGACAATAACCCAAACAAAATCACCTTTTTTACCATTCTTTCTTTCCTCAGACATTTTACCTTCAAAGCCACCTTCACGATTTGGATGTTCTGGCTTCTCCATTTTTATTTTATTCTGATCATAATACTTTTTCAAAAAATCAAATGAAAGCTCATAATTTAAAGCTCCTTCTGGTATTGTAACAACATCATTTACTTCCAAAGTATAAATAGAAACGGTTGCTGTCAAACCTGGCATTAGTTTTAAATTAGGATTGTTTGCTTCAATAATGACAGTATATGTAACCACATTCGACGTCACCTTTGGATCCAAACGAACTTGTGTAATTTTTCCATCAAAAACATCGTTTTGATATGCATCAACTGTAAATGTAACTCGTTGTCCTTCTTTAATTTGACCAATATCTGCTTCATCAATATCCGCTTCAACTTGCATTTTTGTCAAGTCTTGTGCTATTGTAAACAATGTAGGTGTACTGAAACTTGCCGCAACTGTTTGTCCTTCTTCTATACTTTTTGAAAGCACAACACCATCAACAGGCGAATAAATATCGGCATAGCTAAGATTTGTCTTTGCCTTATCAAGACTTGCCTTTGCCTGAGTTAATGAGCACTTTGAACTAGTATATTTATAAACAACCTCATCGTAATCAGCTTGACTAATCAAACCATCGTCGAACAATGTTTTTTGACGTTCATAGTTTTTCTTATTATAATTCAACTCATTTAAAGCACGTTCATAGCTTGTTTGAGCCTCCTCTACCGAAGCCTTCAAATTCGTTTTATCCAACTCCGCAATCAGCTGACCTTCTTTTACTTGACTATTGTAGTCAACATAGACTTTCTTAACCTCACCAGAAACTTGTGTACCAACTTCAACTTGTTGAATAGGTTCAATAGTACCGGTTGCCGTTACAACATTTGCTATAGAACCTTTTTTTACAACATCGGCAGAAACCACAATAGTCTCTTTTGTTCCTTTTGCAAAGAAGAAGAAATATGCTACCGCTCCTAAAGCAAGGAGAATACAAATTATCAATATTAATTTTCCTTTTTTCATACTAAAATTCTAATGTTTTACCTTGATAGTGAAGAATTACCATATAATTTAAAACAGCCATATATTTTGCTTGGATTTGCGAAACACTTGTCTGTGCATAATTAGTTTCGGTTACCAACAATGTTGTTGCATCTATCAAACCGACCTCAAATTGTTTTTGAGCAAGTTCCAATGAGTTTTCCAAAGACTGCAAAGAATATTGCAATGCAACATCTTCTGCTTGATATGCCTCAGCGTTCTGACACGCATTTTCTATTGACTTATAGAGATTTTTTCTTGTTGACTCAATACCTAATGCATTATATTCGGAATTAATTTTCGTATTTTCAACATTCGTTTTTGTCTGCCATCTATTAAAAATAGGAACAGATAAAGACATACGCAATGACTTGTTTCCCATCCATTCAGATTCATTATCAAAGAAATCGCCACTTGCACCTACTCCACCAGAAACCGACAACGAAGGATAATACGAAGATTTCGCTATCTTCACAGACAAACTATCGATTGCCAACTGTTGTTCTGCACTTCTCATTTCAGGATAAACCTTACAAGCGTCCTTGTACACTTCCAACGGAGAAGGAACGGTAAATGTTGTAAGCGACAACTCGCTTTCTGCAATATCAAAAGAGACACCAGGTTCCAATTCCAATAATTGTTTTAATGTCAGCAATTGTTGTGAATATTGATTTTTTGCACGCACCAAAGAATATTCCTTATTCGCATATTGTGCTTCAATGTCGCTATAATCTTTTTTCGACATTGAACCAACTTTATATTTCGCTTCAGCGATTTTCAACTGTCTTTTACTTGTTTCTAGTAGTTTTTCTGCAAGAACTACATTTTCTTTTGCATACAAAACTTGAATATAGGCTTCGGCAACAGATATTTCTATATCATATTTAACTTGTTCCGTTTGCAACGACTGTTTATCCAACTCAAGTTTGTTCTTTTTGATTGTGTTTTCCGTATTGAAACCATTAAACAAATTCATACTGGCACTTAAACCGACACTAGCAGAAGTTGGTTCCAACAAAGATTGAGAAGCAGAGGCATTTACAGAGGGCAAACGATTCAATTTTGATTGCTTGTAAGACAATTCCGACGAGCGTTGTTTCAGATTCGATTGAGAAACTGTCAAGTTATTTTCCAAAGCATAGGAAACACATTGCTGCAATGTCCATTTCTGTTCTTGCGAAAAAACAGACACACACATCATAAGCGCCACAAGTATAGCGATAGATTGTTTCATAATGATTTTCAGTTTGTCAAATTTAGAAAATTCACACTTTTTAACAATGCAAACGCCTTACAAACAAGACAAACAAAACGTTCGCCTATACTAAATCAACAACTTGTTACCTTTTATAAACAAACTAAGAGCATATCAATAATTGTGGTATATTTGCCACAAATTTTGTAAAAAAAATGTTCAACCCAGCTATAGAATATGAGCCTCGCGAGGTCATAAAGCAATTCCAAGAACGGAAAATGCAGGATTTGCTCCAATACCTACAAGCGAAGTCTCCTTTTTATAAAAATATGTTCTCACAAGAACATATCGACATTACAAAAATCAAAACATTGGAAGACCTTCGTGTTGTGCCATTCACAACAAAAGAAGACTTGCAATTACACAATGAAGATTTCCTTTGCGTAGACAAATCACAAGTTGTAGATTATATGTCTACTTCGGGTACACTAAGCGAACCAACTACATTTGCAGCCACAAATAACGACTGGAAACGCTTAGCATACAACGAAGCGATTTCATTCACTTGTGCAGACGGCAAGCCTGGCGACATTTACCAATTAATGACAACATTGGACAAACGCTTTATGGCTGGATTAGCATATTTTGAAGGTGTAAAACTTATGGGAGCATCCATAATTCGCGTCGGAAACGGTATACCTGCACTGCAATGGGAAACCATAAAACGATTAAAACCAAACGCTATTATTTGCGTACCTTCATTCATTTTACGAATAATTAAATTCGCCGAAGAAAATGGCATCGACTACAAGAATTGTAGCGTAAAAAAAGCTGTTTGTATTGGCGAAAATCTACGAAACGAAGACTTCTCGCTTAACCTTCTTGGTTCACGCATAAAAGAAAAATGGGACATTGATTTGTACTCAACATACGCTTCTACAGAAATGGGTACATCATTCTGTGAATGTGGTGCTGGCAAAGGCGGACATCATCATCCAGAACTCATTATCTGTGAAATTATTGACGAAAACGGCAATACTGTACCTGAAGGCGAATACGGTGAACTTACCATTAGCACTCTTGGAGTGGAAGGTATGCCTCTGCTTCGTTTTAGAACAGGAGACATTGCTTGTTTCCACTACGAGAAATGTTCGTGCGGCAGAACCACAATGAGAATCAGTCCATTGAAAGGCCGTAAAAATCAAATGCTTAAAGTAAAAGGCACAACATTATATCCTGCAGCAATATTCGACGTATTGGATAACATTGATTATGTAGAGAATTATCTTGTTGAAGCCACTACTAACGAAATTGGTATGGATAATGTAAACGTTTCAATCGGTTGCAAAAATCCATCAGAAGATATTATAAAAGATTTAAAAGACCGTTTTAGAGCACGAATTCGTATTGCTCCAGACATTCAATTCCTTCCTATTGATGAAATCAACAGAAGAAATTTCCCTGAAGCAAAACGAAAACCAATTAAATTTTTTGATAACAGAAAAAAATAATATGATGCAAAATTTTGACGATATAAGACCATTTAACGATGACGAAGTTCCTGCGGCTGTACGCAGAGTCGTTTCCGACTTATATTTCCCATTTCTTGTAAATACTATTGCTCCTGAAAAATCTATTAACGAGGTTAAACAGAATATTTTAAAGATAAAAACAGTACAAGAATTTCAAGAAGAAATAACTTGTGCAGTACTAAAAAAAATAGTCAACAAATCTATCACTGACTTTACTTGCCAAGGTGGTGAAGATTTGGGAAAAACAAAACCATATTTGTTTATTTCCAACCACAGAGATATTGTTTTGGATGCTGCACTACTGAATTTATATTTCTTCCAATGTGGTGTACAACCAACAGAAATTACCTTTGGTAGCAACCTAATGAAAAACGCATTATCTGCCGATTTGGGTAAGTTAAACAGAATGTTCCGTATTAACCGTAGCGGTTCTATCCGTGACTTGTATAAGAACTATATGGAAGTATCTTCATACATCCGCCACGTGATTTCAGAAAAGAAACGCTCTGTTTGGATTGCACAAAGAAATGGAAGAACAAAAGACGGAGACGATAAAACCGAAGCGGCTGTATTAAAAATGTTTGCAATGAGTAGCGACGATGCGTTCTTTGAAAATCTAACTGCTTTGAACATTACTCCAGTTGCTGTTTCATACGAATATGAACCATGCGTATTTATGAAAGCTGCTGAATTATTCATCTCGTCTTTCACGACATACATAAAAGAAAAAGACGAAGATTACCAAAGCATATTAAATGGTATCGTTTCTCCTAAAGGACACGTAAACTTCGCTGTAACTAAAACAATCACTGCCGAAGAGCTACAGCAATGTGATGAATTAGAAAAAGGTGACAAGTTCACAAAACTTGCATCTATCATAGACAAAAGAATCTACGAGGCGTATGTACTTGAAAAGAACAACTACATTGCATACGACATTATTACCCGCAAACATAAGTTTGCCGACCGTTATAATGAAAATGATAAAAAAGAATTTCTTGACTACGTTGCTGCTGGTATAGAACAATTAAATATGCCAAAGAACAAGAGCGACCTTGAAACTATCGTTCTCAACATATATGCAAATCCGGTCAAAAACAAAATGACACTATAGATACAAAGGAGTCCAACCGACTCCTTTTTTTATAAAAAAATAACAAGTGGAAAAAACGGGAAAAGCAATAATCACCTGGGCAGTAAAAATTCTTGTCTTTGTTGGTGCATGGGCGTATGTTGTCTATAAATTCCTCCATACAGAACAAGACATTTCCACAATATTCTCCAGCGTATATTTTTCAATCCCACTATTCGTAGTTGTCTGTTTGGGAATGTTTTTCAATTGGGCATTCGAAGCTTTAAAATGGCAACAATTAGTCAATTGTAGCCAAAACATTACATTTAGAAAAGCTATATCGGGCGTATTGGTTGGACTTCCTTTAGCACTGATTACTCCAAACAGAATCGGAGAAATTGGTGGACGTTCTATCGTGTTAGAAAAAGGGCACAAAGATGCAATCTGTGCGACATTTTTAGGGAGTCTCACACAATTATTCGCAACCTTATTTTTTGGATGTTTTGGACTACTTATCTATTGCATAGCCTTTCCTATTGACGAAAGAATACAAAAAATAGCAATACTCTCAACTAGTCTTTTTTGTATTATCCTTGCTATTGTTGTATACTGCAAAAACAAACGTTGGATAAAGAATTTATTTCTTACTTGCTTCGGAAAGAAATTCTACAAACAAATTTTACACTTATTACAAATCTATAAGAAAAAAGATGTTGCAATTGCCACATGTATTAGCTGTCTACGATATGCTATTTTTTCTTCACAATTCGGGATTTTAATTAATATGCTGATTCCCGAATTATCTTTTATAGAAATTTTTATTGGCATTACCCTAACCTATTTTATCACAACCATAATTCCAACATCGGTGCTTGGAGAAATCGGTATTCGAGGTTCTGTGGCGATGGCTGTATTTGAAATTTTTACCAATCAAATCACCATAGTATTTCAAATTAGCATATTGGTTTGGTTAATAAATATTGTTATACCAACCCTTGTTGGTTCATTCATTTTGCTAAACCTAAAACGCAAAAAAAAATAAAAGGCAACCCATTGGATTGCCTTTTGCATTTGAGATAGTGCTTGATTATTCTGCAGTTTTATCTACGATTTCTGCTTCAGGAGCATTCTTACGAATAGACTCAATACCATTCAAGCAACCTGCTTTTGATTCATAATCTTCACCAACAGCAATAATTTCGCCATTTGTTGCCTTCAAACGGAAGCGTGTTTTACCTGCTTTATCAGTATACACTTCGAATTTTGGATTTTTTGCAGTCTCAAAACCTTCAACTGTTTGATCTTCAAGATTAGCTTTTACACTGTTTTTTCTTACACTTTCAATACCATTTTTACATGCGGCCATTGTAGTGTACACTTCAGATGTAGCAATTACTTGGTTGTTTCCTGCCAACAAGTCAAATTTAACACCACCTTTAGCGTTTTTAATCACAAATTTTCCCATAGTTTATTTTTATTAAATTACAATCTGTTACAAATATAACAAATTGATTTTATTTTCTAAAATCAAATATAGAGAATTCATATCTTTGCAAAAAAATAATAACAATGCTACAGTTAGGTAAAAACAACACGCTAAAAGTATTACGAAAAGTTGACTTCGGTTATTATCTCGATGCCGCAGAATACGATAGTGTTTTGTTACCTCAACGATATGCACCAGAAGGTTTGCAAGAAGGCGACGAAATTGAGGTTTTCATCTACCTTGATTCCGAAGATAGAATTATTGCGACGACAGAAAAACCTGTTGCTGAAGTAAACGAATGTGCCTATCTAACCGCAAAAGATGTAAACAAATTCGGTGCGTTTCTTGATTGGGGATTACCGAAAGATTTGTTCGTACCATACAGAGAACAAAAAATGCGTATGGAAGTGGGCAAAAAATATTGGGTTTTTATCTATGTAGATAAAGATTCAGACCGCATTGTTGCCTCTGCCAAAATAGATAAATTCCTAGACCTCTATAATCCTCCATACAACGAAGGAGACGAAGTATCTATTCAAGTACATTCAAAAAGCGATTTAGGTATAAAAGTAATTGTTGATAATTGCTACTGGGGAATTATTTATCAAAACGAATGGGCAGGAAAACTTATTATTGGCGAAAAGAAAATCGCCTATATCAAAAAAGTACGCGAAGATTTAAAACTAGACATAAGCTTATCTCCTACTGGCTACAAAAATAAAATTGGTAGTTTTGAAGAAATTGTATTGCAAGCACTAACCAATAACAATGGTTTTCTTCCCCTACACGATAAAAGTTCTTCCGAAGACATTAAAGAAAGTCTTGGTATGAGCAAAAAGTCATTCAAAATGACTGTAGGAAGCTTATATAAAGCAGGAAAAATCACATTAGAACCTAACGGTATTCGACTTTTATGAAAATTGGAGATATAGATTTTGGCGAGCGTCCAGTTTTTGCCGCTCCAATGGAAGATGTAAGCGAACCATCGTTTCGCTATATGTGCAAAAAACATGGTGCTGATTTATTGTATTCCGAATTTGCTGCCTGCGATGCCATAATTCGTTCTATAAACCAAACGCTAAAAAAAATTCGTAGCTTTGAATACGAACGACCTTTTGCCGTACAAATTTTCGGAAAAAATGCAGAAGCAATGGCGGAAGCGGCAAAAATTGTTGAATCAGAATACAAACCAGACATTATTGACATTAACTTCGGCTGTCCTGTAAAGAAAATTGCGGGGAAAGGTGCTGGAGCTGGTCTATTACAGAACATTCCGCTTATGATAGAAATTGCAGAATCTGTAGTGAAAGCTGTTTCTACTCCTGTAACAGCGAAAACTCGCCTTGGTTGGGACAGCAATAATATGCCAATCGTTTCTGTCGCAGAGCAGCTACAAGATATTGGTATTCAAGCATTAACAATACACGGAAGAACTCGTGCACAAATGTACACCGGTGAAGCAGATTGGACACTAATAGGCGAAGTCAAAAACAATCCAAGAATGACAATTCCTATCATTGGAAACGGCGATATTGATTCACCACAAAAAGCAAAAGAAGCATTCGACAAATATGGTGTAGATGCTATTATGGTCGGTCGAGCAAGTATTGGTGCACCTTGGATTTTCAAACAAATAAAACACTACTTAACTACAGGAGAAATTCTACCAGAGCCATGCCTAAAAGAACAAGTTGCCGAAATCAAGGAATATATGATGAAATCTGTTGAATTTATGGGCTTACCTGGTGGTGTGATTCACATGAGAAGACAATTTGCCAAAACATTCAAAGGCCTGGAAAACTTTAGGGAAACAAGAATAAAACTATTAAACCTTTCCGACCTGAACGAAACCATTGCATTGCTTGATGAAATAGCAGAAAAATGGGGATAATCATCTTTTTTAGGCATAATATTTGCTTTACAACAAAGAAAAAGTTGATATGAAAAAATATATCTGCATAGTTCTTCTCATCATTCCCTTCTTTACAAAAGCACAATCTACTTTTGAACTATCTCTTTATGGGAAAGCAATTTCCGATATTCATACAGATTTAACCTACTCAATGGGCCCATCATTGGAATGGCAACCACGCAGTGGAAATCTTGGACTAAACTATAGTTTACGATTCGGAAATGACGAGGCAAACAAATTCGTATTCCAATGTCCTATAGGTGTATTTACAGGACTTTTAGCCGTAGCATGCCTAGACGATGACATATTAGGTTCTTTTGTTGGTGCGGCCCTATGTTTTATTCCCGAAGGTATTACATTCAACATAAACCAAGAAAATAATGGTATGTTTTTTACCATTGCACCATATATAAACCCTCTCTTATTGGACTTCAGCAAAGATGGCGTACGACCATTGATAGAATTAGGTACAAAAATTAAAATACCTATGGGACGAGCAATAGCAGCAATAGATTTCTCCGTACAGTCTAAGTACGACCCACAAGTAATAAAACCATCTATTGGTGCAAGTATTGGTTGGAAATTCTAAACTAAGCCAACAACATTTTCTCTGCAAGAAAATCTGCTACTCGTTTACCTCTCAAATGCTCAACAATTGCAAAAGCAAATTTTACAGCTGCACCTGCACCATTACCAGTAATGACATTTTGAGAAACAACAACTGATTTTGCAATATGTTCTGCACCCAAAAGATGCGATTCATATCCCGGAAAACAAGTTGCATGTTTTCCCTTTAATATACCTAAATCACCTAACACATACGGAGCGGCACAAATAGCAGCAAGCAACTTACCTTCTTCATTTTGTTTCAACAACATAGCAGCCAATTCCTTTGATTCTGCCAAATTTGATGCACCAGGCATTCCACCAGGCAACAAAAGCAATGTTGCGTTTTCTTGGTTTATTTTAGATATATCTGTATCACAAGTAACAATAAGTCCATGAGTACTAACAACTTCCAATTTACTTTTTACCGAGACTAATTCAACTTCAAAGCCAGCCCTTTTTAACACATCGTATGGTATTAAAGCTTCCATCTCTTCAAAACCATCTGCAAGGAATATATATACTTTTGAATCCATATTATGTTTATTTATTTACAATCATTATGCGGTGAATGGTACGCGATATGTACAACCATTCACATATTCCGAACACCCGTATGCAGTTCGTCCTTTTAGCAATGTTCCCTTTTTACAAAGCGGACATACCGTTCCAATTATAGAATCATCTACTTTAGGAGAATCCGCAACTGTTTCTTTTTTCTTTGTTTGTCGTGACGTTTTTGGTTTATCGCTCTTTTTCTTAGTTTTTTCCAAAACCTCTGTTACAGAAACACGACGATTCGTATTATCGCGAATTACCGATTGTACAATGTCTGAAACCATCACTTTCAATTCATCTAAAAAT
This sequence comes from Bacteroidales bacterium UBA1715, assembly GCA_002317135.1. Classification (GTDB taxonomy): domain Bacteria; phylum Bacteroidota; class Bacteroidia; order Bacteroidales; family UBA1715; genus UBA1715. Next base: position 13,132 of record DCIX01000026.1, read on the forward strand.
TGTTTTGCATTATACGAATGATGTTCAATTTCACGCAATTTCTTTTCCCATGTACCTGTTAGTTCTGCACTTTTCAAAGACTCTTCGTGAATGAGTGCAATCAATTCTATGCCCGTAGGTGTAGCTATTAGATTTTTCTTTTCTTTTATAATATACCTACGTTTAAACAACGTTTCAATAATTGCCGCTCTTGTTGACGGACGTCCAATTCCGTTTTCCTTTAAGGCATCACGTAATTCGTCATTATCGACCATTTTACCTGCTGTTTCCATTGCACGCAACAATGTTGCTTCGGTATATGGTTTTGGAGCTTGTGTCCATTTTTCTGCAAGATCTGGCGTATGTGGACCTGATTCGCCTTTCACGAAAGTTGGAAGCACTTTTTCTTCATCATCTTTCTTATCCTCATCATCTTGTGCAGACTTATCAAATACAACTTTCCATCCCGGATCAAGAATAACCTTTCCTGTAGCCTTAAATTCATATTTATCTACCATACCCAATACCGTAGTTGTAGTAAACTGACAATCAGGATAAAAGGCAGCAATAAATCTTCGTGCAACCAAATCAAACACCTTCTCCTCATCTATATTCAATCCCGCAGGCGTAACGCCCGTAGGTATAATTGCATGGTGATCAGTCACTTTCGAAGAATCAAAGACTTTTTTGCTTTTTGGTAATTTTTTATTTTTGAATGGCTCCAATAATGGAACATAGTTTTGCAATCCTGCCAAACCTCCCATTATTTGTGGACATTTTGGGTAAATATCATCACTCAAAAAAGTTGTATCTACACGAGGATATGTCGTAAATTTCTTTTCGTACAAACTTTGAATCAACTGCAATGTTTTGTCTGCCGAAAAGGCGAACTTTTTGTTACATTCAACCTGCAAAGAAGTCAAGTCAAACAATCGAGGAGGCGCCTCTGTTCCTTTTTTGTCCGAAGAATCTTTTATGACAAAAGGAGAGTTCTTTATTTCATCCAAAATCTGTTGTCCTGCTTCTTTATCATCAATTTTCCCTGAAGTTGCCGTAAATGTCGTATCACGATACACTGTTGACAAAACCCAATATTGTTCAGGTACAAAGTTTTCTATCTGCAACTGACGATTAACAATCATTGCCAATGTGGGAGTTTGCACTCGACCAATAGAGAGAATCTGTCTATTTTGCCCGTATTTTAATGTATATAAGCGAGTTGCATTCATACCCAAAAGCCAATCACCTATAGCACGAACAAGTCCAGCTTCATATAAGGATTGATATTCGTTTTGATCTTTCAAGTTAGCAAAGCCATCACGAATGGCTTCTTCCGTCAAAGAAGAAATCCAGAGTCGTTTTACAGGACATTTTGCTCCAGCTTTTTGCATCACCCAACGTTGAATCAATTCCCCTTCTTGACCAGCATCACCACAGTTTATAATCTCGTCTGCTTTTTGCATCAACGACTCTATAACCTTAAACTGTTTTTTCACACCACTATCGTCAATCAATTTTATCCCAAATTGTGGCGGAATCATTGGTAAACGCGAAAGCGACCAAGCTTTCCATTGATCAGTATAGTCATTCGGTTCCTTTAACGTACACAAATGACCGAAGGTCCAAGTTACTTGGTATCCATTGCCTTCTATATAACCATCGTAGGCAACAGTCGCTCCTAATACTTTTGCAATATCACGAGCGACACTCGGTTTTTCGGCAATACAAACTTTCATACTACACAAACTTACCTTGATTCTTTTTTTCTAATTGATTAAAATCAAAATTTGATTTTATCTGAGAAAGTATCGCTTCTACAATATTGTAGATTTCCTTTCCTTTGGTATAATCAGCTTCACAAGCAAAATTCACACGACCATCGTGAATTAATTTTTTTGCAAGTTCTTTCTTATCCTTATTTCGAGGACGATAGATGGCAATAGAATTACCTCCATTATTTTTTACCATTCGCATACAAGGAACATCTGTTTCTCCGTCGCCAAAGTAAATCATGTGTTTAAAAGGAATTGGTCGTTCAGATTCCTCTTTATATTCATTCACAAGATAATTTTCGCTAATGTTCGCAACACCTTTATTTATCATAAATAAAAATTGTGTTTTCGTAGTAAAATCAACAGCGACAGCAGGCCATTCCGCAATGCCATCAACATTATACAAAAAAGAACAGGCATAAATTTGCTTGAATTTCGAAGCGATCCGCGTTCCCTCAATCATTTCCTTTAAGCCAGAAGAATTTATATAATGTTCAACTATGACATTATACTTATTCGCCAATTCTTCTACCAAATCAAACCACTCCTCTACACCATTATAGAGTTCCACACTTTTCCCATATTCCACAAAAGCATTACGACGAATACTCTTACCGGCAGAACGCGATTTATCAATCATCAATTTCATGTAACACAAGATATTACTTGCATTATGTTTTTTTACCAATGCATCGACCTCGTGCCAAAAATCATCTTTATTTTTTATACCTATATCTTTTAGGAAATCATACTCTTGCATATTATGCGGAGAAAGAGTTCCGTCAAAATCGTAAATTAATGCTACGGTTGGTTTTGTTATCATTGTTTTTTTAAATTGACTCGCTAATTGAATATTTTCTAATTCACGTCCGAAATTATGCAATGCTGTTTCTATTTGTCGTCTGTTGTGAGGGTTTTCTGCTACCTGTCACATAATATATCTACTTCAACGTTCCTACAGCTACTTCTTTTGATAAATGATTACTTGTTGGAAAAACTTTTTGAGTTCCATAAAGGATGTCCTGCTTGTTGTTTTCCTATAGAATAACAACCATTTAAACGAAGCAACTTGTGCAATTCATTGTATTTCATTTAGACCTCCAAAGGTACGAATTTTAATATCATTTTCTTAAGCTTTCATAAATCTTTTTTTATCCAGCCCAATGTTCTCTATCTAAACTTCTGTATTGAATTGCTTCCGACAAATGTTCTGCCTGAATTTGCTCTGAACCTGCCAAATCTGCTATTGTACGAGAGACTTTTATAATTCTATCGTATGCACGGGCAGACAGGCCTAATTTCTCCATTGCAGTCTTCAAAATCGACTGACATTCTTCATTCAACACGCAATAGGTACGAATCATTTTTGCATCCATCTGTGCATTACAATAAATCGGCATATTTTCAAATCGTTTCTGTTGAATTTCCCGACATTTCACAACTCTTTCACGAATAGATTGACTACTTTCCTCCTGCGATTTTTTCGACAATTCCTTAAACGGAACTGGTACAACTTCTATATGAATATCTATTCTATCCAATAATGGTCCAGAAATTCGATTCAAATATTTTTGAACAACTCCAGGACTACACACGCAGGCTTTCTCTGGATGATTATAATAGCCACACGGACAAGGATTCATAGAAGCAATCAGCATGAAACTTGCCGGATAGTCTACGGTAAATTTTGCTCGGGAAATATTGATATGTCTATCTTCCAACGGCTGACGCATCACTTCCAAGACCTGCCGTTTAAATTCTGGAAGTTCGTCTAGAAATAAAACGCCATTATGTGCCAACGAAATTTCTCCCGGTTGTGGATATGTACCACCACCAACCAAAGCAACATCACTTACCGTATGGTGCGGAGAACGAAATGGACGCTCTGTCATCAAAGAAATATGTCCGCCTAATTTTCCCGCTACCGAGTGAATTTTTGTAGTCTCCAATGCCTCATGCAACGTCAGCGGTGGAAGTATAGACACGATTCGTTTAGCTATCATTGTTTTACCTGCTCCCGGAGGACCAACCATAATTAGATTATGGCCACCAGCTGCAGCAATTTCCATTGCTCGCTTTACATTTTCTTGACCTTTCACATCAGAAAAATCAAACGAACATGCCTGCACATGCTTGAAAAATTCTTCTCGTGTATTTATAACAGTCTTTTCTAACTCTTTTTTACCTTCAAAGAAATCAATTACCTCACTTATATTCTCAACGCCATATACATCTAAATCATTAACGACTGCAGCCTCACGGGCATTTTCCTTGGGTAAAATAAATCCTTTAAATCCGAACTTACGAGCTTCTATTGCCATAGACAACGCTCCGCAAATCCGATGAACGCCGCCATCCAAAGAGAGTTCTCCCATAATAATATAGTCACCTACATGTTCCGAGGCAATTTGTTTCGATCCAGCTAAAATCCCTATCGCCAAAGTTAAATCATACGCTGTTCCCTCCTTCCGAATATCGGCAGGTGCCATATTTATCGTGATTTTCCGACCTGGCAACTGATACCCTACACTCCGCAGAGCAGATTCTATTCGTTGCTGACTTTCTTTTACCGCACTATCGGGTAAACCGACTAAATAAAAATTCACACCGCTGACAATATCTGTTTCAACGGTAATAATGCGTGCGTCAATACCATTGACGGCACCTCCAAATGTTTTTACTAACATAGTTTTGTTTTTTTCGTTATGTTTTGACATGTTTCCATGTCTGGCTTTTTCAATGTCAAAAATAAGAAAAAACTTATAATCTCAGTCGTAAAATTGAAACAAAAGAAAAAGGCGTTGCATAGCAACGCCTTTCAATATACTGTATATCAAAAGAACATACTATCTTTTCGACAATGCTCTTTTAATTATTGCGGTAAACACATCACCTTCGTTCAAGCCTTCTGCTCTCATTTGTTTTGGAACAATGCTCGCTTTACTCATACCTGGATTCGTATTGATTTCCAAGAAATTCATATCTCCATTTTGTGTTATAATAAAATCAACACGACAAATACCGAAACAGTCAAGATATTTATAGATTTTCGCTGTCATATCTTTACAAGCGGCTGTAATATGCATTGGCAATTCTGCAGGTGTAATTTCTTGACTAAAACCTGCTTCATATTTTGCTTGATAGTCGAAAAATTCATTTTTCGTTTGAATTTCTGTAATTGGCAACACATGAACACCATCCTCAACTTCATACACACCAACAGAAACTTCTATACCTTTTACAAATCGTTCTATAATTACTTCTGTATCTTCTTCAAAAGCCTTTTGAATTGCAGGAATCATAGCGTCTTCTGTTTTTACTTTTGAAACGCCAAAACTTGAACCTCCATTATTTGGTTTAACAAAACAAGGTAAACCTACTTTTTCTATTATTCCCTGAACATCAATAGAATCGCTTGGACGAAGCAAAACAGCATCGGCAGTTTTAACACCAAAAGATTTCAAGAATGTTTTTGTTGCATATTTGTTGAATGTTAATGAGCCAGAGAATACACCGCAACTTGTATATGGAATACCCATTAATTCCCAATAGCCAGGCATTTTTCCATCTTCTCCTGGTGTTCCATGAATTGAGTTATAAACACAGTCAAATTTGATTTTCTCTCCTTTATATTCAAAAGAGAAATCACTTTTATTTATTGGAAATTCGCCATCTGGTGTTTGCACCATCCACTCATCATGAGAAATGAATACTGGATATGCATCATATTCATTTTTGTCAATCATACCACACACTTGAATGGCACTATTTTTTGAAATGTCAGATTCCGAAGAAAAACTTCCACCTACAACTGCTATTTTTTGTTTCATAATGTATAAAAATTTATTCATTCATTGGGACAAAGCAAAGCTTTTTCCCTACGTTAATTACATCTATTTATGTTCTTGTATATATTGCGCAATTTGTGCATCGTAAGCTTGTGCAATTTGTTTTACAATTGGATTTGCAACATCATATTTTCTATCTTCTATTGCTCGAATAGGCAACACTTTCGGTGATGTTCCCGAAACAAATGCCGCATCGAATCCAGCAATTTCGTCCAACGAAATTTTTCGTTCTTCTAAAGGAATCTGCAATTCACGGATAATATCCAAAATCTGTAGACGAGTAATTCCACACAACACATCTTCCGCCAAGGCTGTAATAACCGTACCATCTTTCACGAAAAACGTGTTTGACTTACTTCCTTCCGTCACGTTACCTTGCATATCAACAAGCAAAACCTCATACACTCCAGTTTCTGCAATTTTCTTATATGCATTGGTTTTCACCGCCGCCTCTTGTTTTACATTCGGATTGGAACGCTCTCCTTGAAATGTACCACATTCCACACCTTGTGCATACATTTCTGCAGTTGGATAGGAATGTTTTATTTCGTAAACCAAGAATTGTGTTGATTCAGCAATACTATAGACACAACGGATATTTCCGTCTTTCAATCCAAATTGTTTTATAAAAGAAAGTATGTTTTCGGCAAAAACAGAATCAGCAAATGGTTTCTCTCTTCCCGACAATAAAAAAGATTTGAAAAAACGTTCCGAATGATCCTCCAAATATAAAGGAACACTGTCCATTACCCGAAGCACATCGTAAATCACAACAGCATTTTGGGGAATGTCGACAGTTGTAGCATCCACCATCTGACCATCCTGTAAAATCATATTTGAAACGCAATCTACAACCATATCTTTTTTTAGTAAAAGTATTAAAAAACAACACTAATACCGGTTCGGGAACTATTTTTTTTCAACTACTTATTTACAATAAAAAGGGCGACCTCGTTTCCGAAATCGCCCCTAATGGTAGTTTTCAGTGGATTTTAGAACTTAACACCAAAAGTGAAAGTAATATAATCGCGTTTTATTGTTGAATTTGCAGTCAAATCGTCGCCTGCTAAATTCTTATATAATGAGTTTGTTTGTTTTGTTTTTGCACGCAACCAAGAGAAATCGCAGTACATTGTGTTTGTAGCAAGACCTACACCTGCCGAATAATCGTTACGATAGAAATTATCGCCGCTTACGTTTGCATAAGGGTTACCATACATTGCATAACCAGCACGGAAAGTAAATGGTCCATAACGGAATTCACCACCACATTTCAAATTTGTAACCTTACCAAGAGTTGTGTCAATTGTTTCGTTTGCATCGGAAATATCATTATCTGATTCAAACATACAATTTGCGTAGTTCATAGTTTCAACATCTACACCAACATTTGCAATGTTTTTGTAAACAAAACCCAACGAACCAACATATTTTGCAGGTTGAGCTACCTTGTAATCGTTTGTAGCAGAATGTTTGCTCTTTACTGTAGTTTGTCCATCAACATTGATTGCTTTATCGTAGTTTGCAACTATTTGTGTTTCATAATCTTCGCTAATATTGTATTTTAGTGGAGTATGAATAGCAGCACCTAAACGGATATATTCAATTGGACGAGCAATAACACCGAATTTTCCACCAACACCATTACCAGTCACATCTAATTTTTCGTTATATGTAAAACTGTTTAGATATTCCAAATTGTCGTTTTTATCTTTTTCAGTGATTTTTTTGCTTGTACTAAATGCAATATTTTCGAAAACCAAATCAGCACCTACAAAAACCCATTCAGAGAAATCTACGCCAAAGTTGAAAAGATATTCGCGTTTAACACCTGCTCTATCAAGTGAAATATCTTGATATTGACCATACACACCATCTTTAATGTAGTCAGAGATAATTGTACCATCTGTCAAAGAATCCAACAAATAGGTATTCCAAGCCAATTGGTTGTAATTGTCGTACCATTTTTTATTTGATGCCAAACGAACAAAATCATCAGTCAATGAATTTGTTGCATTTTTAGTAGTATATTTTATTGTTTCATCATAGCGGTTTTGTGCATTCATAGCAAACGCAAACGACAAACCAGAAACAAATACAGAATTTTGTTTCATTGGCTTATATGCAACCAAACCTAAACTTGGGATACGAATTTTGCTTGAAAATGCCTTATCGTAGCCTGTAAAATAGTTTTCTGACTTTGTGTATTGATATGATGGAGACAATTCAAACACACTTTTCTTGAAAACTGCAGAACCTGCAGGGTTAACGCTTAAAGAACCAACATTTCCGCCTAAAGCAGTAGTTGCTCCCGCCATTGCCATATAACGACCATTGCCTTCTACAAAAGACTCGCTATAGCGCAATGCATCAGTATAATCTTGAGCCTGCAAAGCCATCGCTCCCAAGAAACTCAACACCAATAAACTTACTTTTTTCATAACAAATTATTTTTTGCAAATATAAAAAACTTTTACAATTATCTACGACTTGATGAACTACTCCGTGAAGATGAACTACTTGACGAGCTACTTCTCGATGAACTGCTACTTGGACGACTACTTGAAGAGTGAGACGAATAACTGCTTGAAGAACTATGCGAAGAACTACTGCTTGGTCTTACCGAAGAACTTTTTGTAGTGTTCGAAGAACTGCTACTGCTTCGTGTAGAAGTACTACGGGAACTAGAAGAGCTCGATGATGTGCCATACGAACGAGTTGAACTTGACGAACTACTTGTAGCTGTTCTTGAAGAAGATGTCGAAGACGAACTTCTTGTTGCTGGACTTGCAGAACTACTTTTTGTAGTAGTTGTTGTTCGTGTAGATGTGCCACGAGAACTAGTTGCAGGCGTAGTTGTTCTTGTTGACGAGCTTGTTGAAACACCTGTGCGTGTTGAAGTTGCCGTGCCACTTTTCACTGTTGCTGATGAAGTACTTCTAGTCGAAGCACTACGAGTTGTTCCTGTTGCTGGTGCACCTGAATGTACAGAACTATTATCGCTCTTCACCGTTGTTCCTGTTCTCGTAGAAGCAGAACGAGTTGAATTTACCGCACCATTTGCTGTAGAACTTTTTGTTGTAGGTGCTGTTGAACGAACTGAAGCAGCATCTCTTGTACTCACAGTTGAACGTGTAGACGATGTTCTATGAGAATCATAACGATTACCATAATAGTGGCTTACTGGAGGACGGTGGCCATAATTTCTATGATAATATGGACGATGATAATCATAGTGATGATAATAGTATGGACGATGCCAGTAGTAATAATCATAATGACGAGGATACCAATAACTATATGAATATGGATACCAATAGTCATAATAATATGTACGATAATAATGACGACCGTATGGGTAATAACCAACAGACCAGAATGGTCCACCAATTCTAAAAGAAACATCCCACGTTGGATCATACGAGGTCATTAGACGACGAGAATAATAATAGTCATCATCATAAATTGAATAATCAACATCAGATTCAACAACTTCTGTTTCTGAATTTTCAGTCACAACATCAGAGGCACCTTCATCAACAGTTTCTACTGTAGATTGAGGTGCGGCATACGTTACAACAACATCAGGTTCTGTAACATCGGTATATTGAGCATTAAAAGACTCCAACGACGCACACGATACCATTAAAAAAGACACTAATGCAAAAATTGGGAAAGTTGTTTTCATAGTTAAATCCTCCAAACGGTTAAAGATATCAATAATTTTTTTTTCTTTGTATAAAATTTCAAGATTTTACAATAAGCAAATATTGTTCCAAAATTATGGCTAAACTGACAAAACGAAGTGAAAATTATTCACAATGGTACAACGAACTCGTTGTAGCAGCGAATTTGGCGGAAACTTCTGCCGTTCGCGGATGTATGGTAATCAAACCATACGGTTACGCAATATGGGAAAAAATGCAACACCAATTAGACTCAATGTTTAAAGCTACAGGTCACGTAAATGCATACTTTCCACTTTTCATACCAAAATCTTTCTTCAGCCGCGAGGCAAGCCACGTTGAAGGTTTTGCTAAAGAATGTGCTGTTGTAACGCACTATCGTTTAAAAAACGATCCAGAGGGTAAAGGTGTAATTGTTGACGAAAATGCAAAATTGGAAGAAGAACTTGTTGTTCGTCCAACATCTGAAACAATTATTTGGAGTACCTATAAGAAATGGGTTCAATCGTACAGAGACCTTCCTATTCTTTGTAACCAATGGGCTAACGTGGTTCGTTGGGAAATGCGTACCCGCCTATTCCTTCGTACCGCAGAATTTTTGTGGCAAGAAGGTCACACTGCTCATGCGACTTCTGAAGAAGCACGCGAAGAAGCAGAAAAAATGATAAATGTATATGCCGACTTTGCTGAAAATTTCTTGGCTATTCCTGTAATTAAAGGTGTAAAATCTGCAAATGAGCGTTTTGCTGGAGCATTGGACACATACACTATCGAAGCCTTGATGCAAGACGGAAAGGCACTTCAATCTGGAACATCACACTTTTTAGGACAAAATTTCGCAAAAGCATTTGATGTAACATTCACAAAGAAAGACGGTACTTCCGACTATGTTTGGGCTACATCTTGGGGTGTTTCAACTCGTTTGATGGGTGCTTTAATTATGACTCACTCCGATGATAATGGTTTGGTACTTCCTCCAAAATTGGCTCCAATTCAAGTAGTTATCGTTCCTATTTATAAGACAGAAGAACAACTTGCTGCCATTACAGAAAAGGCGACTGCAATCAAGAAAAATCTTGAAGCAAAAGGTATCACAGTTAAATTTGACGACGACGATACACAAAAACCAGGATGGAAATTTGCCGAATACGAATTGAAAGGTGTGCCTGTTCGTTTGGCATTAGGTGCGCGCGATCTTGAAAACGGAACAATTGAAGTTGCTCGCCGCGATACATTAACGAAAGAAACATTGCCAATTGACAATATTGAAGAATCGGTAGAAAAACTACTTAATGAAATTCAAAAGAATTTATTCAACAAAGCATTGGAATATCGCAAAGCACATACATACAAGGTAGATACATACGAAGAGTTCAAAGAAAGAATTAAAAATGTTGACGGTTTCATTCTTGCTCACTGGGACGGCACAACCGAAACAGAAGAGAAAATTAAGGAAGAAACAAAAGCAACAGTTCGTTGTATTCCTTTCGATGCTCCAGAAGAAGAAGGAACATGTATTTTCACAGGAAAACCTTCACACAAACGAGCATTGTTTGCAATTGCATACTAATTAATTCGTAACCAATACAATAAAAACGGCGGAACAAATGTTTCGCCGTTTTTTGTTTATACACTATAATAAATTTGTCAAAATTCAATTAAAATTCTATCTTTGCAATGGAATTACAACATAGTAATGCCATAGGGGTGCTGAAAGGCTGAGATTATACCCTTGAACCTGGGCGGGTAATGCTGCCAAGGAAATCGTATAAGTGTCCTCGACACAGGAAATCACACCCTATATGCTATTGCTACGGATGTGATTATTTTTTTTGCTCTGTGTTGTGCGATTTTCGGACACCCCATTATCCCCAAAACACAACTTTGAGCGTAGTATTAACTTTAAAATTTGTAACATGCCAAAAGATAACAAGGCTTACGCACAAAGGGAGAAAGCATATATGCAGGGGCGTCTTTTTCCCGACATTCGAGTTGGTATGACCAAAGTCAACCTTACTCCGACTGTTACCAAGGACAAGGATGGGAAAATCCATTCCGAAGAAAATAAACCTGTGTACATTTACGACACAAGTGGTCCTTTCAGTGATCCCTCAATTACGATTGACCTTAAAAAAGGTCTTCCTCGTCTTCGTGAACAATGGATTCTTGACCGTAACGATACGGAAGAACTTACAGAAATTTCAAGCGAATATGGTCGTCAACGACTTGCCGACAAATCACTTGATTCTTTGCGTTTTGAACATATTCATCTTCCTCGCAAGGCTCAAAAAGGGAAAAAAATCACACAGATGGCGTACGCCAAAGCCGGCATTGTTACACCAGAAATGGAATATGTGGCTATACGCGAAAATATGAACTGCGAAGAATTGGGCATACAAACCCACATTACGCCAGAATATGTTCGCGACGAAATTGCACGTGGCCGTGCCGTTCTTCCTGCAAACATAAATCACCCAGAAGCCGAGCCAATGATTATCGGCCGTAATTTCTTGGTAAAAATCAATACAAATATTGGAAACTCAGCAACAACTTCGAGTATAGAAGAAGAAGTTGACAAGGCCGTATGGTCTTGCAAATGGGGTGGCGACACACTTATGGACCTTTCCACTGGTGCAAATATCCACGAAACACGTGAATGGATTGTACGCAACTGCCCTGTTCCCGTAGGAACAGTTCCAATTTACCAAGCACTTGAAAAAGTGGAAGGGAAAGTGGAAGACTTAACTTGGGAAATCTACAAAGACACGCTTATTGAACAATGCGAACAAGGTGTTGACTATTTCACTATTCACGCTGGTATTCGACATAAAAATGTGCATTTAGCCGATTCACGCCTTTGCGGTATCGTTTCCCGTGGTGGTTCTATTATGTCTAAATGGTGTTTAGTACATAATCAAGAGTCATTCTTGTACGAACACTTTGATGAAATTTGTGAAATCGTTTCCCAATATGATGTTGCACTTTCACTTGGCGACGGTCTTCGTCCAGGTTGTACTGCCGACGCAAACGATGCTGCTCAATTTGCTGAACTTGACACGCTTGGCGAACTTGTGCTTCGTGCGTGGGATCACAATGTGCAAGCCTTTATTGAAGGTCCTGGACATGTGCCTATGCACAAAATCCGTGAAAATATGGATCGTCAATTATCTGCCTGCCACGAAGCACCATTTTACACACTGGGGCCTTTGGTAACCGATATTGCACCAGGTTACGACCATATTACGTCTGCCATAGGTGGTGCACAAATCGCATGGTTTGGAACCGCAATGCTTTGCTATGTAACGCCAAAAGAACATTTGGCATTGCCTAACAAGGAAGATGTTCGTGTTGGCGTGGTTACGTATAAAATTGCAGCTCACGCAGCCGATTTGGCAAAAGGTCATCCGGGAGCAACAGTCCGCGACGACGCACTTTCTAAAGCACGATTTGATTTTCGTTGGCGTGACCAGTTCCATCTTTCATTAGATCCGGAACGAGCACTTCAATATTTTGAAGAAGCAGGTCATACCGACGGAGAATATTGTACTATGTGCGGTCCGAATTTCTGTGCTGCCAAACTAACTCATGATTTACGAAAATTAAAATAACATAGTATTAATATTAAATTTTTAAAACAATGATTGATTATCAGCAATTTATTAAAGACTGCGAAGCGGTTCGTCAACAATCACCGCTCGTTCACAACATCACAAATTATGTAGCTATGAACACAGCAGCAAATGTTTTGTTATCGGCAGGCGCCTCACCTCTTATGTCTTTTTGTCCAGAAGAGATGGACGAAATCGTCGCAATTAGTAGTGCGTTGGTAATCAACATTGGTTGTTTGGACTTACACGAAATTGAAGGTATGCGTAAAGCTGCTGCTGCCGCACAACGCCTTGGCAAACCTTGGGTGTTAGACCCTGTTGGTGCCGGAGCAAGTTCTATCCGTACAAATACGGCAATGGAGTTAATCAAAAACTACAAGCCAAGTGTTATTAGAGGAAATGCTTCTGAAATCATGTGCTTAGCTGGATTAACAATACAATCTCGCGGTGTTGACACTTCAGAAAGCAGTACCAATGCCGTAGAAGCAGCAAAATCGTTGGCAAAAGCAACAGGTGCAGTTGTTTCTGTTAGTGGTGCTATTGATTATATCACTGATGGTGAACGAGTTGAAAGCATAGCAAACGGAAGTCCACTAATGGGAAGAATTACAACAATGGGTTGTTGTGCATCGGCACTTACTGGTGCCTTTATTGCAGCAAGCGACTCTGTATTTAGCGGAGCATTGAGTTGTATGGCAATGATGGGCATTGCAGGTGATATAGCAGCAACAAAAGCAGAAGGAACTGGAACTTTCCAACCACATTTCTTTGATGCGTTATACAACTTCAATCCTACCGAAGCAGCAAAAACTATTAGACAATGAAACCAGAACAACTAAAATTATACCTTGTCACCGACCGTCCGTTATCGCTCGGTCGTGACATTGCCTGGATAGTTGAAGAAGCCGTAAAAGGTGGCGTAACTATGGTACAACTTCGTGAGAAAGATTGCGATACACGCGAATTTCTTGAAGTTGCCCAAAAACTAAAATCCTTGTTGAAGCCACTTGGCATTCCCCTACTCATCAATGACCGCATAGATATTGCCTTGGCCGTCGATGCTGATGGCGTACACATTGGCCAGTCCGACATGCCATACGAAGTTGCAAGAAAGCTTTTAGGTCCAGACAAAATCATCGGTCTTTCTGTTGAAAATATGCACGACATAGAGGAAGCCAACAAACTTGATATGGATTATGTTGCTGTTTCGCCTATCTATTCAACTGCAACAAAGACAGATACAGCTCAACCATTTGGTTTAGAAGGACTTCGTAAAGCAGTTGCATTATCTGTTCACCCGACAGTTGCAATTGGCGGAATGAATACAAAAACCGCCTATGATGTAATCAAAACAGGAACGAACGGTATTGCCGTTGTAAGTGGTATTTGCAGTGCAGATTCACCTTGCGAAGCTTCAAAGGAACTTTTAGAAATTATAAATAAAGATTAATGGTATGTAGAGATGCAACCTGTTGTGTCTCTACATACATAAATGTATCTATGAGCAAATTAGGAGAATTCGAATTAATTCAAAAAATACGTTCATCGTTTTCTGCCCCAGCATCCATTACCGGGATTGGCGATGATTGTGCTGTTATTCCCCAACAAGAAGGCTACGAGACGCTCGTCAGTACCGATATGTTGATGGAAGGGATTCATTTCTTAATAGACGATGTAAATCCATACCAATTGGGATGGAAATCGGCTGCGGTAAACTTCAGCGACATTGCGGCAATGGGCGGCGAACCAATCGGCAGTTTTTTGGCATTCTCGTTACCTAAAACTCTTTCTGATGAATGGGTTGCACAATTTATGGAAGGCTATCAAGCAATCTCCGACAAATTTGGTTTCCCGTTATTAGGTGGCGACACAACTTCTTCGCTGGATAGATTATGCATTTGCGTTACCGTTTTAGGAAAGACAAAAAAAGGACAATCCCGTAAGCGAAACATGGCACAAGTTGGTGATTTAATTTGCGTTACCGGAACAGTGGGAGATTCTGCAGGTGGACTTGATGTAATATTGAATAAGCGAGAACGACAGGAAGACGAGCAATGGTTAATCAACCGTCACTACCTTCCTACTCCACGCATTCCTGAAGGAATGGAACTCACACAAATAGAAGGTGTTCATGCTATGATGGACATTTCCGACGGGATTGGTTCCGATTTGCGACATATTATGAAGGAATCCAATGTTGGAGCTACAATTAATATAACAAAAATCCCTATCTCTGAGCAACTTAATAGATACTGCGCAACAAACAATCTTGACAAGTACAAATTAGCGACTTGCGGTGGCGAAGACTATGAATTGTTGTTTACCGTTGATCCTCAAGCTGAAAAACAAATAAGTGTTCTTCATACTGTAATTGGAGAAATTACCGAAGGTAACGAGCTTACTTGGGAAGGGACAAGCAACGATTATGTAGGATTTAGACATTTTTAAACTATGAAGCAATATCCACGAGTATTGACAATTGCCGGCAGTGACTCCGGTGGCGGAGCGGGCATACAAGCAGACATTAAAACTATTTCTGCAACAGGAAGTTATGCAGCAAGCGCAATTACGGCCATAACTGTACAAAACACTATCGGTGTTGAGCAAGTTGTCGGCATTGCGCCAGAGATCGTATCAGCCCAAATTCAAGCCGTAATAAGCGATATTGGCGTAGATGCAATAAAAATTGGAATGCTCCATAGCACCGAAATTATTTGTGCCATAGCAGAACAAATCAAAAAATGGAACATTACCAATGTTATACTTGACCCTGTAATGATTTCGACCTCCGGACATACATTGATAGAAAATTCCGCTATTGAAGCATTGAAAACAGAATTGTTTCCATTAGCTCGCGTTATTACACCCAATATACCCGAAGCAGAATTTCTTACTGGGAAACACATCGCTTCACAAAAAGAATTGCCAGAAATGGCACGAAGACTTTCTCAAAACGGAAAAGTATCTGTATTAATGAAAGCCGGGCACGCAACAGAAAACGAATTGATAGATATATTCTATAATGCAGAAGAAAATACAACAACAGAGCTTCGTTCTCCACGAATTGATACGAAAAACACCCACGGAACCGGTTGTACTATGTCATCGGCATTTGCCTCATTTCTTGCACAAGGATATTCATTAACTGATGCCGCAAAAGCAGCAAAAGAATATATAAACAAAGCGATTCTATCAGGAGCACAATACGAAATCGGTCACGGACACGGACCGGTGGATCATTTTTTTAGATTGAGAAGCTTTAATTGAATAATGCAAATGTAATAAATTATAAACCGAGTCTCTTATTTATTTCTTAATTCTTAACTACTTCAAAAAAATAACCGCATAATTCCATTCGGGATTATGCGGTTGCATTTATATCATTATAAATAATTATTCCGCCAAAACGGGACGCACAGATAGACCGTCGTCGCGGAGGCCGACGCTGGCTCTATCCAAACCACTGGAGCCGAAACGTAAAATCCACGCATAGTACTTCTCGTAAAGCGACGAAGACCAATAATCACCGTAATTACCAGCATCGAAAAGGTCCGATTCTTCCCGATAACCCGCAGCAGGAAGGAATATAGAAGTACCATTAGACGCCGTAACCTTGTAGCCATTTACTCCATTCTCTGTTGTCCATTTCCATGTACACTTAGTTCGTAACTCTTTCCATTCCGCATCTGTAGGCATACGCCATTTTCCACCAAGCTTTGTATAAGCTATGTCATCGGATTTTTCTAGCGTTCTTTTGTAATCTACTGTTCCGTATGAACTACTTGTGCAGTATTTTGTCAATGTACTAGAACTGCCGTTGCAATATTTATATGTGCTCCAATCAAAATAATCTTTTGTTGCAGTTTCCCCCCATGCGTAGTATGAACCATATTCTTCAGGCTTAGAAGCACCTATGTTGCAGGTTGCCCATTTTACGGAAAGCCCAAGGTCAACGTATTCTATACCGTTATTTATATTGGCAAGAGTTGTAAATGTCTTTTGTTCGCCGTATGAGGTACCAGCACTATTTATTGCATAAGCACAAACATAATAAGTAATTCCTGCATTCAACCCTGTAATACTTGCACTAAAACTACCTATACCACTACCAATAGATTTCTTATTGCTAA
>DCIX01000005.1 GCA_002317135.1 Bacteroidales bacterium UBA1715
CATCTACTGTGACGTAAGAGGTGAGGTTTCTGCCAACTACAACACCTATTTGACTATTTAAAAAAAATGCTTTATTTATTTTCCATTTCGAATAACCTAATGAATCAATCTCCCAATTTTCCCCATAGTCATAACTTTTATAAACAAAATAATCATTATCTACCATGATTATGGTATCAGAGAATTGTTGTAGATATACTAATTCAGAAATAAAATTGCCACCAATGTTTTTATACAATATTTTTTTCTCTTTCATTGCACCGCTTTCACACCAGAATAATTCAGAATTATTAGTGTCATAATTTAGATGATGAAGTAAAACACCTCCTTTTACCGACTTTAAAGCCATCAAATATGAATCTTCAAAATTGGAGTATTTTGTGTTAGTCCAAGTTTCCCCACCATCTTCTGTGTATATTTGACACCCGTAGCAGTATCCATAACCTATAAGCGGTGTATCAAAATGCAGAGCGAGAAATACCCCACCTATCCAGTTGTTCATTATATCCTTTGCCACCATCTTCCACGTATTGCCCTTATCTCCACTCATATACAGTTTTAAGCCATTTATTTTATTTCTGACAGCTAAAAACAAAGTGTCTTCGTTCTTTATCTTTAAACTATTAAAAATAACATTCTGATTTTCGAGAACTTTAGGTACGCCATTCATTGAAAGTTCTTGCCATGTCGCACATCCATCCGTAGTTCTATACATCTGGGTTTCATTATAAATAAACCCTAATGTCTCATTATACATTACAATCTCTTGAGCCTTTTCTAATGGCGGAAGTTGGGGAATCCAAGTTCTACCCGTATCTTTACTTGTGTAAAGAACTCCATAATTATTTAAGGCAATTAGCCCAACCGACTTACCATATTGTAATTCAGTAAAGTCTCCGCTGAATCCAAGAGGTGTTATATTCTGTACTATGGTATTTTGCGAAAAAACTACTATTGTTGTGAGAAACAATGTTATAGTCAATATATAATATTTAAAGAGTTTCATTTTACCATACTGTATTAAAAGTTCTAACTGTGCAAACACTGCCTGAATAGCAACAAATTGCACAATCATTACAAGTACTATTTTTTATTTATATAGCAAATTTCTACCTTTAAACAAAAATAAACTAATTTTTCAAGTCTATATAGGTTCAAGAAACAGAAAAGTCTACTTTTACCACAATTTTATGAATTTTCGTTGTATGCAATTCTCTTCCATCATAGCAAATAATCTTTCTATACAAGAAAAGCAAGTAGAAAACACACTGAAACTTTTGTCTGAAGGTGCTACAATCCCTTTCATCAGTCGATACAGAAAAGAAATGACTGGCGCCTTAAATGAGGTGCAAATTCAAGAAATCCAAACCCTGTTCGAAAAATTGAATGAATTTGCCAAAAGAAAAGAAACAATTTTACAAAACATAAAAGATCAAGGGAAACTCACACCTGAACTACAAAAAAGAATTCACGATTGTACTACCCTTACGGAACTTGAAGATATCTATTTGCCATATAAACCACACAAACGAACCAAAGCAGACATTGCTCGGGAAAATGGTTTGGAACCGCTCGCAAAAATTCTTATGAAACAAAACGAACGCAATGTAGAAGAACGAGCGCTTGCATTTGTACGAAACAATGTTTCCGACACAAAAGCTGCCTTACAAGGCGCACGAGACATTATTGCTGAATGGGTTAACGAAAACGAAGCTGCCAGAAATCGTATTCGACGCGTGTTTACATACGAAGCTGTTATTCAATCAAAAGTAATAAAAGGCAAAGAAACCGAAGCCGAAAAATACAAAGATTACTTCGACACAAAAGATCTACTCAAACGCTGTTCGTCACATAGACTTCTTGCTATGAGACGTGGCGAAAGCGAAGGATTTCTTCGAGTTTCAATTTCTCCCGACGAAGATAAAGCACTTGACGCCATCAAGCCGCTTTTTGTTCGAGGAACCACTGAATCGTCCAAGCAAGTTGAACTTGCAATAAACGATTCGTACAAACGGCTTATAAAACCATCTATCGAAAATGAATTTGCAACAGCAAGCAAAGAAAAGGCTGATGAAGAAGCCATACGTGTTTTTTCCGAAAATCTTCGCCAATTGTTACTTGCTGCACCATTAGGAGAAAAACGCGTACTTGCAATAGATCCAGGATTTCGCACTGGTTGTAAAGTTGTATGCCTCGATGCGCAAGGAAATTTGGTTCATCATGAGACAATTTTTACGCATCCTCCTGTATCACAACAATTTGAAGCAAAAAAATCTATTGAATATTTAATAGAGCAATTCTCCATCGAAGCTATTTCTATAGGAAATGGAACTGCAAGCAGGGAAACCGAATTGTTTGTCCGCAATTGTACTATTCCACAAAATGTACAGATATTCGTAGTAAGCGAAAATGGTGCTTCAATTTACTCGGCTTCGGCCATTGCACGCGAAGAATTTCCCGACAAAGATGTTACGGTTCGTGGCGCAGTTTCAATTGGTCGAAGACTTATGGATCCACTTGCTGAATTAGTGAAAATTGATGCGAAGTCTATTGGTGTAGGACAATATCAGCACGATGTAGACCAAAGTAAGCTGAAGAAAGCATTGGATCAAACGGTCATAAACAGCGTTAATATGGTTGGGGTAAATCTTAATACTGCAAGCAAACATTTACTTACCTATATTTCCGGACTTGGTCCGCAATTAGCACAAAATATCATAGATTATCGTGCTGAACATGGTGCATTTACAGCAAGAAAAGAACTGACAAAAGTACCTCGTCTTGGTGCAAAAGCATACGAACAATGTGCCGGATTCCTTCGAATTCCTGGAGCAAAGAATCCTTTGGACAACACTGCCGTACATCCTGAAAGTTATAGCATTGTAGAGAAAATGGCTAAAGACTTGAAATGCACTGTTTCTGAACTTATTAGCAACACTTCTTTACAGAAAAATATTGTACTTTCCCATTATGTATCTGAAACCGTTGGTCTACCAACATTGAAAGATATTGCAACAGAACTAGAAAAACCTGGGCGAGATTGTAGAACAACAATCAAAGAATTTGCCTTTGATTCAACACTACAAACTATTGCCGATGTAAAAATCGGACACACCTATCCTGGCATAGTAACGAATATCACCAATTTTGGTGCATTCGTAGATATTGGCGTACACGAAAACGGACTGATTCATATTTCAAATATGGCAGACCATTATGTCAGCAATCCTGCCGATATTGTAAAACTACAACAGCAAGTTGAAGTTACAGTTATAGAGGTTGACATTCAACGAAAACGCATTGGTTTATCTTTAATTGGCTAATATGGAAATAGAAAAACATCCCTTAGAACCTTTTCTACCAAGTAATGCAAAAGTACTTTTTCTTGGCAGTTTTCCTCCGCAACAGAAACGGTGGTCTATGCCTTTTTTCTATCCAAATTTCCTTAACGATATGTGGAGAATATGGGGATTGATTTTTTTTAATGACTCAAATCATTTCATTGTTGAAGGTCAAAAGAAATTTGATTATCAAAAAGTTGTGGATTTTTGTAATAAATATGGATTTGCCATATTTGACACCGCATCGGCAGTACGACGCCTACAAGACAATGCTTCCGACAAATTTCTTGAAGTTGTGGAAGAAACCGACCTTGAAAAACTTTTGTCGCAAATACCTCAATGTAAGGCAATTGTAACAACAGGAGAAAAAGCAACGGATGTTCTTTCTGAAAAATACGGCTGTGCAAAACCTGCTGTTGGGAAATTCGAAATGGTAACTATTGGAGGAAAATCCTATCAATTTTTCCGTATGCCATCTTCGTCACGAGCCTATCCACTTGCATTAACGAAAAAAGCAGAAACATATCAAATACTAAAACCTTTCTTTGAAGAAATTTAGACAACACGAATTGTCGAGTCTGAGGCAAAAGTAAAATCATCCATTTTTATGGGAGAAATCTGCACAATCTTTACCTGTTGTCCTTGTTCAACCTTTTCTTTGAATAATGACGTTACGGAAGTATTAGGCTGAACTGATAAAAATTCAATGTTACAATCAAATGGAACTACCGACAATATACCGTTGTAGAACTCTACACCAGCTTGTTCTTGATAAGGTTGTTTTGGTAATTCGATAGCCACAAAATGACCTTGCTCATCAATAACGATGGTACCAAACTGTACAAATTGAGAATTATGAAGAATATAATGAGCGGACAATTGTCTCATTGTTACTTAGCATTTTTCTCTGCTCGTTCCGCTTGTTCTGTAACAAGACGTAACGCATTCAAAGAATCAACAACTTGTTCGTAAATAGATTTTATCTTCCCTTCAATTGTGTAATATTCTACACTTGCACGGAAAATGCTATCATTACATTCGTGGCTATGCAAAATCAATGAATCATAGTATGCCTGAGACAATTGTGGTTGACTTTTACTTTCTCTTGCACGAATAGTCGAAACCGTTGCATCATATAAATGGATATCAATTAAAACAGAAACTAACTCTTCCTGAGTAAGCAAACCATTGTCGTCCAACTTCTTTTTCTTTCCTGAACAAGAAAATAAAAACAGTATGCAACAAGCCAACAAAATATATTTCTTCATACCTATTTCTTTGATTTAGAATCGAATGCAACCGACAAGAAAATTTCGTGTGCACCACGAGAACCAGCTTTTAATTTTGAATACGTTATATCGTATGAATATCCAAACGAAATCATTTTTCGATAAGTATATCCTGCAAACAACGCAACTGCATCTTGCGTTCTAAATGAAGCACCTGCCCATATTGTATTGTAATACATTACCCGAGCACTTACCTCAAATTGCCAAGGAGCCGCATACACTTTACGAGCAACTACCGAAGCACGAAAATCTACATTCTTTGCAAGATTATAGTTACAACCAGCCATGATATTCAAATGACTTTTAAAACGATTCAATGTATTATCAGTGGCAATCGTATCTGCAGAAATATCTATTTGATTATTAAACAATTGGTCTAAAGAAGCACCAACAAAATAATGACGAGCATCATAATATAATCCGAAGGTTGCATCTGGTCGAATTGAGCGATACATAGATTCATTCAAGTTCTGTTCTTCCTCCAAGAACTTAATTTTCGTCATATCAATGGAGTACTTTATTACCCCCACATTCAAACCCATTGAAAGTTTAGAATAACGACCTAATTTTAAATGATATGCGTATGCTCCGTACACACCAAATTTCGTAAATGCACCTTGACTATCGTTATAAATCATTCCTCCCCAACCCATAGGATGTGCTTGCAATCGACCATTAAGTGTAATCGTAGCCGTAACTGGAGCATTTTCTATACCGACAAATTGATATCTATTATTTACTTGAGCCTCGTAATAGTCCTTAGAACCCGCTAATGCTGGGTTGTAAGCAAATTCATTAAACATATAAAGAGAATACAATGGTGTTTGCTGAGCAAAACCTTGCACCATCACACAAATAAACACTATGTATAAGCCTATTCTCTTCATATTATCTCAATATTGATACAGATCCCGTTGCTGTAGGAGTATCATTTGCATCATTATATTCTATCACATAATAATATGTTCCCATTGGTAATGGATTACCATTCATAGATGTACCATTCCACGGATGATCATAATAGTTCAATTTATTTTCAAACACCAATACACCCCAACGGTTATATACTGTAACTACAGCATTCGGACAATTGATAAGTTTCGGGATAATCCAAGTATCATTTATGCCATCACCATTTGGAGAAAAACCTGAAGGAATCACATCAACTAAATGAACCTCAACATAAATCGATGCCAATTGTCTACAACCATGCGTGGTCGTTGCAACAGCAGTATAATAATTTGATTCACGACACGGAATGTATAAACCATAATTACCTGAACTTAGATATGATTTTTCGTTTGTAACCGTATCTCGTATATCACCTACTTCCTCTCTATTTGCCTTATAAGAATGCCATGAAATAGAAACAATTCCATCTTCATCTGGTTTTGAAACAAACCATGGCTCATCCTTTGGAGTAATTAAATAACGCAAGTCCTTTGGAACAGAAAGAGAATCCTCACCTAAATATACTCCAAGAGAATCATACACCTCTAATGCAAAAGCAACCGAGTCGTAATGTGCTATTGAAAAATCTACTGGTTTTGAAAAACAACCATCAAATGTGTACGCCATAGTAACGAGGGTACTATCATTATAATACTTTGTCAATGGGTTCACAAAAGTGGTTTCTGCATTATTATCGGAAATTGTGGCAGCTTTATTTACCTCAACAGAATTCCAATTATATGTTTTCGTTTCGTTCTCTGGAACATAACCAGGAGCCAAGGTTACATTAGTAATAGCAGTCAAAGAAACAGAATCTTCCAAACAGATAACCGTGCGATTTTCTTTTAAATCCTCGGTAGTAACAATTTTTGCATCCAATGTCACCAAAGCACCAACAGTTCCCGCATCAAATGTTTTTGCACAACCATTCTTTCCTGTTACAGTAACTTCGTATGTATCCATGCCTAAGTTCTTTGCCAAAGTACCCGTCTGTCTATCCGTATCATGCCAAGTAAATAAATAATCAGCAATATTGGCATCGACTACATCTTTATAGTCTCCTTGTGCTTCTTGCAAAGCAATAATTTCGATACTACCATCTACAGATTTTGCATCTTCAATTCGATAATAACCACAATGTGTATCCTTGATTTTAGTATTGATAGCCATTGGCATTATCGGATTTGTTGACATTGTATCAGAAATATAGCAACTTTCATAATCCGTTGCATTCGTAATCGTGCAAACGACTGTTCCTGCTGGCAAATCGGCAAGTGTGCGATAGATGCTATCATTCCATTCTATCCAATCACCATCAACAGAGTTGATAGTCCAACGGAAACGATAATCTGCACCTATCAAACCGCCATAAATTGTATCAAGAGAGACAACACCCGTATTTGCATTATCGCCACATTCAGTTATTTTCACCGTAAACTTCGACTGCAATTTTGTTGGTTCTTTTATGGTATATGAGGTTACATCACTTGTACAACCAAACTTATCTGTAGCCTGTACTTTATATGTTCCAGACTTAACATCCTCCAATTCTTGTTCACTCGAAAGCAACTCATCAGAATCCGAATACCATTGATAACTATATGGAGCACTCTTGCCATCTTTCACGCGGGCATACAGGTTTCCAACACTTCCATAACAAATAATTTCCGGCGTTTCAGTAAACTCTATAGTCAATGGTTGCGCATCTTCCAACGCATCAAATGTATACGAAACCGCACAACCTTTTGCATCCGTAACCGTAACGGAATATGTTCCCGCAGGCAATGCAGTCGCAGTTGCACTATTTAAACTTGAATTATGCGACCAAGAATAAGCGAATGGTTCGTAGCCGTTTGCAGTCATTACTTGTAGAGAAGCAGTGGCATCACCTACGCAATGAATAGGTTCATTCACATAACCATATACAGAAAAATCGGAAACATCTGTTGTTTGTGCATTTACCGAAACAGAGCAACCATTTTTGTCCACAATATCCACCACAAAAGTTTCACCTGTCCATGCAGAATTAAACGTATTCCGAGCCTCAGCAACCGTTTCTGTTTTTTGAGTCACACCATCCGACAAACTCTTCCAAGTATAGGTAAATGGAGCAACCCCATGCACAACATCTACTGCAACTACACCATTATGCAAATTACAATACGAAGGTGTAACCACAGAAGTAAGTGCGACAATCGCATCTGGTTCTGATATAGAAACTTTTGTTGATTGAGCCGGGCAAGTTATATGGTTAGCATCGTATGCTTTTACATAATACGAACCAACAGCAATATTTGAAAGGGAAGCACCCGAACCTACCACATTGTTGGCAGCATCGTACCAAGTATAAGTTACTGAACCAACAAAATTTCCATTTGGAACTGCA
This sequence comes from Bacteroidales bacterium UBA1715, assembly GCA_002317135.1. GTDB lineage: Bacteria > Bacteroidota > Bacteroidia > Bacteroidales > UBA1715 > UBA1715. The sequence continues at coordinate 7,968 of DCIX01000005.1, forward strand.
GTTAAACCACCATTGCTACCACCATTACAAGTAATATCTTGAGCCAATGCATCAACCGATATGTTCTTTTGCTCGATTGGATACGAACCAACAAACACACACCCTGTTTTGTCTACTGCCGACACCGAATAAGTTCCTGTTGTAAGATTTGTTGCCGTTTTAGAAGTAGATATAAGGGTTCCTACTTGATTTCTCCATTCATAAGATGAATAATCCGCTGTTGCTTCATTTGATATCGATATTGAATATGAATCACCATCACAAGTTGTATTCAAATATGTCAATGTACCTTCAGCCTTCTCCACATCTTCGGCAGCCAACACAAATGTTGTATCATACGAGCACACCCCATCAGAGATTGTCAACTGATAAGTACCCACTTTTAATCCAGAAATAGATGGTGTAGTTTGAGCCATTGCTACACCATTTACAGCCCATGAGTAATCATAATCACCAGTAGCAGATCCTGCCGCTGAAATTGAAATTGCACCAATTAGTTCACCACATTTCGGAGCAGTAATCGTTGAAGACACGACACGTAACGCATCACTTTTCTTCTTGATTACAAATGGAGTAGGATTAGTTTTACATCCATTGGCATCGACCGCAACAACTGAATGAGAACCAGCAGAAAGATCATCCCTACTTGTATTTGTAGAAGGAATATTATCCCATACAATACTGTAAGCTCCCATACCTCCGACTACAGAAACCTGAGCTGTACCATCTGAATTTCCCGGACAGACCTCATCAGTTGTCGCACCAAGAGAAAGAATCAATTCTTCAGGTTCCGATAGAGTAAAATCAGCCTTATCATTACAACCACTTGCATCTTGTACCGTTACCGAATATGTACCAGCAGGAACTGCAGACAAAATTGAAGACGAGGAACCATTATTCCAAGAATATGTATATGGTTTTACACCACCAGTAACAGAGTTCAATATAATTTCCCCTGTGCTTTCTCCATAGCATAGCACATTCTTAGTTAAAGAGCCAGCTATTGTCAGGATTTCATCCTCAACAAATGTTATGGAATCTTTTCGTACACATCCCTCATCGTCAGTAACAGTAACGATATGTGTACCTTTCGGTAAATCCGTAACCACTCCCGTTGACGCATCAAAATTTCCCTTTGACCAAGCGAACGTATAGGTATGTGGGGTATCATCACCTTCATAATAAACACTTGCTGAAGCCTTTCCCGTATTTCCGTCCACACAATGAATAAGTGCATCGTCGGTAAGTGCTTTTACGCGTAATGCGGTATTTGATTCTATCGTTACAGTATCGCGAGCAATACAACCACGAGCATCGGTAACTTTTACAATGTTGTCACCAATTCCGAGACTTGTTGCCTTCGCTGTTGTCTCGCCACTTTCCCATTCATACAAATAATATTTCTTGCCTTTTTTGGAATAAGCTTTACCTCCGCTAACAGAAATTTGTGCAGTACCATTTGGAATTGTACACGATGCCGATGTTTTGTCTAAAATAGAGATCTTCATCGATGTATTATGCTCCATTTGAATCGTATCCACACGTTCACAACCACGATAGTCTACAACAGTAACAACATAAGAACCAACAGGTACACTATCAACACTTACCTGAGCAATGTCAGAAACTGGTAATGTTCCATTATATGACGCATACGAATTCCAATATTTACCTGTATCCACGCCATCATATACATTCTCAAATGTCACATTTCGTGATTCTGAAGCAACAGTGACCTCAAATGGACTAAAACCTGAAATCACACGAAACCAAAGTTCACCATCATTTGTATTCTTTGCCGTTGACAAATTATCAATGGTGACTGGACAAGAAACAGAGCTTTTTATATAAGAATAAACATTATATTCCTCTATTAAAGATAAATCAACTGAATCCTTTGCTTCACAGCCATTGTCATCAGTGATAACTAATTTATACACTGAATTTGCGTCTAAAGAAGACAGATTTGCTGTTGTACCAATTGACTTCCAATCTGTTTTCGCTGTTTTACTTAACCACTGGTAGGTATAACTACCACTTCCGCCTGCAACAGCAACAGACAATTCCCCTAAACTTGCTTTCTTACAAGTTTCCGGAGAAAGCTTGATTTTCATATCCAATCGTTCTGGTGCTGTCAAGGTATGAGAGGCTGTTGTTGAACAGCCATAACTATCGGTTATTACCACCGTATGCGTTCCCTCTGAAACTGCTCCAGACGTATTTCCAGTTGAACCATTCGACCATACATAGGTGTATGTTCCGCTACCACCAACTACATTTGCACGCAAAGATCCATTACTTCCATTACAAAGAATTGGAGTCTCTTCAACAATTTCAATGTTCAATTTTTCTGGTTCAATCAACGATGCGGTAACTTTCTCTTCACAACCATTCGAAGCTTTTATTGTTACCTCATAATTTCCTGGTAGCGCATCTTTTTTTACAGTAGAACTTCCCCATTCTCCTGTATCCCATTTATATGTTTTTGGCGAATACAAATCATTTGTTTTGATTTCTAAATCTGCCTTTTCGCCATTACATTGCAATGTTTTTGTTGAACCTTCCATACCATCAATATACATTTGTGGTTCCATAGAAGGTGGTTCATCTAAATGGTATTGCAAAGTATCGCTACAACCATTTGCATCTTTTGCCACAATCGTATAATCCCCAGCAGAAACATTCTCTGCAACCGATGTTCCCAACACAGAATTCCAATAATATGAATACCCACCAACATCTCCACCAGTAACTTCTAATTCTATTTTTCCGTCAGAATAGCCAAAACAACTTGGTTCTGTTCCAATTGGAGGATCTGTAATTTCTACTTTCGTCAATGGTTGCGTTAATGTTACCTCTACCGTATCGGAGCAACCATTTGCATCTTTTGCTATTACCGTATATGGAATATCAGCAGCAAGTTCTGTTCGATTTGCCGTTTGTACAGTCGCATCATCACTCCAAATATATGTAACCGCACCTACAGCATTTGTCGTAGTACAAGTAATCGTTCCTGTTGGTTCATCTTTACATAACAAATCCGTATGTGTTTCCGATAATTCCAATTTGATTTCTGGTTGGGTAAGAACAACTTTTGTGGTATCACGACAACCTATCTCATCTTCTACCGCAACATACACTTCTCCAGCTGGTAACTCTTCGTTCATATCCGATGCAGTACCGTTTTCATCAACAGAAAGAGTTTTTGTCTTACTACCTATCCAATTTATTGTGCAATTATCCTTATACGCATTTATTACGGATGCTGACGCAATGCCTTGTTTCACATCTTTACAAATAATGTTTTTCACTACTGCAGCAGTAACCTTAATATCTATTGGTTTAATTTCAACAGTATCGGAATTTATTTTACAGCCAGCAAAGTCGGTTACTGTTACAAAATATTTTCCTGCAGACATATCTGTAACTTGCTCATTATTGGTATGAAGCGGATATGAGGCATCGGTTATCTTATACCAATCCCACGAATATGGTGGTACGCCCAAATTAAATGTCACCGATGCTTTTCCTATTGGTTGATCCTCACAACCAGAACCACGCAACATTGATAAATTAGCTGAATATTCTGGTTTTTTAAAGTTTATATTCGGCTCAATTGTCAGTGTTTTAGTTCCATCTGAAATATATGCAATGTATTGAATTTCAGTCTTAATCTCTCCACTTACAGCATCGTAATACTGATAATCAAGATTGTCCGCAACAAATGTATATGACTGACCATCCTCTACTGTCACCTTTTGGTTTAAGATTGTCTTATTACTCTCAAATACGCTAATAATAACGAAACTATACGTTACAGCAGAACCTTCTTTATTTTCCACTGTGAATGTAATAGAACCATTGGAAGGATCTGGACAAGTTGGATCTTTCGGAATGATTGAATATGAACTCTGCGCTTGGGCAAACAATGCCAAACACAAAATCAAAAAAAGTGTATAAAGTCTATGCAAAAATGAACTCATAATTTATAGCACTCGCAACATACATATTCGCAAAGTAAATATTTTTTCAATACATTTTACCCAATTCGCTGCGTTTTTCGGAAAAATTCTCTAATTTCGGCACATAATTCTTGAAAGATGTCTATTCTACGAACTGAAAATCTCATGAAAAAATACGGTAACAGAACCGTAGTACAAAGTGTTTCCTTTAGTGTAAAACAAGGAGAAATCGTAGGATTATTAGGACCTAATGGTGCTGGAAAAACGACTTCTTTCTATATGGTTATGGGATTGATTAACCCAGATGGCGGAAAAATCCTTCTTGACGACCAAGATATCACCAGCGAACCGGTTTACAAGCGTGCTCGTTACGGTATTGGCTACTTGGCACAGGAAGCATCGGTGTTCCGCACACTTTCGGTAGAAAACAACATTCTTTCCATCTTGGAAATGACTAATCTTTCAAAGAAAGAACAAAAAGAAAAATGTGAAGAATTGCTTACCGATTTCAATCTACTTCATATCCGTAAAAACTTAGGTATTCAATTGTCTGGTGGTGAACGTCGTAGAACAGAAATTGCACGTGCTTTGGCCAGCAATCCTAAATTCATTCTTCTTGACGAACCTTTCGCAGGCGTTGACCCAATTGCAGTTGAAGAAATTCAACGCATTGTACGCGAATTGAAAGACAGAAATATTGGTATACTCATTACCGACCACAATGTTGACGAAACGCTTTCTATAACTGATAACGCAAATATTTTGTTCGAAGGAACAATCTTTAAATCAGGAACAGCACAACAATTAGCCGACGACCCTGATGTTCGTCGTGTGTATTTAGGCGAGAATTTCGAGTTGAAACGATAGCCTATAAACAATATTCCCGTAAAATATTTTTTATTGAGGTTGAACCAACTTGTTCAATCACTTCATCGGTGATGTGAAGAAATTCATACGAAGTCACATCGTCGGTGGCACAGATTCCATCGAATGTTGCAACCCGACATTCATACACTAAATCACAAGTATAATATATGATACCTCCATATAGGTATGTGTTTGGAAATGAACCAAGATATTTCTTGTCCACAATTTGTAGATGTAATTCTTCTTGTATTTCTCTATCTACCGCATCTTCTGCTTTTTCCAACGGATCGACAAAACCTCCTGGCAAATCAAATGTTCCTTTCCCTGGATCAAATGCTCTTCTGGTCAACAAAACTCTATTTTCTGAATCTCGAAGAATTACCGCCACTGCTGTTGCCGCATTAAAGTAAAACACAAAACCACAATCCGCACATTTACAGGATTTTACTCCATTTGCTTCAAATTGATTTCTACCACAACGCGGGCAGAATTTCATTACATTTTGTGGAGAAAATTCGTTGTTCATCGTCTTTTCTTGCTTTTAGGAAATGTATTTGTTCTCGTATTATTCTGAAGCTTAGGACCTTTTTGAAACTGTTGTTTTTTAGCAGAATTTGCCATTGTGCCTTTCGGCTTATACCAAAAGAAAAATGACTTCTGCTTATCTTTTTCATCCTTGGATTTTGCGGAGAAAATTGGTTCTAAAGTATATGGATTTACTCCAGTATAATACATCACCGTTGATAGTGTCATTGGAGTTGGAGTGAAGTCCTGAACTTGTTCCGGCATCACTTTCAACATGCGGAGTTTTTGTTCCAACTGTTTCATATCCTGTGCACTACAACCTGGATGCGAAGAAATAAAGTATGGAATAATTTGCTGTCGAAGTCCAAACTTTTTATTCAATTCATCAAATGTTTGTTTAAACTTTTCAAACAAAGTGAATGACGGTTTGCGCATCAATTTTAATACTGAATCCTCGGTATGTTCTGGAGCAACTTTTAATCTTCCAGAAACATGTTTTTGTACCAACTGGGCTGTATATTCTTTCTCGCCTTCCGCACCTGACAATAAATCGTAGCGTATTCCACTACCAATTGTAATATGCTTTATATTAGGAATTTGACTCGTCTTTTCGTATAATTTTGTCAATCGAACATGGCTGTCATTCAAATTCTTACACTTTTGTGGAAACAAACACGATGCTCGTCGGCACTTGTGACATAAATCCTGATTTCGTCCTTGCATACCATACATATTCGCTGACGGCGCACCCAAATCTGTTATATGTCCTTTGAATGTTTTTGATTGAGCAATTTCATTCAATTCTTTTAAAATTGACTTCTCACTTCTGCTTGCAATAAACTTACCTTGATGTGCCGAAATCGTACAAAAACTACAAGCCCCAAAACAACCTCTATGAATTGTCACCGAATCCTTTATCATATCAAATGCTGGAATTGGTGGTTTTTTATCATATCTAGAATGTGGCAAACGAGTATATGGCAATGCATAAATTGCATCCAAATCTTCCGTAGAAATCGTTGGATTTGGTTCATTTACAACAACATATTGACTACCAAACTTCTGAGCAATTTTCTCTGCCTTCCACACATTCGATTGTTCCTCTATTATACGGAAATTCTTGGCATCCAATATTTTATCTCGTAAACAATCTTCGTAGGAATGTAATTCTATCGGTTTTGTCGCACAATGTTCCAATGTATTCGTAACATACACTGTTTGAGGAATTTCAGTCATTTCTTCAACAGATTTTCCTGCAAGAAAAGCATCGGCAATATCTATTATCGGCTTTTCTCCCATTCCATAAATCAACAAATCTGCTTTACTATCAATTAGCACCGATTTCTTATAAGAATCCGACCAATAATCATAATGCGAAAATCTTCGCAGCGAAGCCTCAATTCCACCGATAACAATAGGGACATCTGGGAATAATTTCTTTAAAATATTTGAATATACCGTTACCGCATAATCTGGTCGTTGACCTGCCAAACCACCAGGCGTGTAAGCATCGTTTGATCGCAATCTTTTGGTTGATGTGTAATGATTTACCATGGAATCCATACTACCCGAATTCACACCAAAAAACAAGCGAGGTTTTCCTAATTTTTTGAAGTCGCGCAAATCATCACGCCAGTTCGGTTGTGGAACAACAGCCACACGCAAACCGTGATGTTCCAAAACACGAGAAATTATGGCCGTACCAAATGAAGGATGGTCAATATAAGCATCGCCTGTAATCATAATTACATCGACATAATCCCATCCAAGGCGTTCAAGTTCCTTTTTCGAGGTAGGCAATTCCATACAATAACTTCTTTTCCTATAATCGTTTACTAAACAAATAGTATTTTAATCATACAAAACCTCGGGACGCTCCTTCAAAGCAGTTCTTTGATACTTTACAGCAGGATGCCCAATTACCAAAGTCGCTGCAACTCGCTCATTCTTCTGTAACCCCAACCTGTTTTTTAATTTCGAAGAAAATCGTGTAACAATTGAAAAATAGCCACTATAAAAGACACCAAGTCCCATTGCCTGTGCTGTTAATTCCATAGATGCTGCTGCCAAAGCTCCATCTACAACAGAAAATGCTTTTACAACAATGACTAACGGTGCTCCTTTAAAGAAAAAATGTTCATCTATTTCCGATTTTTTTATTCGTTCTGAAAATACATTAACAACAGGCTTGCCTAATTGAAGTGCATGTAATGCCAACTGCTCATATTCCGCTAAGTTTTCGCGAATCACCACATACGAAACATCTTGTTCGTTGCTTGCACTTGGGGTATACTGACCTGCTTGCAAAATCTTTTGAACCAGCTCGTCCGATACGGTTTGTTGCGTAAATTGTCGTACAGAACGACGACGTTTAATCAATTGCAAGATTGACTCACCATCAATTGGAGAAAATGAATTCAAATCTTCTGGAATATCTTCAAAATCAGAGATGGAAACTGCATTTTGAGGACAAATAGCCAAACAATGTGCACACATCAAACAATCATCTGCTCTACGAACGGCTTTGCTGCCCTCTAAATAAATATTTTTATCTGGGCAATCGTTTACACACATACCACAACCAACACATTTTGAGTGATTTATAGAAATAGTATGATTTGTACGCATCGTTTTAATTTAGAAATTCTGTAGCTCCGTAGGGAATCGAACCCTAATCACTAGTTCCGGAAACTACTATTCTATCCATTGAACTACAGAGCCATTGCGTGCAAATATATGATTTTTATATGTTCTTATAATATTCAACAAGATTTTATTACCTTTGCATCAGTATGAAAAATTGTAGTGTAATGCGAAAAATTCTCGCTATATATCTTACTTTATTTCTTTCATTTGAAATCTTCGCGCAAACCGTGACTATCAACGGTAGTTCCGAAGAATATGCAAATCAAACAATTAGCGTTTACCAATATTCAGACTACTTCACTAAAAACGAAGAACTTATTGGTTCGTTTACAACGGATGCACTTGGTCGTTTCTCATATACATTCGACTGCAAAACGACAAGGGAAATCTATATGTATTTAGGAATTTACAAAGCTTTCTTATTCGTTTCGCCAGAAAAAGAATACGAGATTGCAATGCCACCATACGAGGAAAAAACATTGGCACAAGAACTAAATCCGTACTATGAGCCAACAGACATTAGTTTGGGCGTAATTAATAGCGATCCCAACGATATAAATATCCTACTTCTTTCGTTTAACTCATTGTATGAGACATTCTTAAGCGATAATTTCCAGGAAATCTATATCACTCGAGATAAAGCAAAAGTGGAGAAATTTCAAGAGTATGTTGACAGTACATTTACTGGATGCAATGATGAATTTTTCAATGTTTACAAAAATTACCGTATGTATGCACTTCGCTATATGGCTTATCAGCGCGACAAAATGGGTGTTACCCGTAAACATTTCCTCAATAATGCATTCTATTACTACAACCCTGCGTATATGAACTTATTCAAAATGATGTGGAAAGACTACATCATCAATAATCATACGCACGATATGGGTAAAAATCTCAAAATTGATATCATTTACGGAAAAAGTCCTACAATGTTCAAAAAGACTTTGGAGAAAAATATTGCATTCCGTAACGACACCTTAAAAGAATTGCTCCTACTTCAATGTCTGGATGACTGCCTAAAAGATCCTGATGTATTCCCTCCTGCTCCTGTTTATCAAACTCTTGACTCTCTTATTATTATGTCAAAAGTTGCTGAACATAAGAACATTGCGGAAAATATAAAAAAGAAATACACCCAACTTGAATTTCACGATAACGCGCCATATTTTGAATTATACAACCAAGATAGTGTGCTATACACTTTAGATAAATTCAAAGGGAAATATGTGTATTTAAACTTCTGCCGTTCAGAGAATTATGCCTGTATAAAGGACTACAAAGTTCTTCGAAAGATGAACGAAAAAACCAAAAAGGATTTGAACATTGTTACTTTAAGTTACGAAAAAACCTTTGAAGACTTCCGCTCATTCAAGAAAGCAAACCCACAATATAATTGGACATTCCTATATGCCGGTGACAATCCAGAAATCGGCAGACAGTACAAATTACGCGGAATGCCGACATACATGCTTCTTGATAAAAACGGTAAAATTGAAATGATTTCTGCTCCAACACCAGCCGATGATTTCCAGGAAACATTTGCAAAAATGGTTATCCGTCAGAAGAAAGAGGCGGCGGCACAGAAAAAGAGCAAGAGTCGCGCAAGAACTTGGTAATCTATGGATAAAATCATTGTCATCGGTGGTGGAATTGCTGGTCTCGCTGCCGGTATTTATGCTCGAAAAGAGGGTTTCGAATGCGAAATCTACGAACGACATTCCATTGTTGGTGGTCAATGTACCGGATGGAATAGAAATGGGTTCCATATAGACAACTGCGTGCATTGGATGACCGGAACGTCTCCTGAAAAAGAAATATACAAAGTATGGGAAGATGTCGGTGCTTTAGGAGATGGCATTGAAATTATTCAACATGACAAGTTCCTTACCGTTGAGCAAGATGGCAAAAAACTTCATGTGTGGAAGGATGTCAATAGACTTGAAAAAGAATTACTTGCATTTGCACCAGAAGATTCAAAAGAGATTAAACACTTTTGTAAAATGTTGCGTGCATTTTCCCACATGGAAGTTCCGGCTTTAAAACCAAAGGAACAAATGGGATTTATGGGCAATATGCGATATGTGAAAAAAATATTACCGGTTCTTCCCTATGCCGCAAAATACAATAGTGTACCTATCACAGAATACATAAAGCGTTTTAAGAATAAAATGGTGCAAGATCTTATTCTTTCGTACCTACCAAGTTCTTTCAACACGGTTGGCATTTTATATATGTACGGCACATTCCTTTCGGGTAACGGCGCTCTTCCTAAAGGAGGTTCTATAGGTATTGCCACAAGAATGCGCAAGAAATTCTTATCGCTTGGAGGAACAATTCTTACCAATAAAACAATCACGCAGATAACGGAAAAAGAAGGCAAAATCACATCGGCACTCTGCTCCGACGGACAAGAAATCGCAGGTAATCATTTTATTTTCGCATGTGATTCTGACACAACTTACCAAATTGTTGGCAAACAGCACATGGATGAGTTCTTCGCAAAACGATATTCCGATTCTGATACATATCCAACATTTAGCTCTTTCAATGTTTATTTAAGTTGCGATAAGAAAGCTGAAGAGCTTACGAATATGGTTTTATTCAAATGCAAACCGATTGATATATTAGGTGGTATGCACGATACTATAGCAATCAAATCTTTTGATTACGAACCTACATTTGCTCCAGAAGGAAAATCGGTCTTGCAAATAATGATACTGCAAGATGAAAAAGATTTCGACAACTGGGAAACACTACACAAAACAAAAGCCGAATACGATGCTGCAAAGCAAACGATAGCAAACGACATAATTGAACGCATATATACCCAATATCCTTCGTTACAAGGATCTTTACAAGTTATTGAAGTTGTTACCCCATACAGCTACAATAAACTTCTAGGAACATACAAAGGCGCATACATGAGCTTCATCACAACCCACAAGACGAAACGAGAAGTCCATTCTGGACGCATACAAGGCCTTTCTAACGCATATATTGCCGGTCAATGGACACTTCCTCCGGGCGGTTTGCCAAACGCTGTTGTCTCAGGGAAATTTGCAATACAAAGAATCATACAAGATTTACAAAAATAAAATACAGTAGAGACGGTGCATGTTCGTGCATCGTCTTCTTTGTTTATATCAATAGTGATTAAAACAAAAAGGGGAACATTTTTCAATGTTCCCCTTTTCTATTTAAATGAATTGTAAATCTATTTTACAAGAGCTTCAAATTCTGAATCATCAGAGAAATCTCTGAATTCCATATCTTTCTTAGCTCTGTCTTTGAAAGCAGAATCTTTGTCGATAGAAGATTTCAAGTTTGCGATCATATTATTGAAATCTTTTTGTCTTGCTGCGATAACGGCTTTCAAGTAGTATGTAGCAGCATCTGGTTCTTCGATTGAGTTAGCAGTACTCAAAGCACCATCATTGTCGCCTGCCAATACTTTTGCAAGAGCAGCATTAAATGTTTGGTTGCTACCGAACATTTCAACAGCAGTTGCATAGTCACCTTCTTTTACTTTCAAAGTACCCATGTTGTATTTAACTTCTGGACCAGCACCTTGAGCTACTTCGAAATATTCGAAACCTTTAGCCAAGTCACCTTGTCTTACAGCCAAAACACCCATGTTATTCTTTACAGCAGCATCACCGTTTGAAAGTTCATCAGCGTGAGCGAAAGAAGCTTGTGCATCTTCATATTTTTCTTGATCCATTTGTACACAACCCAAGTTGTTTACAATCTTCCAAGAGTTTGGTAATGCAGTAGCAGCGTTAGTTAAGATTTTTTCAGCATCTTTTGCATTTTCAGCAATTGTTGCAGCGAATAAATATTCGTCTTCAGTTAATTTAGTGTCAGATTTACCTAAACCAGCTTGAAGAAGTACTTCGTCTGATTTACCAACTTTTTCAGCACTTACAACGATTTTAGAACGACGTAATTGAGGAAGGATTTCGTTTGCGATTTGTTTGTAAACGTTACCCATTTTCTTGATTTCTGCTTCACGAACAACAGGATCTGAATATTGTGAAAGAACATTCAAGATAGCAGCTTTATCTTGGATGTCAGAGTTTTCCATCAACATACGGAAACCATCCCAGTCTTCAGCTGTGTAGTTAGCTTCGTAAGAAGTTTTGATAGAACTTTTCAATGCTTTTTCTGCAGCAGCTTGACGATTTTTTGCCAAGTTTTCGTTGCCATCTTCTGGACCATCAGGAGAAGCATAACCTACGATAGCTACACCTTTCAATGCTAAAGTAGTATCTTTTTCAGCATTTTTAGCGAATGCTTTAGCATCTTTCATACCTTGTTTTGAAAGTTCTTTTGAAGAAACAGAAGCACTATTGATAGAGAATACAAGATCTGTTTCTGAAGTAAGAACTTCTGCACGTTTGAATTGGTTTTCAGAAGAAATAGATTTTGCTTCGTTTTGCAACAATGAAGCTGTAGCCAAAACACCATCAGCAAGTTTTACTTCTGGTAAGTTAACAGATTTTGATTTAACAGAAACTTTGCTCTTCAACAACAATTCTGATTGTAACAAAGCATCTGTATAAGCTACTTTACCTTTATATGTATATGTTCCACCTGCACTTGAGATAACACCACCGTTACCTTGAACTTTTTCTCCTTGAAGCACTACTTCTGGATATTCAACAGAAGCGCTTTCTGATTTTAATACTGGAGTTACGTTCATCACTGCACTTTTCAAGAAATATTTTGCAGGATATGTTACTGTAATAGAAACATCAACACTGTCACCCTTCATTTCTAGTGGGTCTGGAGTTACATTGTAACGCACTGTGTTAGCGTTTTTCAACATTTTGCTTGGACTGCTACAGCCTACTGCTAATACTACTGCAGAACCCAAAACAATCTGAAAAATAGATTTTTTCTTCATTTTTATTACTTTAATTAAACAATTAATTGCTTTATACATTTTTAGAACAAACAAAAATAATAATGTTTTTTTGACCACAAGCAGATTTGTCTGATTTTTTTTGCTTTTGGTCAATTATTCAGCAGTTTTTACACTAATGAGAAAATCAATGTCATGTATAAACAAGTAGAGACGTTCCGTTGAACGCCTCTACAAAATCATCATAATATTCTATTTTTTACCTTATAAATTTTTCGCTTGTTATTTGATGTTTATCAATAACAGAAATAACATAGACACCTTTTCTATGAGGAGCCGCAATACGTGCACCTTCAACATTTTTAAATGTCTTTGAATAGAATATTTGTCCTGTTACCGAAGTAATCACAACATAGCTACCTTCTTCTGGATGTTTAAAGAAGATATCTATCTGATCCTCTGTTATCTTGAAGCTTGCATTTTTACCACAAGTTTGAACAGCAATAACTTTCGTTTCCATTACATTACCATCATAATCTGTTTGACGAAGTTTGTAATATACGAGTCCTGTTTGTGAGACTTTATCTTCAAACACATAATCTTGTAATTCTGAAGTTGTTCCTGCACCATCCACAAATCCTACTTCAGTGAAATTAAGACCATCAAAAGAGCGAAGTATTGCATAACCTGCATTGTTAGTTTCACTCATTGTTTGCCAATGAATTTCAAGAATACCATCTGTACAAACACCATAAAGCATAGTCAACTCAATAGGTAACAAAGCCGAAGGAGATGTGTCTGGAATTCCTTCTCTATAAGCTTGCATACATTCCATTTCACCTACGAACATAGGAGCTGAATTACCAGAACCAGAGAAGTCTCCCTCACCAGCAGGGTTAGAAGCATCGTCCTTAGTCATAGGATTTCGGGTTCCATAGAAACTACCTGCATAATACAAATCACCTTCGTTAGATCCAACACCATCCGCACCAGAAGTTCTATTTCCACAATAGTACAAAGTACCTTCTTCTTCTACCTTAATAGAGAAATTCCAAGTATAAGCAGGAATTGTTGCACCAAGGTTACCAATAAACATTGTTCCACCAGGTTTTACATTTAAATCTGCACCATTACCACCAGACTCAACAACTCCCATTGCATACAACGTTCCTTCTACATTAACTTTATAACCTCCACCAGCACCTTTTAATTGAAGAATACCGTCATTACTACCATCAGTATCAATCAAATATATAGAACCACACGTTTGTTCCAAAGTAAATTCACCACCTGTAGCGCCATCAGAACGTGCAATATATAGGTTACCATCCTGAACTATCAACTCACCACCTATTTTAGCTGCTAAAGGATTTCCCTTGTACAACAATTGTACATCAGAATTTTTTACAACAAACGAAGATCCACACTGCATATCTACATAAGCGATATTCTTTCCTTCATGGCTTAATTCACAACCATCAAAAATGACATGTTTAACACCCGAAGCAGTTGTATTATCTATCAACCAAACAGCATTATCGGCATTTAAGATATGGACAGTGTTCGTACCATCTGAACCATCAATGACATCTAAACTTCCGTTTGTCATTACAACAGAACCATAATTCCAAAAACATGAATGTGCTTGAGATTTAATCCATGCCGTTGGGTCATCATCTAAGTTTTCCAACAATTTGTCTACACTTTGTCTTGAGTTTTTAGATGACATACTTAGATCCGTATTGGTCAAGTTTATTCTTCCATTATTAGTTATCCAACTATCCTTCAATACCAATGTAGAATTATCTATATTAACCGTTCCATTATTTACAATTGCAGAACGGTTGTATACATTAATACCTGAACCACCAGCTGAAACATCGTTCATTGTAAATGAATACATTATACTCAATATTCCATCAGAAGTTACACTTACTGTTCCTTGGCGTATATTTCCAGTTATAAATGTAACATCAGAATTAATCTTCAACTCTTGTCCGTATGGAATATTCATTGTTACCTTAGAGTTTGCACCACTGATAGACAATTCTCCATTGATTTGCGTACCACAATTAAAAATCCATTCCGCATCTGTATCCGTAAAACTACCTGCTCGACTACCTCCACCATTTTCTTCGGTCCACCATGCTTCTATAGACGAAGCATCTACTGAGCCACTGCAGTTAAAATAATATTTCTTATTTGTAATGGTACGTTTGGCTAAGGCAAAATAACCAGTATCTGTTGGTTGTGAGTATAAAATTGAATTACCATACATAGAACCATACACATTAGCGAAAGCACCTGTTGGAAATGTATTATATGCTATCGCATTAGCATCTCCTAATCCTTGTGAAGTAGAAATACCCACACTAGCAGTAGTATAATTTTCACCACTAACCTTCCATGAGAATGAGGCTGAAAAGGCATCTTCACTATCTCCATTTATAAAATTTCCTGAAACACCCTCGGAAATTCCAACAGTAACTGACGCATCCTCACCTGTTGTTAATTGGCTCAAAGTTAATGGTTTGTAACCATCAATGTCACCAACTGGGAAATAATATAATGTAGCAACATCAGAACCTGTTAATGAAGAAGGAACATCTCTCTTTATATTACCAACAATGAACGAAGCGTCAGTATATGAAGTAAAATATCCCTGACCAATAGCACTCGCAGCAGTATTTTCTATATACAAAAGATTATCAATAACATTCAATATTCCTTGTTTTAGAAGCATACTATTCTCTACTGTAACATCACCAATCATTCTTAAATACTTGTTGTTGTCAAAAGAAGAGGAATTTTCATTGCTAGACATAGCAGAATTATTTATCACTATATTATAGAAAGTGAACTTAGGAATGCTTTGTGCCTTTGTACCATTAAATTCAACAGTACTACCTTCTATTGTATATACAACACTTTCAGAAGAACTTGCCGTTAATGTTCCTGCTATACCGATGTTATTCGTCGTTTCTAATGTTCTATTACCATCACCTAAATTCAAATTATAATAATCCAATGCAGCCACAGTAGTCTCACTTACAGAAGTATAATTCACAGTAGACGTTCCACACTCAAATATTCCATTGAATACGAAAGCATCGTCTCCATCACCATTTATATTAATTGTATACTCTCCTGCATTCAGAACTGTACCCGCACCAATTATAAATGATTCATCAACATCTATTTTACCTAATAATGTTTTATCATTAGGGTTCTCTATCTGTAAAATATAATATGGCATAGAAGCAATATCTTGATTTACCAACCCTTCATATAATATATGACTATTTTTATGTTTGATATTTTCATAAGTTGCATTAGAACCTAATGTTAAAGCTTGAACCACTTCAATCTTCGCATTTTCCTCGAAAATTATTGTATCACTTGGATTAGTTGGTTCAATATATACTTGAGAATAAACGGCTTCTCTAATGTTTTTCGTTCCATCACCTGTATATGTTACACTTGAACCAGGATTTACACAAACATTATAATATCCATTTGAATTACCAGCAACTTTAGTAATTTCATCTGCAACTAAAATACCAAGATCAAAATTACCTTTATCAGTGGCAATGGTTAATGAACCACCATGATTCACATCGACCTTAACATTGTCGGATGTATTCAATGTACCTTCTATAGTAACAACCTTGGCATTCTCTCTATAATCTTTTGACGCAACAGCTGTCATTCGTTCAACCTGATTTTTACCATTCATTGACGCACTAGCGAACTCAAAATACTGACCTGGTTTGTAATCATACGAATTTGTATTGGTTGTCCAACCGGTACCAGCTGCCTCCAATTCACTTTTATCAAAAAATCCATTACTTACAACTATTGTTGAACCAACACCTGAAACTTCCCAAGTTTGATCTGCTCTCAACACAACATTATCCTTATTAATAATGTACTTACATGCTGATTCTTCAAAATTCTTTGGCGAAGTACAACTTCCCGCTGTACCATTTTCTTCTGTACACCAGTTATTTAGATCATTTAACCCCCAAGAATCTTTATTGTATGTTCCTGCATTATAATCTGAAGCTACAGGACCACGATAGTAATACGTATTGGCCATTTTTTTCACTGTTACATCTTTTGAAGCCAATATGGTACAACCAGATGCATTATCCATAATGTATGCACTTAATCGTGTTACATAATCTTCTTTCTCACAATTAAATGTAAATGTATGTACACCTGTAGCTGTCAAACCATCAGCACGACTTCCATTAAGCCACCAGAAACGCTTATAGTCAGTTGTTACATCCTCGTCGTCTGGAGATGTTACTTCCATTTCAACTCCAAGCTCTTCTGTACAGAATATTTCAGTAGGAACCTCTGTTTTAAATGTTAATGTTGGAACATCTTTAACAAAGAAAACATTTGAAACTGTTGTTGAATAAATTTCTGAACCACCAGCCATTACAACACCATAATATCCGCCATCCTCTGTTGGTTTAAATGTATTACTTGTTGCACCTACTACAGGTTCACTTGGAGTACCTACCTTATACCATTGATACGATATTGGCAAATTAGGATCTTCACCTGTTACTGAAATAATCAACGAACTAGCATCCTTACTACAATTTGTTTGGTCATTAATATACTCTGTTATTTGTAATTGTTTTGTATGAATCTTTACCTCACATTCCTGAGATAGAGATTCTGTTGTTGCTGTTAACTTCAATGTATAGTCACCTACACCAGTAAAATATTTATTTTGCTCTATTTGAACAGGAACATTAGCTGTGTTTTTTTCAACAGTTGTGGGAGTTATATCAAAATATGTTTCTGCAGATCCTGAAACACTAATTTGTACATCTTCGTTTACAAAGTTACTTGTTACAACAGTTTCAAGGGACGTTTTCTGATAATTCGTATATACATAGACATCTGAAGGTGTCGGACATTCCATAGACATTGTTGGTTCTTCTGTCAATGTAATCATTACATCATAAGTAACAGTAGTATTAGTTGACGCATCATATATTGTGACAGTGAGAGGATAATAGCCTTGTTCCGTTGCCTCTGCAGTCATTGTAATTACACCAGTTGCTGCATCTATTGTAAAATACTCTGTATTTCCCGATGTAATAGTATAAACTAAAGTTCCAACACACTTGGTATCTAGTATAGGAGCATCTGCGACTTTTTGTTGCGTACCTGCAACACGCATATATGTCTTATATTCTGTAACGGAAATGCTTGGATTACTAACTATTGCCGTTGTAGATACAGTTTTTGACGTACATGCATCTGTAACAGTATACATTATATAATATGTATCCGCTTCTGAAACTGTTGCAGGAACTGCTGTTGCATCTGAAAAATCACTTTGTTTTGCATATTGCCAACTCTCAGAAACTCTAGAAGCATCATATGTTACATATGTTACATTTGGTTCATCTAAAACAAATCCTTCTCCTTTACAAATATCATCAACAAAGATAGGATCAACAACGGGTTCATCAAACATGGTTATTTGAACCGCATTACTTTTACCACGACCAACACCGTTTTCTGCATAATAACGAATATACCAATTCTTATAATCAACAGACAAATTATCCAAAGAAGATAATTGTTTCCATTCACTTAACGTTGCAGTTGCCGATGGTGCAACCTCCCAACCTTCTGATTTTATATCACTAGTTGTAGTATATGACGGCACTGCCATCGACAAATTACCATCAGGACAAATTTCAACAGGAGCCGTAATAGGATTAATTATTGGTCCGCAATTAATTTCATAAGTAACATCGGCTTGTAAATCATTCTCATCTGTAACAACAACCTTTACAGTTTTTCCAGTACCTATTTCTGCAGATTGTGAAAAAATATCAGTCAAAGAACTTGAATTATGTGTAGCAACTAATGTCGGATTTCCCTCCTCTATCACATACCATTCATATTTTTTAATATCAGCAGACCCCTTTGTTACTTCAGCAGTAAAGGAAGGATTCACATCACACTCACCAGTAATAGAGGCAAATTCTACTTCTGGAGGGCATGCCTTTGCAATTCTAATGTTTGACACCGTAAGATTTCCATCATTCTTACCTCTAAAAAGTTTGACTTTTAACTTGTTATCTACTAAAACCGCTCCACTTACCACGACACAATTACCCGTCAATGGCGAAAAACTTTCCTGATGATTAAATTTATGATTATACACATATACATCATTTACAGAAGCAGATATTGTATA
Source organism: Bacteroidales bacterium UBA1715 (assembly GCA_002317135.1). Taxonomy (GTDB): domain Bacteria; phylum Bacteroidota; class Bacteroidia; order Bacteroidales; family UBA1715; genus UBA1715. The sequence continues at coordinate 27,070 of DCIX01000005.1, forward strand.
TTCTCCCCAATCCGTACGACCTGTATAGCTTGTTATATCAAAACAAACCGAATAATTCTGGTCAACCTCTATAAGTCCAATGGCTACATTCTGTTCATAATCACTGTCTCCACTTGGTATTGTAAACGAATTCACATCTACTGAAATACTAGAGCCGACACAACTAGAAATATGCCCACTCAAACTTATACTTTTTGATACCTTGCCATCTTCTGTTGTAAACGTAAGAGTCGCAGGGAAACTACCTGCTGTCGAACCTGGAGTAAATGTTATGGAATAAGTTCCATCACCATTAGGAGTTACACTATACATACTCGCATTAGCACCTGTCAGAACTGGAGCTTTTAACAAACTACATGAATTCTCTAAAGAAACTGTAAGTGTTTTATTATCTGCGACACCATCTTTTTCCGCAGCAAAAGATACATCCGAGGCAGTAATAGAAGGCACCGTTTCTAAAACTGATATCGAAGCAGACTCTTTCGAATGAGTAGCATCTGCTTTTACAACAACTTTCCAATTTCCTGCCGCAGGAATCGTATAGTTTTTCTCTGTAGTTGTTGCGACCAAACTACCATCCTTATACCACGCATATTGAGGATATCCAGCAGGAGAGCAAGACGCGTCGTCATCAACAGTTAATATTGTGTTACCTGCACAATACGCATCTGTATTCGAAGCAAGCGTTACTGTAGAAACAACAGGACCCGTAACAGAAACTTCATCCGATATTGCCGACGTAGAAACATCACCTGGAGTTGCATACACCCGTACCGAATATCTTCCCTCTGAAGTAGGAGTATATGTACTAAATGTAGCACCACTTTCAGGATTCCCATTTTTATACCATTGGTAGGTTGGAGTAAATGATCCAGACCCCACCTGATACGAAGACGATAACACCACAGAGTTTGACATACAAACTACACCATCACCCAGTATAGATGCAGAAGAGACATTACTTCCACAATCAGGCTTGCTTGAACTAGAAGACAATATCTTACCACTAAGATCTATCTTTATCCACACCCCAGAAGTTTTCAACTCTGCAGAAAATGGAATATACCACATCTCTGGCTGTGACCAATCTGTATGAGTATTCACAGTGGAATTAAAATAATCAGAACCATAAGCACAACCATCCTGCGTTATTTTAAATCTAACCTCATCATCATTTATTGCCATCACATGTGTAATGTAACTATTGGCACCACACATTTCGAACTCACTAGAATTACAATTATTGGCATTTTCCAACTTCCATGGCTCTGAATTAAATGGCAATTCTTCTGGTTTATTTAACGACATCACAACACTTCCGTCACACAGCTTAAAATAAACTGTGCGCATCCCCCCAACGACATATTTTTTTGTTCTCACTCCATTTTCCCAAAAATCTTCTGTTTTCCACCTCCACTGATTATCATGTCCCGCATCAATATCAAGAAACACACCATTCTTTTTTATACGAACATACTTTTCATTATATTGATTTGAGTTTTTCACCTTAAAATAAGAACAACCATTTAATGTTTGCACAAAAAACGCCCCTATCTCACCATTTTCAGAAATAAACTCATATTCCTGCCCTACACCTACCAACGACACAAACATTCCCAAAACCATCAAAAAGATAGTTCTACATTTCAAATTAAAATTTAAACTTTTCATAAGCCTATATTTTTGTATGACCGCTCCCCATGGGAATTTTAGCCATAAATGAAACCTTTACTTTTTACCTACAGAATGTGGCATTCCATAAGTGCGTAAATATACTCCGATTTACAATAATATGCAAGAAAAATCGTCTAAAATCATATAGATAATTTAGATTGAAACTATTACAAATTACCTAACGCTACATGTTTGTTTTAGAGAATCTAAGATTATATAATTGTGTTAATTTCACTCGTTTTATTAATGGATATTTATAAAATTAATTCATTGATAATGAGGAAGTTTATTGTATCTTTGCAAAAAGCAAAGCAACAATGAATTTGATAAAAATTGAAGACGTACAAGACAAGGTCTTGATCCTTCGTAATGAGCAAGTAATAATTGACAGCGACGTGGCTAAATTGTATGGAGTTGAGACCAAACGCATAAACGAAGCTGTAAGAAATAATCCTGACAAATTTCCGGAAGGATATGTCTTGGGCCTAACAAAAGAAGAGTGGATAAATTTGAAGACGAATTTTTCGACTTCAAGTTGGGGTGGCAAGAACAAAATACCGAACGCCTTCACTGAACGCGGACTATACATGCTTGCAACTATTCTGAAAGGGCGACAAGCAGTGCAAACCACATTGTGTATTATTGATACATTTGTCAAACTACGGGAATTGTCAAAGACAATGGCCTCTATTCAAAATGCAGAAGATGGGAAAACTCAAAAGAAGTTACTGCAAAAAGGAGGCGAAATCCTTTCTGACATAATGGGTGATAATTTAGATATTGCAGAATCTGAGACTGAATTTGAAATTAACTTTGCCATGATTAAGTTAAAACATCGTATCACCCGAAAAAAATAAGGCGTTGATTTATATCAATGCCTTTAAATTTTACCATAGACTACTGCACAAACACAATCTTATTTTTCTTTTTCTAGGTTAAAAAGTTGTAACTTATTCAAAATAACAACAAATTATATCATACCTTTGTCGTAACCTAGAAAAAACAAAAAGAATATGAAGATTGCAGTAGATTTTGACGGAACTTTGGTGGAACACAAATATCCAGAAATTGGAGCAAAAAAATTGTTCGCTTTCGAAACGCTTCGTGAATTACAAAAGCGTGGGGATCAATTGATTCTATGGACGTACCGTAGCGGTAAAGAACTTGAAGATGCTATCGCATTCTGCCGCAAAAACGGTATTGAATTTTATGCAATCAACCGAAATTATCCCGAAGAAGAATTTGTTGATGGAGAAATGAGCCGTAAAATCGATGCGGACATTTTTATTGACGATAGAAATGTGGAATTTGCTGGCGAAATCGACTGGTCGCTTATCTGCAAAAAACTCTCTATCGGCAGTGCTCCAGAAAACGAATACGAAAGCAAGAAAAAGAAATCTTTTCTTGGTAAATTATTTAGTTAATATTCGGTAATACGGAAACGTTTGTTGATGTCATATTACCATTGGCGGTTCCGCTTTACACCTACCATGTTCCAGATTCTCTCATAGACAATCTACAGGTAGGCAGTCGTGTTATTGTGCAATTAGGTGCACGAAAAATGTACACGGCAATTGTATATTCTATTCATCATAACAAACCGGAAACTCCTCAAATTAAGGACATAGACTCCGTTCTCGACGAAAAACCTATCGTCACTGCACAGCAACTCCAATTATGGAATTGGATGTCGGATTACTACATGTGTACTCGTGGCGAAATCATGAAAGCAGCGCTTCCTTCTGGTCTCAAATTAGAAAGCGAGGCAAATCTTTCTGTCAATTCCGATTTCGATTGTATGTTGCTCAACGAAAGCGACCGAGAGGTATTCATTATGATTGAAAATAATGAAAAAATCACCTTGTCGGATTTGGCAAAGGCACTTGGGAAAAAATCTGTCTCAAAAGTTGTACAGCGCTTGGTTTCGCTCGATGCTGTTGTGGTAGGTGAATCTATCGCAAGTCAGTATAAACCGAAGAAGGAATCATTCGTAACTCTTTGTAAACCAGCATCTGATTCCGATTTCGTAAACACGTCGTTTGCTTTAGTATCGAAAGCGGCAAAACAAAAAAGCACGTTCCTTGAAATCCTTAATTTTTTCATAAAAAACAAGGAGATTCCCAACTATGCCATAGAGAAAAAAGAATTGCTTAAAAATTCATCCGGAGCCGTTTTGACTGAACTCGAAAAGAAAGGAATAATCCGTATTGAAGAACGAACGGTTTCACGCTTTGACCAAAACATTTCCGCAACAAAAGGCCTTGCACAACTAAGTGAAAAACAACAAATTGCACTTGATGAAATTCATGAGAATTTCGAACAAAAAAACTTCTGTCTATTGCACGGAGTAACTTCGAGTGGAAAGACAGAAATCTATATCCATCTCATACAAGAAATGATAGATGCTGGCAAACAAGTTCTGTATCTTTTGCCAGAAATCGCACTGACATCGCAAATTATCAATCGCTTGCGAAATGTTTTTGGAAACCAAGTCGGCATTTACCACTCGAAATTTTCCGACAACGAACGCATTGAAGTGTGGAACAATGTGTTAGCAAACAACGAAAAATCATACAAGATAATCCTTGGTGTTCGTTCGTCTATATTCTTACCATTCAATAATTTAGGATTGATTATCGTTGATGAAGAACACGAAACTTCATTCAAACAATACGATCCATCGCCACGATACAATGCACGAGATGTTGCGTACATTCTCACGCAGCGATTCGGAGGAAAACTATTACTTGGAACGGCAACGCCAAGTATGGAAACATATTATAATGTACTAAAAAAAACAGTTGGATTGGTAGAATTATTTAGTAGACACACAACTGCTCCTCTACCCGAAATCCACATTGTAGATATGCGCACCGAACGAAAACGGAAACGCCTACACGACGATGTTTTCAGTAAGACATTGATAGAAGAAATCTCACGTTTTTTGGAAGAAAAACGACAAGTTATTTTATTCCAAAACCGCCGTGGCTATTCACCATATATGGAATGTCCAGACTGTGGATTTGTTCATCAGTGTGTAAACTGCGATGTTAGTTTAACCTACCATAAAATCACCAATACGCTTATGTGCCACCACTGTGGTTATGGCGTTCGATACACAACTACTTGCCCAGCATGCAACAACAGAGAAATGCGTTTGGTAGGCTTTGGTACGGAAAAAATTGAGGACACACTCAAAGAAATTTTCCCATCGGCTTCGATTGCTCGTATGGATTTGGATACGACACGCGGTAAAAATGCCTATACCGAACTAATTGACAGATTTGAACGAAAAGAAATCGACATTCTTGTTGGTACTCAGATGCTTACCAAGGGACTTGATTTTGAAAATGTTGGCATGGTCGGCATTCTTAGTGCCGATGGAATGCTTCGTATGCCTGATTTTCGTGCCTTTGAACGAGCTTACCAACTAATGGTACAAGTGGCAGGCCGTGCTGGACGTAGCGAAAAACAAGGTCACGTTTTTATTCAAACATACCAACCAGAGCACCCTATCATTCAGTTTGTACAAAATAATGATTATCAGTCGCTTTTGAATACACAAATGACTGAACGCAAGCAGTTTTGGTATCCTCCATTCTCGCGTTTAATAAAAGTTACTGTCAAACATCGAGATAAAAACATTGCCATAGATGCTGCAAAACAATTGGCTACTGGATTTCATAAAATTGAACACATTGTAGTGCTTGGCCCTGAATTTCCGCCAATTGCCAGAATACAACTGCTCTATGCACAAGATATTTTGATGAAAATACCTCGTCAGCTTAACATTGCGGAAATCAAAAAGCAAATACGCGTGTTTATGGATGATGTTACCAGCAAAGAAGAATTCAAGTCAACAAGTTTTACAATCAATGTTGATCCGTGATATTATTTTTGCTTGTCGTAATACGGTGAAATATGCCAATCGCCATTGAAAATCAATGACATATCGCCAGAAACGCGTTTAAAGTAACGAGCTCCAATAAGTTTTTCAAAAGCTTCGGTTTTATACAGATTTACCAAAGAATCCATCAACTCGGCATTATTGTTCCAAATAACGCCCATTCCCGGAATGTTTTTCACCAAAGGATACAAAACTGTTTCTCCTTTGTAGTTCATTATCAAAGAAGTGTCGTTTGGCAATGGAAAGGCATAGCAGTCCTTTTCGTAACTTTCGAAACGAAAACGTAATATAAGCACCGAATCTTCTATCGTATACGTTCCTTCTTCGCGAAAGTTTATGCCTTTCGTACTTGTTGCCGTATACAAAAACGAACCATTCGTATCAAGTGAAAGATTTACCTCGCTGTCGGCAGACTTTTTCTGGAAAACAATAGGGTTCTTCTTTGCGCAAGACGCAAAAAGACAAACTATACAAGCAAGAAGCAAATATTTTTTCATAATCATTTTTTTACAAAAATATCATTTTCAATAATACAGCAGAAATTACAATACTTTTTTTCTTTAGCAATTAATTCCGTTTTTCTCCGTTTTATAAACGCATTTATCTCTATTTTTGCAATATGAAACAATATGTCCTAATAGTTTGTATGTGTTTGGCAAATGTACTATTTGCACAACAAAAGGGCATTCTACAAGGAAAAATCACCGACTCGCAAGGTGTTGCCGTTTCTTTTGCAACAGTTTCTACTAAAAACACCTCAACATTAAGTAGTGAAAAAGGTTGGTATCAATTGGAACTACCACTAAATGAAAAGGTTACTGTATATTTTTCAAAAATTGGTTACAAAGAATTTACTTACGAAATTACCCTTACCGAAAACAAAAAAACATTTTCTCCTACCCTCCAAATCAATGCCGTTGATGTTCCCAAAGTTACGGTAAACTACAACAAAGAAGCCGAAGAAAATGTGACACATCTTTCTTCTGATCACACTGCTGCATTGTCGGGCTTGAGTTTGTCGGGAATTGAAGGTGGATTAAAAACCTTTGCTGGTGTTACCTCTAAGTCGGAATTAAGTTCCCAATATTCGGTAAGAGGCGGAAGTTACGACGAGAATCTCGTCTATGTAAATGGTGTGCCTGCCTTTAAACCCACAATGGCTCGCTCCGATAAGCAAGAAGGATTGAGCATTATAAATCCATATATGGTTGAAAATGTGGACTTTTCAAGTGGTGGATTTGACATCTGTTTTGGCGACAAAATGTCGAGTGTGCTGAATGTTACCTATAAGGATGTAGAAAAGTTCCAACTCCAAGCCGACGCAAGTCTTATGGATGCCAACGTAACCGTTCAAGGAGTTGATAAGTCACAGAAATTCAGCATTCTAACAGGAGCAAGATATAAAAACACATCGCTCATTTTGCGGACATTAGACGAAACAGGAGAATACAAACCTATTTTTTATGATCTACAAAATCTTATTACCTATAAAATCTCTCCAAAACTTGCTCTTTCATATTGGATTTATGGAGCAAACAACACTTACTCGTTCTTGCCAAACAAACGCGAAACAGATTTCGGTAGTCAGGTAAAAACATACAGAATGACCATTTATTTTGAAGGGGAAGAAAAGTATATGTACCGCAATTTGGGAAATTCCCTTTCTCTTCAATACCGTCCATCCGATTTGACAGCCTTGGACTTTAAGGCACTCTATTATAATGCATCGGAAAATGAAACATTCGATGTACTTAGTCAATATAGACTAAGTGAATGTTTTAGCGATGGGAAAAACGTCATAGAAGATTCCACTGCAGTTCTTGCCATTGGAAGTTTCTTGGAACACGGACGTAACAAATTAAAAACGAACAACATAACCCTTATGCACGATGGTAAACATCGATTTAGTTCTTTCCTGGCAAATTGGGGCATTTCAGCCAGCACATCGAACTACGATGCATCGTACAATGAGTGGACCTACATAGATTCTGCAAACTATGCTCTGCCGTATAACGACACGACAATCATTCTAAAAAATACGGCAAATTCATCTATTAACCACACCCAAACTGTCATTGCAGGATATGCTGGAATTTCAAAACGATTCACATTCGATAACGAAAATCGTTCATCATTAAAAATCAACGCTGGAGCACGAGGAACATTCGATACTTACTCGGGTAAATTCCTGTTTAACCCGCGCCTACGACTATTATTCAAACCTTTTGAAGATAAGGACAATCGCATATCATTCTCTACCGGTATCTATTATCAACCAGCAGAATTCAAAGAATTAGTAGATAAAACTGGAACATTCCACGAGAATATTTTGCCTCAAAAATCTACACATTTTGTTCTCGGATATTCACAGACAATCCAACTTTGGGATAGACCTTTTGTTTGGAATACAGAATTATACACAAAATTACTTCGTGATGTAATTCCTTATACCATCGACAATGTGTCGCTCGTTTATTATCCGCAATATTCGGCAAACGGCTACATTTCCGGAATCGACACAAAACTAAATGGCGAATTTGTTCCCGGCGTTGAATCGTGGATAAACCTTTCGCTTATGCGTGCACGCGAGCATTTAAGCGACAATTCCAGCGAAGAAATACGTAGAGCTAACGACCAACTTGTCACATTCAGTATGTTTTTCCAAGATTTTCTTCCCGGAAGCGAAAAATTGAAGATGAATCTTACCTTTATGGCAGGCTCGAGCATACCAACTGCTACACCAACAGCAACTTACAACGAATTCGACGACTATTCAATTTCTTCCTATACCCGACTTGACATCGGATTTTTATTTGTCGTATACGACAGACTTATTCAAAACAAACGCGAACTAAAACATATAGAAAGCATCAATCTTGGTTTGGAAGTATTTAACTTGTTCGACAACGCAAACAAGATTTCTTATTTCTGGATTGAAGATGTTTCCAATAAATATTACGCAGTTCCTAACTATTTAACTTCAAGAAGGTTAAACCTAAAACTTTCTATAAAATTATGATAGCATTCAAAAATCCCGAATATTTATTTTTCCTATTTGCGATTGCTATCCCAATCATCATACATTTATTTTCATTTCGAAAGTATAAGAAAATCTATTTTCATAATCTTCAGTTAATTAAGGAAATCCAAATTGAACAAAATAGCACAAAATCAAAACTAAAAGAGTTACTTATTTTAGTTGCTCGAATAGCAACAATCATATTTTTAGTGCTGACCTTTGCACAACCGTATATTCCACACAAAAACCAAACAAATACGAATAAAAAAACTGCAGTTGCACTCTATATTGACAATTCTTTTAGTACACAATCCGAATCAACGCAAGGCATTATTCTCGATGTAGAAAAAGAAAAAGCAAGAAAAATTGTCGATGCCTATCCAAATGAAACACAATTTTATTTATTCTCAAACACCTCGAAACCAACTGATTACAGAGAAAAAACACGAGAAGAGATAAAGAAAGACATACAAGAAATTGAATGGTGTCCAACAAACATACAACTATCGGACATCTACAAAAAGATAGAAACTTGTTCTAACCAAAACAATCAAGCAATACGTTGGCATATCGTAACCGATGCACAAAAATCAACGTGCAACATCGCAGACATTGCAATAGATTCAACCATAGATATTGTATTTCATCCCATTAAAAATCAATCGAAAGCGAATTTATCGATAGACAGTTGCTACTTTGAAACTATACAACACATTAGCGACGAAACCGAAAATCTCACAGTTATACTATCAAATCAATCAGATGAAATTGCGGCAAATATTCCGATAAAACTATTCATAAATGACACCATTAAAGCAATTGGAACCGCGACAATAAAACCACACGCAAGTAGTTCTGTTTCATTACAATATAGAACTAATCAAACAGGATTAATTTCTGGGTACCTGCAAATTGAAGATTACCCTATTATTTACGACAACACCTATTATTTCTCATATTACATAGAAAAACAAATACCAATTTTAGATATTTATGAAAAAACACCGAATAAATATATTGCAGCACTTTGCAAAGACAAATCAACATTTTCTATAAAACCACAAGATGTCCGTGCAATCGACTACTCACAATTACGTTCATATTCGGTAATCATCTTAGATGAACTACAGCAAATACCAACCGGTCTTACCGATGCAATAACAAAACTAAATGGAATGGGAAAAACAATCATCTGCATTCCTGCCAACGAAATACAAACAGAAACATACAACAATCTCTTTAAACATTTTGGTAGTCAAATATTTACAACAAAAGATACAGCAAAAACAAAAATCAGCGACATTGATAGAAAAAATAGCATTTTCGCAAGCATACTCGATAAAAAAGAAGCGAATACTATTTATCCGGAGATATCGCAACATTACATACTCGAAAGGACCCAAAACAACACACTCATTTCGTTGACCAATGGGCATTCCTATCTTACCCAACAAGCACAAAAAAACAACACATTGTTCACCTTTGCCTCGCCAATGACAGGCAAAAACGCATTCGCGACTTCTCCCTTATTTATTAGCATCTATAATATTCTTTTATCGACAACGGCAGTCAACGATTTACAACACACTCTCGGAACTGCTTGCGAACTTTGTCTTCCGAACCTGCAAAACAACGATGCGTTGCACATTACGAGCAACGATATAGATGTTATTCCGCAATATAGAATTGATATGCAAACCGCAAAAGTGCTGATAAATCCTATGCAACAAATTACCAAAGATGGCAACTACAACATTTGTCAAAATGAAAAGATAATTCACAATATATCATATAATTACGACCGTACCGAATCAAAACTTGATTTTTATTCTAACGAAGAAATTCAAGAAATTTTAAACGTACACAACATAGAAATCATATCGGAAGATAGCGAACTAACCACAGCAATACAGGAACAAGCAGAAGGGAAACGCCTATGGAGACTAATGCTGACATTGGCAATTATCTGCATTTTAGTTGAAATCGTTCTTATTTTGTTTTACGACAAACTTATTCGTCTTGGGAAAGAAAAGTAACAAACATATTTTGAATAAACCCAACAAAACCCTACATTTGTAATTGAATTAAAATTTAGATAATGAGAACATTACTTGCATATTTAACAATATTCCTCATTTCTTTTCAGGCAACGGCACAATTAACCGCAAAATTCACGGTACGCGATGCAAGAAAATTGTGCTACACTGGTGATTTAACCAGAAACACAACTGCTACTTTCAAAAACAACTCTGCAGATGGTGCCTATTGGTATGTATGGAACTACGGAGACGGTTCTGCCGATTCCATACAAATTACACAAAAACTTTCCGACAACGGCAAACACGAATATATACAAGACGGTTTATACAGCGTAAGCTTATTGGTCGTTGATCCGAGCGATATTTCTACAGAAATAACAAGCAACAAAATTTTGGCAGTAGAATATCTTTCTGCTGTTGGTTCCGATTCTGTCAGCATTGCCATTACCTATAAGGACGGGACAAGCACAAAGAAACAAACCGTACATATAGGTAAAAACAAATTCGGACGCTATACCTCAACTAATTGCATAGAAGTATTTAGTCCGTACGTTGCAGGCTCTAATTTTGCCTACGAAATAGATGATCCAAGTTCAGAAGAAAACAAAGCTGCTTTGGAATCGTTTGTTTACATTCTTTCTGTTAACGAAGAAAATTTCCAACCACACGACAAAGATGTGTGGACCTATTATTGGAGCATTTACAACGACAAAACGCCAATTGCGTCTTTTCATACAGATTCTACTGAATATCGCTATACATTTCCAAAAGAAAACTATGATCCAGGGTACACAGTAACTCTACAAATTGCATTAGACAGTTCAAAATTCGACGCGTACGAAATTGAAAACAACGAATTACAATCCTGTGTGGCAAGTCAATCTATAAAGATAAAAGTTACCGACTACTTCTTTACCGACAGTTCTCGTACAGAAAAAGATTTTGAAGACAGAGAAAATGCAATTCCTAATATTTTCACACCGAACGGTGATAACGAAAACGATGTATTTTACTTCAATACCAACGGTGTTGATGTATTCTCAATATGGATTTACAACAATAACGGAACATTAGTTTATAACCAACGAGCAAAAACAATTGCCTGGACTGGTGCAGACAATTCCGGTCACGATTGCCCGTCAGGAACATATTACTATGTTGTAAAGTCAGACAACAAAAACAAAATTCATAACACAGCCGGATTTATTCAACTATTCCGTTAATTACGAACTATGCAGTCTTTATTTGGGAAGCATTCCGATAGTGTATTTTTCTGGATTTTAGCACTTTGTTCCATATTGGTACTATGGGGTAACTTTATCATTACCTTATGTTGCATTTTGCTTACCGCCTTCTGGATTTTCGACGGAAACTTTAAAAGTAAATTTGCAACTCTGCTTACACGCAAGTCATCGTTATTTCTCAGTATAATTTGTGCAACTATATTGTTACGCCCTATTGTGCAACTGCCAGAAAAAGAAGCATTACAATTCCTCGTATCAAAACTGCCTTTCCTTATTTATCTTATTGCCATAGGAAGTCATACAGAATTAAGTGCGAAGAAATTCCATTGCCTTATGCTCATTTTTGTAGCAGGAGTTGTAGTAAACACAATCTTTAGTTTTGGTTGTTATTTATTCAACCTTACCGACACACTTAATTTCCGTGCTATTGGTGTATTCATGTCGCATATACGACTTTCGTTATTTGCAATTGTAGCAGCCTCGGTATGTGTACATTATTTGTTTTTCTGTAGAGATTTTGCCAACACAAAGACAACTATATTCTTGTCAGTTTCTTTATGCTGGTTGGCATTTTTCATCATCTTTTCAAAGATTCTTATTGCATACGTAATCGTTTCGATACTTCTTATTGTTTTAAGTATAGTATTGGCATATCGCTACAAATCGTTCAGTTCCGCAATCGCAATCATTGTAGCCATTAGCGTGCTTCTGCTCACCTTCTGCGTATTGCTCTATTCAGAATGTCGCTACTTTATATACCACGACACCCATTCTACCGAGCAACTACGAACAAAAACCGCCAGAGGGAACGACTATGTACATTCTACTGAAAATCCTACTATAGAAAATGGTCATATCGTATATATAAACGTCTGTGAAACAGAACTTGACAGTTGTTGGAAACTAAAAACTGGTAGATCAATTTACGACCTAAACGAAACAGGATACAAATATCTACATGTGCTCTACCGCTATATGGCATCAAAAAATTTATGGAAAGATGCTGATGGATTTGCCGAATTAAGCGACGAAGACATACAAAATATATTAGACGGATTTACCAACTATCGATTTACATCAAATCTATCGATAAACAAACGTATATATGAATCCTTTTGGGAAATCTATATGTACATAAATGGTGGAAATCCAGATGGTCATTCCATCACACAACGACTTGAATTCCATAAATGTGCAATGGAAACACTTAAGCGATATCCATGGTTTGGTACCGGTGGACTTATAGGCTCGGAAATGTACAAAACCTATCAAGAAACAAATTCGCCACTTTCTCAGAAAAATTGGAATTTACCTCACAATCAATTCTTCCATATTGCTGTAACAACAGGTTTAATCGGACTGCTACTATTCCTAATATGTATTACTGGCATGATTATCTACACACGGAACAAGTGGAACACAATTACCGCAAGCTGGTTTATCGCAATGTTGGTCTCTTTTTGTAGCGAAGACACACTCAATACCCATGCAGGCCTTGTATTTTGCATACTACTCGGCTCAATAATTTTATTTGCACAACCAGAAAAACAGACGGAATTGAACTAAAATTCCGTGTTTTTTTATATCTTTACAAAGTGCTATCACTTTAAAAGAAAAAAGAAATGAATGCAATGATTTTTGCTGCAGGATTAGGTACACGATTGCAGCCACTAACAAACGACAGACCGAAAGCATTAGTAGAATGCAATGGGATTACTTTGTTAGAACATGCCATTGCAAAATTGAAATTCTACGGATTTACAAAAATTGTAGTGAATGTGCATCATTTCTCGCAATTACTCATAGATTTCATTACAACACACGATTTTGGCGTGCCTGTTGTTATTTCCGATGAATCAGATTTATTGCTTGACACAGGTGGAGGAATGGTTTTCGCCAAAAACGAATTACAAGGAGATGAACCATTTCTCATTTGCAATGTAGACATTGTGAGTAGCATTGATTTTTCAAAAATGATTGCCTACCACAAGGCACACAACGCCCTTGCAACATTGGCTGTTAGTGATAGAAAAACTGCTCGTTATTTCCTTTTTGATGAGAACAATAGATTATGTGGATGGGAAAATAAAAAGACTGGTGAACAAAAAATAGTACATCCACATGACACATATACTTCCCTTGCTTTCAGTGGCATACAAGTAGTAAGCCCAAAGATTTTTGACCAAATCACAGAAACAGGGAAATTCTCTATCACAAATTTATATTTGAGATTAGCACAACATAACACAATTTTAGCATATAACCACACCGGAGATTTTTGGTTAGACATAGGCAAATACGATGAATTTGCCGAAAACGAACGAAAAATCAAGGCCCAAAATTTTGATTATTTACGATGAGGAACTCTCTTTGGAAGTTTCCCGAACAAAACTTTGATATTCCTGCAGAATTTGCACCAACATATCATAGAAAAGCACGGGAACTATTATACGCACGCGGTATAACCACCAACGAAGAATTAGAAAAGCTTATTCTTCCGAAAAAAGACGGTGAACTTGGCCGCATAATGAACTTGCTTCATGACCCTTTCCGTATGAAAAATATGGACAAGGCCGTTAGCCGTTTAACACAAGCTGTGTTAGAAAAACAAAAAATACTTGTCTACGGCGACTACGATGTTGACGGAACAACATCGGTAGCACTTGTGTATAGTTTTCTTTGTGATATTGGTTGCAATGTATCTTTTTATGTTCCAGACCGTTACATAGAAGGATATGGTATTTCTATTACGGGAATAGAAAAAGCAATAGAAGAAAAAGTACAACTTATTATTGCACTTGACTGTGGTATCAAAGACCATACTTCAATTGCACTTGCACAAGAAAACAACATAGATGTAATCGTGTGCGACCACCACAACGAAGGCGACAAAATTCCTAACGCATTTGCGGTTCTCGATCCCAAACAACACGATTGTTCATATCCTTTTGAACAACTCTCGGGATGCGGTGTAGGCTACAAACTGCTATCCGCTTTTTGTAAGCAGCAAAATATAGACATCCGCAAATTAAATAAATACCTTGATTATGTGGCAATTAGCATTGCATCTGACATTGTTCCTATGAAAGATGAAAACCGTGCACTCATGCATCTTGGTTTGTGCAAAATGCAACATAAAAACGAGTTAAAACAACGCGATAAGGTCTTACTTTCCATACAAACCATGTTGGAACAATCTGGCTTAGGAGACAAAAATACTCTATCAGTTAGTAATGTTGTTTTCAAACTTGCACCTCGTATCAATGCAGCAGGACGTATAAAGTCCGCACGCGATGCAGTGAATCTGCTAATTTCGAAAGATGCCCGCGAAGCAAAAGAATGGTGCGAGAAGATAGAAAAACACAATAACGAGCGTCGTAGTTTGGACCAAAACATAGCCAAAGAAGCATTGGAAATGATAGAAAACGATGAGTTTCTTCGTAATGCAAAATCAACGGTACTTTTCAGTGAATCATGGCACAAAGGTGTTGTGGGAATTGTTGCCTCACGAGTAAGCGACACCTACTATCGTCCTACAATAATTCTGTGTGGTGATGGTGAAATTATATCTGGCTCGGCCCGCTCCGTTTCCGATTTCGACCTCTATTCAGCAATAGAACAGTGCTCCGAATATTTAACAGCATTCGGTGGACATACATTTGCCGCTGGTCTGTCGTTGAAACGCGAAAATTTAGAAAAGTTCAAACAAAAATTCGAGGAAGTTGTTGCAAAAACAATAACAGAAGAGCAACAAGAACCTGTTATAACTATAGATGCAGAACTTACCTACGAAGACCTTACTATGGAATTTCATGATGATTTTTCTATTATGGCTCCATTTGGTCCGGAAAACATGAATCCCGTGTTTGTTATTAAAAATGTGGTTGACTTTGCCACAAAAAAAGTCGGCAACGACAAAACGCATGTGCAGTTTAACCTTATGACCAAAACAGGAAATAAACTGCCACGAATTATTGGTTTTGGCTTAGCCGAAAAATGGGACGAACTCTACGCTCCAGACCGTAGTTACGATATCTGTTTTACCATGAGCGAAGACGAGTACAACAACACACGACGACTTAATTTAGAAGCAAAAGATTTCCGTATCTCACAAGATTAACGCGTGCTAACGCAATGAAATTCCATAGAGACGCGATTCATCGCGTCTCTACATATCACACACTATAAAATTCTCGAATTCTTCTGCTTGCCCAAACAAAATTTTAGGCATAATCGGCAAAACATATAGTTTGCTCTCTGGCAAAATTTCAGTCAATTTGTAGACATCTTTCTCGGTTGTTAGTATAACATACTGTTCCGACAACCGAAGCAGGGTTTCCGCATCACTTTCTGAATAGAAATAATGATCGGGATATACTTTTGTAATGAAATCAAATCCCTTTGATTGTAAATACTCAAATAACGGAGCTGGTTGGGCAATGCCAGTAATGACACCTATTTTCTTATTTGCAAAAAATGAATTATCGACCTGTTGTTTTGTATGATAATCATAGATTACACCATATTCCATAGTGGAAAAATATACTGACAAACGAGGCAAACGCTTTCTCCATAACTCGGATTCTTGTATCGAAAAGCCTGCTGGACACTTTGATACAATAACAACATCAGCACGAGAAACAGCATATTTCCCTTCACGAAGGTAACCAACAGGAAAAACAAAATCGTTCCACAATGGTCTATTATAATCTATCAAAAGTATTTGCTTTGACGGACGAATATATCGATGTTGAAAAGCGTCATCAAGAACAATAACATCCACATCGGGTATACGTTTTTGTAATTCCTGAACACCAGCAACTCGTTTTTCGCAAACAGCCACATGGATTTCGGGAAAGCGTTTTTGAAGCAGATATGGTTCGTCTCCTAACTCTGCTACAGTCGTATTAGTATCTGCCAAAATAAAACCAGTGGTTTTTCTTTTATAACCACGACTTAAAGCTGCTATATTCTTGCCTTGCAATAATTGAATTAT
The DNA here is from genome assembly GCA_002317135.1 of Bacteroidales bacterium UBA1715. Lineage (GTDB taxonomy): Bacteria > Bacteroidota > Bacteroidia > Bacteroidales > UBA1715 > UBA1715. The sequence continues at coordinate 43,949 of DCIX01000005.1, forward strand.
ATATTGCACATGAGGCGTTTTCCCCGTTCCTCCTACCGTAATATTTCCAACAGAAATAATAGGTACATCAAACGATGTTTGCGAAAGAATACCCCAGTCGAAACATTTATTACGTACAAATGTAAATAGCCAGTAACAGATTGAAAATGGGAATAATATGTACTTAAGATATTTCATTATTGCAACATCAAATAATATGGCATTTGTGCATACACACCATTTTTCTTTGGTGCCAATCGAACCATTTCCGACAAGCCCATTTCTTTAGCAAGTTTCTCCGTTATTGTTGCTTGCGAAGAAACATCCGACAACAAAACCTCGTACCACGAACGAACACTCGGATATGTTTGTATACCATAAGATTCATTCTGTAAAAAGGCAGATTCTTCTGCTATTTGCAATGCGAGCGACAAATCTCCTAAAGTATCAACCAAACCGATAGACAAAGCATCTTTTCCACACCATACACGGCCTTGTGCAATCTCCTCTACGGCAGCAGTCGAAAGACCTCTACCATCAGCAACTCGTTGTTTGAATGTTATATATGTTTTATCAATTGTTTTTTGTAACGCAGCAGCTTCAACAGGATCCAAATCTCGGGAAACAGTTCCCATATCAGAATGTTTATGAGTATTTACAGCATCAACGCCAACCCCAATCTTTTGCAACAAACCTTCGGCAGTCATAGACATACCAAATACGCCAATTGATCCTGTCAAAGTTGTTGGAGATGCAACTATCTTGGTTGCCGGTGCAGCAATATAATATCCTCCCGAAGCGGCAAGGTCACCCATAGAAACAATCACAGGAATTTTCTCCGCTGTTAATGCAACTTCACGCCAAATTAGTTCCGATGCTAACGAAGATCCACCGCCAGAATTTATACGGAAAACCACAGCTTTTATAGAAGTATCTTTACGGATTTTTCTAAATATTGAGCAGTATGTCTCACTTCCGATTGATGATTCATTTGATGTTCCCAAATCAATTGAACCTTGGGCAAGAACCAAAGCAATATTCTTGTCTTGTTTTACATTTTCGGTCAATAGTTTTTCGTTTTGCTCTGTCACATATCGTTGTATTGATACTTGATTCAAACTATCTGTTTCAGAAAGATTTAGACGACTTTTTACCGATGTCCAAAATTCGTCAACATGTTGGATTTTATCTATAAATCCACGAGAAAGCAATTCTTCTGGCGTACAAATTAACACACTGTCTGCCAATTCATTGACATCCTTTACTAGAACTGGACGTGCCTGTGCCACCTTAGATTCATATTCCTTCCAAACATTGTCGATATACACCTGTTTCTGATAACGGTTTTCTTCGCTCATTTTGTTTTGCGTAACCGACTCAACATAACTTTTATATTTTCCACAACGAAGTACAATTGGTTTAAGACCAACCTTCTCCAACAAGTCCTTATAATGTATTGATTGTGAAGAAATACCGTGGAATTCAGCAACACCTTCGCCATTCATAGAAATTTCGTCGGCAATAGTTGAAAGCAAATATGATTTTTGACTCAACATTGAGTAATAACCAACTACAAATTTTCCTGAATTCTTAAATTCCTTCAATGCTTCGGCAAGTTCAATAACTGTTGTGTAGCCAGCATCTAAAATAGCATCTTGCAAAACAATTCCTTGAATCCTATCATCTTGTGCTGCAATATGTAAGCAATGGATTACATCGTATAAACCAATTTGCGAATCTGTACCATACTGCGAAACAACACCTGGCATTTCCGCTGTTGTACATTCGCCAACGGACACCACATTCTTAAATACAAGGACATTCTTATCGGCATATTTCGGCGTTGTATCGGCTGAACTTGCCACAATAACAAGCAAAATAACAACAATCAGCACCAATGCAAGCACAGCACCAAACAACGACGCAAAAAGTATCTTAAAAAACTGTTTCATACACACGATTTATTTATATTTGGAAACAATACAAATGTAAACTTTCTATTTAATGGGACAAAAAAACTTAGTTGTCATTTTGCTTGGTGCAAATTTGGGAGACAAAAAACAAACATTTCTCACCGTTGAAGAACTACTCAACCAACACATAGGCGATTGTGTAAACAAATCTTCGATTTACAGCAGTCAGGCATGGGGATTTGAGTCTCCGCAAGAGTTTTACAATCAAGTACTTGTGTACGAAACAGAATTTTCCGCACACGAGACATTACTCCGCTGTCAAGCAATTGAAAACAAATGTGGACGAGTACGACACGAAAATGCCGGCTACGAAGACCGAACAATTGATATAGACATTCTCTATTTCAACAACGACATAATTGATAGCGACGACCTTGTTGTTCCACATCCATTACTACACAAACGCAGATTTACAATGGAACCATTGTGCGAAGTTTTGCCCAACTATGTACACCCGATTTTACTACAAACAAACGAAAAACTATTACAGACTTGTTTAGACCCGAACGAAGTACACAAAATTTAGTTAGACCTCGAAGATGCCATTTTTTATGGCATAAACGACTAATCCAGCCGTATTTTTCGCTTCAGTTTTCAGCAAAAGATTTTCCCTGTGCTTATCGACAGTACGCTTACTAATAAACAACACATCGGCAATTTCTTGATTTGAAAGACCTTTGCAAATGTTATATAAAACCTCAACTTCACGGTCGGTTAAATCAATTGTCGGACTTTCAACTTTCTTGGACATATTTGCCATAATTCTGTCCAAGATTTCCTGAGAAAAATAGTTATCGCCTTCGTACACATCCAAGATAGCCTTTTGAACATCTTCGAACTGCGAATTTTTCAAAAGAAAACCACGCACGCCTACATCAATCATCTTTGAGTAATACTCTTCCTCTGCATACATTGACAACGCGATAATTTTTAGATTCGGATATTTCATCAATGCCAATTTCGAAGCTGTAATTCCATCAATTTCAGGCATTTGAATATCCATTAGTACAACATCAGGAACATTCGTATTGAGTTTTTCCAAGAAAATTTTTCCATTTTCAGACTCTTCTATGTTAGCAATAAAATCGCAATTTGAAAGCAAAAACTTCAAACCTTCACGAAATAACGAATGATCGTCAACTAAATGTATGTGTAATTTTTCTTTCATATTGGAACATGTATAGAAACCTTTACTCCTTTATTTACCGCACTAACAACCTGAATAACACCATTTATTGATTTTACCCTCGATTCCATATTCGACAATCCCATTCCACGGTATGTAACTTCTTCAACGGAAAATCCGTGTCCATCATCGGTATAAACTAACGAAAGTTCCGCCTCGGTGCTTTCCAAAGCAATTGTGATATGTTGTGCATCAGCATGTTTTAATGTATTTGTAATCAACTCACACACAACACGATACATAACCGTTTCGATAGTGAAATCATATCGTTTTTGGAATAATTTCGAAGAATAATCCACCGTAATCGGTTGCTTAATCATTACCGTATCAAGAAAGGATTTTATTGCACGCTCAAGACCGAAATTCGACAGAATATGCGGGCTTAGTTTATTCGAAATCTCCTTTACTGTAATCACTGCCTCGTCAATTGCAAAATTTGTTTTAAGCATAATTTGCTTGTCAATTTCACTACTCCTATCCTTACTCATTGCCGAAAAAGCCATTTTTATAGAAGACAAAATCGGTCCCAAACCATCGTGCAATTCCTTGGCAAACGTCTGACGTTCACGCTCTTCGGTTTTTACAATTGCAGAGAATATTTTGCTTTCGTTTTCGCGAACCAAGGTTTCCATTTTCTCCATATAGTTGAACAACTTCTTTATGTAGATTGTTCCAACAAAAATTAAGAAAGAAATTAAAACCGAAAACCAGTTGCTCAAGAAAGAGATTTCAGGATCAAATTTTCCATCTAATTGCGATAAGTAATACAAGTCATAAATACGTTGCATAGCTATACAGGCGAATGCAATCGACAACAAAATCCACGCAACATTGTAGCGTGTTTTCTTTATCAAACTGACTGCCAAAACCGATGCAATTATCTGAAAAGCAACGGATAACGATAACGCAATGAAGATAAAAAGCATTGTCCTTATTTTGACACAAAGGTATTTATATTTTTTCATACATTTGCTATACTAAAATTATAGAAGATGGTACGAGTACTTGTAATTACTATTTGTGTTGTTTTGGATGTATGGCTATTACACCAAATTTGGGTTGAAGAAAAACACCTTAGAACAAAGTCAGAGAAACTACTTTGGACTATAGGCATATTGTTGACGCACGCAATTGCATCGGCCGTTTATATTTTTCTTGACACGACCAAAGACAACAATAACGAGAATACAGAAAACAACCTATAATTTACTAGTAATCAAAAAACTATTATGACAAACGGAGCCAAAACCATACAATTACCACAGCCACAAAAAGACAGTGGAAAGTCAATTTCCTATTGTTTACAAAACAGAACATCCACAAAAGAATTTGACAACACAAAAACATTGAGCGAGCAACAAATTGCAAATATATTGTGGGCAGCATACGGATTTAACCGTGCAGACAAACGTACAGCCCCATCGGCAATGAACTGCCAGGAATTTACAATGTATGTGTTTTTACCAGAAGGAATCTATCGCTGGAACGACACACAAAATGAACTTGTACTCATAGAGGAAGGAGACTTGCGCTACCTTACCGGCGGCCAAGACTATGTTGCCGATGCAGCAATGAATATTGTATACGTTGCCGACTACGCAAAAATGGAAAGTATAGCCAAAGAAAGTCAAGTAGCGATGGCATACGCCGACTGCGGACTAATTGCCCAGAATGTCTATTTGTATTGTGCCTCAGAAAATTTAGGATGTGTAATTCGTGGATATATTGATAGACCTACGGTAGAAAAACGATTGAATTTACATACAAGTTCAAAAGTTATTTTATCACAAACAATAGGTTTCAAGAAATAACCAATTGATAACATAAATGGCGGCTATCGATTCCATTTACATACTAAAACGAAAATAATCCCCGTTATACAATCATAAACATTTAAAAATTAGTACTATGAACGTAAAAAGTTTTCTAATCGGTGCAGCAGTTGCGATAGTAAGTGCCGCTTTAGGTGTGATTCTATGTTGCACACTATGTTGTAAGAAATGTGATAAGCCTATGCAATCTTGTCCACAAGGACAACAATGCCAACGACCTGAAGGTCCACGCGGCGATTTCAAAGGCGACAAATTCCACATTACAAAAATGGCCGATCAACTTAATCTAACAGATGAGCAGAAACAACAAGTGAAAGCTATTCATAAAGCTACAAAAGATGCTATACGAGTTGCAAGAGAAAACGCAGACACACAATTCGAAGCATTATTGACAAACGATCAAAAAGCAGAACTTGCAAAAATTAAGGCTGCAACAAAATGTGACAAGAAGAAAATCGATCGCGACGACGATTAATCATTTTTGAATAGAAATACAAAAGCCGTTCTGTTACTCAGAACGGCTTTTTTAATGACTTCACATAATTCATGTTCTACCAAGCGAGTATACCTAACGGCATACGGTTATTCTTTTACAAAAGTTTGACTTTGATTGTTATTTACAATTACCGTATAAACTCCATTCTTTAAAAGAGACATATTTACACTTGCTGTTTCACCACATTCTGTTTGCAAGACTTTTCTGCCTTGCGTATCGATAATTTGGATTGAATTGGATGCTGTTGGGAAACTAAAATACAAATGAACTCTACCCCCTATTACTACCAACACAATGCTCCTAACGGAGCAGATTTCCTCGCTTCATTACAAATGGCTAAACACATAAAACAAAATGGCGAGAGGTAAAACCTCTCGCCATTTTGTTTATTCAATTGGAGCGTATGCGAACGCCTCTTGATTGTATAACATTTATGACAATTATTTTACAACTTTTATTGTTTTAACATTTCCATTTGTTGAAATTCTCACACTATACAAACCTTGTGACAAATGAGCTGCAGGAAGCGAAATGATTGCATTTCCGACATTTTCTGCTTCTGTTTGGATAACAACTTGTCCATTTGCGTTAAGTACTTCTACAAGGTAATTATTTTCGTTGTGAGAAGCAATTGCAACATTAATAACCGTATTGATAGTTGTCGGATAAACAACCACATCAGCCGGGAATGTAATGTCTTTCACGGCAACATCGTTTTCAACTTCTGCTATATTTGACAATGCCAATGAGAATGGTCCAGATTCAGCCTTAGTATATGCACCAGCTACAGGTTGACCTTCCAATGTATTGTAAGCATTTTCGTTGATTTCTGATTTCAAACGGAATACAACGCGGTATTTAATGTTTTCGTCACCTTTATACTTAGGATCTGTTTCGTTCCAAATTTCGTACAAGTTACTTGCAGGAACTTTGTCAACAGTATCCATTGCAGTTGCATCAGTACCACGCAATACTAAGTATTGAGTAACGTTTTCCATTGGTTCGTATGCACACCAATTGATTGTTTGTAAGCCATTCGTTTGATATGTGATAGTAGAAATCATAGAACGATGAACTTCACTAATTGCTTCGTTTTGGCAACCATCAACAGTTACCAAACGATACTTGTATGCACGTTGTTTGTAGTTCACATCTTCATCAACAACAATACCGCTTTCGTCAAACATTACATCATCGCCAACTTGTTCCCAGTTGTCTGTCATATCAGTTTCGCGTTCAACACGATACGAAACGGTATTCACATCTTTTGTCTTTTCCCAAGCAATAATAATGTGATCGGTTGTTTCACTAAATGTAGCCACGCCAATTTGTTCTGGATATGGATACGTAAATGCTACCGTAACTGTATCTGAGTTCACACAAAGATTTTCATCAGTGATTTGAGCCCAAATAGTTCTTGTTGAATCAACCAAATCGATAGTTTGTGTTGTTGCACCATTGCTCCACAAATATGTGTAACCTTCGCCAGCATTCAATGTAACGGTAGTTCCATCACAAGGTGTTTGGTCGTCGCCAAGATTGATTTTTGGCAATTCATTAACCTTAGTCAAATTGAATGTGTCAACACTAGCACAAAGCATTGAGTCAACAGCAAACACTGAATAAGTAGCAACTTCAGCAGGAATCATGATAGATTTAGTATCAGCACCTGTATTCCAAGAATATGAATTGTATTCGCCTTGAGCTTCAAGTTCAAATGTTGTTCCCGCACACATTACAGAATCTTCCATCAAAGCAACAGGAACAGAAACATGTACCGTAACACTATCGGTCAAAGTAAACATACCTTTCTTCATTGTTACAGCATATTTTGTTGTCTTTTCTGGACGAACCGAAACTGTTTGTGCAACTTCTCCTGTTGACCAATAGTATGAATTTACACCGTCGGTCGCGTTCAATTGAGCAGCCTGACCTTGACAAATAAACAAGTCTCTGTCTTGAATACCAACAACAGTTAAATTAATAGCCAAATTAGCAGTAATTGAATATTTTTCGTCTGCAGACGTTACAGTCAAAGCTACTGGATACACGCCTGGTTTGTCGAATGAAATCATTTGTAACATTGAAGTTTGGTCAATGCCTTGAGCACCTTCAATATTCCATTCCCAAGTACAGTCGAAACTTGAGATATTTGCCATCAATACGAATACATCGCCAGGCACACCAATTTGACGCATAGTTGTGATTGTAACCGTAGGAGCACCATCCCATTTTGAGGCAAAAATGTCGTCTTTCTTGTCAACTTGATTGTCGTAAGATTCTTGAGAAATATTACGTTTGTAGTATACAACCACAGATGAAGTCAATCCTTCTTCGTCTTTTGCAACAAATGTAATCGCTTCAACACCATTCCAGAATTTATTTAATACTGTTGGAACAGCAACACCGTCGGTAATTGTAATGGCAAGGTTTGCAGAACTTTCAGCAGACCAAACAATTGCCGAAGCAGATGTAAAGTCATCTTTTACATATTGTCGTAAATCCAAAGAAGTAAATGACATTGTATCATTTTCAATTTGATCGGCAATTTCAGCAATTACAGGGGCTTTGTTTGGTAAGGAATTCATTACTAAAGCAATCTTTCCTGTTGTTTCTTCACCATAAATATCTGCAACAGTAACATTCAAGAAACCTAAGTCAGGTGAAAGAATATCAGTAATAGCACTTAATCGTAATTGTTGATCAACAACTTCGTATTCTACAGTATATTCTTCTGATACTGAGAATGCAAATAGCAAGTCTTCTACAGCAGTATAATCATCTTTCGCAATATCGGCAAAGTTTACATATACGTCCTCGTCGTATTTAAGTTGAATTGTATCTGCAATGATTTCAGGTGCATGGTTCTTCACATTTTCAACAACCAAATAGAATGAACCACTTGAAACCAAACCATCGACATCAGTTACTGTTACGGTAATCTTAACTGTACCAATAAAATCGCCAGCATTTACAAGGATTTTACCATTGTCATCAATGCTTGCAGTTACTGCTTCTTGATCGGTAACAACAGTTATACTCATTTCACCGAATGAAGTATTATCATCAGAAACATAGTCATCAATTGGAATTATCGTATAACCAGGAGCAAGACTCTTCAACGCTGCATCTTGTGCATTTGGCATAGAGAAGCTTTCTGGGAATTTAATTTGAGGAGCATCCGATTTATTTACAATCACAGAAACAATCTTCGTAATATTTCCAGAAGAAATCTTCAACTCTGTTGTACCGATAGCCTTAGCAACAACCACATCTTTATCCAAAGAAGCTATTGATTCATCTGCAATTTCCCAATTCAAATCGTTTGCTGCCAATGTTACAGGAGCAACTTTGCAAGTAATAGCCTTAGATGCACCTTCTTTCAAAACAACTTCGTCAGGAACAATGATATCTGTTATAGATTCTTGGTTTGAAGTTACATATACAACAGTTGAAGAGAATACATTATCAACTTTTGCAACCAATGTCGCAGTACCTTCACCAACGGCAGTCAATATGTTATCAGTCAAAGAAATGATATTTTCACCAACAATGCTGAATTCAACATTTTTATTTGTTGCGTCGTCAGGTTTTACTGTTGCTTCCAAAGCCTTAGTATCACCAATAGCCATTGTGATAATGTTTGGCAATGAAATAGCCTGAACAGGAACATATTTAGTTGCAACCGTAATTGGCACAACAACTGTCGCATTCTTATCTTTTGACGTTAATTGTAAGAATGTTTCACCTTCACTTAAACCATAAATCACAGAACCGCGAACTATTGCAATTTCAGGATTATCAATATAGCCAGTATATTTCTTATTTGTCGCAAATGAAGGATAAACCGATACACTATAATTAGTTTTATCGTCTACATACAATTCTATTTGTTTTGGTTCAACAACGATAGAATCAACCAAAACAACTTTCTTTTCTACTGTAATTGCTGTTGTTTGTTCAGACAAACAGCCTGTTGCTTTTTCGATTGCTTGGCAAGCAATAGTGTATGAACCAACGGCATTGAATGAGAATGTTGCCTCTGTGCCTTGAACGATAGATTCACCAGCTTTCCAAACAATACTGTATGAATTTGTATCGGCAACAGAAGCAGTCATTGCTATTTGTTCACCTGGTGCAAATGTTTGGTTTGCTACCGTAATTTCCAAATCTATAGGATGACCGATTGTATTTGTAACCATTACAGGAACACTCGTACAGCCCGATTTTTCATTGTAAGCTATTACTTCAAAAACATCAGTTGATGTTGGCATTAAAGTATTGCCTTCTTGAATAGTTTGTCCATTTTGCAACCATTTAATAATGTTTCCTTCTTGTGTTTTTGCCTCAAATGCTTGCGCTTGCGAGCCATCGCAGATTTTTTGGTCATACATATTCAATGTTGGTTCTGGAACATACGAAACAGTTACCGTAAATGGAACTTTTTCACTTTCCAAATAATCAACTGTTGTATCGTAAGCAACTTGCGATACATAATATGTAGTTGTACCAACCGCATACGTATTGACAAATGGAACATTTGCTAACTGATTACCTGCATTGTCGTACCATTGTACTTTACCAAAATCAGAAGTTGGGAAAACCATATTTTCCAATGAGATTGCAGGGGCAACAGCATTTGAAGATGGTTTCGTGTAACATACCGAAAATTCATTTGTGTTGTAACCAGGTTTTGGAAGTTGTGGTTTCATGTCTTCTGGAAGAACAACAACTGCAACTTCTGCCAAATATGTTGTATCTGTAGTTGCAACTTTTGCAACAAGAGTTGCTTCACCAGCTTGTAAACCTTTAATAGTGAAGCAATTCATAGTTGTAGAAACAGCTGTTTCAACTTGAACAATTGAATTGTCGCTTGCATATACAATTGGAGAAGTAGTTGCATCAAAAGAAGAACCTAATGTATAACATACACTTGTTGCTTCATTTACCTTAACCTTATAAACATCCTCAGAGAAAGCAATTGAATAATCTTTTTCCTTCTCTTTACCTTTAACATTTACCGTAACACTACCAATTTCTTTTTCTTGATAGTAAGCAGTCATGATTACTGTTGCAGTAGTATCAAGAGGGAAGATATATGCTTCGCCAATTGATGTACGTTTTAGATCAACAACATTTTCTGCTGAAGCTTTCCAAGTTACCTCTTCTGAAACTATATCGGCAAACTCAGTACCTGAAGCTGTTGGCAACTGATAAGCATACAAATATGCTTGTTCACTTGCACCATAAGAAGATGGCATACCATAATGCAACGTAATATTATTAGATGCGATGGCAGTTCCATCACTTAAGTGAGCACCAGCCATAACCATATAATCCTCTTGTTGTGATATATATAATGTGGCTTCCATATTCTCACCTTTAATGACAATTACGCCGGCATCATTCAATTTGATTGTATTACCCGACAACGTAATTGCAGAAGATTCACCTACATAAGGTGCAACTTCCCATTTTGCATCGGCAGGAACGTCATTTCCAAATATGTCTTGAATAGTTATTTCACCTTGACTAAGAAGGACAACTTTTTCAATTCTAACAATTTCACCCAAAACGGTAACAAGTTGCGAAGCAACAAGTTCTTCTCCATCATACACCGAAACTGTTGCCGTACCTTGAGCAAGAGCAACAAATTTGTATGAATTGTCTTCTTGAACAATATTTAAAACATTTGGATTATCAGAAACATATTTTGCAGTTGTTACATCAATCAATTCCTTTGAACTTCCTGATTCAACTAGTTTTGATAGAGACAAATAGCCTTCTGTTCCAACCGCAATACCTTTTTCGTCACCAACACCAGAGAAACTATAATTATTCTTATCTACTACAAATACTTGGAAGAAGCTTACTAAACCTATTGAGTTATAGAATGCTGCACGTCCATAACCACATTTAGTAGGAACTACCATACCATTTTCAATATTGAAACAATTGTCTCCTAATAATTGGCAGATATATTGATCACTCGTTTCAGGTTCCATGCAATTGCCAGAGAAAGGATCACATACAGTATATTCCGGCATATCTACAGCCTCACCTTTTTGGTTGTATGCTTGTATTTTTTGACCTTCGGAACCTAGTGTTAAATACATATCAGCAATATGATACTCATTGCCATTGAAAATTGCATCTAATTCAAATTCTTCATAGAATTCATATTTACCTTCTGTTCCAGCTAAAGTAAGGATACCAACACCGCCAACATTACCTTCTGCCCAGACTTTTACAACATCATTGTCAAAATCAGTTTCCATATCAAAACGAACTGCACTTGGACCTTGATCTTGTTTTGCTTCGATAAATGAAGAACTAAATCCAATCTTTTGACCTTTCGAATTATATAAAGAGATTGTAACCGTATCTTGATTTACAACGATTTGTGGTCTTTCTGGGTTAATATAGTATGAACGTTCTGTAACTGTTAATGGAACAGTAGCAACAACTTCATCCCTAACGGATATCACGACATCAGCATAACCAGCATTTTCAGCAGTTATGACACCTTCTTCTATAGACGCAACAACTGTTCCCTCTGGCGAAACATTTGTAAGTTCCCAAACAACATCGTTTACAGAAAGAAGTTCGCCGTCGGCATACACTTCCAATTCTTCAGAATCACCTACTGTCAAAGCAAGTTTCTCAGAAGAAACAGTATAGACTGTTTTATTATTAACTGTGATTTCAATTTCTTCTTTTGCAGAACAACCTGTCTCTATATTTTCAGCTAATACAACAAGTGTGTATGAACCAGCTTCTCCAAAAGCAATAAACTTACTTTCTGTCGCAATCTCTGCTGGTTCTGATTCTGCAGCACTGATTCTTGCATTTGAACAAGTCCAAGTAAATGTTGAACCTTCAGGAGCATAAGCTGTTGCCAACAAAGAATCTGGCAATGTCACTTCTTCGTCTACACTAATTTCCACATACATATCAGAAAGAGCAACTTTCACAATTTGTGGATCACTGTAACAAGTTCCATCTGTAGCCCACACATTCCAAGTTGATTGTTCTACACCATTAACTATATATGAACTCGTAACCGTAGCACCTGTTTTATAAACTGCTGTATCAGCAATATCGTTTGTTTCAATATAATCATATACAGTTGACCAAAGAACTGTATTTTCTGATTTTGCAGTCAGTACGACAGACTCTTCAGGAGTACAAACAATAACTTCTTCTGCAACTTCAGGAGCAGCAACTTCAACAACCTTTACTGTAAATCTTGTTGGATCACTATCCAGAGTTGATTCATTTAATGCCACATTTTGAAGTATATATGTATATGTTCCTGCTGCAATTGTATCTGCCAAAACAGGAGCTTCAGCATAAACTTTGTCTGAATTAGATAAAGTCCATTGTAAATTCGATATAGAAGAAGGATCTACATAATCATACAATGAATAACCATTTTCTGTGATAGTGTTTTTACATACTGTTATTAGACTATCCGTAACAATTGGTTTTTCTAATTTTGGTTGGGCATGTACGATAATCGTTCTTGTTTCAGTTGTAGTACAACCTTCGAATGAAACAACACATTTTACCGTGTATTCACCAGATTTCTTAAATGAAACTTCAACCCTGTCAGATTCTTTGTCTTTTACATCACCTTCTTCTGACTCGCTTGCATCAGATATGTTCTTTATGTCAGCATCCTCGCAAGACCATTCATAAGTCATATTCACTTCAGAACCAAAAGCTTCTGCTGTCAATACATTTGGCAATGTTACTTCTTCTTCAGAAAATTCTATATATACTGTAGGTTTTATGATTTGGAATGTAGCTGTTTGATAATCGAAAACACATTCTTCATGATATGCAAAAGCATTCGCATTTACTATTGCATAGCTATCAATTGTTGAATCCGATGGCATAAACTTAGAACCTCTTGCAAGAATAAGTGTTGTATCTGTATAATCAAGAGCCCATTCATTATTAAAACGCATCCAAATAACGTTTTCACTTTTTGCAACGAATTCTTTAATTTCAGAGAATGAGCATATTCTCTGATTTGTATTTTCAACAATAGGAATTTCGTTATCAATTATTGTTACTTTCACCGCAGCCTTTTCACTCTCTAATGCAGAATTGTCATCAGAGACACAACTTACATAATATGTATATGCTTTGGCTTCGCTTGTTTGTGTAAGAACAGGAACGTTAGTCAATACTGCACCGCTTTCGTCATACCATTTCAATGAACCTGAGTCATTCGTGTTCTTTACAAAATCAGCAAATGGAAGACCATTTTCGGTAAGTGTTGTCTTACATATTGTTTTCTCTTCTGTTTGTGGAGCCAACATTTTTGGTTGAGCGTTTACGGTAATCTCTACCTCCGATTTCGCTGAACAACCTGTTTCTTTATTTTCACCCACAATAGTTATTACATACGAACCTGCTTCCGTAAACGTAGCTGATTTCTTTTCTCTATAGGAATCCTCTAGAGCAGGTTCCTGTTCTAATTGTTCTTTTACTTCCTCAAAAGTAACATCTTTACCACTCCAAGTAAGTATTACATCTGGAAGCGTATATGCTGTGATTACAGCCTTATTTGGTAATGTAATCTCCTCAGATTCTACATCAATTTCTATGTACATTTGATGTTCTTCAACAGCAAATTCTGCGACGATTTCATCGCCTTCCAACACATTATATACACCTGCGCCCACAGTAACAGTTGCTTTGTTTTTGTCTGTTGCATCTACCACTACCGAATATGTTTGTTTGTCACCATCTATTACAGAAACAGACTCAGTATTGATTGCAGCAAGTGCAGAAATTTCAATTGTTGCATTTGCTTCCGGACAAACCATTGTTTTTTCTACAACAGAATAGACATTCTTTATTGCAAAACTAAATGATACCGTATCACTACTTGTATATTTTACTGCCGAAGCAGTTGGAATACAAGCAACATAATATGTATATGTACCAGCCGTAGTTGGAAGCGATTGAGGTGCTTCAATAGAAATATATTTGTTTTCTTCTCTTATAAACCATTTTATTTCGGAAGTACCTTCATCATTACCATTTCCAATCAAATCAGAAAATTTAAAATCAGCAGAAGAATTGATTTCTGCAACTTCTGCCAAAGTGTAAGTTTCTTTTACATCTTCGGTAATTGGAGCCTCTAATTTTGTTTTCTCTAATACATTAATTATAACAGAATCTTGAGCGAAACAATCAGTTGTAGCCAATGAAGTTTTCACATTCAATTTATATTGACCTGCAGAATTAAATGTGAGTTGTTTTACTTCCACACCTGCTTCTAAATCAGCATTTTCTACTGTAGTAATTTCAGCCTCTGCACAAATCCATTCTGTAGTACAATCTTCTAAATATCCATTAAAATTTCGAGCAGTTACTTCAATTGGTTCCGATACATACACATCTTCAGGAATCTGATCAAGCATTACATACATTTCGTATTGACTTACAAAATGGAATGCCAAAGAAACGGAATCACTTGGAAGCATAAGAGCATTATTGTTGACCACATACTGTGCCCAATAAGTAACACTACCGATTTGATTTTTTGAAATTTCCGACCCTTCTAAATATTCGCCTAAGCCTTGTGAATTATACCATCGTAAATGAATATCTTCATTAGCAGTTTCTTGTACATACGAATTTAGGTCTATAATATCATCTTCTAAAACACCTTCCAAACAGATATTCACGGTATTTTGTTTTAATACCGGCGTTTCTTTTATTTTATCCTTTGTAATAATAACTATAGAAGCCCAATCATAGCAAGCTAAGTCAGTAGTTTTCCATGTTATGCTATGGCTATTCTGCCCTATTTCATCAACAGTTATAGAGAAACGAGCAACCGTTTTCCCTTCAATCATTTCTGCCGCAGGAACCTCTACAGCAGTAGCACCATCTATTTCAATTATCATATTTTCCTGCATACCAAGAACGGTAATTTCAGCTGGTTCTGAAACAAATGTTACCACTGGAGATTTATATTCAACTTTACAAGGAGCTACTACTGTAAGCTTTCCTGCAAAAGAAACCTCTTCCCAAAATGGGTTATATATACCATATTTATATTCTCCTGGAGCAAGGTCAGAAGTTTCTAGCGTGAACTCAAATTCCTTGCTTGAACTTGCCTTCAATTCGTTTGTAACATCTTGTTCTATCAAAAAAGTAGATTCATCTCCATCTTTGGCAACAAAGAACGTATAGCTAAATTCCGAATACGAACCGAATATTTCGCTCATAGATTGACTAAACTCAAAAGTACCTGTTTTTGATTCACCTTGATTGACAACAATGTCATCATAATTCACATAGGCACCCATACTTTGAACATCGTCTCTATAAATAGAGATTTTTATAGATTTAGTTGAACTACACTCTTTCACATTATCAGTTACCCTACAAAATACTGTATGAGTACCAAGTTGTGAACCGACCAAATACGCATCAAAGTCATAATTACTTCCTTGCGTATAAGAATCCCAAGTAATAGACTCATCGGAAAACCATTCAAAACTATAGTTTGCTTTAACTGCCTCATCATAAAAATCAAGATTTCCCACAGAACATCTCACATTCAACAAGTCATCTTTTTTACGAGACAAACCTGTTTCCTCATCACCGATATGCAAATCCATGCATTCTGTAGATTCTACCGTTAAATTTGCACTAAAAGATTCTCCTCCGCCCAAATTTAAACTAGCACCAGAAATTCTTAAACCATACGTATAAGAACCTGCACTTAACTCTGGAAAAGTTAAAGTCACAAATTTACCACTTATATCTACATTACTCAAAACTGTCGTATCTCCTGCCTTTTGCACAAAGAATTCTCGCTTTTCAGCTACATTATAACAATCACTGAAACTACTATTAAATTCTATTGTAGTTGTGGCAGTTTCTCCTTCCGCAACTATAAGATCTTCGTAATTATAATAAACATTGGAAAGTACATTACATTTATGACGATAAATAGTTACCGCTATATCACTAGTTACAGAGCACCCATCGGTATTTGTAGCAATACCAGAAATAATGTGTTCTCCAATAGTTGAAAATTCAATTGGACCATATCTCCCCGTTATATTACCCACAGTTGCAAACTCATCAGAAGTCCAATAATATGTGTAATTTGATTCATAAGTATCTGGATTAATATTACCAAAAACAGTTATTGGCTCATTAATCTGTCCTATAGCCCCATTGCCTGCAATAGAAAGATAAAAGCCATGTACTTCCGAAACCGAAACAGTAAGACTCTCCCCATCAATGCCATTTGTACTAAATACACAGTCATATACACCAGCATTAGTTGCATAACCAGAAATAATTCCCGACTTATAGGAAATAACAAAATCTTGATCATCACCTGTGTACCGTATGTCGTCTGGTAATGTTACACCTGTTGTTCCTTCAGGTGAAACAAGCTCATATTCAAACGATGAACCTTGACAAGCAACAATCTTCATTTCATCCATAGTGGAATATACAAGTTGCTTTGTTTGAGCCATACCGGCAAGACCAACAAACATTGTTGTGAGAAGTAGTAGAAATCTCTTCATATTGTAT
>DCIX01000004.1 GCA_002317135.1 Bacteroidales bacterium UBA1715
CGTGACATTGGTACGATAGTCTATCCAATAGATAAAGTGAAAGGCTGTTCTGAAAAGGACAGCCTTTTCTTTTTGTATAGGTTCATTTGATATTTTGATTTCTATTGTTGTGTAGTCGCAAGAATTTCTGTACTTTGCGTCAGAAAAAATGTAGAGATGAAAGAAGATAACGAAGACTGGGATATTGTCATAAAACCGAAGAACAATTTGCTGGAAATAGATTTCCGTGAATTGTGGCAATATAGAGATTTGTTATCTCTTTTTGTTAAGAAAGATATCATCACTCAGTACAAACAGACAATCTTTGGTCCATTATGGTATTTGTTTCAACCATTGCTAACAACCGTAATGTATATGGTTGTGTTTGGTGGAATTGCAGGTATTCCAACTGATGGTGTTCCGCAAGCGTTATTTTATATGGCTGGTATTTGTATGTGGCAATATTTTGCCGATTGTCTTACAAAAACATCAAATACATTTGTTAGCAATGCTGGCATTTTTGGCAAGGTTTATTTCCCTCGGTTGATAACACCATTGTCTTGTACAATCAGTAACTTAGTTCGATTTGGTATTCAATTTGGATTGTTCTTGTGCGTATATCTTGTGTATGCTTTTGTTGGTGTTGATGCTTCATTTAATATGTACGCTTTGCTTTTTCCGATATTGGTTTTATTGTTGGCAGGATTAGCGCTCGGTTTTGGTATTATTATTTCGTCAATGACTACCAAATATAGAGATTTACAAATCTTGTTTACTTTTGTCGTGCAATTGTGGATGTATGCAACTCCAATAGTGTATCCGTTGAGCCAAGCAAAAGGTAAATTGCATACACTAATGTGTTTAAATCCAGTAACTCCAATCATAGAAACTTTCAAATATGGATTTTTGAATGCTGGAGATTTTATTGGTTGGGGTTGGTTAGCATATAGTTTTGTTTTTACGTTTGTGCTTTTGTCGGTTGGAATACTTGTATTCAATAGAGTGCAAAGAAGTTTTATGGATACTGTTTAATTACGAACGAATGAGAAAGTTATTGGTTATAGTATTTTTCAGTGTGTTTTCATTGGCATTTGGTTGTTCCTGCCGTACGCAAACAAATGCTCAAAAGGCAACGAAAATTGCAAAAAAACGGTGGAAACATATAAAACACGATTGCAATTGCCATTCCTATGTTGTTTATCCTGAAGATGTTGAGCAAATATGAATACTTTCTTGATTTCAAAAACGCTCCGTTATCTTGTAACATCAGGACATAAATACGGACATAGAATTCATTCTCCGTTTGTATATGATTTGATTCAATCTGTTTTTCGGGCAAAGAATAAGAAATCAACATTTGCGGTAATTGAAAAGCATCGAAAAAAATTGTTGCATGATAGTTCTACAATCACTATAGAAGATTTTGGTGCTGGTTCAAAAAACAATACATCAAATGTCCGTAAGGTAAATTATATAGCAAGAACAAGTTTATCACAAGGTAAATATGCACATTTGTTATATAACTTAGTGAAACGCTATCAGCCAGAAGCTATTTTAGAATTAGGAACATCGTTGGCAATAAGTACTTCGTATTTGGCTTTAGCAAATCCACAGGCACGAATGATTTCGTTGGAAGGATCAAAGGCTATTGCTGCTATTGCAAATGAAACGTTACAGGCTTGCGGAGTGAAAAATGTATCGGTACGAGTTGGCAAATTCGACGATACTTTGGATTCGGCATTACTGGATTTACAGACTATTGATTTTGCTTTTATTGACGGTAATCATACGAAGGAAGCAACTTTGCGTTATTTTGAAAAAATACTTCCGTATTGCACGGAACGTTCTATACTTATTTTTGACGACATTTCTTGGAGCGAAGGAATGTATGAAGCATGGCAACAAATTGTTGCAAATCAAAATGTTAGTGTAAGTATTGATATTTGTAAGCAAGGTCTTGTCTTTTTTAGAAAAGGAATCGTAAAACAACATTTTGTTATTCGATATTGATGAAGCATATCCTGTTTATATTGAATTTTCTGCTTGTTTCCTTATCTATCTCTGCACAGCAATTTACCATTAGTGGTGTGGTGAAGGATGCAAACTCGGGAGAGTTCTTGGTTGGTGCGTCGGTGACTATTGTTGGAACAACTAATGGTGCGTTTACAAATACTTCAGGTGCATATTCCATTTCAGTAAAACAAGGTTCTTATAAGTTGGAATATTCCTATTTAGGATACGAAACGGCTGTTGTTGATATAGTTGTTTCTGCTAATGTTAAGAAGAATGTTCGGTTGACGCAGGCTGCTATGAAAATCGATAAGGTTGTGGTGACTTCTGTGGCACGAGACCACAATGTGATATCGACAGAATTAGGTGCACAAACGGTTTCTATCCAAACGGTAAAGATTGTGCCTGTTTTGTTTGGCGAAAACGATGTGCTGAAAACCCTACAATTAATGCCTGGTGTGAAAAGTGCTGGTGAAGGTGGTAGTGGATATTATGTTCGTGGTGGTGGCTCAGACCAAAATCTAATTTTGTTGGATGATGCACCTATTTACAATGCGTCTCACATGATGGGAATGTTTTCTGTTTTTAATTCCGACGCGATTGGAGATGCTAAATTGTATAAAGGAAGTATGTCTGCTGAATATGGTGGACGATTGTCGTCGGTATTGGATGTAGATATACGGGAAGGCGACAAGGAAAATTACCATGGACAAGGAGGTATAGGTACGATTTCGTCTCGTTTCGAAGTTGAAGGGCCAATACGAAAAGGGAAAAGTTCTTTTTTAGTTGCAGGTCGTAGAACATACGCGGATATTTTTTTGAAAATGGCACGAGATACCTCTTTGCATAGCACAAAGTTGCATTTCTTTGATGTGAATTATAAGTTTGTAAATGACATTGACGAAAATGATAAGCTTAGTCTTTCAGGATATATTGGACGGGATGTATTTAAATTTCGTGACATGTTTGGAATGGCTGGTGGAAACATAACTGCAACAGGTTCGTGGTTACATCTTTTTTCAAAACAGTGGAAGTTGCAGTCTTCGTTTGTGTACAGTTATTTTGACTCAGATATGGATATGCAAATGTCTATGCTTGACGCAAATTTGCAATCGGGAATAACGGAATTTAATTGGAAGGAAGATGCTGTCTATCGTAACGAAAACAATATTGTGCATATTGGGGGAAATGTCGGCTATCATAGATTTTCTCCTGGAAAATTAACAACGTCAATGTTGGAGCAACCAATAATAATGGAGAAACGTAATGCTTTGGAAATGAATGTGTATGCCGACAATTCTCAAACAATAAATGATTGGCTGAAAGTTCAATATGGTCTTCGTTTTTCTAATTTCATGGGATTAGGTGCGGCAACATTTTATGATTATAATCAAGAACATGAAATTATTGATAGCACGATATATAAAAAGGGTGAAGTCATCAATTATTATCCGAATTTAGAACCACGTTTGAGTGTGAATTATCGTATCAATGCGGAGAGTTCCATAAAGGCTGCATATACGAGAACATGCCAGTTTGTGCATTTAATACAAAGTTCGACAGTTTCAATGCCGACAGATTATTGGATGCCAAGCACAAATAAGACAAAGCCACAAACTTGTTCGCAGCTTTCGTTGGGATATTTCCGTAATTTCAAGGAAAATAGTTATGAAACATCTGCAGAAATTTATTACAAAAATATGCAGAATCAGATTGATTATGAAAATGGAGCTAACTTGTTCTTAAATAGTAATTTAGAGGCTTATTTATTGTATGGTCATAGTCGTTCCTATGGGGTGGAATTGTATGCAAAAAAGAATGTCGGTAATTTTACTGGTTGGGTTTCATATACATTGTCGAAGACCGAAAAGCAATTTGAGGGATTAAATTCAGGGAAATGGTATCCTGTTCGATACGATAGGACTCACGACTTCTCTATAGTTGCTATGTATGCCTTTAGCGAAAGATTGCAGGCATCAGCCACCTGGGTATATTCAACAGGTGATGCGGTAACGTATCCTTCTGGAAAGTATTTGGTTGATGGTGAATATGTTTCGTATTACACCGAACGAAATGGCTATCGTATGCCAGCATATCATAGAATGGATGTGGGCGTGACATATACTCAAGAAAAGAAAGGTAGATTTGAATCGCAATGGTCGTTTTCTGTATATAATGTATATAATAGAAAAAATGCCTATATGATTTATTTTGAACCAGTTGACGAAGAAACTCCTGATGTTTTACAAGCAGTAAAGATTACATTATTTCCAATAATTCCATCTATAGCATGGAACTTTAGTTTTTAAGAATGAGAGCATTAATTTACATAGTCAGTTTGCTATTTTGCTTAGTCTCGTGTACCGAGGTTATGGATGATTTTGAGGTCGGTTCGGCAGAAGCAAAGATTGTTGTGGCGGCAACCATTTCGCCAACGCAAGCGCAAGTCATTCTTTCAAAAACAACAGCATATTTGAATCCAACGTCGATACCATATATTTCAGGAGCACATGTTACTATTGCGTACGACGACACAATTGTAACGCTCCACGAAGATTCTGTGGGATATTACTCATTGGAGCAACAGTTTGAGTCACAAAAAATGTATTCTTTATCTATTACAATAGGCGATAATTTTATTACAGCAGAATCCTATATGCCTCCGTGTGTTCGTTGGGATAGTTGCAGTGTGAAACTATCGGAATATAATTCTTGGTATGAATTTCCTGATTCTTTAGGTAAAATATATGAAGTCTTGGCTTATGTAACCGATCCTGTTGAAAGTGCAAACTATTATAGGAAAGAGGTCTATAAAAATGATACGATTTACTCAAAAGAAACAACCGACGATAGCTATTTTAACGGACAAACTGTTCAACTTGAGACACTTATGGGATTTTTTAAGGAAGACGATATTGTGAAAATATATTTGAAAAGTATTGATAAACAAGCATTTGAATATTATAATACTTTAGCATTGTCAAATTCCAGTTCCGGAATGTTTGCTGCTCCCGACAATCCAAAGTCCAACTTGCAAGGAGATGCATTAGGTAGATTTTATGCCTATACTGTTGATTCTGTGATTGTTAGGTTTAAATAATAACAATAAAAAAGGCAGATATGAAATCTGCCTCTTTTAATCATTTTCTTACATGTTTTCTTTTAATGCAATTAATCGTGCTTTGATAGATGTCAATTTTTCAACGATTTGCATTTTTGCAACCCCGTCATCGTTTCCTTCTTTGAGTTTCTTTTTGGCACCTTCCAATGTCAATCCTAA
The DNA here is from genome assembly GCA_002317135.1 of Bacteroidales bacterium UBA1715. Classification (GTDB taxonomy): domain Bacteria; phylum Bacteroidota; class Bacteroidia; order Bacteroidales; family UBA1715; genus UBA1715. The sequence goes on from DCIX01000004.1 coordinate 5,270, forward strand.
ATCCTTTACATAGTAGTGGATTAGTTTGAAATTTTGTATGTCGTTTGGTGTAAATAATCTGTTGCCTTTTGCGTTCTTTTTTGGCTTAATAACGCTGAATTCTTTCTCCCAAAAACGAATCAATGAAGTATTAACTTCAAACATTTCAGCAACTTCGCCAATCGAATAGTATAGTTTGTCAGGATTTAACTCAATATTTTTCATAAAACGCATTTATTTTGTGGGGTAAATATAGATAAAAATTTATATTTTTAGAACATAAAATTGGGAATGAATTTATAATAGGTAAGTATATGAAAAATAAATTGTTACAATTCGCTAAAGTGTTTATGGCTACTACATTTTTAGGTGCTGGTTTGTCTGCGTCGGCACAAATCACTCCTTGTAAGATATTTCAGTCGGGTATGGTGTTGCAACGAGATGTGGTTGTTCCTATTTGGGGAACAGCGTCTGCAAATGCAGAAATAACTATTTCTTGGAATGGTACAGAAGCAAAATCTACAGCTGATGCTACAGGAAAATGGAAAGTTGAATTCCCTGCAACAAACTATGGCGGACCATTCGATATGACTATCGCAAGTTCTGTAGAAGGCGAGAATCCTGTTACTTTGACTGATGTGTATTTTGGTGAAGTGTTGTATTGCTCTGGTCAGTCAAATATGGAATTGCGTGTAGATCAATGTGATGATTACACAAACGTAAAGGCTGCCGCTAATGACCAAACGATTCGCCAGATGAAAGTGGAAAAAGGAACTGATTACGAATTGTCGGAAACATTGCCTACAGTTTCTTGGAAACCAGCAACTTCTGCTTATGTCGGTAATTTTTCCGCCGCTGCATATTTCTGTGTTTTAGAACTAAAAAAATTAGATGCCTATAAAGATATTCCATTCGGAATTTTGAATAACTCGTATGGTGGTGCTCGTGTTGAAGCATGGATGAGTAAGGAAATGCTTGGTTACGATGCCTATGATATTACTTTGGCTCAAGGCGAAAAGGAACGTCAACCAACATTGATTTTCAATAAGATGGTAAATCCACTTATTGGTATTCCGTTTAAGGCAATGTTGTGGTATCAGGCAGAATCGAACTGCGATGTGGTAAACGATGCAAAGGTTTATAGCGAGCAGTTCAACAATATGATTAGTTCATATAGAAAACTATGGAATAATGAATTTCCTGTGATTTGGGTACAATTGCCAAACTATAAATCTGAAACTCGTACCGAAATCAATAATGTAGAATCAAATACGATAGCTTCTGATTCTTGGATAACAATGCGCGAAGAACAAACAAAATCGTTATCTATTCTTCCTAAATCTGCTCAAATCGTAACAATAGATGCAGGTCTTGCTGGAAATATTCACCCAACAGATAAGCAAACAATCGGTACTCGTTTGGCTTTGGCTGTTCGTAAACTGGTATATGGTGAGGAAATAGCTTATTCTCCTATGTATAAATCGTTTACAAAGAATGAAGATGGTTCTGTAACAATAGAATTTTCTAATGTGAATGACGGTTTAGTTGCAAAAGACGGTGCAGAAACAATTACTTGGTTCCAGGTTGTTGATGCAACAGGAAAGAGTTCAAAAGTTGTCGCAACTTTGGCTGATAATAAAGTTACAATTGCCAAAGGTGATGCTGATATAGCAAAGGTATATTACGCTTGGAATCGTTGTCCGGGTGGAATGAATTTATATTCAAAAGTAGGTGATGTGTATTTGCCTGTTGCTCCATTTATGTTTGCTGTTGAATCGTCTGAATTTGGTATTCAGGAATTTACTTCAACCAAAGGTGATGGCGAGTTGACTGCAGAAGGTGGTACGTTTGTAACATTCTCTTGGAAAACAGGAGGAAATGTAGAGTCTGCTACATTTAATGGTGTTGCTGTTGATGCAAATACATCGGCAAAAGTTATGTTAAGTGAAACAAAGGATTATGTGTTGGAAATAGTAGAGAAGGAAACTGGCAAGAAAGAGTCAAAGACCATTCATTTTACTGTTGTTCCTGCAAAACCAACAATAAAACTTTCTTCAAAATCAGGTGTGTTGGCTAATCCAGCTGATGTGGTTGAAATTGCAACAAATGCGACAGCTCTTGGTGGCTTTTCTGTAGCAAAGGTTGAATTATATGTGAATGGAACATTGGTGGAAACACTTACAAATGCTCCGTATTCATATACATGGGTTGCTCCAAGTACAGTTGGTGATTATACATTCTATGGAATTGTGTATAATACCAATAGTGATGAACAATATAATTCTGCACAATCGGAAGATTTGATTATTTCGGTAACAAATACACCAAAGACGAGATTTGAGGCTGAAAATGCAACGGTAAAAGGCGGCACTGGTTGTTCGGTAAAAGCAGATGCTACTTGTAGTGGAAAAATGTATTTGGATTTACAGGAATTTAAGCAAGTTGTGTTTAGTGGCATAAATGCTCCAGCCGATGGCGATTATCAAATTTGTATTGCATATATGTGTAATTACCAAGCACCAAAGGAACAATACTTATATGCAAATTCTACAAGTCAAGGAACTGTTGAATTTACTTCAGAAAGTTGGGATGTAATAAAAATGACTATTCCTTTGAAAAAAGGTGAAAACACTATTACTATTAAGAATAATTGGGGTTGGATGTCATTTGATTACATTGACATCTTAGGTGTTACAACTGCTGCAGATGAGGTAAAAGGCGAAAACACATCAATGACGGCGTTTGCCAATATGGCTTCGGAAATTGTTGTTTCGTATGAAACAGTTGCTTCTGCTGTTTCTTTGGAATTACTTGATTTAAATGGAAAGAAAATAGCTTCTTCAGGAATGCTTGAAGGTCAACAAAACTATTTGTTTACTCAGAAGTTGACCGAAGGTGTGTATGTAGTCAAAATGATTGCAGGAAATGAAGTGCTTGTAAAACGTGTAATTATAAAATAATCAATTGTTGAGACGCATAATTAGTGCGTCTCTTTTTAAAAAGAAATATATGATAGAAATTATTCCTGCCATAGATATTATAGATGCGAAATGTGTTCGTCTTTCGCAAGGAGATTATGCACAAAAAAAGGTCTATAATGAAAATCCTTTGGAAGTCGCTAAAGAATTTGAAGCCAATGGAATAAAACGCTTACATTTGGTAGATTTAGATGGGGCAAAAAGTAGTCGCATCATCAATTACAAGGTGTTGGAAAACATTGCGACACATACTTCGTTAACGATAGATTTTGGTGGAGGTTTAAAAACCGATGAAGATTTGCGTATTGCATTTGAATCGGGTGCGAGTATGGTAACTGGCGGTAGTATTGCCGTAAAAAATAGACCAGTTTTTACCTCTTGGTTAAAGAAATATGGTAGCGAAAAAATCATTTTGGGTGCCGATGCAATGAATGAGAAAATTGCCGTAAGTGGTTGGCAGGAAGGTACCAATTTAGATTTGTTTGATTTCTTACAAGACTATACTTCCGAAGGTGTATCAAAGATTATCTGCACCGACATCAGTAAAGATGGAATGTTGCAAGGTTCTAATGTTGAGCTATATGTAAAAATAAAGAAACAATTTCCATCTTTATTTGTTATTGCAAGTGGTGGAATCTCGAATATGGACGACATTATTGCATTAAATGACAATGGCATTGATGGTGTCATTACAGGAAAGGCTATTTATGAAGGAAAGATTTCGCTGAAAGATATTGCGAAATTTATGGGATGTTAGCATAAATCTATAAGAATGAATATTGAGAAAAAGTTTGAGCAGTTACGCAAGTTAATAGGTAATACGCCACTGATTAAAATAAATTATCGTTTTAGAGGCGAAGATAAGTATGCATATATAAAAGCAGAATGGTATAATCTTTCTGGTTCTATAAAAGATAGAGTTGCATATTATATTCTAAAAAATGCTTACGAAACAGGCTTAATAAATGAGAAAACTCCAATTTGTGAGGTAACGAGCGGAAATATGGGTATTTCGTTTGCGGCAATATCTCGTTTATTGGGAAATCCAATAACTATTTGTATTCCTAAATTTATGTCGAAAGAACGCTTTAAATTGTTGAAATTATATGGCGCTCATTTGGAATTGACAGAAGATTTTGATTCAGCATTTGCTAAAGCAGAGGAATATAAAGAACAAGGTTATTTCTTAACTCATCAGTTTGAAAATGAGTATAATATGATTGCTCATTATGAAACTACTGCACCTGAGATTGCAGAAAAGATTTCTGAATTTCCTTGTTTTATAGCAGGTGTAGGAACGGCGGGAACATTGCACGGTTGCGGAAAGTATTTTAAAGAAAAACATAACGCAAAAATGTTTGCTTTGGAACCATTGCAATCTTCTATTTTGACATTAGGAAAATCGTTAGGTCCACATAAAATTCAAGGTTTATCGGACGAGATAATTCCTGCATTGTATCCAGGAAATATGGTAGACGATATCATTCGTGTGGACGAAAATGATGCAATTGGAATGGCACAACGCCTATGTAAAGAACTTTCGTTGGGTGTAGGTATTTCCGGTGGAGCGAACTTTTTGGGATGTGTGCTTTCTGGCTATAATGGAGCAATTTCAGTCTTTGCAGACGATAATAAGAAATATCTATCAACAGCATTAGCTGATGATTCTATTCATTCTCAATTAGTTGACGAGATTGAATTGTTAGGATTTGAGGTGTTGTAATGATGTATTTAACTAACAATTATTTTCAAACTTACCAATAATCATAGCGTTTGCTTATTATGGCCAAAGAAATTAGCGTAGAAAAATCGCAAGAAAATGCACTGTTTTCAGATGTGTGTGGCATTATTGACAAGAGTCGCACACGTGTGGCGGTCTATGTCAATTCGGAAATATGCCTCACCAAATGGTACGTTGGCAAACGCATTAAGGAAGATGTACTTTACAACCAACGTGCTGAATATGGCAAGCAGGTTGTGAAGAATTTGGCTGCACGGTTGACGGAAATTTATGGCTCTGGATGGAGTGATAGAAGTTTGTTACATTGTATACGCGCCGCGTATACTTTTACTGAGGATGAAATTGTATACGCAGTGCGTACACAATTCAGTTGGACACATATTCGTTCCTTAATGTTTATTGATGATCCATTAAAACGCCAGTTTTATATGGAGATGTGCCGTGTGGAACATTGGGATACTCGTACTCTTGATGCTAAGATTGATTCGCAGCTTTTTGAACGTACTGCAATAAGTAGGAAGCCAGAGGAGGTGATAAAAAAAGAGTTGTCGGAGTTGAAAGAGACAAATATATTGAATCCAGATTTTGTTTTCCGCAGTAGTTATTTTCTTGATATGTTGGGATTGCCTGACGTGTTTTCAGAAAAAGATTTGGAGTCTGCTATTGTTTCGCAGATGCAAGATTTCATCTGTGAGATGGGAACAGATTTTGCGTTTCTTGGAAGACAAAAGAGAATAACAGTGGATGCTGTGGATTATTATATTGACCTTCTTTTTTATCACAGATCATTGCACCGTTTGGTTGCAATAGACTTGAAATTAGGAAAGTTCAAACCGGAATATGAAGGTCAAATGCGTCTTTATTTGCGTTACTTGGATAAAAATGACAGAAAAGATGGCGAGGAATCTCCCATTGGATTAATTTTGTGCAGTGAAGGAAATACAGAGCATATAGAATATCTTATGTTGGATGAAAATAGTCCAATTAAGGTGGCTCAATACTATACGCAACTTCCTGACAAACAGTTGCTTGCCGAAAAGTTGCAACGTGCTATTGCGATAGCGAAAGAACATATTGTTGAACAAAAAATTAACAAAAACCAGAAATAATTTTAAACTAACATATTATTAATCATAGCGTTTGCTATTTGTTCCATCGAACTGAAACGTAGGAAATTTCAAAACTGATGAAGGAATAAAGACAAAAGTGCAAACGTCCGTTATAGGCGGGCGTCTCTTGTCATTCCTTCTGGTTTCCTACGACCACAGTTCGGGCAGGTTTCGCCCGTTCTTTATGTCGTAGGTTGTAAGAAGGACATTGGCAATTCGCTTAATAGCAAGTTGCCATGGCGAAAAGTATTGAAGAAAAAGTCGAGGATATTGCAAAAAAACAACTCGACAAATTTGGTGTGAAGTATCACATAAAGACGGACAACATAAACAGCGAGATTGACAATGCTCTGCAAAGCGCAAAGTCAAAGTCGGGAAATGATGGAGGTAACTATCCCGACATCAAATGTCTGATTCAGTTACCACAAAGTCAGAAGTTTGTTCCTGTAATGATAGAGGTTAAAGGAACAAAGGGAGATTTCGCAAAAATCGAGGATGGAGAGGTCGCCAATTATGACGATAACGGCAAGCCTCTTTATAAACACATTAAGAAGTACGCTGTGAATGGAGCCGTGCATTATTCGGAAGCCATAGCAAAAATCTCTAAATCTTATAGCGAGGTTATTGCTATTGGATTTAATGCTTATGAATCGGGTAGTACGATAAACACAGAAATGGGTGTTTATTTTGTGAGCAAAGCAAATATGTATTGCCCCAAAAAGATTGATGACTACACCGACTTTTCTTTTCTAAAATCAGAAAATCTTTCAGCTCTTGAAACTAAACTTAAAAACATTCTCCTTTCAGAAGATGAGAAAGAACGTCAGACTCGTGAGTTAGAAGATCGTATCGAGAATACCCTCCAAGAACTTAATCAAGATATGCGCGATAAAATGCGTGTATCAGAGCCTAAAGACCGCCTAAAACTTGTTTGTGCATTAATTATGGCTGCTCTTGGTGTGGAAGGTAAAGTTCCTCCTCTTGAGATTGAAGATTTGAAAGGTCTGCAGACTGAGGAAGACCATGACGGAGCAATTATTTTGAGAAAGATTAAAGTGTTCTTGAATGAGAAGCATATCCCACAAGAAAAGCTCGACAATATATATTCGCTCTACAAAGGAATACTGAATGATACACTTTATTATAAGTCTAATAATGGTGAAAGTACCATAAAGACTGCCTTTATTTATGTTAAAGAAGAAATCATGCCAATCTTCACCATGGGCGAGGAAGTGCATATTGATTTCACAGGAAAACTACTCAATGTGTTGACAGGCTGGATTACTGAACGAGCAAGCGATGATGAAAAGAATGATGTTGTGCTTACTCCTCGATATGTTACCGAATTGATGGCGAGACTTTGTAAGGTAAACAAAGATAGTTATGTTTGGGACTGGGCGACTGGTAGTGCAGGTTTTCTTGTCTCGGCCATGAAGTTGATGATTGACGATGCCAACAAAACAATCCAAAGCGAAGATGAGCGAAAAGCAAAGATTGCAAAGATAAAAGTGGATCAACTACTTGGTATAGAGCTTAGACAAGATATTTATGTGCTTGCTGTGCTTAATATGATACTAATGAAGGACGGTTCTAGTCATATCCTTAACAAGGATTCATTAAAGGAGTACGAAGGAAAATATGAGCAGGGAAAAAATAAAGATGATGAGTTCCCTGCCGATGTGTTCCTGTTAAATCCTCCCTATTCAGCGGAAGGTAAAGGTTTTGTCTTTGTAGAAAAGGCTTTGAATCGAATGAACAAAGGTCGTGCGGCAGTGATTATTCAAGAAAATGCGGGAGGTGGAAAAGGCGATGGCTTTACTAAAAACATTCTGAAGCATAGCACTTTGTTGGCTTCCATTCGTATGCCGATAGATTTGTTTATAGGCAAATCAAGTGTGCAGACTGCCATTTATTTGTTCGAGGTAGGAACTCCGCACGATGCAGGCAATTTTGTTACCTTTGTCGATTTTAGTAATGATGGCTACGCCCGACAGAACCGCAAGAAATCTAACTCTAAAGTGAATTTGAAAGATGTGGATCATGTAAAGGAACGCTATGCAGAGTTGGTGGATATTGTACTTAATCGTAAGACAAAGACGAGTTATTATACCGAAGCGAACGGACTTGTGGTGAAAGACTCCATTTCGCTCGAAGGCAACGACTGGACATTTAACCAGCATCGCAAGATTGATACAATGCCAACCGAGGCAGATTTCCGTAAGACTGTTTCAGACTATTTGAGTTGGAAACTCTCAACTATCATTAAGGAGGACGCTGCAAATTTTTAGTAAGCCCTCGTTTGACAAAACTCAAAGAGGATTTTGAGGCAAGCGGGGGAGTTTGGAAAGAGTGGAGAATTGGGGATTTGTTTATATTGAAATCTAATCCTCAATTAGACAAAGATAATTTTGTCTTTTCTGAGAATGCCAAGTATCCTTATTTTACAAGAACAGTTTTTAACAATGGAATATTTGGTAATGTAGAATTCTTTGATAATGAACATTTAATAAAAGGAAATAGCATCGCTGTCGGAATGATGGGAATGCAGTTCTTTTATATGTGTTATGATTTTTACGCAGGACAATTTACAAAAACTGCATATCCAAGATTTTCAGAATTTAATGAAAATATAGCTTTGTATTTTATATCGTTGTTAAATAGATTTCAAAAGAAGTACTTAGGAGTCTTAGTTAGAAATTTTGAGGATGCTTTTTATAATACATATGTAACCCTTCCAACATTAAAAAACGAGCCATCTTATTCTTACATGGAACAATACATCACTCTTTTAGAAGAAGAAAAAATGCTTCAAGTGGAAAAGTTCCTAAAAGATTCTGGCTTGAACGATACCATACTTACCGCAGAAGAAACTTCCGCATTGGAAAAGTTTAGAAATGGAGAGGTGAAGTTTGAAGAGAGGAAGATTGGTGAGTTGTTTGAAAAAATAAAGGTGAAGAGATTAAAATATAAAGTAAAAGATTTGGAAGGTAAGTTTGATGGAGAGTTCTGTTTGCCTGCATTAACTGCTGGAATAGAAAATCAAGGTCTTTCATGCTTTGTGCCTCGAGAAAATGCAACTATTTTAAAGAATGTAATAAGTGTATCTGCAAATGGTGCAAATACAGGCGTTATGTTTTATCAACCGAATGAATTTACAGTTTTACAAGATAGTTATGCAATTAAGTATATAAAAAAACAAAATACTTCAAAAAATGAGTATTTGTTTTTTGTTTCTATTTTGCAAAAAACGATTAGAGGTAATTATACTTGGTCTGAAAAAGCAGGTTGGGAAAGAATAAAAATAGAGTATGTGTCTGTTCCAATAATAGATACCAACGAAATCGACTACACCTTCATGCAACACTTTATATCGGCTTTGGAGAAATTGGTGATGAGAGGTGTGGTAAAGTATAAGGACGAGATGTTGAATGCTTATGACAAAGCATTAGATTTTGCTGTGGCAGCTGAGCAAATGTTAAATTATGGACAAAAATCAGAATTTTGATTCTCCTTTTTGCTCTATCTGTTTTAAATCTTTCTACTGAAAACTTTTGTTATTTTTGTGAAAAGTTTTCAATACTACTGAAAACTTTTGTTATTTTTGTGAAAAGTTTTCAGTAGAAATGATTCAACGTGAACATTATGTAGCAAAAGTTCGTCCGTTTTACGAATCGGATTTGATTAAAATAATAACAGGTATTCGCCGTTGTGGTAAGTCTGTGATTTTTAATCAAATAATGGATGAAATCAAAAAAGAAACCGATAATGTTATTTATCTGAATTTTGAAGATATGCGCACTTCTATGACAATTCAAAATTCCATTGATTTGTTTAATTATGTGGATTCGCATCGAAAGCAAGGTAAGTGTTATTTGTTTTTTGATGAAATACAGACGTTGCAAGGCTGGCACGATGTCTGCAAAACATTACGGTTGCAGAATAATTCAGTATTTATTACAGGATCAAACTCCAAACTATTATCTGGTGAATTTGTAAAGGAATTGAGTGGACGTTATGTCTCCATACGTATTCGTCCGTTTGTGTACAAAGAAATTTACGAATATTGTCAGCAACTTGGTAAGGTTTCAAGTATTAGTGATTATTTGGTATGGGGCGGCTTCCCAAAACGTTTTGAGTTTGAAACTCTTGATGCACAATTACAATATTTGAGCGATTTAGATAATACAATTGTAACGAATGACATTATAAGTCGATACAAAATTCGAAAAACCGATTTATTTCGTCACCTTGTTAATTTTGTGCTGCAATCAAATGCTCGCATTTTTTCGGCAAAATCTATCCACGACTACATAAAAAATGTTCATTCAAATTGTTCTATTAATACAATTATGAGTTATTTGTCGTATTTGGAGGAAGCATTTATAATTGAAAGTATCGGGCAGTATTCTACCAAAACAAAACAGGAACTTGCATTTTATAAAAAGCTCTATAATGCAGATGTAGCGTTTAATAGTTTACGGTGTAATTCTAACCGATACGATATAACTCATAACTTGGAAAATATAGTGTATAACGAATTGTTATATCGTGATTATAGTTTACAAGTCTATAATAGTGACAAGGAAATAGATTTTATGGCCCAAAAGGATAACAAAACTTATTTCATACAAGTTGCATATAGTGTTGCTGATGAAAAAGCGTATAATCGTGAGTTTTCTGCTTTTGAAAAAATCAGTAATTGTCATCAAAAAATATTGATAACTAATGATGACATAGATTATTCAACAAGTATAGTACGACATATTTCTTTGCCGGAATTCTTAAAAATGGATGAATTATGAATCCTACTGAAAACTTTTGTTGTTTTCGTGAAAAGTTTTCAGTAGGCAAGAATTAAAAAACAATTTTGACCTACATGTATTAACAAAAAAAGCAGTCGAAAGACTGCTTTTTTGTTATCATCCTAAATAAGATTTTTTGTTTAGAAAGGAAGATCGCTTGTTGCGTCAGAACTAGTCATTCCACCCAATGGATCTGAAGATGCAGCTGGTTCGCTTGCTGTAGGAGCAGCTGCTGCTGCGGCAGATGAACTAGGAATGCTTTCGATATCTTGTGCTTGTTGTGCTTGTGCTGCAGGGGCAGAACTTGCAACACCGTATCCGCCTGTATTGGCAGCAGGAGCAATGTTTCCTCTCCATGCTTGTACGCTACTGAACCAACCACCATTTTTACCTTCACGGCTTTCAATATCAACAGTGATAGTTACATTGTTACCGTTTGCTAATGTTGTATCGTGAATTCTGCTATTCCATACAGAGAAACAAACTCTTGGTGCATATTGTTCTGGCAGTTCTATAACAAATTCTTGAACAGTCCAATTTCCTTTTGCACTTGTTCCGCTCCGTTTTTCCAATGCTTGAATAACAATACCAGTAAGTTCAATTTGTTTTACTTCACCAACAAATCCTTTTACGATATTCCAAGCACGGAAATTTGTCATCCAACGACCATTGTATTCACGGCTTTCTATATTTAATGAAACAGTAAGCTCGTCACCGATTTGTAAATCAGATGTTGGAACTTTGTCGTTGTTTACAGTAAAACAAATTTTTCTTGGATATTGTGATATCGTTTCAATAATGAAATCCTGGCGTTTCCATGTTCCATTTGGTCCATCTCCAGAAACAGGTTGTTGTATTTGTATTAATTTACCTTGTACTTGAACTTCCATACGTTTTAATTTTTTTCAAATGTAGTTTTTTATTGGTTATATGTTTTTATTTTTCCTATGTAGTTATTAACAATCTTGTAATATGTCGGTAATTTTTCCGTCTTTATAGACCGGAACTACGTTGCAAGTATCTAATGTAATGCAGTAGTCTATACATTCGTCTACGCCGTTGTTGCGAAGACGAGTTCGTTGTGCGCAATGCTCAATAAAACCACGAAGGTCGTGCTTGTGGTTGTTCCACATATCTTGTGCAGCAACAGTTGAGTCGCAAATAGTGTCGTATTCGTCAGTTTTAAGTAATTCATCGGCAATGGCTCCCATAAAAATAGCGTCCTCAATATTGTATTTACCTTTCCAACCAGCACAAAGAAGAATTACATCGCTTTTTTGTTGTTTTATCCATTCAATTAGAGGATGGTAGTTTGCAAAAGAACCGATGGCAACTGCACGACAGTTTTCGCCCATTTGGATTGTTCTTGTTCCATTGGTCGTGCTATAAACAATGTCTCTTCCTCCGATTATTTCTCGTTTGAAATTTTCTGGTGAATTACCAAAATCAGCAAAGTCAAGTTTCTTTCCATTTCGTTCTGCTGCAATGAGATAGCCTTTCTTTTGGTAATCTTTTGCTTCTTCTTCGGTTTTTACCGGAATAATGGTTTTTACTCCATTTGCGAATGCGGTACAAATTGATGTTGTTGCACGAAAAACATCTGTAACGATGACAATCGCATCTTTCTTTTCGAACAACTCAAATAGAGCTGAAGAGTAGCAAGTTTCAATTGTGTATGCCATTAGTTTCTTGATTTTTATCTTTTATATCGAACATAACGATAATGGCTATAAAGCCCCAAAATAGAGAGGCGATTTTATCCATATCGAGAAAATCATTTAAGAATCCGTGTAGATAATAGGTGATTAGACCTAATAAAAGAAACAGAACAGTGTCTTTGGTTAGTTCATCTTTTGTTCTGTTGTAAAGATTAAAACCTATTACCAGAACTGTTATTAGTAATGCAATGAATGATAGCGCTCCAAAAAGTCCGGCGTCAGCTAAAAGTCCCAAATATTCGCTGTGGGCGTTACCGCAGTCTCCGGCATTAGTACTGATTTTTGTCTTGTCTTGCGAATTTTGGAATGGAGCATATAAGAACATATATGTTCCTGGACCAAAGCCTGTAATTGGTCTCTCTTCGAACATTCGAAGTGCACATTTCCATCTGTTAATGCGTTCCATATTTGAGTCGTCAGACGAAATGTTTGAGATGGATTTTACGTGCGATAAGAAGTTTGTACTGGAAACTTCATCGTTTTTCGACATCTTGTAGATAATGTCATTATAAAATGGGGCAATCATAATGATGCCGAACAATCCAATTGTAATAAGTGTCTTTATTTTTATTCGTAGTTTTAGGACAACCCACAATGCGGTAACTGCAAAAATTCCTCCCCAAGCAGCACGGGTATACGAAAATAGTAGTGCTATGCATAACAAAACGAGTAAACTTAATGTGAAGAATTTTATGCTGAAGTCGTTTCGTATTCTTTTTATTACGACAAACATGGCAGGAATAAGTAATGCCAATGCAGCTCCGTACGAAGTGTGGTCGCGGAAAAATGGTTGCATTACCAAATACGAAGTGTCGTGTGAGAAACGCGACATTGCATGGTGAATAAGCGTATATGCGATAACAATAGAGAATCCTAATGCATACGCCATAATGTAATGCACAATGTTCTTTTCGTCATAAACGACTTGGGTGGCAATAAAATAAAATACGGCAATAAACCATAGTCGTGTCAATACATATTTGAATGAAACAACAGGCATTTCTGAGGTAAGTGTCGTAAACAGTAACCACGCAAGGTAAATGTAAATGCAAATGCTGATAGGATGTGATAGCACCTTTTTGTCAAATCTACGTTCTGTTATCAATTTAACGAAAAATAGGCACATTGCCATAAACAGAAATGGTTCCGTTGGTAAACTCATATTCAGTGGTGCACCTGGCATAAATTCCGACAATTCCAATGAAAGCGGAGTGAAGAATAGGAGTACCAGTAACAATTTGTCCAATGCTAACAAGGTGAGAAATGCCATAGCAAGGGCAAACGGAACCAATGTGATTACAAACGATTCGTTGTAAATCCCTATAACACTTGCGATTATGAATGCAATCGCAACGAGGTACAATGCAACAACCGTCTTCTTTTCCACTATGCTTGTTGTAATTCTTCCTCGCGACGACGGAAGTCTTTTACTAATTCAATGAAAATAAGTGCAACGAAAGCAAATGCAAATGTTGCTACAGTAGAAACAAGCACAATAATCATACGGCGAGGTTTCGCCTTTTTATCTGATGGCAATGCTTTGTTTACCACGAAATAGTGGGTCAATGTAGCACTGGCATCAACTTGTGCTTCTTTTAGTTTTTGGTTAAGCAAACTTAATTGTTCTTTTTCGTTGAACAAGAAGTCACGAAGAGAAATATAGGTAGAACCATATTTTGCAAGCGTGTCCATTTGTTCTTTGATTTTTTCGGCACCTTTACTATTGCCAGAAACAACTGCGTTTGCGTATGCTTTACAGTATTCTTCTGATTGTGATTCAAAATCGAATACGCCTTTTTCCATAATTGTGCGAAGTGAATCTTCGAACATTTTTTGTTGTTCTACTTTTGCGTCATATTCGTGTTGAACAATAGCGTAGGCATTAGTGGAACGGCGTTTTTCCATATTGTTCATAATCGTATCGATTAATGAAGCAATGTCGTTAGCCATTTCTGCTGCAGTATTTGGATTTACATCCAATACACTGATTTCTACTGCACTATATTCTGTTCGGTTGAAAGAAATACGTTTTTTGAATTTCTTCAACATTTTGTCCAATGGATGTGAAACATTGGCAGAGTCAATGTCGTAATGGTTCCAAAGGTCATATTTTGCGATCATTTTGCTACGAAGTTCATCACTATTCAAAACTTGTAGAATTTGTTCTGTTTCTTTGTCTTCACCAAAGATAGATTCTTTTTTTGCTGCATCTCGTGTGGCAATCAATTCTTGCGATGTTGAAAGTGATGGAGCAGGGAATACAACTACAGTTGATTTGTATAATGGTGTAATGCAGAAAGAAACGATGACCGCTGCAATAAAACCGATTGCTGTTATGATGAACAACGGTTTTCTGTAACGGAAAACTTTATATAAAAGATCGTTTGAGTTGAATGAATAGCGATTGTCTTCCATGTTATTCGTTTTTAAATAAGCCAAAAAGTTCAGCGTCGATTCTGTCGATTATGGTGCTAAAATCTTCTTTGTTTTCCAAAAAATCTAGTTTATCGGTATCGATAATCAATATTTTGCCCAAGTTGTATGATTGAATCCATGTTTCGTAGCGTTTGTTCAAATTTTCCAAATAATCAAGACGAATAGAGTTTTCGTATTCGCGTCCTTTTGTTTGGATTCTACGAACCAATGTAGGAACCGATGCTTTTAGGTATATAAGCAAGTCTGGTGCTTGAAGCAATTGTTCTACTTGGCGGAAAAGTGCAAAATATGTTTCAAAATCGCGGCTTGCCATCAAATTCATAGAATGAAGGTTCGGTGCAAAAATGTACGCATCTTCATAGATTGTACGATCTTGAATGACATCTTTCCCGGAATTTTGTATGTTTCGAATATTTTGTAGACGGCTGTGAAGGTATGAAATCTGCACATTAAAAGACCACGCTTTCATATCTTGATAAAAGTCGTCCAAATAAGGATTGTTGTCAACATTTTCAAAGTTTGTCTCCCAACCATATTGCTTTGCCAACATAGTTGTTAGTGTTGTCTTACCAACGCCAATGTTTCCTGCTACTGCTATATGCATATCTTGTTATTAATTATTTTGCAAAAATATAAAATCTCTATTCTATTTGAAAAAAATTCAGTTTGGAAATGTTTCGTAAATGAACATCCGTAAAGTAAAATTCTAAAATTTCTTTGTACGGAAATCCCAATCGTGCCATCTCCATTGCACCCTCTTGCGATAGTCCAACGCCGTGACCGAAGCCTTTCCCGTGTAGCACAATAACATCATCTCTGTCGTCGATGCAAAAGAATGTAGAACGAAGTTTCCAGTCTGTTCGTATTGTTGTGAGCAGAAGAACGGAATCTTGGCATTCAACATATAAATATTTTCGTCGTACCGGTTGTTCGAACGATAAATTACAAGAATCAGAATGGTGGATACCTTTCTTTTCTAAGTAACTGAGCCAATCTTTTCGAGGAATTGTTTTTGTCCATTCGTAACCTGGTTGGCCTACGCTGTATGGATCTGGTTTCCCACGAAGATATGGTATAGTTTTCGACCAAACCATTTCGCTATTACAAGTTTCTCCGCCAGAGTTTGCAGAAAAAATTGCTTCGATTAACACATTGCTTTTATCCACAAGAACAAGCCCTTGTGTAGCTTCTACGGCTTGCTTTATAGCATCGCTATAACGGCAACGGCCTACATACGCCTGACAATGCACGCCGTCGCAAAGGTTATAGTTGTTTTTGAGATGGCGTTTGTAGAATTTTGCAGCGTATGTTCTGCACAGTACGGCTTGTGCTTTATAAAATTCCAATTCAGCCTTGGCTCCAGCCTCAGATTCAACTACGCCGGCAATGTATTTTTCGAAATTTACATCGTTTATGAGTATGAGTGATGTAGTGGAAGATTTTACATATAAATCGTTGTCGTATTCCCGTGCCAGTGGTTTTTTTGTATGGAAACGCACTTGGTATTTGTTGTCTTGGTTTAATCCGCGGAACAATAGAAGTG
The DNA here is from genome assembly GCA_002317135.1 of Bacteroidales bacterium UBA1715. Taxonomy (GTDB): domain Bacteria; phylum Bacteroidota; class Bacteroidia; order Bacteroidales; family UBA1715; genus UBA1715. Next base: position 21,576 of record DCIX01000004.1, read on the forward strand.
TGTCGGCAGTGAAGAATCCGTACAATGAATTTATGTTAATTTTTTGCCCACGTTTATTGATTGTCACCGATTCCCCTTCGTTTACCGAGCAAATAATCTTGTTATGGGAAACAATGTCGTATTTGCCTGATTTTGCGTAGAATACAAATGTTTCTATTTTGTTGTCAGAATAAATGCGAACATTTATGTTTTGGGAAAATCCCCACAAAGAACACAAAAGGAATACGATGGCGAGCCTAAATTTCATTATAGTTCTTTGAAGATTTTTTGTTCTCTATGATTTACTACAACGCGAACAGGGAAGTTTTCGTGTATGAATTGTGCTGTTTTTTCTGCAAAATATACAGAACGATGTTGACCGCCTGTACAACCGAAGTTTATCATCAAATGAGTAAATCCTCGTTCTACATATTTATTTACACTTTGTGTAACCAATGCACAAACGTGAGAGAAGAATTCGTCACATTCTGCGTATGGTTTGAAAAAATCAATCACTTCTTGTTGGGTGCCGTTTACTTCGAGGTATTCTTTGTAACGACCAGGATTTGGAAGTGCTCTACAGTCGAATACAAATCCACCACCATTTCCGCTTTCGTCTTGTGGAATTCCTTTTTTGAAGGAAAAACTGGTTATTTCTACCGTTAAAGTTGATTCTGTCATTGTTCTATTTGTAATTCTGGAAGTTCGTTGATTAAAGCTGAAAGATATGGCATTGGCACAATGTTATGAATGATTGGCGTATGTGCTTTTAAATTTTGTAGTGCCTGCGGAATACTTTGGATAAAGTGTTCTTTCCGTTGAATGTATCCTCTAAAACCGTATGCTCCAAGCGTTTGCAAAATGCGTATGAATACTATGCCTTGGAATTGATTACGAAACAACTCCTCGTCAACAGAAATGTGCTTTTGTAGTTCCGTAATATAATAGGATAGAAGCAGTTGTCTGGTCTCTTCGCTTAAATTCGCCTTTGCTTGATACAAAAGAGAAACCACATCGTATTGTAGCGGACCTTTCATTCCACCTTGAAAATCTATGTAGCCAAGTTTTCCGTCTTGCAATAAGATGTTGCGAGATTGGAAATCTCTGTACATGAAAAATGAACGGTCTGCTTTATCCAAAAAATCAAGTAAAGAATTGAAATCGTTCTCAAGTTTTTGCTCGTTGAATTCTAATCCGCTGATTTTTAGATAGTAGTATTTAAAATAATATAAATCCCATCGCATAGCAGTGCGGTCGAATTCTTCGCGGACAAAACAATGTTTAAAATCAATTTTGTTCGCTCCGCACAATTGAATTTGGATTAAATCCGAAAGAATTCGTTTGTATAGTTCTATGACTTCTGGGTCAGAAAGATTTTTTTTTGCGGTAAGAACATCGCATTTACCTAAATCAGAAATAAGATAAATTTCTTTTGTATCGTTGTAGGCAAGGACTTCAGGAGTATTGATGCCATTTTTTCGAAAAATAGAACTGAAATATATAAACGACTCGTTTTCCTCTATGTTGGTTCCAACGCATGCAAGTACATCATTCTTGCCATTGCATGAAATACGGTAATACCGACGTGAAGAACCAGCACCAGGCAATAACTCAATATGCGAGAAATCTTTTCCAAACTTTTGTTTGAATAGATTCGTAATGCATTGTAAGTCTTTCGGATATTCCATTGTAATAATATTGTTGCAAATGTAAGCATTTGCAACAATAGTTTTCATTTTATTTTGTATATTTGTTTGATAATTTAAAGTTAATGAAACAACTTTTCTCTATATTATCATTTCTCATTCTCACTTTTGCAGGAAATTCTCAATCTGTGCAAATACAAGATGGGGCAATTCTCGCAGTATTTTCGGTAAGCGATTCAACGAAGGTGTATTTTTCGCAGGGCAATTTGCAATATCAAGCAAGTACAAAAACGTGGCGCTTTGCAGAACACCAATATGACACAATCGGTGCAGACAATAAAAATAGGTCTAAAAAATATGATGGTTGGATAGATTTATTTGGTTGGGGAACAAGTGGATATAAATCAAAATATCCGTATATGGCAACTACAAATCATATAAAATATGGTGTTATTCGTAACCAATATGCGGACATAACGGACACAAAGTATGATTGGGGTGTGTATAATAAAATTTCCAATGGAGGAACCTCTAAAAAATGGAGAACATTGACAGATGATGAATGGTTTTATCTGATCTGTAAAAGAAACAATGCATTAGACTTAAAAGGTTCCGCAACAATAAATGGCATTGCAGGTATGATATTGTTACCAGACAACTGGACAACGCCAGCTGATATCACATTCAATAGTGGAATGAATGGCTTTTCAAACAATACGTATTCAATAAGCGAATGGAGTAAGATGGAAGCTAATGGCGCAGTGTTTTTTCCGGCTGCGGGGCAACGTTCTGGTACGAGTATAGAAGGTGTAGGAGTTTTTTCATATTATTGGTCTTCGGTTGCCGACCATAGAAATTTAAACAATAACAACTTCTATGCTATTTGTATGCATTTTAAAAATGACTATGTGGCGGGTAAGTGTTTTGGATACTATCGCAGTTATGGTATATCTGTTCGCTTGGTACAAGATGTGAAATAAAGGTTGTTGCGTTGTAATTACCCTATTGTAAGTGTTACTGCAGTTATTAAACAAAAAAGTTAATAAGTTTTCGTTTTTGTTTATTGTGAGTATGAAATCGAATTCGTACTTTTGCCAAAATAAAAAATACGAAAGCAATGAAGACATTCTTGGATTTACCGAATAAGGTGATGTTGCCAAAAGGCCATCAAGAAAAAGTCATTTTTGTTTTTGATTGTTAATGCGTTAGTTGTTTTTACTAACGCATTTTTTTTGTTTTACGGAATGAATGAAAAAAATTATATAGAATGAAAGATGTTAAAAAAGTGCTTCTACTTGGTTCAGGAGCCCTAAAAATTGGTCAGGCGGGAGAGTTCGACTATTCCGGATCGCAGGCGCTGAAGGCAATGCGCGAGGAAGGAATTTCGACAGTGTTAATCAACCCTAATATCGCTACTATTCAGACTTCTGATGGTATTGCAGATAAGGTGTATTTCTTGCCAATCACTCCATATTTTGTGGAAGAAATTATCAAGAAAGAACAACCAGATGGCATCTTGTTGGCTTTCGGTGGACAAACTGCCTTGAACTGTGGAACACAATTATATCTTTCAGGTACGCTTGAAAAATATGGTGTGAAAGTGCTAGGAACTTCTGTGGAAGCAATTATGATTACAGAAGACCGTGATTTGTTCGTGAAGAAATTGAACGAAATCGATGCGAAAACTCCATCTTCACAAGCTGTAGAATCTATAGAAGACGCTTTGAAGGTTGCTAACCGATTGGGATTCCCAATCATGGTTCGTTCTGCATACGCTCTTGGTGGTCTTGGTTCAGGTATTTCTACAAACGAAAAAGAATTTGTTGACCTTTGCGAAAATGCGTTGGCGTATTCAAAACAAATTCTTGTAGAAGAATCGTTGAAAGGTTGGAAGGAAATTGAATTTGAGGTAATTCGCGATGCAAACGATCATTGCTTCACTGTGGTTCCAATGGAAAACGTCGATCCTCTTGGTATCCATACAGGTGAAAGTATCGTGATTTCTCCAATTGTAACATTGACGAAGGAACAAATTGCAATGTTGCAGGAAATATCTATAAAAGTTGTTCGTCATATCGGTATCGTTGGTGAATGTAATATTCAGTTTGCTTTCAATGCACAGACTAATGATTATAGAATTATCGAAATCAATGCTCGTTTGAGCCGTTCTTCTGCATTGGCATCAAAAGCTTCTGGTTATCCTCTTGCATTTGTTGCTGCAAAATTGGCTTTGGGGTATACTCTTGACCAAATCGGTGAAATGGGTACGCCAAACTCTGCGTATGTTCCACCTTCAGTCGATTATATTATTGCAAAAATTCCTCGTTGGGATTTGACAAAATTCGTTGGCGTTGACCGTGAAATCGGTTCTTCAATGAAGTCTGTCGGCGAAATAATGTCTATTGGTAAATCATTCGAGGAAATTATGCAAAAAGGTCTTCGTATGATAGGTCAAGGTATGCATGGTTTCGTTGGTAACAATGATTTAGAGTTCGACGATTTAGACAAAGAACTTTCTCATCCAACAGATTTGAGAATTTTTGCCATTGCAAAGGCATTGGAAAATGGTTATACGCCAGAAAGAATCGAAGAACTTACAAAAATTGATGTGTATTTCATCAACTGTTTGAAAAATATTGTTGACTACACAAAAGTTCTTTCTTCATACAATAAAATCGAAGATTTGCCAGCAGATGTAATGAAAGAAGCTAAACGCTTGGGCTTCTCTGATTTCCAAATCGCTCGTTATGTGGAAAATCCAGCAGGAAATATGGAAAAAGAACAATTGCGCGTTCGCGATGTTCGTAAGAAATTCAATATCCTTCCTGCAGTTCGTCGTATCAATACGATTGCTTCTGAACATCCAGAATTGACGAACTATTTATATATGACATACGGTGAAACAGAACACAGCATTAGTTATGCTTATAAAAACGATAAATCTATCGTTGTGCTTGGTTCTGGTGCATATAGAATTGGTTCTTCGGTTGAATTTGACTGGTGCTCGGTAAATGCTATTCAAACTGCTCGTAAATTGGGTTACAAATCAATTATGATTAACTACAACCCAGAAACTGTTTCTACCGACTACGATATGTGTGACCGTTTGTACTTCGATGAGTTAAGTTTCGAACGCGTACTTGATGTTATGGATTTAGAAACACCAAAAGGTGTTATTGTTTCGGTAGGTGGACAGATTCCAAACAACTTGGCAATGAAACTTTACCGTCAGAATGTGCCAATTTTGGGAACTTCTCCTGTTTCTATAGATAGAGCAGAAAATAGAAATAAATTCTCTGCGATGTTGGATCAACTTGGAATTGACCAACCAAGATGGGAAGCATTGACAAGTTACGATGAAATCGACAAATTTATCGATGAGGTTGGTTTCCCTGTATTGATTCGTCCTTCGTATGTGCTTTCGGGTGCTGCTATGAATGTTTGCTACGACAAAGAACAAATGCATACATTCTTGGGTGCGGCTGCGAAAGTTTCAAAAGAATATCCTGTAGTTGTTTCTAAGTTTATGCAAAATGCAAAAGAAGTTGAATTCGATGCTGTTGCTAAAAACGGTGAAATCATTGAATACGGTATTTCTGAACATATTGAGTTTGCAGGTGTTCACTCTGGTGACGCTACATTAGTGTTCCCAGCGCAAAATATTTATGTAGCAACTGCCCGCAGAATCAAACAAATCAGTAAGAAAATTGCTCAAGAATTGAACATTAGTGGTCCATTCAATATTCAATTCTTGGCTAAAAATAATGATGTAAAAGTTATTGAATGTAACCTTCGTGCTTCAAGAAGTTTCCCTTTCGTTTCAAAAGTATTGAAACGCAACTTCATTGAAACAGCAACAAAGATTATGTTGGGTGAATCTGTTGAAAAACCAGATTCAGCAGTATTCGATGTTGATCACGTTGGTGTAAAGGCTTCGCAATTCTCATTTGCTCGTCTTCATAGAGCTGACCCAATTTTGGGCGTAGATATGTCTTCGACAGGTGAAGTTGGTTGTTTGGGTACCGATTTCAGCGATGCATTGTTAGCTTCGTTATATTCAGTAGGTTTCCATAAACCAGAAAAAGGAGTATTAGTTTCTTCTGGCGATTCAAAAGGTAAAGTTGATTTGTTGGATTCTTGTAAATTATTGCAAGAAAAAGGCTTAAAAATCTACGCTACCGAAGGAACACAAAAATTCTTGGCTGAAAACGGCGTAAAGGCTACGGCTGTAAATTGGCCAGATGAATCAGCAGCAGAAGACATTACAACATTAATGCAAGAACATACAATAGATTTAGTTATAAATATACCAAAGAATCAAACAAGACGCGAATTGACGAATGGTTACAAGATTCGTCGTGCGGCAATTGACCACAATATTCCATTGTTGACAAATGCCCGTCTTGCAAGTGCATTCTTACAAGCTGCTTGCTCGAAAGAAATGAGTGATATTCAAATCAAGAGCTGGCAGGAGTATATTATTAAATAAATCTATTTAATAGATAGTGATTTTAATAAAAGGTACAATGTCAAAATTAAAAAATGCCAAATTGATCTTGGAAAACGGAAAGGAATTCGTTGGTAAGTCCTTTGGTTTTCCAGGTTCGGTTGCTGGTGAAGTCGTTTTCAATACGGCTATGACTGGCTATCCGGAAAGTTTAACTGACCCTTCATATAAAGGGCAAATCTTAGTGTCAACTTATCCTTTGATAGGAAACTATGGTGTTCCTAAGACGGAGTTCGAAAACAATATGCCAAAGTTTTTCGAAAGTGATAGAATCCAAATCGCAGGATTGGTAATTTCGGACTATTCCTTTGTGTATAGCCATTGGAATGCAGAGAAAAGCCTTGCTGATTGGTTGGTTGAAAACAAGGTGCCGGCAATTTTTGATGTTGACACTCGTGCTCTCACAAAAATATTGCGTGAGTCGGGTTGTATGCTTGGTAAAATCGTTATCGATGACGAAGATGTTGCATGGTACGATCCTAATAAAGAAAACTTGGTTGACTTGGTAAGTACTAAGGAAAAAGTTGTGTATGGTAATGGTTCTAATAGAATCATGCTTGTGGATTGTGGTGTGAAAAACAACATTATTCGTTGTTTATTAAAGCATGATACTACGGTTATTCGTGTTCCATGGAATTATGATTTTACGAAAGATGAATACGATGGTTTGTTCATCTCGAATGGGCCTGGTGATCCTTCAATGTGTAAGGAAACAGTTGCACACTTAAAAACTGCGATTGAAGGTGATAAACCTATTTTCGGTATTTGTTTGGGTAGCCAGTTGTTAGGTTTGGCATCTGGGGCAACAACATATAAGTTGAAATATGGCCATAGAAGTCATAACCAACCTGCTCGTGAAGTTGGTACAAATCGTTGCTTTATTACTTCTCAAAATCACGGTTTTGCTGTTGACCACTCAAAATTGACTGGCGATTGGGAACCATACTTTATCAATCTTAACGATGACACTTGCGAAGGAATTAAGCACAAGGTAAAACCTATTTTTGCTACACAATTTCATCCAGAGGCATGTGGTGGTCCAACTGATACTGAATTTTTATTTGAAAAATTCATCAAATTAGTAGAAGAAAATAAAAAGTAACTCCAACCGTAAAATCATACTGAAATGAACGAGATTAAAAAAGTAATTGTATTAGGCTCAGGTGCTTTGAAGATTGGAGAAGCAGGTGAATTCGACTACTCTGGTTCACAAGCCTTGAAAGCATTACGCGAAGAAGGAATCGAAACGATTCTTATCAACCCAAATATTGCAACCGTACAAACTTCTGAAGGTATTGCCGATAGAATTTATTTCTTGCCTGTAACTCCTGAATTTGTAGAACGTGTAATCCAAAAAGAAAAACCACAAGGTATTTTGTTGGCTTTCGGTGGACAAACTGCTTTGAACTGTGGTACAGCTTTGTACGACAGTGGTGTGTTTGAAAAATATGGTGTTAAAGTGTTGGGTACACCAGTTCAGGCAATTAAAGACACAGAAGACCGTGATTTGTTCATTCAAAAATTGAATGAAATCAATGTGAAAACGGCTCGTAGTGAGGCTGTTAATTCAGTGGAAGAAGCTGTTAAGGCTGTTGAAAGACTTGGTTTCCCTGTGATTGTCCGTGCTGCGTATGCTCTTGGTGGTCTTGGTAGTGGTTTCTGCTCGAATATTGAGGAATTGAAGAAACTTTGTGAAACAGCTTTTGCTTATTCTTCACAAGTGCTTGTTGAAGAATCATTGAAAGGTTGGAAGGAAGTTGAATATGAAGTTGTTCGTGATAAATACGATAACTGTATTACGGTTTGTAATATGGAAAACTTCGATCCACTTGGAATTCACACTGGTGAAAGTATTGTTGTGGCTCCTTCACAAACATTGTCTAATGCGGAATATCATAAACTTCGTGAATTAGCTATCCGTATAGTTCGCCATATCGGTATCGTTGGTGAATGTAATGTGCAATATGCACTTGATCCAAATTCCGAAGATTATCGTGTAATTGAGGTAAATGCTCGTTTGAGCCGTTCTTCAGCTTTGGCTTCGAAAGCTACTGGTTATCCATTAGCATTTGTTGCTGCTAAGTTAGGTTTGGGCTACGGCTTGTTTGAATTGAAGAACTCTGTAACAAAGACTACAAGTGCATTCTTCGAGCCAGCTTTGGATTACATTGTTTGTAAGATTCCACGTTGGGATTTGGGAAAATTCAATGGCGTTTCAAAAGAAATTGGTTCGTCAATGAAGTCCGTTGGTGAGATAATGGCAATCGGTCGTAACTTCGAAGAAGTTATTCAAAAAGGTTTGCGTATGATAGGTCAGGGTATGCACGGTTTTGTTGCTAACCATGATATTTCGTTCGAAGATCTTGACAAAGAGTTACAGAAGCCAACCGACATGCGTATTTTCGCTATCAATATTGCTTTGGAAAAAGGATATTCGGTAGATAAAATCCATGATTTGACAAAGATTGACAAATGGTTCCTTGAAAAGTTGAAGAATATTGCAAATATTCAACAGCAACTCTCAGGTTACTCAAATTTAGAATCTATGCCAGAAGACTTATTGCGTGAAGCAAAAGTTCGTGGCTTCTCAGATTTCCAAATTGCCCGTCTTGTGTTGAATTCGGCAGATAAGAATATTGAGGACAATATTGATGCTGTTCGTCAATATCGTAAAGCAAAAGGAATCGTTCCTGTTGTAAAGCAAATTGATACGTTGGCTGCTGAGTATCCAGCACAAACGAACTATTTGTATATGACATATTCAGGAAACGAGAACGATATTTCTTTCAATAGCAATAAGAAATCGGTAATCGTTCTTGGTTCTGGTGCATATAGAATTGGTTCTTCGGTAGAATTTGACTGGTGTGGTGTAAATGCATTGAATACTATCAAGAAAGAAGGATTCCATTCGGTTATGATAAACTATAATCCGGAAACAGTATCAACTGATTACGATTCTTGCGATAGATTGTATTTCGATGAATTGACATTGGAACGTGTGCTTGATATCTGTGATTTGGAAGCTCCTCATGGAGTCGTTGTTTCTACAGGTGGTCAGATTCCAAATAACTTGGCAATGCGTTTGTACAATCAAAAGGTAAATGTGTTAGGAACTTCTCCAATCAATATTGATAGAGCAGAAGACCGTCACAAATTCTCTGAAATGTGCGATCAACTAGGTATTGATCAACCACGCTGGAGAGAATTGACAAGTATGGACGATATTTATCAATTTGTTGATGAGGTTGGTTTCCCTGTATTGATTCGTCCTTCGTATGTACTTTCTGGTGCAGCTATGAATGTCGTTTCAAATAAGGAAGAAATGGAACATTTCTTGACGCTTGCCACTAAGGTATCAAAACAACATCCTGTTGTTGTTACGCAGTTCATAGAACAAGCAAAAGAAATCGAAATTGATGCCGTTGCACAAAATGGTGAAGTGTTGAGTTATGCAATTTCAGAACACGTTGAATTTGCCGGTGTTCACTCTGGTGATGCAACGATGACATTCCCACCACAAAAATTGTACTTTGAAACAATTCGCCGAATTAAGAAGATTAGTAGAGCGATTGCAAAAGGATTGGAAATTTCTGGTCCTTTCAATATGCAGTTCTTGGCAAAAGACAACGATATTAAGGTTATTGAATGTAACCTTCGTGCTTCTCGAAGTTTCCCATTCGTATCAAAAGTATTGAAGAAGAACTTCATTGCACAAGCAACACAAGTAATGTTGGGTGTTCCAGTAGAAAAATTTGACAAGTCAATTTTCGATTTGGATTACATTGGTATTAAGGCACCACAATTTAGTTTTGCTCGTTTGGCAAAAGCCGATCCAATTTTGGGTGTAGATATGTCTTCTACTGGTGAGGTTGGTTGTATTGGTGATAGTTATTATGAAGCAATCTTGAAATCAATGTTGTCGGTTGGCTACAAGATTCCAAAGAAAAATATTTTCTTGAGTACTGGTCCAGCAAAGAGTAAGGTTGTATTACTTGAACCTTGCCGTTTGTTAGTTCAAAAAGGTTACAAACTATTTGGTACAAAAGGAACTGTTGAATTCTTGAATAGTAATGGAGTAGAGGCAACTGCACTTCATTGGCCAGATGAAGATTTGAAACCAAATGTAATGGATTACATTCGTGAAAAACAACTTGATTTGGTTATCAACGTTCCGAAAGACCACAGTAAATCAGAATTAGATAACGATTATTCAATCCGCCGTGGTGCAATAGACTTTAATATTCCATTGTTGACAAATGCACGCTTAGCAACAGCATTTATCACAGCATTCTGCAATATCTCTATAGATGAGTTGGAAATAAAGAGTTGGAATGAATATTAATAATCTTCATAAGCAAGATGAAAAGGGTAAGATTTTGATCTTACCCTTTTTTATGTATAGATATATAGTCTATCTGTCGATATATTCAGCAAATCAGACTATTTAGTTTGTAAAATCAATTATTTTTGGCAATAGTTATTGTAGAATTAATATTAAACAAAATGAAAAAATTATTACTCACTTTGGCAGCAGCAATAGCAACTTGTACTATTGCACATTCACAGGTCGTTAATATGGCCAATGCAGAATTGAATAAGCAACAAAGACCTGCATTCACTATGCAAGTAGATTACTCAAAAAAACTTGTAGTTGAAGCAGTAGAAAAACGTTTCAAAAACGATAAATTAAAAGGTAAGGCATCTGGTGGTGTAACATGTTATGCAAAGGCAACATATAGTGCAATGTGTGTTACCAATTGCGATATCTATACTATTATTGACGGTAATGGAAAATCAGCTACAGTAAATATTTTCGTAGCACGCGAAAATGGCAATTATATTACATCTGGCGATGATGAAGAGCAATGTATTAAGAAGTTTATGCTTAGCTTATATGCAGATGTACAAGCTTTAGATTTGCATTATCAAATAGAAGAGCAAACAAAAGTTTATGAAAAAGCGGTAAAGGATCACGAAAAATTACTTGACAAGAAAGCAGATTTAGAAAAAGAATTGAAGAATGTAGAGAAAGACATTCAAAATGCTGATAAAGAAAAAGCTCATCAAAAAGATGTGTTGGAACAATTAAAGAAAAAACAGCAATAAGTCTGTCTTATCCTTTATAACAAAAAAACTCCAATTATAATGATTGGAGTTTTTTTGTTTATGGACAATTCTAATTTTACCAATTCTTAACGATTGTTTTTGCTTGGTTACAAGATTTTATGATGTATGTTCCAGCGTTAAGTTTATTTACAGAAATAACAACTTTATCGGTATCTACAGTCGTATAAGAAACATTGGTTACTTTTCTTCCCATTGTATCGTATAGTTCAATTGTGCAAGCTGCAATCTCTTTTCCTTCAACTATAAATTCGTTTGAATTTTTCTTTGTGTATGCTTTGAATGCATTTTTATTCTCTGCAATTCTGTTAATACATTTTATACTAGAATAAGAGTATTCGCCGTTGAAATCGGTTTGTTTTATTCTATAGTAGGAAATACCATCTAGTGGTTCGTAATCAACAAATGAATAATTGTGAGAAATACTTGTTGTTCCAGCTCCAGAAATTTTACCGATTTTCGTCCAATGTACACCATCGTATGAGCGTTCTATTGTAAAGTAATCGTTATTATTTTCCGATGAGGTTCTCCATTCCAATAGAACAGAGTTTGTTTGGTTTGTCGCAATCCATTTACTTATGACAATTGGCATAAGGATGGCTGGTTCATCTTCTTTTAAAATAAGTGTACTTTTTCCGACCGTTTCAACACCATTCCACCATGTGTTCATGGTGTTGCTATTACCGAATCCTTTATTGTCATAGGAAAGGTTTTCGTATGGGAAAATATGACCTCCTGCTATAGAACCTAAATAACCGCCTTCGTCAATATTCGTTATACCTTGGCAACTAACTTCTTTTGCTTGGGTAACGATTTGTTTTTGTATACATTCTCCACCATTGCTATACCAAAAACCTTTGTTTGCACAATAAGAATAGGTTTTTGTTGTTGTTCGTAAACAGTTGTCTGCACATTCTCCAGTGTAAGCTTCGTAATATGTAAGTTTTTCAGTCTTTTTTTCATATTGATAGCGTCCTCGTTTATCAAGAATAGGTTTCCCGTTGGAGTCTGTTTTTATGACATCAGTTGTTGTTGTTAGTTCAAATGATATTCCGGTTCCTTGCCAAATTTCTGCAGGTTCAAATGTTTCATCTTCTTTTTCTATAAATTTACCAGATACTGGATTTGTACAAGCATAAAACGTTTTTACATAGTTTTCTAATTTGCTCTTGCACCCTGTAACATTTGTACAATATTCTTTTGTCTCGGTAATTTCTTCTCTAACGTTTTTGCCATAGTTGTATTCTGTACCTTTTATTGTTTTCTTTTCAAAAGAACATTCTGTATCAAATGATATTTTTCTATCGTCCCAGAATAAGTTTAATTCGTATCCTTGCTCCTCAGAGGTATTTTGTGTTTGGTAATAATTAAGTGGTAAAGATATTGTTGTCTCATTCTTTTTAATAGGTGAGATTCTATATACAACCATACCTTGTAGTCCGTTACCTAATTGTATATTTTCAGGATCATAGAAAGGGAAGTGGGTGACTCCAGAATTTTTATGATAACTAACATCTATTTTACCAGTAATACAATTGCCGTTATCATCTTTTCCGTCCCATGCCATGTAATATGATTTGTCATCGCTAAAAAGACGTCCGGCTGTTTCAGTTCGCCATATTTTGCCGCAACAATAAGTATTTACTAAAACAATATTATTGTCAAAATCTTTATCAAAGTAATAGGTACCCTTAGACGTTGTGCCCATTTGTTCAAGGTCTGGGGTGTCTTGTGTGGAATTACATCCATCGGTTGTTATATATGAAATAGTTCCTTCGATGTCATTTATAGAATAGGTTATTTCACTACATCGTAGCGAAAAATTAATGGTCTTAGAATTATTGTAGCAATGAGAAACACTACCAGTGATATCACTATCTTCATCACCAATAATACTACCACATTTATAGCCAGAAACAAGGCAACTATTTGAACAACCGTCTATGCTAAAAGCTGCATATGTGCGTCCTACAATGCCTCCTGCGGAACCGTAATCGTCACATTCATTTGTTTCATCGTAGCAATAATCTGTTGCATCTATAGTTCCGTCATTTCTACAATTTGTAATTGTGCTTGCGTTTTCTCCATTTATCAGACCAATTATTCCACCAGAAGCAAAGTCGTTTTTAATATAGTTTAAATTGTAGCAGAAATTAATTTTTGAATTTTCTATTGCTCCTGCTATACCGCCAGTAGCATATGTGTTTGTAGTCTCAATTTTACCATAGTTTGAACATGAATCCAATGTACAATTTATGCCATATCCTAATATTCCTCCTACATATTCAACATCCTGATTGGTCTCGGATGTGCGTAAGTTTGTAAAACTAGTACAATGTGAGAATTTTGTATTTTTAGCATAATTACAAATTGTTCCAAAAGATTCTTCGTTGATATTACTTTGGGTAATTAGTATGTTGTCTCCTTTTACATGTATGTTTTCAATAGTGGCGTCTTCGCAATATGCAAATAATCCTTTTACTCCAATTAATGTAATTGTATCCTGATCACTTGCTGGTACTTTATCTGTCTCTATAGTTGGATTAGGATTGTAATTCCCACCTTGGAATGTACCTTTAAAGGGGTTGGTAGCTGTTCCTATAGGTTCCCAGTCATCATCTAGTTCTATTGTACCACTTGGCGCTGTTAAATAGAAATGAACACCCTCAAACCCATTTTCTCCACCAGGAATATATTTAGTAATAGATTTTTTTTCTTTATTGCTATTAATATAAAAGTCATCCATTATATACTGAAAGTCTCTCCTTTCTTCTATTGCTTTTTGAAGTTCTATTAAATCTGCTTTTGAATCTAATATTATAGGGTTATTTGCTGTGCCTAATCCTTTACTATATGCTCCATAATTAACATCGTCAGAAGAAATTTCTTCTATTTTTATGGTATCTCCATAATTATACGTTTCATCGCTATTAAGTTTAAATCTTTGGTCAAAAAGTGATAGTTTGTAAAGACGAGGACAAGCTGATGTGATTGTGGACGGGGTATACCAATGCGTACCAGCATTTGTAATATGAGGATTGTCTTTCCAAGGGTAGTGATAACCTTTGTTACTTTTTGAAGCATCCATACGTTCTACAAGGATTTTATCAACGCCTTCTCCGTTTTCTTCTCCATCAATATAGAGTTCCACCGTTGCATCTTCGGTATTTAATAATTGTACTACAAAAATTAAATCCTCACAAGAAAGTGCATCTCCGGCAAGTGCTAATTGCTCAGGAACGTTAGGAGGATTTGCTGCGCCTCCCCATTCATCATCGTTTGGTCTTGTAAGAAAGATTCTATATTCGGGTTTAAAGGTGTTTCGATTTGGATAAGATTGTCTGTTTTCTTCTGCTGTAGGAAATTCATCTGTTGCTCCAAAGGAGTTACAGCCAAGAATGAAACGATATGGTTTTGCTCCCGCAAAATAAACTTTTGATGTGTATTTATCGTTTGAACGGGTATAGAATGTGGACCAAACTTCATTTTCGAAACCGCTAGGATAGCCTGTAGGTGAAAGTCCCCATTCGTATGCCCAAACACGACCATTAATAGGTTCGTATGTCTGATTATTAATGACAGTTATATCAAAATATTCAAAATCAATAATTAAACTATTTGAATTGATTGGTGTACCAATATCAAATTCTATCCAATAATTTCCCGTATCGGCAGTAGAAGTTGGTTTATATGATATTGAATTATATCCATTACTATTGATGTTATGTCCGTCTGTTGCTGTTTTAGGTCCGTTAATAGCTTGACTATAACTTGTAATATGATTCCCGTCTTTTAAACTGCCTGTCTTTGCAACAGTACCGTCCGGTTTCATTATTCTGTAGTTTAGGGTTGCAATATTTGAAATTTTAATGGTTGAATTACTCTGATCTTTGAAAATTTTATCTCCTACGCCAAAATGTATTTCCTCGTTAGTGGCATCTATGATTCGTATATAGATGCGGTCTTGTTCGCTAGCACTTTCTGAACCATGATATCTACCAAATGAAACAGATTGTGCTTGACCTATTGAGATGTAGCATACTCCTTTCGCTGTTCCATTCTCCTGCGGTGGCATCAATTGCTTCGTACCATCTGCAAATGCAGAAATTGTAGCGAATAAAAAGACAAATATTGAAAAATAAAAATGTTTCATACACATCTCATTTTTTTGAGTCTATTAAAACTCGTATGCAATATACAAAATGAAAATGCGGGTTTCAAGTCTTTTTTACCGAAATGCAAATGCTATTGTATGTGTATGAATTTCCCTTTGTATTTGTTGGTGGTTGTTTCTACTTGGATTGTATATAAACCTTGTGGAAGAGTTGTGATTGGAATTGTGAATTTCCCTGCTTGTAGTTCACATCTATCTTGCTTTACAAGTATGCCATTGATGTTTGTTATTGTGTATTGTATTACATTATGAAACTCATTTTTGAATTGAATATGAACCTCATTTGTACATATACTTGGATAAAAGATTGCAGATTCTTTTGCACTAATGTCTAAACTAATTACACTTGTTATTGGATATTGTAGAATGTTTGCAGAATCAGGATTGTAGTGGTATGTTGTTCTTGTTGTAATTGGTTGTATACCAATGTTATATTTAAGGTTGTAGTTCGCGTATTTGTTCCAAGAATTACAACTGTAGAAATATCCATCTACTGCAGATTCTGTATCGTTGTATGTAAAGAGTGATATATTTTTGTCGTATTCGGTTGTGTCAAAACAGATTCCGTATGCAAAAGATTTTCCACAAATAATCAACGAATCGAATGGTATTTGATTGAAATTATTTTCTTTGAGAAGGGTATTTTTGATAGTTTTCTTTGTCAGTTCTTGAGTGAAATCTTCATTCCAAAGCAACAGAGTTGTTTCGATATTTGGATCTGGAATTTCTGAAACCGCAAGCTTTAATCCTCGTACAATTTCTGTCTTTGGGTTCGTAATAGTGTTTGCAAAACAAATACTCGTATTTTCATTGGGACCTGCTAATCTTTTTTCTGAATTGTTATAAAAAAAAGTCGTCGTTTTTTTGATAGCTCCTAATGAATCAATTGCAAACAATTCATCGGTAGGGTATGGTATAGTTTTCGCTAAAATCTGTTTGTCAAATGCTGTTTCCGTATATGTTGGAGTTGTTAGTGTATCTGGAATGTCAGTGACATGTACAAGCATGGAAAGATGAGCAGGTAAGCCGAGTATCGCTGTGTTTACCCAACCTTTTTTATGTTTAACATAGCAAGTTCCACCAATATCTACTTTTGCCATGTAACTATTGAAAATTGTAGATTTATTATTTATTTTATATCCAATCCAACATGGTCCGTCGCATCGAATAGGTGTTTCTAAAGGAATATGTATTTGATTCCCTTTTTGTTGTGTCGCTTTTTCAAATGGAATTTCTGCAATTACCGTTTCTGGTTCTTCTTGACCTGTCCAAATGTAAAATGTAAGGTCTTCTGTGTTTGCTGTGTTGTCTATTTCTCCACAAAAAACGATATCGTAGATTGTTTTGTTGGTACTAATTTTTTCCGCAATGATATTCCAGCTAATCGTATTTACCCCAGACCATAATCCTTCTGCTTTGTCACCAAAACTATATAGCTGTAGTGTGTCTTCGGGAAGAATATTTGTTATCGTGTTTTCATCTATTGAATATGGGTCGTACCCTTTACAAATTGTTGTGTTTGAGTTTATTGGATCTAACCAAGGTTGTAGTTGTGCTGTTTGAGAACCATAATAGTTCCATGCTTTCGAAATTTTCGAGAAAAAGTCATTGATAGGATGTTCGCAATCGGCTTCTCCGCCGGATAATGTTCCAATAATATAATGGCTTTTGTCGAATAAAACAGCTCCCGAAGAGCCGCCTTCTGTTGTGCCTTCGTCCCATTCCGAAATCTTCCAATGGCCATCGGTTACATAGCTTTTTGCTGTTGTTCGGAATGTCTCTGTTGTTGGTTTATTGCTGTCAATGGAATATTTTTTTACGTCTCCTTTGGGATGATGTATGCAAGTAACGCCTTTGTCTATTGTTTCGGATAGGTTCCAGCCAGCATAGTATGGCTCGTACGATTCTGGTGGAACTTGACTTAATTCTAATAGTGAAAAATCTAATTTGCCATCAGGAGAAGTGGCGATGAGTGTAGAGCCTGATATTGTTTTGGCTTTTGTTGTTGTTTCGCTTTCGCACGATGTTTTTTCGTAATCAAAATAAAATACGCTTCTGAGGGCTTTGGTATTGCTTGCTATGCAATGGTTAGCGGTTATCAAATAGGGGGTTTTGCTTTTCGATGTGTTTGCTATCAGTGTGCCTGTGCAGAATGTGATTCCTTGTATCACTATTTTACAAACCGCTTTTTTCTCGGTTTCCCATCCGGAAATACACGAAATATCTTTGTGACAGGCGGCAGCTCCTGCTTTCAACGTGTTTCCTTCTTTTAGTATGTTTGTATAGTCATGAGAGACTTGCGTTATCGTCCATGAACTGGTTGCTGCTGTTTCGCTAAACTCTGCATATCGTACCACCACTTTGTCTCCTTTGATAAGGTTCGTGGCATAGATACCGTTTGCGTTGGCGACAATGTTGTTTATTGTTTCTGATTCAACACCATCTGCTGATTGAATTGTGAGTGTTGCTCCTTCTGGTATCTGTATATTTTCAAAAATTAAATTTAATGAATATGCCCCAGCAGATTCTATTGTGAGTGAATAAATTAAAGAATCATTTGTGCGTATTGGTTCTATATCGTCTTTTGATATGTGAACGGAAAATGGATATGCGAATTGAAATGCACCATCTACTGTATGTACATTTCTTGCAGAATCGGGTAGTGGGGGCATTTTGAACACCGGATTGCATTGTCTTATAGCATTCAAAGAACTATGCGCATTCGATTGAGCAAAAGCAATCAGCGACATACCGATAAGATATGTCGCTGCTATAAGTGATAGTATTTTTTTAGTCCAATTCAAGTCCTAAAACAAGTACATCGTCAATTTGTTTGCGTTCACCTTTCCAGTCTTCGAAAGTTTTATCTAGCAATGCACATTGTTGTTCCATTGGGAGATTGCTTGATTCAAACAATAATTTCTTGAAATGAACACCAAGGAATTTCTTGTTATTTTCGCCTCCGAACTGATCTTGGAAACCATCTGAAAACATAAATAATCTGGTTCCGTGTGTGTATGTGAATTCGTGGTTTGTAAATCCTCCCGATGTTTCCGATGTGATAGATCCGCCAACCGATGCCATATCTCCATCAATTGTTTCAATTAAATCATCGTGTACGCAGTATGCAACATGGTTTGCTGCAGCAATTTGTACCGTATGTGTTTCTTTGTCTATTAAACAAAGTGTAATGTCCATTCCGTCTTCTTGTGAATCTGGTGAGGCATTTTCTTTTTGATTTAATGCAGAACGCACGCCTAAATTCAATTTATCCAAAATTTCTGCAGGTGTTCGTAGTTTTTTATAGGTGATTTGTTGTAGCAGTGTGGCACCAATCATAGACATAAATGCACCAGGAACGCCGTGGCCAGTACAGTCTACTACGGCAACATACATTTTGTTTTCTTTTTCAAGGAACCAGTAGAAGTCTCCACTCACGACATCGCGTGGTTTGAATAAAATGAATGCCGATGGAATATAGTCATGTAATACAGAAATGGATGGTAGGATAGCATCCTGAATTCGTTTAGCATAACTAATACTTGCCTTGATTAATCGGTTTGATTTCGATAGTTCTTCGTTGTTTCGTGCCAACATATCACTTTGCAACTCTAATTTCGACTTTTGTTGTTCTATTTCGTTGGTACGTTCTTTAACCATTCGTTCCAGTTTTGTATTTTCTTCTTTATAGAAGTGCTCTCTGTATTTGATGTAGATATAAATACCTAAACCTAACAATAAGAACAACAAAGAATAGAACCACGTTGTTTTCCAAAATGGTGGAATTATTGTAATCTTTATTTGAGTGATTTCGTCGCTCCAAACACCATCATTGTTTGTCGCTGTTACCTCGAAAATGTATTCGCCACCTGCAAGGTTTGTGTAAGTAGCAGATCGTTTACTTGCATCAGTGTAGTTCCAGTCTTCGTCGAAACCAACTAATCTATATTTATATTGTACTTTTGATGGTGCAACATTATTTAAGATAGAAAAGTCAATAGAAAAATTGTATTTATATGATAATTCTAACTCTTTTGTTGTTGTAATTGATTGTGTTAGAACAATATCACCTTGAATGTCTTCGCCAATTTCAACAACTTTGTTGAAAATTTTCAAATCGGTAATGACAACTCTTCCTGTATATGTGTCGTTAATAATGCTATCAGGATAGAAGTAGGATAGACCTTGTGAACCTCCAAAAAACAAGTAACCATTTGACGACTTGAATGATGCTCTTTCATTAAATGAGTTTCCTTGTAATCCATCTGATTGATTGTAGTTTGTGAACGTTTCTGCAAATGGAGCAAATTTCGAGATACCATAGCAAGTGCTTATCCACAAATTTCCACGACGGTCTTCTTGTATAGCCAATACCATATCGTTTGTTAAACCGTGTGATTTTTGTGTATATGATTCAAATGTTTTTTCTCTTCTGTTGAATTTTGATATACCGGCACCGCCAGTTCCAACCCAAAATGTACCATTGCCACTTTCCATAAGAGAATAGACAATTTCACTATTTAATGAATTTGGATTACTTCTATCTGGTTCATAGAAATGTACTTCGTCAGTTTCAGGATTGACAGACATAATTCCACGACCATTTGTTCCTGCCCAAATCATATCTTGGGAATCTTGCATAACGCACCAAATTGCATTACGCATAAAGTTGGCTTTATTTACATCGTATGTTGTAAACTTACAGTTTTCCCATTCAAACTTACAAAGACCGCCACCGTATGTACCAATCCATAGTCGAAGTTTGTTGTCTAGACACATTGCCGTAACAGCACTATTGGGTAATACATTGTTTACATTCTCCTCATAGATATAATGGTCTAGAATACCTCTTTCCAAAGAGAAACGGAACAAACCATTACCATCGGTTCCTAACCAGAAAAATCCTCGTGGATCTTGCACAATAGAGGTAATCATATTGAAACTTTCCTTATCATCTTTTTTGCTTTGGAAAGATTTTATGACATTAAAATTTTTGTCGTAGTATAATAATCCAGCACCTCGTGTTCCAATCAAGAAATGACCATCGTGTTCTGGTGAAAAATTGCGTATCTCCAAGATAGACATAACATTATCGGATGATAATGGAACATTTTTAAAATCTGTACTAGGGTGATTTGTGGCAAATTTCTTTCTATGGGTATTGTATTTATTTAATCCTGCTGTTTCGGAACCAACCCATAGAATACCTGATTTGTCTCGTATTATAGAAAGAATGTTGTTCGATGATAACGAATATTCGTGTTGGTTCATTTTTTCAGAACCAAGGAACTGTCTTGTTGTTAGGTCAAACATGTTTAATCCGCCTCCTCGTGTGCCGACATACATAATGTTTGATAATGTGTCTTCGTAGAATGTCCAAACAATATTGTTGGAAAGAGTCAATGAATCAGTAGGATTATTCTCGTATACTTTATAGTCGTGTGTTTCTGGGTTTAATACACCAAAACCACCATAATATGTTCCAATCCAAAGATTTCCGAATTTATCATTTTGTATGCTCATAATGTCGTGAGCAATAAAATCTATGTGTTGGAAAATACCGGTACGCTTGTCAAATTTGTCAAGACCGCCACCTTCGTTTACGCCAACCCAAATGTTTCCTAAATGGTCTTTATTAACCACACGAACCTGGTTACTACCTATTGAATTTAGGTTGTTTGGATTGTGTTTATATACAGTAAACTTGTTTGTTTTTCTATCAAAGCAGTTCAAACCGCCACCGTATGTTGCTATCCATAACAAACCTTCGTTGTCTTCAACAATACCATACACATCGTTATTACTCAACGAATTTTCATCGTTTGGTTTGTGTATATATCTGGTAAATGTTTCTGTTATAGGATTATACACATTCAATCCACCTCCTAATGTACCAACCCAAATTTTACCTTCTGAATCAAGATAAAGACATAGAATACGGTTGCTGGAAATGGAAGTAGTATCGCTTGTCGAAGGTTTAAATATCTTGAAATCGTAACCATCGTATCTGTTCAAACCATCAAGAGTGGCGAACCATAAAAATCCTGTTGAATCTTGTATAATAGAGTTAATACCTACTTGCGACAATCCATCTTCCATAGAAACTTGCTCAAAATGCATTTCATTCATTTTTTGAGCAAATCCAGTAAGGGAGAGTATTGAAATTACTATGTAACAAATTATGCGTTTCATCTTCTAAATATTGAGAATGGTAAAAATACTTTTTTATTGTGGTAAAACGAAATAAATGTTGATTTTTTTTGATGAAATGTTTCAAATGGAGAATGTGAGCAATGGGGTATATGTGAAAAAAGAAAAGGCGTTACACATCGTAACGCCTTTCTTGTACAATTTCGTTTTTGACTATCGTAGTTCTGCTCCTAATTCTTTTTGGTAATTTGCAATAAGACGATTCATTACAGAATCAATTTGTGTATCTGTTAATGTCTTTTGATCATCTTGTAACCAGAAAGCAATCGCGTATGATTTCTTTCCTGCAGGGATACCTTTGCCTTCATAAACATCAAATGCTGTAACTTGTTTTAAAAGTTTCTTTTCTGTTTTGTAAGCAATATTTTTGATTTGTTCGAAACTTACAGCAGAATCAATTAAAAGTGCTAAGTCACGGCGAACACTTGGTGCTTGTGGTAATTCTTTGAATTGTACTTTTTGACGGTAATTTTCAAGGATTACATTCCAATAGATTTCTGCGAAATAAACTGGTTTGTCTATGTCGAATTTCTTAAGGATTGCTTTTGAAACAGAACCTAAACGGGCAATAACTTTATGATTCAAAATAGTGCATTCCAAACCAGAAAGCATATCGTCTTTGTATGATTCAAATTGTATGTTCATCATACCTAATTTAGACAATACTTTCATTACTGCAGATTTCAACACAAAGATATTAGTATCTTCTTGTTTGCTTGCCCAATGAAGAGGTGATTGTTTACCTGTGATACACAATGAAATTTGTTGTTGCTCGCCGTATTTGTCTGTAACAGTACCCTCGTTTGCTTTTGTGAAATAGATGCTTCCAAATTCAAACAAAGACAAGTCGTTTTGTTGACGGTTTATGTTGTGATTTACAACTTCCAATGCACTAAATAACATTGTGTTACGCATACAATCAAGTTCCGCACTAAGTGGGTTCATAATTTTTACAAGGTGATTTTTTATATCACTTTGTAGATCTACGTAGTATGCTGAGTTTGTCAATGAGTTGTTCATGATTTCATACCAACCACAATCAACTAACATATCAGCAATTGTATTGCGAAGTTTAGTTGGATTTACTGCATCAGCATGTGTAATAGCCGCATGAAGGTTGTCGGTAAATTCTACATTATTGTAGCCGTAAATGCGAAGAATATCTTCAATGACATCTTCAGCACGTTGTACATCTACGCGATATGGTGGTACAAGTAGTGAAAGTTCTCTTCCTTGTTCTGCAACGATTTGTATTTCAAGTCCTTGTAGAATTTTCTTTAATGTGTCGTCGCCGATGTTTTTACCCATTAAAGAATATGCTTTGTCCATATTTAAGGTTACAGGGAAAGCAGGGAAACTTTCTGGATGTGAGTCAAAAATAGGTCCACATATTTGTCCGCCAGCAACTTCTTGTATTAAAAGTGCAGCTCGTTTTAAAGCATAAATAGCATTGTTTGGATCAATGCCGCGTTCGTAGCGGAAAGATGCATCTGTATTTAGTCCATGACGACGAGCTGTTTTTCTAATTGAAACAGGGTTGAAATATGCACTTTCGATGAATACAGATGTAGTTGATTCAGATACACCAGATTCTAAACCACCGAATACACCAGCAATACACATTGGTTTGTTTGAATTACAGATTACTAGGTCATCTGCAGAAAGTTCACGTTCAACACCATCCAATGTTGTCATCTTGGTTTTGTCTGCAACTGTTTTTACATGTATTTCCGATCCTTCGATTTTAGCAATGTCAAAGGCGTGTAGTGGTTGTGCCATTTCCATTAGAGTGAAGTTGGTAACGTCAACCACATTATTTATTGGACGAAGTCCTACTGCTTTCAATTTGTTTTGTAACCATTCAGGAGAATCTTTTACCGTAACACCAGAAACAACTACGCCAGTGTATCGTGGACATAAATCATCTCTTTCTACAACAACAGAAATAGGAGATTTTTGTTCCGATAATTTGAATGCATCTACCGAAGGTAGAGTAAGTTTAGCGGAACTATTTACATTGAGGTATGCAGCAACATCTCTCGCAACACCTATGTGTGATGCTGCGTCAATACGGTTTGGTGTCAAACCAATTGCAATGGTATAATCATCTTTTATGTTGAAGTATTCTGCAGCAGGCATACCTGCTTTCAAAGAATCAGGTAGAACCATAATTCCATCGTGGCTTTTTCCAACACCGATTTCATCTTCGGCGCAAATCATACCACAAGAAACTTCTCCACGGATTTTTGATTTCTTTATGACAAATTCTTGGTCTCCATCATAAAGTTTTGTTCCTTCTGTTGCGACTACAACAGTTTGTCCTGCAGCAACATTTGGTGCACCGCAAACAATCGGAAGTATTTCTGGACCGCCAACATCTACAGTTGTAATATGTAAGTGGTCAGAATTTGGATGGTCAATGCAAGTAAGCACTTTTCCAATAACCACACCTTCCAAGCCACCTTTTATAGTTTGAAATTTGTCTACACCTTCGACTTCCAAGCCGATGTCTGTCAATATTTTAGCTGTAGTTTCTACATCAATGTCTAAATTGATGTATTCTTGTAGCCAATTCCACGAAATATTCATTTTCTATCTTAAAAATTTATTCAAACAAAAATACTTTTTTTTCTATAAAAGACCAAAGAATACATTTGCGTTTTATAACAAAAAACGGTGGCCTTTTGGACCACCGTTTCTTGCTTATTTATGGATGTACTTTATTAGTATTCCAATTTGCTCATTCTTACATAAGAAGCATAGCGTTTTTTAGCCATATCTTCAGCAGCATCGAACAATTCTTGAGCTTCTGTTGGGTATTGTTTCATTACAGATGCGTAACGAACTTCTCCTTTCAAGAAATCTTGGAAACCTTCCCAAGCTGGTTCTTTGCTATCAAGAGTGAATGGGTTTTTACCTTCTGCTTCCAATTCTGGGTTGAATCTCCATAGGTGCCAGTAACCGCATGCAACAGCTGCAGCTTCTTCAGCTTGTGATTTACCCATACCTTTCTTCAAACCGTGGTTGATACATGGAGCATAAGCGATGATGATAGATGGTCCGTGGTAAGCTTCAGCTTCGCGGATTGCTTTCAAACATTGAGCTTGGTCAGCACCCATAGCGATTTGAGCAACATATACATAACCGTAAGTTGTTGCAATCATACCGATATCTTTCTTGCGAACTCTCTTACCTGAAGCAGCGAATTTAGCGATTGCACCAAGAGGAGTTGCTTTAGAAGCTTGACCACCAGTGTTAGAGTAAACTTCAGTATCGATAACCAAGATGTTTACATCTTCGCCAGAAGCGATAACATGATCTAAACCTCCGTAACCGATATCGTAAGAAGCACCGTCACCACCGATAATCCATTGTGAACGTTTTACTAAGAAGTGGCTCAATTCTTTCAATTGACTGCAAGTTCCACAACCTTTAGCTGCGTTAGCTTCAATCATAGGAACCAATTTAGCAGCAGCAGCTTTACTTGCAGCAGCATCATCCATTCCGTTAATCCATTCTTGTGCAGCTTCTTTGAATTCTGCAGAAGTTTTATCTGATTCTAATGTGTGTTCGAACAATGATTTAACACGAGCACGCATTTTCTTGTTTGCTACATGCATACCAAGACCGAATTCGCAGAAGTCTTCGAACAATGAGTTAGCCCAAGCTGGACCTTGCCCCTTAGCATTTGTTGTGTAAGGAGTTGAAGGAACCGAACCAGAGTAGATTGAAGAACAACCTGTTGCGTTAGCTACGATTTCACGGTCACCAAATAATTGAGAAATCAATTTAACGTAAGGAGTTTCACCACAACCTGCACAAGCACCAGAGAACTCGAACAATGGTTGAGCGAATTGTGAATTCTTAACATTAGCAGTGATGTCAACTAAATCTTGTTTAGAAGTAACTTTTTCTACACAGTAGTTCCAGTTAGCGGCTTCCTTAGCAGCTGCTTCAGAGTTGTCATCGTAAGGAACCATTGTAAGAGCAGAACCACCAAGTTTTGGATTACCAGGACAAACATCAGCACAGTTACCACAAGCAAGACAGTCTTTAACGCCAACTTGCATTGTGAAGTACATTCCCTTCATAGCTGCTGGAGCTTTCATTTCGATTGTTTGACCGTTGAAACCAGCTTTTTCTTCTTCTGTCATTACGAATGGACGGATACAAGCGTGAGGACAAACATAAGCACACTTGTTACATTGGATACATTTTTCAGCGTCCCATACTGGAACGAATGCACCAACACCACGTTTTTCGTATTTAGCAGTACCGGCAGCCCAAGTACCATCTTCAATACCTTTGAATGAAGAAACTGGAAGTAAGTCACCATCTTGAGCATTGATTGGACGAACAACTTTGTTGATGAAGTCGTCACCATCAGAGTAAACTTTTGGTTGAGCTTCAAGAGATGCCCATGCTGGATCAATAGCAAGTTGTTTGTATTCACCACCGCGGTCAATAGCAGCATAGTTCTTGTCAACAACATCTTGACCTTTCTTACCATACGATTTAAGAGCAAAATGTTTCATTTCTTCAACTGCTTTGTCTACTGGAATTACAGCAGTAATACGGAAGAATGCAGATTGAAGAATAGTGTTTGTTCTGTTACCAAGACCGATTTCTTGTGCAATCTTAGTTGCATTGATGTAGTAAACTTTAATGTCATTCTTAGCGAAGTAAGCTTTTACTTTGTTAGGAATGTTGTTTGCAAGTTCTTCACCATCCCAAATTGTGTTCAAAAGGAATGTTCCACCTTTTTGCAAACCACGAGTTACATCATACATATTTAAGTATGCTTGTTGGTGACATGCTACAAAGTTTGGAGTTGTTACCAAATATGTAGAACGGATAGGAGTGTCACCAAAACGAAGGTGAGAACAAGTGAAACCACCTGATTTCTTAGAGTCGTAAGCGAAATAAGCTTGGCAGTATTTGTCAGTTGTTTCACCGATGATTTTTACAGAGTTTTTGTTAGCACCAACAGTACCATCAGCACCAAGACCGAAGAATTTAGCTTGGAACATTCCTTCTGGAGCAACAGAAACTTCTTCGCCAGTTGGAAGAGAAGTAAATGTTACATCATCAACGATACCAACAGTGAAGTGGTTCTTTGG
Organism: Bacteroidales bacterium UBA1715; assembly: GCA_002317135.1. GTDB lineage: Bacteria > Bacteroidota > Bacteroidia > Bacteroidales > UBA1715 > UBA1715. The sequence goes on from DCIX01000004.1 coordinate 48,336, forward strand.
AGTGCTAAGAGCTAAGTTGTCATAAATAGCGATGATGTTAGCTGGAGTAGTATCGTTAGATCCAAGACCGTAGCGACCACCAACAACAGTAAGGTTCTTAAGCATACCAAGTTCTGATAATGCGTCAACAACATCCAAGTAAAGTGGTTCAGAGTTAGCTCCTGGTTCTTTTGTTCTATCAAGAACAGCGATTTTCTTAGCAGAAGCAGGGATAGCTTCTTTTAAGTATTTAAGTGAGAATGGACGATACAAGTGAACTGAAATAAGACCAACTTTTTCACCATTCTTCATTTTGTAGTCAACAACTTCTTTGATACATTCAGTTGCAGAACCCATAGCGATGATGATGTTTTCAGCATCAGCAGCACCATAATAATCGAATGGACGATATTTTCTACCAGTGATAGCAGAAATTTTATCCATATAATCAGCTACGATGTCAGCTACTTTTTCGTAATATGGGTTACAAGCTTCTCTGTGAGCGAAGAAAACATCGTTGTTTTCTGCCATACCACGCATTTCTGGGTGTTCTGGAGTAAGAGCTCTTTCACGGAAAGCTTTCAATGCATCTTGATCAACAAGAGGAACGATATCTTCTTGGTTGATAACTTCGATTTTTTGGTATTCGTGAGATGTACGGAAACCGTCGAAGAAGTTCAAGAAAGGAACACGACTCTTGATAGTTGCCAAGTGAGCAACACCAGAAAGATCCATAACTTCTTGTACTGAACCTTCAGCAAGCATTGCGAAACCTGTTTGGCGGCAAGCCAAAACATCTTGGTGGTCACCGAAGATACATAGTGCATGAGATGCAAGTGAACGAGCTGAAACATGGAAAACGCAAGGAAGTAATTCACCTGCAATTTTATACATGTTAGGAATCATCAAAAGTAAACCTTGAGAAGCTGTGAATGTAGTTGTCAAAGCACCTGCTTGCAATGAACCGTGAACAGTACCTGCTGCACCACCTTCAGATTGCATTTCTTGTACAAGAACAGTTTCACCAAACATGTTCTTACGACCTTGTGCTGACCATTCATCAACATTTTCCGCCATAGGAGACGACGGAGTGATAGGGTAGATTGCTGCTACTTCAGTGAACATATATGCTATGTGCGCTGCTGCTGCGTTACCATCACATGTCAAAAATTTTTTATCTGCCATGATTTTGTATAATTGTTATTTGTTAAAATTCTATATTCGGTTGCAAAAGTAGAAAAAAAATAACATTATTTGTTATAATTTATCATTTTTATAAACAAAAAAGGAAGCCTTTTCGACTTCCTTTTTGTTCTTTTTTTTAAAACTTTTATTTGCCCATTGAAAGCAAGAATTCATCGTTATCTTTCGTCATTGGCATTTGTTTGCTTAAGAAATCCATAGCTTCTACAGATGTCATATCTGACAAGTAGTTGCGAAGAATCCAACATTTGTTTAGACGAAGTTTGTCTACTAACAAGTCGTCACGGCGAGTGCTTGAAAGTGTAACGTCAACAGCAGGGTAGATGCGTTTGTTTGCAATTTTTCTATCAAGTTGCAATTCCATATTACCGGTACCTTTGAACTCTTCGAAAATAACATCGTCCATTTTTGAACCTGTTTCTGTTAATGCTGTTGCGATGATGGTAAGTGAACCACCATTTTCTATATTTCTGGCAGCACCAAAGAAGCGTTTTGGCTTGTGTAGTGCATTTGCGTCAACACCACCAGAAAGGATTTTTCCTGACGCTGGTTGTGCCATATTGTATGCTCGTGCCAAACGAGTGATTGAGTCAAGTAGGATACATACATCGTGACCACATTCAACAAGTCGTTTTGCTTTTTCCAAAACAATGTTTGCAATTTTTACATGTCTGTCTGATGGTTCATCGAATGTGGAAGAAATAACTTCGGCACGAACGCTACGTTTCATATCTGTTACTTCTTCTGGACGTTCGTCAATCAAAAGGATTAGCAAGTACACTTCAGGATGGTTGTCGGCAATAGCATTTGCTATACTTTTCAATAATGTTGTTTTACCAGTTTTGGGTTGTGCAACAATAAGTCCACGTTGACCTTTACCGATAGGAGTGAACAAGTCAACAATTCTTGTCGATAAGTCGTTGTGACCATTACCGGTAAGGTTAAATTTTTCTTCTGGGAATAATGGTGTTAAGTGGTCGAAATGTACGCGGTCGCGAACTTCATCTGGAGTACGACCGTTGATTTTTTCAACTTTAACTAAAGGAAAATATTTTTCGCCTTCTTTTGGTGGACGGATAGGACCTTCAACGGTATCACCAGTTTTTAGACCAAAAAGTTTAATTTGCGATTGGCTTACATAAATATCGTCAGGTGAATTTAAATAGTTGTAGTCGCTTGATTTTAGATATCCGTGCCCATCTTGCATAATTTCAAGAACGCCACAACCATTTACGATTCCGTCAAATTCGTGGTATCTTGGTTGTTCTTTTTGTTCTTGCTGACGATTTTGATTTCGTTGTTGATCGTTGTTTCTTCTTTCTTGTTTTTGTTGTTCTGCTGTTTCTTCTTGGTTTGTAACAGGAGTTTCAACCTTTTCTTCTACAATATTTTCTGTAGTTGCTGTGTTTGCCTCTTGCTCAATAGATTGTGCTTCTGCTTCAACCTTTTTAACGATTTTGCGAGGGCGTTTTGTTTTCTTTTCTTTTGCAACAACAAGCTGCTCAGTATCAACAGATACTTGTTCGGTTTCGTTTAGGTTTTCCGATTCCATTTAAAAGTTTTTTAGGTAAATATTAACGTTATAACAAATAGTCAAAGAAATAATTTGTAATAACTGTTTATAGGATTATTTGTCGTCTGTTTTAGACGTCTATCATTGAAAACGGTGCAATAATACGGAGTTTTTGGGAAAAACAAGCGTATTTTTCTTTTTTTAGATAAAATTTATACTAAAATGCTTTATTTCTTGGTTATAACGAGTTGTGTGCGTCTATTTTTTGCTCTATTTTCAGGTGTGTCGTTTGGTGCACAAGGTTTTGTACTTCCGTAACCTTTCCAAGAAAGTCGTTCTATTTGTATGCCATATATTTTTATTAGTTCTAAAGCAATGAATTTAGCTCTTTTCTCTGATAAAGTTTGATTGTAAGTTGCATTTCCTACGTTGTCAGTATGTCCTTCAATTTCAACATGTACAGTTGGATTTTGCTTCATGAAACGTCCAATAGCTTCCACTTCTGGCTCTGATTCTCTTTTGTAGTTAGTTTTGTCTGTATCAAAGAAGATATTCTTTAATACAACATAATTGCCAGCAATGATTTTTTGTAGAGGTATTTCTACTTTTGCTGAACCTTGGAATGTTTCAAGTGAAACATTTTCTGAGTAGAATAGATATCCTGATTTTTCTACCGATAGTGCATATTCGTGGCCTTCGATAAATGGTACGATGCATTCTCCTGTAAGTTGGTCGGAATTGCTGATGAAAACTTTTTCGTTTGTTGCAATATCAGATAGGATGATGTTTGCTGCGAGTTTTACTTTTGTTTCCGCATCGAAAACAATACAATTTATATAGGTAACAGGATTTGGTTTCACTTTGAATGTTTCGTCGATTGTGAATTCGTAGATGTCGAATCCGCCAACACCGCCAAATCTGTTCGATGCAAAATAACCTTTGGTTCCTTCTGCATTGATTATGAGATGAGATTCGTCCTCGTATGTATTGATAGGATAGCCTAAATTTTCAGGTTTTGTCCATTCTTTTTGAATTAGTTTTGTTCCGAAAATATCTTTTTTACCCATACCAGCAAGACCATCTGTTGCATAATATAATGTAGTGCCGTCTGCATGGATGTATGGCGATTCATCATCATTTTTTGTATTGATTTCTGGTCCAAGATTGACAGGTTTTGTCCATTGTCCATTTTGTAGATGTGATACATAAATATCTTTTTTACCATTTCCTCCCGGACGGTTTGAGGCAAAATACAATGTTCTTCCGTCTGCCGAACAAGATGGTTGTGATTCCCAATATTTGCTATTGATAGGTTCACCAAGGTTAATAGGTTTTATCCATTGACCACCAATTTTTTTCGACATATAAATGTCACAAGAACCAAGTCCGCCAGGTGCTCCGCAAATTGTGAAAAACATTGTTTTTCCGTCGGCTGTAATTGATTGAGCACCTTCGTTTGTACTTGTGTTTATTGAGGAAAGTGGCACGCTTTTGTTCCAATTTTCTCCATTTTTTGTAGACGAGAATAAATCTTCTTGTTTTACTCGTGGGTTGCTTGTTGGGAGATTTGTTGTATAAATAATGGTATTGTCATCCACTGTAATTGATGGATGATAATCGTCGTATGGGGTGTTGATGTTTGTTCCTAAATTTTTTGGCGTGAAGTTCACAGGATTACTTTGTATTTCGATTGCTGCAGTTGTTTTTGCATATAAATCGTTGAATTTCAACTCGTCAACCTTTGAAAGATTAGCGGAATTATGCATTTCTTTTGCTCTTTGAAATTGTTGTAAATTGTAAAGAGCGTCTTTGTACATTCCAAGATTGTATTGCTCGTATGCAAGCTTGTAGCGTGACCACAATTGTGTACCTCCGCATTTATCTACGCATAATTGTAGTGTAGATAACATATTTGCAGTGTCTTTTCTTTGTTCGTAAACACCAGCTAATAAATAATATGCTTCGGCAAAATATTCATCTTGTTTTAAGGCAGTTTGTAAGTTGACTTCTGCTTTGTCATAATATAATAGTTGGAAGTTTTGCAGACCAAGCTCGTATGCAGCGATAGCTTTTTTGTTTTTCGAAGAATATTCTTGTGAAAAACCGAGTACTGCTACGAATAGTATTGCTATGAAAATGATAAGTTTTCTCATAATTCTTTGAATTGTATATGATTGAATCTGCAAATTGCTTGCCAATATTGTAGTACCATTGGCAAAAAAGAAAAAATGCTAATCCTTGCAAAAACAAGAATTAGCATAGTATAAAATTAAATGAAATTGAAATGTTCGAAATCAGTTGTTTTTTCGCAATATTCGCATTTCAAACTAATGTTTGGCATTTTGCTAACAACAGAGAATTTTGTCAAAATATTTTGATGATTTGTGATACATTTTGGGTTGAAGCAACGAGTAATGCCTTGAATTTTTTCTGGACAAGTAATGACTTTCTTTTCAACTACTTGATAGTCTTTAATGATGCTTAATTTTGCTTCAGGAACCAATATTGCGATTTTATTTATTTCGTCTTGTTCGAAAAATTTGTCTGCAATTTTAATGATGGCTTTGCTTCCTAATTTCTGGCTTTCCAAATTAATACCAAAAGTAATTTGTGTATTGATATCTTCTAATTTGAGTATAGAAATAACTTTAAAAAGACTCTTACTTGGTATATGATCAATTACGGTTCCGTTTTTAATGGCGCTAACCACCATTTGTTTACCTTGTATATTTCCCATGTTTTTATGCGTTAAGATTTAGCAGATAACTAATGATTGCTTGGCGAGTAAATACGCCATTGCGTGCTTGTTCAAAATAGTATGCTTTAGGATTTGCATCCACATCAGGTTGAATTTCGTTCACGCGTGGAAGTGGATGTAAAATCTTCATATTTGGTTTTGTTTTTTCAAGCATGTCGTTTCTTAGAATGTACGAGTTCTTTGTTTTTTCGTATTCCATTAAATCAGAAAAACGTTCTTTTTGTACACGAGTCATGTATACGATATCAACTTCATTTAGAACCGATTGCATATCTGTGTGTTCGTAGAACGGAATATTGCTTGCTGTAAGAATTTGTTTGTATTCATTTGGAAGTGCAAGTTCCGGTGGAGCAACAAGATGGAATGTTGGTTTGAAGTATCTCATTGCCATAATCAATGAATGTACAGTTCTACCATATTTTAAGTCTCCAATAAGGGCGATGGAAAGGTTTTCCAATGTTCCTTGTGTTTTTGTTATTGAATACATATCCAACAAAGTCTGTGTTGGATGTTGGTTTGCACCATCACCAGCATTAATGACAGGAACATTCGCAACTTCGCTGGAATATTTTGCTGCACCTTCTAGAGGATGGCGCATAACAATTAGATCGCAGTAGTTAGAAATAATTTTTATTGTGTCGTGCAAGGTTTCTCCTTTTGTCGTACTTGTTGTTTCGATGTCGGAAAAACCAATAACGCGTCCACCAAGACGATTGATTGCACTTTCAAAACTAAGGCGAGTTCTTGTAGAAGGTTCAAAGAACAAAGATGCGATGACTCTGCCGTTTAATAAGTTACGGTAACTGTTTGCTTCGAACTTTGCTGCAAGTTCCATGATTTTGAGGTATTCTTCTACATCAAAATCGCTAATTGATACTAAACTTCTTGCTGTACTCATAATATTGTAAAAAAAGAGCTGGTCATAAAAACCAGCCCTTAGATTAAAATGAAAAATCAGAATTGTCTAAATCTTTGCGAGATTCACTTCTTGGAACAAAATTTGGATTTTCATCTGTGACGAAATCAACAGCCTCTTTCATTCCATCCATAAATTTCTCGAAATCTTCCTGATATAAAAAGATTTTATGTTTTTCGTATGATACTTTATCTTCAGATTCAAAAATTCGTTTGCTTTCTGTTATTGTAAGAAAATAATCATTCGTTTTTGTTTTCTTAACATCGAAAAAGTAGGTGCGTTTCCCTGCTTTAATAGATTTAGAGAATACTTCTTCTCTGTCTTGATTTGAGTTTTCCATATCTTTCTACTTTAAATCTTTCTCTACCCAAAAATATATTTTTTTGTTTTGAGAAAATGGTATGGTTATCAATAGTTATTAACATATTAGCAACTATATCAACTGTAAGTCGTGTAGTCGTTTATATGCTCCGTTAAGTGCGATTAATTCGTCGTGTTTGCCTGATTCAACAATGCGTCCTTCGTTTAGAACTATGATGTTGTCGGAATTTTTTATTGTAGATAATCTGTGGGCGATAACAAGTGAGGTTCTGTCTTTCATTAGGTTAGATAAAGCCTCTTGTACTAGTCTTTCAGATTCTGTGTCGAGTGCAGAAGTTGCTTCGTCAAGGATTAATATTTGTGGGTTTTTCATTATGGCTCTTGCGATGCATAGTCTTTGTCTTTGACCGCCAGATAATTTGCCACCTTGGTCGCCAATGTTTGTTTCGTATCCGTTTTCTAATTCCATTATGAAATCGTGTGCATTGGCAAGTTTTGCCGCTTCTATCACTTTGTCTTTATCTGGATTTTCAATACCGAACGCAATGTTGTTGAAGACTGTGTCGTTGAATAATAAAGATTCTTGGGTTACTATACCGATGAGGCCTCGAAGATCCGCTAATTTTAAGTCTTTTATCGGAATATTGTCTATGCAAATTTCGCCAATCAAAGGCTCATAGAAACGAGGAATTAGGTTTGCGATTGTTGTTTTTCCCGATCCCGATTGACCGACAAGTGCAACAGATGTTCCTTTGGGAATATGTATGCAAATGTCTTTTAGAATAGTTCTTTCAGAATTATAACCAAATGTAATATTTTTAAAATCAATTGATTGAGAAAAACTGCTGATTGATTGTGCGTCCTCTTTTTCTTCGATTTTTGCATCGGATTGTATGATTTTTTCAATTCGGTCGATTCCGGCAGCACCTTGTTTTATGTTGTAGAAAGCCGAAGTGAATGATTTTGCTGGACTTGCGATTTGTGTAAAGGCAAGTATAAACGCAATAAATGCTTCAGGTGACATTCCGCCGTCATTGGCAAGAACAAGATTTCCACCCATAAAAATTGCAACAGAGAGAATCAATACAATTAAAAAGTCTGTTAATGGGTGAGCCAAACTATTTTTGCGGTTGGCACGGTTCATTTCTTTGTAGTATGCATTGCTTCGTTCTTCGAATTTTTCGCGCATTTGATTCGTTCCATTGAATATTTTAACGACTTTCAAACCCGACAAGGTTTCGTCAAGATAGACTAAAATATCGCCTTGTAATTCTTGTGTTCTGTTTGTTGCTCTTTTTAGACTTTTCCCGATTTTTCCAGTAATAATTCCCATAAACGGAAGAAGCAGGAATACAATCAGTGTCATTTTGTAACTGATAATTATGATACCTGTAAAGTAAACAAGAATATATAATGGATTTTTTACAATATCAATGAAGGAGTTCATACTTGTACGAACAATCGTAATGTCCGATGACATTCGTGACATTATGTCGCCTTTGCGTTCGTTCGTGAAGAAGAAAACAGGTAGTTGTAGAATTTTTGAGTATGCAATATTGTAAATGTCTCGTGGCACACCATTCACAATAGGAATGTTGAAATATTTTCCCAAATATTCAAAACCGTCTTTTAGTAATGTTACGATAATAAGTGCTAAACAAATGAATATCAGAGCAATTGATTCGTTCCATCGCTCGATTACCAATGTAAGGTAGTAGTTGCAATATTGTAATAAAATGTCTTTGGATAGGACAAAGGTTTCTGGTAATTCGTGGACTTGTTGTGTATGGTCGAAAAGCACATTGAAAAAAGGAATAATGAGTGCTATCATACCAAAAGAAAATATTGCACCTAAAAGATTGAAAATGAAAACAAGAACAAGATGTTTCTTGTAGTTTGATAGGTATTTCCAGAGTTTTTTGAAGTCGCTCATTAAAATATAATTTTTGCAAAAGTATGACTTTCGTCACAAAAGACAAACTATGTTTGTAATTCGTTCATATTTTAATTTGTGCAGTATGTATTTAAGGAATAAATTCGCCAATAGAAAATATGAATGTAATGCGTAACATTTTATCAACTATACTCTTCGTTTTTTTAGCGAATTTCGTTGTCGCTCAGAATTTTATCTTGCCATTGGACTTGCGTCCAACATATTTGGCGGCAAATTTTGGAGAATTGCGTCCCAATCATTTTCATTCTGGTCTTGATATGAAGACCGATAAAGTGGAAGGGAAGGTTGTTCGTGCAGTCGATACAGGATATATTTCTCGTGTACAGGTTTCTCCAACCGGTTATGGTCATGTGTTATATGTTAATCATCCAAGTGGATATACGACAGTGTATGCACATTTAAAATCGTTTGAAAAACGTGTTGATTCGTTGGTGAGAGCATATCAATATGACAAGAAAGTTCATACTGTTGATATTAGTTTTACTCCAGATCTATTGCCTGTTTATAGGGGACAACAAATTGCCTTGTCTGGAAATACTGGAAGTTCAGGTGGTCCGCATCTTCATTTTGAAATACGAAAAACGGAAAATCAACATGCGCTAAATCCAATGTTATTTTATGATTTGAAAGATAATGCAGGTCCTAAAATTTATAGAATTGGTGTATATCCAATGGATTCCAATAGTTTTGTGAATCATAAACAGAAAAAACAATTATTTGAAACTGTTTCGAAAGGGAATGGCGTGTTTGTTGTAAAAGAACCAATTACCATAGATGGAACGATAGGTTTTTCTTTGCAAGGTTATGATTATATGCCAGAAATGTCGAACATTTATGGCTTTTATACGGTGAACTTATCGTGCGATGGTAAAACGTTGTATTCGAGAAAAATAGATGAGATTGATTTTGCAACAACAGCGGATATTAATAGTTTGATTGATTACGAAGAACGTCTTGTGTCTAAACGTAATTATGAGAAAATGTTCGTGGATGCCAATAATGAATTGGAAATCTATGAGAAACTCGACAATAGAGGATTGTATAGAACAACAGATGCCGATACTGTCCAATGCGAAATTCGTTCTACGGATTTTAAAGGAAATACCGCTTCGGTTATTTTGAAATTAGCACAGAAACATGTTGATTCTTTGGATGTTAAGACATGGAAACAAAAACAATTATTTTCTTGTAAGGACACGTTTTCTTATACTTATGAGGATTTTCAGTTTAAGGCAAAAAACAATACTTTCTTTACCGATTTTGCATTTGATGTTTCAGTTGATTTTACGAAAAATAAACGATATTATTCGCCTGTATATCATATAAAAACTGATCAGTCAATATTTAAGAAGGCAGCAGAAATTATTATTCCATATACATTGCCAGAAGAATTAAAAGGTAAAGCCATAATAGAACGATGTGGTCCGAAAACTCCTGTAATGACTCGCTTTGATGATGAAGGTAAGGCTCATGCGTTTGTGAAGTTTGGAGGGAAGTATGCGGTTGTTGTCGATACGATTGCGCCATCTATAAAAATTAGTCAGGAAAAATTGGCTGATATGACCAATCAGCAATACATTTTGTTCAAAATGAGCGACAACTATTCAGGTGTTGCGAAATACAACGCCTACATAGATGGAGTATGGCAAATACTTGATTATGATGCCAAAAGTGCCGCCGTATTTTTGTGGTTTGACAAGAGTACAATGGAATTTGGTAAAAAACACACGCTACGCATTGTCTTAGAAGACTTGTGTCATAATGTGTTTGATGCAACCTACGAGTTTTATAAATAGTGTAGGGGCTTATTCTTCGTCAAGCAAATCAGGACGAAGTAATTTTGTTCGTTCTAAAGATTGCTCTAATTGCCATTTTTCAATTTCCTTCGTATTCCCAGAGAGAAGAATTTCTGGAACTTTCCAACCGTTGTAAACTTCTGGTCTTGTGTAAATTGGAGCTGCCAAAAGGTTGTCTTGAAATGAGTCGTCAAGGGCTGAAGCTGTATCGCCCATTGCTCCAGGTAGAATTCGTACAACGCTGTCGGTTACAACTGCTGCAGCAAGTTCGCCACCCGTGATAACAAAGTCACCTATGGAGATTTCTTTGGTGATAAAATGTTCGCGAACACGGTGGTCTATACCTTTGTAGTGTCCGCAAAGAATGATAATGTTTTCCAATAACGAAAGGCGATTTGCTGTTTTCTGTGTGAATTGTTCTCCGTCTGGACTCATATAGATTATTTCATCGTATTTTCGTTCCGATTGTAATTTTGCAATGCATTTGTGAATCGGTTCTATTTGTAGGACCATGCCAGCACCGCCGCCAAATTGGTAGTCGTCTATGTGATGGTGCTTTGCGTCTGATGAATAGTCATGTAAGTCGTGAACAACAATTTCGACAATTCCTTTTTCTTTTGCTCGTTTTAGAATAGAAGTTTCTAGTGGACTTTCTATAACTTGTGGAACAGCAGTGATAATATCTATGCGCATGGAAAAATATTTTCTGAAAATGAGTTGTTTTTGTTTTTTACATGGGCAAAATTATGTATTTTTGCAATAAGTTGTATGTTTTGTAAACATCTCAACGAGGTCTAATTAACATATAGAATTCCGAAACAAGACAATGGAAGGTGTAGATATGCAAAATGAAGAGTTAGAAATGCAAAATTCGGTTGCAGAATCGAATCAAGAAACTGATTTTTATGCGTATGGTTTGCAGGAATTGATTGCTGCAATGGAATCGTTTTGTACCAAGGGTTTGGTTGAGGTTCACCGTAAAGACATTGAGAAAATTCGTTCTTTGTATTATAGCAAATTGAAATCTGAAACTGACGCTGCTCGTAAATTATATGTTGCAGAAAATGGCTCGTTGGATGGCTTTGTTTTTGAATCACACGAAGCTGAGTTTAAGAATGTGTATGGGCGTGTGAAAGATTTGCGTGCACAAATAGCAGAGGCGAGACAAAAAGAACAAACAGAAAATTTACAGAAACGTAATGAGATTATACAGAAAATAGAGCTTCTTACACAATCTCCAGAGTCTATGAATAAAACATTTGCTGAATTTCGTGCTTTGCAAGAGGCATGGAAGAATGTGGGAAATGTTGCGGCAACGGAAGAAAAAAGTGTTTGGGAAAAATATCATTTACAAGTTGCAAAATTCTATGACTATGTCAAGATTGATAGAGAATTACGTGATTTGGATTTGAAGAAAAACTATGAGGCAAAGGCGCTTTTGTGTGAGAAAGCAGAGGCTTTGACGAACGCAAAACAAGTTGTAAAAGCTTTTGCTGATTTGCAGGTACTACATGAAGAATGGAGAAAAATCGGTCCTGTAAAAGAAGAATTGAAAGATGCTTTGTGGGAACGTTTTAAGGCTGCAACAACAACTATAAATAAGGCTCATCAAGATTATTTCGAAAACTTGAAAAAACAAGAAGTAGAAAACTTGGAGAAAAAAACTGCTTTGTGTGAGAAAATCGAGGCACTTGTTGCATCTCTTGATGCAAAGACGGTAAAACAATGGAATGCTGCCACAGATGACGTTCTTGATGCACAAAAACAATGGAAATCGTTGGGATTTGCTCCACAGAAACAAAATACAGCAATCTATGAACGTTTTTCAAAGGCTTGTAATGAGTTTTTTGCTGTAAAAAAAGCGTTCTTTAGTGAAGTGCGTGATGTAGAAAATGAAAATAAAGCACGCAAGATTGCCTTATGTGAAAAGGCTGAGGCTATGCAAACTCGTACAGATTGGAAGGATGCAGCATCGGAATATGTTCGTTTGCAAAAAGAATGGAAAACGATAGGACAAGTTGCTTTTAAAGATTCTCAAAAACTTTGGAACAGATTCCAAAATGCTTGTAATGCATTTTATGATGCGAAAAAGACCTATGAAAATCAAAAGGAACAAGCTTTACAAGATAATATTGCTGTAAAAGAAGATTTGCTTACAAAAATAGCTTCAATTCCTGCAGAACCAAAGGCTGACGCATTGAAACAATTGGCTGATTTGCAAGAAGAATGGGCAAAAGTGCAAGTTCCTGCTCAAGCGAAACCGGGTTTACAAAAACGTTTTGCAGAAACAACTCGTGCTTTGTTGGAACAATTACAAATAGAAAATACTTCAGCAGATGAATTGTCTTATAAAATAAAGATTAATTCGTTATTGTTGGAAAAGGACGGTAATGTCAAAGTTGATAATGAGGTAAAATTCTTGCGTAAGCGTCTAACTGCTGCTCAGTCGGAATTGAAGGCATTGGAAAACAATATTGGATTCTTCGGCAAATCATCAAATGCTTCTGCATTGATTGCTTCTGTAGAAAAGAATATTGAGAAAAGTAAGGCTGAAATCGCACAAATTGAAAAGAAACTTGCAATCATAAAATCTGTCGTTGAAAAGTAGATGAAGATTATTCGTACCATATTATATATAGTTGGTATTTTTGCTGTTTGTTCTTGTGTTTCGAACGGAAAGCAAGATATTGCTGACGATGATCTCTATAAAGACGTTGTCTTGGGAGAGGATTTGGTGCGTATTGGAATGCCTGATAAATTAGATTTTCTAATTAATAATTTGGTAATCTCCGATGAAATGATTGGTCTTTTGGCGAAATCGGAAAAGAATTTGTTTGATCGTTCGTTATTGAACTCAACAGAAAATGTTCAATATTATAATACAAGCAAAAGTAAGGCTGTAAATATGGGTGTTTATGGCGCAGAGCTAAACTATTTAATACATTTTGAACAAACAGGATATTCTATGAAATATATGGCTGCATCAAAACAATTGGCCGATCAAATTGGGGTAGCAATGGCTTTTGACCAACGCTTGGTTGAGGAATATCAAAATAATGTAGAGAATAAAGATTCTTTGATCAATATAATTTTTGTCGTGTACGATAATGCACGTCGAATGTTGAAAAACGAGGAACAATTTATGTTGTCGTCCTTGGTGATTGTTGGTAGTTGGGTTGAAAATATGTATATCACCACAGAATTGTTCCAACGTACGAAGTCAACGTCGTTGAAGTCTAAATTGGTGACATCAATTATAGAACAAAAAGATTATTTGGAGAAAATATTGGACGCAGTTGTGTTGTTGGACGAAGGCGATAATATATTTGTGACTGATGTAATTGAAAATCTGAAGTCTATTGATGCTCAGTATCAAGGTTTTGGAGATAAATTACTCTCGGAATCAGATGTGGAAGCATTGCGTCAAAATATTGCAAAGGTTAGAATGAAAATAATTCAAGTGAAATAAGAAATTAAAATTTTTATATCGTGAATCAAACTAGATATATTTTTGTAACAGGTGGAGTTGTTTCTGGACTCGGAAAAGGTATAATTTCTGCTTCGGTAGGAAAACTATTACAAGCAAGAGGCTACAAAGTAACGATTCAAAAGTTGGATCCTTATTTGAATATAGATCCAGGAACATTGAACCCATACGAACACGGCGAATGCTATGTTACAATTGATGGTGCGGAAACAGACTTGGACTTAGGACATTATGAACGATTCCTAAATCACGAAACGACACAGGCGAATAATATTACAACAGGTAGAATTTACCGTAATGTTATTGAAAAAGAACGTCGTGGCGATTTCTTAGGCAAGACAGTTCAAATCATTCCTCACATTACTGACGAGATTAAACGAAATATCAAATTAGTCGGTAATAAGGGATACGATTTCGTTATCACTGAAATAGGTGGAACAGTAGGTGATATTGAATCATTGCCATTTATTGAAGCAATTCGTCAATTAAAATGGGAATTGGAAGGTTCTTGTTTATTCATTCACTTAACATTGGTACCTTACCTTGCTGCTAGTCAAGAATTAAAGACAAAACCAACACAACACTCGGTAAAACAATTACAAGAGGCTGGTGTTCAACCAGATATCTTGGTTTTGCGTACAGAACACAATCTTTCTCCAGAACTTCGTAAGAAAGTAGGTCAGTTCTGTAATGTTGGTTTGGATTCTGTTGTACAATCAATTGACCAACCAACAATTTACCAGGTTCCTTTGGCTATGGCAGAACAAAACTTGGATGAAACTATTTTGAAGAAATTCGGTATTCAACCAGGTGAAAAGCCAGAAATGAAACCTTGGCGTTCGTTCTTGGATAAATTATATAATCCAAAACATCAAGTGAATATTGCTTTGGTTGGTAAATATGTTGAATTACCTGATGCTTATAAATCTATTATTGAGGCATTTATCCATGCTGGTGCAACTCACGAATGTAAGGTGAAATTGAATCTTGTTCATTCTGAAGAATTGACGTCAGCAAATGCTGCAGATATGTTGGCTGGTTGTTCTGGTGTTCTTGTTGCTCCTGGATTTGGTCAACGCGGTATCGAAGGTAAATTTGTGGCAATTCAGTATGCTCGCGAAAATAATATCCCATTCCTTGGTATCTGCTTAGGTATGCAATGTGCAGTAATAGAGTTCGCTAGAAACGTTCTTGGTTACAAGAATGCAAATTCAACAGAAATGAACGAAACTACTCCATATCCAGTAATTGATATTATGGCTGACCAAAAGAATATCTCTGAAATGGGTGGAACAATGCGTTTAGGTGGTTATCCTTGTTCTGTGAAAAAAGGAACATTGGCACATAAGGTATACGGTGCAGATAATATTATTGAACGTCATCGCCATCGTTATGAATTTAACAATAAATTCATGGCTGATTTTGAAAAAGCAGGTATGGAGGCAACAGGTTTCAATCCAGATACAGGTTTGGTTGAAATCGTTGAAATACCTTCTCATAGATGGTTCGTTGGTGTTCAATTCCACCCTGAATATAGAAGCACTGTTGTACAGCCACATCCGCTATTCGAAGCGTTCGTAAAGGCATCATTACAATATAAAGAAGAAAATAAATAAAATGAAAAGAGGTGTGTGAACACCAATAAAAACTAAAAAATGGATAAAAATTCTGTTATTGGAACTGTCCTGATTTGTTTATTGATGGTAGGCTACTATTTCTTTACAAGACCTACCGAAGAAGATTTAAGAAGAAGGGCAGAATATTTGGATTCTGTAAGAAATGCGAAAATAGAACTTGAGTTAAAGCAAAAAGAAGACTCTCTTATTGCATTGGAATTACAGAAAGATACAACAAAAAAAGACTCTGTTATTAACGAGGTAGCTTTGGCTCGTGAATATGGACGCTTTTATAAGTCAGCACAAGGAGAACAACAATTTGCTACCTTGGAAAATAATTTGATTTCTGTCTCTTTAACAAGTAAAGGTGGTAAACCTTCGCGTGTTTTACTAAAAGATTACAAAACATACGATGGAAAGCCATTGAATTTGTTGGCTGGCGATAGCACTCATTTCGGTTTGTTGTTGAGTGAAATTGGTCGTTCAACAGACGAGATGTATTTTGTACCTTCTGAAGTAACTATCGGAGCAGATTCTGTACAAAAAATCGCGTATCGCTTATCTGTAGATGAGTTCTCGTATATTGAATATGAATATTCTTTGAAACCTAATTCTTATACTGTAGATATGGCAATTTCTACCAAGGGAATGGACAAAGTTATTCGTGAGTCTCGCTACAATGTTCTTTGGAACACTACGATGAATGTTTTGGAGAAATCGAAAAATGCTGAGTCAATAAATACAGCCATTGTTTGGAAATATAAAGATGACGACACAGAAACCTTGAATCCTCGTGCAAAAGACGATGAAACAGAAAAACTTTCTGGACAAGTTAAATGGGTTGGCTTTAAACAACATTTCTTCTCGGCTGTGTTGATTGCTGAGGATAAATTTGAAAGAGGGGGAGATGTAAAATCTCACGTGTTGACAAATTGTGACACAACTATGAAGGAATTTACAGCAAATCTATTCTTGGAAAAAAGCAATCGCATCAATTTGCAGTTCTTCTTTGGACCAAATCATCTTCCAATCTTGAAAGAACAAGGTATTGATTTGGAAAGTTTGTTGGATTTAGGATGGTTTGGATTTATTACAAAATACGCTATTGTTCCTATTTTTAATTGGTTGCGTGGTTTTATCGACAGCATGGGAGTGGTTATTCTATTAATGACAATCATTCTAAAACTAATCTTGTTCCCATTGACTTGCAAATCATATTTGTCAACAGCAAGAATGCGTGTTGTGAAACCGTATGTTGAGGAAATCAATGCAAAATATCCGAAACCGGAAGATGCAATGAAGAAGCAACAAGCAACAATGGATTTGTATAGAAAAGTTGGTATCAACCCAATGGGTGGATGTTTACCATTATTGATACAATTCCCGATTTTGGTCGCAATGTTCCGTTTCTTCCCAGCATCTATTGAATTGCGTCAGGAAAGTTTCTTGTGGGCAGAAGACTTGTCTACATACGATTCTATATTTGAGTGGACTACACAAATTCCAATTATTTCGTCAATTTATGGAAACCACATTAGTTTGTTCACATTGTTGATGGCAGCGTCAATGATTATTGTGAATAAAATAAATACGGCAAATACCGCTCAGGTAAATACTCCAGGTATGCCGAATATGAATGTGATGATGTGGATTATGTCCATTATGATGATTTTCTGGTTCAATGATTATTCTGCTGGTTTAAGTTATTACTACTTGTTGGCGAATGTGATAACAATGTTGCAAACTATGCTTATCCGTAGTCTTGTAAATGATGAAAAAATCTTGAAAAAAATGGAGGCTAATAAACAAAAAGCACCAAAACAAAAGAAATCTCGTTTGCAAGAACGCCTAGACCAATGGACTAAGGAACAACAAAAGAAAATGCGTCAATAGGAGACATTTCTAAAAGAATTATGAGGCGTACAATTCAACTATTGTTTTTAGTACTAACTGCATTGTTGTGTTGTACGGCTTGTTCTTTTTTGAGCAAGCACGAAGGATATAAGTATAATTCAAAGCATAACTATTATTTTAAACTGCTTTCTTTCTCCGATACATATAAAACTGCTCATCCTAGTGATATTGTAATAGCTAGTGTGCAATTTTCTCCGTTGACAACCGATTCTTTAGTTGTTAATACAGAAAATGAGGTCGTTGTGTTTGAGACAGATAGTCTTTGTCTTTCGCAGTTGTTGTTGGATGCTCATTCTGGAGATAGTCTTGCATTTATTGTTCCAACAAAGGAGTTTTCATTAGGATTTGTTGGTAACGAAGCTGATTGGCTTCGAAGCTTTGAGGAAATACAATTGTTGGTGAAAGTAAATGCTGTATTGGATAGTGCCACATTCTATGAACATAAGAAGGAGTTGGCATTGTGGAAGCAAACAAAGTTGGATTATGAAATATTTATGATTCAACAATATATCAAGAAAAGTAAGGAGAAGTTTGCTCGCTTAAAAAATGGTATTTACAAGCAAGTTTTAAAGCAGGGTAAGGGTGAAAATCCACGAAAAAACGATATTGTAACAATCACATACCAAGGTAGTTTGTTGAATGGAGATATTATTAACCATTTTACTACTATGGATTTTACGATGGGAGCCGAAATGCAGGTTGTTGAAGGTATTTCTATTGTATTGCAAACAATGAAACTTGGTGAACGCGCAAAAGTTATTGTACCAAGTCCTTATGCTTGGGGAGAAAGTGGAACTTCGGATGGATCGATCGCACCATTCACACCTATTGTTTTTGATTTGGAATTGAAGAACATTGAAAGAGAATAGTATGATACAAATAGAAATTAACCAAAGCAGTATAGAAAAAATACAAAAACTTGTTTCTGAAAATCAGACATTTGTCATAACTTCCCATCATAATTCCGATGGTGATGCCGTAGGTTCTTCAACTGCTGTTGCCGAAGTTCTACGAAAAATGGGAAAAGAAGTGAAGATTATTCTTCCGAATGATTTCCCTTCGTTTTTCCGTTGGATGGTTGGTGCAGGTGATATTCTTACATTTGACAGACATCGAAAAGAAGCATTGGCATTTCTAGACAAAGCAGATGTGTTGATTTGTTTGGATTTTAACCAATATGGTCGAGTAGATGAATTGGAACCGGTTTTAATCAATTGGAATAAGAAATGTATTGTTATTGATCACCACTTAGGCTTACAAATACAGGCCGATGCTATTGTTTCAGTTCCTGAAGCAAGTTCTACTTGTGAATTGGTGTATCGTGTATTGACTTTGTGTGGGTTCGATTCTTTTATAACAAAAGTAGTTGCTGAATCCATCTATGCCGGTATCATGACAGATACAGGTCGTTTGGATTATGCGTCTTCGTATGCTGGCGTGTATGAAGTGGTTGGCAAACTAATAGAAAAGGGAGTAAATAAAGTCTATGTACACGATAAAATCTATAATGTGTACACCTATAATCGTTTATGCTTGCAGGCGACGATTTTAAAAGAAAATATGGTATATCTGCCAGAATATCATGCAGTTTATCTGACCATCTCCCTTAAAAATCAAAAAGATTTTTCATTTCAATTAGGTGATTCCGAGGGCTTTGTGAATATTCCATTGGCAATGAGAGATGTGAAGTTCTGTGCAATGTTCACCGAATATGAAAATGGTTTGGTAAAAGTCTCACTTCGTTCAAAACGAGATTTTCCAGCTAGCGATTTTGCTTCGCAATTTTATTCTGGTGGCGGACATTTTAATGCAGCAGGAGGAAAGTTCCAGGGAACGCTACAAGATGCGGTAAAAGTCTTTAGAGAAGGATTGGAAGTGTATAAAGAAAAATTACAGAAATAAAAAGCCGTTTTAACGGCTTTTTTTATTTATTCCTCCTCGTTATCAATAATCGAATCCGATGCAAAAAGAATGTTGTGAAATTCCGTTAGCAGAGCGAGTACGCGTGTTCCCCAATACAATTTGTAGTTAAGGATAAATTCTCCAACTGCCGCTTGTAGTCCTTCGTCGGAAGTATCTTTACAAAGTTCTACGAAATTTCGTGTGTCTTGATATATGTCGGCGAAACATTCCGAAAGATATGTTTCTATGCTGTCGCGGTTTGTGTAACTGTCTGGTTCAATCATTTCAATTCTATTGTCCAAACTGCCAAGACGTTCTTCTGCTTTTTGACGAATGGTTTCCCAATCTTTTTCAGTTACATAATGCTCGCAGAAATCGTCAACTTCGGCTTCTGGTGAAAGTACAGCCGCCTTCATATAAAGTAGGGAGAGCAATTTATGGGTACGCTCAACAAAGTTTTTTCTTGACATTTCTGTTGCTGATTCCAATGTTGAACAGAATTCAACAGCAACAGCCACTAATTCAATAATGCTTTTCTTTTCTGCCATGTTATTGTGAAATTTTTTTGTTGAAAATAAATAAACCAAGACAAGTAATTAAACCATTCAAAATCATTATTTCGAATCCAAATTTGTATCCGAAAAATAATTGTTCTGAGTAAATGTTTAGTAGGTAACTTATTATTGGTGAAAGTATTGCAATGAAAGGAACTGCTTTGTCGTTTACTTGTCTGTTTTTTGCAAATAAACCAAAGCAGAACAGTCCAAGTAATGGCCCGTATGTGTAACCGGCGATGTTAAATAATGTTCCGATAAGTGAATCAGTATGAAATGGCTTAAAGATTATGATGATTCCAAAATACACAATTGCAAAAGAAATGTGTACGATTTTTCTGATTCTTGTTTTCTGTTCGTCTGTATGTTTTTCATCTTTTCCGAAATCCAATATGTCGAAGCAAAATGTTGTAGTTAAGGATGTTAGAGTTCCGTCGGCACTGGAGTAACCAGCAGCAACAAGGCCGATAACGAAAACTAAACAAGTTATCTCATTTAAATGGAAAGCAACGGCAGGGAAAATACTGTCGGATTTTTCTGGTAATACAAATCCTGTTTGATTTGCATAAAATAGTAATGCAACGCCAAGAGCAAGGAATAAAAAGTTTACTACTAAAAGCGATACGCTAAAACTCAACATATTCTTTTGTGCGCTTCGAAGAGACTTGCAGGTAAGGTTTTTCTGCATCATATCTTGGTCAAGGCCGGTCATCGCTATTGTTATGAACATTCCGCTAAGCACTTGTTTCCAAAAGAAATTGCTGGCGTGCCAATCTTCTTCGTAAAGTTTTGTTAATCCTTGTTCACCTGCTTCTTGTAGCATATCAAACAAAGAAATATTCATTTCTTTTAGTAGGCAAATTACTGTTATTATGGTAGATAGAAGCATAAAAGTAGTTTGAAGTGTATCGGTCCAAATCACTGTTTTTATACCTCCTTTGAATGTGTATATTAGTATTAGAACAATAAAGCAAAGTGCAAGTGCCCAGAATGGAATGCCGATAGATTTAAACACAAATTCGTGCAGAATGAATACAACTAAATACATGCGTAGAGCAGAGCCGATAAGGCGTGACATGATGAAAAAAGACGCACCTGTTTTTTGTGATTTTGAACCAAAACGGTCTGCTAAATAGGTGTAAATGGAAGTGAGATTCCATTTATAATAGAGTGGTAATAAGATGAAAGCGATAGCGATATATCCAAATAGATAACCAATTACAACACCAAAATAAGTGAATTGTGTCGTTTGCACATACCCAGGAACAGACATGAATGTTACCCCTGAAAGCGATGCTCCAATCATTCCGTATGCAACGATAAACCATGGCGATTTCCTATTTCCTGTAAAGAATGTATCGTTTGTTGCTTTGCGAGAAGTCAAATGTGAAATAAGAATAAGTAGTGCGAAATATCCGATTACTATTCCTGCTATAAGGTATGGATTCATAAATTCTAATTTGTTACAAAAGTAGAATAAACATTCCATTTATGAAAGAGTGGAGGGTTAGTTGTTTTTTTGTGAGTTTGAAAAATATTCGTCTTTTTGCAAAACATTTGCAATTTGTTGAAAACTTGTTTATATTGCACCGCAATTTTTATGCAGTATAGATGAAAAAGGTTTTTCGGCTGTTGTTTTTTGTACTTGTTGCCCAAGCGATTTCTATTATCTCGTTTGCACAATTCGATACGGCTTCTGTTGCTCGAAGGGCCCGTCATGTAAATATAGGTGATTCTAAAAATGTAGAAAAACTTTCTGCTGTATTGTCTAAAGGTTGCTCGTCGGAAGATGAAATGGTGTATTCTTTTGCTTATTGGATTTGCAAGAATATTCGTTTGGATTATTCTGCGTATGAAAAACGACCAGCGGAAAACAAATCCTTGAAAAAGATTTTACGTTCGAAAAAAGCATTGTGCGACGGCTATACGAAGTTGTTTGTGGAACTTTGTCGCTCAAAAAGAATTCCTGCCGTATATGTTCCGGCCTATATAAAAGATTATGATTTTATTGCAGGTGATACATTGTTCCGTGCGGAATATGCGTATGCATTGGTTGCTATTTCTGGTGAATGGCACATTATGGACTTAACGGCAGCTTCGAGTAAGGTTGTATCTGTTGCCAATCCAATGTCACGCGTGTTGTGGAAGTTGTTTAGAATACCGTATTCTACGCATTTGAAGGCTGTTAAGGAATTTAATCCGAATTATTTGTATATAGATCCGTTTGTGAATTTAAAACGAGTTGTTCCTGTTGTAGATATGTTTCAAATGCTAGAATATCCTATGCCGATGTCATATTTTATGTTAGGAGACTCAATGGTTAATTCCTATGTTGATAGGTATCATATAAAGAAATCTCACACAGAAGATATTGAGCATTTTTGGAAAATGTCTTTAAGTGAAAAGAATATTTATTTGGGAGATGAGAGTGAACGCCAAAATTATTACAATCAATTTACCAAGGCCTTGTATTATTATTTCACGGTAAAGAATTTCTACAATACATATTATATAAAGGAAAAAGGTAAAATTTTTGCACCGTTGGAAGAATCTCAAAAAGCTTTGAAACTGCTAAAGCAAGCTGATTCTTTGTTTGTACTTTCTGTGAAAAATAATGAACATGAATTTTTGTCGAAACAGCGTAGAAGTGATTCTTGGCGAGTAAATTTGTTGGAGTCTAATAAGATTTTGTCGTCACGTTTGTCTTTGCAATCGAAAGTAAATTCGCAACAGTTGCGTACAATAAATAAGGTGAATTCGCAGACAAAAAAGACGCTGGCGTTTATTGCAAAATACCAGAATAAATATGTTTTGCGTGACATTTCTGAATTAGGTCGACCACAAATGCAAAATCGTGATTATTTGGTCGATGGACAAGCAAAACTAAATGCTTCAAAAGAATCAATGAAGCGATGCGAAAATTTATTACGTGACTTTGATTCGCTTATGGCGGATATGAATAAGAAGGAAACAGAAAATGTGTATATGCAACAGAAGAATGCTTCGAAGTTGTGTAATGACGAATTGGCGAGTCTTTCCCGTTATCTAGATCGCAAGGAAAGTAATTTGTCATTGGTGTACTATTCTGATAAATATGTGCTTAAAAAAGGCTATTTGCTCATTTTTGAAAAAGTGGGAAATATAAATGAAGGCTATACAGATCCAATGTTGGAACTAATGTTGGAACGCAGTCCGCAGATAAATACGGTTATAAAAAACTATGTAGACGAAACGGTGTCGGCTCTTAAATCGTTGAAAGAAGCGAAGGTTTTGCTTGCTAATGATTATGGTGAAGACGATACATACGAAAAGATAGCTCTTGGTTTTAACAAACAATTGGAGGCATTTATAAAGCGTTTAAATGAAATGTCTGCTTTTACAGATAAAATTTCCACTTGTTTAAAAGACGATGTTACTATGTACAACGACATTGTTGGGTTGTTGCAACACGATAATTCAATGGAAAATCGTCGTCATAAGGAATACATGGAATATCGTAAAAGTATAAAACAAGCCGAAAACGATAAGATTCGTTACTATCAGGAAACTATGAAAGGTTACCAGAAAGTGATAGTGCGTGCAGTGAATGGAAAATAATTCCATTTTTTTTGTTTGTTTCATAGATATTTTCCCTATTTTAGCAATTAAATTATTCACATGAGAAAATTTATTGCGGTATTATTATTGATTTGTGGTTCGTTGCTTGCAACAGCACAGTCGTCTCGTTTTGTTTTTTTCTCTGCAGGTTGGAGTCTTTTGACCGATGTGACCGTATCGGATTTTAATTGGAGAACGGACACCGTTGTTGTTGATGGAAATCCAAGTGCAGGCGAATCTTTTCAAACAGTACAATGGAATTTGATGAGTGGGATGGTTTCAGCTCGTTTTTTGTTGGTGCCAATTTGTGATAAGGTTACGATTGGCGTTTCGGCTACGCCTACTATAAGTTTATCGGCTATCTATTCAACGCAAAGTTTAGGCTCACGATATGGTGCGAATTTTTCTGTTCCATTGTTGTTGGAGTTAAACTGTGGTGCGGCTTGTCGTTATTCGGCTATGAACGATCGTGGATTTGTGATTGGTGCAGGTGTTGAATATCTGTATACGCCTATTGCATCGTATGAATTATCGAAAACATCGTATACAAATAAGGACTTCCAAAATTCATGGTTTATGCCTATGGTAAAGGTGGGGTATAGGTATTGGTCAAAAAGAAATAAAGTAAAAGAAATAAATTTAAAGGTCGGAATGTGTGAAAAACAAGAAGATTTTTATAACTTTGGCAAAATAATAAAAGCATACAGACCTGTTCATGTCGGTTTGTCTTTTATGAAGATTTTAAATTATTGATTATTAGTAGTATTACAAAAATTGTA
This sequence comes from Bacteroidales bacterium UBA1715, assembly GCA_002317135.1. GTDB lineage: Bacteria > Bacteroidota > Bacteroidia > Bacteroidales > UBA1715 > UBA1715. Next base: position 72,625 of record DCIX01000004.1, read on the forward strand.
TGTATATGAAACGATTGATTCAATTTGTACTTTGTTTAACTATTCTTTCAACTAGTGCGTTTGCAAAAGGTGGAATTGGCGACAAATTTTTCTTCCAATTGGGTGGAACAATAGGTGCCGATGTTATAAATATGAGTGGAACATTCTGTAAGGATGCTATGGCTTCAAACATTGATCCAATAGAATTTTCAAGTTTAAATGTGAATTTTGCTACTGTTTCATTCGTTGGTCGTGTAAATTTTCTAGAAATTTCTAATAACTCATCATTGTCATTGGCTTTTCGTCCAGCATTTAGTTTTGGTCGTGCTATGAATGACTTGGGTGGAAACTCTTCTATGATTCGTCTTCCTTTAACATTGGGTTTTAACTCAGGTGCTTCTGCAACAGTTGCTACAAGAGCAAAAACAGGTTTCTCATTTGATTTAGGTGCTGAATATATTAAATACCCATTGGGAAATGCTGTAGATGTTTGTAGAAATGAAGGTGGTCAAGTTTTGAATATGAAAATGGGATGGATTCAACCAGTTGCTGTTGTCGGTGTGAAATTCTTCGGTAAAAAATATCTTTGTAAAGAATTGAACTTCAAAGCATGCTTCATGTCTATGAATAGTATCGATAACAAGTCTGCAATTGATAACAACTTGTATGGTACAATTTCTGACTGGCAATCAGTTGGTTTGATGGTATCTTTCTTGCAATATTTGAACTATTAATACAATAATTTGTAATCAATGTAATGCCGGGTGTTTTCCCGGCATTTTTTATTTATATATATGTCTCAATTTAACTTTTCGGATTTTGGTTCTAAATCGTTGGTACTTTCGCCAATAAACCAAATGACAGCATCGTTTTCTAAGGATTTTCGTCAGGGAGTAGATATTAATTTAGGTGTAGGTTATGTGAATGATGAAACGATTCCTCATGAAAAATTAGCAGATTGTTTTCAATATGTGTTGGCACATACGGAACAGTATAAAAATTCGTTAAATTATGGTTCTGCCGATGGTTCAGAGAATTTGCGTACAGCAATTCGAAATTATTATGTGAAACATGCTATTGGTTGTCTTGGTGCGGAACGATTGGCGAAAAAGTCTATTTGTATTGGTGCAAATGGTGCTACTAGTTTGTTGGATTCTTTTGCTGCCATAATGCCTAAAGGTATTGTGATAACAGCTGAACCGAATTATTATATTTATATAGAAACATTGGAGCGAAATGGCTTTACTGTTCTTACGGTTCCAGAAGATACCGAAGGTATGCGTGTAGATTTGTTGGAAGACCTTTTGCAACAAATCGATGTAAATCAGTTGAGTTTCTTGTATATCGTTACGGTAAATAATCCATCTTCTATTATTATGAGTAACGCTCGAAGACGGGCGATTGTGGAATTAGTGACGAAAGTCGGAAGAAAAGTTGGGAAGAGGGTTCCTATGATTTTCGATAAGGCTTATGAAGATATTATTTTTGACACAACAATAGAACCTGTTCAGTCGGGAATGCTATATGATGAAGATGGCTTAGTTGTAGAGATTGGTACGTTGTCTAAAATAATTGCGCCAGCTTTGCGTATCGGGTATGCAATTTCCGACGATACGGATGTGATGCGTGCGCTTGTTCAGAAAACTGGTGATATTGGTTTTTCTGCACCGTTAATTAATCAGGAAATGTCTGCTCGATTTTTAGATGCATATATTTCGAATCACGCATTAGATGTACGGGAAGGCTATAGACGTAAGGCTGATTTTTTGAAAAAAAGTATAGAAGAACATTTGGGGCAATATTTGGAGCGATATTCTGGTGGTCAAGCAGGTTTTTATTTTTACTTGACATTCAAAGAAATAGAAACGCATTCTGAGTCAAAGTTCTTTCAATTTCTCTCTCGTACAACAGGTGATATTACGATAGATGGTGACCCGAAAAATCCACGATTGGTCTATGTTCCTGGGAATATTTGTGTCTCACAAACAAGTAAGGCAAAAGAAGTTGGCAATCGTCAATTACGTATTTCGTATGGATTTGAGGATATTCCAGTGTTGGAACGCGCAATCTTGTTGATGAAAGATGCAGCAGAATATGCGATGAAATAAGTAATTAATGATTAATTATTAGTGATAAAAATAAAGGCAATGTATATACATTGCCTTTATTTTTATGTGATAATGTAAAGATCTATTTTACAAATTTTGATAGAAGTCGTAGGTAGTGAACTTGATAACCACCACTTACTTCACTTACCGACCAAGAGTTTATAGGCCAACCGTTGTTCATATCCAAATATGACTTTTGTGCAGGTTGTCCAATTAATGGTTTTACATCTATTTCGTAACAACGTGCATTGTTGTATTCGTTTCCGCAATTATTAGGACAACACTGATCCCATGCGTATTCAATATTAGGTCCTCCGCAAAGGAAACCTGGTGCTGGTCCGTATGTAGAGACACCAGCTTCGTCCCATTTCTCATTTCCGTTTTCGAACCATCCATGGTAGATTTGACGAACACTGTTTTCGGCTCCGTATTTGCCCATATTGGTAAGATAGCATTTGTTTAGAGGATTTACGCCATGTAGATAGTGAACATAGCGAAGAGCATATTCAATAGCATCATTATGGATTTCTGGCATAATGTTGTATTGTGCTAAGTTGTAGTAAATGCAACCTTGTTTAGCCTTGGTTCCATTGCTTCCCCATACATAATCCTTTTGGAAGGCAAGATATGGATCGTCATCAGCTTTGATTGCAAATAAATTGAAAATTGTATCAGTAGCACGTTCATATACGGCTTTGATATGGTTTGTTATTTCTGGTTTCGCATTTTTTAGAGAAGTGTAGTATAAAAGCATGTCTTGGTTTGCTTCACCGAATGGAAATACCAAAATCCAATCAACCATGCGGGCGATTTTGTAGTTTGTTTCGAAAAATACTTTGTATTTATTGTGATCGGTTGCATCATATAATCGAAGAGCTGCAAGCAATTTCTTTTCGGCACGAGTTAAATCGTCGCATTCTTGTTGTCCTGCAGCTAAGCCTGCAGTACCATGTTCGTTGCTATTATTGTAGAAAAGCACGTCTGGATTTTTTTCTGCCCAATCCCATGCTTTTATAGCGGCAGTTTGTAGTTTTTGGGCAAAATCCTTATCGTATTGTTTGAATATTTTTGCTCCGTAAGCGTATGCGGCAGCTGCCGATAGAGCAGAAGAAGTACTTGGACCGCCCCAATAACTTGGCTCGTTACAAGCCGATGGAGGAGTTGCCTCGTGTGAACCCACAACAGCAACAACACTACCGTCTTCGAATTGTAAGCGAAGAAGGTGCTCTAAACCAAATCGAACTTCATCAATTATATCTGGAATTCCATTACCCGATTCCGGAATATTGAAATCGTCAGTCCATGCGGCCGGATTTTCTTCGTAAGAAAGAAGAAGGTATTGAATGTAATCGCATGTCCAGTTAGTGTAGCGGTTAAAATCGCCGGCATCGTACCAACCGCCATGTACGTCCATTTCTGTGGATGCGTCATCCTTCTTCATGAAATTTCTAGCATTCTTGTCTTGCATAGGTCCAAGATGGCTAGCTTTGTCGGCCCAACCTTCTCCAGCAAACTGCACCGTTTTTTCGTATCCAGCACGTTGATAGTAGAAATAACGGAAAGTGTGTTTTAATGCTTCTTTATATACATTTTTGGAAATATCGAAAGTGTATGAAATTTCTTTGGTTTTAAGGTCTTTTATGTAATAAGAACCTTCTTGTTGGATTTGCGAAAAGTCAAAACGCCAAACTTTGTCACCGCAAGTTGAATCGATTTTTCCTTCTTTCCAAATGTTGGCAGAACCTTTAAAAACAGTTTTGTTTGTTTGTGCATCAATAACCGCAAATTTCTTTCCTGGAGTATAGTTTTCGTTGGCATCGTAGCCGATTTGCGGACTACGGATAATTGCAATTTTTTGTGCTTCAGGAAGATAACCGAATTGGTCAACTATAATGTATTTTTGAGCAAAACTTGTTGAAATACAAGTTAGAATTGTTAAAAAAGAGCAGAGTATGTGTTTCATTGTAAGGTTAAATTTTGAACAAATATACAAATAAAGATGAATTATGCCATAGTTTCACAACTTGTTAATTAAAGGCCTGTGTACAATGCGTAAAGTCAGCGTCTAATTCGTATTTTTGACATATTTTAAAGGGTAAGGAAGTGGCAAAGACAGAAACTCCGATGATGAAGCAATATAATCAGATGAAGGAAAAACATCCTGATGCTATATTGCTTTTCCGATGTGGCGATTTTTATGAAACGTATGCAAGTGATGCAGTGCGTGCATCAAAAATATTGGGTATCACATTAACCCGTAGGTCGGCTGGTACGCCTAACGAGACAGAAATGGCAGGTTTCCCGTACCATGCATTGGATACCTATTTGCCGAAATTGGTCCGTGCCGGTCAACGTGTTGCTATTTGCGAACAATTGGAGGATCCTTCTAAAACAAAGACATTGGTGAAACGTGGTATAACTGAATTGGTTACGCCGGGCGTTTCGTTAAGCGAAAGTGTTTTGGAAAATCGGGAAAATAATTTTCTTGCCGCTGTTCATTGTGACCAATCAACTGTTGGTGTAGCGTTTTTGGATATTTCCACTGGAGAGTTTTTAGTTGGTCAGGGCAGTGTGGAATATGTGGATAAACTTCTGAATAGTTTCCAACCTAAAGAATTACTTTACGATAGAATGCAAGAGCAATGGTTTAAGGATAATTACTATCGTGAAGGTGTTTGCATTAATAAACTCGATGATTGGATTTTTACCTCGGAGGCGGCAAATGATAAATTGCTTGCACAATTCGAGACAACTTCTTTAAAAGGATTTGGAATACACGAGATGCATCAGGCGGTTATTGCTGCTGGTGCGATTTTGTATTATCTTGATATTACTGAACATAAGTTAACAAGCCATATTCGTAACATTGCAAGAATTGACCAAGATACCTATGTGTGGCTGGATAAATTTACCATTCGTAATCTAGAATTACTTGGCTCAGACAATGTTGGTGCAAAAAATTTGTCTTCGGTGCTTGATAATACGCGTACGCCTATGGGAGCGCGTTTGCTTCGTCGTTGGATATCATTGCCGTTACGAAAAATTGCGGATATAAATGCCCGTCTTGAAGCTGTGCAATCGTTGGTGGAACAACCGGATGTGTTGGATGAACTTTCACAATTGCTGAAATCTATGTGCGACTTAGAGCGTGTAATTGCACGAGTTGCGACAAATAGAATCACACCTCGCGAGTTGTTGCAATTGCAACGAACGCTCGACGGAATAAATCCTATGAAGCATTTGTGTGAGCAGACCGGTAATGAATCGTTGTTGGCGTTTGCTCGACAATTGAATGCGTGTGAGGCTTTGTGTGAGCGAATTGTAAAGGAAATTCAGCCAGAAGCACCGAATGCAGTAAATAAAGGGAATGTAATTAATGCTGGGGTAAATCAGGAGTTGGATTCTCTTCGTGAAATTGCCTACAATGGCAAGGATTACCTTTTAAAAATGCAAGAACGCGAAGAACAACGAACAGGTATTCCAAAGATAAAAGTTGCATTCAATAATGTTTTTGGCTATTATATTGAAGTTCGTAATACGCATAAAGACAAGGTTCCTGAAGATTGGATTCGTAAACAAACGTTGGTTGGTGCCGAACGATACATTACGCAGGAATTAAAGGAATATGAAGAAAAAATTCTTGGTGCGGAATCTCGTATAATGGAATTGGAACAAGCAATTTATTCAGCTTTGATTCAAAATGTTGCAAGTTATATTGCTACAATTCAATTAGATGCAACTATTCTTGCACAAATTGATTGTTTGTCTTCGTTTGCAATTGTTTCTGTTGCAAATAATTATGTGCGTCCTGTCGTTACAGATTCGATGGAGTTGGATATAAAAAATGGACGACATCCTGTTATTGAAACGGAAATGGCTCCAGGCGAAAAATATGTCGGTAACGATGTGCATTTAGATAACGAGAAACAACAAATTATAATTATTACCGGTCCTAATATGGCAGGTAAGTCAGCATTGTTACGCCAAACTGCTCTTATTGTTTTGATGGCTCAAATGGGATGTTTTGTTCCTGCCGATGCGGTTACTATGGGTGTTGTGGATAAAGTATTCACTCGTGTTGGGGCGTCCGATAATATTTCACAAGGTGAGTCGACATTTATGGTTGAAATGAATGAGGCTGCCAATATTTTAAACAATATGACCGACCGTAGCCTTGTCTTATTTGACGAACTTGGTCGTGGTACAAGTACATACGACGGAATTTCAATAGCATGGGCGATTGTTGAATATTTACATGAATGTCCGAATGCAAAACCGAAAACGTTATTTGCTACTCACTATCATGAGCTAAATGAACTTGAAAAATCGTTTAATCGGGTAAAGAACTTCAATGTTTCTGTTCGTGAACAAAATCATAAAGTGATTTTTCTTCGTAAATTAGTTCCTGGTGGTAGTGAACATAGTTTTGGTATTCATGTAGCAAAAATGGCTGGTATGCCAAAAACAGTTGTGAGTCGTGCCAACGAAATTCTAAAAGATTTGGAGGAAGCTAGTAAGAATATGCAGACGCAATCGAAAGCAGTTCCTACTGTTGCTCCGAAAAAAGAAGGCTATCAATTGAGTTTGTTCCAATTAGAAGATCCGCTTCTTGAAAAACTTCGTGATGAGTTGTTAGGTTTGGAAATCAATAGTTTAACTCCAATAGAAGCCTTGAATAAATTGAATGAGATAAAAACAATGTTAGAAGAATAATTATGAAGTTCGAGTGGAAAAAATATTTGCGCACGATATGGAATGGTTTTACTTCCGTTTTTCGTTGGTTTTTCGCAAAAGGTAAACCGATATATGTGAAAGCGTACCGTTGGTTTTTCTTCTGCATATTTCTACTTTTTTTATACATTTTTGCTGTAGAGATAAATTTCTGCAATTTATTTGGCTATTCGCCATCAATGGGCGATTTGAAGAATCCTACTCAATGTGTTGCTTCTGAGGTATATGCGCGTGATGGTCGTTTGTTAGGAAAGTTTTTTTATGAAAATAGAACTCCAGTAAAATATGAAGATTTGCCTCCTGTTTTAATCAAGACATTGATTGCGACAGAAGATACGCGTTTTTATAAGCATCATGGTATAGATTTTCGTGCGTTACTTCCAGTTTTGAAGGATATGATAAATGGAAATCCTCGTGGCGGAAGTACAATAACGCAACAATTAGTAAAAAACCTATTTAAGACTCGTAAACAGGACCATGGCTTGTTGGGAAAAGTTCCTGGGGTGAAAATGTTTGTAATTAAGTCAAAAGAATGGATTTCTGCTGTTCGTATAGAAATGAATTTCAGCAAAGAAGAGTTGCTTACATTATATTTCAATACGGTTGATTTTGGTAGTAATTCGTATGGAATTATGGCCGCCTCGAAGACCTATTTTAATAAATTACCAAAGGATTTGACTGAAAATGAATGTGCAGTTCTTGTTGGTATGCTTAAGGCTCCTACGGCATATAGTCCAGTTTTGAATCCAGAACGCTCGTTGGGAAGACGTAATGTAGTTCTTTCGATTATGAAGCGTGATACGGTGATTTCTGCTACGCAATATGACTCGCTTGTTGCACAACCTATTCAATTACAATATAAAGTAGAAACTCCAAGTGAAGGTATTGCAAATTATTTCCGTCAAGCGGTGTATGCCTACTTAAAACCTTGGTTGAAGGAAAATGACATAGACATTTTTTCTGATGGTTTAAAGATTTATACAACTTTGGATTATGATATGCAATTGTATGCCGAAGATGCTGTGTCTCAGAATATGAAACGGGTACAAAAGCAATTCGATGCCCATTGGAAAGGCGAAAATCCATGGATTGATGGAAACAAAAAGGAGATACCTAATTTTATTGATAAGGTTGTTCGGCAATCGTGGTATTATAGCCGTTTGTCTGCAAAATATAATGGAAATAAGGATTCTATAAATTACTATATACACAAAAAGCGTCCACAGAAGTTATTCTCATGGAATGGCGATATTGATACGGTCTGCAGTTTTGTGGAGGCTACGAATTATCTGAAACGCTTGTTGCATAGTGGAATGGTTGCAATAGAGCCGGAAACGGGTGCTATTCGTGCCTATGTTGGTGGCTTGAATTTTGACAATTTTAAATATGACAATGTTCGTTCTATGCGTCAGCCAGGATCTTCATTTAAGACATTGGTGTATACGGCAGCAATGGAAAATGGTTGGTCGCCATGCGATAGTTTGGTTGATGCTCCAATGACAATTCGCTATGTGGAAAAAGGCGAGAAAAAGACTTGGGTTCCTCGTAATGCAGATAGAACGTATGTAGGTGGAAATGTGGGTCTTAAATATGCGTTTGCTCACTCTTTGAACACGATTAGTGTACAATTGACTCAAAAAATTGGTGTGGAAAAGGTTATTGAGGTTGCTCATAAAATGGGGATAAAATCGCCATTGGATACCGTTCCTTCTATTTGTTTAGGCTCAAGTGATGTTTCGTTGTTGGAATTAACGGATTCATATTGTCCATTGTTAAATAATGGTTATCGTGTTGAACCAATGTTTGTTACAAAGATAGAAGATCACGAAGGAAATGTGTTGAAAACATTTGAACCAGAACGTGAAAAAGTGCTAGATTCTGTAACAGTATTCTTGATGCAACAAATGTTTATTGCTTCACTTCGCGAACCATACGGAACAACACAAAATTTGTTTAGTTATAAATTATTTAATTACGATACAGATTTTGGTGGAAAAACAGGAACATCTTCAAATTATTCTGACGGTTGGTTTGTTGGTGTTTCTCCTCATTTGGTTGTGGGAACTTGGGTTGGAGCCGAAGAACGTTGTGTACATTTCCGTACTTCCGCATTGGGGGAAGGTGGAAAGACAGCTTTGCCAACATTCGGCTTGTTTATGGAAAAAGTTATTGCTGATCCAAATTATAGTTGTTATCGGGATCGCTTCCCTCGTCACATGCGTGGCTTGTCAAATCGTCCATATTCTTGTCAGACACCGTATGTTCCGAAAACGGAAGAGGCAGATTCTTTGGGGCATACAGATGGAGTGGATGATGATATGCCAGCTTTAAACAAATAGGTTTATGAAGAAAGTTATTGTTTTTTTCCTAGTATATTGTTTGTTTGCATTAGGCTCTTTTGCACAAGATGCCTTGTATTCTTTATGTAAGTCTGGTGATTGGGTAAAGTTGGAGAAAAAATTATTTTCTGCATTGGAAAAACAACCGAAAGATGTTGTATACAATCATGTTGCAGGATTGATGTATGCAGATAAGCAATATCCTGGATATGATAATGATAAAGCGTATAATTATTTGGCAACAGCAAAGAGTGAGTATGGCAAATTTTCTGCCGCAGAACGTGAAAAATATTCAAAATATGTAACGCCTAAAAAAATACAAAAGGAATTGGATACCGTTTGTGCTCGTTTGTATGAGATGACAATACACTCTAATTCCATAGCTATTTGTAATTCGTTTTTGAAAAACTACAAGCGTGCTTCCGATGACCAAGTTAATGGTGTGAGAGCATATCGTAATATGTTGGCATTCTCCGATGCTTGTCAGGAAAATTCTGTAGAATCATATCAGACTTTTATTTCAAAATATGCCGATGCTTCGGAGGTTTCTGTGGCAATAAAACGTCGCGATAAATTGGCGTATGAACAAACTATAGCAAAGAATACTTGTGAGGCATTTCTTGTCTTTATGAAGAATTATCCGAATAGTGAATATGCTTCGGATATACAAAAACGATATGTTGATCGTGTTTTTTCTGAGAAAGCAGATGGTGGTTCTTATCGTGATTTAGAGTTATTTGTAAAGACGAATCCACAAAATCCAATGGCGCCTATTGCAATTCGTAAGATGATGGAAATTGCTAAGTCGCAATATGATTTACCACTGATGCAAAAAACGGTGGAATATAGCCGTGATATTGATTTTGAATATGCATTGTATGAGTTTTATAAGGAATTTACCAACGATGGCGAGGCATATACACTGTATACATTTGTGGATATGTATCCTCATACATTTTTGGACAGTTTGTTGGCAAAGGATTTTAAGATAGCTGGAAAAGGAGATGCATTGGAGTTGATTGAACCATACGATTCGGTAAAGTCGTATCGTTTGTTTACGGAATATATAAAGATGGCGGCTCCAAAAGAAAAGGCTTTTGTTGTTTTGCAAAAATTGATTTCTGCAGATGTAGCTGCTAAGAATTGGAAAAAGGCGATAAAAACGGTTAAAACATATCAACCGTATTTTGGTGCAAATGATAAGCGCATCCTTGATTTATTACGAATTTTATCTGCTCCAGATGATAAAACAATTGTAGTTTCAGAATTTCCACCAATAATAAATACGAAGGATGGTGGTGAGTATTCTCCAATTATCACTGCCGATGGTTCTACTTTGTATTTTTGTGGTAAAGGAAGACCGAATTCTTTGGGGGGTGAAGATATTTTCGTGTCAAAAAATATAGACGGAGAATGGTCGGCGCCAGATTTGGTTCGTGAGTTGTCTTCTTCTTCAACAAATGAGGCTGTTATTAGCATAAGTACAGATGGGCAACAAATGTTGTATTTTAAAGAAGGCTTGATTTTCCTTTCCGAAAAAGGGTATCGTGGTTGGAATGAAGGTAAGAATGTTTCTCCGTCAATTAATAATGCACAATGGTCTGCCGATGCTATGATTACGAGCGACGGTAATGCTATTATCTTTGCTTCTGTTCGTGACGAAGGGTATAATTTATTTACACGTCAAAATGCAAGTTTAGGTGTGTATCATGGTGCTGTTCACCATCAATCGGATATTTATGTTTCTCTAAAAACAGATCAAGGTTGGAGTAAACCAATAAATTTAGGTTCGACAATCAATACCAAATATGTTGACAGAAGTCCATATTTGCACCATGATATGAAAACCTTGTATTTTAGTTCTGATGGTCACGGTGGATTGGGAAATTTGGATGTTTTTGTTTCTACGCGTTTAGCCGATACTTGTTGGGATTGCTGGAGTGAGCCTGTAAATTTGGGTAAAGAAATAAATAACTCGGAAGAAAACTGGGGCTATCGCATTGCTCCTAATGGAAAGGATTTTTACTATGCTGCTCGTGAAACGGGAGCTAAACAAAATGATTTGTATAAAATTACTATTCCTGAAAAATTCCGTCCTGAGGCAGTTGTAAATGTGATGGGTAAAATCGTGGATACCAAAGGGCAACCAGTTGAAACTCAAATTGTTTGGGAAGATTTGGAATCTGGTGAAATTGTGGAAAAATCAAAGTCAAATCCTGTTGACGGAAATTATTTTGCTGTATTGCCTAATGGAAGAATGTATGGATATTATGTGGACGATTCACGATATTATCCACAGTCAGAGAGTGTTGATTTATCGAAGGGAAAAGATGCACAAACGATAACGCAAGATATTGTTGTAACGTCTTTTCAACAAATGAAAGATGAAAAGGCGTCAGTACGTTTGAATAACTTATTTTTTGATACCGATAAAAGTGATTTATTGCCATATTCTATTCCTGAACTACAACGTGTAGCAAAAATTATTTCGGCAAATAAAATTCGTATAGAAATTGCTGGTCATACCGATAATGTAGGTAACGACGATTATAATTTGGCCTTGTCGAAACGAAGAGCCGAAGCGGTAAAGCAATTCTTAATACAAGAAGGTTGTCAAGAATCTCTTTTAGAAGTTGTAGGTTATGGTGAACAAAAACCGATTTCTACAAACGATACCGAACAAGGTCGTGCAAATAATAGAAGGGTAGAGATGAGGTTCTTATAACATTTTCTTAAGAAATTCTCCCGTATAGCTTCCTTTGGTTTTAGCAATTTGTTCTGGAGTACCTTGGGCTAAAACTGTACCTCCGTGTTCTCCGCCTTCTGGTCCCATATCTATAAGATAATCAGATACTTTTATTACATCAAGATTATGTTCAATTACAACAACGGTATTTCCTTTTTCTACCAATTTTTGTAAAACGCCAAGCAATATGTTTATGTCTTGAAAATGTAAACCAGTTGTTGGCTCATCAAGAATATACATAGTGTTGCCTGTATCTTTTTTGGAAAGTTCCGATGCCAATTTTACGCGTTGTGCTTCACCTCCAGATAATGTGTTAGATGGCTGTCCTAGTTTTAAATACCCTAAACCAACATCTTGTAAGGTTTTTAACTTGTCGTAAATTGTTTTTATGTTTTCAAAGAATTCAACTCCTTGATTTATAGTCATATCCAGAATGTCGCTAATAGATTTTCCTTTGAAGCGGATTTCCTGTGTCTCTCTATTGTAGCGTTTTCCGTTACATTCATCGCAAGTAACATACACATCTGGTAAAAAGTTCATTTCTATGACTTTCACACCAGCACCTTTACAGGCTTCGCACCGGCCACCTTTTACATTAAAGGAGAAGCGACCTGTTTTATAGCCACGCATTTTTGCTTCAGGCAATGTTTCGAATAATTTTCGAATGTCCGAAAATATATTGGTGTAAGTTACCGGATTTGAACGAGGTGTGCGTCCTAGTGGAGATTGGTCAATTTCAATAACTTTGTTTATGTTTTCTAACCCTTGAATTTTTTTGTATGGAAGCGGTTCAGCTTTTGCTCGAAAGAAATGTTTATTTAAAATAGGGTGAAGGGTTTGATTTATTAAAGTTGACTTTCCACTTCCCGAAACCCCTGTAATACAAGTGAATGTACCCAGTGGAATTGTAACAGAAGCATTTTTCAAATTGTTACCTGTTGCACCGATAAGTGACAAGTTTTTTCCATTGCCTTTTCTTCTTTTGGCAGGAATTTCAATTTTTCGTGCCCCTGTTAGGTAGTCAACGGTTAAACTAGATTGTGTAAGTAATTCTTCTTGCGTTCCTTTGGCAACTATTTCTCCACCTTTTCGACCTGCTCCTGGACCAAAATCAATCACATAATCGGCAGCACGAATCATATCTTCATCGTGTTCAACGACAATGACAGAATTTCCTGCATCGCGAAGTTGTTGTAGTGATTTGATTAACTTAACATTATCTCGTTGATGTAGTCCAATACTTGGTTCATCAAGTATATACAAAACGTTGACTAATTTAGAACCAATTTGTGTCGCAAGTCTGATTCGTTGACTTTCGCCACCAGACAATGTCTGTGAACTTCTGTTTAAAGACAAGTAAGTTAATCCAACGGATAATAAAAACTCTGTTCTTGTCTTTATTTCTTTTATAATTTCTTGACCTACAAGGAATTGCTGACGACTCAAATGCTTTGGAAGATTGCAAACCCATTCGTAGAATTGTTCTATGTTGAGGTTTGAGACTTCTGCAATGTTTTTGTCTGTAATTCTAAAATAAAGCGATTCTTTTTTTAATCGTTGACCGTTACAAACAGGACAGACAACTTTTGAAATAAATAGATCATTTTTCTTGTCATCGTCTTGGAATTCCATTTGTTTTTCCAATAGCGAAATAATACCTTCAAATCCCATGAAAAAGTTTGCATTGACTCCCTGTGGAGCGGTCACAAATGAGAACATTTCTTGGGAACCATTTAGTATGGCACGTTTGCAGTCTTCCGATAATTCATTAAAAGGAGTATCGATTGCATAACCGAATTTAGATAGAATTGCTTCTAATTTGCAGAAAATTAATGTGCTTTTATATGCACCTAATGGTTTTATCGCTCCTTTCTTTATGGAAAGCTTTTGGTCTGGCACGATTTTGTCAAGATCAATTTCGTCAACAATACCGAGACCGTCACAATGTGGACAGGCACCTTGCGGAGAGTTGAACGAAAATGAGTGTGGAGCAGGTTCGTTGTACGAAAGACCAGTAGTAGGACACATCAATTTTTTGCTGAAGTAGCCAATCTTTTCGGTTTCCATCTCGCAAATCATAATGATTCCCTTACCGATTTTCATAGCCGTTTCCATAGATTGACGTATGCGCAGATCTTCTTTGTCGCTGATTTTAAATTTATCGACAACAAGTTCTATGGTGTGGTTTTTATATCTGTCTAATTTTAAACCAAATGTAAGTTCTGTAATTACACCATCAACGCGGGCATACAAGAACCCTTTTCTGCGATATTGTTCAAAAAGTTCTTGATAATGACCTTTTCTTCCTTTGATAAGTGGCGCAAGCAGATATATTTTTGCTCCGTTGTACTTTTCATAAATAAGTTCTATGATTTTGTCGCTGGTGTATTTCACCATTTTTTCGCCAGTTTCGTAGGAATATGCTTCACCTATTTTTGCATATAAAAGACGAAGAAAATCATAGATTTCTGTAATTGTTCCCACAGTTGATCGTGGGTTTTTATTGGTAGTTTTTTGTTCAATAGAAACCACTGGACTTAATCCTGTTATCTTGTCTACATCAGGTCGTTCCATTGCACCAAGAAATTGACGTGCGTATGCAGAGAATGTCTCTATATATCTTCTTTGACCTTCTGCATAGATTGTATCGAATGCAAGTGAGGATTTGCCACTTCCGCTTAAACCTGTTATTACCGTTAAAGAATTACGCGGAATGGTGACGCTCACATTTTTTAGATTGTGTTCGCGTGCACCTTCTATAACTAAACAGTCTTTTGTATGTTTTGTTTTTTCTTGCATTATCGTATTACTCTTTCTTTATCTTCGACCAAGATTATTTTATATGGAATGTTTTCCTTGTTTGGTAAATATTTTTCTCGTAACCAAGGATTTAATGACTTCAACATTTTATAATTTGAACCTTGGCTTCGTGCAAATTCCGATAAATCTGTAATTGCACTATCTACAATTACAATTTTCTGTTTTATAGTTGGATATGGGGTAATGCCAATATATCCGTATTTCTCTGGATTTTCAAGAATTAATTTGAAGGCAAGAATTCTAAAAACATATCTTCCAGTTTCAGAATTTGTATACAAATCATAGAATGATGTAATTTTTTGATAACCAGCCTGTTTTGCTAATCCGCCCATTCCTAAATTGTATGATGCGGCTACCATTGTCCAGTTTCCAAACTTATTGTATGCGTTCTTGAAATATTTGCAAGCAACTTCTGTTGCTTTTTCTAAATCGTAACGCTCGTCTATTTCAGTTGTAACAGTCAATCCATATTGTTTTGCTGTTGTCTCTATTATTTGCCAGAAACCAGCGGCACCTTTGGGAGAAATATTTACGCGAAGTCCGCTTTCTGCTACGGCAAGATATTTAAAATCAGAAGGAATGCCGTTTTTTGCTAAAATACTGTCGATTGTCGGGAAAAAGCGGTGCATATATTTGAGAATCATTGTTGTTTGTGATTGGTAGAATGTGTTTACCAATAATTCTCGTTCCAAACTTTCGGCAACTTCGTAATACTCTAAAGGAACTCGCTCGCCAAATAATGTTGCTTCAGTTGGCATATAAATTTGTTTGGAAACAACAAAGGTGCTGTCATTAGTTGATTCGCTGTTGTCACCACACGAAATAGCTGCTGTGGTTAATGCCACAACGGAGCAAAGTCCAATTATGATGAGTAGGTTTTTAAGTATGTTATTCATCTTTTTTCTTGTATAATAGGTTATTCTCTTTTCGTATATGTAGATTCAAAAAATATAAAATCAAAAATGCGATTATAAAATATGTTGCAAGTATAACTGTCTCTGTTATAGAAAGATTGCCGCTCTTTTGTGTGATAAAATACCATGATGCTATGCATCCAATTATTGTGAGTAAATCTAAGGTTGCAACTGCAATTGGTATAGAAAATCCTTTGTATACAAGACAATGGGTTGTATGATATCTATCGCCAACAAAAGGAGAGCGTCCTGCTAAAAATCGATTGATAGCAACTGTAGTTGTGTCTATTAATGGAACAATAAACATAAGTGCCACGAATAATAATTGTTCATAGTTGAAACCAATAATGCTTTCATAGGAATTCCATACATATTTTATACTAAAATAGGAGAGAAGAACTCCCAATAGTTGGCTGCCGTTATCCCCCATATACATTTTTGCTGGATGCCAGTTCCAAAATAAAAATGCGAACAGACAAGTTGCTATTGATATAAGAATAATACAATCTACTCCTGTTGCTATTCCTGCAATTCCAAGGAAAATAATCAACGAATTTGATGCCGTTATGCCATCCATGTTATCTAACATATTGATACTATTCATTATACCGATAACCCAAAAGAATGTCAATCCTGCATTTAGGAAAAAGTTATCTGATGTAGATATCATAGTATCTGTGCTTATGAAAACAATAGCACAAACGATTTGAAAGATAAGTTTGAATAGTGGTGAAAAGTTTTTTACATCGTCAACAAATCCCATACCAAATGCTAAAATACAGCAAATTAACAGAGGTAGAATATTGTTTTCTTCTACTGCATAATATGCGTGCAGTTGGCAGTAGGCAAATGCTAGTAGTGTGGTAATGAAAAACATTGTACCACCGATGATTGGCTTTGTTTGTGAAGCGAATCGTTCTCCTGTTTCGTTTTTCTTCTTTAGAAATCCTTTGCTTTTCAGTAGTAGGAAATAGCCTATTATGTTTAGTATGAAAAGTGCGATTATGTAATAGATATCGCTTATATAAAATTGACTATTTCCGAGTGTGTTCATGTTTGTGTTTCTTGCGTTTAAAGATATCTAATAGTGACTTCTTCTTAGGAGTCTTTGAGTCGTATGAGTAATAACCATAACCAAATCCATACCCATATCCGTATCCACTGTATCCGTAGCCATGACCGCTATAGCCATATCCATAGCGAGATGAAACAATAGAGACTCCGTTTAATACAACAGATAGATTATGAATTGTATTTTGTTCGAATAGGTAGTTTATGTTGTTGATAAACACTCTTTTAGAATAGTTTGCTCTCGAAACATAAATTGGCAAATCGGCACGTTGGAAACTGAAAATGGCATCGCTTACGATTCCAATAGGAGGAGTGTCAATAATTATGACATCGTATACAGTTTTCAATTTTTCTAACAAATTATCGAATGCTTGTGAGTTTGCTAATTCTGCTGGATTAGGTGGTGTTGGTCCAGATGGAATTATATCAAAAGTCTCAAAATCTGTTTTGATAATACAATCTTCGTAGTTGTCTTTGCCAATTAGAATTGTACTCATTCCTGCGTGATTATGCGCATTGAATGATAAGTGCACTTTGGGTTTACGAAGGTCTAAGTCTAATAACACAACTTTTTTCCCACTTAATGCAAGTACACCACCTAAATTAATGGAAATAAATGTTTTACCTTCTCCTGAAATAGTAGATGTAACAGCAATGATTTTGCTCTGGTCTTTATTAGGATGTAAAAATGCCAAATTAGAACGAAGTGTTCTAAATGCCTCGGTAATAACAGAATCAGGCTTGTTTTCTACAACAAATCGGTGAATTTTATCCGAGGAATTTGAAATTGGTATAACACCAGAAATAGGTGCATTCGTGTATTTTGTTATGTCGTTAATTGAGGTAATTTGGTTATATAACACATAACTGATTAGCGTAATGAAACTTATTAGCAACAAGCAAGTAATTACAGTGACTATAATTACATACGATGCAATTGGTGAAATTGGTTGTGTCGGAGTAGTTGATTTTTGTAGAATCAAATTGTTTGTTACATACCCAGCTTTTGAAATTAAATATTCTGCTCTTCTCTCAACTAACTGATTATAAAAGTTTTGATGAACGTCATGGATTCGTTTTAGTTTTGTTAATTCAGTTTCGTTAAAGGTTGTTTCCGTTGTTTGATTATACTTTTCTAAAACCAAGATATCATTTCGTAATTTTTTATTGGTGACATCAATAATGTCGGCCAAATGTTTCTTTTGTTCTTCAATTTGTTGGTCTATAACTTTGATTTTGTGGTTGTCTGGAGTTACGGTCATAAGCAATTGTTCGCGTTGCTTTTGCAATTGTTGTATGCCGTTCAAAAAGTTCAAAATCATTGATTCAGAAGATGTTCCAGACAATGTTGAGATTGCACTCATAATGTCAAAACTTTCTCCGTTTTCAATCTGATTGCTTACACGATTCAGTGTGCTGATTTGTTTTCTATATTTTTCAAGATCTTGACTTTGATTTTGTCTATTGGCTTCGTTAAGAATATTTCCATTAATTTTGTTCTCTTTCTTGAACTCTTCTAATTTCTGCTCAGAATCAGTTAGTTCTGCGTAAACAATTTCTAATTGTTCGTTGATGAATGTTAAAATTTTATCTGCTCTTTCTTGCTTTTTCTCAATGTTATAAGCTAAGAAATTTTCACAAATTGTATTGACAATTTCTGAGGCTTTTTGAGCATTGCAACTGGTATATTTAACTTGGATTGTGTTTGCGGCAGAACTTAAAATACTTACATCTAGTTTTTCAAATTGTGTACTAACAGCTGTTTTTTCGTCGTATGTGATAAAGTAAAACTCCGTATTTTTTTCTGTGAAAGAATCAGGCGAAATTATGTTGACATATATTTTACAACCATTGATTTCTGTCCATTCATTCTTATTGATTTCTACAGAATATTTGTCATTTTCGTTTCGTTGATATGATATTGTAACTTTTTGACTATCATTTGAATAATGTACATAAATTTTTTTGTTGAATAGGGGTTCTTGTATGTTTTCTATCTCAACAAAGAAAGGGGAACGCTTATATAATTCAGAGGTTACAAAGCGACCTTCTGCGAAGTAACTTGTATATAGGTTTAGTTGTTGTACTGTTCGTTTTAGAAATTCTGATGAACGAATCAACTCTATCAAATTTGTCATTGATGACGAACCGTATGTCTCGTTTGGATCGATGATTCGTGGTTTTTCTGTTTCTTCGTTGTTAATTTGTATAATTGAATACGTTTCGTATGTTGGTATCGTATAACGGATATACAATTTAGCGCAAACGACGGCTGTTGCAATAATTAGCAAGTATACCCACCAATTACGTTTGGCTACAATCCAAAACTTGCTTAGGTCAAAAGCATCGTTGTATGCAGGTATTTTTTTTGTCTTTGCCATAAATTTATTTGTTTCCGAAAATACTGTACACCATTGTTATACAGGTTATTAATGTTAGATAAGGAGAAATCTCTTTTATGATTTTCGTTGCGTATCGTGGACGGGAATCAACATATACAATGTCATTTGCTTCAAGCATAAAGTTAGCTTTTTTGAAATCTTCCAAATTGCGTATGTTGTAGTTATAAACTTCTGGATTTTTATTGTTTCCTCTAATTAGTTTGATTTTGTATGATTTGCTTGATTCTGTTAATCCACCTGCTTCGGCAATTGCTTCTAACAAAGACAAACCTCCTTCAGGAATTGCAATTTTTTGTCCAGATGTTCCTTCGTCAAAGAAAAGGATAATGTTTCTGTTGGTTATCGTAATTTTTACAAAAGGTGCCTGATAGTATTTTGATAATTCTTGTTCCAATATTGTTTCTGCAGAATCTTTTGTCATTCCACCAAGTTTTATCTCACCAATAGTAGGAATTTTTACAATGCTATCGGGACGAATCATATATTGAACGCTGTTGTTTTGGCGGTTTGACATATAATTTCGTCCTTCGGTAGATTCTGTTTCTAATAAAAGATAACCATTGTTTGTAGACATAATGATGTCAAGTTGGTCGAATGGTTGTAAAACAGTTACGCGTGGTTTTTCTGCAAATTCAGTGTATTGAAATGATTTTCCTGTCTTGAACATCACCGTTGGACGAATTACTTTACAGGATGAGAGCGCAATGCACGCTATACAAGCGATGAGAAGTATCTGATGTTTCATTTACAATGCTTTTGTTTACAAAGATACCTTTTTTTCGCTAAAATGCACAATGTAGTTGGTGTTTTTTCGGAACTAGCAAATACCTTTTAGCATAGGTACAAATGCACATATTCCGTGGCGTGTTTGTTCGAATTCAGTATCGCTTATTTTTTTTATGCGAATCATTTCTTGTTGTTCTCCGTTTTCTACTGGTGCGACTAAGATTCCACCTATTTTCATTTGTTCTAATAGTGGGCGTGGTATATATGGTGCAGCTGCGGTAAGTATTACTTTATCGAATGGTGCAAGTTGTGGTAAACCTTTGTAGCCATCGCCATAGAATGTTGTGATAGGAAGATGAAAGGACGAGAGTAATGCTTTGGTTCGAACATATATTTCCTGTTGTCGTTCGATTGTGTATACTTGGGCTCCCATGGCTGTCAATACGGCTGCTTGGTAACCAGAACCTGTTCCGATTTCTAATACTTTGTCGTTCTTTTCTATCGAAAGTAAATGTGTTTGTAATGCAACTGTGTAGGGTTGCGAAATTGTTTGGCCAGATTCAATGGGAAATGCTTTGTCTATGTATGCAAATTTTTCCATTGATCTGTCAAAAAAGAATAGGTGACGAGGTATTTTTCGTAATGCGTTGAGCACATTCTCGTCCGTTATACCTTTTGAACGAATTTCTTCTACTAATTGCTCGCGCAATCCTTTGTGTATCAGTGTGTCGTCCATATTACATAAGTGAATGAATTACACCTTCTTTTAGTGAATATGACGATTGTACGAGGCGTGGTATTCCGAATTTATTGATAATGAAATAGGCAATTCGTGCAGAAATAGGTAGGAGTGGGGCTCGTGGAATAGACATTCCTTTCATTGATTCTATCTCGTCAAGTGTGTGCGTCGAAAGAAAATCCACTATGTTTTTGAAATCTTCCATTGGAATTTCTTCTGCGTGAGTATCTGGATTAGATAATCCTTTTTGTGCAAAATAAATTGAACGAAATACGTCAAAAGCACCAGCGGAACCTATCAGTAAATCAATAGGTTGTTTCTTGATTTGTTCTTGCAGTAATGCAAAATTTTCATCAAGATAGTTATCTATGTTGTTAATTCTTTCTTGTGTAAGTGGATGACTAAGACCGAATTGCGAAACAATTCGTTGCATTCCGCATTCAAAACTATGCTTCCAAATAATGGTATTTTGTTTGCAGATGATACACTCGTTGCTTCCGCCTCCAATGTCTAATATCAGTGCAGTTTTCTCGCCCCAATTGTATGCAAGATTGTTTCCTAAAAATATGTATTCTGCTTCTTGCTCGCCTTGTATAATAGAAATATGAAATCCAAATAATTTTTCTGCTTGTTCGCAGAAAATAGAAGCGTTTCGTGCGTTTCGTAATGCTGATGTTCCAATTAATTTAACCTCTTTGCAATTGTAAGGCTCGATTTTTTCTTTTATTACCCGAAGAGACTCTATGCCTCGTTCCATTGCTTCGTCGGAAATAATGCCGTATGCAACGCCTTTGGCTCCTAATTGTGGATATTCGTGAAATTCTAATAATGTTTGAAACGAGTTGTTTTGTAATGATACAACACAACAATTAAATGTGTTTGTCCCTAAATCAACAACGGCTATATTCATTGACTTATTTAAAGGATTCGAACGCAGGATTTTTTAGGCGATTACCTTTTTCATCCCATAGTTTTTGGTCAATATTTTTGTCGTTTCTATAGGTGATTTCTTTGGCAACTTGACCGTTTTGATGCCAATAATATGTAGTTCCTTCTTTTTTATTGTCTTTGTAAATAGACTCGCGTTTTTTCTCTCCTGTAGAGTACCAATATGTCCAGGTTCCTTCTTTTTTACCATTGACATATTCACCTAACAAGCCAATTTTTCCGTTAGAATGTTTTGCATACACTTTGCCACTATATGGTTTGCCTTCGTAGTATGCAATTTCAATATCTTCTCTGCCTTGCGTTACCCATTTTGTTGTGATTTTGGATAATTCAACATTTTGAGAAAATGCTATGACAGAAAGCATTAGAAAGATAGATATAACTGAAAATCTTTTCATTTTCTGTAAAAGTTTATCTGTTCGCAAATATAAAAAAAGTAGAAAAATATTCCTCCTTTTTTTCTGTAATTTTATCGTTTTTTGAAAAACAGTATATTCAAAACTTGTGCCATGTTTGTCGAAAAGTTTTTGAAATAAAACTTGCTAATGGCGAAAAATGGGAAACAAATCATTATTTTTGTGAAAAAATAAGCACTATGAATGTATCGATATTGTTTTGGATAATTGTAGCAATCATTGTGGTTGACTATGTTTTGGAACGTCTTTTAGAGTATTTAAACGGAACTATGCGTGGAAGTGTTTTGCCAGCAGAAGTTTCTGATATTTATGACGAAAAATCCTACGAAAAACAGCAACAATATGAACTTGCAAAATCAAAGATTTCTTTCTGGTCAAGTACGGTTTCTTTCTTGTTTTTGGTTTCTATGTTTATGCTTGGTGGCTATGGATTACTTGATTCTTGGTTGGCTACTTTTGGATTCGGGTCAATTGTTTCTGGTTTGTTGTTTTTTGCGGTGTTGACTGTTGTTTCTGAGATTTTGGAACTACCTTTTTCGTGGTACAATACATTTGTGATAGAAGAAAAATTTGGCTTCAATAAAATGACAAAGAAATTATTCGTGATTGATACAATTAAATCGTTCTTTGTAACTATGGTTTTAGGTGGCTTATTGTTGTCAGGTTTATTCTTTCTTGTTTCGTATTGTAATGAACAATTTTGGATTTATGCGTGGATAGCAATTTCTATCTTCCTTGTTTTTATAAATATGTTTTATTCAACATTGTTTGTTCCGTTGTTTAACAAGCAAACTCCTTTGGAAGATGGTGATTTAAAGAATGCGATTTTTGCTTTTAGTCAAAAGGCTGGGTTTGAACTTGATAATATTTATGTAATTGATGGCTCAAAGCGATCAACAAAGGCAAATGCCTATTTTAGTGGACTTGGACCTAAAAAACGTGTTGTTTTATATGATACTTTGATTCATTCGTTAACGGTGGAAGAAATCGTTGCTGTGTTGGCACACGAAATAGGTCATTACAAGAATAAACACACTGTAATGATGCTTGCAACGTCTGTTTTACAAATGGGATTGCTTTTATTTTTGTTTGGTTTGTTCTTGAAAGAACCATTGTTCTCTGAAGTTCTTGGTATTCCTTTTAACCCAGAAAAAACGTATGTGTCATTGTTTGTTTTTTCTATCTTATTTACACCGATATCTTTCTTTATTGGTTTGGCTATCAATGTGTTTATACGTCGAAATGAATATCAAGCAGATGAATTTGCAGGTAAGAATTATGCACCAGAACATTTGGAAAATGCGTTGAAAAAACTAACAAAAAATAGTTTGTCAAATCTAACTCCTCATCCTTGGTACGTTTTTTGCTACTACTCTCATCCAACGCTCTATCAGAGAATAATTGCATTACGAACAATAAAAAAATAGGATTATGGATGAGTTTTCAAAAAAGGCAAGGTTGGTCGGAGCAACAATGTCGAGGTTGGAAAAATACCATTCGGCTCCGAGGTCTGAAAAGGGAATTTTCATTAATCCGAGTGTGTTTACTCGTATGATGGAATTTTCAATAAAACAGAAATGGAAGGAAATCGTAGGACCAGTGTTCGCAAATACTGCATCTTCACTGGTTGTTAAAGACAATATATTATATGTAACAATTTTGTCGCCTGCAGTTCGAAATGAATTGATTTTACATAGGTCAACGATTGTAAAAAGAATAAACGAAGAATTACATCGGAATGTTCTGTCGGCTATGGTAGTAAAATAATGTTATAAACATGTTAATATATTTGTTGATTTGCTGTTCAACGAGATAAAAAAATAACTACATTTGGCACAACTTAATAATGATAAAAATGAAGAAAATACTTAGCATTCTATTTGTAGTCTTTTTTGGACTAGTTTGTTCTCAAACATATGCACAAAGTACTTGTTTGGACTATCACAAAAAGAAATGTCAATCATTGTCTGCAAACGGTTACACAATGTCTTCTGATTCTCGTAGCGCAATGATGAGAAAAGGTCAAACATCAGAATTTAGAATAATAATTTATCAAGGTAAAGATTATAGAATCTCTTTTTGCTCGGATGAAGCTAACCTAGGTGGAACAGTTCATTTCCGTTTAATTGACTATGATACAGATGAGTTGTTATATGATAACAAGGATTTTAACTATGTAAAAGATTTTGAATTTACAGTTGTACAAACTCGTACAATAAAGATTCAAATCGAAATTCCTGAAGATTCTGCACAAAAATCTGCAGCAAATACAACAGGTTTGATTTCAAAATCGGTTAATCAAGGTTGCGTAGGTGTATTAATTGAAGAAATGATTACACCAAAGACAGGTTTTTAATTTAAATTACTTAAAAATATAGTAAGGCATTGTTTCACGAAACAATGCCTTTTTTATTTTTGCACAAAATTTTAAGGAAATGGATAAACGCGATATATTATCACTTTCGTTCGACGAATTGGTGACTGCAATGGAGGAATGTGGAGAAAAGAAATTCCGTGCAACGCAGGTGTATCAATGGATTTGGCAAAAACGTGTTCGCTCTTTTGACGCAATGTCCAATTTGTCTCAAAAATTGCGTGAACAACTTGCAGAAGTGTTTTATTTTCAAACGATAAAGGTTTCTACAGCGAAAAAAAGCACGGATGGTTCTTGTAAATTCGCCTTCTCTTTGTTTGATGGAAATGTGGTAGAAGGAGTCCTTATTCCTGCAAAAGATAGAATGACGGCGTGCATATCTTCACAAGTTGGTTGTGGGTTGCAATGTGCATTTTGCGCGACAGGTTCGCTTGGCTTTACGAGAAATTTGTCTGTTGGTGAAATTACCGATCAATTTTTTGTAATGGATGCTGCTGCAAAAGAAGATGGTGGTCAAGGAATTTCAAACATTGTCTATATGGGAATGGGAGAGCCGTTGATGAACTATAAAAATGTGATGTCGTCAATAGATAGATTGACGGAAGAAAAAGGTGCTGGTTTGGCTCCTTCTCGAATTACTGTATCGACATCTGGTATTATTCGTAACATAAAGCAGCTTGCAGATGATGGCTTTTCATGTAATTTGGCTATTTCTTTACATGCACCAAAGGATATGCTTCGTTCGCAGATTATGCCAATAAACAAGACAAATCCATTGGCAAAATTAAGCGATGCATTGGCATATTACCACGAAAAAACAGGCGATAGAATTACAATAGAATATGTTTTGTTACAAGGAGTAAATGATTCTGTACAGCATGCTCGTGAATTGGCTGAATTTACGAAACGATTCCCTGTCAAAATAAATGTAATAGAATACAATCCGCATGAGAAAGCACCATATAAAAAGTCTGATAGGCAGACTTTGGATGCATTTGTATCTTTCTTGAAAGGATTGAATTTGATTGTAAATGTTCGTTTTTCTAAGGGTAAGGATATTGCTGCTGCTTGTGGTCAGTTGGCTGCAAAACAAAAAAGAAAATGATAACAGAGCATCGGTATTCGGTAAAGTCAGTTCGGGCAATAAAATTGTTGTATTTTCTGCTATATGTAGGTATGGCAGCATGGTCTACGCAGTTTTATGCGTTTTTGGAACGAGACCGTGCATTAACTGGTGTACAAATAGGACTTATTGCAGCGGTACAACAAATCAATAACTTGATTGTTTTGCCAATCTGGGGAATGATTTGCGATAGATATGGAAAGCGTAAAATCTTTTTGATTCTTCTTGCTGTTGCCGCACTGCTAATAGAAGGTTTTTTGTATACTGGAAGTTTTGGGTTCTATTTGGGATTTATAGTATTGTTTACATCATTGTATAATCCGCTTGCGGCGTTGGTTGATACTTTTGCATTGGAGAAAAATAATCAACCAGTTGTACATTCATCGTATGGAGAAATGCGTTTGTGGGCTTCGTTTGGTTGGGCATTGTCTTCTTTTGGAACTGGATTTTTGATTAAACAATTAGGTTTATCGTTTGGCGTAATTTTCCCCATAACGACGATCTTTTTCATTTTTGCTTGGATAGTTTCTTTTATCTCAATAAGTAAAAAACACGAAGTAAAAACAAGTAAATCACCATCGTTTCGAACTTTGTTTGAGTTGTTGTCAAACAATAGAAAACTTTTATTGTTCTTTTCTTTTTGTTTTGTGTATTACATCTTTAATGCACCGATTTTGAATATGATAAATATTTATTATTCAGAAATTTGTGCAAAATATTATCCTGGATTTTCTGAAATAGATTTGAATGCTCGTATAGGTTTTATTGTTGGTATTGCATTCGCAATTCAATCATTTTGTGAGTTGCCGTTTATGTTGTATGCAAATAAAATTGTAACACGATTTGGGACAAAAAATGTAATCTTTTTCACGTTATTTATAGCGGCATTCCGTATGGTTTTATATGGCTTGTCGTCAAATCCTTGGATTTCGGTAGCGGTCGGTGCTTTGCATGGTGTGACTTTGGGATTGTTTTGGGCTGCCGCAATTGGGTATGTACATAGCTTAGTTCCTGTAGATCAGTGTTCAACAGGTCAAATGTTGTTCAATACATTTCTTGCGTTGGGAACATGTTTAGGAAATTTAATAACAGGAACAATGAAAGATACCATATCTTTGCAATATGGTATGCAAATAAATGCAGGATTGATTATCTTGCTGCTGATTTGTGGTATGTGGGGTAGTCGTTATTGTAAGTTAAAAGGTAAATTGTAGTTATGTCACATAATAATCAGAAAAAAATAGCTGTTATAAATGACTTCTGTGGTTTTGGACGTTGCTCAATTGCAGTTGCACTACCTATTATTTCTAAAATGAAGGTTCATTGTTGTCCTTTGCCGACATCTATTTTTTCTAATCATACAGGATTCCCAAGTTTTTATTATGAAGACTTTACCTCTCACATGCCAAATTACATTGATGAGTGGAAAAAATTACAACTTTCGTTTTCTGGGATTAGTACTGGTTTCCTTGGCTCTGTTGATCAAATAAATATTGTTACTGATTTTATCAGTAATTTTAAAAATAAAGAAACGATTGTGGTTATCGATCCTGTAATGGGCGATTATGGAAAACCATATCCGACTTACACTGCGGAGATGTGTCAGGGAATGAAGGAACTGGTAAAATATGCGGACATTGTAACTCCGAATGTTACGGAAGCTTGTATTGTAACAGATACTGCATATAGAAGAGATTTTACAAAGAATGACATTATTCTTCTTGCAAAAAAAATATCTAGTATCGGACCGAAAAAAATTGTGATTACGGGAATTCCTCAAAAAAGTTATATTGGAAATCTTGTGTATGAAGAAGGAAAGGAACCTCGTATTGTAAAAAATCGTAAAGTAGGTACAGAACGTTCTGGCACTGGAGATATTTTTTCGGCGATAATTGCTGCCGATGCGGTAAATGGGGTCCCGTTTGTGGATTCTGTCGAAAAAGCATCTCATTTTGTAAAAAAATGTATTACTCGTTCTATCGAATTAGATATTCCTGTAACTGATGGTGTTTGTTTTGAAGAAGTTTTAGATTCATTAAAATAAGTGAAGTATGGAAAGAAATATGACTATTTTATATAAGGTTCATAACAATTTATATGTGAATTTAACGAATAGATGTTCTGCTTCGTGCGTGTTTTGTTTGCGTCAAACAAAGCAAGCAATGGGAGAGGCAGACACTTTATGGCTTCAACATGAACCGACTTTTGAAGAATTAAAAGCTGAGTTCTCAAAATTTAATGTTGATGAATATGAAGAAGTTGTTTTTTGTGGTTACGGTGAACCTACCGAGGCATTTGATGTATTGTTACAAGTTGCTTCGTATGTAAAACAACAATTCAATAAACCCGTGCGTATTAATACAAATGGTCATGGAAATCTTATAAATGGACGTTCTATTGCTAAGGAAATGAAAGGCCTTGTTGATACGGTTTCTATTAGCTTAAATACTCCAAATGCTGAAAAATATCATCAGTTGGTTCGTAGTCGTTTTGGCTTTCAAGCGTATGAAGCAATGCTACAATTTGCAAAAGAGGCAAAAGAATATGTTCCTAATGTCGTATTTACTACGGTAGATACAACGCTTACAAAAGAAGAAGAGGAACAATGCCGAAAGATTTGTGAAGACTTAGGCGTGTCGTATCGCATTCGTCCTTGGGAAGAGTAATTACCGTATTTATAAGATAAATCGGTGCTTCTTGATATATTGATAGTTAAAATCAATATAAATAATTCTATCTTTGTAGAGATAAATAGTTGAATATATGGAAATAAAAGAAGCGTCGTTTGTAAAAAGTGTAACAAATCATAAACAATGTCCGGCTCCGGACAAGAGAGAGATTGCTTTTATTGGTCGTTCCAATGTTGGCAAATCGTCTCTTATAAATATGTTATGCGACAACAGAAAGTTGGCGAAAACGTCTTCTACACCTGGAAAAACACAAACGATAAATCATTTTATTATCAATAAATCGTGGTATTTGGTTGATTTGCCTGGCTATGGATATGCAAAGGTAAACAAAGGTACACGACAAAAATTTGAAGACTTTATTAGTGCATATCTAATAAATCGTGAAAATCTTGACTGTGTGTTTGTTTTAGTTGATTCTCGTCACGAACCACACAAGATTGATTTGGAATTTATTCGTTGGTGTGGTGAAAAAGGAATTCCAATGGCAATTGTTATGACTAAAGCCGATAAATTAAAACCGACGGAATTGGAGAAAAATATTGCGGTTTATCAGGAAACACTGTTTCAGGATTGGGCAGAATTACCACCAATGTTTATTACATCAGCGGAAAAACGAACGGGAAAGCTTGAATTATTAGAATATATTGGTTCTATTGTAGAAGAATAGTTGTGCAAATAGAATTAGTCTTATTACTACTATCTATATTGTTCTTTGCCAGTATTATAGCTGACAAAGCAGGTTATCGTTTTGGCGTTCCGTCGTTGCTTTTGTTTTTGATTGTGGGAATGATATTTGGTAGCGATGGGTTGGGAATTGAATTTGATAATGTGTCAATGGCACAAACGGTTGGAACTATTGCGTTATGTGTTATCTTGTTCTCTGGTGGAATGGATACTAACATAAACGAAATTCGTCCTGTACTATACAAAGGACTAGTTCTTTCTACATTTGGCGTTTTATTAACGACATTTTTTACCGGCTTTTTTATCTGGTGGTTATTGCAATATTTTGGTGTTGAAAATACAATGAGTCTGACAACGGCTTTGTTGTTGGCTGCAACGATGTCGTCGACGGATTCTGCTTCGGTTTTTTCTATTTTGCGAGCAAAAGGTTTACGATTGAAGAATAGTTTGAAGCCTACTTTGGAGTTAGAAAGTGGAAGTAATGACCCTATGGCTTATGTGTTGACTATCACTTTGTTGGATATAATTCAACATGATGCAGAACCGAATTATTTTTCCGCTTGTATGATGGTTATTTTGCAACTTGCCATTGGTGCTTTGATGGGATATGGTTTGGGAAAATTAATTGTTTTGTTGGTAAATAAAGTAGATATAAAAAACGATTCTTTATATCCGATTTTGGTTCTATCAAGTTGTATATTTATATTTTCTTCCACTTATTTTTTGCAGGGAAATTGCTATTTGGCAGTGTACATAGGTGGATTGGTTATTGGTAATAATAAGTTTGTTCACAAAAACTCTACGATAAAATTTTTTGATGGTCTTACCTGGTTGTTTCAATTAAGTATGTTCTTAATTTTAGGCTTACTTGTTGAACCACATAATTTAGTGCCTGTAATTCTTCCTGGATTGATTATTAGTGCTATAATGATTTTTATTAGCCGTCCGTTGAGCGTCTTTATTTGTTTGCTTCCGTTCCGAAATGTGAACTATAGAGATAAATTATTTGTGTCTTGGGTTGGTTTGCGTGGTGCAGTGCCGATAATTTTTGCTATTATGAGTTTGGAGGCCGAAATTCCACAAGCAGAATTGATTTTTAATATCGTGTTTTTTTGTACTTTGGTGTCCCTTATAGTGCAAGGAACATCGTTGCCAAAGGTTGCCAAATTGCTTCATTTAACGAATACACCAACAGGTTTACGTAAACCGAAGAATTTTGATATTGATTTACCAGAAGAGATAAAGTCTACGACTACGGAAATTACGATTACAGCAAGTATGTTACAAAAAGGTAATCGTCTTATGAATATAGGATTGCCAGAAAAAACACTCGCAATTATGGTTCGGAGAGGAACTGGTTACTTTGTGCCAACAGGTAAGTCTATTTTGAAAGAAAATGATACATTGTTGGTTATTACCGATAATGCAGACTATTTGGCGGAATTGTATCCTATTGTAGATGAGTCTTTAAAAGAATAAAGACGATACTTAGAAAGCATCGTCTTTATTATTATTCCTAATGTTTTTTAGGTTTGCCAACAGGATTATTCATAATTGGCAATTGTTGACTTGTAAAGCCTAATAATTTTCGAATGCCGTCAGTGTCGTGAGTCGCACGGGGAACAGTAACGAGTCCAACAGATTGGCAATATAGATTTATGTTTTCGCTTACTATTCCCGCATCTACACAGCCCATCTGCATTGATTTTGTGTCGTTAGAACCAAATATGTCAAAGTCAATGACCATTAGAAGCGATACAGGTGCTTGTAAAACAAAATCTTGTTTGAAATTTGCATTGCCACCGTTGCTAGTAAGCAAATCTCGTTGGTCACCGCTAACTTTCTTTATAAGTTTGTTTTCTTTCGCCATATATTCAAAAACGCCGTCTTTTGTGAAGACGAATAATCGAATTTCTTGCTTGTTTCGTGCTGTTGGTGCTGTACGGTGGTTGTCGTCGCGACTGATTCCACAAGCAGCCCAACAAAGATTGCTTAATTCTTGTTGTGAAAGTGGAGTAGAAGCAAATTCTCGTGTAGAATGGCGAGTGTTCAATGCTTCTATAACGCTTGTAGAATTAGCCTTCTTATTGGGTTGTGGAAGATTTATTGTTTGTTGTGCAAATGAATGTATACTCATTACGAGCATAGACATTGTAAGTAAAGATTTTAGTCTCATTTTATTATAATTCAATAATATTAAGCATTTTATGTGTAGCCTTTATCGCTGCAGATGTCTGGTCAAGATCAAGGCCTCGTGTTTTGAATGTTTTGCTACCGTCGTTCCACGTAATTACAGTTTCAACCAAAGCATCTGTTTTTCCGCCAGGAGGAATTGTAACGACATAGTCTTCGAGTTTTGGAATCACAACATTGCGTTGTGCGTAGATTTTATGCAATGCTTTCATTATTGCATCGTATTGACCATCGCCAGAAGATGTTTGTTCGTATCGAATACCGTCTATTTTAAGGCTGATAGTTGCAACAGGTTTTAATCCCATTACATTGCAGACATAGTAGTTTTCTATTTCTACTTTTTCTTCAATTTTTTTGTTTTCCAAGAATTCACGGGCAATGTAGTACAAGTCTTCTGTGGTGATTGTTTCCTTTTTATCGCCAAGTTCAACTACATGTGCAGTAAGAAGTGCTTTTGTTTCTGCGTCAAGTTCTAAACCTAATTCTTGTAGGTTTTTCTCTATATTCGCTTTCCCAGATGTTTTTCCTAAAGCATATTTGCGTACTCTACCGAAACGTTCTGGCATAAGCTCGTTACAGTAAAGGTTGCCTTTTTTATCGCCATCGGCATGCACGCCGGCAGTTTGTGTGAATACATTTTCGCCAATGATTGGCATATTTGAAGCAACGCGTATTCCGGAAATTGTCTCAACAATTTTACTGATTTTGTTTAGATAAATTTCTTGTACAGTTGTTTCTAATTTTAAATGGTCAAGTATGCAAGGAACAATAGTCGAAAGTGCTGTGTTTCCCGCACGTTCTCCCAATCCGTTTACCGAAGTATGCACGCCATTGAAGCCTGCGGTTAATGCTGCAGTTGAGTTTGCAACCGCTAATCCGTAATCATTGTGACCATGGAAATCGAAGTGTAGGTCTGGATATCGTTCGCGAATTTCTTTGCAGTATTTATATGTTTCTTTTGGATATAAAATACCCAATGTGTCAGGTAGCATAAAGCGTTTGATTGGTGTTTTTGACAATTCATCAATCATAAAAAAGACGAAATCTTTGGAATGTCGCATTCCGTTTGACCAATCTTCTAAATACACATTTACATGTATTCCGAGTGTTTCTGCGTATGCTATATTCTCTTTTATGTCGGCTATATGTTCTTCAGGACTTTTACGAAGTTGTCCCTCTAATTGTCTCAATGAACCTTTACAAAGAAGATTTATGCATTTTCCTCCGGCTTCGTTAATCCAATCAATAGAAACATGTTTGTCTATAAATCCGAGAATTTCAATTTTGTCAAGAACCCCTGCCTCTTTTGCCCATCGCATGATTTTTGAGGCACATTCAAATTCTCCTTTAGAAACTCTTGCAGATGCAATTTCTACACGGTTTACCTTAACTTCGGTAAGTAAATTTTTAGTGATAGATAATTTTTCCTTGTCGGTAAATGCCACACCATTGGTTTGTTCACCGTCGCGTAATGTTGTATCTATTATTTCGACAAACATGATTTTCTAATTTTTGTTGCGAAAATACACTTTTTGCTTGAGAATCAAAAAGTAAGAATTTGCAATTGTTGCAAAATCTTAAAAATCAATTTCTGTTGTTTGAAGAGAATCGGCAGACATAGTGCCGTTTTGGTAGAAATTGTACAAATTAACAAAGAATGGTACTGCTTTTTGTGCCAATGCGTTAGGTGAGTTAAGTAACATTGCCATACCGATTTGTTTGCTTGGCCAAACCATTATTTCTGCTCTATAGCCTTGCACATATCCTCCGTGGTATAATATTTTTTCTCCATTATATGTGAAAACGCGCCATCCTAAACCATAATCTTTTGATTCTAAACTTGGTCCCCAATATTTAGCCTTAGTTGGTTGTACGTTTATGTATGGTGTACCGATATTTTCAATCACCGTATGTGAAACCACATCTGGTGCGTATCCTTGGATTGCTGTGAGCCATTTGCTTAAGTCTGTTATGCTGGCGTTAACACCAGCAGCTGGTGCTGTTTGGTAATATCGTGTGTTTAGTTTGCATACAGAATAGGTCAATGTTTTTGCCGAAATCATTTTATGTGGGTAGGCATAGTTGTTTGAGGCAATAAATCCAGAGAATCCGATTGACGCGTCTTCCATTCCTAACGGATTAAAGATGAATTCTGACATCAAATTCGCGTATGTCATTTTTGTTCGTAATTGTAGCACTGTGTCTAGTAAACTGAAAATAACATTTTGATACGCATATCGTTCTCCTGGTTTTGCATCGATTTTTGCAACAGAGAGTTTCTGGTAGATATGATTGTATGATAATCCGCTTTCTACGTATGGGTCGAAAGAATAACCAAGAAGACCAGATGTGTGGCTTAATGTGTGACGAAGGGTTACATGTTCTTGATTATATGTTTTAGAAAGTTTTAGTGATGGAAGGTAATTTATTATTGGAGTATCAAGGTCTATAATTTCTCTTTCTGCCATTTTTGCTCCTAAAACTCCAGCAAATCCTTTTGAAACAGATGCCAAACGGAAACGAGTATGTACATCAACAGAGTCTTTGGTACCTACTTTTTTTACTCCGTATGGTTTACAAAATACAGTCTGACCTTTATATACAATTGTCAATGCACCGCCAACAGAATGAAGGGAGTCAAATTGTGATTGAAAAAAATCGGCGTATGTATTTACAAATTCAATGACTTCTTCGCTGTGGTCAACAGAGTCTATGACTTGTGGAATTGGTTTGAAATCAGTGATATAGGCACCTCTTTGCGTCTGTAGTGTATAGCCGATATAACCGACTAATAAGATGATGCTTAATGTAACTATGTGCCTAAATTTCATTGCTTTGTATTTCGTTTGCAAAGGTCTAAAAAAAAAATAACACTCAAATAGAAGATGGTGTATTGTCGTTGTTGTTTTTCAACTAGATATAAACAACAAAAAAAGCATCAATATTGTGTATTGATGCTTTTTTGTTTTATAAAAATAAGAATGTTATTTTTCGTAAGATGGTAATTGGTAAATAGTGTATTTAATTGCGTATTTACCATTAACTTCTGATTTTTCTGAAACAATAATAGGTTCTTCTATTGTTGCAGATTTTGTTCGTGCATTGTCTTCTTCTGTTCGTTTTACGATTTCGTGAGTGAAATCAATTTCTCCGTCAGGGAAGAGCATAATGTCGAAAAATACATCTTTATCTGCATCTTTACCGTCTCTGCCGTGTGTACGACCATATTCACCTTCGATTTCGAATATTTCAATATCTACAGCGTATGGCTTTACCACAGTGCTGTGTGAATGTTCATATTCGTATTCAAAGTCAATTGTGTATACACCTGGTTTTGTTAAGTAATATGTGTCCCATTTGAAATTTGCAGGTACAGCACCATTGGTGTAAACATACGAAGGTTCTTCGTTTGACCAATTTAATTTTAGATATGCATCACCAGGTAGGCCATCTTCACCCATATCACAAGAAGAGAAGAAAGCAATTGATGCACAGAATAAAGCAAGTAATTTTTTCATAATAATAGTTTTTTAGATATAAAACTATTCAAAAGTCATACCAATTTTTACTTTTAGCTCTTGGTTTTTCACAGTTTGGTCATCCCAATCTTCGTAACCATAGTGTAGATTACCGAATAACCATTCACATCCTACAGAGAATTTGTAGAAACGAAGGTTGAATCCGAATGAATAGTTTATACCCCAACCAATACCAGTTTGTTCTTCCGTAGTTGTAGGTAAAACATCGTTACCAACAAGTTGGTAGCCGCCCCATTCATCACCAGTATTTCTGCGTTCAAATGCAGGTGCGTTTGCTGTGACTGCTGTTTGGTAAGCAGGAATTTTGAAATAGTTCACCGCAAATGTAGGACAAGCTTTACCTGTTAAGTCTATATAAAATCCTTTCATTGGGCTGATAGTTGCGATAGCACCAACATTTAGAGAATAATACACTGTTAGGTCATCAAATGTTTCTGCTTCGTCTAAAACTATACCACCAGCTTTTTGTTGATGTGCTTTAAATCTATAGTAGTTAGCACCTAAATCGATGAAATCAACACAAAGACCAGCTTTAAAACCATCAATTAACCATGAAATAGGGTGGATGTAGAAGTTTGCTCCTACATTTAATGCACCTGAATAATGTTTTAGGTCTGAACCAAATCGTTCTGAATAGTATTTGTTTAGGTTGTTTGGAGTTTCTTGACCATCAATTGTTCCGTAATCCATAATTGGACGAATCCAAGTCAAGTTAAAATACGAATTGTTTTTTATTGTGCCTTGACCGAAAGCAATTGATCCGGCAAATAAAAGAGTTGAAAGTACAAGTAAAATTTTCTTCATAATTTTCTTTTTTTGTTTGACAAATGTATAAAACTTTGCGTTATTTTAAAAATTTGAGTAGTAATTGTTCTGCGTCGTTACAAGCCGTTTCAAGTTTGTCGTTTATTACGATTGCATCGTATTTTGATGCAAATTGCATTTCGTATGTCGCCTTATCTATTCTTTTTTGAATTTCTTCGGCAGAATCGGTTTTTCTTCCTTCTAATCTTTGTCGAAGAACTTCTACAGAAGGTGCTTGAATAAATAATGACAATGCTTTGTCGCCAAACAATGACTTTAAACGCATTCCACCAGCAACATCTACATCGAAAACGATAACCTTATTTTTTGCCCAAATTCGTTCGCATTCCGATTTTAGTGTCCCGTAAAATCTGTTTTCATAAACTTCTTCGTATTCAACAAATTCTCCATTTGCAATTTTCTTTTTGAATTCATCAACACTATAGAAATAATATTCTTTTCCGTGTTGCTCAGTCCCTCTTGGCGCTCTTGTTGTTGCAGAGATTGAGAATTCCAAAGGGAGACCTTTGTTTAGCAAATATTGGATTATTGTTGACTTTCCAGAACCTGATGGAGCAGAAAGAATAAGCATTTTATTTTCACTCATAGTCCAATTTTATAGTACGTTTAATACTTGCTCTTTTATTTTTTCAAGGTTGTCTTTCATTTGTACAACAATGCGTTGCATGTCGGCATCGTTTGATTTTGAGCCTGTTGTGTTGATTTCGCGTCCCATTTCTTGGGCGATGAAATTCAATTTCTTACCAGCATATTCTTCGTTTTCCATTGTGTCCAAGAAATATTTGCAGTGTTGGGTTAGACGAACTTTTTCTTCGTTAATATCTAGTTTTTCCACATAGAAAATCATTTCTTGTTCCAAACGATTTTTGTCTATTTTATCTGATTCAATAAATTCATTCAATGCGTTTTCTATTTTTTCGCGAATCTTTTCTACGCGTGTTTTCTCAAACGGTTCAATACTTGCAAGTAATTCTTTAATGGTAGCAATATTTCCACGTAAGTCTTTATCTAATGCGATGCCTTCATGTTTTCTGTAAGCAACAATATTTTCGGTTGCTTTTTTAACCGCGTCCATTACTTGTGTCCATTCGTCTTCGCTTGCAAAAGGAGTGTTTTCGGTGCTCCAAATGTCTGGTAAGCGTAAGACGGCATCCATTGTTGAGAAATTTTCTGCACCTAATTCTTTGGCAAGTGAGTCGATTTCTTCAAAATATGCTTTGGCTAATTTCTTTTGAATTTTTCGTTCTCCGGCACCTTCTTTATTTTCAATAGAAATTGTAATATCGACTTTACCACGTACAAGAAATGACGAAACATAGTTTCTAATTTCTAGGTCTTTGTCTCTATAGATAGAAGGTATTTTTGAGTTTAAGTCTAATTGTTTGCTATTGAGAGATTTGACTTCTACAATAACATTTTTCTGAGGAAGTTCAGCAATGGCTCTGCCATAGCCTGTCATTGATTGAATCATTACATCTAATTTTTTGCAATTATAAGAATTTTATTGGATGTATCCTTGAAAAAAAGGAGGCTCTTTTTGTAAATTATATAGAAAAAATAGACTAAATAAGGCGTAAAAGTGTGTTTGTAACTAAAATTTGTATATATTTGCGTCGAAGAATTAACTTACTTTACACACCTCTCGGAGGGACGACACCCCAAGTCGTTCCTCCATTTTTTTAACTAATATCTCTCCACGATACAGTATTTGTGTTTCGTTGTTTTAATCCTGCTTTGAGGTGAGCATTTTCAGCATTTGTTAGAGAAGGATCTTTTGCAACAATAGCAAATGCTTCATTTCGTGCGAGATTCAATATTTGCCCGTCTCGTGCAAGGTTTGCTAATTTGAAACTAATAGGAAGTCCGCTTTGTTGGGTACCCTCTATATCTCCAGGGCCACGTAGTTTCATGTCAAGTTCTGCGAGTTGGAATCCATCGGTTGTTTGTACCATTGCTTCCAGTCGTGATTGACCTTCTTTGGTGAGTTTATTACCTGCCATTAGAAGGCAATAAGACATATCGGCACCACGGCCAACACGTCCACGAAGTTGGTGAAGTTGAGATAGACCAAATCGCTCCGAACTTTCTATGACCATAACTGTAGCGTTTGGAACATTTACTCCAACTTCTATAACCGTTGTTGCAACCATTATTTGTGCCTCACCAGAGGCAAATTTTTGCATTGCTTCATCTTTTTCGGCAGGTTTCATTTTTCCGTGTACCATTATTGTTTTGTATTTCGGTGCAGGAAAAATTTGTGTAATGATTTCGTAACCAGCTTCTAAGTCTTTGAAATCCATTCGCTCAGATTCTTGTATGAGTGGATACACAATATAGACCTGTCTTCCTAATGCTATTTGATTACGCATTAAATCATACATTTTTTGTCTCTGTGTATCGCGAAGCATTGTCGTTTTGATAGGTTTTCGACCTGGAGGAAGTTCGTCTATTACGGAAACGTCTAAGTCACCGTATAATGTCATTGCCAATGTTCGTGGGATAGGAGTGGCGGTCATGACCAATACATGTGGTTGAATTTCGTTTTTGCTCCAAAGTTTTGCTCTTTGTGCAACGCCAAACCTGTGTTGTTCATCTATTACACTTAATCCAATGTTTTTGAATTGTACGGTATCTTCCAAAAGAGCGTGTGTTCCTACAATTAAGTGAATGGAACCATCCAACAATCCTTCGGCGATTTCTGTTCGTGTTTTTTTCGGTGTGGAGCCAGTTAGTACGGCAACACGAATAGGAAGGTCTTTCAATAATTCTTGTATGGATTTTGCATGTTGTTGTGCTAATATTTCCGTTGGAGCCATCATACAAGCTTGATAGCCATTGTCGATGGCCATAAGCATAGCCAGAACGGCAACAAGTGTTTTTCCGCTACCAACATCTCCTTGAACCAAACGATTCATGTGTTTTCCCGATTCTACATCTTTACGGATTTCGCTCATAACGCGGATTTGTGCCCTTGTGAGTGGAAAAGGAAGATGTTCTTTGTAGAATGTAGGCAACAATTTGTCATTGCTTCTAATAAATAGATGCCCTTTGATTGTCTCCGTTTCCTTTTGCTTGCGCATTGCCATTACAAGCTGAACCCAAAAAAGTTCTTCGAACTTTATGCGTAATTGTGCTTTTGAAATCTGGTTAAGATTCGATGGCATGTGCAATGTACGTAATGTTGTATTTAAATCGGGAAGTTGATATTTCTCTAATAGATATTGTGGCAACGTCTCTTTTATTTCGCTTGGAGAAAGGTTTACAAATGCGTTTTCCATTATTGTACGCATCACTTTTCCAGTGATATTTGCCTTTTTTGTCTTTTCTGTCGATGGATAAACACCTTGGAATTCGGCTTGAGAGTGGTTTATGAATTTAGCCAATTCCTCAATGTCGGGGTGTGTCATACTCAATATCCCGTGGAAATCGGCAACTTTACCGAATACAACATAGTCTATTCCAGCTTTTATACTAGGGTCTATCCATTTGATTCCTTTGAACCAAGTTAATTCGATACGCCCGGTACCA
The DNA here is from genome assembly GCA_002317135.1 of Bacteroidales bacterium UBA1715. Lineage (GTDB taxonomy): Bacteria > Bacteroidota > Bacteroidia > Bacteroidales > UBA1715 > UBA1715. The sequence continues at coordinate 111,520 of DCIX01000004.1, forward strand.
TCGGTAAATATGGCTTTTAAGTATGCCTTTGCTCCGGTGCCAATGATTTGTTTGGAAACAAATCTACCTTTTATCTGTACGGCAGCCTGTGATGGAGCAAGTTCGGCTATTGAATAAAATTTACTTCTGTCAATATATCGGAACGGAAGAAAATTTATTAAATCGTAAATCGTGAATATACCTAACTCAGTTTTGAGTAAGTTTGCACGATTCGGACCTACGCCCGTAAGGTATTGTATGTCGTCGGTGAGATGTATCATTTTTCTTTTCTTCCGCTAAGTCTTACTCGTACATAAATTTGTTGGGAATTATCCCAGATACCGTCAAGGTAATGCATACACCATCGGAAACTTGCTTGTACATTTGGCGTATTTAATGCATATAGAATAGCGTCGATTCTGCTATAGTTGCCACAACGATATAGTGGATCTCCCAGAGGTAGGTAAGTGCCGTCTCCTTTATAATATATGGCGTCAATTCCGAAAGATTTCTTTTGAATATAAGCCGTTCCGTAAAAAGCAAGTGAACGGAGTGGGCTTACGATAGTCGTGTCTTTGTGGTTGCTGTACCAAGTGTTTACGAATCCGCCAGATACAGATAATGAGTCAAACCAAGTATTTGTGACGTTGTATCCTAAATTTAATCCGAAGATTCCGTTGTCTGCAAC
>DCIX01000001.1 GCA_002317135.1 Bacteroidales bacterium UBA1715
CGATGCAAGATTTCTCTCACCCTTGGACAGATGAAATGCTATACGAAATGTACGACATTACTGACGATGAGAGAAAATACATTGAGAGTATGATCAAGCCGATGAAAGAAGAAGACGCCGGTCAATTGACGATTGACTTTTCGTAAGACCACTTAAGTCTTTAGGTTAAATGTGATTTCTCAGAGTGTAAAAATCATAATATACATGAATAATAATAACCGCACATGGCTTGCCTTTGCCAACCGAAAAAGGTGCAGACATGCTGATGCTATTCATTCCCTTGGATTCATCAGTTGGAGAATGGGAAGAGCACGATTCGCCATTGGGGATGTCGTGTATCTTTTCATGTCCGATGAACGATGTATACGCTTCAAGATGGTCGTGACAGCAGAAAACTGCAAACGTGAGGATCAGGCATTCTGGGTAGAAAAGGCTCCTGATGATATCACATACAAACTTGAATTGCTTGAAGCGTACGATGGTACAATGCTATCAGAGCAAGAACTATGTAAGCATGGTTTCAAAGGAGGCAGGTCATTAGAAATTCCAAGTTGTAGAAATTTCCCTCTTATGGAGTATATAACTTCCATTTTATAGTCTCACTAAAATTGTTTATCAATATGGATACCACACAGATTCAGACTTTTGTAATAGGTGCTATTGTTCCTATTCTTACATTAGTGTTAAAATGGGTATTTGATTTATTATCATCTGAAAGGCAATACACAAGAGAAAGACGGAAAATTGTACTCCAACGCCAATTAGAAGTGATGGAAGATGCTATGGCAAATTTGTTGGATATGTGGGAAGTATTGTATTCTCTCAAGTCTGTTATGGCGCAGTTCTCCACAAATCCATCACCAGCTCAAATAGAGTTACTGCAAAAGTCTATTGATGGAGTTAATAGTTTTCAGGAGAAATCTAAAGAGAACAAGAATGCTATTCTTTTGTATTATGATTTCTCTGCAATTACAAAAGAGTATGAATTGGACAAAGTTGACAATATTCTTTTAGAACTCTCTGATAACATTTCTCGTACATTTGCAAGGATGGCAGAATTACAATCAACAGGTGATCCGCATGGACTAATGCAAATAGAATCAGAACATATAGCTAACTCGTATCATTTATATGCAAAAGCAATAGATTGCAAAATGAAATCTATCGTAGCGATACAAGATTTCTTAAGAAAAGAGCTTCAAAAAATGAGGTAACATAACTCTCTTAGATTATGAACGACGAACAAAAATATACGATACAAGGTCTGGAGGAATATATCCGACAAGGTGAGCCTCTGCAACGAGAACGTGGCAAGGCATGGAAAGTAGCTATCGGTTTGCAACAAGTGGATGGCTTGCAGACTTCGGAGTATCTGCTTGATACAGCTCGTAAGCACATCGAGGGTGACATTTCCATCGAGGAAGCAAAGGTGCTAATTGACTCATACTACAAGTCGGCTGATGATCGCAAGTTTGTTGAGAATGACCTGTACACTTCCCTAAAAATGTAGTTTCAAAAGTAGAAACGCAATTAATCGCGTTTTTACAAAACATTCAAAATCATTCATTGTAAATATTTTGTTTTTACGTTTTTAATGGTATCTTTGTCATGTTCTTATGTATCAACATAAAGGCGAAAGCCCTGAACCATTCGAACTCAAGCCGTTAAGTCGGAAGAACTTTTAGCTACGGCGTGAAAGTTCAAAAAGAGGATCATTTATGATTCTCTTTTTTATTTTCTTTGGGATAATAACTTATATAGTTTGGTGTTGAAGTTGCGGGATTTTGCCAAATAACAATCAACAACTATCAAATGTGAGTTTTTAAATAGGTAAATTTCTTTTAGATATGGATTCTTTTCAAATGCTTTTTTAAAGGATGCTGCAATACTCTTAATTGAATTTATTTTCATTAGGTTTATTGCAATTCTATCTGACTGTTTTGCTCCATCAAACAATCGTGTTATAAGGGCACTTCCTCCAGAACTTGTTTTCCCTTCTACGTAAAATAATTTTCCTTTTTGCCGAATAATGAAGTCTGCACTTTTGGTATTTGAAGGATTCGATAACAAGAATACATCAAATTTATTCTTTACAAACTTCAGGGCTATTTGTAGGTTTTTCGGTGTTTCACCTGTTTTTAGTATATCATCATATTCGCTTTCATTCAAGGTGAAAATTTTATTTTCTCCTTCGGTAAACCGTTTCATCTCAGTAAATTGCGGTTGTGCAGTAATCCATTTGAGTACAGCAACTTTTTCACGGTTTGTTGTAAATGAATAATAATCCTTAATAGCAACATTTATGCTTGTCCCTTTATATTCGGGCACACCATATTCAGGAATAGGTTCATTTATAAGCAAAATGATATATTCATTTTCTTGTTCGGCTTTCATGATGGTGCAAATATAAGAGAAAATTCGTGATTGGAAGAAAACAAATATTCTGTTGCATTACATTCCGTAGGAATAAGCCATAAAGCTAAAATCCTATGGATTTTAAAAAAGGAGAGAGCGTGATGGATTAATTCTACCAATGGAAAATCCCTAACGGGATTTCATAAAATACACCGTCAAAAGTAGAGACGCGATTAATAGCATCTCTACAAAATATTCCGGAATTATTTCTTTATATCTTGTAAATAGTCAAATTATATTTTGAAGAGTCTTGTTACTTTTCTTTCAATAGCGAAAGAAAAGTAACCAAAAGAACGCTATCGACCCACGCCTTCGCTAAAAAATGACTGCATTTCGCTAAAAATCTTGGGACTTTGCGCCAACATACAAAGCCGGCGCCGCAAAGCAAGCTTTTTTTAACGCTTCATTCCGTCATTTTTCTTAACGCTCATTCGTGAAGTCGATTTATATTCTTCCTTGAACAATAAACAAAGCTTGAAAGCAGAACTTTTCCGACTCAGCTGCGCGCGTTAAGCATTTTAGCGTAGTGCAGCGTTAAAAAGGATTTGCTGCCTCCTGCAATTATCTATACAAAACTAACCACGCGGCAATCAAATCCTTTAGCGGAACGCAGCTAAAATGTAGCGAAGCAGGTGGTCGGCGGGGTTCTTTGGTTCTTTCTTGACCTGTTGCAAGAAAGAACTATAATTATATAAATAAAAAAAGATTACAAGATTAAAGTGTATAATTCCGAAAAATATTCAAAATCATTTCGTGATATTGGCAGAGCAGAACCCTGCCGCTACTACAATCTAATTACAAATTCTGTCGTATGACACAGTCCTAAATAAAAATGATATTGAGCTTCGTAGGTAAACAAACACTTCCAGAAGGGAATTTGTACAGCAACTTGTAGTGGCGTTTCGTTGTTTGTATACGAAATGCTACAAAGAATTTTGTCTTGTATGGAATAGGAGGCGCCTAACGACACATATTGAACACCATTGTTTGTTTGGGCATAGAGAAATGCCACTTGCACAGGTTCTATAATCGTATAGGTGCCACGAAGTTTTAGCATACTTGTAATGTCGCTATTGCGTTTGAGTAATGCAATCGGGTTGATTGTATGTATGCCGAATGTTAGTTTGCCAGATTTGTTGTAATAGGCTAATTCCGGATATATATAGTGTTTTGCTTTGTATTCTTCTTGAAAACGGCGAGTTAGATCAAAACTGAGCGAGAAGCTATTATTTTTATAGAGTGTTCGGGCAAGAGCAAAGCTGTAATTGCTCTCACGGAAGTGAGAGTTCCCAAATATGCTTGTCGATAATCCATACGAATAGGTGTTCCCCTTAGTACCGGCATTTATGCGGGCACAAGTGATATCCGTAACACTGTAGTTTGTGCAATATGCAACGCCAAATTCCGTATGTTCCATGTATGGAAGCATCGCGGGATTGCTTTGCATTGAATTAATATGTGTTTCTGTCGGGGCGGTGTTTGCGGCACATCCACTAAAAAGTCCCGAGGTGTGGCGGAACTCTTGACTAAAACTATCTAAAAAACTACAACATACGAATACGGAACAAATTAGTTTAATTTGTTTTGTATTCAAAATGTATCTCTTTTAAGTCTGCGTTTGCTTTTTCTATTTTATTTTTTAATGATGTTTTATATTCTGCTAATTCTTTTGCTACGCGTTCGTCTGCCATTGCAATGAATTGCGATGCTAGAATACCAGCGTTTTCTGCACCGTTAATACCAACTGTCGCAACAGGAATGCCTGAAGGCATTTGTACAATAGCAAGTAATGCGTCTATTCCTTGTAAGCTGGCACTGATTGGAACACCAATTACAGGAACTGTAGTCATTGAAGCGATAACACCAGGCAAATGGGCTGCCATACCTGCGGCGGCAATAATAACTTTAATGCCGTTTTTCTCTGCGTTTTTTGCAAATTCTTCTACAGCCTCAGGTGTTCTGTGAGCAGATAGAGCAAGAATTTCGAACGGAATTTTAAAGTTATTTAGCACTTTCGCAGCCTTTTCCATTACAGGCATATCTGATGTGCTTCCCATTATAATGCTAACTTGTGCTTTCATCTTACTTCAATGAATTTTTTTGTTTCTGCAAATATAGAAAATACGATGGAATTTCTTGTCCCTTTTTGATTTATTTAAACCTTGGTAATGACCAATTTTTCATGACACTCAGCGTTCTTGTTATGAAAATAACAATAGCTGCAATAATAACCGCAAGTAAATCGGGACAATTACAGTAAAGTAGTAATAAATAGACAAGACCACCAAGTAAACAAGCGGTAGCGTAAATTTCTTTTCTAAATATTAATGGAATGTCAACGCACATTAAATCGCGCACGATGCCACCGAAAACGGCAGTCAAAATTCCCATCATAACTGCTAACATCGGGCTAATGTTCATAATCAGACCTTTTTGCATTCCAATAATGGTAAATACGCTTATGCCGATCGTGTCGAACAAAAACAATGTCTTAGAGTATTTTTCTATTGTTTTCCGAGCAATAAACGTAAACGCAACCGCACCAACAATTAGGTAGAAATACCACATATCGTGTAACCAAGCAACTGGTTGGTTCAACATAATATCACGGAGAGTTCCGCCACCAATTGCAGTGACAAATCCAAGGAAAATACCGCCAAAAAGGTCGAATTGTTTTCGGGCAGCTGCTAATGCACCACTAATTGCAAAAGCAAAGGTTCCTACATAATCTAAAACAGGTATGATATCGGAAACCGACATTATACATTGAATTTAAAGTGCATAATGTCACCATCTTGCACCACATATTCTTTACCTTCCATCGACATTTTTCCTGCTTCTTTCACGGCTTGTTCAGAACCATAGGCGATGTAGTCGGCATATTTTATTACTTCTGCCTTGATGAAACCTTTTTCAAAGTCAGTGTGGATTACACCCGCCGCTTGTGGTGCTTTGGCACCTTTATGATATGTCCAAGCACGAACTTCTTGTGGACCAGCAGTCAAGAAAGTTTCAAGATTTAATAATGAATATGCTTGGCGAATAAGTTTGTTTACGCCTGGTTCTGTTAAACCGACATCTTGTAGGAACATATCGCGTTCTTCTTGAGTGTCAAGTTCTGCGATTTCTGCTTCCAAAGCTGTGGCAAGTATAAGCACTTCGGCTTGTTCGTTTTTGATTGATTCTTTTACCGCATCAACGAACGCGTTGCCGTTTATTCCCGATTCGTCAACATTGCAGACATACATTACCGGTTTTAATGTAAGCAAATGTAAGTCGTAGATAGCTGCTTTTTCTTCGTCATCAAGATTTAATGTACGAGCAGATTCACCTTTTAGTAAGGCTTCGCGTACGCGAGTCAAAATATCGCAGGTGTATTTTGCCATCTTGTCGCCGCCAGCACGTGCTTGTTTTTCAAGTTTTGAAAGACGTGATTCAACCGATTCCAAATCCTTGAATTGCAATTCCATATCAATAGTTTCCTTATCTCTTACTGGATTAATTGAACCATCGACGTGGGTAATGTTTGGATTTTCGAAACAGCGTAGTACATGAATGATGGCATCGGTTTCTCTAATGTTTGCCAAGAACTTGTTTCCCAAACCTTCGCCTTTGCTCGCACCTTTTACAAGACCAGCAATGTCTACGATTTCTACAGTTGTAGGTACAACTCTTTCTGGATGTACAAGTTTTTCCAATTCGTTTAAGCGTTCGTCAGGAACGGTAATCATTCCGACATTTGGTTCGATTGTGCAAAAAGGAAAATTTGCTGCTTGTGCTTTTGCGTTTGTCAAACAGTTAAAAAGAGTGGATTTTCCAACATTTGGTAATCCAACAATACCACATTTCAATCCCATACGATTATTTTTTGTGCAAAAGTAACTTTTTTTACTTTATATTTGCAAGAACATTTTATTGAGATGGTAATACATAACGAAAAATACGCAAGTAAACTGAAGATATGGAAAACATTTGGAATTGTGGGTGTGACTACAATTTTGGTGTATATTCCACTTTCGTCTATGTTTTTGCGTGAATTTGGCATTGAAACAAAGCAATTGGACGCTTGGGAATGTGCTTTGTTTATGGCGGCAGTGATTGCGATTTATGCTGCATTTGTATGGTTGCGTCATAAAAAAAGATTGAATTTTATTTACATTTCGGACGAAGACAAGCAAAATCTTGTGTTTCGTTTTTACCATATTCAATTGCTGATGAAAAAATGTACTTCATATAAAATTCCGTTTGATGCATTCAAAAAATATGAAATCGTGACAGAGGACAAGAATACTGACTTGATTTTGTATCAGAAAATGGCAAAAAATCAAATGGCAAAATATCCTCCAATTAGTCTTAATGCATTGAAGGAAGAAGAAATTCAACAGGTAAAAGATTTGTTAAACCAATATTGTTAGACCTATGAAAAAATATGTACTTGTAGTATTGTTGTGGCTTTCGGCATTGTCGGTATTTGCACAGCGCGAAAATCAAAAATGGTATTTGAATGGTATAGGTCCACGTGTAGAATTTGGTGCAAGTTCTAACCAGTTGATGGGTTTGGAATATGATCATTTCTTCCGTACTAGATTTAAAATGGCAGCAATGTTTTTGTCAAACTTCGATAACATTTATCAAGGTTCTATCATTGGAGATTATGTTGCTGCATTTCCAAATATTGGTTCTCGATTGCGTTGGTATGGTGGTGGAGGTCTTTTGATTGGTGGTAAACCAATGTATGATTTGAATGGAGGCAAAACAGGTGTAAAACAAGTTTATGTAGGTCTAACGGGAGCGTTGGGTATTGGTTATTCTGTTAAGAAAATTCCTTTAAATGCTTCAATAGAATGGCATCCGAATTTGAATTTTATTTATACGCATTTCCAAAAGAATAATGCAAACAATGAGCGATTGCAAACTGCCATTGTTGCCGTTACACTTCGATTTATTACAGAAAATAAATACTAATGTTCTGCAAGAAATACATAGTTCGTTGTTTGGCTGTTTTATTGGCAACGGTTACTATTGTATCTTGTAATAGGGAATCGAAGCAGGTTCAAGAAGAACGACCTTTTGTGAATGACTTGTTGTCGAAGACGGCAAGTATTGTTTACGAACAGGAAATGTATGTGCCAGAAGAGTATTTTTTCTTTAAGTCGATTGATTTTGCTTCTTTTGTTAATCAGTTGAAAAATAAAACGATACAAAAACAAGTAAATGCATATTTGCCGTTTTCTGATATTGTTTTCTCGGCCGACGATATTCAAGATAAGTTTGTGTCGGATTTTCACCCAGAGCAGATTACTTCTATGATTTTTGATGAGGATTGGGAACTTGATACAGCTCAATTCATAATGAATAAGAAGGTCAATTCGTATTCTTTGGTGCGTTCGTATGTGCGTCAGGATGCATATAGAGGGGAGGTACAAACGAAATCGATTGTTGCCCGATACGACTTTTCGAACTCGGAGACGCAAGTCCAATCTAAAGAAAACTACAAATTGTTGGCTAAAGACGTTGCATACGAGGTTTCGTTGGTGAATGCCGACAATCCTGAATTTTTAGAAAATATTCAAGTCAAGCGACTTGCAAAGATACTTGTTGAAAAAGCACTTTGCGGAAATACGCAAAGTTATAGTTTTTCGTTCCGTGATTCTTTGATGGTAAAAGCGATGGAAGAAGTTTCTGCCTCGTTGGGAAAAGAAGTTACATGTTACGAAGAAGAAAATATGGCTACGGGTGAGATGGATACGATTTGTGTCGATAAAGACATAGATTTGGGGGAGATTTGCGGTGTAGCATTTATCGAAGATTGGTACTTGAACGAAAGTACCATGGAAATTTGTAAAGATGTGAAGGGAATTGCTCCAGTGCGAGTGTTCTATCACGACAATGGCGAAGACACACAAACACAATTAGTTAAATCAATACCCTTTGTTATGTACTTTAAAAATCACGACAAGGGGAAATAACACTTCCCTATGAAGCCGCAAGAATTATTGTATTATGTTGCGACAGCAATGTTGCAAGCAGTAGGGCCTATTACGGCCAAACAATTGATTTCCTATGTAGGAAGTCCAGAACAAATTTTCAAGGAATCTGCATCTACATTAGGTAAAATTCCCAATGTTGGTCCTGCCATTGTAAAGGAAATTCGTGAAAAGAATGTCTTAGCTATGGCAGAAAAAGAACTTGATTTTATTCAGAAAAATGACGTAAAGGTTCTTACTTATATAGATGATGCTTATCCGTATCGGATGAAGAACTGCGAAGACGCTCCGTTGCTTTTCTTTTATAAAGGAAATGTAGATTTTAACGGTGCGAAATTCATAAGTATAGTAGGAACTCGGAATGCAACAGATTATGGAAAACAATGTTGTAAAAGTTTTATATCCGAAATTAAAATTCATAATCCTATCATTGTCAGTGGATTGGCTTTTGGAATTGACGTTTGTGCACACCGTGAAGCGTTAAATGCAGGCTTACAAACAATAGCCGTTTTGGGGACGCCATTGTCGCGAATTTCTCCCGTTTCGCATGTAGAAACAGCAAAAGCAATTGTGAATCAAGGATGTGTGTTGTCGGAATACAATACGCAGATGAAGTTAGACAGTAAACTATTTGTCCGTCGAAACCGTATTATTGCAGCCCTTTCTGACGCAACTGTAGTAGTAGAAAGTAAGGAAAAAGGAGGGGCGTTAATTACAGCCGATTTTGCGAATCAATATAATCGTGATGTATGTGCTTTTCCAGGAAATGTCGGCAATAGATATTCGCAAGGTTGCAATAATCTTATAAAGGAAAATAAAGCAGCATTGATAGAAAATGGCAAGGATTTGGAACGATTGCTGAATTGGGATATTGCAGAAAAATCAGCGGCGGTGCAACGAGAATTGTTTGTGCAATTGTCGCCAGAAGAACAGGTAGTGTGTGATTTTTTGACAGAACATCCAGAATCAACCATTGACACTATTGCCATTCAATGTAGTTTGCCTATGAGCAAACTATCGAGTTTATTGTTGACAATGGAATTTAAGGGATTGGTTGCTTGTTTGCCAGGAAAACGATTCCGAAATATTTGACGATTTTTATATATTTGAAGGAATTTTTGGTTAGTGAAGATGGATAACACAGAATTGGACAGAATCGCGGAGTTGCGCGAGCAATTGCATAAACATAACTATAATTATTATGTAAAGAACAATCCGGAAATTTCGGATTTTGAATTTGATACATTGTTGAAGGAATTGCAGTCGTTAGAGGCAAAACATCCCGAAGTGTTTGATCCAACATCTCCTACGCAGCGAGTCGGTAGCGATTTGAGCGAAGGATTCACTCAGGAAGTACATGAGTATCCAATGCTTTCATTAGCAAATAGTTATTCAATGGAAGACTTGCGGGAATTTGATTCTCGCGTTCGTAAAGCCGTGGGTGACAGAGAGTTTAGTTATACGTGCGAATTAAAATATGACGGTTTGTCAATTTCGTTACAATATAAGGACGGGAAATTGACCCGTGCGTTAACTCGTGGTGATGGAATTCAGGGAGATAATATTACCAACAATGCTAAAACAATAGGGACAATCCCATTGCAGTTGCAAGGAAATTTCCCAAAAGAATTGGAAATCCGTGGTGAGGTAGTAATGCCTCGTGCTGGTTTTGACGCGTTGAATGAAGAACGCATCGAACAAGGTGAACAACCATTTGCTAATCCACGTAATGCTGCTTCAGGTTCTTTGAAATTACAAAATTCCCGTGAGGTTGCTCGCCGTCCGTTGCAGGCAAATATGTATTATATTCCATCGGAAGCACCGACAGATTCACATTACGAAAACTTGTCGTATGCGCGTTCTTGGGGCTTTAATGTGCCTGATTTATCCGAAAAATGTAAAACAATTGATGATGTATATACATTTATAACGAAGTGGGATACTAAACGCAAAGACCTACCATTTGATACCGATGGTGTTGTTATAAAAGTTGATTCAGTATCCTTGCAACAAGAATTAGGTATGACAGCAAAAACGCCACGTTGGGCTATTGCATTCAAATTCAAGGCAGAACAAGCGCGTACTAAATTGTTGTCGGTTGATTTTCAAGTTGGTCGTCAGGGTACGGTAACTCCGGTTGCAAATTTGGAACCCGTGCAATTGGCGGGAACGGTTATAAAACGTGCAAGTCTGTATAATGCAGACCAAATGCAGGTGTTGGGAATCCGTTTGAATGATTATGTCTATATTGAAAAAGGTGGAGAAATTATTCCGAAGGTTGTTCGGATAGATGAGGATGCACGCGATGCAGATTCGCAACCGTTGCATTTTATAACGCACTGTCCGGAATGTGGAGCAGAATTAATTCGTATGGAAGATGAAGCAAATTATTATTGTCCGAATTCCAAGAACTGTCCTCCGCAGATAAAAGGAAAAATAGAGCATTTTGTTGGTCGCGATGCAATGAACATCGCTTTAGCAGGAGCAACGATTGAACAATTATATAATGTAGGTTTGATACAGAATGCGTCAGATTTTTATTCGTTGCAATATGACGATGTGATAAAACTTGATCGTTTTGCAGAGAAATCTTCCCGAAATTTGATAGATAGTATTCAAGAATCGAAAAGCATACCATTTTATAAAGTATTGTATGCAATCGGTATTCGCCATATAGGTAAGGCAAATGCAAAAGTGTTGGCGAAAAAGTTTAAGTCTATTGAGGCAATTCAAAATGCTACGCTCGAAGAGTTGCAAGATACCGAAGATGTGGGAGAGGTGATAGCTGTTAGTATAAAACAATTCTTCCAAGATGATGACAATGTTGCGTTTATTCAAAAACTACGAGACAATGGCGTGCAATTGGAGGAAAAAGAGAAGCAGGAAGCCCAAAGCAATGTGTTGGAAGGAAAGAGCATAGTTATATCTGGAACATTCCAAAAACATAGCCGTGATGAAATGAAGGAGTTAATAGAAGCAAACGGTGGAAAAAATGTTTCAGGTGTTTCGAAGAGTACCAATTATTTGTTGGCAGGTGAGGGAATAGGACCAAGTAAATTAGAAAAAGCAACCACATTTGGTGTTCAAATTATCACAGAAGAAGACTTTTATGCTATGATTGGCATGTCGGAACCTATTCAAAGTGCACCTAAAGCACCAAATTCAGGAGAACAATTATCTTTGTTTTAATATAAATATAAAATGTAAATACTTGTTTTATAATTGTTTAAATAAAATTTTACAAAAAAACAAAAGAAATTTTTATAAAACACTTTGTATTACAAAAGAAAAAATTAATTTTGTGCACCCTAAGCGGATATGGTGAAATTGGTAGACACGCCAGACTTAGGATCTGGTGCCGCGAGGCTTGTGGGTTCGAGTCCCCCTATCCGCACAATGAAACCGCTTTCAAAAAAGCGGTTTTTTTTTGAACTATTTTAAAACTAAAAAAATGAACGTTACAAAACAAGGAGAAGGATTGGTTTCTGTTATAACGGTACAAGTTGCACAAGCAGATTATACAGAAAAGGTAAATAATGTATTGAAAGATTACCGCAAGAAAGCATCTGTTAAAGGTTTCCGTCCTGGAACAGTTCCAATGGGAATGGTAAAACAAATGTATGGTAAATATGCAACTGTGGAAGAAGTTAATAAACTTGTTTCAGAAGCGTTACAATCATATTTTACAGACAATAAAATGCATGTGTTGGGTGAACCATTAGCAAATGCAGATCAAAAAGAAGTAAACTGGGATACAGATACAGAATTTGAATTCAAATTTGATGTTGCGGTAGCTCCAGAAATCAACATTGAATTGTCAAAGAAAAACAAAGCTGATTACTATAAAATCATTGTTGACGATACATTGGTAAACGAAAGAGTAGAAGGTTTCTGTGCTCGTTTCGGTAAACAAGAAGATGTAGAAAACATTGAAGGTACAGAATTCGTTGCTGGTGCATTGAAATGTGTTGGTGCAGAAACTTCTGTAGAAAGAGGTTCAATGTTGTTGACAAAAATGAAAAACGAAGAAGAACTTGCTAAGTTCAAAGCAGCAAAGAAAGGTGATGTTGTAACATTTAACCCTAAGAAAGCTTTCGAAGATGAAACTGAAACAGAATTGTTCACAGGTGCTAAGAAAGAAAATGTAGCTGCTATGGAAGCAGATTACGAACTTAAATTGGAAGCAATTAAACGCTATACAAAAGGCGAAGTTAATCAAGATTTGTTCGACAAAGTATATGGCGAAGGTGCTGTGAAGAACGAAGAAGAATTCAAAGCTCGTATCAAATCTGAATTGGAAGCTAATTTTGCAATGAATAGCGATTTCAAATTCTTCGCAGATTTCAAAAAGAAATTAGTTGAATCAAATAAGATTGAATTGCCAGAAGAATTTTTGAAACGTTGGTTGACAGAAGTAAATAAGGATAACGAAAAAATCACAGCTGATCAAATCGAAAAAGAATTCCCATTGTTTATGGAAGATTTGCGTTGGCAATTGATTAGTGGTAAATTCGTTAAGGATAACAACATACAAGTTACTCCAGACGAAGTTAAGAATGCTGCTAAAGAATACACTCGTTTCCAATTAGCACAATATGGAATGGTTAATGCAGACGACAAGATGGTTGAACAATGGAGTGCTGAAATCTTAAAGAACCGCGAAGAAGTTAACCGTTTGTATGAAATGGAAGAAAACAAGAAATTGATTTCATTCTTCAAAGAAGCAATTAAATTGAACGAACAAGAAGTTTCTCTTGAAAAATTCAACGAATTAGCTGAAAAATAATCGTTCGATTATAAAATAGAGAAGGCAGACGAAAGTCTGCCTTTTTTGTTTGTATAAAACTCGTACATTTGTAAAAACATTGTGCTATGAATCTTTTTTATTCGACAGATATATCGGAAACTCAAATTGTATTGCCAGAAGAAGAAGCTCGTCATTGTACGAAGGTACTTCGAAAAACAGTTGGTGATGAGGTTTATGTTATAGACGGCAAAGGAACTCTTTACTTAACTAAAATAGAGGCTGTAGGTAAAAAAGATTGTGTTTGTGGCATAATAAGCAAAACAGAGGCCTTTGGTGGGCATAACTATTATGTTCGTATGTGTGTGGCACCGACTAAAAACATAGATCGATTTGAATTCTTTGTGGAAAAAGCGGTAGAAATAGGAGTGGATGAAATTATTCCTATAGTGTCAGACAATTCAGAACGTAAAGTTTTAAAATTGGATAGAATAGAGCGAATAGTTTTGTCTGCTATGAAGCAATCATATAAGGCAACAATGCCAAAAATTGCTGAACTTACAGATATAAAAGATGTTCTTTCTGCTAATTATGATGGTGTGAAATGTATTGCCCATTGTGAGGACCAAGAGAAAACATTGTTGCGTGATATAGCTGGTGAACATAAAACTGTAACGATTTTAATTGGTCCAGAAGGCGATTTTTCCATACAGGAAATAGAACAAGCCAAACAAAATGGTTGGAAGCCTGTAAGCTTAGGAGAAAGCCGTTTGCGTACAGAAACAGCAGCAATTGCCGCCGTACATACAGTGAATGTTATGAATCAATAAAAAAGCCTACGACTTCTCGTAGGCTCTCGCAAAAAACAAAAAGATACCTCAAATAATTACTCGATCATAAAAGGTATGTTATGTAAAAATCCATCTGACCGAAGCCAGATGGATTTTGTTTTATCAGTTGTATGCTGATTCTCCGTGTTCGTAGATATCCAAACCTTCTTCTTCAATTCTCGATTCAACTCGTAAACCGAAGATGTATTTAATGGCAAGGAATACAATCAAACCGCAGCCGAATGACCAACCTGCAATTGCAAGTTCACCGATTAATTGAGTTGTGAAACTGTAACCACATTCTGCGTATGCAAATACACCTGTTAGAAGTGTTCCTGTGAAACCAGCCATACCGTGTACTGAAACTGCACCTACAGGATCATCAATGTGAAGTTTTGTGTCGAAGAAGTTTACACAGAAGCACATTACGATAGAAGCGATTGCACCAATTACTGCTGCTGCCCAAATTGGAACGCAGTCACAACCAGCTGTGATACCAACCAAACCAGCTAAGATACCGTTGCATACCATTGATAGAGAAGGTTTACCATATACTAACCAAGTGTAGATTAGAGCTACAAGTGCGCCAACAGCTGCAGCGATGTTTGTTGTGACGAAAATGTGAGACATTGCAGACATGTTTTCTAGTATGCCACCACCATAGCAATCAGGATCAACAGAACCTGTTGCAGCTACAGTAGAACCTGGGTTGAAACCGAACCAACCCATCCAAAGAATCCATACACCGAGAGCGGCAAGTGTTAAACTATGTCCAGGGATAGCGTTAGAACGAAGTTTACCGTCAGCAGTTTTTGAATATTTACCCAAACGTGGACCAAGAACGATAGCACCAGCAAGAGCGATGAAACCACCACAAGAGTGAACTACTGCTGAACCTGCAAAATCGTGGAATCCCATTTCGCTTAACCATCCACCGCCCCAAGACCAGTGACCTTGAATTGGATAAATGAAAGCAGAAATGATGATAGAGTAAAGAAGATACATAGAGAATTTAGTTCTTTCTGCCATAGCACCTGATACAATTGTTGCTGCAGTTGCACAGAATACTGTTTGGAATATGAAATAACATTCTTTTGGTAGGTTTGGACATGGGTTTTCAACACCAATGATACCGAAGCCGTCCCAACCTAAGAAAGAGCCTGCACCAAACATAATAGAGAAACCTAAGAACCAGTATAGTACAGAACCAACAGAGAAGTCCATGAAGTTTTTCATAAGGATGTTGGCTGTGTTCTTTGTACGAGTCATACCAGCTTCAACCAAAGCAAAACCTGGTTGCATAAAGAACACTAACATTGCAGCTAATAATACCCAAATTGTATCAACTGGGTTTATATCAGAAACTGCTTCGATAACTGCTTCTACTGCGGATGTTTCTGCAACTGCTTCGGCAGCGGCTGCACATTCTGTTGTGGCTGTGCTATCTTGTGCAAAGGCAGAGCCTGCAAACATAGATAGGGCAAGGACTGTCGCCGCCACTTTTGTTATATGTTTAAATATTCGTTTCATAATCGTTTGTTTTTTTTGTTACCGTTTGTTTTGTTTGAATCAATGCCTCTTATTTCTCTTGTTCTGCATTGTAAAGAGCGATGTCGCCTCGTTCTCCTGTTCTGATTCTTATTGCGTCTTCGAGTGGAATGACGAAAATTCTACCATCGCCGACTTCTCCAGTCTGAGCTGCTTTAAGAATAGCATTTACTGTTTTTTCAGCATTTTTATCACGAACAATAACAGAGATTAATGTTCTTTCAATAGAACTTGTGTCGTAGGCAACGCCACGGTAAATTCTTGCCTGGCGAGTTTTTCCTACGCCTCGTACATCATAGTACGAAAACCATTCGATGTCTGCAGCGAGGAGTGATTCCTTTACGTCCTCGAATTTCGTTTTACGAATAATTGCTTCAATCTTTTTCATAACTACATATATTTAAGTTACACATTAAAAACTAAATCCTACTAAAATATATCCGCCTTCTGATGTTGGATTCCATACTGCTTGTGAGTACATTCCTAAATCAAATTCGTCAGATATTTTAAGTGTTTTTGTTGCTTTTAGACTGACATTTGAAAGAGAGAATCCGTCAACTTCTGCGTAGAAATCTGTCTTCCAAGGAACGAATCCCAAACCTGCTTCCCAGTCTAAGCCGCCGAATTCGAATGGTGCAGCAAGTTCAAAATATGATGAATATGCGTCTTTACCATCCTTTGTTCCCATTGCTCCTGCAAAGTTTGTGTACCAGTTCAATGAAAGAAATCCGAAGTCATATCCGATTTGACCTTCAAATACGTGAGCAGTAACATCTTTTCCGTAGTGGAAATATTGATTTATTGCTCCAGGAAATGCGAACCAATAATCTGTAATAGAAACGCTGAATCCACCGATACCATAACCTAAGGTAAGATCGAATTCTTTAGTGTCGTTTCCGTCGATACCTACAGAACCCCATCCAGAAAGAGATAGACCTGCATATTCCATTGAAATAGAAGGTTGTAGGCTTACGCCGCCAAGATTTTGACCACGCCATATATAACTGCTTACTAAATCGCCTCCAATGCTTGTTGTAAATTTAGACTCTGAAGATTCTTGAGCCATTACGCTGCTGAAACTAACACATCCTAGTGTGCAAGCCAACAATATTGTTTTAAAAATTGATTTCATACCGTTTGTTGTTTTTTTTTGTTTACCGTTTGTTTTTTAGATGAGAATGTTGAATTTGGTGCACCTTCATTCAACTGCGTTTGTTTTTTTTGATAAGATTTACTTCACTCCCTTGGGAGTGTTCTGATTTGTAAGCGTATATGTCATTTTTCCTAACAGTTTCATTGTTTATTTCCTTTTGACACTGCAAACATAAATCAAATTTTTAAAATATAATTACAATTTGTAAGAAAAATTAATAAAAAAGTTAAAAATTATAGGTTTTGTATCAAATTCGGCTTTTGATTTGAAATTTAATTGCCGTTTTATCCGATAAATTGTTCCAGTTTGCTCTTGTTTTATTAGGATGTACTTTTTATTACTTTTTTTATTTGTTTAGAAAAAAAAGAAATACTTTTGCTTTATCGAACATCAAAAGGGTGCTCTAAAGAGCTGAGATTATACCTTCGAACCTGATGTAGTTAGTACTGCCGTAGGGATTGATTCGTATGTTGCAAAGTGTATAAAGGTTTTGATGTTTTCTGAACCTTTGAATCTATGAGTACTTCTTTTGTTGAATTGTTGGATAATAGGCAAAAGTTATAGTATGATCGATTTTTTCAATTTTAATTTGTTGCTTGTGCGTAAATGCGTATGTGTTTTTGAAATACGTTCGTTTGTCTGTTGCTACAATCTTGGTGATAATACATTTACGATATAATACATGTATTGATTTCGGTATGGAAATAACAGTTAATAATAAAAAAGTAATAACAACAGCGAAAAATCTGGAAGAGTTGGCATTGGAACTAGATTTACCTAAAAAAGGTGTTGCTATTGCTGTGGAAAAAAAGATGGTGCCTAGTGCAGAATGGTCTACAACATCAATACAGGACGGCGTCAGTATAATAATTATTAAAGCAGTTTGTGGAGGATGATACAGTTTATTTCACATTATACATTGGAGTATTCGTATTTGGATGGTATCCGTATGGCGCTTGAAGGCGGTTGCAAATGGGTGCAGTTACGAATGAAAGATGCTCCTGCCGAAGAAATTCTTCAAGTTGGCCGAGAGGTTAGAATGCTGTGTGATAAGTATCAGGCTACATTTATATTGGATGATCATGTAGAGTTGGTTAAAGAACTGTCTGCTGATGGGGTTCATCTAGGAAAAAAAGATATGCCGGTAGAACAAGCTCGGAAGATTTTGGGTGATGATTATATTATAGGTGGAACTGCCAACACATTTGATGATGTGCAAATGCATTATAATGCGTCGGCAAATTATATAGGATGTGGACCATTTCGTTTTACAACAACAAAAAAAGGATTGGCTCCAGTGCTAGGCTTAGATGGTTATACGGACATAGTTAATAAAATGAAAACTTCAGGTATACAAATCCCTATTGTTGCAATTGGCGGAATAACAGCGGAGGATATTCCTTCGATTATGAATACTGGTGTGACAGGTATTGCAATTTCTGGAAGTGTATTGAGGGCTAATAATCCGGTTGAAGAGATGCGAAAATTAATAAAAATGATATAGAAACGATGAGTAACTTAATTATTGCAGGAAGAGAGTTTAGTTCCCGTTTATTCTTAGGAACTGGAAAATTTAATAATAATGATTTGATGACGCGTGCTATCGAAGCTTCACAGACTGAAATGGTGACGGTAGCAATGAAGCGTATTGAGTTGGGTGATGCTCATGATGAACTTCTTACTCATATAACTCAGAATCCAAATATTCAATTGTTGCCTAATACAAGTGGCGTGAGAAATGCAGAAGAGGCCGTGTTTGCTGCACAGATGGCTCGTGAAGCTTTTGGTACAAATTGGTTGAAGTTGGAAATCCATCCCGATCCTCGTTATTTGTTACCTGATTCTGTTGAAACACTAAAGGCTACAGAAAAATTAGTAAAACTTGGTTTTGTGGTTCTTCCATATTGTCAGGCAGATCCAACTCTTTGTAAACATTTAGAAGAGGCTGGTGCGGCTACTGTTATGCCTTTGGCTGCTCCTATAGGAACCAATAAGGGCCTACGCATGAAGGATTTCTTGCAGATTATTATAGAACAAGCTACTGTTCCTGTTGTCGTTGATGCAGGTATTGGTGCACCTAGTCATGCTGCAGAAGCTATGGAAATGGGTGCAGATTGTTGCTTGGTAAACACTGCTATAGCTGTTGCAGGTGATCCTGTACAAATGGCTGATGCGTTCAGACAAGCTGTTATTGCAGGTCGATTGGCTTACGAAGCTGGATTAGGTGCTGTTTCAAATAGTGCAGAGGCAAGTTCTCCTCTTACTGCTTTCTTGGATATGTAATAATCCATTGTAAATTCCTATTGTGTCGCTATGGATCTTAATGCTGAAGAACGATATAGTCGTCAGATATTGCTTTCGGAGATAGGAAAGGAAGGACAAAAAAAACTAGCGGAAGCTAAGGTTTTGATAGTCGGCGTTGGCGGTTTAGGTTCTCCTATTGCTTTATATTTAGCTGGTGCGGGAGTAGGAACTATCGGTGTCGTTGATGACGATGTTGTGAGTCTTACAAATTTGCATAGACAGGTGTTGTATGATGAACATCAAATAGGGCAGTCTAAAGCAATATGTGCATGTGAACGATTGCAGAACATGAATTCTTCTATTACCGTTTGTGCTTATCAGGAACGGCTTTCTTCAGAAAATGCTCATCGCTTGATTTCTGGGTATGACATTATTGTAGATGGAACGGATAATTTCGCAGTTCGTTATGTTATTAGTGATACTTGTAAATTGTTGGGAAAAACATACGTTTACGGTGCGATTTGTGGTTTGGAAGGACAAGTTGCAGTATTAAATAAAGGTAAGGCAACCTATAGGACTTTGTTTCCGAACGAAACAGAAACGATGACAATGGCTCATCCTGGGAAACAAGTTGTAGGTGTAACCCCGGCAGTGGTAGGTAGTGTTGAAGCATCTCAAGTGCTTCAACTTATATGTGGTTATGGTAATCCTTTAATAGATAAACTTTGGACGATTGATTTAAATACGCTTCAATCGTTCGTTATAGATTTATAAATATGTTTAGTGACGAATTAAAAAAAATTAGTTGGGAAGAAACAACAGAGCGCATTGCAAATATGACAGATAGTGATGTGCGTAGAGCTTTGTCGAAGGAACGTTGTGATGTCGCAGATTTTATGGCCTTATTATCGCCTGCGGCAGAACCATATTTAGAGGTTATGGCTCGTTTGTCTCGCAAATATACAGAAGAACGATTCGGTAAAACAATGTCAATGTTTATACCATTGTATATAACAAATTCATGTAGTAATTCTTGTGTATATTGTGGTTTTCATCGCGAAAACCCAATGGCTCGTACAATATTGACACCAGAGCAAATTGAAAATGAATACCGTGCGATAAAGTCGTTGGCTCCATTTGAAAATATACTTCTTGTAACAGGAGAAAATCCTGCAAAGGCTGGTGTCCCTTATATTGCGAATGCTATAGATATTGCAAAGAAATATTTTTCTAATATAAAGATAGAGGTGATGCCTCTTTCTGCCGAAGACTATAAGGAATTAACTCGTCATGGTATGAATGGGGTTGTTTGTTTTCAGGAGACATATCGTCATGAAAATTATAAATTGTATCATCCTCGCGGAATGAAGTCTAAGTTTGAATGGAGATGTGATGGCTTTGATCGTATGGGACAGGCTGGTGTGCATTCTATTGGCATGGGTGTGTTGATTGGTTTGGAGAAAGATTGGCGTACAGATGTAACAATGATGGCATACCATCTTCGTTATTTACAGAAACATTATTGGAAAACAAAATACTCGGTGAATTTCCCTCGTATGCGTCCTGCGCAAAATGAAGGTTTTAATCCGAATTGTTATATGACAGATCGTGAACTTGCTCAGGTTACATTTGCAATGCGAATTTTTGATCATGATGTAGATATTTCTTATTCAACTCGTGAGCCTGCTTATATTCGTGATAATATGTGTACGTTGGGTGTTACAACTATGTCGGCAGAGTCAAAAGTAAATCCGGGTGGGTATCATACATATCCTCAAGCTTTGGAACAATTCACGGTGTCGGATGAACGTTCTGCCAAAACTATAAATCAACGTTTGAAAGAATTAGGACGAGAACCGGTTTGGAAAGATTGGGATGCTTCTTTCGATAGTATTTATATTTCATAGTATAATTACATGCATATTGTTGTAATAACTCGTCCTGATTTCTTTGAGGAAGAAACATCTTTGGTGAATTTTTTATTCGCCAATGGTTTGGAACGTTTGCATCTTCGTAAACCGAATGCGACTAGTCAGGAAATAGCAAATTGGATAAAACAGATAGAATCGTCATATTTGGATAGAATAGTCCTGCATGATCATCATGATCTTGCTCGATTATTCTCTTTAGGTGGAATACATTTAAATAAAAGAAATCCTACTGTACCAACTTGGTTTAAGGATGAGTGTGACAAAAGGGCATTTACCAAATCTTGTTCGTGCCATTCTATTCAGGAAGTGGAACAATATTCTTCTTTTTATAATTATGTGTTTCTTAGCCCTATTTTTGATAGTATTTCAAAAGAGGGCTATGGAGCAGCATTTTCGAAAACAGAATTGGAGCACGCTCGAGCACAGCATTTGTTGGGGAAAAATGTGTATGCATTGGGTGGTGTGTCCATAGATCAACTTCCTATTGTTCGTGATCTAGGTTTTGCAGGCGTAGCTGTTTTGGGAGGATTTTGGGGTAAAGCCTGTTCTTTCTCGGAAAGAAATGTCTTGGTAGATAGATATAGTAAATTTCTTTCTTTGTTAGATTGATTAGCGTATTAAGGTAATATATCCCTTGGTGAAAATTTCTTCTCCTTTTGTATTTATCGCTTTTATTGTGTAAGCATAGGTGTCCATACCTTGTGGCTCACCTTTGAATGTACCGTCCCATCCAATATTCATATCGTTGCTTTCGAACACAACTTGTCCCCAACGGTTATATATTTTTATTTCGATAAATTCTCGTACGCCCCAACCGCGGACATAGGCTATGTCATTATGTCCATCGTTATTAGGAGAGAATGCTTCTGGCATTGCAATTTTTGTATCTAGTATAATGTTGAAATGTATTGTAGTATCTTCCGAAAAACATCCGAGACTGTCTGTCATTGAAATAGTGTAGTTAATGAATTCAGGAAAGTCAAAACAGTCTTGTATAGTTCCGTTCCCGCAAGTTAAATCTATGTCAGGATTTGAACAATCCGTGCACGAAATATATGTTGCCGGACTCCACGAATACGAAATGCCTTCTATTTCTGTTGTATTTAGATTATACATTTGTCCAACAATTAAATTGTTGGAAGTTGATTTTGCCTTGGTTGTTGTGCTATCGCTTGTGTAATAAATTAGCACAGAATCTGGTGCACCGTAATAATGTGGCTTTTGTTGTACATATACATAAATACTATCGGTGTTTTTACAATTTTTGTTGGACCAGCTTGTTACATATATATATTGTGATTTTTTTATTTTGATGTTGGTTTCTGATGCATTTGGAGCTGAAAATAATTCGGTTGGTTTCCATTGAATACTATTGAAATCTCCAGTAGCTTTTGCGTTGATATTTTCGCCGAAGCAGATCGAAGAGTCGATGTCTATAGCAATTTCTGCGTACGGATAGCTCGTAATGTTTTTACGAATGGTATCGTTGCAAACACTCGAAGTAAGAGTTAGTGTGATTTGTTTTGTTTGATTTTCCTTGTTTATGGTGATTGTTGGATTTTTTTCGGTAGAGGTTGTTCCGTCTCCAAAATCCCATAGATACGAAGCCGGTTCGCTTGAGACAGATTTGTTTTCTAGTGTGACTGTAAATGGAACGCATCCCATTGTATCAAGGTCGTTTACTCCTCTTGAAAAATCTGCAATTACGGGATAAATGGTTATGTTAGCAGACAAATCTCGTGGTTTGCAACCTTCTGCATTTACTATGAATTGCACTTTGTAGGTATTGTTTTCAGTTTGTGCTAAAGCATTGTAGGCGTGAACAGTTACAGATTCTGATAGCGGGGTTGATTCGCCGTCACCGAATTCCCAATATGCATTATAACGATATAGATTTGCAGTATCTTTTAAATAGAAATGAATGTCTTCTCGTACGCATGCATGTTCTTTTTCTGCAATCATTTCTGCTTCGTATCCCGCTATAGGTATTGTTATGAATGTTGTTGTGTCCTCGCATCCCCAATAACTACTTTCGGTATGCAGATATAATGCTTGGTCTCCATAATTGTCGAATGTAACAACTTGCAAATTTTTTTTGTTACTAATATAAACAGAATCGCCTCCGTCTATTTTCCACCATTTGAAATTCTGCATATTCATGTTGTAAATGGTGTTGTCGAGGTACACAATAAATTTCTGTCCAGGTTCTTTACATTGATCAGATTCGCGTATTTTAATTTTTGCCGCAACGTCTTTTATGTCAATTATTTGTGTTGTTGTATCGGCACATTCGTTACCTTCTGGGCTTGTGCAGTAGGCAATGAGTTGTACGGTATAGGTTCTGTCACTTTCTTTATCGTAATTGTGTGTAGTTGTATTGCTTGGATTTCCGTTGTTTGATTCGCTTGTTCCGTCTCCAAAATTCCATGAATAGTGCGTTAGGTCATTTACATAATCCGTTGAATTATTGTTTCTTACAAATGTTGCTTCGTGTCCAAGACAAACTTTGGGATTGGACACAATAAATTGGGAATTTGGAATAACTGGTTGTATGTAGTTATTGAACGAAGCCGTATCGCGACAGCCATGATCGTCAACAATAATAAGAGAAATTCGTTTGTTTGCTTTGCTTGTGTTTACGATTTGTACTTCGGTTTGGTTTCCTTCGGTTATGAGTGTATCGCCGAGATTCCATATTCTTTTTACTATGGAATGTTCAGATTTTGATGTGTCGGTAAAGTTTGTTGTGAATGGAATACAATCGGCAAGTACATCTCCGAAAAATCCCGCGTGTGCTTCAAATACAGTAACAGGTTTCGTGATAATATCAGTACATCCATTTCCATCTTTGGCTTCGACGGTTACTGTTGTTATATCAGTTGTGTTAAAAATATACTTAGGGTAGTTCATTCCGTATTCGGTGCTGTAAATCGCGTCGTCGTGGTATCTGGCAAATACTACAGTGGTGTCTTTCCCGTGCCATTGATGTTTCCATGCCCATGAAACAACATCTTGATTGTTTTCTATATTTATATTGAATCTTGCGGTATCTCCGAGGCACGGCTCATAACTCGTTAGTTCAAAATCTCCCGAAACATTTGTGACATGCGTTTGTATGCTGTCGCTCATATTACAGCCTGTTTCTGGATTTTCGGCAGTTGCCATTATCCAGTAGAAACCTCGGCCTCCATAGGCGGAAAAATCTATATGAATCGAATCCTTATTTGTACTTTCTGGAATAGATTTCCAAATCGTACTATTGTCTCTTCTTATAAACCATTCCCAAGATGTTGCGCCATATTTCTTCTTAAATGTATAGTCGTAATCAAATGGGGTAGAGCAAGATGCAGGAGATGATTTTATGAAAATCATTGGTCCTTTTACATTTATTGCATCCAGGTCCTCGTATGTTATAGAACAACCATTGTCCGATGCGGTGAATGTTGGAATATGACTTCCGATGGTGTCGGTAAAGGAAACTTCTGCCATTTCTTCTATTGGACTTTCTATTGATACGGTTGTGAAGATTGAAAATCCATTTATTTCTATAAACGAAAATGTTACCGTATCGTAGTTGCTTGTATACCGTTCTTTTCCATCGTTGTAGGTTGTTGTCACGATTAATTTATCGCTTGCACACAATTCTTTTGGATAATCGAACGATAAATCAGGAATTCTTCCTACGCTGATGGAGTCCGATTCTTGTAGCGGTTTGTTTTGAATTTTGCAGCCTTTTTGTGTCTCTAATTCAATTGTGTAGCCGTAAACACCTTCGTTTGTGTAGGTGTATGAATGTGAGACAGTTCCACTTTTTTGTTTTTCAGAAAATATATCTTCATCTTCAACAACGTTGTCGTTTTGGTAATCCCAACGAATAGATGCAATAGAATCTTGTTCTGTATTGTATTGGTAACGGGCTCTAAATGTAACATCGAGAGGAGCACATCCACTGCGTGGACTAGGGTATAAATTACCTTTTGCTACAGAAATTTTCGGAGTTGAAATTTCAACATTCTTATCTAATGTAATAGATGCTGTGCAGTAATTTGGTGAGATAGCATAAACCTTGGCGGAATAAATGCCTTCGTGTTGAGTTTTGGTAAATTCAGCTTTATTATATAAGGTGTCGTTTATTTCCCATAGAAAAGTTGTACCAGCAATGTTGCTTTGTGTGCTATATTGTATTTCGGCAGGAGAGTAACAATAGAAGTCGTCGGTTGGTGTTGCTATTATTTCCAAAGGTTCTTCAATGGAGAAGTTTTTTGTGGCGTCTTTTGTACACACGCCATTGTTGGCTGTTAATGTAATTGTGTAGTTGCCAGACGTTAGAATTTCTTCTGAAAATGTTTTGTTTTTTGATTCTGTTTCTCCGTCTTTATATAAATCCCAAGTCCACGATACGGTTGAGGTATTACTTGCATCGGTGAATGTTATTGTTCCTGGACAAAAAGTAGTTTTTTCAGTTTTTTCAGACTTTTGTGTGATAGGAAATCCATATTTAGATAAACTTTGATCGTAGCTTTTTTTGTTGTTTACAAAATCTATGGCTGGATATTCGTCGCTTATAGTAATATCAGGTTTAAAATCAATTAGTTGAACGGAGCGAAGTACGGTTCCGACGCAACCATGTTCGGAGTTTGCCGATACTTTTGCATAATATGTTCCATACCCTTTATATGTATGATTTGGTGGATTTTTTCCTTCGTATGTATTACCATCTCCGTAATCCCAATGGAAAGCAGATATGCTTTGATCTGTTGTAGTATTAGTAAAAGCCACTTCTAATTGTGGCTCGCAAGCACGGGATTGACTAAGGCTGAAACTTAGTGTAGGGTAGTCGTCGTAGGTTTTTACTGAAATTGATTTTCGCTCGCGGTTTGTACAGCCGTGTCCGTCTTGTACAGATAGAAATATGGTAAAATCATCGGCAAAACCGAATACATGTGCTGGAGGGTTTTGTGTTTGATAAATTGTACCATCCGACAAAATCCATGTGTATGCAACGATTGCCGTATCGCTTGTTATGCTTCCAATAGAAAAATGAAATTCATTGTCTTCGCACGCTTCGTTTTTGTCGCTTGTGATTATTACATCGGGGTCGTTGAATACAGTAATATAGTTGTCTTTCTTTACAGTTGTAACTAATTTTTTGTTCTTGTCAAGCACATTCATTGTAACCGTATATGTGCCTGGATTTAAATAGGTGTTTTGTACACTATCTTGTTGAATGGAGAATTTTCCTTGTTCAACAGTCCATTCGTATGTATAGTCTTGTATGAAATCTTTGGCTGTTGTATTTGTAAAAATGACTTTTAATGGAGAACATCCTTGAATGTTATCTGCTTTAAAATCAAATTGTTGCGTATATCCTAAAACGGATAGGATACAAAATATTGCTATGAGTATAAGTCTTTTCATTGCGTGTCAAAGATACGATTTTAATTATTAATGTTTAATGATAAATGATTAATTGTAGTGTCGTATTCCGTACGCCACTTGTAAAAAAATATGTTTGAAAATCAGATGATTATAATTTTATGTGTAAAATTTACGCACAAATATTTATTGTGTTAAAAATACGCATATATTTGCATATGTAAAATTTACACAAAACATAAAATTTTTCTTGACAACAGTTGGCGGGTCGGTATAATTGTAAAAAATAACAAAAGTGAAACGTTAAAAAGTACATTATGGGATTGTTTTCAAAACAGAAAACGGTGACGCAGTCATCAGGAAAAGCAGTAACACAAACGGTAAATCATGATTTTGGGGAAAAGAGTGAATTAACGCAACAAGAAGGCCAGGCTACCGAAAAAGAAGGAAATAGTGCGAAAAATGAGCAAGTTTCAGAGCATCAATTAGGAAAGGTGAAAGTCTATAATCTAATTATTTTAGACGAGAGTGGCTCAATGAGTGGGGTTGTTCGCCAAACTATAGATGGGTGTAATGAGACATTGCAAACAATTAAATTGGCTCAGGAACAAAATTCAACGCAGGAACATTACGCTTCAATTTATGTTTTTCAAACAGAACGGAGTTTGTATTTGTTAAAGAATGAACCATTGACTGCAAATTATGTAATAACAGATAAACAATATCAGCCAGGCGGTTGTACACCGTTATATGATGCCATTGGAAAAACCGTTACAGAATTGCATGAAAAAATAAAGAATGAGAAGAATTCTACTGCACTTGTAACAATAATTACCGATGGGATGGAGAATGCTTCTGTCGAATTTAGTAATTCTATGATATTTAAATTGATAGAAGATTGTAAGGAATACGGTTGGGTGTTCACGTTTATTGGTGCTAATATAGATGCAAAACAAGCTGCACAAAGTATAAATATAGATAGTTCATTGCAATTTGATCAAAGCGATCGAGGTATGAAACAAATGTGGGCTCGTGAAAGAATTGCAAAAATGCAACATTTTATGGATTTGGAATTAGATGAGCGCAATGCACGTAAAATGAATTCTTTGTCTGAAGAAGAAAGTCGTCTTTTCCGAATCAAACAAAGAAAAAAACATAATGAAAACTTTTTTGGTCACTCGCATACGACTCCGCAACACATCATGGAACTTTTAGATAATGAAGTTTTTGTGTTTGGTAGCAATATAAATGGTGATCATAATGGTGGAGCGTCTGCTTTTGCAGTAAATAATTTTGGCGCAGTGATGGGGCAAGCCGAAGGTATGCAAGGTAAATCGTATGCTATCCCAACTGTTGGAAGTAGTTTAAATCAATTGCATCAAAGTGTAGGACGCTTCCTTGAATATGCAAAAACGCATCCAGACCAAAAATTTTATGTTACAGCAATTGGTTGTGGAAGTGCAGGGTTAACACCTTCTTTAATAGCTCCTTCGTTTGAAACTGTTATTAGTCAGAATATTTCGAATGTGTGGTTGCCGGCAGATTTTTGGAATGTTATAGATAATAAAGAAATAATTTAATTCTCAAACAACAATATAACCCAAACGAACATCATTTAGGAGACGAAAAATTTGTATCTTTCGTCTCCTTTTTATTAATTGAAACTATGGAGAATGGTAGTTATACATATAAGTATCCTCGTCCATCGGTAACGACAGACTGTGTTGTATTTGGATTTGATAGTGATGGATTACGCATTTTGTTGATAGAGAGAGGTATAGAACCTTTTAAAGGTAAGTGGGCTTTGCCTGGCGGTTTTATGCAAATGAATGAAACTTTAGAAGAATGTGCTCGTCGGGAATTGCATGAAGAAACGAGTTTGAAACTTGAATATTTAGAGCAATTTCATTCTTTTTCTTCTGTAGATCGAGATCCACGTGGTCGTGTTGTTACAGTTGCTTTTCTTGCATTAGTCAAAACGCAGGATGTTGTTGGAGGAGACGACGCTGCTCGTGCAAAATGGTTCTCTCTTTCGGAAATGCCTCAGCTTGCTTTCGATCATGAAGAAATTTGTAAAATGGCTTTAATGAAACTTCGTGAGCGTATTTATTTTGAACCGGTCGGTTTTGACTTATTGCCGAAAGAATTTACCATGTCGGAATTACAACATCTGTATGAGGAAATTCTTGATACAAAATTCGATAGAAGGAATTTCTATAAGAAGATGACAACCTTGGATGTTGTTAAAGAAGTTCATAATGACGAAGACAATAAATCGAAAGCCGATTCTGGACAAAAAATAAAGAAGAATACAGTTGGACGTACGCCTTTTAAATATATTTTCAATAGAAAACGTTACGACGAATTGAAAAAAGACGGTGGTAAATTAGAATTTTAAGTATAATACAGTCTATGGCTATGAAACAAAAGATTTCATACGTTTTGAATTTTGATGACTATGATAATGTAAATAATAGAATTACTCCTCGTCATATTTCTGATTTAAAAGAAAATGAAATCTTTGTGTTTGGCAGTAATTTGCAAGGAATGCATGGTGGAGGCGCAGCTCATGCTGCTTTGGAACATTTTGGAGCTGTATGGGGACAAGGTGTTGGCTTGCAAGGACAATCGTATGCCATTCCAACAATGCATGGTGGTGTAGATGTAATCAAACCCTATGTGGATGAATTCATTCAATTTGCAAAAGAACATTCAGAGTTACGGTTTCTTGTAACACCCATTGGTTGTGGAATAGCTGGCTTTCAGGTTGAAGATATCGCTCCTTTGTTTACAGATGCGATTTCTGTTGAAAATATTTCTTTACCTAAAGGATTTTGGGAGGTTTTGCAACGCTAATGTTTTTATATGTTGTTTGTAGTAACAGAAATTTAGAAAAACTGCATATAGTGTAATCCGTTTGGGACGTAGTTTCTGTCGTATGTCGTAGGAATTCCGTTTGCTGGAAATGTTTTGCCGGTATTGTGATAATGAAATGCATCTTTGTATCTTCCGCTGCGTATAAGATGCCCATATTCTTCTGCAATCCATTTGACGCTCCAATACACTGTATTTGCACCTCGTAAATCGGCGACATGTATGTCGAGATGCAGACATTTGTATCCCATGATTTGGAATGGTCCCCAAGAAGTGGCAAGATTTTTTAATGCCTCATCAGTTGCGTCTGCTATCAATGATTTTGTAATACCTTCGTAGCTTTGCAGTTTTCCGTCACGAACAGATTTTAGCCTATTGAAGACATGTCTTTCGTATCGTTTCAGATTGTTGGTCCTTCCGGAACATTCAAGACAAATGAGCGATTTGAGATATGCGGAGGAAATGTTGAAAATTCTTGCGCAAGAATCAACTGCAACACCATAATTTTGTTTGGTTTTTAGACAGACTTGAGGTATTTGGGATTGTTGAATAGTCGGTTCTTCGTCGGACAGATATTTCCAACCGTAATAGCCAGCTCCGCTAGTTGCAATCATAATTAATACAATAAAAAAAGGAAGTAAATTAGCGTGTCTCTTGCTGCTTTTCCTTTTACCTGTAGACTTTTCTTTTTTTTTGGATTTTTTAGCCATTAAAACTTTTATAATTCACAACTTACAACTTCGTCCATGCGGATATCCCAAGGTGCGCAATCGATTTTGGAAACAATTTGCCATGGAAAGCAAATTCCCATTTTGTGACAATTAGTTTGTGGCAGAAATCTGTCGTAGAATCCTTTGCCACGTCCCATTCTTCCGCCTTCCTTATCGAATGCAAGTCCTGGTATGATGCACAGGTCTATTTTTTTGTAATCAGTGAAGACTTTTCCAGTAGGTTCACTAATACCAAATTCTCCAATAACCATAGAATCGATGTCTGTAAATTGATATAATTCAAGTTTTTCGCCGACAACTTTCGGTAAAAGGATAGTTTTTTTCTGTGCCCACTTTTGAATGATATCGTGTGTGTTGACTTCGTCTGGTAATGACCAAAACCAAAGTATAATATTGGAATTCTGGAATTTCTCGGTGTTTTCAATTGCGTTGCAAACTCGTACCGAATATTTTTCTAGTTCTTCGGTAGATTTGCTTCGTGTTTGCGAAAGCATCGCTTTGCGTATGGTCATTTTCATAAGTGGAAGTTTTATAAAAAAATAGGAACGCAAATTTGCGCTCCTATTACAGATTATTATAATGTTTGTAAATACGATTCAACGTTTTTGCGTATTCGTTCTGCAATATCACTATCGGTACCGCGGTTTTTTACGAAAGTGTCGCCAGTGATGTGTTCGAATAATTCAATATATCTATCGCTGATGGATGTAACGATTTGTGTTGTCATTTCTGGAACTTGTTGTCCTTCTTTTCCTTGGAAACCGTTTTCCATCAACCATTCGCGTACAAATTCTTTTGAAAGTTGTTTTTGTGCTTCACCTTTTGCAAAGCGTTCTTCGTAACCTTCTGCATAGAAATAGCGAGATGAATCTGGAGTATGAATTTCGTCAATTAGATAGATTTTTCCGTCTTTTTTACCGAACTCATATTTTGTGTCAACCAAGATAAGACCGCGTTTTGCTGCAATTTCTGTACCTCTGTTGAACAATGCCAATGTGTATTTTTCCAACACTTCGTAGTCTTCTTTCGAAACAAGACCACGAGCAAGAATTTCTTCTTTTGAGATATCTTGATCGTGTTCGCCGATCTCTGCCTTTGTAGTTGGAGTGATTATAGGAGTTGGAAATTTTTGATTTTCTTTCATTCCTTCAGGAAGTTTTATGCCACACAATTCGCGTGCACCTGCTTTATAAGCTCTCCAAGCGCTACCGCAAAGATATGCACGTACAATCATTTCAACAGGAAAACCTTCGCATTTCAAACCAACAGTTACCATAGGATCTGGGTTTGCAAGTTTCCAGTTAGGACAGATATCTTTTGTTTCGTCAAGAAATTTAGAAGCGATTTGGTTCAACATTTGACCTTTGTAAGGAATTCCTTTTGGAAGAATTACATCGAAAGCGGAAATACGGTCAGTTGCAACCATTACAAGAATATCGTTGTTTAGGCTGTAAACATCGCGTACTTTTCCGTGGTATACACTTTTTTGACCAGAAAAAAGAAAGTTAGTTTTTGTTAAAGCGTCCATATTACATTTTATTTTTTTTGTTCTTTATCGAAAGCGGCAATAATTGTAGAAACCAATCTATGTCGCACAATATCTTTTTCGTTGAATTGAATGGTGGCAATACCTTTTTTCTTTTCCAACAAACTGATTGTTTTTTCCAAACCAGATTTGCTTCGGTCAGGAAGGTCAATTTGGGTAATGTCGCCAGTTACAATGAATTTTGCGTGTTCACCCATACGGGTAAGGAACATCTTTAATTGATTCAATGTTGCATTTTGGGCTTCATCAAGAATTACAAAAGCGTTGTTCAATGTGCGTCCACGCATATAGGCGAGTGGAGCAATTTGAATGACGTTGGTGTCAATAAGTTCTTGTAATTTCTTTGGTTGTAGCATATCTTGCAATGCATCGTAGAGTGGCTGCAAGTATGGATTTAATTTCTCGCGTAAATCACCAGGAAGAAAACCGAGTTTTTCTTCGGCTTCAACAGCAGGACGACAAAGGATAATTCTTTGTACAGCTTTGTCTTTTAGTGCTTTTACAGCAAGTGCAACGGCAGTGTAAGTCTTTCCTGTTCCAGCAGGACCAACAGCAAACAACAAATCATTTTCTACGCACAACGTAACCATTTTCTTTTGGTTTGGTGTGCGTGCTTTTATAGGCTTTCCGTCATTCCCATAAAAGAAAATCTGATTGTTTGGATTCTCGTTTCCGTATAAACTTTCGTTCGTTTCGAAATTCGACAAAATATCGTGTATTTGTTGTTTTGAAATACCATGGTATCGTTGTGCGTGTGAAAGAATTTTTTGGAACTGTATTCCAAAGTTGTCAATTTCTTTTTGACTTCCTATTGTAATGATTTCGTTGCCGCGAGCAATGAGTTTCAATTTGGGAAAGAAATTTTTTATGGCGTCGAATTTTTCGTTCTGAACGCCAAAAATATCCATCGGTTCAACCGTGTCCAAATATATTGTTTGCTCTGCCATGTATTTGCAAGAAAATTTTATATCTTTGGGAACAAATGTACTAATTTATTTTTCTTTACGGAAAAGATATAGAAAAAGAATGATTACTATTTCTTTAACGACGGATTGGGGAGCAACAGGTTGTTATGTTGGGCAATTTAAAGCGAAGTTGGCTCAGCGCTTGCCAGGTGCTCAAATAGTGGATGTTTCACATTCGATTTTGCCTTATCACATAAATGACGCTGTGTACGCACTTCGCGGTTGTTATCAGTTCTTTCAAAATAAGACTATTCATGTTGTAAGCATTGCTTCGAGTATTATTGATGATTTGTCTAAGAATAGGGAATTTGTTTGTTTTCAATATAAGGATTATTCTTTTATAGGCCCGAATAATGGATTTTGGTCAATGTTGTTTGGTGAAAATCCACCGAAAATCTATAGCTTGGAACCACTTCGTAAGAAAAATTCTTGTGGCAGTTTTTCCGAATTGGACATGTTTGTGGCAGCTATCAACAAACTTGCGATAGGGGAAACACCTGAAATATTCGGCACAGAAGTCGGATGTTATGGAAAAGCAAAATTGCCGAGTCCGCAGATACAAGAAGATCAAATACTTGGAACATTCTTGTATTTTGATTCCTACGGAAATGGTGTGACAAATATTACCAAACAAACGTTTGAGGACGTTCGTCGTGATAGACCATTTGTAATTACGGTTGGTCGTCTTTCAAATAGAACAGATTGTATTTCAAATGATTATGAGAACTTAAGTGGTGATAATAAAATTATTGCATTGTTTAATACTTCTGGCTATTTGGAATTATCTATTCCATATTTCTCATTGAAAAATTATGGTAGTTTTGAGGCATTTTCTACTCGAATTGTGATTAAATTTTATGATTCGATGGAAGCCAAAGAAAAAAATGAGTTCTCATTATTCTAAATAATTGTGTATGAAAAAATTATTGTTTTGTGCTATTGCAATTGCTTCTCTTTGTATCTGTTCGTGTGCTAGTAAAGATGTTGCATACGAAAAGACATATTCGTTTGATAATACAATAGTTACAGGTAAACAACCATTGAATTTTGAATATGTGCATGGAAAAGATTCGTTCCAGTTGTATGATATTGTTTTGGAAATCAAGCACATGTCAGATCTTTCGTGTGGAAATATTTCTTTGAATATAGCATATACTTCACCTGTTGGAGAACAATTGTCAATTCCTATTGCTATACCTGTGTATGACAAGGATTTAAAGGTGAGAGGGACTATGCAGGGAGATTCTATTGTCGTTTTGGAGCAGGAACTTTTTTATTCCCAACGCTTACGCGAAGGAAAAAATATGTTCCAAATTACGCCTGCAACATTCAACGATAGTTTAGACGGAATACGTTCTATTACAATGAGAATAGAGAGGTCGAATTAGTTTATACAAAAAAACTTGCAATCGTAATTACTGCATAAACCACACTGGCAACTCCGTTTGTCGTACTAAAGGCAAGATTTACTTTTGAAATGTCATCAACTGAAACTATTGCGTGTTGGAAAATAAGACAACCGATAAATAGCACACAGCCTATCCAATATACCCACGAAAAGTCAGCATAGAAACCAACGGCAATTGCCAAGATTGCTGTTATAATATGAATACCTATGGATATGCGTAAAGCATTTTTTCTACCGAAATGCTCTGGAATGCTGTGTAGTGATTCACTTCGGTCGAAATCTTCGTCTTGCAAAGCGTACAAAATGTCAAAACCCGCCATCCATCCTAAAACAATGAAAGAGAAAAAGATAGGCGTTACAGAAAATTCGCCAGAAACAGCTAAATATGCACCGATAGGTACTAAAGCTTGTCCAATTCCTAAAACAACATGGCACAACGATGTGAATCGTTTTGTGTAAGAATAAAATAATACGACAGCCAATGCTATAGGCGATAAGTAGAAGCAAAGTTTATTGATAAACCATGTTGTGGCAATAAAAAGTATTGACATTATGATTACAAAGTCGAGTGCCGCGCGTGGAGAGATTATTCCTGCAGGAATTTCTCTTTGTGCGGTGCGTTCGTTTTTGCCGTCAAATTTGTAGTCGGCATAGCGGTTGAAGCCCATTGCGGCAGAACGGCAGAAAACCATACAAAGTACGACACAAAGCAAAAGATGCCATTCAAATTCGTATTGGTCGAACCATACAGCTAATGCAAACCCTATAGCAGCAAATGGCAGTGCAAAAATCGTATGTGAAAACTTTATAAGTGAAAAATAACTTTGGATTTTCATTGTATTATTTTTCTATTTGTTGTTTTGTAAAATGTGCCGAACGGCAAATTGCTTGTAGTTGTCGCATAAAATTGCGTTTTTCCTTATTTGGATAATATACGTATCCTTCAATTGTAACAATTGTGTTTTTTTCAGGGTTGCAGAATGAATAACTGGTGAATGGACCAGCCATAAAGTCATTTTCTACACGCCATCTACCACGAAGTTGTACGGTGTAGTCGTCATTTACGAATTTTCCAATATCTTGGCGGATAGGTATAACATATTCAGTTGTCATGTAACTGCCGTCAGTTGGTCCAGGTATATGGGCTTTGGTTACAGAATCACGATAATTAAGCAAAGATGTTTTGTTGAATTGTGCAGTGTCGGTATAAGGGCGCTTATATATGAGTAAACCTTGGCTATGTGCTTTCGATTCAAGTGAAATCCACATGAAATTATCCGCAATTTTATTTACACCATATCCTTCTGGGATAGAAATATGTACTCCAAGATTTTCGTAAACAGCTTGTTCTACAATTTGATTTTTTGCTTGTCTATATAGTTGTTGATAGCGCTCAATTTCCGATTGAACAAAATATTCGATTATGTTGTCGTGACGTGCTTCGAGAATTGCAAGCAGTTCTTCGGAGTTTGGAACGCTCAGGCTTGCAAATGCTTGATGCTGAGCCCATAGGTCTTTCTTGTATTTGATTTGAGATTTTGTGTATTTCTTGTCCACTTCCAAGTATAAGATGTTACGGAAAGAACGGAATGTTTTCGTGAAATTGTTTCTGCTTATCAACACAACAGAGAATGGTGCTTCTGACTGAGTTAAACCAAAGTCTTCTTCGCTTAAAATCTCGTTTACTTTTTCTCCAACTTCAGAGTTCTTATATTCATCGTTTATTACTACCAATAAATCTCCCGGTTCTCCTGTCATAGACGTTCCGCCAAATCCTCCTTTACAGGCAGTGAATAGAAGTGTGCAAATGAATATATAGGCAATATATTGTTTCATCGTCGATATTTTTAATGCAACAAATGTACAAAAGAAAACGAAAAATCTGTCCTTCTGTGTGTAAGATGGACGTTTTGTTGCTCTGTAAAAATATATAAATCAAAGTGTTAAAAGTACACTAATGCTTAAATAAAATTTGTTTAAGTGTGATTTTTGCACTATGTTTTTTATATTTGTTGTTCCTTAATTTAAAGAAAATGAAACGGTATATTTTTGCCATATTGCTATGTGTGATTGTGGGGAAATCTTTGTTTTCTCAGTCTGCTGGTAGTTGGAACTTGGTTTGGCGTGAAGATTTTGGTGTTGTGGAAGATACGGTTATCCGTGACTTTGCAGATAACAACAAGAAAGTAATAGGACATACTTGTGCGGCATCGGAGTCGGAGTGTACAACTATCAACGATATGTACTACGGTATTGCGAATAGTACATGGTGGGCGTATAATAGGCCAAAAACAGCAACTTGCAATCAGTCGGCTTGGCACTTTATGGGAGGACGTGACCATACGGGAAATGAAAAAGGTGCCATGCTTATCGTGAATGTAGGTAATGACAGTAAGGATAAACAAATTTATGAGCAGACAATAGATTTTGATTTGTGTCAAAATAAGTTATATCGATTTGTGATTTATGCAGCGAGTATAACTAATCCGGGTTATTGTGACAAAAGTC
Source organism: Bacteroidales bacterium UBA1715 (assembly GCA_002317135.1). GTDB lineage: Bacteria > Bacteroidota > Bacteroidia > Bacteroidales > UBA1715 > UBA1715. The sequence continues at coordinate 36,261 of DCIX01000001.1, forward strand.
CGACTTTATCGAATCTTACAATGAATGTGTACAATGTGAAGGATCCGTCAAATCCTGTTTTATTGGAAACGCTTGAAACTGGTGATATTCCGTTATGGGAAATGCCGTTAAAAGCCGATGGCTCTGATGATAATAGTGCGACAGGAAAAGGGTATCAAAATCCTTTTGCAGTACGTGATTGGAGTGAGTTTCAAATTGAATTTATGGCAGGGGATGGCGATAAATTACAGTTGGAGGTTGTGAACCATAAACCTGGTGGTTGTGGTAACGATTTTGTTATCGATGATATTTCGTTGTATCGTTTTGACGATAAGGAAGTGCTTGATCCTACAATTACAACGAGTACGTTGTCGCAGGAAAGTATGTCGAGTGCTACAGGTTGTGCTTTTGTAGCAAAGTTTTCTGTTCCTACGGAAGTGTTGGATACCTGGAAGGAAATTTATAACCAGGTGTATTTCTTATGGCAACGTTCCAATGATGGTGGTTTTACCTGGAACAATATGCCGAGCGTTAGCGGTATAGACAAGACGACGATAGAATGGGAGGTGCCAACTGGTGTGTCTGAAGTCTATCGTGTTATTATTACCGGGTCGACATCGGTAACCGATGCAAAAACAGAAGCGGAATATATAGCAATACATGGTGGTCCTCAGGATGGTTGCTCGTATTATTCTATATCTAATACGTTGGCCGGAGTTTCTCCTGTTGCAGATTGCTCGTTTAAGGAAAATTTAAAAACAATTTGGAAGGAAGATTTTGGGGTAATGGATAAAACATTGCTTCGAACTAATCCTATAGTTAAGTTAAATGCTTATTCAACTCCAGGGAATAGGTTTGAAGGTAATGACTACGTAATCACGAGTGATCCATATACAGCAGTAGGACCACAGACAAATCCGAAATGTTACTATGATTGTGATCAAAAACAATTGGAAAAATATTATGATCATGCCGAAGGTGATGCGGTGTTATATAGTAAATTGTTGGCGGGCGAGGAGACGGTTGTTGTTGAAAAAACTCTTTCAGGTCCATTTTGTAATTGTAAGAACTATATTTTTTCGTTTAAAACTATCACATTGAGTAGTTGGACGGATATGAAATATGCTGTTGCTATTCAAGATGGTGCTGGAAATTCGCTTGTTGCAGACGATATAACAGTTGGTGGCTCAGGTTCTCCTTCATGGAAACAGTTTGTGTATTCTTTTGTGTTGCCTTTTGATTATACCGGTGATGTGACTATTCAGGTCATATATAAGGGAAATGCAACATGGAATGTTCCTGTGGCATTTGATGACTTCCGTGTTTCTCTTTGTCAGGAAACGGTTCCACAATCAAATTTGTACGTAGATAATAATCCTGCCTTGAGATATGTAAGTGGCTTTGATTGTGCCGTAACTCCGCCACATTTAGCGACAGTTGACGGTTTGGATGATTGGGCTTCGCAATTCCCAAATTATGGATATGTATGGCAAATGTCTCACGATGGAGAAACTTGGCATACAATAACGGAAGCCGGTCAAAATCATTACTGTGAAGATTTGGAAAATGGAGAAACTTTGTATCGTGTAGTCTTTGGAGAAACAAAAACTGTTGCGCAACAAGTAGCTGCCAATGGTAAACCGACAAATCCTTGTTCTGTTTATTTTATTACAAATTCAGTAGGATTTTTCTGTAAGGGAGTAACTTGTGAAGAACCACAAGACATAACTATTACAAGTTCTGATGACGATAATGTCTTGTGCCCGGGTGAATCAGCTATATTAACGCCAACAAGACAACTTTCAGAAACTCAATTTGCACAGGAATGGTATAAAGATGATGTGTTGCTTTCTGGTTTCCCAAAAACTACAGATCAAGCAATTTATTCTGCTAATGAAGCTGGTACATATATGGTGAAGGTGTACGATGTTGATAATCCTACGCTGGAGAAATGTTGGAAAACGGCGGAAATAGTTATTGAAGAAGCAGAAAATCCAACAGTGACAATAACTGGAGGTGACGATTATTGTGATGGTGAAACGGTTTCTGCTGCGACGTTTGCATTTACAGGAGCGCAACCGTTTACATTTTCATATACAAATGGAAAAAATACTGTTACTAAAACAATAACCGAAGCTTCTTTTAATCCACCTGTACCTACAACTGTTGGCGCATATACGTATAAACTTTCTGCTTTACAAGATGCGTATTGTTCGGCAAAAGCAGCGGGGTTGAGTAGCTCAACAACTATAAATATAAAGGAACAGCCTACCGTCTCTGTCTCTAATAATGGTCCTGTTTGTGCTGGAGAATCTATAAGTTTGGAAGCCACTTGTGCAACAACGGGAGTGGCTTATGCATGGTCTGGACCGGATAGCTTTACGTCATCAGTTGCTTCGCCAACGTTGTCTGCTACAACAACAGCAATGACGGGAGATTATACGGTAAAGGTTGTCTTGAATGGTTGTGAGGCAAGTGCAACAACATCGGTAAAAATAAATGAAGTTCCTGTAATAAAGACTCTTACTTCGGATAAAACAGCAATTTGTCCTTCTGAAGTCGCAACTATTACAGCAACGGTAAGTGATGATGCAACAGGTACGGTCACTTGGAAAAATGCGACAGGTGCAGGATTGATTGCTCAACTTGGAAATGGTGATGTTGTCGCTCAAGAAACAAAAACGGTTACTGTTTCGTACGAAAGTGTAGCTGGTTGTAAGGCTGATGAAAAAACAACAACAATTACGTTAAATCCTAAACCTATAGCACCATCGGTTGTAGATTTGTCATTTTGTATTGATGATGCAGTTGAAACACTTACGGCAACGCCAATAGCAGGGGCGACGCTTAATTGGTATGGTACATCGGCAACAGGTGGAACTGCTGGTCTTGCTCCACAAACTAATACATCCGTTGCGGCAACAACGAAATATTATGTTAGTCAAACGCTAAAGGGCTGTGAAAGTGATAGGGCTGTACTTACGGTTGAGGTAAATTCGAACTTATCGCCGACAATTATAGTAGATGATGCGGAATTGTGTGAATCAGAAACAACAAAAATTAGTCTGCCACAGGCGAGTGCCTATACCTCTATAGTTTGGTCGGGAACGGCAGCTGCTTTATTGAATAACTCAGCTTTAGTTTCTCCTACATTTACTGCTAAAAATGAAACTACGGTAAAAGATTATGTGATTTCTGTTGCTGTAGAAGATGCGAAAGGGTGCAAGGGAACAGCTTCTGCTACAATTACAGTAAATCCAACACCAACGGTTACACTTTCTGTTACCGACGATGAAATATGTGAAAAGGAATCTACAACTATTACAGCCGTTCCGAGTGAAACTGGTGGTACCGGTGTTTGGACTGGGGCAATAAAGACTACGGAAACATCAGCAGATTTTAGTGCTACAACAGCTGGAACCAATCAAGTATCGTATGTCTATACTAGTGCAAAAGGGTGTGAAAGTACAAAGCAAATAAAAGAAATTACGGTTCATGCTATACCTGTAGCCCCTACAACTGTCGATGTTGAATATTGTAAAGATGCAACAACAGCAACAGCGTTGTCTGCTTCGGCAACGGGAACACTTACGTGGTTTGATGGAGAAGGAAATCAATTAGCTTCGGCACCGACGCCAATTACAACAACAGCAGGTTCGCAAGCGTATTCGGTTACGCAGACAATACAAGGTTGTACGAGTGAAAAAGCTTCTTTGTCTGTAACGATTCATGAACTTCCAAATCCGCAAATAATATTGTCGGATTCGGAAGAGTGTGAAGGTCAAGCAATATCATTGTCGTTGAATGATACGTATAAATCGCAAACATGGACATGTTCTCCGATAAATTATTTGAACTCACTATCGTTGGCAACTCCAACATTCTTGGCAACAGCTTCGAATGGTACATATACGGTAGGTATTTCTGTTGTGGATGCGCATGATTGTTCTTCTACAACAAATACAACAATTACAATACATCCAATTCCTTCAGTTTCGTTGAGCTCTGTTTCTTCTCAATGTGAAAGTGTTACAGAATCTCAAACAATTACGGCTACTGTTCTTCCAGCAGGAACACAAGGCGTTGGAGAATGGACGGTGGCTACAAAATCTACGGAAACAACAGCTACAGTAAGCCCGAAAGAGTTGGGTGCAGGTACGCATACCATAGAATATAGTTTTGTGAGTGATAAAGGTTGTAGTTCTTTGGTGGCAACTACACAGGCAATCGTGTTCGAAAATCCTTCTGTGGCAATCAAGGCTAGTAACAGTAAACCTTGTCGGGGTGGTGCAAATAGTGATGAGGTGACAATTACTGCTACAGGAACAACAAACTTGGGAACGCTTTTGTATGAAAGTCAATCATTAAAAAATGTGAATGCTGCAACAGGTTCGTTTGTTCCTTCTGAGCAAACCGTTGGATCTCATAATATCGCATTGGTTTATACAGATGAACACTCATGTCGTGGTACAGCAGAGATATCAGTTGATGTTTTGGCTCGTCCTGTTGCCGACGTCAGTATGAATCCTATTGCTTTGTGTGATTATGCTGCAGATCAAAATTTGAAAGCTACTATTGATGGGGTTGAAACATCTTTAGGAACATGGTTGGGTACAGGTATAACAGGTTCTACTTTTTCGCCAAAAACTGCAACAGCAGGAGGTCCGTATACATTAACATATTCCTACACCGATGCAAAAACATTGTGTAGCGCAGAACCTGTATCGATACAAGTGCTTGTTCATCATACTGATGCGCCTGTTGTTTCTTCAAAAAGTGAATCGAAATTGAATGTCTCTAATCAAGCTCAGGTTCCAGAATTGGAAGCAACAGGAGAAAACATAAAATGGTATGCTATACAAGATACAACATCGTCTGTTCTTGTTGAAAATACTGTTTATCAACCGGTTTATATAGAGGAGGATGGACACATGAAAGTTGGAATGTATGTTGTGTATGCAACGCAAACAAAGAATGGTTGTCAATCTGTTCCGGCCGAAGCAACATTAACCATTACAGATTGTGAAGTAAAGGCCCCAACTGCAGTAAAATATCATGCTTGCGAGGGTGATGCAACAATAGAATTACAAGCTGTTTCTAATCATATTGATGGAGCAAATATCGGATGGTTTGCCGATAGGGACGATATTCCTACAGGAACCGTGGCAAGTCTTTCTGCTGGAAATCCACAAGGAACAGGAACTTCGTTTGCTTTTTCTTTAGTAGGAAAGAGTGCAGGAACATATACGATGTATGCTTCGGAATATGACGGAGCTGTTGGTACAGAGTGTTTTTCTCCAGCAACAGCGGTTGTTGTTGAGGTGCATGCTTTACCGAATCCACAAATAGATGATCCTGGAATTATTTGTGGTGGTGATGCTCCTAAAGAAATAACGTATTCTCCTGGAACCGGTTCTGTTTTGAGTGGTGAAGGCGTGTCTGGAAATATGTGGACTCCGCAGTATGATGACACGAAAACAGGTACAACAACTACTATGTTGACGCTGACTACAACAGCACAATGGGGTGTGGGAACGGATGTGGTAGCTTCGTGTGAGAATGTTGCAACAAGAGATGTTACGGTTACGAATGTGCTTGCTCCTACCGGTACTGGTATTGGAAGTACATTATTGTGGAGCATAGGCAATATAGAAAGTCTTCCAGTGATGGAGATTGATTATGCAAGTGATTTGGGTGCGACATTGAGTGTGAAAAATGCGGATAATATGGAAATCGCATCCGTAAGTCCTGTTGCTTTATATCCTACAGAAATCGCAACTATTGGTTCATATTCCTTTGACGTAACTCAAAAATTAAATGGTTGCGTAAGTCCAACTGTAAAGTCTTTGTATCAAATTGTCGATTGTCCGACTCCAACACCGATTCCTGGGTCTGTTTCTATTTGTGAAGGTGAAGAGCTTCCTTCTCTTTCTGCTAATGGTATTGGTTCTCCAAGCTATGAATGGATAGATAGCACCAATGCAATAATTTCAACTTCGGAAACATTGGATGTGGCTAATCTTTCAGGATATGTTGCTAAAGCTGGTGTCTATACATTTAGAGTTCGTCAAGATGGACTTGATGCTGCAGGTAATACTTGTTGGGGAGCTTATGCAGAAGCTAAAGTTGTCATAAATTCTCTTCCTCAAATTCAAATTTCAGATCCTGGCGTTTTATGCTATTCTACAGGTTCGTATCTAATGGAGGCGTTGGTAAATGGAAAATCATCAGCTACTTTGACAGGTGGTGTATGGACAATTAGTGAAGGAACAATTTCAAATTCAGGAGAAATAAATACTTCTGCAAATGGTAAGAATGACGGGGAATATACGGTTCAATATTCTTATACAGATAATAATGGCTGTACAAATTCAAATACACAAATTGTGCTAATTGAATATCCGGAAGAACCAACAACAATTCCGTTTACAGGGATTATATCGCACCCGGTAGCGGTAGAGATTACGGCAGGAAATATGGAATCCGTAGCACAGGTTCAGTGGTATAAGTTCGATCAGAATACAAAACTTTCTTCTGATAATCCTTGGCAACCGGGAATAGATGGTACATCGGTTGTAAGCGAGAAATATTACGTATCGCAAATCGTTCGTGGATGTGAGAGTGAAAAAGTTCTTCAAACGGTTGATATTGTGGACTGTCCTTGGACGGCTCCTGTGGTTACAAATGTGGACGTCTGTCAAGGACAAACTGCAACAGAGATGACAGCAACAGCTCCGGTAAATGCGACTCCGATAGAGTGGAAATGGTATGATGCAAATAGAAATATATTGCCTTCTTCGGGGAACACTTACGCACAGATGTCGACTAATACAGTAGGGGAGACTTCATATTATGTAAGTTATATGGCAGTAGAAACAGTAAGTGGAGAGGCTTGTGAAAGTGCTCCGGCATTGGTTACAACCACGGTGTTGGATTTGCCTACGATATCGTTTGCAGAAAGTTCGTCTGTAGTTTGTTATACTTCTGATGCAGAGGAAATCACCGTTGCTGTTGATTATGGTTCAAATGGAAAAGGTAGTGGCGTATGGACGATTACTGGTACGGCAGATGCTATCAGTCAAAGTGGTGTATTCTCTCCAAAAGCAAATGGACAAATTAGCGATAGATATACAATAACTTATGTCTATGTTGATGGAAAAGGATGTGAAAATCTATCTGATAGAACAATAGATGTCGTGTATTTGTCTGCTCCGACTACAACTAATCATTTTACCATGACGACGCAAAATAAGGATGCTGTGGTTGGTGCGGAATTACAAGGTGGAGATGCTATTCATTGGTATGATGCGTTGACAGGTGGCAAAGAATTAGGTGTAGGAACGTTGTGGGCTACTGGCGATAAAGGCTCCGTTGTGGTAGATAACAAAAAATATTTTGCAGCACAGGAAAAATCAGGATGTTATAGTGAAAGAACGGAAGCTACTGTACGTATCATCGATTGCCCTATTCCTTCGGTGATAGTTTCTAATGAGTCGGCTTGTTTATATGATGGAGCTCCAACGATAACTGCTGTAGAAGGAACATGGAATTCTGTACGACCAAGTGGATCGCTGTTCCGTTTTTATGATGCAGAGAAAAATGGTTCTTTGTTGCATGAAAGTAGTGATGGAACGTATAAACCGGCAATTTCGAATGCAGGGGAATATGAATATTGGGTATCGGAATTTAATGCAAATATAGATCCTGTTGGATGTGAAGGACCTCGTAAAAAAGTAAGCGTGGTAATGAAAAATGTCACTGCTCCTACAATAGTGGCGAAAGATGCTATTACTTCTGTTTGCTATGGAAGTGAAAATCCTTCTTTTATAGTACAAACAAATCAAGGTTCAACGTATTGGTTCGACGAAAATCCTGGAAATGATGGTGTTCCTCAAATACAGGAAAATAGTATAGGACAGAAATATGTGTCTTCTATACAAGAGGAAGGTCATCATTCTATTTGGGCTATGCAATTGTTTGAAGGCTGTTATAGTCAACCAACTGAAATTTCATTTGAAGTGAAGCCGATACCTGTTGCGCCTACAACTGTAAGTAATGAAATTTGTTATGGAGAGGCTGCAGCTTCTATAACTGCTTCAGGAGAAGATGATGCGACAATAGTTTGGTATTCTGATATGTCTGCAACTAAAGAGTTGTTGCGTGGAAGTCGTGGAATGCAACCAAAAGAAAATCTTGTTGGAACTTATTCGTATTATGTGACGCAGATAGTTGACGGTTGTGAAGGTCCGACTGCAGTTGCTACATATACGGTAAAAGCATTACCAAGTGCGCCAATCATGATTCAACAATCAAATTTGTGTGAATATGACAGTGCTCCTTTACTTCAAGCTATAGGTCAAAATATAACATGGTACGCATCGGATATGAATACGAAGATAGGCACGGGCGATTCGTATCAAACTACAGATATGTCGGTTACTACTCATAGATTTTTTGCAACTCAAACAGTTGATGGTTGTGAAGGTACGCAGGCAAAGGTGAGTTTCACCGTAAATGCTAAACCTGCAAATCCTATCGTGAAAGGTGCAAGTATGTGCGCAGGCGATACTGTGGTTCCAGCTTTATCTTCGAATGTCGATATTGATGTATGGTATGCTGATGCAAGTGCAACGATTCGTTTATCTGCTGGTAAAACCTATATTCCTGATTTGTCATCTGTTATTGGCTCAATGACTTATTATGTGCAACGTACTCAAAATACTTGTGTTAGCGATATTATTCCTGTTAATCTTCGTGTGATTCCTCAACCAACATTCTCAATAGGTGATGATTTAACACTTTGTATATATGACTCGGTTTCTGTTATTCAAGCAACGAATTTTGAACCTGCAATTACGGAAAATTCATATGTGGGATGGACGGTTACTACAGGTAGAAAATCTAAAGTATATGTTGATAATGCGGATCATTCTATTTTGCCGGATGATATGCTAAATGAAGTAGGTACATATACAATTTCAGCATATTATCGATATAAATATGAAAATGTATATTGTAGTAGTGAAAATCAAGAAATTACATATACAATAAAGAAACGTGCTCGTACACCGATTGTCTTCTCTTCTGTAATTTGTCAGGGAACTCAAATAGATGATTTACGTGCGTTAGGAAGTACAAATATGACATGGAAGAGTTTGTCTGGAACTTCTCCGGAATATTGTTCTGGTTCACGATATAAATTCGAAAATAAGGACCTAAATGTTGGTTTGTATCAGTTTGAAGTCTATGATATAGATTATTATGATGTAGAAAAAAATCTCGGTTGTGAAAGCTTGCATGATACTGTTTCTATGACAGTTGCGCCTGCTGCAAAAACAAAGTTGTTTGGTGCTGATTCTGTATGTGTAGGTGCCACAGAACAGTACTATACTCAATATACCGAGAATAGTACCTATTGTTGGAATGTTACAGGTGATAATCTAAACTATTCAAAGGATCAGTTGGCTAGCTCTGTTCGTTATGTAGATTGGTCTCATGATGGTATAGATACACTTACTGTTTATGAACAGACATGGGCGGGTTGTGAAGGTGTTGACACTCTTTTTGTTCATATTGCTCCAGCTCCGAAAGCTTATTTTAATTGGGCATTACCTGGCGCCTCAAATAAGATAGAATTACACGATGCTTCATTGCAGGATTCGTTGTATACAATGAACGAATTGGGTGAAAAAGTAGGAGAATGTATTCCATATACTATGTTATGGAACTATGGACATATTGGTGAAAATGAAAAAGATATAGATTTGGAAGTTCCATATGAAAAACGTAATGTCTCAATTATAGAAGATGGATATGTATATGGTTACAATTGCCCAACTTTAACGGTAAAGAATAGTTTCGGTTGTAAAGATGTATATTCAGAATGCGTGTTCATTAATATTTCAACTTCATTATTTATGCCAACGGCGTTTTCTCCTACAAATCCAGCACATAGTGTTCGAACATTTCAGCCAAAAGGTTTTAATTTGAAAACATGTGAGATTTTCGTGTACGATAAATGGGGAAATTTAATCTGGTATTCCGATGCTGTACAAGATGGAATGTTTGTTGGCTATTGGGATGGAAAATACGATGGCGAATATATGCAGTCTGGCGTTTATATTTGGAAAATGGAAGCAACATTCCTTGACGGTCAAGTGTGGGAAGGTTTTGATGTTGGAAATGGTAAAAAGGCTAAATTTGGCAGTGTGACTTTGATACGATAAATTTTAGAAAAATAAAATTTTGTTAAATAGTTAGAATAACTAAAAATGATAATTAGTCGCAACAATAATTTACTTTTTAAGTTTTTATGTGTTAAAGTGGAGAAAAGCATCTATAGCAACAAGTATCATCGGTACATTTGTAGTATTGTTGTTTATGATATTGTATTTTGAATCAATTGATTAGTTTGCTTGTTCTTAAAACGGAGATATAGGGAGACATTCTTTGGAATGTCTCTCTTTTTATAGCAATTTCTGTAGGTCGAACATTTCGTCTCGTAATCGTGCGGCAGTAACGAAATCCATATCTTTTGCTGCAGCTTCCATTTCTTTTTTCGTTTTTGCGATGAGGTCTTTTATGCCTTCTTTGCTCATGTATTTTACAACAGGATCGGCAGCGACATTTGTAAGCATTTCTGGCTCGTTTTTCTTCTTTAACGAACTGTCAATGTCTTTTACTATAGGTTGTGGAGTAATATTATGCTCGGTATTGTAACGAATTTGTTTTTCTCGTCGTCTATTTGTTTCATCTATAGTACGTTGCATGCTTTCTGTGATCTTGTCGGCATACATAATCACATGTCCGTGGACGTTTCGTGCGGCACGTCCAGCTGTTTGTGTTAGTGAACGTTCACAACGAAGAAAACCTTCTTTGTCTGCATCAAGAATAGCTACTAATGAGACTTCTGGTAAGTCCAATCCTTCACGAAGTAGGTTTACACCAACAAGTACGTCAAATGTTCCTGCTCGTAGGTTTTCCAATATTTCAATTCGCTCTAATGTATCAACGTCGCTGTGAATATAGGCACTTCGTATTCCTAAACGGGTTAAATATCGTTGTAGTTCTTCGGCCATACGTTTCGTAAGTGTAGTCACCAATGTCCGTTCGTTAGCTTCTGTACGTTTCGCTATTTCTTCAATTAAATCGTCGATTTGGTTTTCTGTAGGTCGTATTTCTATCTCAGGATCTAAAAGTCCGGTAGGTCGTATGACTTGCTCGGCGATAATTCCTTCTGATTTTTGTAATTCATAGTCTGCTGGAGTTGCACTGATGTAAATAACCTGGTTGCAAAGCGACTCGAATTCGTCGAAATTAAGTGGTCGGTTGTCCAGTGCAGCAGGAAGACGGAAACCGTTGTCAACTAGGTTGACTTTACGGGAATGGTCGCCGCCGTGCATACCGCGAATTTGTGGTACCGTTACATGGCTTTCGTCTATTACTAATAGAAAATCTTCAGGTAAATAATCAAATAAACAATATGGTCGAACGCCTTCGGCTCTTCCGTCAAAATAACGCGAATAGTTTTCTATACCAGAACAATAGCCAATTTCCTTAATCATCTCAAGGTCGTATTCTACACGTTCTTGTAATCGTTGTGCTTCTAAATGTTTGTCTATACTTTCTAAAAACGAAATTTGTTTTACTAAATCATCTTGAATGTCACGAATAGCTTTTTCAAAGCCGCCTTTGCTTGTAATAAAAAGATTTGCGGGATAGATTATTGTCTCGTCGATTTCGCTGATAGTTTTTCCCGTTTCAGGATCAATGTTTGCAATTCGGTCAATCTCATTGTCCCACATTTCAATATGTGTAGCGTAATCGTGTGACGCTTCCCATACATCTATGCTATCACCTTTTACGCGGAAAGTTCCTCTTTGGAATTCCAATTCGTTTCGTGAATAGAGATTGTCAACCAATTCGCGTAGCAAAACATCTTGTGCTATCTTTTTACCAACAGATAAATGCAGTGCACGTTCATTGAAATTAACCGGATTTCCCATACCATAAATACAAGAAACCGACGATACGATGATGATGTCTTTTCGACCAGAAAGAAGCGTGTTTGTCGTGCTCAGGCGCATTTTTTCTAACTCGTCATTTATGTCAAGGTCTTTCTCTATGTAGGTGTTTGTTTGTGGAATATATGCTTCTGGTTGATAGTAGTCGTAGTACGATACGAAATATTCCACCGCATTATCAGGGAAAAATTGCTTGAATTCATTGTATAATTGAGCTGCCAAAGTCTTATTGTGACTTAAAATAAGTGTTGGCTTTTGCACTTTTTCTATCACATTAGCAATCGTGAATGTTTTTCCTGAGCCAGTTACTCCCAATAGAACTTGATGTTTTGTTCCGTCTAACACCCCTTCTGCAAGTTGTTGTATTGCTTCAGGTTGATCGCCGGTAGGTTTATATTTTGAACTCAGTGAAAAATCCATAATTGTCGACTTTATGCACGCAAAATAACGAATAAAATTCGTAAAAATAGAGATGAATTATTTCTTTTCTATGTCAATAAGACAAGAAATCGGGAAGTGGTCGGATAATTGCTCGGTTCCTTTTTTGTAGTTTCGACAACTAAAATCTGAATCTAATAAGATGTAATCCAAACGAAGATGTGGCCACCAATCAAATGTGGAACTAATACCGTAACCAGCCTCTACAAAGGCATCTTTGAAGTCGTTTGAATGAAGAATGTGTTGATAGGTGTATGAACAAACAGGCGAGTTGAAATCTCCACAGGAAATGATTGGGTACGGACAGGTTTTCATTGACTCAACTATTTCATCGGCTTGTACGCCTCGTTTTTGCATTGCACGAAACATTTTGTGTATCAGTTGTTTAACTTTGTTTGTCTCTACGTTTTCACCACTGATTTGTTCTTTGTTTTCTTTCGAAAGTCTATACGATTCCAAGTGGCTGTTGTAGATTCTGATAGTGTCATTTCCTTTTTTTATGTCAACCCAAATGGCAGAATTTCCTGTCTTTTGAAATTTCATATCTCCACAGTTTACAATAGGGTAACGACTACAAATAAGATTGCCCATAAAATAATGTGGTGGCTTTGTATATGTCTGATTATGATAGAAATGCTTTAAGCCAAGTTCTTTTTTTATATGTTGCATTATGTTGTATTTCTCTTGGTCGTCGTTACTGAATTCCTGAAAACAAATAATGTCTGGTTGTTCGTTTTCTAAATATTTGAAAATCTTTTTTTTAATATCATTTTTGTTTTTCCATCCATTAAGACAAAAATCTCTTACATTATAAGAAATGACCTTTATTTCTGTTTCTTTTTTCAGCTCGTTTGATTCTGCTTTTGCGGAAAAATAACTACCTGCAATAGGTAAACTTAGCAGTAATGGAATCAACGAAAACAAAAAGTTGTGCTTGTGTTCTTTTGCCATAATCCATACAATCGAAATGGCAATATTGGCTACGAAAATAATAGGGAAAACCAATCCGAATAGTTCAAAAAAAGCAAAAGAGTTTGGATTTACAAATCGTGTAAACAAACAGCAAAACAATGCAATTACAGCAAATGCATTGACTAATAAGTAGAACCATCGTAATAGCCGTCTCATTTTTTGCTTTGTTTAAAAAGTGTTTCTTTTTCTTCTTTTGTTAAACTATCGTAACCAGATTTTGAGATTTTCTCCAAAATTTTGTCTATGTTTTCTTCGTCATAACGTACTTCTTCGTATGAAACATATTCTTCATCACGATGTCTGTTTGTATGTAGGACAGGACCTTTTTTCTCTTTTGATGAATTTTCTATCTTGTTTATGATTTTGAGAAACCATAATGAAATATCTATGTTTTTTCGTAGTAGATAAGCCCACATAAAGCCATATAAAAGTCCGCCAACTTGATACATTGTTATAAATAAAATATGCGGATTAGGTCCTTGTGCTAATGCTGAAAGTAGTGGAATACATTCTAATGCAGCAAAAATAATGGCGAATATTTTTAGAGAAACTTCTCCAAAGAAGAGCAAATAAATTTTGTAATTAGGTGCGTATGTGGCAACTGCTGTTAATATTGCAAGTACGGCGGCTGAAGGGCCTAAAATAACCATTGCATTGCTGCTGTCAACAGAAAATGTTGAACAAAGAACCGAAAGTAGTAAACCCGAAAGTCCGCCTAAAATGTAGGTGGCAAGTAACTTCTTTTCGTTCATAAAGTTAAGAAAGATTCTTCCTGTCCAGGTAAGAATAATCATATTGCAGAAATATGAAAAGAAAGATGTGTCAAAAAATAGGAATGTAGCGATTGTCCAAAATTTTCGTACTAATGCTTGGATATTTGTAGGAACAGCAATGTTTTGTAAAACAGAACTATATACATTAGTATGTGAAATAGAACCAATAATTTCTACAATCCAAAGTAAAATAAATGCTATTGTATTGATAATAAGGAGTTTCGTAATAATGTCTCCTTGCTTGAATAATCGTTTAATATCGTTTACCAGTGTCATTTTTGTTATAGTGATGTTCCGTGTTTTCTCCAATATCGTATTAAAATGTACCCGAATAACATACCACCAAGATGTGCGAAATGGGCAGTATTGTCGCCTACAGAATTTTGTATACCGCTAAAAAGTTCTATTGCCCCATAAAAGAATACGAACCATTTGGCTTTTAGAGGTAGTAAAAAGAATATGTATAATTGTGCTTCGGGAAACAACATTCCAAAAGCCATCAATAGACCGAAGACCGCTCCGGAAGCACCTATGGTTGAGCCGTTTACAATGCCGTTCACCGCACCGAGTGTGCTATCGGTATAATTTCTGTATGAGCGTATCAGTTCGTCTCCTTCGTTTAATACAATCTCCCACATTTCTGCTGTGATAGGGTAGGTTTGCAATTTTATGTAGGCAACTATAATTTGTGCAATTCCCGCTCCAATTCCAGTGATTAGGTAATAAGTTAGAAATCGTTTGCTTCCCCAGAAATTCTCTAAAATGTTTCCAAACATCCATAACGCAAACAAATTGAAGAAAATATGTTCTAAATTGGCGTGCAGAAATTGATAGGTTACAAATTGAACCGGACGGAAACTTGGCGAGGCAACATAATGTAATCCAAAATCATTTGCTACATCATAACCAAATACATATTCAGCAATACAACTAATAACAAAGCATATCACGTTTATTACCAGTAAGTTCTTTACTACTGGCGTTAGCATTGAAAACCCCGATGGACTATAGTAACTCATATTAGTTGAATTTCTTTAATAAATCGTTCATTTCTACAATAACGGTAATCAGTTGTCCTTCTGGGGTTATCGTATATGATTTTGACTGTAATAATTTTGACACAAATCGTTGCATTTCGTCTTTACTCATTTCTGGATTTCTATATAACGATGCAGATTTAGCCATAGTGCGCACGATATGTTCTTGCCAACTATCCTTGAAATTCTTGCCGCTGTTGGTTATGCTTGATGCAAAATCAACAATGGTGTCTTGTAGAGTTTCAATAGGTATATTCGATGGAGTACCGTTTATTACAAATGTTTGTTTCCCAAATTCTTCTATATCTATGCCCAATTGATTCATTTGAGGTAATGCTTCTTGCAAAGTCTCTGCTTCCTGCGGGGTTACTTCTATGCGTATAGGTAACAAGGTCTTTTGACTCGGAAGCTTTTGACTACTTGTAATTGTTTCCTCAAAAGTATTATAAATTAAGCGATAGTGTGCTCGTTTTATATCTATTATGTAAATCTTGTCATCTACAATAGCAACAATATATTTTCTTTGAACCTGTGTGCAACTTTGGATACATAATTCTGGTTCTTCGTTGTTGCTTATTTCGGTAAATTCACCAAAATCAATAGTTTGTTCTGTTGAAGATGATTTTTTTGCTTGATAATCTTCAAACAATTTCTCCCAATTCCTTGCATTGGAAGGTGCATTATTGTATGCAGGTCCATTGTTTGTCTTGAACGGATTGTATGACGGATTTATAGCAATCTTTGGTGGACTTGTGACTATCGTGTTGCTTGGCTTAAACATATCGGAATAGTCTTCCGGGTCGCTGAAATCCAATGTCGGTACAATATTACTTTTCCCTAACGTGTATTTTACCGTTGCTTCTAACAATTGACAAATATTAAATTCTTCAGAGAATTTGATTTCTGTCTTTGTTGGGTGAATGTTTACGTCAATTTCTCCAGGATCAATTTCGAGAAATACAAAAAAGGGTGGATATTCTTTTTGTGGTACCAAATTTCCGTATGCTCGCATAATAGAACCTAAGAAACTTTTTTGTCTGAAAAATCTGTCGTTTACGAAAAAGTATTGGTTGCTACCAGTCTTTTTTGCCAGTTCTGGAACGCCAATAAATCCGTGGATTTTTACAATGCTTGATTCATCTTCGATTGCCAGCAGTCCTTTGTCCATTTGTTTCCCGAAGATGTTAATGATTCTTTGCTTTAATGTTCCGCTCGGATATTTTGCATATAAATCACCATCTTTTAATATAGTAAAGCAAATATGTGGATTAGCCAATGCCGTTTGATGAATCTCTGCTAATATATATGTAAACTCTGTTTTGTTTGCTTTTAAGAATTTTCTTCGTGCAGGCGTGTTGAAAAAAAGATTCTTAACGGTAAATGTAGTACCAACAGGGCAAGATTCTGGTTCTTGTGATTCAATCTTAGAACCAGCTATCACTATTTTAGTGCCTAATTCATTCTCCTTTTTTCTTGTCTTTAATTCTGTCTGAGAAACAGCAGCAATCGACGCCAATGCTTCACCGCGGAATCCCATAGTGCGTATCGTAAATATATCAGCGGCATCTTTTATTTTTGATGTTGCATGTCGTTCAAATGCCATACGAGCATCTGTTTCCGACATTCCCACACCGTTGTCGGTAATTTGTATGGCTGTTCTACCAGCGTCAATAATGGATAAGGTTATCTCAGTTGCTTTTGCGTCTATGGCGTTTTCAACCAATTCTTTTACTACCGAAGCAGGTCTTTGAACAACCTCGCCAGCGGCAATTTGATTGGCAACAGAATCGGGTAGAAGATGTATGATGTCTGCCATGCTTACATATTCATTATAAAGTAAACACCTAGAAAAAGTAGGAAAAACAACATAACAAGTGTCTTCAAACTAGAATCTTTCGATCGTTTATTGGAAATCTTGTTTTGTTCGAATTTTCTATGTAAATCCGAAACAAAAACACCTTTCGGAAGTTCTTCTCCTTCTTCTAACTTTACTTGTTGTAATACCACGGCACGGCGATGCTCGCGGTCTTCTTTTTGCTTGTCGTAATAACGAGTAGGCATATTGAAACCTCGTGGCTTTTGTGGATTGTAGATAGAAGATAGAAATCCCATATTGTTTTTTCGCAAAGATATTGTTTTTTTCGGCTTTTGGATTTTCTTTGCTCGTTTTAGGGGAAATACTTTTGAACAATCTATAACAATAAGTAAAACTCTTATGTCTTTTTTGTATTTAGTTGAAAAAAAGAAAAACTTTCTGTGATGTTATTGCATATTTTCTCCTATTTTCGTGGTGGAAAATTTTAATTGAAATGGGTGGTTTTTTTGGAACAATTTCAAAGTCTGATTGCGTAACAGATTTGTTTTACGGTACTGACTATAATTCTCATTTAGGCACAAAACGTGCGGGTATGGCAACTTTTAGCAAGGAATTTGGCTTGCGTCGTACTATTCACAATATTGAGAACTCTTACTTTCGTACAAAATTTGAATCTTCTCTTCCAAAATTAGGTGGAGAAGCGGGTATTGGTGTTATTAGCGATACCGATGCACAACCAATTGCTATCAATTCTCACTTGGGACGATTTGCAATTGTTACGGTTGCTCACTTCGCAAATATGAAAGATTTGGAAAATGATTTGTTGAGTAAAAACTTACATTTCTCTGAATTAAGTTCTGGTGATACAAACCAGACAGAACTTGCTGCAATGCTTATTTGTGAAAAACCAGATTTTGTATCAGGTATTGAAAATGTATATGAAAAGGTAAAGGGCTCTTGCTCATTGTTGCTTCTTACTGAAGATGGAATCATTATTGCTCGCGATAAGTTGGGCAGAACTCCTGTGACTATTGGTAAAAAAGATGGTGCGTATGCTGTTTCAAGTGAACCAACCGCGTTCCATAATCTTGGTTATGGAATTGAAAAATTCGTTGGCCCAGGTGAAATCGTAAAGATTACTGCTGATGGATATGAAGTTCTTCGCAAACCAAATGATAAAATGCAAGTTTGCTCATTTATGTGGGTTTACTATGGTTTCCCAACTTCGGATTACGAAGGTATTAATGTTGATAAGGTTCGTTGTTCTCTTGGACAAAAAATTGCTCAAAACGATGCAACTCAAGCAGATTTCGTTTGCGGTATTCCTGATTCTGGTATTGGTCATGCAATTGGTTATGCGATAGAAAAAGGTATACCATATAAAAGAGGTATCGTGAAATATACGCCTACTTGGCCTCGTAGTTTCACTCCTCCAACACAAGAAATGCGTAACCTTGTTGCCAAAATGAAATTGATTCCAAATAGACAAATGTTGGAAGGACAAAAGGTTGTATTTTGCGATGACTCAATTGTTCGTGGTACACAACTTCGTGGAAATGTAACTGAAATGTTCGACTGTGGAGCAAAAGAAATTCACATGAGAATCGCTTGTCCGCCACTTATTTATTCTTGCCAATACTTAAACTTCTCTGCATCTAAAAATGATACAGAACTTATTACTCGTTCGTTAATAGAAAAGTATGAAGGGCGTCATGATAAGAATTTGGCAGAATATGTAGATGATACAACAGATAAGCACAAAAAGATGATTGACGATATTCGTCAACGATTTGGCTTAACTTCATTGAAATTTAATACGGTACAAGAATTGGTTGACGCAATTGGTTTACCAAAAGAAAAATTATGTACCCACTGTTTTGATGGAACAAGTTGGTTCTAGTTGATAATACATATATATAATGTATACTATTGTAGAGGCGCGATTTATCGCGTCTCTTTTTTTTATATAAAATGTTTCACTGCTAGTAGTAAAGTGAATGACATTATTTTGTTAATAAATTTTATAGATTGAATAGTGTTATGAAAACACTATTCAACAGTTTGTTTTTCAGATAGTTGTTTGTGGTACTAATAGTCTTTTTTGCTCTGTTGAAAAAATACTATTCTCATTTATTGAAAAAGACGCATAGTGATGTAACTTTTTTTTGTTTCTTTGTGTCTTAAGTTTGTAAAAGTATATAGAAATTAAAACTGTCATCATACAATGAAACGAATAGCGTTAATTTTAGTTGGCTCGTTGCTTTGCGTAGCGAGTGCGTTTGCACAAAAGGAATTGACAATTTCTGGTGGTAACTGTGTGTCTGCCATGGTGTGTCAGAATAGTGTTGTGTACACGTGGGGTAAGAATAGCACGGAAAAAGGTGGAACAGGGTTGTTGGGAACAGGAAGTACGAAAGCCTATGAGTCAACTCCTCAAGAAGTGACATTTTTTTCTCAGGCTAAACCTGCTATATATATTCAACAGGTAAACTGTGGTTCTGGTTCTCACTTTATTGCTTTGGATTGTAATGGTGATGTTTGGTGTTGGGGTAATAATAGTTTAGGTCAATGTGGTACAGGTGGTACTGTAACAAAAACAGAAGGAAGAATTCAAGCAACTCCTATACAAGTGAGTACGGTGGGTGGTGATTTGAAAGGAACTGTGTATTCAAAGGATAATCACTTAACAAAAGTTGATGTTGTATATGCTGGTAATAATAACAGTTTTGCTATTTTGGGCGATGGCCCATATAAAGGCTGTCTAGTTGGTTGGGGTGGTAACTCTACTGGTTTTGATAGTCAAGGGTATGATAACGCATTTGGACAGTTAGGTTGTGGTAATACTGATAATCAGGCTTATCCAATGTTCGTGTTGGATGGTTCTACGAAAAAACCTTTGCAAGGTGTTGTTCAGGTGTATGCGGGTGATAATGCCGCGTACGCGTTGGTGGATCCAGATGGTGATGGTGTAGGTACAATTTATTCATGGGGATATCAAAAGGGTAATGGTGCATTAGGTCGTTCTGCAACCGGTGGTGTTGGTAATACGAATGATTTTAATGATCCGTATGCTCGTCCTGTTATAAAAGGTGATGGTACTCCATTGACAAATATAAAGATGTTGGGTTGTGGTGATGGTGTTGGTTATGGTTTGGATACTGATGGCTATATTTGGGCCTGGGGTAATGGTGCTTGGAATAACTCTGCCGGTGTATTGGATGCTAATTATTCTTGGTATTCCGGTTCGGATACGTATGCGACTCCATTGCGCGTTCGTGCTGGTTTGACTACAGGTGCAAGTAACGATGGTGAGTTCTTGTTGGCAAAATGGGTATCTGGTGGTCAAGGTTTCGGTATGGCAATCACAGCAGATAATAAACCTGTTGCCTGGGGTGGCGGCGGTTGCGGTGACGGTGGTGGTGGTGCTACTGGTTCGAAAATCGGTCAGTCTAAGGATAAAGCAGGTGCAGAATATATAGTGGGACCTGGTGGTAAAATTGCTAATAATGTTGTGTTGATTAACCGTGCCGACTTGTGGGGATTCTATGGTACAAGTAATGGTGATTTGTATGCATGGGGTTGTAATAGTAATGGTGAGCTAGGTATTGGAAGCACGCTTTCTCAAAATGCAGCGGTAAAAATCAATCCTCCGACAAACTGTAATCCTCGTCATCCTGATCCTATTGTTGATTTGACTCCTGGCGATATGACAGTTTGTGCTTCTGCATTTAAAGGTCAAACATTGGATGCAGGGTTCGTGATAGATATTACTTTAGCAGATTATTATACAATTACTTGGTATAAGGGTAAAGATGTTGTTCTTACCGGAAGTGTAAAAGAAAAAGGTGTAACATATAAAGCAACGGAACCTGGTACATATAAAGTTGTGATTGAACATGATGCAAAAGGAACAGGAGGTGGTTGTATTAAGTATGATCCTGCAATTGGAGAAATGACTATTTCTGCTTATGAACAAAATTTTACAACTCCGGCGTTGGAATATTGTGGTGATAGTGCAACTGTGTATGTAAATGCTGCAACAGGTAGTAAGGCAACTTATTCATGGTATGCGTCAAAAGGTTCTACTGCAAAAGCGATTGCTACTACTACAGGTAGTGAAAAAGTTAAAATAGATGTTTCTGATATTGCTGCAAATAATGGTAAAAAGGTTATTTATGTAGAAGAAACTGCTGCAGGTGGTGGAAGTTTTCTTCCTAGTTCATTTGCACAACATAATTCTTCTCAATCAATTGGACAACCTAATAATATTTCAAATCCTGGTTTTACTGTAAGTACACCTATTAATCTTACTGATTTTAAATTGAAAGCTCAGGGAACAATGCAAAGTTATTATGTAAATGGTACAGCAACTTTGTCTGGCTCTTTGGTGTTTACTGTAAATCTTTGTAAATCAAAAACTGATAATGGTAAGTTAGTTGCAGATAAAACTGCTATTGTAAAGAGTTTTACTGGAACAATGAAAATGGAGAAAGAAATTACTGCTACTGGTAAATATACCTTTACCGATGAGGTCGTATTTGATGCAGATAATTATCAATTGCAACCAGGTACATATTTCCTTGTTTTCTCTAAAGCCGATAAAACAGGTGATGCAGACGCAAATAGTTCGTATGTATATGGTGCGGCAAAAGGTATCGTTGACGTGAAGGATACATATTCGGGTGATTATATTGTAGGAATTGGTGCTGCTCAAGATAATAATTTCAAAACAGATCAGGCAGGTGTATTCTATGACATTAATTTCTCAACTCCACAAGGTTTCTGTGATAGACTTGCTGTCGATGTAATTGAAAATTGTCCTTGCGTTGCTCCAGAAGA
>DCIX01000036.1:0-114219 GCA_002317135.1 Bacteroidales bacterium UBA1715
TGAATTAACTTTAAACAGTTTCTTAATGTCAGCGATCCATATACTTGAAGAATCACATCGGAGTTAATCGTAACCGGACCATTAATAGTAACTGTATCTCCAGCAGGAATTATAAATGTATTTGGCGCACTAGAACTACTAAATTGTGCCAAATTTGCCGTTGTAATCTGTCTTGCATTGCAGACTAAACTGCTAAAAAATAATAAAATGAAAAAAAGGAAACGCATACTATATCCTTTTTTGTTTCTGAATTCTTTTACAAAAAGACAAAACAAAAGTCAAAATAGATACGTTCAAAAAGCGATTAAAAACCGAAGTGACGAAATAGATTACTGGTTAAACAAAAAAAAAAATGAAATGTTAGCAAAAGCAATAAAAAAGGGGACATACAGAATATGTCCCCTCAATATTAATTAATTTATATATTAATATTTGTATATATCCGATTTATATGGTCCCTCAACTGGAACGCCAAGATATTTTGCTTGTTTTTCTGTTAAAGTTGTCAACTTAACGCCAAGTTTGTCTAAGTGAAGACGAGCAACTTTTTCGTCAAGTTTCTTTGGCAAAGTATAAACCTTGGTTTCGTAGTTCTTATTGTTTGTAAATAACTCGATTTGTGCCAATGTTTGGTTAGTAAACGATGCAGACATCACAAAACTTGGGTGACCTGTTGCACAACCAAGATTCAACAAGCGACCTTCGGCAAGGATCAACACGCTATGACCATCAGGGAAAATCCATTGATCGTATTGTGGTTTGATATTTTTCTTCTTGATTCCAGGAATTTTTGCCAATTCAGCCATTTGAATTTCATTATCGAAGTGACCAATATTACCAACTATCGCCATATTTTTCATTTTGCTCATGTGTTCTGCTGTAATAATATCACAGTCACCTGTAGTCGTAACATAAATGTCACCATATTCTAACGTATCTTCAACTGTTAACACTTGGTAACCTTCCATAGAAGCTTGAAGAGCACAGATTGGATCTATTTCCGTAACGATTACGCGAGCACCTTGACCACGCAAAGATTGAGCACAACCTTTACCAACATCGCCGTATCCACAAACAACGGCAACTTTACCAGCCAACATAACATCAGAAGCACGCATAATACCATCTGTCAACGAGTGACGGCAACCATACAAGTTATCGAATTTCGATTTTGTAACCGAGTCGTTCACATTGATTGCTGGGAAAGGAAGAATACCTTGTTCTGCCATTTGATACAAACGGTGAACACCTGTTGTAGTTTCTTCCGAAACACCCATGATGTTTTGTTTTTTCTTTGTCCAGAATTGTGGATCTTGTTTCATTGTTTCACGGCACAAATCCAAGATTACGCCCCATTCTTCTGAATCAGTTTCTGGGTTAAAATCAGGAACTTTGCCTTCTGCTTCGAATTGTGAGCCACGAACAACGATCAATGTTGCATCGCCACCATCATCCAAAATCATTGTAGGACCAGTTCCATCAGGCCAAGTCAACGCTTTTTTAGTGCAATCCCAATATTCTTTTAAGTTTTCACCCTTCCAAGCAAAAACAGGAACACCTTGTGGATTTTCTACTGTACCTTTTTTACCAACAACTACTGCAGCTGCTGCATGATCTTGCGTAGAGAAAATGTTGCAAGAAGCCCAACGAACATCTGCACCAAGTTCAACCAAGGTTTCAATCAAAATTGCTGTTTGAACTGTCATGTGCAATGAGCCACTGATTTTTGCACCAGCAAGAGGTTTTTGACCTTTGTATTCTGCACGAAGAGCCATCAAACCTGGCATTTCGATTTCTGCCAAATCTAATTCTTTACGACCCCATTCTGCTAATTGTATGTCTGCTACTTTGTAATCCATATTATTTTGTTTTTACTGGTGCAAAAATACAAAAAAGAAGAAGATTGTTCGCCGTTCTTTGTTTAATAACAAAAAAAACTATCTTTGAGCAACACAAAAGACTAATAATCATTTACGAAAGCAAAGGGAAAACAAGCATATTGAAAAGAGAAATAATTAAATAATCTTTTTTTATAGTTTTTTTTATTTTTCAAAATATATCTTTGTAAAAGATATGCGAACAAATAGTCAATATATTGGGTTACTAGAAGCGAACAAAGATGTTTTACAAGAGAAGTTTGCAATACAATCTTTGACAGTTTTTGGTTCTGTTGCTCGTAATGAGTTTACAGAAGGGAGCGATATTGATATTTTTGTACAAATGCCAGCACAAATGTTTTTAGTTGTTGGTGCTAAACAATACTTAGAATCTATTTTACAATGTTCTGTGGACCTTGTAAGAGATCATACAAATCTTAATCCATTCTTAAAAAAACAAATAGAAAAAGATGGAATTACAATCTTCAGAGCGTGATCTTGTTTTGTCGATATTAAATCAAATTAAAACGCAATATCGAACTTGCAAGAATGGAATCAACCAGTTAATTCTGAAAATGACTACTATAATAGTTCGGAAGGAATGCAAAAACTTGCTGCAAGCTGTATGCTTATAGAAGCCATTGGTGAAGGATTCAAGAAAATAGATACACTTACCAAGCAACAACTTCTAAATAGAAAAGCAGAGATACCATGGAATGAAATTATCGGTATGCGAAATCACATTGCACATGGATATTTTGATATTGATGCAGAGTTAGTTTTACATACTATCAAAAATGACTTGCAACCATTACAAGAGGCAATAGATTTTTTCATACAAGAACTAAAATAAAAAAAGCGGCGAACAAAATTGTTCGCCGCTTTTCGTTTGAATATCTTTAGAAAAGATTAAGCAAATAAATTATCATTCAAAGCAACCAATGCTTTTTCTTTATTTTTAGTATCGATAAGAACAGAAATATTATGTTCGCTACCACCGTAGCAAATCATACGAACAGGAATTTCTTTTAATGAATTCAAAACCTCTGCTGCATGACCTTGTTCTTCGGCAATCATATTGCCAACGATACAAATAATTGTTTGATCTTTGTCAACTTCAACTGTACCCAACATCTTCAATTCGTCAACGATTTGAGCTAAATAGTCAATCTTATCGATTGTCAACGAAATAGCAACTTCCGAAGTTGTAATCAAGTCAATTGGAGTTTTGTATTTTTCAAATACTTCGAACACACGGCATAAGAAACCGTATGCCAACAACATTCTACCTGATTTAATTTTGATAGCAGTCAAGCCATCTTTTGCTGCAATTGCTTTTACGCCAGTTCCTGTTGTTCTGTTAGAAATTGTTGTTCCTTTTGCTTGTGGTTCCATTGTGTTTTTCAACAACACAGGAATATTTTTTACCTTAGCAGGAAGCACTGTAGATGGGTGAAGAATCTTCGCACCAAAGTAAGCCAATTCTGCAGCTTCATCAAAAGACATTTCTGCAATTGGATGAGTATTTTTTACGATACGAGGGTCATTATTGTGGATTCCATCAATATCAGTCCAAATTTCAACAACTTCAGCATTGATTGCAGCACCAATCAAAGAAGCAGAATAGTCACTACCACCACGTTTTAGGTTATCAACCTCGCTCTTATTATTTGTACAAATAAAACCTTGTGTAATAAACAAAGTTGTGTCAGGATATTTACTTAGAACCTTTTGTAATTGTTCTTCAATAAGTTGCATTACAGGTTCGCCATCTGCATCAACAAACATAAAGTCAAGTGAGTTCAACAATACAGACTGAATATTGTTTTCGTCATGATACAATTGTACCAAATTAGTTGACATAATTTCACCACGAGCAAGAATCATTTTTTCTGCCTGAATGTTGAATTGTTTGTTTGCAAACGAACGAATTACATCACATTCACGAGCAATAATTTCAGTTGCTTTTTTGCGATATGTGTCTGTTTCCAACAAACCTTCAATAACACCAGCGTATTTTTTTTCTAACGCACCGATAAGGTTTGATGCTCCGTCAGCATTTCCCTTTTTATAATAATCAGCAATTTCTACAAGATTATTTGTCGTTCCCGACATTGCCGACAATACTACTATTTGCTTGTTTCCGTCAGTAATAAGTTTGGAAACATTTTTCATTCTTTCAGGTGAACCTACCGATGTTCCACCGAATTTTAATACTTTCATTTTTTTGTTTTTTAGCTCGCAAATTTACACAAAATAAAGGAGAGTTTTCTCTATAAAATCAGATTTATTCCGTACAAATTTTCACGATTATTTATTCCAATATTTTTTTGCATCTGCAGTTGCCTTCATCATCACATCAACCGCTTCTGTATCATACACTTCCCCTTTAACACGATCAAAAACACCCATTGAAGGAGCTGTTGTATAGCCATTATCCCAATACACTGGAATGAGGCCGTTTTCAAACGCATTTTTAGTCACCTCATACAACCAATCCATTCGAGATTTATGATGTAACTTTTGTACAACAGGGTCGTCAAATTTCTTTCTATTGCAAGCAAATTCACCCAATATTACAGGAATGCCTTTGTCTGCAAACATTTCCTTCATCATAGCAAAATGTTCCTTCATAAACTGTAAATCTCCGTAGGTAGAACAACGGTCT
Source organism: Bacteroidales bacterium UBA1715 (assembly GCA_002317135.1). Classification (GTDB taxonomy): domain Bacteria; phylum Bacteroidota; class Bacteroidia; order Bacteroidales; family UBA1715; genus UBA1715. The sequence continues at coordinate 4,546 of DCIX01000036.1, forward strand.
TGGTCTTTTGGATTACAGTTATTTTCGCCCCAATAATAGAACTCTTTTCCCCAATCTTCGTCCTTTTCCATACCGGCAAAATTCCACGGTGTATAATAGTGGACTTCGAACATTAAACGACCTTCCACAACATCTTTTGGCATACCCAAAAACAAACGACGAGTTTCATCAATGTCGGTCGACGGACCTTGAATTATCAATGTACGGTAATAATTCTTTCCACCAGTAGAACGAACGGCATCAACAAATGTTTGTTCATACGACGCAAGCACCTGCATTTGTACCTCGTTGTGAACATTCGGTTCATTGCAACCGGCAAAAAGTAAGCGTTCGTCATAGTCACGGAAATACGTGGCTATTTGTTCCCAATATGCCTTTTGTTTTCTATTGTTGATTTCCTGCATTTCTGGATTACAGTTTTTTTCCAACCAACCACCATCCAAGTGTATATTCAACAAAACATACATATCGTGTACAAGGCAAGAATCAACCATTTTCTTTACGCGTGCCAACCAAAAATCCTGAATTTTTGCCGTAGTTGTATCGGCAACATACAAATCCCAAGCACAAGGAATGCGGAATACCGTAAATCCTGCCTTAAAAATGCCATCGGAAATTCGCTTATTTGCCTCTACATTTCCCCATGCTGTTTCAAACGATTCTCCCGGATACGTTGTTGCACCAAGAGCCGTACCATTTTCTCCCCAACGAATTGATTCAAAAGAGTTTCCCATATTCCATCCAAGTCCCATTCGTTTTGCAATTTCCACTGCAGAGTGTTCCATTCCTGTTTTGTCTGGTGGCAACGGATTAGTATTGTAACTTGGAAAACCATTCTTTGTTTGTTCTTGACTATTTTGTGCTACAGCAGAAGCCTTTGCCTTACGGTCATTTTCTTCCATTTGCACAAGACGAACACGTTGTTTTTCTGTTAAAACCTCTTGAATTTTTACTTGACGCGTTTGTTCACGAGCACGCACAGCATCGAAAATTCCTTCGAAAGGAACAGTATCAAATTCAGGATTATATTCTTTTTCAATCGCCCAAATCTTTTCTATCTGACCTTTTTTCAAGTGCAAAGAATCCTTCCACATTGCTATACGGTCAGCTGTTTTCATTGGCTGAATTTCAGAAACTTGTGCTTGCAACGAGGCATACATACAAAATCCTGCAAGCAAACTCAACAAATATTTTTTCTTCATATATAGATATTTTTGATATGTCAAAGATATGGTTTTTCTTCTTCTTTCTTGCAACAGGGCAAGAATGCTTAACGCGCACTGCTGAATCGGTATGTAGAGACGGTGTGCACACCGTCTCTACATAGTGCAAAAAAGAAGATAGAAAACATTACAAAGACAATAAGTATATTTTAACTATTTTTGAAAAAAAAAAAATTTAAACATGGAACAAGTTTGGATTAGCGCAGCAGGTTTAAGCCTGGCAACTTTAATCGGTAGCGGTTTAGGATTTATCATAAAAGAACTTCCACATAGATGGAACGATACCGTTATGGGATTTTGCGCCGGAGTCATGTTAGCAGCATCCACTATAGGCCTACTTGTTCCTGCCGCAGAAACAGCCGGAATAGACTTGTGGTGGTTGATTTCCATTGGTGTAATTTGCGGAGCACTATTCTTAAATGTTCTTGATATTGTAACTCCTCACCTACATAAAATCACTGGACTTGATGCAGAAGAACATAAAAACAATTCAACATTGAACAAAGTCCTTCTATTTGTTATGGCAATAGCCATACATAAACTACCGGAAGGGGTTGCAACAGGCATCAGTTTCCATAGCGAAAACATTTCAAATGCGTGGGCAGTAACATTTGGTATTGCAATCCAAAACATACCAGAAGGTATGGTTGTGATAACTCCATTATTACTTTCGGGAGTGTCAAAAATGAGAACATTCCTTATCTCTGTCGCAATTGCGTTATTAGAAATTATCGGAGTTTGGATAGGTTTTGGGGTTGGAACAATTTCCGCATTCCTATTACCTACAATGTTGGCATTTGCCGGAGGAGCAATGTTATATGTCGTAAGTGACGAAATGATTCCAGAAACACACGCGCACGGCTATCAAAAATCGGCAACATACGCATTGCTTATCGGCTTTATGCTATTGATTTTCCTTGAAATGCTGTTATAAACTATTTCACTCTCACAAAAACGGTTTTCTGTTTGTCCGATGCAGACTCCCAAGGACGTTTATAGACAAACGACATGGTATAATCACCTTTTTCTTTTGCCGTAAATGTCCATACCATAGTCCCGGCTCCACCGATTAAGTTATCGTTGCGCTTATATTCAACAGAAACAGAATCAAAATTTGTTGTGTCCTGATTCCATTGCCAACTATATCCCGTGCCGGCAACATATTCTAATTCAACCTGGAATGTGTCACCTTTTTTAACTTTTACATCTGGTCGCATTTCTATAGAAAAAGACATAAGGAATATCGCAACAATGCTTACAAACAACAAAATATGTTTCATACCCAAAACGATTAAATAAAAAAGCCCTTGCTGTTGCAAGGGCTTCGTAGCGAGTAGCGGAATCGAACCGCTCTAACAAGGATGAAAACCTTGTGTACTAACCGATATACGAACTCGCCATATCAATTCGGGTGCAAAGATATACAAAATTTCTTTTGTTCCAAATTTCTTTGAAATTTTACCAAAAATTTATTGTTCCCTAAAATGAAAGATTTACTCCCATCAAGAATAATCGTTGTTTTGGATAATCGTAATAGTAAATACCGTTTGAACGAGTTTCAGGATCAAGCCCAGAGAATTTTGTCCACAAGAATGGATTTTGAACTTGTGCATAAATCATACAACGGCTCAATTTAACCTTTTCGCAAACAGAAGACGGAACGGTATAATTCAACTGAATGTTTTTCAAACGAATGTATGATCCATCTTCCAAATAACGAGTCGAAAATCTATTACTATTGCTACCATTATTTTGGACAACTTTTGGATTTGTAGCCTTGTCACCTGGATTTTTCCAATAATCTGTTGCAGCAGCTGATTGATTCAACTCTGTGGTAGCACCATCGGCAATCAATTCGTTATTCAACTGATTGAATATCAAGTTTCCGTATGAACAATAGAACATAAAATTCAACGACCAATTACCATAATTCATAGTATTTGTCCAACCAGCAGTGAATTTAGGATCTGCACTACCTGCAATAACTTTACGTGCTTGATTATAATCTTTTGTAAGATTTCCATTGACATCGTACCACATTGGCGAACCATCAGCAGAATTCACACCTGCCCATTCTGCCAAATAAAATGTCTGCAACGACTGCCCTTTCGTACGAATTTTTGTACTGACTACAATAGTATCACTTCCATATAACTGAGTGATTTCATTGTGGTTATGAGCAAATGTAAAAGATGTTGTCCAACTAAATTTATCGCGATTCACAACCGTTGCCGATGCAGAAAACTCAACACCGCGGTTTACCATAGAGCCCACATTTTGCATCTGACTTTCGTATCCCGTTGTCATAGAAACCGGAACTGCTAACAACAAATCGTATGTATTACGATTGTACAAATCTAAGCCAATATTAAAGCGTTTCTTAAACTTCAAATCTATACCAAGATCGGCATTGCGGTTCTTTTCCCAAGTCAACTCATCGTTACCCATTGTTGTTGGCGTGCTACCTGGTTCATCCATATAATTGTTTCCAAATGAATACAATTGCATATATAAGAAATCGTCGATAGCCGAGTTACCAGAAGTTCCGTAACTACCACGAACTTTCAACAAGTCTACCCAAGAAACCGACTGCATAAACACTTCATCGGAAACAATCCAAGAACCACCAACCGACCAGAATGGTGCCCAACGATGTGACGGACTGAATTTAGAAGAACCATCAACACGGAAACTTGCGCTCAAATAATATTTTGCAGCAAAATTGTATTGAATGTTTGAGATACCCGACAACATTGAAGAACGAATATCGTATTGGTTCATTTGTTCCATTTGCGAAGCATTGGCAATACTTGCTTTTCCGTCTGATGCAAAATTTGAGGCAATCATATTTGAGAAATTCAAGCCATTTGCTTCCGCTTCGAAACCGCCCATAATTTGTAATGCATGTTTCAAGTGTTTGTAATTCCACTTCAATGTAGAAGAAGATGTCCACGTCGTTACTTGTGTAGAATAATAAGAAGACACGCCATTTTTATCCGATCCATCTGGAGTTTCCGGATGCAAATAGGCATATTCATCAACATTGATGTAATCAATATTTGCAATTGTTTTAAAATCAAAATTATATGGCAATTTATATTCAACAAACGCATTCCCCAACAAGCGTTTTGTTTTGTTGTAATTCTCATTCAAAGCAATCACACCTACTGGATTATAAAACTTGTTGGTGAAATTATAAGACTCACCATTCATCACCGAAATGGTAGGTTTAGCCGTATAAGCAGTTGTCACCGGACTTGACGTATAACCAGGTTCTACCGTAGAATGTTGAATCGTATACGAAGGGTTGAATTTAAAGCCAAATGTACAATTATCCGAAGCCTTATGAGAGAGGTTCAAACGAGCCGAAGAACGTTGTAAATCTGTACCAGTAACAATACCTTCTTCTTTTTTGTATTGTGCTGACGCAAAGAATGTTGTAGCATCTGTTCCACCCTGTGCAGAGAATTCATACGACTGACTCCAAGCTTTTTGATACACTTCGTCAAACCAATTTACACGTGCAGTGTCATCTAACAACTCTTCTGCAATTTGTTCGTTTGACTTGCCTGCATTACGAATTGCTTCTGTTAACCAAGCCTTATATTGATCTGCCGACATTAATTCAAATTTATTTGTCGTAATCACACCAACACCTTGTGTTGAAGAAAACGAGTACACTGTTTTTCCCGATTTACCAGATTTGGTAGTAACCATTATGACACCATTCGAAGCACGAGAACCATACAACGAAGTTGCTGCCGCATCTTTCAAAATAGAAATACTTTCGATATCGCTTGGATTCAACGATGTTAAAATCGATGAAGCATCTGAATTTTGAGAAGTTTCTCCCGAGAACATTGGAACACCATCAATTACAATCAAAGGAGAACTTCCTGCAGAAATTGAACCCGCACCACGTAATTGTATTTCAGAAGAAGCACCCGGTTGTCCGGAATTAGTACTCAACACTATACCAGGAACATTACCTTGCAATGCTTTTTCAAAACTTGAAGACTGTGACGAAACAATATCATCAGCTTTTATGGAAGACAATGAACCTGTAAACGATTCTTTCTTTTGCTTACCATACGGAACTGTAACCACCACAGTTTCAATCATTAACGCATCTGTACTCAACGATACATTGTATTCCGAGGATGCAGTTACCGGCACTACAGTTGTTTGATACCCCATATAGCTAAACTCAAGACCTGCCGCATCTGTTGGAATATCCATAATGAATGTTCCGTCCAAATCGGTAAATGCACCGTATGATGTTGGCACATATCCACCGCTGGCATTTTTCGTCATTGCCGCAACCGACGCAGCTATCAGTGGTTCTTTCGTTTTTGCATCAGTAACTTTACCTTTCACTTCGCGTGTTTGTGCAAACGCAGATATGGTAGTTATCAGTAATAGTAATATAGCGTAGATTTTCTTCATATACATTTTTTTGCTGACCAAATGTACAATTTTTTCTTATTTAAAGAATTTCAAATAACTACGTACCAACATAGCATGTATTTTTTGTGCATCATCCAACTGTTTTAGTTGAATATCAGGATTTTCCTGTTCAAACTGCGCACACATTTCGGCTAAAAGTTCATCACCATTAAAGTCTTCAAAATTATCATCAACCTTAACAATGACATTATAAGAAATTCGAGGCAAAATTCGGCTTGCCATACGTAAAGCTATCACTCGTTCCTCTTCAGACATTACCGTTTTAGAACATAGTTCTGCTATAGTCTCTTCATAATAATCCGGGCAAGTCGACAACAACAAAACTTGCGTATGCAATGCGTTAAAATAATGTCCCTTATTGTGTTCTTTATCGGATTCACACAATTCTATCGCACGTTGAGTCATAACCAAAGCCATCTGCAACATCTTGATTTCTTCATCCTCATCTTCCACTAAGTCATAATGATGCATAACCAACAACGATTTTGCCAATTTCCATAATTCCGGATTATTCCATAGCAATGTAGGATATTGCATTACCGATTCGTACACAAAAGGTAGTATATGCTGTGCTTTTGCTTGTTTTCCTTGATTAGAGAATTCCAAGACCTTATTTACAACAGCAAGTAATATTTCTTCTGGATTTTCCTGATTCATCTTAATCTTCTATCAATGATTGTAATCGTTCTATTTGATTTTGCTTATTAACCTCACGGTTATTCTTTGCAAAATTTGTGAAATATGTATGGTTCGAAAGAAATTTTATTTGTTGTTTATTCCATGTATTTTTATCTGTCACAAGATTTTGTACACGTAATTCTTCATACAAAGTATCTGAGACAGGCACAAAATCAGTTCTTCCTAAATAATCCAAATCCGCATCGCACATAATGCATTCCAATAATGTTTGCGGATTAGGCGGCAATTGCGTTGCCATTATCAGTTTACAAATCTTCTCTATTTGATCTGCGGTGTATTTATATTGCGGAAGTATTTCGCGAGCATATTCACAACCTATAGCTTCATGTCCTTTTGATTGAACTATTTGTCCCATATCGTGAAATAACGCAGCTGTACGCAACAACAACATATCTTCCTCGTCCGTTACATTTTCGGCTATACCAATAACCTCAACACCAACCATAACATCCATAGTATGTTTAACATTATGATAATGAAGATATTGAGGAAGCTCATTTTCAAGACGATTCAATATATATTCTTCCAAATCAGGGAAACGAACGCGACCAAGTTTTACAAAAAAGTCATGATTTGGAACTTGCAAATTTGCATCTACCGAAAAGCGAGGTTTTAAACCAACAACCTCGTACATATTGATTACACCTGTATATTTTACCGGAAGAGCGCCTATCGGTTCGCACGAGAAGATATCGCGTACAAATTCGTATGTTGTTTCAGAAATTATAATTTTTCCAACCTTTCCATACGATTCAATACGACTGGCAATATTTGCCGCATCACCTTTAATTTCATACGAAGCCTTTTTCTTTCCCGAAATTGTGGCAACAACCGGACCAGTATGTATACCCAAACGGATATTCCAAATATTTTTTTCTTCGTGCATATAGCGAACAATTTCCATTGCCGCCAAAATCATTTCTATTGGATTTGTACGGTTTTTCTGCGGAATACCACCGGCACACATATACGAATCGCCAATGGATTTGACTTTTTCCACATTATATTTTGCAACAATGGAATCGAACTTCATCCAAACGGCATCCAACTCATCTACCAAAATTTGTGCATTTTCGGCTTGTTGCAATTGCTCAAAACCAACAATATTGGAATACATAACCGTAACCATTTTGAATCGTTTGCTTTGCAATTCACCAATGGTATTTCCACTTTGTTTCGACAATGATTTAAGTTCTACCAATTGTCGGTTTGTATCATCTAATTGTTGTTTTAAACGAATAATCTCGTCGCGCAAAGCGTTATTTTCCGCCAATAAGTCACTATGTTCCATACAATCCTAAATTCGATTGAAAAGTACGGATTTTTACTGAAAGAACAATAAATTTCTAGGAATTCTTAACATACACCCAAGCCTTGCCATACTCGGAATTTGACTGCAAGTCTTTTACATATTGTTGAGCATCATCGGCACTTGCAAAAGCATTCAAATACACACGATTTTTGTTGTTGTCGGAAATTACTCCAGAATTATAATCCTTTGATTGTAATTTCTTTGAAAATTTCTCAGCATTTTCCTTTACCGAGAAGGTTCCTACAATAATAAAATACTTAACATCTGCTGCTTGTTCCGTAACTGTTTCCGTAGGAACATTTGTATGTTGTTTTGCACTCTCTGCTTTCGCATTTGACGCTTGTTTGTTGGCAACGATTGATTCTGCAACAACTGCCTCAACAACCTCTTGTTTTGGTTCGTCCACAACACCATCTTTTACTTTAAAGTCGTGTGGACGAGGCAATTCCGGTTGAGAAAAATCAACAGGTACAGTTGTATTTCGAAAAGCCGAAGCAAATTCTTCATTTTGGGCAACATGCAAAATATTTGGAATCAACAAGGCACCAAACAAAATAGGCGAAGCAATTATCATTGCCTTTGCTGTATTTTTTACAATCTTTTTTGGTAATTGTTTAGCATTTTTTTTTTCGGCATCCGATAGTTTATCCATCGAGAAACCTGACAATCCATAGGTATCCGGAAATGATTCCGGAGTAATTTTTGATTCAAAACCGCCATCAGCAAGAACAACTCCAACAGATTCAATCTCGAAACTCACCCCCGACGCAATTGCTTGTTCTATTTTCGAGCCATATTCTTTAAGCAAAATCTCCGCTTGAACTTCGGTTAATTGCAATTTCACCGCAAGATATTGAATGAATCGTGGTGACTCTACATACTCTTTAGAATGCACTATTTCATATCGTGGTGGCACAAAATCAATTTGCTCGCTTTTTGACAAACGAGCTGGATGATACTGCACAGACAATGTCCCCAACACAGGAACAGAAACCGATCCTGTACCCATTAAAAATATACGAATAAGTGATTCTAAATTCATATCATTCTTTTACTGATACAAATTTATTGTCCACACACATTCAATATTCGGAAAGGTCTATTGAGTTATTAATCAGTTATTAACAACAAGAAAACGACTAGTTATCACAATGTCCTATCCCCAAAGAACAAATCCAACTACACCTATAAATCTTCGGCCTTTACAATGCCATTCATCACGGCATAAATAGCTAAACGTCCTACTGAGCGGGTACCCAATTTATCACTAATATTATTTCTATGGAAGGCAACGGTTGCCTGACTTATATGCAATTCATCGGCAATTTCCTTGCTCAAGCTACCTTTTACAACCAAACGTAACACTTCTATTTCACGCACCGAAAGAGAATTCTTTATCACAACTTCATCCTCCAATCCTGGATGTTGTCCTTGCGGATGACCCATATTATGAATACCAAGAAAAAATTTCACTAATTCTGTTTCTGGAGCAGAAACATCCAACAACTTAAAACCGGAATCTCGTAACAGTGAATTTTCTCCTTCGCAAAGGACAATAATTTTACGCTGAATGGCAGTAAAAAAACTAAGGTGATCAAAGACATTCTTTGCGTCAACAAAAAAATGAACGAATGTCTCATTCATCCTTTTTTGTAAATCCTCAAATGAATAAAATATGCAAATCTCTATTCCATGCGCAACATCCTCAAGCATTGATTTCAAGGCAATGCTACTCAATGTATTAGTACTTATTATTGCTATTTTATAGTCCATTTTCCATGCAAAAATAGAAATTTTATAGAACATGAAAACTATCATTTCTACGAGTTGTTTGCTCACAACAAAAGAGATTTCTTTGCGCCATGAATTTATTGCTAAACATATTATTAGCTTTCACATCATTTGTTCCCAACGACACCATACTGGGGAACATCGATACCATTGCGGTTATAGCCACTATGAAAAGTGCGAACACATTAGAAAAACAAGCAATTTCTTTCTCCCAAATAAATCTACAACAAATCAATAACAAACAAATAGAATCAATAAAGGACATTGCCGCAAGCGTACCTAACTTTTACCAACCTCGATATGGTTCAAGAATAACCTCATCAATCTACATTCGAGGGTTAGGTTCAAGAATCGATCAACCTGCTTTGTGCGTAAACGTGGACGACATTCCCATTATGAATAAAAACGCTATGGATTTCGATTTTTTCGATGTACAAAAAATCGAAATTCTTCGTGGACCACAAGGAACTTTATATGGAAGAAACTCCAATGGTGGTGTTCTAAACATTAGCACATTATCTCCATTTAATTGGCAAGGAGTGCGAGCTCAATTTTCTTTTGACTCCGAACTATCATACAAAACAAAAGTCTCTATTTACCAACGTCCATCAAGTAAATTCGGATATTCTATTTCAACTCTACTTGGGAAAAACCAAGGTTTTTTCACCAACTCTTATACAGAGAAACCATGCGATTTTGGAACAACGGCTGCTATTCGCTCAAAAATGCGGTATGCAATTGGCAATGCTACTGTTTTAGAAAACATACTTTCTTTTAGTCGTGTCGACGAAGGCGGATATGCCTATCACCAATATGACGAAAACACAAAAAAACATCTGTCTATAAATTACAACGACACTTGTTCATACACCAGAACAGCATTTTCCGAAGGATTTATCGTAAAACATTATGGAAAAAAAATAAAATATTCATCCATAACCAGTTATCAATTTTTAGACGATGAATTACTTCTCGACAATGATTTCACAACATTGTCGTATTTCATTATGAACCAGAAACAAAAAGAACATACAATCACTCAAGAATTTATTGTCGCAAACAAAGATAAAAATGCGAAATGGCAATGGTCGTCAGGTTTCTTTGGATTCAACAAACACCTAACGATGTCGGCTCCAGTAACATTCAAAAAAGATGGTATAGACCGATTAATACTAAACAACGCAAACAAAGGAATACATACAATGTTTCCCGAAAACAACATTCTAATAGAAGAAGAATCCTTCCCTATCTATAGTGATTTTTCCATAAACACAACGGGCGCAGCATTATTTCACGAATCTAACTACAAAATAAGGAAATGGAATTTCACCACTGGAGTACGAATAGACTTTGAATATGCTAAATTAGTATACGATTCTCATTCACAATTCAATTATTTATTTGACTTAACAATGAATTCCTACAAAAAGCTTTCTTCAAATTTCATAGGCGAAGAGCAACAACATTCATTCGTGGTCCTACCCAAATTATCGGCACAATACGAAATTGAAAATCATGGAATTGTATATGGAACAATCTCTGCAGGACACAAAGCAGGCGGATTCAACACTCAAATTTTCTCCGACATTATGCAAAGTATCATTATGAATGATCTGCTTTCTAGCATGGGAATGTCTTTTGAAGATGTAAGCAACTATACAACAGCAAGTTCAGTAGAATACAAACCTGAAACAAATATAAATTTTGAATTAGGTTCACATGTTTCGTTCTCTAATTTCAAGAATAACATCGCATTATTTGTTATGGAAGGCTTTAATCAACAAATAACCGTTCTTCCCCAAGGAACAGGAGTCGGCAGAATGATGTCGAACGCAGGTAGAACGCGTAGTTTTGGTATAGAATATTCTGGCAACTACGAAATTTCAAACTGGATTATAGGAGTTGATTATGGATATACAAATGCAAAATTTGTTAAATACCAATACAATGACACAATAAATTATACAGGAAAACACATTCCTTATTCACCACAAAATACCATCTCCGCCTCAATAAGTTATAAATTCAATATACAAAAGAAACTATTGCAAAATATAGTTCCTTCAATACAATATAAAGGAATAGGAAAAATCTATTGGAATGACGAAAATTCTCTTTCGCAATCACTTTATTCACTTGTATCTGCATCAATCACAGTAACAATGAAACACTGCGATTTGAAAATTTTCTGCCAAAACATTACAAATACAAAATATCACACATTCTATTTCAGATCAATTTCTCAATCTTTTTTTTCCGATGGAACTCCACGATTATATGGCATATTGTTAAACTTTCAAATATAAAATTCAATGAAAAAAGTAAAATTCTTAGCACTTATGTGCTGTGCTGCTTTCACATTTGCAGCGTGCGACAACAACGATTGCGAAGACTGTAATCCAAAACAAGAAACTGAAGAAACAACATTCGTCGGGACAATGGATGTAGAACAAAGCGACAAAACAATTTTCTCACAAGAAAACATTTCCGTTAATTACACTAAAACAGAAAACGACGGAATGACTTTAAATTTCAAGCAAGTAAAATTCGCCCCAAACATGCCTGTTTCACTCGACATGGAGGTTAAAAACATTGAATACAAAGAAGAAGATGGTGTAGTTGTTTTTAGTGGCAACAACATTGTACCAATTGCTATGGGTGGCGAATTCCCAAAATACACAATAACAGACCTAACTGGAACTATTTCATCAGGAACGATAAACCTATCTATGATTTGTGGCGTAAATCCAATAACATACAGCGGAGAAATATCTAAACAATAACATCACTACAAACAAAAAAGGCGACTCAATTGAGCCGCCTTTTTGTTTTGCAATGTAAAAGACTATTTACATTTGTATTCGTATTCTTTACCAAGAATTGTTTCAGTCCATTTACCAGTTTTTGAACATTCGTTTTCGAAGTCAATTGATTTTTTTACTTTGTCACCATCAACTTTGATTGTACAAACACATTCACGACCGAAGCAAGATGATAATGCTACCATTGAAGCTCCAAGAGCCAATACTAATAAAACTTTTTTCATAATTCTATATATTTTTGTTTAAACAGCACAAATGTATTCAATATTGGATAAAACCAAAGTTTTTTTTACTAAAAAAAACATTTTCACATCTCAAACTACATAAGTCCTATTTATAGGAAAACAACAAGACAAATAAAAATGCTATTTTTGCAAAAATTGTCAAGAGAATGTTTTACATCTCTTAAAGAAAACAAAATGAAAGCAAAAGAAATAATGTTACACACAATGCGATGCCTTGTTGCCTGCACTTTTATCGCATCTTCCGTATTAAAATTACTTTCCTTGCAAAATTTCGAACTCTATGTATATAGTTTCGGAATTTTCAACTATGTTACAACCACTTTCGTCGTACGCGTTTTATTAGTCGTAGAATTTTTACTTGGCGTTGGATTGCTTTTCAAAATCTTCTATAAACAAGTTTGGTGGTCAACCCTATTCACCCTTATTGGATTCTCATTATTTTTAATGTATGTCGCACATTTCCGAGGAAGCGAAGACTGCCACTGCTTCGGTGATTTTGTAGAACTTGATACAATACCGTCACTCATTAAAAACGTTATTCTTATAGCATTGTTACTTCCTGTCAGGAAACAAGAAGAATGGCGTCACGACTTAAAACCATACATTGTAACAATATCGTGTTCTGCCGCACTATTTGTTGCATTTCTTGGTTACCCCATGAATTCAATGTATTCAATAATGTTCAGAAACGATGAAGAACGATTCAACAAAGAACTATATGATAAAGTTATTTCAAATCCAGAATACGGGAATGCAATTGATTCAACAACAAACCAATTACTTGCCTTTGTATCATCAACTTGCAAACACTGCAAAGCAGGAAATACAATTTTACAAGCAATCATTAGCAATAACAACATCCCAACTGAGAACATAACTTGCTTTATTGCAAGCAAAAACGATAGTCTTATTGATTCATTTAGAATCATTACAAAAACAGAAAAACTTCACTACAAGCGAGCTTCTATGGGGGCTTTGATTGGCATTACAAATGGATTATTTCCAACATATCTTTTTCTAGAAAAAGGTATTCCAAGCAAAGCTGTGAGCTACAAAGATTTGGACGAACAGGAAATTGTGGATTTTCTGAAAAAATAATTACCTTTGTAACCGAAATACAATTATAACATAGTAAAATATAAGTATATGAACTCACAAGACATTAAGAAAGGTGTTTGCATCCGTATGGATGGTAAAATTTATGTTTGTGTTGACTTCTTGCATGTTAAACCAGGAAAAGGAAACACAATTATGCGTACAACTTTGAAAGACGTTGTTAACGGTCGCGTTATCGAACGTCGTTTCAACATCGGTGAAAAATTGGAAGATGTTCGTGTTGAACACCGTCCTTACCAATATTTGTATCAAGAAGGTACAGAATATGTGTTCATGAACCAAGAAACATTCGAACAAATCAATGTTATGCATGACCTAATCAACGGTGTTGATTTCATGAAAGAAGGTGATGTTGTTGATGCAGTATTCGATGCTTCTACTGAAACATTATTGTACGCAGAAATGCCTCAAATGGTTGTTTTGGAAATCACATACACTGAACCAGGTGTTAAAGGTGACACTGCTACAAACGCAATGAAACCTGCAACTGTAGAAACTGGTGCTGAAGTTCGTGTACCATTGTTCATCAACACAGGTGAAAAAATCAAAGTTGACACAACTACTGGTGAATACAAAGAACGTGTAAAATAATTTCTTCAATGGGCTATGGCTATTGTTGATATCATACGCCAAAAGTTTGAACTTGCTGACTTCAAACTAAAAACGTTGCTTGAAATCACAACAGCAATCAACGCCAACTGCCCTGCGAAAGAACTTTTACAGAAATATCGCACCATACTCTGCGATGATTTTGGTGTTGCTCATTTAGTTGCATTTGCATGCAACCAAAATTGGAAAAAAGTTGTTTCTGTAGGAGTACCAGAAGAATTAGGTAATAACGTCGACGAGGTCTCGTCGGCGTTACTTGCTTATAAGGATGTCACTTATTTTAACGCCCTAGACAAAGCAAATCCCCTTTTTGCACCATTTGATCTGCTTGTTCCTGTTTATCACAAAAACACCCCACTTTCCTATATTCTTATCGGAGATGTTTCGTCAAACCAAGAGTTGTTTGGAGAAGATGCCTTAGGTCAAAATCTTGATGCCATACGCACATTGTCAAATGTGATTGTCGTGGCACTTGAAAACAAACGATTATATCGAAAATCTTTGGAACAAGAATCTATGAAAAAGGAATTGGAGGTTGCTTCAAAAATGCAGGCTATGCTCATTCCTGCCGAAAATTCATTACCAGCAAACAACCACATACAAATTGCTTCTTTTTACCAGCCACATTCAATGGTTGGAGGCGACTACTATGACTTTATGCAACTAAGCGACCATGAATATGGTTTCTGTATCGGAGATGTTTCTGGCAAAGGAATCGCTGCGGCTATTATGATGTCGAACTTTCAAGCAAACTTGCGCATTCTTTTCAAGCATAAAGTTCCATTAGTTACACTGATAAAAGAACTAAACCAAATAGTAAACAGAAATGCACAAGGAGACCGATTCGTTACTTTTTTTGTCGGCATTTACAATGGGAAAAACAAAACACTTCGGTATGTCAATGCCGGACATAATCCTCCTTTGCTGTTAAGCAAAAAGGAAGCAGAACTAAATTACTTAACCAAAGGTTGTGTTGGCTTAGGAATGTTAGAAGATATTCCGTCAATTATTGAAGGTAAAATACAACTTAACACTGGCGATAAATTATTCTGCTATACCGACGGACTTATTGAAGCTGAAAACAACAACGACGAATCATTTGGAACAATTCCAATTGAAGGTGCACTTACAATTGACGGAAACTCAACAGATATTGTGCATTATTTACGAAATGAACTTGCTCTATTTCTTGGAGAAAAACCGTGTGGAGATGACATTTCAATGTTGGGAATAGACATCTTATAATTGTGTTCTAAACACAAATAAAAATTCACTATACAAGTTTTCCCTTCAAAGCTTGTATTTCTGCAGACAAATCTATATTTGATTCTATCGAGAGTTGCTCACAGTCATCGATTGTTTTTTCTACAAACAATCTATAATCACGACTTTCAGCATTAAACGGACGATGACAAACGGCTTGTTTTATTGATTGAACTCTCTTCAACAATTGTTTTGTTTCGGGTGAAAAATACGTATTTTGAAACTGCTCCCAAATATATTCTACAGCCTGTGAACTTGGATGTAACAAATCATCTGCATAAAAACGATAGTCACGCAAATCGTCCAAAAGCAATTCGTACGCAGGGAAATAATCAATCGCTTCTACTCTATTTTGCAATTCCTCAATAGCAAGCAACAAAGTCGATTTACTAATCTGGTTTTGATGTGCACCATCTTTCCAATGACGAATAGGACTAACAGTAAAAATCACTCGAAGCGTAGGATGTTGTTCACGCAACATCGTAATCGTTTCTTCTAATACAGATACACATTCTTCCACCGACAAACGACGACGAATAAAATTACTTGCAGGAACCTTATGACAATTACAAACAATTTCCCCTGTTTCCTGTAATTGATAGACCCACGCTGTTCCTAATGTAATAAGAACATAATCTACCGTCTGAAAGTTTTGCTTATAGTTTTCTTGCTGTGCTATAACAGATTGAAAAACAGTATCTTTTTGAACCGATGAGAATGTTGTATGCAACCAGAAAGACTGCCAAATATCATTATGACAAAACACATCACTTTCTTGTAGAACTCGCTTGCCTAACAATAATTCCACATTCGATTTAATTGAATATGGATTGTAGATTGTTCCAAAAGGATTAACAAAAATTGGGAACTTATATTCTGCAAGACGGTTTCCTATCGTCTCCGAGAAACAAGATCCAAAAGAAATCCCTCGTTGTGCATACGAAATTGTATGGGCACTTCGAGGGACGTCTATTTGTGTTCTAAATTGCATTATTCTGCAACTTTTATCGTATCCAATGCTTTTTGTACACGAGCAATTGTCTCGTCTTTTCCAATCATTTCAAAAATATCGAACAAGTGTGCCCCCATACCTGCACCAACCACAGCAAGACGTAAACAGTTACAAACCTGACCAACATTCCATTGTTTCTCTTGAATCAAAGCCATTGCTTTTGCTTCCAAAGTTGCAGAAGTATAGTCAGTTTCTTTCTTCAAGAATTCAATAAATTCTTGAATTTGAGCAGGAGCATCTGCTTTCCAACGTTTCTTTATAACTTTTTCGTCGTATGATTCTGGTGCAACAAAGAAATAGTATCCTTGTGACCACAAATCTTGAGCAAAAACAATACGTTCTTTAATCATATCGCACACTTTTGCGACATATTCTGTAGATGCTTGCACATTCTTTTCTGCAAGTATTGGAGCAAATAATTCAGCCAATTCACTTCCTGACTTACGACGAAGCCATTGTTGGTTGAACCATTTTGTTTTTTCAGGATCGAATTTTGAACCAGATTTTCCAACACGCTCTAAGCTGAATTCTTTAATCAATTCATCCATTGTGAAGATTTCCTGTTCTGTTCCTGGATTCCATCCCAACAAAGCAAGCATATTCACAAATGCTTCTGGCACATATCCGGTTTCTCTATATCCTGACGCCGTTTCACCTTCGTCACCAACCCAGAATAGTGGAAATACAGGGAAACCAAGTTTATCACCATCGCGTTTACTTAATTTTCCGTGACCAACTGGTTTTAGAATAAGTGGAAGGTGAGCAAATTTTGGCATCACATCTTCCCAACCTAATGCACGATACAATAATACATGCAATGGCATACTTGACAACCATTCCTCCCCACGAATTACGTGAGAAATTTTCATCAAATAGTCATCTACCACATTGGCTAAATGGTATGTTGGCATACCATCAGACTTATATAACACCTTGTCATCCAATTCATTCGTATTAAAATGAACATCCTTACGAATTTCATCATACAAATAAATATCTTGATTTTCTGGCATCTTAAAACGAATGACAAAATTCTCACCTGAATTCAAGCGTTTTTCAACTTCTTCTTTGCTTAATGCCAAAGAATTACAAAGCTCCATTCTTGTTTTGTAATTGTACACAAATGGATTTTTTTCTTGCTCTCCTTTTTCGCGCAATTTTGTCAATTCTTCTGGAGTATCGAATGCGAAATATGCATTTCCTGATTCTATCAATTGGTAAGCATATTGTTTATACATAGTTTTTCTATCGCTTTGACGATATGGTCCGTAAGGTCCTTCTGGCGTAACACCAATACCTTCGTCAGGATTAATACCACACCATTTTAAAGATTCAACAATATATGCTTCAGCGTTTTTCACAAAACGAGTTTGATCGGTGTCTTCTATACGAAGAAGAAAATCACCACCGTTTTTCTTTGCAAATAAATAATTGAATAATGCCGTGCGAACACCACCCATATGCAATGGTCCTGTTGGACTTGGTGCAAATCGTACGCGAACTCTTCTTTCTGCCATTTCTATTTTATTTTGAAATAAGTTTATACATATTGACTATCAATAGATTACGCTACCAATACACAATTATGCGTGCAAATATACGGCATTATTTTGAGTATGAAAATTTATTTTCTCAAACAAATATAAGTCAATGACTAATGATAAATGGTTAATGATTAATTGCGAAATATACAGAAGCAATATCCTCTATCGCATTTACGGATTCAGAAACAATACCATAGGGACAGAGTTCTGCTCTATCCTATATTATAATACATACATTTTTCATTAACAATCATAAACAAATACGACATAGCACAAACACCAATATACAAGCATAAATACAATATTTTTCGCCTTTTGCGAACTATAAAAGTTTGTATATTTTTGTCAATACACATAACAATAATAATATGGAACAGCACAATGACATTCAGCCACTTGGCATTGAAGAAATCAAAACAAGAATCTACGAAATTCGTGGATTGAAAGTAATGCTAGATAGAGATTTAGCGGAGTTATATAATATTGAAACAAAAGTATTAAATCAATCCATAAAAAGAAACAGTAATCGATTTCCTGAAAATTTTCGATTTCAAATAACTGAAATAGAAATGAAACAACTGGTCACAATTTGTGACCGGTTCAAAACACTAAAGCACTCTAATACATTGCCATATGCCTTTACAGAACAAGGCGTAGCAATGCTTTCCGCATTACTAAAAAGTGATATAGCAATAAAAACAAGCATTCAAATCATAGAAGCTTTTGTCTCCATGCGTCGGTTTTTGGTTTCTAATGCTGGACTTTTTCAACGATTAGAACAGGTTGAAAAGCATCAAATAATTACTGATCAAAAAATAGACACTATATTAAACGGATTAGAGGATAATTCTCTAAAAGAAAAATCCCATATTTTTTCTGCAGGTCAAATATTCGAAGCAAAATCATTTATTACAGAATTAATCAGAAAGGCGACAAATAGAATTATACTAGTTGACGGCTATGTAAGTGCTCCTACAATAGACCTCCTTGATGCACGACAGGAAGGAATAATGGCAACAATATACACCAGCGGTGTAGGAAATTCCTTACAAATGCTTATGAAACAACATAATATTCAATATCCTCAAAAACAAATAGATATAAAGAAATGGAGGACTGAGCAACATGACCGATGGTTAATTATAGATAATGAACTTTGGCATTGTGGCGCATCCATACGCGATGCAGGAGTAAGAACCTTCGGTATTGATATAATTGGATTAGATGTAAATATTATTTTAGGACAGTTATAATCTATTTTCTTTTTTGCATATACTCATCCCATTTTACGAATATATTTGCCAATATTGTTCCCGAAATCGAATGCCATACGCACGAAACAGCAGAGACCAATGCAGCTTCTGGCAACGTAGGAAAATGTTTTGTAGCCAAATTTGTTGCCAATCCAGCATTTTGCATACCAACTTCTATCGCAATCGTACGATTTTTAGCCTTACCCATTTTCAACAACTTACCAATTGAAAAACCGAGAACATAACCCAAAGCATTATGACAAAATATTGCGATAAAAATAACAACACCCGAAGTAAAGAATGTGCTTCCGTTTGTTGCTACAACTCCACCAACAATACAAGCAAGTCCAATCACAGACACACCTGGCATAATTAAACGAATGTCTGCAAAAGTTGCTTTCTTTCCAAAGCAATAATTTAATAGAAAACCTATCGTCACCGGTAATAATGTAACCAATAAGATAGATTTGAACATTCCCAATGCATCGACATCAATGGCTTCGCCAGCTAGATTTAGAACTAAAATCGGTGTAACAATTGGTGCGAGTAATGTTGTAACGGTAGTCATACCTACAGAAAAGGCAACATCACCACGACATAAAAAAGACATGATATTGGAAGATACTCCACCAGGACAACAACCAACCAAAATCAATCCGACACCAATGGCTGGATCTAAATGAAATACACGAGTTAAACTAAAGGCAATCAGAGGCATAATGGAATATTGCGCCAACGCACCAAATAGAATATCCAACGGACGAGACACCAATATCTTGAAATCGTCAATTGTCAATGTCATTCCCATTGAAAGCATAATAATGCCTAAAATCAAAGCCTGAATATCGCCTTTTACCCAAAGAAAAAGTTCAGGCACCATAAATGTTATGATTGCAATGAAAATAATGAAAATCGATGTGTTATTCGATAAAATCTGACTGATACGCTGTAATGTTTTCATATTCAAATTCTGCCTTAACTGGTTCTGAAACTACCTTACTATAATAATACACTAACAAAATTGCCGTCACCGCTGTCGCCAACAAATCGGCTATCGGCATTGCTATCCAAATACCTTGCAATCCCCAATATACAGGAAGAACAACAATTAATGGAATGAGGAACAGCACCTGACGTGAAAGGGATAAGAAGATGGAAATCTTTGGCTTACCGATTGACTGGAAGAAATTGGATACAACAACCTGAAATCCTATCAACGAGAACATAAATGTATATATTTTCATTCCCTCTTGAATTATCGTAACCATTACCAAATCGTCGCTAAATAATGACGCAATTTGAAGTGGGAATAACTGCATCACTGCAAAGCCAGCAATTGTAATACAAGAACCTACTCCTATCGTAATCCATAAAGCACGAAATACACGACTAAATTGTTTTGCTCCATAATTATAGCCAACTATCGGCTGCATTCCTTGTGCAAGTCCAAGAACCATCACTGTAAGCAAATTCACCACCGTGCTTATTATACCAAAAGCACCAATAGCATAATCTCCACCACAATTCTTTAATTGCCAGTTCATTATCGCAACCACAAAACAAGAGCAAATGTGAATACAGAAAGGCGAAAGCCCTATAGAAAATATATGTTTTGCAATATTCCATTGCAATTTGAATGCCGATGCCGTAAAAAACAAATGAGAATCGTCTTTACAAAAATGAATTACAACCCAAATCAAACCGACCAACTGTCCAATAACAGTTGCCATAGCTGCACCTTCAATTCCAAAATGTAAACGATAAATCAAAATATACACAAGAACCACATTCACCACCATTGTAAGCAACACCGACAACATTGCTTTTGTCGGATATCCCGAAGCACGCATAATCGTGTTTAGGCTGAAAAACAATTGGGACAACGGGTTTCCAATAAAAATAATCTGCATAAATGTACGGGCATACGGCAAAGTTGAAGTGCTTGCACCTAACAAGACTAAAATTTCATCAAGAAAAAACAATCCTACACACGAAATAGCAATTCCAATTATCAAATTAAGAATCAGTGCATTAGCCAAAGTTCGTTGGGCATCTTCTTTCCGATTTTCGCCCAAACGAATCGAAATGATTGTTGCCGCTCCAGAACCAATCAATGTACCGAAAGCAGTAGCAATATTCATTAATGGCAAAGCGATTGTTAAACCAGACAAAGCCAAAGGCCCAACAATCTGTCCTATAAAAATTCTATCTATCAGATTATACACCGACGAAGCAACCGTTGCAATAATTGCAGGCAATGAATACAGCAACAAAAGTCTTCCTACAGACATTTGTCCCAATTCTTTTCCTACCCGACTATCAATTTGCTCCGCCATAGCGTGCATTATATTTTTTTCACAATCAACGCACTATTTGTTCCACCAAATCCGAACGAATTGGATAAAAACGCATTGATATTTTTAGGCGTTGTTACCGTTGCTATATTTAAATTTTTCGAATATTCATCTGGTTGTTCAAAATTGATATTCGGTGCAACAAACGAATTGTGCATCATCAAAAGGGAATATACTAATTCACTTGAGCCAGCCATCCAACATTCATGTCCTGTCATTGATTTTGTTGAACTAATCAACGGACGAACACTTCCAAACAACGAATCCAAAGCCATAGCCTCAAACATATCACCTTGTGCAGTAGATGTTGCGTGTGCATTTATATAATCAATATCGGCAATGCCCATACCTGCATCGGCAAGCGAGCGTTCCATAGCAATGCGAGAACCAATATCGCTTGGTTGCGAGATATTTCCACCATTCGACGAAAATCCATAACCGACCAATTCTCCTAAAATTGTTGCCCCACGCTTTACTGCATGCTCATATTCTTCTAAAATCACTGTTGCAGCACCACCACTTGGCACCAAACCATCACGATTTGCATCAAACGGACGCGATGCCTTTGTTGGTTCGTCTATACGAACAGAGAACGTGTTAATGCCATCAAAACTACCCATAGAAAGGTAATTGGTTTCTTGAGCACCACCACAAACAATCATATCCTGCAATCCTTGGCGAATAAACATCATTCCAAGACCAACTGCATGCGAACTACTGGCACAAGCAGCACTGATTGTCATATTTATGCCTCGTAGTTTAAAAATGGTAGACAAGTTCATCGTCACTGTGGAGTTCATGGACTGGAATATAGCCCCTGAACCCATCAGTGTCGTGTCTTTTTTCTCCAATGCAACCGTGTGTGCATCGATAACCGCTTTTGCCGAAGAGTCATTTCCATACAATACACCTACTTCGTTTTTCTCCAAATAATCGGCATCAATACCTGCAGATTGCAAGGCTTCAACGGTGGCCATATACGCATATTCGCCTTGTTCTGGCAAACAAACGCGAGAACGACGATCAAGCAATCCTTTCAACTGCGGACGCTCAACAATACCTGTCAACGGAGAACGATAACCGTATTCCGTTCGCATTGGATCAATTCCAATACCAGACTTACCCTCGCGTAAAGAATTTGTTACTTCTGCTATATTTTTTCCTAAACAGGAATAGATTCCCATTCCTGTTATAACCACCCGTTTTGTCATTTATATTATATTTCTCTATTCTACCACTCTATTCCGAAACGCAATGAAGCACCAGAAAAATCAATTTTCTTTGTTATTTCTTTATATGTATCTGTATCAACATTCCATTCTGTTGTTACATCATCGAATGGTTCATAATAAGAAAGCGCAGCAGAAATCGTTAAAGCAAAGTCTTTCTTTGAAGCAAAGCGAACGCCAAACGCCAAATCACCATACGAACCCATATCAGCACCAATATACGAACCTAAACGAGCACTCAAACTTGGAGAAATAGTTCTATCATTCAAGAACACATGTTTTACTGATGTATAGAATGGAACCAATCCATAATTTCCAGAACCAGTTACGCCTAAACCGATACCCACAAATGTATGACCATTAAAATAAAATCCGTGAGTTGTTGAAACAGCAACTGAATTACCTTCATCGCCCCAGAAATGGAAACGATTTTCTTGTTCTACAAAACCTTGATATCCCTCAGGAATACGAATACTCACATTTTCTTGAGCATTACCTACAATTGCAAGACTAATAAGTGCAAGACATGTTACAATAATTTTCTTCATAATAAATAAGTATTTAATTAATAATAACAATCAAAATGTAAATTATACATAGACATAAATCATGCCATTCTATTTTTATGTATACAAACCGCCATTAATAGATACAACTTCGCCAGTTATGTATGCAGCTTTATCAGACGCAAGGAAGGCAACCAAATCGGCAACCTCTTCGGCCTTACCAAAACGACCTGCAGGAATCATTTTCTTTAATTCCGCCTCAGGTAAATCTTGCGTCATATCTGTTGCAATAAATCCTGGAGCAACCGCATTTACCGTAATTTTTCGAGAACCAATTTCTTGTGCAAGTGCTTTTGTCGCACCTATTAAACCTGCCTTTGCAGCAGAATAATTCGTTTGACCAGCCAAACCTTTTATGCCCGACAACGAAGCGATATTTATGATTCTACCATATCGCTTGGAAATCATACCTTTAAGCACACGGCGTGTCACAAAAAAGAACGAGTCCAAGTTAGTATGCAACACATCGTTCCATTGTTCATTTTGCATAAACACCATCACCGCATCCTTACGAATACCTGCGTTGTTTACTAAAATAGAGATATAATCCTCTGGATGTGCGTCCTGCCATTTCGTAATATTTTCATCAACCGATTGATTATCAGAAACATCAAACGGAAGCAATTCTGCTACACCACCTTCATTTTCAATCTGTTGTTTTACTTCTAACGCAGCTTGTTCGTTCGAACGGTAATTTATAAGAACTGCACAGCCTTCTTTCGCAAGTGCCAAACATACCGCCCGACCAATTCCACGCGAACCACCTGTTACTAAAGCATATTTCATGTGTTAAATATTTACGTTTTTCAAGTATTCAATTACTGTTGCCAACTCTTCGTATTTTGAAGTATCGTCTACAAATGCTGGCACAATTTTACGAACATCTTCGTAAAATCCTCTTGTTGCAGATGAAAGATTTTCGACTTTCAACTTTTTGTCTCTTACCAAACAATCAACGGCTTGAACCAATGCAAGGCAATGAATAGCAGCGACTTGATATGAGTTTTCAATTACATGTTTCGTAATCAATGCTGAATTTGTACCCATTGAAACTACATCTTGGTTGTCGTTATTATTCGGAATTGAATGTACCGACATTGGGTTAGACAACGTCTGACATTCCGCAGTTGTAGAAGTCGCAGTAAATTGTGCAGCCTGTAAACCATAGTTCAAACCAAGTTTTCCAAGATTCACAAAAGGAGGCAAAATACCATTGATTCTGTCATGGAACAAATAATTCAATTGTCGTTCCATAAGCATAGTCATTTTGGTAACGGCAATTTTCAATTTATCCATTTCGAAAGAAATGTAGTCGCCATGGAAATTTCCACCGTGATATACACTTTGGGTTTCCACATCTACAATAGGATTATCGTCAACTGCATTGTATTCATTTACAATTACTTTCTCTGCGTTATCAATTTCATCGGAAATTGGTCCCAATATTTGTGGAACGCAACGCAAAGAATAGTATGGTTGTACTTTCACATCTTCGCCAAAACGCATTGTCGTAGTCTTTTGATCGTACAACTCTTGTTGACGATTGCGAAGACATTTGCTATCTTTCAAGATTTCACGCATAACTTCAGCTGTCTTTTGCTGACCAACATGAAATTTGATTTTATTCAAAACAGGACTCAAAAAGTCATCATAAGAACCTGCTATTTCGTTCATCATAGAAGAGAACAACAAATTCCAACGCAACATTTTTTGAGCATATATCAAGTTAACGAAACTAATACCGGTCATACAAGCAGTTCCGTTTACGATAGACAAACCATCTCGGCCACGAAGTTGTAATGGTTGTAGTTTTTCTTTCTTTAAGACCTCAGCAGTTGGTAATTTTTGTCCTTTATAGAACACAAAACCTTCACCTATCAATGTAAGAGCCAACTGTGAAAGTTGAACCAAGTCCCCACTGGCACCAACACTACCGTGTTCTGGTATAAAAGGATAAATGCCACGATTAATATATTCTTTCAGCTGTTTTGCACAATCAATATGAACACCCGATTTTCCTTGCATAAAAGTCATATAACGAGCATACATAGCTGCACGGACATACAATTCTGGTAATGGTTTGCCTGCACCGCATGAATGCGAGCGAACAATATTATATTGCAAGTCATTTAAATCGGCATCGCTAACACGATATTGTGCCATAGGACCAAAACCTGTGTTAATGCCATAAATAACCTTGTCTTTTGAGAATGCTTCCAAGAAAGAATAACTTTCGACAATCTTTTGTTCTTCTTTCTTGCTAATATTCAAATTTTTGCCACCAAAAACAATGGCATAAATATTTTGTAACGTAACCATCTCCTTACAAACCTCATGAATTTGATACACAAAGATAGGAAATTAAATTGACAATAGATAATTGACAATGGATATTATTCTCTGACTGGTAGCATAACAAAATCAAATACACAATGAACACTATACAGCAAGACACATATTTATATTGTGAACTATTCTTTTATTACAATACTTTTTCTATTTTTACAAAAAATTCATTGTGATGAAAAACATCCAAATGGTTGACCTGCAAAGTCAATACGAAAGAATCAAAGACGAGATTAATGCAAACATTCAAAATGTGCTTGATTCTGCGGCATTTGTAAAAGGTGGAATGGTAACAACTTTCCAAAAACATCTTGAACAATATCTGCAAGTTACGCATGTCATTCCCGTAGGGAACGGTACCGATGCATTGCAAATTTCCTTGATGGCTTTAGGACTCAAACCTGGCGATGAAGTCATTACACCGACATTCACATTTATTGCAACTGCCGAAGTTGTTGCTTTACTTGGGTTAACTCCTATTGTTGTGGATGTTGACCCCGATACATTTTGTATGTCCGTAGAAAGTGTAAAAAAAGCGATAACTCCCAAGACGAAAGCGATTGTTCCTGTACATTTATTTGGACAACATGCCGATATGGAATCTATTTTGCAAATTGCCAAAGAACACAATTTGTATGTAATTGAAGATGCCTGTCAATCAATTGGAGCTACTTACACTTTTTCTGACGGCACAACCAAACAGTCTGGTTGTATGGGAACGATTGGATGCACATCGTTTTTCCCTTCCAAAAACCTTGGCTGTTACGGAGATGGCGGTGCAATTTTTACCAATGACGATGTTTTGGCTAAAGAAATACAATGCATTGCCAATCACGGCATGACAGAACGATACCACCACGACAGAATTGGTGTAAACTCACGTCTTGATAGCATACAAGCGGCTATTCTTGATGTAAAACTACAGCACCTCAACGAATATACCAAAGCAAGACAAGCAGCTGCGGCATTCTACGACAACGCGTTTTCCCATAATCCCAAACTGACTATTCCCGCTCGAAATCCCCAATCGAGCCATGTGTTCCATCAATACACAATTAAACTACACGCAAGTATTGACAGGAATAAACTCCAAGCCAATCTTAAAGAAAAGGGGATTCCTGCAATGATTTATTACCCAATTCCTTTACATTTGCAGAACGCATACAAAAACGATAGATACAAAAGCGGAGATTTCCCGAATGCAGAAATGCTTTCTCAATGCGTATTATCGCTACCTATGCATACAGAATTGGACAAGGAACAACTAACATACATCACCCAAACAGTATTAGAACTGATACAATAATGGAAGGTAAAACATATTTTGCACACGAAACGGCTATTATAGACGACGGTTGCCATATTGGTACAAACACCAAGATTTGGCATTTTTCTCATATTATGCAAAATTGTGAGATTGGAGAAGATTGCAATATCGGACAGAATGTTGTTGTTTCACCTCAAGTTGTTATCGGCAACAATGTCAAAATTCAAAATAATGTATCGGTTTACACTGGCGTAATCTGCGAAGACGATGTGTTTCTTGGACCTTCGATGGTATTCACGAATGTGATTAACCCACGCAGTTTCATTTCCAGAAAATCCGAATTTAAACAAACAATCATACGAAAAGGTGCTTCTATTGGAGCCAATGCTACTATTGTTTGCGGACACGAGATAGGAGAATATGCATTGATTGGAGCAGGATCTGTCATTACAAAAAACGTAAAACCATACGCACTTATGGTAGGGAATCCAGCAAAACAATTAGGCTGGGTTAGCAAAAACGGACATAGGCTTACATTCGAAAATAATACAGCAACTTGTCCAGAAACTGGAGAAATTTATAGATTACAAAACGATTCAATTACTTTAGAAAAATAATTATGATAAAGTTTGCTGTTGTTGGTCAAGGGCATATAGGCAAGCGCCATGCTGAAATGATCAGAAGAAACAAAGATTCTGAACTTGTTGCCGTTTGCGACATTTTACCCAAAGAACAACTTGGACTTGAAAACCTTGAAGTACCATTCTTTAATTCAATAGATGAACTTTTAAATTCAAACATTGACCTTGACGTTGTAAACATCTGCACACCAAACGGTTTTCATGCTGAATATGCAATTAAAGCATTAGAACACAAATATCATGTTGTTCTTGAAAAACCTATTGCACTAACAAAAAAAGACGCAGAACAAATCGTTTTTAAATCGTTAGAGATGTCCCGCCATGTATTCTGTGTTATGCAGAATCGCTATTCACCTCCTTCGGTATGGTTAAAAGACATCATTAGCAATCAGATTTTAGGCGACATCTATATGGTTCAACTGAATTGTTATTGGAATCGCGATAGTCGTTACTATAAACCTGGGAACTGGCACGGGACTACAAATCTTGATGGCGGAACGTTGTTCACACAATTCTCCCACTTTATCGATATCATGTATTGGTTGTTCGGCGATATAACAAACATTCGAGGGAATTTTCAAGACTTCTCACATGCATCCTTAACCGATTTTGAAGACAGTGGAGTTGTTACCTTTGACTTCATAAATGGCGGTATGGGTTGTATAAATTATTCAACCGCTGTTTGGGATAAGAATTTAGAAAGCAGTATTATCATTGTAGGAGAAAAAGGCACCGTAAAAGTGGCAGGGCAATATATGAACGAAGTTGAATATTGCCACATTCAAGACTACGAAATGCCTACCCTTGCACCATCAAATCCACCAAACGATTATGGTGCATATAAAGGTTCTGCTCAAAACCACCACTATGTTATTCAAAATGTGGTAGAAAAATTAACAGAAAAAGGAAGCATAACAACAAATGTCCTTGAAGGATTAAAGGTAATTGACATTATTGAACGCATCTATCAAGTTAGAGACGCCCAATGGAAGAAGGTGAAAAAATAGAAAAGAAATTATTAATCCTCGCCTACGATTTTCCTCCATACGTATCTGTTGGTGGTTTACGTCCATATTCTTGGTATAAATATCTACGCCAATTCGGAGTTTACCCTATAGTTGTAACGCGCCAATGGGAAAACAAATATGGAAATGAATTAGACTATATTGCTCCTTCTGCAACAAGCGAAACTATTATTGAACAAACGGAATATGGTACAATAATCCGTACACCATACAAGCCAAATTTGGCAAACAGAATTCTTCTTAAATACGGAAAAAAGCGATTCTCTCTTATACGAAAATTCGTAACCGCATTCTATGAATATGCCCAGTTTCTTTTATTTATAGGACCCAAAGCAGGTATTTATAGAGGAGCAAAAAAATATCTACAAGAAAACCCTGTTGATACTATTATTGCTACAGGAGAACCTTTTGTATTATTTAAATATGCATCTAAATTAAGTAAAAAACATAACATTTCATGGATTGCGGATTATAGAGATGCGTGGATTCAAAATAAAAACAGAAGCAAAAGTATTTTTTCTTTTACTTGGAATAAATACTTCGAAAAAAAGTTTACCCATAATGTAACATACATAACAACAGTTGGTGAATATTCTGCTAAACAAATTAATGAAAATATTGCTAAAAAGATCCATATTATCCGTAACGGATTTGATCCCTATGCAATAAGTGTAATAGCACATATTAAACAAAAAACAGACAAACTACGCTTTGCTTATATAGGAACAATATATGAATATCACCCTTTAAATAGTGTATTAAGCTGCTTTAACCAATTAGTTGTAGAAAACAAAATCAATAATTTTGAATTTAATTTCTATGGTCTTAAAGACAATATTGGCATAGAAAAACTATTAAGCACTAAATTTACTCTACTAAAACCATATATAAACATATACCCAAGACTAAGTAACTCTGAGTTACTTAAACGACTTGCAACACATAATATGTTGGTTCTATTTAATGATTACTCCTTTGTTGGCACAAAAATATATGATTACATAGCTTTACAAAGACATATTTTATTTTGTTACGACAACGACAAAGAAGCCTTACAACTAAAACAAAAATATCTTGGAAACGAAGAATGCACAGCGAATCCTCAAAAGGAAATAATACAAATCACAAAAGCTGGCACTATCGTTCGTGACAAACAACACCTTATTGAACTTCTTCCACAAATTCACAAAGAATTTCAGCAAGGAGGAATAAAATGTTCAACTATAAACCAAGATAACTTTTCAAGGGAAACACAAGTCAAAATACTTTCCACAATTATCACGACCTTACACAACTAACAAAAGGTACTCATACCCCAAATAAAAGTGTAAATTTTATCAGAATATCCACCAAGAAAAGTGCAACATTTATCAAAATATTCCCCAAAAAAAGTGTATATTTTATCAAAACATTCCCCAAGAAAAGTGTGAATTCTACCAAAATATTCCCCAAGAAAAGTGTGAATTCTACCAAAACATTCCCCAGAAAAAATGTATATTTGCAAAACAACGCAAGCATAGAGCTATGTACAGAAAAATTTATAACAATTTGCTTGATTGGAAAAACAAGCAACACAGAAAGCCACTACTTATGCTTGGTGCGCGCCAAGTAGGAAAAACATACATTGTAAAAGCTTTGGGCAAACAGGAATTTAAAAACTTTGTTCATATAAATTGCCACAAAGACAGTAGAGTCGTAAACTTATTTTGCGACATGGACACCAAAAGAATCCTAAGAGAGATTAGCAGAATATTCGACATAAAGATAACCCAAGGAGATACCTTATTATTTTTTGACGAAATCCAAGAGGTCCCCAATGGGATTGCGTCACTAAAATATTTTTGCGAAGACGAACCTGACCTGCATGTAATCGTAGCTGGTTCCCTATTAGGTATTTCATTACGAGAAAATGAATCTTTTCCTGTGGGGAAAGTGGAAACAATACGTATGTTTCCCATGACTTTTAGCGAATTTCTATTGGCGAAAGGGAAAAAAGGTCTAACTATCGCCCTTGAAAATCTTGAATGGGATACGCTAAAAACAGCCCACAACGATTTAATCGAATACTTACGAGAATATTATTGTGTTGGAGGTATGCCCGAAGCCGTACAGACATATATCTCAACAAACGACATACATAAAGTAAGAAAGGTCCAAAAAGAAATTCTCGATGCATACAAACAAGACATTTCAAAGCATACTAAAACCATGGTGACAAGGATTCACCAAGTATGGGACAACATACCCGCCCAGTTAGCAAAGGAAAACAAGAAATTTATTTATGGAGCGATAAGAAAAGGTGCACGAGCTTCAGAATATGAGCTCGCCATACAATGGCTATTAGACGCCGGACTAATATATAAAGTAGAATTAGCAAAATGTCCGACCAGACCTCTAAAATTTTATTGCGAATCTTCCATATTTAAAATATATCTCCTTGATTGTGGTCTTCTCTCATGTATGTCTGAAACAAATCCAAACGAAATGCTTCTCGGCTCTAATGCCTTCGTTGAATTCAAGGGTGCTTTTACCGAAAATTTTGTCTTACAACAACTAAAATCCATAGATACCATACCAGTTTACTACTACAGCAAAGAAAATTCTACAATAGAAATTGATTTTTTAGCACAAACAGGACGTATTGTTCCTACAGAAGTAAAAGCAGAAATAAATGTGAAAAGCAAGTCTCTTTCTAATTTTATAAATATTGATTTTGCAACAAACAATCTTAAAGGGCTACGAATTTCCATGTTACCTTATAAAGACCAACTATGGATGGAAAACATTCCTCTTTACGCTACAGAATCATATTTTATTAAAGAAACATCCGAGCAATGAACATCCTTGTCATAACCCAACATATTTTTCCTATTCAAACGCCACGTTCCATCCGTAGTACGGAATTAATTCAAGAACTAGCCCGACGAGGTCATTTCGTTACAGTGTATGCCGTATTAGGAAACTACGATTATACGGAGTTTGAAAACAAATACAACATAAAGCTGAAAAATATTCCAATCCGTTGGGAATTACATCCATATAGTAGCGACGGGATAAACAATAGAACCATAATAGACAAAGTATTAGGGAAAATACTACACAAATTTGAATTCCCATTATTTGAATTTTATTATCGAGTTCCTGAGATCATAAAGCAAGAAAAGAATTTCGACGTACTCATTTCTATTGGTGCTCCACACCATATACATTGGGGATGTGCAAAGGCAAAAAAAGAATATCCGCACAAATTCCCTAAAACATGGATTGCCGATTGTGGAGACCCATTCATGAAAAACGGAAAGACAAACGATCATCTTGCTTACTTCGAAAAATACGAACGGTTGTTCTGCCAAGAATGTTCGTACATAACAGTACCTATTCTACAAGCTATAGAGGCCTATTATCCTGAATACAAGGACAAATTTCGAGTAATTCCACAAGGTTTTGATTTTGACCTCAACAATCTTGTACGTAAAGAAGTGCAAAACGACATTCCTACTTTTGCATACGCTGGAATGTTCTACGCCGACATCCGTAATCCGAAATTATTTCTTGACTATTTATGTTCGATAAATAAACCGTTTAAATTCATTGTATATACCCGCTACGACAATCTCATAAAAGAATACAAAGATAAACTTGGTTTCAAGCTTGAAATACGCAATTCTATTCCAAGAAAAGAGTTGATCGAAGAACTAAAGACCATGGATTTTCTTGTAAATCTAAAAAATGAGAATAGTCCTAATCAGCTGCCAAGCAAACTAATAGATTACGGCATTGCCAACCGACCAATCTTAAACATTACTCCAACTAAGCCAGAATTTACAATTATAAATGAGTTTTTAGAAGGCAATTACAACAACGAACTTCATATACCGAATATGCAAGATTATCATATCTCAGCAGTTGTTAAATCTTTTGAAGAGTTGATGTAGTCTCATTCCAAATTAAAGACTTTTTTATAATCACGACAATATATTTGGCCTTTCATACAACCAAATGCACCTGAAGGTTTCTTGCCTTTCCTGTTTTTTTGATCAACCTCATGAAGATCCGATAATTTTAAAATTTTTGCCATAGTAATTTAGGTATTGCGAATAATTAGGTCAAATATACATATTTTTTACAAAAAACTATTCTTTTCCCAAAGTAATTACAAGAAAAGAATATGACCTATTTTAGGCTACCTAAAATAGGTCATATTTTATATCCGCAAATTATCAATTCTTGACAACACTATAAATGTCAGCGTTTTACCATAGAAAGAAAACTATCTAACAACAAAATCCATATAATTGCTTATAGAATTCACAATTAAATTTTTATCTTTGAACATTACAACTAACAATGGAACAAAACAACCCTCATATTTCTATTGTATCTCCGGTATATAAAGGAGAAAAAATGGTGCATGAACTGGTAAGTCGTATTGTGACAAGTGTAACAACCATTACTAACAATTATGAGATAATTCTTGTGAACGACGCTTCACCTGATAATTCATGGTTAGAAATAGTTAACGAATGTTCCCATAACGAAAAAGTTAAAGGACTTAACCTAAGTAGAAATTTTGGGCAACATTATGCCATCACGGCAGGTTTACACTATGTCTCTGGTGATTGGATAGTAGTGATGGATTGTGATTTACAAGACAGACCTGAAGAAATCCCTAACCTATACAACAAAGCAGTAGAAGGATTTGACATTGTATATGCCCAACGAATTGACAGAAAAGATTCTTTTTTCAAAAAACTTTCTTCTTCACTATTCCATAGTTTCTTTAACTGGCTAAGCGGACAAAAAACAGATAAAACCATTGCAAACTACGGCATTTATAAAAAATGTGTCATTGATGAATTTAACAAGATGAAAGAAACCTCACGATCTTTCGTGACATTAATTTCATATTTAGGTTTCAAATCTATTGCAATACCTGTACAACATGCAGAACGAGCAGAAGGAAACACATCATATACTCTCAGCAAATTATTAAAACTTACCTTTGATGTAATGATTTCCAACAGCAACAAGCCATTGCAATTAGCTGTTGGACTTGGCTTTTGTATGTCCGCACTATCGTTTTTACTTGCCATATATAATATCGTAGCAAAACTTGTAGGAATTATTACCGTGCAAGGCTACACAACAACGGTATTCTCAATTTGGTTTGTTGGAGGTTTAATTCTCTTTGTATTGGGAATACTTGGGCTCTATATTGGTAAAATATTCGAACAAGTAAAAGAAAGACAACTGTTTATTGTTAAAGATTCCATTAACATTTAAACTTATGCATATAGATTCGTTACAATGGGATAGTGATTTTTTTAATCTACAGGTGGGTAAATTAACATTTGAGAACACACCAATACTCGATACGAATTTCACAAACACAGAAAAATATGATTTAATTTATATTTTCAGCAAAAAAAAAATTAAAACGATATTAAATTTTGATATTTCACTTGTTGATGAAAAAATTATTTATCAAAAAAACATAAACTCAAAAGCGACGGTCGAAAAAAATCCCAATGTACAATTTTACAATACACAAGAAAACTCAAACGATTTGTATAAGTTAGCTTTACAAAGTGGTGAATTTTCAAGATTTAAGATAGACAAAAAATTACCTAAAAATAGTTTTGAAAATTTATACAAGATATGGATAGAGAAATCCGTATCACATGAGATCGCAGATTACATATTTGTATATAAAATAAAAAACAAGATAGTGTCCATGGCAACAATAAAAATTAAAGACGAAATTGGAATTATCGGATTAGTCGCCACAGACAATGAATTTAGAGGGAAAGGATATGGTAGCGTTATTTTATCCACTTGTGAAACATTTCTACACTCAAAAGGTATAAAAAAACTTGAAGTTGCAACACAACTACAAAATAAACGAGCATGCTCATATTATGAGAAAAATGGTTTTAAAAGAAAATCTGTTACTAACATTTATCATTGGTGGTTAAAGAAATGAAAATTCCATTCAATAAACCTCATCTTACAGGAAAAGAAACTGAATATATTACTCAAGCTGTTGCTATAGGTAAAATTTCAGGGAATGGAAATTTCACCCATAAATGCCAACAATTTTTTGAGCAACGATATGGTTTCAAAAAATGTTTGCTTACAACCAGCTGCACCGATGCACTTGAAATGGCTGCTATACTTTGTGACATACAACCAGGTGATGAAGTTATTGTTCCAAGCTATACATTTGTTTCCTCTGCATTGGCATTTGTTCGTGCAGGCGCAAAAATCGTTTTTGCCGAAAGCATGGGGAAAAATCCCAATATCGATGCAAACAAACTAGAATCTTTAATTACACCAAAAACTAAAGTAATAGTTCCTGTTCATTATGCTGGAGTTGCCTGCGACATGTTTGCAATTATGACCATCGCAAACAAACATAACATACTTGTAGTTGAAGACGCCGCGCAAGCAATAGATTCTTTTTATAAAGGAAAACCTCTTGGTACTATCGGTCACCTATCGGCATTTTCTTTCCACGAAACAAAAAATATTATTTCGGGAGAAGGAGGAATGCTTGCAATAAATGACGAACGTTTTATCCGTCGAGCTGAAATCATTTGGGAGAAAGGAACAAACCGTGCAGAATTCTTCCGTGGAGAGGTAAACAAATACGGTTGGGTTGATACAGGTTCTTCTTTTTTACCAAGTGAGGTTATTGCAGCTTTTCTATGGGCTCAATTAGAAAACATAGATGAAATACAAAACAAACGTAAGCAACTATGGAATTTGTATTTTGAACAGTTGCAACCTCTTGCTGCCAAAGGATATTTTCGTGTACCTAACATTCCCGAATACGCTACCAATAATGCACACATGTTCTATTTGGTTTGTAATTCATTGAAAGAACGAACTGCATTAATTCAAGAACTTAAAAATAACGATATACTTGCCGTATTTCATTATCTGAGTTTACACAGCAGCCCATTTTACAAAGATAAACATGATGGTCGAAATCTTCCTAATTGTGATATGTATGCCGATTGTTTAGTGCGGTTACCTATGTACTATGATTTGACAGAAGAAGATGTGGAATTGATTTGTTCAAAAATTAAAGAACATTTGAATTAATAAAATATGGATTATAGCATAAGCAAACAAGACACACTTGTCATTAAAGGTTTTGCAATCTGCGCAATGCTTTGGCATCATCTTTTCTCTCAAGGAGGTGATTATTGCACATTTACATTATTTCTTGCTCAAATAGGTAAAGTATGTGTTTCTCTTTTTTTATTCCTTAGTGGTTATGGTATAACTACACAATATCAAAATTTCAGACTTAAA
Organism: Bacteroidales bacterium UBA1715; assembly: GCA_002317135.1. GTDB lineage: Bacteria > Bacteroidota > Bacteroidia > Bacteroidales > UBA1715 > UBA1715. The sequence goes on from DCIX01000036.1 coordinate 40,650, forward strand.
AATCATACCCCAAAAGAATCTATAATAGATAGTAATACAATACAATTTATAGGAAAACGATTTATACATTTTTACTCATCTTATTGGGTAATATATATAATATTTGTCCCTCTTGGACATTTTTTCTTTGAGCGTAATATTATTGATCTTTATGATCTCACAAATACTTACAAAAACATTGCTAAAGATGTTCTGGGTATAGCGGGATACCAATCATACAATATTACATGGTGGTTTAATAAGTTAATTATTAAATTGTGGATAGCATTTCCTCTACTCTATTTTCTGATTTCTAAATTAAAAATTGCAATACCTCTATTATTATTTTTATGTACGTGGTCTTTTTTTCCATGTTTTTCTAACGATAGAGATCTTATTGAATATACATTTATTTTTTCTTTAGGTATATTCAGTTCACTATATATCAAAAACATCAACGTTTGTTGTAATAGAATACCACTCCATACTATAACATTCCTTGCAAGTATTTTTTGCATCTTATTTACCTTAAATAGGCAATTCTGCTATGTTCCATTTTTTGTAGGAACAAAAATGGATGCACTCTTGGCCCCACTAATTTGTATACTATTTGTCGTAATAAACAAATCTTTTAATATTAAGTTCAATCCTTTTTTCCATTTAGGGAAACATGCAACCAACATTTACCTCCTCCATACATTTATTCAGGGATACTATTTTAAAGATTTTATCTATGCATTTAGAAACAGCATCTTAATGTTTGCTGTTTCTTTATCAATTTGCTTTACTATCTCTATAATTATAGAGTTCATTAAAGGGAAATTTAACAATAGTAATTTTATAATAAAATTATATGAAAAACTCCATTTACAGTAATTTATCTTTATTATTATCAATTTTAGCAATAACATTTGTAAACTTCCCTTTTTTGTACTGTACACTTCCCTAAAAATTGTCTAAATTTACTATAATATTAAACACTAACGAAATACACATTCCTAAAATGACAAAATTCTTATATTATATAACTTTTACAGTTGCATTATTTTCCATTATAATCAATTTTTTAGTTCTCAATAAAGGTTTAATTACATCTGATGAAGGTTGGTACCTTGTACTACTAAAAGACTTACCTTCTGCAGGATTATCATCTCAATTTCATTTATTGTTTCAAAATTTATTTAACAATAATATTTATAATATCCGCCTTTGTAATTTTTTATTACACATCTTTAGTTCTATAATATTCAGTATTGGTTTATTTTCTTTTTGTTATTCTAACAAGTCAAAGAAAATACATAATTTTTTTCTAATATTTTGTTTTGTGCTATTAGGAACATTTATAAAAATACCATGCATGCAAACACTTTCCTATATTTCTTTAAATTTAATTACAACTAAAATTTCTATTGGATTAATTTTATTAGGACTATTTGCCAAAAGACATAATAAAATTTATTGTATTACGAGTGGTTTCTTTTTGGCATTTTTAATTCCTATAATGATTACAAATCTCATTATAATACCTTTTTTTATTCTACTTATTTTTTATTACAACAACACTCCTGTCAAAACTTTACTATCTTTTTTGGGAGGAATGTTTATTTTTTTATTTTTTTATTTTTCTATTTTTCAAAGTCCACAAGAATATATTAAAAATTTTTCAAATTTAACAAGTCAAACAATTGCGAAAGGAACCCAAGACTATGGTATTTTTTTCCTATTTTCATGGATAAATCAAACCATATTTAAATATCTATTAACCATAATTATCGTTGCTATATCTATAAAACATATTCTTAAATCATGTAAAAAATCAACACATTATAAAATGCTATATTGCATAGTATTCCTATGTCTTTTATTATGGATTAGAGCAACAGATTTTATTTATTCCCCCAATTGGATTGGTCTTAAATCCAATTTAATGTGGTTATCTGTCTTTTTATTCATCTTTTCGGACAAAAACGAAAAAAAAGATATTGTTTTGTTTTTATTTCTTTGTGTTGCAACCATTTGCCTCTGTTTTGGTTCCAATGTCCCTTTCAACATTCGTAATTTTGAATACTTTTCTCTTATTACTCCTATATTTTTCTTTGTTTTAACGAAAGAAGATAATTTACTTTATAAAGTATTATTTATAATAACAATCATCTCATACTTCACAAAACTTTGTTTAAACTATTATCAGGGAGGAAATTGGGCTGGTCAAATTTACAAAGAACAAAATAAAGATCTATCCATAATAGATAGAAATCAAAAATTATTAGTTGAAGACAACATTATCAAAAATAGTTTATTTATAAAAGAGATTTGTCCTAATAATGCTACTGTATTTTGTCATCAAAATTTTTGGGGATATGTAGCAATCCTAAATCTTAAACCCATTGATTATAACTTTCTCTATTCAAAAGAACTTCTTTCTGAATATATAACATCAAAAAACAATTTCTATGTTATTCTTCCTAAGGATACTAAACTAGACAATTTTACAGATTCTCTCTCTACATATTCAAATAATGAAATCACAATATATAAAAAATGGGAATGATATAATCATTTATTTTCGGTTATTTGAAGATTTTAATTTTACTAGGAATCTTATATTATACAACCATTCACACCGCCTTTGCGTAAACGAGGGATTATGTGGAGAATGCGAAACATTTTTTACGGTTTTAAACATCCTATTGGAACGACATAAACACCGTCCTTTCGACGATAAGCATAATCGCCAATTGCGGTCAAAACCATTCCGAACGATGCAACGGGCATTTTTGTTGTATCTATTGTATTCTGCAGAGCAAGTATAGATTGTGCTCCAGCATCTATATTTGGTAGACCTCCCAGTTTTATTTCCACTAACGCATACGAGCCATCTCTGCGATGGATTACTGCATCACATTCCAACCCATTGCTGTCCCTATAGTGATACACTATTCCGTTCATGGCTTCGGCAAAGACGCGTAAATCGCGGACAGCCATATTTTCAAAGAAAAAGCCGAATGTTTTCAGGTCGTTCAGCAAATCTTTTGGTCCAAGTCCCAACGCTGCCGTAGCAATGCTCGGATCAACAAAATATCTGGTTTCGCTAGTTCTTATAGCTGCCTTACTTCTAATATTTGGATTCCACGACGGCATATCTTCAACAACGAACAGACGTCTCAAAGCGTCAATATAATCAGCAACAGTATCGTCATTAATAGATTGGCTGTCATTACTTTTTATGTCGGAGCACATTGCTGTGTATGTCGTTTGTGTACCTATATGCCGTGAAAAGGAACGCATCAATTGGCGTACCCTTTGTTCATTGCGGCGAACAGCATCAACCCGCTGAATGTCGGACTGGACTATTGCTTCATAGTACTCAAACGCCTGATCTAATGCAACGATTCCTTCCAGCAATGTTGCTTGTGGCCATCCACCACGGCAAAGCAGATAGGCTATACGATCTAAATCAATATCACACTGGCAAGGTACAAACTCCTGGCCTTCAAACAAGTCGGTTAAGCTTATTTGTGGCTGTGAATCACCAGCTTCAAATAGGCTCATTGGCCGCATTTTCAAGCGGGCATATCGCCCCGTTCCACTATGTATAAATTTTGTATTCTGCGGTGGCACCGATGAACCTGTCAAAATGAATTGTCCGAATTTGTTGCGGGAATCAACCTCACTTCTTACAACATCCCATAATTGTGGAATGGTTTGCCATTCGTCTATTAATCGTGGAGTAGCACCTTGTAACAACATTTGTGGGTTAAGCGAAAACATTTCTACACTTTTTTCAAAAGTGGAATAGTCCCCAAGATTCAACATACTGGCAGCGCACTCTTTTGCTGTAGTTGTTTTTCCACACCATTTAGGGCCTTCCACCAATACAGCACCTTTACCTTGCAACTTTCGCTGCAATATGGCATCTGCTATTCTATGTTTATAGTCACCCATCTATATTCTTTTGTTGTATCGCAAATATATTAAAAATAAGATACATATAAATATTTTTAAGTGTTTTTTCGGGAAGTTGAGACTATTTTGTTCGGGAAGTTGAGACTATTTTGTTCGGGAAGTTGAGAATCCTAAGCGACAGCGAAATATCTATGCCCTATAGCCGTTCTGCACCACCTTTACGTAATCGAGGTATTATATGAAGAATTCGAAGCATTTTATGGTTTTAAGCATCCTATTGGAACGACATAAACTCCTTTCTCGTGCAGATATGCGATATTGCCAACTGCAGTTAAAACCATTTTAAACGAAGGAGGATACATTTTGTCCGTATTAATTTTGCTTGCCAATTTGTTCAATGACTCAATAGCTTCATTAATGAGTTTTTCGCCACCCAACTTTATTTCCACAAGACCGTAATGTCCATCACGCAAATGAACTACAGCATCACATTCCAAATTATTATTGTCACGATAATGAAACACTCGGCCATATAGTGCATCTGCATATACACGCAAATCGCGTACAGCCATTGTTTCAAAAAGAAACCCCATGGTGTTTAAATCGTTCAGCAAATCATTCGGACCTATACCAAGGGCCGCAACCGCAATTGATGGATCGACAAAATATCGTGTGTCGGTAGTGCGAATCGAACATTTACTTCTTAGGTTAGGATTCCAGGCTTCCATGTCTTCCACGACAAAAATCTTTTTCAATGCCTCTATATATGAAGCAACTGTATCTTCGTCCAATGTACGACTGTCATTTGTCGCCATGTCATCTTTCAGTTTTGAATAACTGGTTTGTGTTCCTTGATTGCGAGCTAATGAACGCATCAACTTTTTTGTGCGTTCCTGGCTACGTCGTACCGAATCTACTCTGGAAATGTCTATTTCTGTTATTGCTTCATAATACGAATATGCTGTTTCTAATGCACTTTCACCTTTCATAATCGTAGCCGCCATTGGCCATCCTCCACGACAAATGTAAAATGCAATGTCTTCTAAATTTTTTTCGCATTCTCCAAAAATCGGTTCACCGCCCTTTTCAAACAAATCTTGTAGGCTTATTGTCCCATTGCTTTCTTTCGATTCCCACAAACTCATTGGACGCATCGTAACACGCGAAATTCGCCCTGTTCCTGTATGTTGAATTTTATTTGTAACAGGAGGAACAGCAGAGCCTGTTAGAATAAATTGACCAACATTTTTTCGTTTATCTGATTCAAAACGAACGGCATCCCAAATTTGTGGTGCAACCTGCCATTCATCAATCAAACGAGGGTTGTCGCCAACCAATAATGACTTTACATTGGTAGAGGCTATAAACAGATTCTTTTGTAAGGCATCTGGATCAGCCATATACAATACGCTTTTGGCAAGCTGTTCTGCCGTAGTTGTCTTACCGCACCATTTTGGTCCTTGAAGTAACACAGCACTAGAAGACAATAGTTTTCGTGCCAGTACTTCATCGGCTATGCGATTGTTATATGTCGGCTTTTGTTCCATATTATACCTTTTTGCAAAGGTATAACATTTTGCAAAATATCAATATGCTGCAATTATTTTTCGGTTATTTGAAGATTTATTTTTCGGTTATTTGGAGGTTTGTTTTTCGGTTGTTTGGAGATTTTATGTATTTAACCACGAATATCACTATTTTTTATTAACACTTTCGTGAAAATTCGAGTAATTAGTGGTTTGAGTTATCTTTCAAACTTTTTCTTCAAATTTAAGAAATACTTTTCTATAGTTTCAAAAGAAATCCAAGCAAATAAAATCGTAACTCCTATAACGAAACAATACAGGACAACCATTGAACCGACAGATTTTGTCAATGGGAATAGTTTAAACGCTATCAATAAAACAATCCAATGGTACATATAAATGCCGTAAGAGATTTTTCCTAAAAATTTTGTCGCTTTGTTTTCAATATTGATATGTAAAGCATCATTTGTGCAAACATTCAAAATAACAACGGCAAATAAAACTGACATAAGTTCATCGTTAAAATGCTTGGACTCAATGTTTCCAAACCAACAAACCACTGATACCAACAAACATATCCAAAAGACATATTTGTTATATAGATATTTTAACCAAGTATGATTCTTTGCATACAAATATCCTATCAAACAACCTATAGCCAGAGAATCAAACTTATTATTGTAAAAAAACTTATTGTTAATCATCTCCAATGATTCATTTTGCAGAGTTCGAACATTAGTAAAAGCAATAAAATGAGGCAGCAAAGCATAAGAAACAATAAAAATAATTAACAACAGCGGAATCCTTTCCGCTCGAATAAACATAATTACCAATGGGAAAAATATATAAAATAAATTTTCTACCCCTATAGACCAAATTTGTGGACTTCCACTCCAACCACAACCTATTGAATGAGAGACGTTAGGCAATATAGTAACTGCATATAACACATTAGACCACGACAATGAATCAACAAAAAATACCGAAAGCACCAACACTAAGTAGTATACAGGCCAAATTCTAAAAATTCGACGAAAATAAAAATCCTTTAAAGAAATTTGACCATATCGTTCTTTTTCTTTTGTCAATAAAAATGTTATTAAGAATCCTGAAATAACAAAAAACAACATTACAGCGGTATGACCACTTGGATAATATTCTTGTATGCTCACCCCTAAATTCATTTCACGGAACAATTCAATGTGCCCAATCATTACAACTATTGCAGCAATGGCACGGAAAGTATCAAGATTGCGGATTCGTTGTTTCATCGTTTTACTTAACTATTTTCTTAAAATAATTACTTCTAATCATCTTATCAGAAAGAATATACGCTTCTTCTTCTGTAATGGTACGATTTTTACGAGCTATACTATCAAGTAAATTTACACCAAAGCCTTTCCAATAATAATCATCTGCACCTATACAGTGCATAATTGTAGGGTATATATCCATTTGATAACAAAGTTCATCTATTTCTATTTTTTCTTTTATATTAGGTGAAAATAGCATAAATGGTGTGTAAGATACTTCTTTAGGAATAGGATATTTATATTTAGAAGCAAAAGTCTGAAACTCTCGCAATAAAGATCTCTTGAAAGTTGTATGATCACCAGTAATTACTACTGTTGTATTGTTTAATAAAGAATCTCTTTCTATTTGTTCTATGAATTTCGCGAAAGCACTATCTGTATAATGAACTGAATTTAAATACTGTCTCAAATTTTGTGGCATATCTGACGGCCACGACATATCTGGGCATTCTACTCTTGTGAAAGGTGGATGCATAGACATAGTTATTATATGCATACAGAAAGAACTATCTTTATAATCCTTCAATTTATCCAAAGCGAAATCAAATACAACCATATCATCTTCTGAACCGTTTTGCATTATCTTTTTATTTGGATATATATCATTATACCCATAACAATGTGTCATCTGCGGTTGATTCCATATCGTATTTGCGCACGGATCAATTATAATTGACTTTGACCAAAAATGTGCATAATTAGGAAACTTGTTGTCGCCATATAACATACATGCTGCACCAGTAGCAATTGGCAACATTCCAGTATTTTCTATCATTTGTCCATCACCTGATCCTCCACCTCTTGTTTGACAAGCTATTTTTGACACATACAATTGTGCCATTAATGATTTAAATTTCAAAAAGTTCGGGGCTACATACTTCCCGTCAAAATCCTTTGCTTCTATTACCCAACTTTCAAAACTTTCTACAAGAATTACTATTAAATTCTCTTTATCTGGTAACTTGTCTAAAGATTCCTCTCTTACATTTTTATTTAACCAATAATTTTCATATTCTGAATATTCAACCTCTTCAACATCCCTTTTATTCATTTCGTATATAATAAGACTTGGGAAAAAATGTAATACAGTCCCACGCTCTACATTGTTGGGCATTTCTATATTTCGATAATAACCTTTACCAATAGCAACACGATACGCCCAAGTAAACTGGTTAGTGTCATACCAAGATTTTTCTCGTCCCCTATACATAATTTCTGATGCATATCCTAATGTATAATCATATAGAACCATCATAAAACCGACTATGACTGATATAAAAAACGCTTTTACATTTTTTTTCTTGTCACTTACTATCTGACATACAAAAAATGAATACAATATTGTTGTACCTATAAAGAAAAATACTTTCCAATTAACATAGGTAAAAATTGAAGTTGTAAATCCATTTAAATTACCAATCATAAGAAATGCATCTACATCAATAAATAAACCACTCTGACGGAAATACAACATATTACTAATTAACCATAAGTCTATCAAAAAAGATACAATACAGGTCCAATAATAATGCTTAATAATAAAAAGAAAAGAGGCTATAAAAATAGCAGGCGTCAACTTTGAAATATAAAAAGCAAAAAATTCTAACGGATCCTGCCATAATGAGCTAACTGCCACATATCCAAAGCAGAAATAATGAAATAATACACACTTAATAAAAAGTGTTAACGCAAATACAAAAAAAATAAGATTTTCACTTTTCAAAGGTAAAATTAAAATCCTCATTGCATATATTTTGAAATGTTTATAACAATTTTATCCACTCCCTTAGAATTTGCGTGATCAGGATCTATAAAATCATCATCCGCAAACGACATATCCTCATACAAATCTATAAAACTAACATTCTCACAAGAATACACCACTTTATACAATGATTTTTTTGCAATTTGTGTATTAAGCTTATTCGCATATCGATAAAAACATTCTCGTTTAGGCGGCACAACGACTATTAGTTTTACATTATTTTTTGCAACTTTTTCAAGAATTTCCGACAATATCTTTTCATTTTCCGGCAACAATTTTTTATTAAATTTCACCGATGTCATTTCTTTTGCTCGCATTTCACACAATGAATTGTCATCTCGACCTTCGACAATTGGTATGAAATTCAAATTCTCTGTTTTTACTGATGGTATTTCTGAATTTGTAAACCTATTTTTCAACCTTGATAAATCTCGATTATTTCTAAAGAAATTCAATTGAGCCATTATCCTATTACCCAGAGACATATCTTGCATTGTATCTGAATATTTATAATATTCTCTATCTGTATATCGCTGATTAGTAGTAACCAAACTATAACCCATTAAATCATAATCAACAAATAGAACCAAGTATTTCAGTTTTTTCTTTCTCGCTAACACCTCACTTATAACCAATGAAGCATGAAATAAATCTTGACCTCCAACTGAATAATTTCCGATTTTATCAGTTTGTACAAAAGGTGTACATCCCATTGCCCCAGCATGAGAATTACCAACTATAGCCAATTCTATATTATTGTCGCTATTATAAATCGAGGAGTATAACAAGTCAATTCTTGTTATTTCATTCTTATACAAATATTCCATTCCAAAAACAAACAAGAACAAAAAAACAATTGTCGCCAAAAACTCTAAAAGAAATAATACTTTTCTTGTTTTCATTAAAATTGAAAATAAATAAACGATTGTTCTTCAAATTTACCTAGTATATATATGCTAGCAATCAAAAAGGCAACCCAAACATAAATAAGTATTTTTTTATGATAACATTTTACTGTAAATTCCTTTATACAGTCTACAATAAATACAAAAACTACTAATATCAACAAGGTTATAAAGGTTTTTGTAGAAATGATTGGTACACCTATTATCCCACTATTGATATCGAACAAATGTGTAAATAAATAATATGCATCTGTAATAGAATTAGAACGGAACAATCCCCAACCTAAAAACACCAAGAAAAAAACAATGATTAAACGAGGTACCTGACAGATACTATATTTATCTGTTATCCGATATGATTTTATATGTAATATTCGTTCCAAAACTAACAAACCTCCATAATAGGATCCCCATAAAACGAACGTCCAATTCGCTCCATGCCATAAACCACTAATCAAAAAAGTAATAAATAGATTATAAAAATGTCGTGACATCGATACTCGATTTCCACCTAATGGAATATATACATAATCTCGAAACCAACTACTCAAAGATATATGCCAACGATTCCAAAATTCTTTTATACTACGGCTCAAATATGGTCGTCTAAAATTTTCCATTAGTTTAAATCCAAATATCCGAGCAATACCTATTGCTATATCGGAATACCCTGAGAAATCAGCATATATCTGAAACATGAAAAATAAGGTTGCCCACATCAAAGGAAAACCACTATAAGTGTGAATATCATTAAACACGATATTCACATATACAGCCAAATTATCAGCAATCACGACTTTCTTGAAAAATCCCCACAAAGCCTGCCTTAAACCACCTGTCAATTGTTCATAATTTAGGTTCCTCGTTTTTTGGAATTGTGGCAACAAATTAGTCGCTCTTTCTATAGGACCAGCAACTAATTGTGGAAAAAAACTCACGAAAGCAAAAAATTGTACAATATCTTTCGTGGGCTGTATGTTGTTTCTATACACATCTATACTATAACTCAAAGCCTGAAATGTATAGAAACTAATACCCACAGGTAACATCACATTCAACAACAAGCCATCGGAATTTCCATATCTAAAGATGTCTGCAAAGGACTGAACGAAAAAATTATAATATTTAAATATTGCAAGAATTATCAGATTGACTGATATATTTAATCCATTTATCAATTTTGCCTTGTCGCGGAATTTTTCTATTAACAACCCACTATACCAACTACAGAAAGATGTAAATGCTATCAAAAAAAGTAACTTCCAATTCCACCAGCCATAAAAAATATAAGAAATAATAAGGACAAATAGATTCTGTAGCTTCAAATTTCTATTGAAGACAAACCAATACAATAAAAAAACTATTGGTAGAAATATAAAGAATTCAATCGAATTAAACTGCATTTATTTACCAATAACAACCATTTTCTATTAGTTCTGCCCCCCTAGGCCTATTTTTTTCCGAAGGACGAATCCAATATTCATTATAGAATTGAGAGACTCTTGGATTATTATCCCAACGAGTACCTTTTATGCCAAACAAAATTTGTAACCAACCTGCTAAATGAATAGCTTGTTTTCCCATTTGTTTGCAAAAAGCCGCTAAAGGCATCCCATAAGCACCACAACCAATCAAAGCAACATCAAAATCTATTTTCTGTATATCGTCTTTCATTTTTTGTAAAGCATCAAACCATGTTGCAAATTCTGTTTGTGCTCCTGCAATAGACTGCACAGTCTTATAAGTGATCAATAAGAATTCTGGCAATACATTCTCGTCTTCCCATAAAAAATTCCTTTTTGCATACTGATTTTCTATTTCCTCCGAAAAAGGGTGAATCACCAACACCCTTTTCCCTTTTAAATTTTTGGTCCATGGATTTTTATAGTAAAAAGGAGCATAATACCCATCTAAATTAACACGAACAGCATTTTGTAACTCCTTACGGAACATATATTCTGTTACTTGATAACTACCTAAGACATCTATCTGTTTTATTGCCTCGATATTAATTCTATAATATTTTTCCAATAATATTGGTTTATTTGGGAAAAAACCAGCATTTGAACATAATCCAGACATAACATTTTTAGAGATATTTAATCGAGATCTTTTATGACGAATAAAATCAATATAATCAGACAACCCTAAATTATCTTTTTGTGAAACTTTACATTCTTCCAATGTATCCAATTCAAATGTTCCAAACTTCGAGACCATACAAGGCTTACCCTGTTGTATCAAATCAGAAATATAATCATTTGCCTCTTGATCAAATTTATCAACATACCGCAAATATTGCCGTCCTTGCAATCCAACATTTTTTATCTCGTACAATGGAAACAATCGTGCATACAAAGTGTGCAAACGCCAAACAACAGACATTATTATTCTATCTAACATTATAGCACTCCATTAAAGAATTATAGATAACATCTTCCGAAAATTTATCTCTAGCATACTCCCGTAAATCACAAGGTTTATAACCATAATAGTTCTTGCGAATCTTCAACATTCCTTCCAATATACTATCAGCTTTTTTTTCTGTCACAATTATTCCAATGTCACCCGTTATAATATCCCTTATTCCACCAGAATCTGTAGTAACAATAGGAATTCCTACAGCAAGTGCTTCCGCTAATGTCATACCAAAGGTTTCAATATCACTTGCTGATATCAAAACATGTACCTTTTGAAGTAAAAAAACAATCTCTTGTCTTGACATTTTATGAAACATAGTTACAGATTTTTGTAAATCACAAGATATTATTTGCTTTTCTATCGTATTCCAAAGAGGCCCATCTCCAACAATAATCAATCTGTCGTTGGAATAATGTGAAATATACTTTTCCCACGCATCAACTACCATATCAACATTTTTCCGTGGAATTAAATTGCAAATGATCACAAATGTAAAAGCATCATTTTTGTCAATCGAGTATTCTTTAAAGAAAGATGCAGGAACAACATTATGCATAACTTGAACCTTGCTGTTGTCTATCGTCAATATTCTTTGCATTTTTTTAAGTTGAAAATGACTTACAAAGAAACATTTCTGAGATTCTTTGCAAACTTTTCGAGCAAACTTAATATCTCCTATTGTATATTGATTTGGTGCAAAAATAAAGCCCGAACTATGCTCTGTGTGAAAATAAGGGATTTTCAATTCTCTACCCAAAAAATTCGCAACAACACCTCCCATAAACATAGCATGACCATGTATTATATCTGGACTGCCGTATTTTTTTATATACGTAGAAACAGTATCTAACGATTTCCTGCATAAACGATTATACGATAAAATCCTAAACTTTGGAATATACACATTTGTAGCAACCCTCATTGTACAAATTCCTTTGTCTTCCTCAATGGAAATAATCTCTTTTGCTCCACGTAAAGTATCTACAAATGTTCCAGTAACATACGCATGAAGAAGACCAACAGTATGTCCTCTTTTCTGCAACATACGAGCTTGTTCCTCTACGAAACTCCCACCTACAGGGGTCTCTGCATTTTTATACCAAGATGTAACTATTAAAATGTGCATTTATCCTTGTAATATCTGATGAAAAGGTAATTTTATACATGTTAAAACATTACCAAATGTTTTAGAATTATGCAATAAACGGCACGCAATAGAATACATTTCCCAATACTGTTGATTTACCCGTGCCATGTAAAGATACATTTTTAATTTTGCATTTCTATACAATTTAAAATCTTCATGAGAAATTAAGCAAGAAAATAAATCCACATAATTTTTCTCTAAATCATTTATTGCATCAATATATCTATCCACATCACATAAGGAGACCTGTCTATTCCCCATTGCTACTGTTGATTCCGAATGCTGAACTACACAATAGCCCTGTATCTTTGTTTGAACATAATCATATTGAGCCAACAATCGAAAATATAAATGTGTATCTTCCCATAAAGAAAAACGTGTGTCAAATTTATTCATTTCAAAAAAACATCTTGGGATGGCAGCCTGCCAAACTCCAATAACACTATTATTCAGAAACAGACTTTTCAATATATTTTTTTCGTTATTTGGAAGCAATACGCCAAAATGTTTTTTTACACCCTTATTTTCTATAATTACATCATGAAAATAAAGTATCTTTTTTTCTTCATTTTGATTTATTTGGTCATATAAATCAGAAAGAAATGTTGGCATAAAATAATCATCACTATCTAAAAACAAAACAAAATCTCCCTGGGCGTGTAAAATTCCATTATTTCTTGCGGCACTCCGTTCTGCATTATCTTGATACACATACAAGATTCGAGAATCCTTATAGTTACTAACTATTTCTTTTGTGTTATCAGTACTACCATCATCAACAATAATAAGTTCCCAATCTTTGTAAAGCTGTGAAACAACGGAATAAATCGCTTTCGACAGAAAAGCAGCTCTATTGTATGTTGGTACTATTATAGAAAAAAAAGGCATTATTTCTTTATATGTAGTTGACGTAATAAATGATACGCTAAATCTTTATAATATCTAATAGGTTGAATTGGCTGATGAATCAATCTCCGTCCGGCCAATTTCCAACCTTTAGCCCATCGGTTATTCCAAAAAAAACGAAATTCATCATCAAACCAAGCTGCATTCCACAAATGTACAGCAAAAGTATTAGACTGAACATACGATTTAGGATTTACAGTATCAGCTTTCTCAAAAGGCATAGGACAAAAAGCAAAGTGTGGAAGAATTAGATTCCCATATATTATTTGCTCTTTGTTTTCATATTTTGCCAATCCATATTGTTGAAATATCGGAGTTATTACTTTAGGGATTTCTATATAACAATAATCTATCAAATCTTGTTCTGATAAATTCAAGTAATATTCCAAACAAGATTTGATTATATCATTCCCTTTTTCCGATCCAACAACAACTGGCTCAACCATACCATTGCATGCAAAATTCCAAAAGGATTTATAATGAAGTAACATATCAAACGGCTTTATCATAAGCACATCTGTATCCAGAAAAATACCACCTTCATTATACAATATTTTTAAACGCATATAATCTGTTACAAAAGCCCATTTCTTATCTTTATAAGCTTTTTTCACAAAAGGATTATCAAATACAATATCCTTTGCTGTCCACTGTCGAAATTCATAACCTACCAATATTTTCTTCCAAGAACTTAAACATTCTTGAATTATTGTAGGATAAGACTCTCCACTAAACCAACAATAATGTATAATCTTAGGAATCATATAGTAAGTTTATTCTTAATACTTTTACAGCTTTCTACAACAAATCGTTTTATTAAACGAATATAAAAAACAAATTTTAATTTTATAGAAAACGAAGGATTTACATACTTAACTTGAAACAAATTTTTATATGTAAAAAAACACAGCCAACGATCAACCAACCAATAATATTTTTTTTGTAGAACACATAAATTATTCGTTTTCGCCAGTTTTTTAAAAAAACGTATAATCTTTGTATTCTCATTCATTCGAACAACCTCTTTCTCAAGAGAAAAAATATTCCTAGTCGTTCTATCATGTTGACGCCAAAAATTAAGAGGTTCTGCAACATGAGCAATATCTCCATAAAAACAGAATTGAGCAAAAAACAACCAGTCGCCACAATATTGGAAACCTTCAGGGAACAATATTTTTTTTACAATATCTTTCCTAAAAAGAACAGAACTCGTATTTGAAACGATATTCTTGTATGCCCAGTATTCTGAAAACAGAACCTTCCCTTCTTCTACAAAATCAGAATCCCATTTTGTAGCAGATAAATCTTTTAACCATTGTGTTGTATCTGAATATGCAACTCCTTCCACATCAACTATAGAACTTTTGGAATAGACAAGCACAACATTTTCAGTTATTTTTTCCACCAAACGTTCCAAAAAGAAAGGAGACGAATAATCATCGCTCTCTGCAATCCAAATCCACTCTCCTCTTGCCAAATTAATACCTTTTTTCCATTGTGAAAAAAGTGACCCTGAATTTGTATCATTATAGACAACATGCGAAACCTTGGGATGATTTCTATAATTTTCTATAATTGTCCGTGAATTATCTGTAGAGCAATCGTCCAATAATATAAGTTCATAATTTTCATAAGATTGATTAAATATAGTATCTATCCTCTGTTGTAGAAACAGAGCATGATTGTAATTAGGGAGTATTATCGAAATAAATGCATCCTTCATTTTTTTGCCCCAAAACAAATTGCATGTTTAATGCGACAAAAAGCTAAAGCAACTTTATAACTTTTTGAATCACAGATTAATTTATATAAATTTAACAAATATTTTTCATTAATTGATATTTGCTTTTCTAATTCGTCCCTTATTTCTAATACATCAATATACGAAATAAGTTTTGATAACATCACAAGACCTGCAATACGCCTATTAAATTCATCCGTAGTAGACCAGATTCCACTACCCCAACGATAAACGGCCATCACATGATCTAATCTATATATCAAACCTTTTTGAGCCAAAAGCATCCACAAAGGATAATCAGAAACCTTTAAACCTACTAAATTTGAAAAGTCAGATAGAATCTTTTTGTCTACTCTGAAAAGCACAGAAACAGTTTGAATATAATTTCCCTTTGCCAAATCTCTAATAGAAGTCGTTTCCGCAACCTTAGATGTTATATGATCTTCTTTCATTTTATGTTCTAATAAATCATAAATCCTTACGGGATGGAAACACAAAAAATAATTCACATGACTTTCCAAAAAATCCACCTGTTTTTGCAACTTCAACGGATCAGTCCAATAATCGTCCCCTTCGCACATGGCAATATATTTACCTTGAGCGCGTTCAAAGTTTATATTTATTCCAATGAAACCTTTCCCTTGTGAATACTGGTTTTCTCTTTGGTAATATGGTTTAAAAATATCTGGATATTTTTCAGTATATTCCCGAATTATATCGGCAGAATGATCTGTAGAGGCATCATCATGCACTAATACTTCTATCGGGAATGTTGTTTTTTGCATAACAAAGCCTTCAAAACATTCGCGAAGAAAAGGTTCGTGATTATACACTAAACAACAAATTGAAACCAATGGAGTATCCATATCATTTACATTTTCGTAAACTTACAATTTTTATCGATACTACAAGCTTTTTCCAGTAATATTCTCACTGATTCTTCAACTCAACTATTTTATTACAATTACAAGCAGGGCACTGTGTTATTTTATGTTATAAATATCATTTACTTGTACAAACAAGAAATACCTATCTTTTTTTCCGCATAACCAGATATAGATAATTCTTACCCTCCTTTGATAAATAACTTCTTCCCACCCATTTATTTTCTAATTCTGGGCGTGTTTTTATAAAATAAGACTCTACTTTATTTGCAAAATTTTCTGAACTTGTTACATACTTTATAACCATTCTTGTCCAACCAGAATGTTTCTGATGCTCATCAAACCTATTTTGAGGATCACGACCAGTTATACCCACCTTCACATCCTCATAATAACGTAGATATTGAGATATTGCTCTATTAATATAATTTATAACATCTGCGGGACTACCTGTCCAATAATCATATTCTACTTTTTTCATAAAAATTGCTATTGGTATCCAATAATTTAAAATAAATAAACCTACATTTTATTATCTATTCCCAAAAACTGCCAAAGTTTATACATTTCAGAAACACTTTTCGATTGACATTCATCAAAATCAAAATGATTCAACCTTTCAAAATCCATTTGTTTCAAAAAAGGTAATAATTTAGTAAATAACCCTGTACTATAGTCTCTTTTAGACTTCGAATATTGTTCAAACAGACGATTATCAATTTGAAATTTCTTTAAATCTACCAACAATTCTGAATAGGTTTGATAATATTTACTAACAAACTGATTTTTGTGCAAATAATACCAATACTCAAAACAAGGATTATTGACAATTATGGTAATTTTATCCTTTAAGTCAAGATTCATCAGAACTTTTTGACAATACGATTTAAAATCATTTACAGATTTATTTTTCGACCTTGCCTCACGGTTTTCCTTATTTACAGTATCAAAATCAACAATCCAAAACACATGTTTATACCCTTTTCCACACGCATCTATAACATTCTTAAATTGTTGTTTTATGGAATTTCCGCTTAATTTAGGTTCTATTGTCATCTTCAGATTATAATAGTGCTGAAACAAACGTAAATACCATTGCTCCGTATCTCCTTCAACCACGACAAAATAGCCAAGTTCCCGTCCGTTTCTTTTATTTTTTCTTCGTGCCATTATTCTTCCGCAATAAACAATAAATCATTTGAAACATTAGGAATTCCACCTAATTTACCTACTGTATATGCATTATAAATGCTTGTTGTATTTCGAATTACTGAACTATCAAAATCAGCAAAAGAATATAATTCAGTTGATGCATCTTCACGTTTATTCGCTATCCATAAAGAATCTTTTCTAATCAGATCTTTTTTTTGTAAAAACTCTCTATTATGCGTTGTAAAAAGGATTTGTGACGATTCAATATTTTTCAAATATGTCACAATAAATGCCTCATACAAATCGGGATGTAACGACGTTTCCAATTCATCTATAACCAGGATTCCCGATTTATTTTTTAGATATAACAAAATTCCAATCAAACCTAAATAGCGTTTTGTTCCATCTGATTCTAACGATAAGGGAAGTTCAAATCTGCCATCACTTGCAGTATGATTCACTATTACATTAGAAAGTTGCAATCCCCCATCTAACGAATTAAGGTGAACATCTAATTCGCTAGAAAAAAATTCTTTCATATCTAAAGATATATTTTTCCCCATAGATTCAGCAACAATATCTTTTATTCCAGATTTTTTCTTTTCCAAGCGCAGATTCGTAATGTTAAAATCTGCATTTTTCAACATTCCAACGACATCCGATACTAAAGTTTCACTTTCTTCCAACTTTGATATTGTGTAATAATAAATAGGTGTTTGAGGTGCAACAAAGTCAACATCCAATGTTCTGCACCAATCTTTTACATCTTTTAATGCTTTTATATCAGCACTTATTTGGGAAAAACCTGCTAAGACCGTCTCATTCACTAAAGTACGAATTTCGAGTTCTCTTTTAACAAGAACATCTATTTTCAACCCTAAATTAAATTGTATTATTGGTACTTGTTTTTCAATATCCGTTACCCTATTATAAATCAATTTAGATTTAGTTGCTGTTAAATATGGATATACCTGTAATTTCTCTGAGACAATAACTCTTTTATTAAACTCAACTTGATAATTATATTTCGTTTGATTTATAACAAAATTCACCTCCATTTTTGAATTATGCAAATAACTCATCTTAAATGGTTCAAATTTCAAGTTTTCATTTTTATCAACTTGTTTTTTTTCTATTAGTGACTTAAAAAAAGCTACTGCAACCAAAACATTTGATTTACCAGAAGCATTTGCCCCATAAATAGAAGCTATCTTCAACAATTTCAATGGTTTCCTATTTGGAGCAACATCTGCAATGGTTACAAAATAATAATCTTCTAAACCTTTTACCTTCGTATCAGGCTCAAAAGTGATTGTTTGCCTATCTTTTATAGACAAAAAATTTTCTACAGAAAAATCTACTATCATGCCACATATTCTATTTACAGACAAAAATAACCTTTTTTTACATTAAACAACCACAAAACACAATATCTTTTTTGTAAGTCATTTACAAAAAAAGACAATCTTTAAGACTACATAATCTATTTATATGTGATACAAGTAGACGATACAAACCTTACCATCACAAAAATAATTCTTGCAAATCCATATAGAAAAATTCTCAAATCTCTGCAAAGAAATTCTCAAATATTCACCAGAAAATTCTCAATTCTTCAGGCAAAAATTCTCAAATTATACACACAATAAATTAGCAATCAACAAGTTAACACAAATCACACACATCATTTTAACAAAGTACAGAACTATCCCTTTGGATTTTGTAATTAGTTGAAAATTATTTCGGGATATCTTGTTACTTTTCTTTCAATAGCGAAAGAAAAGTAACCAAAAGAACGCCATCGACCCACGCCTTCGCTAAAAAATGTATCAATCAAACGACTGATTAGGTTGAATGGAAATTTGGCGGATTTCCTCAAACTCATTTGCAGATAAATCGTTTAAGAAATAGTTAATAGGATTAACTTTTTGTCCGCTTTTTATAATTTCATAATGTAAGTGCGAACCGGTAGAAACGCCTGTATTTCCAACTAAAGCAATTACCTCGCCTCTCTTTACTTTTTGTCCTTTACGAACCAATAATTCGGAACAGTGAGCGTACATAGATTGGTATTTATAGCCATGATCCAGCACCACCGTTTTTCCATAGCCTCGTTCAAAATCGGCAGATTTCACTACCGCATCACCTGTTGCATAGATTTTTGTTCCCGAAGGGGCTACCAAATCTATACCAGAATGGGTACGCAAAGTCTTGTAAATCGGGTGCATACGGGTACCAAAACCAGAAACATATTTATATGTTTTCAATGGCTGAATGCTCGGAATATGTAACAACATTTCCTGCTTATTTTTCGCCAAATCAACAATCGTGTCAAACGATAAGGATTGAATATACAATTTCTTAGTAAGCACATCTATGCGCTTATTTGTCTCCACAACCAATTCCATATTAGGAATAGCTTCCAGCTCCGCATATCGATTCACACCGCCAAAACCACCATTTCGAACAGCATCGGGAATAGGTTCCGACTCAAACACCATTCGATAGATATTGTTGTCCTTATCGGCCAAATCACCCAAAACAGTCTCCACGTTCTTCATACGACTATTCAAGTTTTTATATTGGCTGCGCAACATTTTATTCTCGTCCATTAACTGTTTTTCACGGGCAGATGGAAAGAAGTGTAACCACGTAAACATAAACGCAAATCCCACTACTACAACAACGACAACATACGACAAAAGCATAAAAAAGATCTTCTTTGGAGATCGTTCTATCTTCTCGTAAGAAAGCGTTTCTGGATTATATCGGAATTTACTTTTTGACATAATTACATTATAAAATGCAAATATACAATTAATTGAGAATTGACAATTGAGAATTGAGAATTAAAACCGCATTTTATACAGTCCTATCTATAACAACAAGGGTTGATTTTGTTTGCAACAGGTAGAGACGGTGTGCACACCGTCTCTACAACGTAATGATTTGTTTTTTTATTAATCATTCAAAAACAATTGTCCATTATCAATTATCAATTGTTAATTTCCCTGTCAAATCGTATGTATCGGCGGCGGTAATTTGTACGTTGTAAAACTCTCCCACCTTCAATCGTTTGTCGGCAATAAACACTTCGTTATCGACTTCGAACGCGTCGTATTGAGTACGACCGATTACGCCATCTGACTCTTTTCGGTCAATTAAAACTTTAAACGTCTTTCCTACTTTTTCGTTATTCTTCTTTAACGAAATTTCTTGTTGTAGGTTCATAATTATCTCTTGACGTTCTTGTTTTACTTTTTCTGGAATACTGTTTCTGTAATTTTCACCAGCAAAGGTACCTTCTTCATGGGAATATGTAAAGACTCCAAGTCTGTCGAATTCTGCCTGTTTTACAAAATCTACCAACTTTTGAAACTCTTTTTCTGTTTCGCCCGGATGACCGACAATCAAACTGGTACGAATTGCAATGTCGGGAACCTTGGTTTTTAATTTCTCCATCAGATCAAAGGTTTCTTTTTCGCTAAAGAAACGACGCATTTTCGTCAACACTTTGTCTGATGCATGTTGAAACGGAATGTCAATATAATGACAAACTTTCGACAACTGGTTCATGGAATCCAAGACTTCCAGAGGGAAACTGTTCGGATACAGATAATGGAGACGAATCCACTCCAAGCCATCTATTGGCTGCAACTGTTCCAACAATTCCGCCAACACATTACGTTTATATAAATCGTAACCGAAAAACGACAAATCCTGGGCAATCAACGAAAGTTCTTTCGCACCATTTTTCACTAAAAATTTTGCTTCTTTTACAAGATTTTCCAACGGTTCAGAAATGTATTTTCCTCGTATAGAAGGAATTGCACAAAATGCACACGAACGATTACATCCCTCCGCCAATTTTAAATATGCCAAATGATTAGGAGACGAAACCACACGTTCTTGTAACAAAGTTTCTTGCTTTTCTACTTGTAGTGCATGCAACACGTCGTCGAAACCACGAGCACCAAAGAACGAATCCACTTCGGGAATTTCGGCACGAAGTTCATCAGCATATCGTTGCGAAAGGCAACCCATAACATACAAGTTCTTAATCTTGCCAGCCTGTTTTGCCTGAACAGCACTCAAAATGGTATTGATAGACTCCTGCTTTGCATCGTGGATAAATCCACAGGTATTGATAATGACAATATCGGTAAACTTCTCTGAATCAAAGCAAAGCTTATAATTCATAGCCGACAACTGTCGTGCTAATTTTTCTGAATCCACCGTGTTTTTCGAACAACCTAATGTGATAATGTTTACCGATTGCATAGTCTATTGTTTTCTGCAAAATTAAAATATCTAGTGATTAATGATTAGTGATTAGTGATTAATTCTATACAAACGTAAAATTTCACATTAATATGTATTTACTGGGGGAAAAGGCCGGAGTAGACCCCCGTCCCGACATTTATCATTCAAAATAATTATCAATTATCCATTGTCAATTAACCAACCCATCCCAACAATACTAGTCATTCATCATTGAACTATAACCATTAAAATAAGGGAATGATATACTAGTTGGCAATGGAAAAAGTGAAGTCATGCTACTTTTCTTTCTATAGCGAAAGAAAAGTAACCAAAAGAACGCCATCGACCCACGCCTTCGCAAAAAAACGACTGCATTCCGCTAAAGGATTTGGAATGCCGCGTGGTTAGATTTCACAATGGCATTGCCGGAGGCATCAAATCCTTTTTTACGCTTCATTCCGTCGTTTTTCTTAACGCTCATTCGTGAAGTCGAGAAAGGTCTTCCTTTTTTATGTTTTTCTATGCGAAATACAATGTCTTATATTTTCGGGCTATCATCCATGTAAAAACAACAAAACCGATTCAGCTGCGCGCGTTAAGAAAATCGCCGTAGGTCGGCGTAAAGAAAAAGACGATTGTTGCGGAGTTTACGGAGCAACTCATAGTCTTTTTTAGCCGTCCGAAGGTGATTTTTAGCGAAGCAGGTGTTCGGCGGGGTTCTTTGGTTCTTTCTTGAGCTGCAGCAAGAAAGAACAAGAACATACACCAAAATTCTAACGAACAAATGTGTAATAAATTATACTGCCAAGATGTATATCATTTCCTAAAATAATTGTCAATTGTCCATTTTCAACTGTCAATTATTTCACAAACGGTATCCGTTGTTTCTGATTATCTTGTTCTATTATCAACACATATCGTCCTGATGGTAATTCCATGGTATCCATTGAAATGGTATGATACCCAGCTTCTATGTCGTTCCATTCCTTGCTTATACGAATTTTTCCATTTTCGTCAATACAAGAAACTACGATAGTACCTTTACGTTTAACATTAAAAGCAACTGTTGCTTCTTTTCCTACTGGATTTGGTGCGACATAATAAACAGTAAACTCATTGGTTTTGTCCATGCAGTAGCTATCGCTAAAATATACTTTGTATTCTTCTGGAGAAACAATTTCTGCCGTAACGCATACATATTTTGGCAACGTGCCGTTTATTGATTTTGTCTTTGCTGCAAACACATAATCCAAGACTGTTCCTGGCTCTAACGCTCCGTTCCAACTCTCCGCCAACGAAGCCATATCGGGAGTCGACAATAATAATTCTATATTACTTATCGCAACATTACCACTATTTAATATCTGTACGGCATAACTCACAAAACCATTGGCATCGATGCTGGCACGCACATCGGTTATTTGCAATTGTTCATCTGCCAATGTTAACGGAATACGTTTGGTTATAGAATCACGGCAATCGTGAACAGAATGTGCCACTAATTTAGCATACGATGTTTCCTTGTCGGTAAATAAATAACTTGGATCTTCGATTGTTTCCACCTCTTTTTGCTCGAATGTCCACGTATAGGCAACAGCATGTTTCGACTCGTTTGTAAAGTTCACGAACAATGGTTCTGCTCCTTTTTTCGGGAAGAATGTGAAATCTGCCTGTGGTTGGGCATCGATAACTATAGCCGACATCGTTGCTGCCTGACAACCAGCTTCTGTTGTTACTTGTAAAGAGACTGGATACAAACCAGACCGTTGCAAAACAAACGAAGGTCTCTCTTCCGTAAACGTAAGCGAGTCAGCTATTTGCCATACATACGAGGCGATATTATCGCGACTTTTTCCTGAGTTTTGCAAGATTATCTCCGTTCCTACACAGGTAAACATGGTATCCATGCGAGGTTCTGGAATAGCATACGGACGCAAGGTATCGCGACCAATGTTCAAACAACCGTTAAATGTTTTTGCATACAATTCAATAATATGCGTAGTTGTATCGGTAGTTTTGTAAGCCAACAATGACGAATAGCTTCGCTTTTGCGTATGGTCTATCAACCAATAGGCCTCTTGTTGTGCGTTATAAACTGGATAATCCGTAGCATCGAAAAATAAAACCGTATCGCCTACACACACATCCTTATGCACCAAAGTAATTTTTGTAGATGCAACCACTTGAATTTCATCTTCTTTTGTTGCCGTACAACCTTGATCGGATGTAATCGTTAATTTTACAGGAATCAAACGAACCTCATCGGACAAAACCTGTACGGATTTTTCGGAAGAAGAATTACCATCCACATCCCAACTATACGTAGTAATTTCGCCAGCAGCAATCTTAGAGGTAGAAGTAATTTCACGTTCTGTATATTGGCACGCAATTAACGGAGAAAACGAAGCCGTTGGTGTTGGATGAATGTGAATGGTATCAAACAACACGCCCACACATCCTTCCTCATTTCGAGCCCGTATTTGTATTGGATATGAGCCCCAAGTTGGGAATTGGTGATTTACCATATCGCCAACCAAGGTGTCGTTTTCCATAAACCAAGTATGTTCCACTATTTCGGTATTATCGGTAGTATGTGAATTTTGAAGGATTTGCGTTATGTTTCCATCGCACAACTTCTCGGCGACAAAGTTCACGATAGGTGCAACGCCATGGACTGCTATGACGACCGTATCTTTTGCGACACAATTATTGCTATCGACAACCGCTACCGAATATTTTCCAGGAGCATCAACAACACAATACGAAGTTTCCTCGCCATTGAACCATTCGTAGGATTTTGCATATTCCGCACCAGTTTGTAGTTGTATAACATTACCTTTACACAACAACGTATCAGGTCCTAACGAAGCTGTTTTCGGAAACGAATCGACCGTAATCGTAACTGGTTTCGATGTAATAAAATATCCAGCATTATCAGTTACCGTAACCGAATACGTACCTGCTTTCGTTATCACAATTGCTTGTGACGTTTCCCCCGTACTCCACGCATACGTATAATCACCAGCAAGCCCACAATCCCATTTCAATGTATCACCAAGACAAAGAATTTGATTTGGAATCTGGTTGATTTCCGGAAAATCGATTTGTATGGTATCAACATACTCATATCCCCAATCATCCGTTACAAACACACTATATTCACCAGATTTATTCACTTGTATAGATTGCGAAGTTTCCCCCGTACTCCATTCTATTGTTTGAAAATAACTTCTATCGGGAACAGTT
Organism: Bacteroidales bacterium UBA1715; assembly: GCA_002317135.1. GTDB lineage: Bacteria > Bacteroidota > Bacteroidia > Bacteroidales > UBA1715 > UBA1715. Next base: position 65,804 of record DCIX01000036.1, read on the forward strand.
AAAGTAATAGGTTTAAATCCATAAGTAACTACGGTATCTTTTCCAAGCGAAAACTGTTCACGTTCTGTCCCTGGAAAATATTTTGAACGAAGATAGTTTTCAACTGATTGACGTTCAATATTGGAAAGAGGACGATTATAGAAAATGAGTTCGGCAATGTCGCCGTTGAGAAACAAACCTTCATAGGGTGGAACCGACCCGCTTTTATTATTATAACCTCCAATTAAAAAATCAAAATTGGAGGTCATGCCTGTCACAGGCGGTATTTCTAACATAGAATAAAAGCCACTTTGAAACAATGACATATAGTTTTTAGAAAAATCTATTCTCGTAGAAAATAAATCATATTCACCAATATGTGCATTTCCTGTTGGCATATAATTCGTATTACCTATTTGTATCAAAAACTCAGGTTTTGATTCATATATTAAACAATTTCTATTTTTTATGGATCCTAAATACGATTTTGCATAAAACGACGCATCTTTCTTTTTTGTCATACATACAACAAAAACAGTTTGTCCTTGACTTCCCACATTTAAAACATTTCCACCATTCAAATAATCATTTCCATCAAAACGCAATACCGCATGATTATTCAATTCTGATACCTCCTTAACCAACATTGGTGCCCAATCTTCGATCTCTTGTGTAACAGTTGTACTTTCGTCAATACTTACCCAATTGGAAACCAGTGTGTTATTGTCCTGTTTAACAGAATCTGCACACCACCAGGCAGACAAACCACTTATTGCCGTAGGATTAACTTGCGCATATATTGCTGAAGACAGTATAAAGAAAACGACACAAAAACTTATAATATTTGTAATTACTTTTTTCACAATTCTATACTCAACATTTTTTTTGATCTATTTTTTACAAATCTTGCAGGAATGCCATAACAAATAGACCAACAAGGAAGCGATTTTGTTACTAATGACATAGCACCCACAGCAACACCTTCACCAATTTCCACTCCAGGTAAAATAGTTGCATTTGTTCCTATTTGGGAATACTTTTTTACAATGACCTTAGCGTAAGTTACATTTCGATATTTTTCCTCCACCATAGGCCCAACCAACGCACTACCTGAGAAATCATCCGTAACACTTAAGATAGTACATCTTGGAGATAATCCAGTATAATCTTCCATTTCAATACCACCTCCACCATATAATGCAGAATAAGCAGATATATGGATATGCGAGCCTAATTTTATGTTTCCTGAAAGTATACAGAAATCATCTATTCTTACATTATTCCCTATTACTATCGTTTCAGGCGAATACAAAGAAGCTTTTCTGCTAATCAATACATTAGTTCCCAAAGACCGAAATCCCAAATTCTTCAAGTCCTCTTCTGTATAAAATGATGTTATCATAACAGTCCAACAATTTTTTCAACCTCACACACTGATAATTCCGGATACAACGGCATACATATCACTTGTTTTGCTATTTTATTAGCAACAGGAAGATTTTCAACTGAAGCAGAAGGATAATTCCTATATGGTTCAAACGAGCTTATTAACGGATAGAAATATCGTCTTCCTAAAATATTATGTTCACGTAATTTATTGTACAATGCATCACGAGACATTCCATATTCAGCTTCGTTCACAAAAATCGGGAAATACGCATAATTAGAAATTACATTCTCTTGATCTGGCAAAAAAGAAATCCCTCTAACATCACGCAGCAATATTTTATACAATTCTACTATTTTTTTACGTTTTGCAATTGCTTCATCAATATACCGTAAGTTCAACAATCCGTATGCAGCCTGAACCTCATTTAATTTAGCATTAATTCCAGGTTCCTCAACTGTAGTTTCGCCACGGAAACCGAAATTCTTTAGATTATCGATATGATGCTTCATCTCTTCTGAATGGCAAATTACCGCACCGCCTTCTATCGTACTAAACACCTTAGTGGCATGAAAACTTAATACAGACAAATCGCCATAATTCAATATAGAATTGCCCTCTTTTCTCACACCAAAAGCATGGGCTGCATCATAAATAACCTTTAAATGATATTTATCTGCAATCTTTTGTATAGCATCTACATCACAAGGATTTCCATAAACATGCACCGGCATAATTGCCGTTGTTTTCTCTGTAATTGCAGCCTCAATTTTTGACACATCTATATTGAAAAACTGTGGTTCTACATCAACAAATACAGGAGTTGTTTTATTCCACCATATAGAATGCGATGTTGCAACAAAACTGTATGGAGTTGTTATTACCTCGCCTGCAACATTCAACGCTTGTAATGCTGTAATTAAAGCCAATGTACCATTTGAGAACAACGAAATATATTCTACACCAAGATATTCAGCCAACTGTTTTTCCAGTTCTTGATGCATTTCGCCATTATTTGTAAGCCATTTATTATCCCATATTTTTTGCAAATACGGAACGAATTCGTCCAATGGTGGAAGCAACGGCGATGTTACTGTTATTGGCTTATCACTCATAATTTCACTTCTTCAAAATCAAACTTAGGAGTGACATCACCTGGTTCCTTTCCCATAAATGCACCTATTTCAACTATTTTATTCGAAATAGTGAACGAAACAACATCAGCTTCAACTAAAAAAACATTCTTTCTATCTTCCACAACAAATAAATCAAGCGAATAGTTTCCCCAATTAAGAAAATTACCCGGTATTATACTTGTTTGTAGATATTCGCCTTCATCATGTTGTAATGCGATACAACGATCACATCCTGAGCTTGAAAAAATTCGCTGCCCTTGTTCATTTTTATAGTGCAACGTTAAATGAAATTGCTTAAACGATTTTGTTAATCGATATCTAATAACAATCTCCGCATCATCAATCATACTTATCGAATCCGAATAATCTGAAGTTCCTTTTTTTCGCACACCAAATTCCAACAATTCAAAGCCATTCTTTTTTATATCCGGTTCATTCCAAACCTTATGATTAGCTATTTGATTATCTCCACGCAAATAGCGGCTTACGACTGTATCTATATCACCAGCATCAGCAATAACACCATTTTGTAATCTATAGCCTACATTACACAAACTCTTCACACTCGCCATATTATGACTCACAAACAGCACGGTTCTTCCTTCGCCTTTGCTTACGTCTTGCATTTTGCCTATGGCTTTCTTTTGAAATTCGGCATCGCCAACGGCTAAAACCTCATCTACTATCAGGATTTCTGGATCGAGATGGGCAGCAACAGCAAAGCCTAATCGTACCATCATTCCCGAGGAATAACGTTTTACCGGGGTATCGATATACCGTTCACATCCAGAGAAATCTACGATTTCATCAAACTTGCGAGTAATTTCTTGTTTGCTCATACCCAAAATGGCACCGTTCATATAAATATTTTCACGACCAGTCATTTCAGGATGGAAACCAGTACCAACTTCCAACAACGAGCCTATTCGGCCATGGGCTTTTATGGTTCCAGTAGTAGGCGTAGTTACACGCGATAATAACTTCAACAAAGTTGATTTGCCTGCACCATTTTTTCCAATTATACCAACAACATCACCTTTCTTAATCTCCATATTTATGTCTCGTAACGCCCACACATAATCCGAAGAACCTTTTGTTGTGCGGTCGTTCGTCTCACCTATCTTTAAATACGGATCTTCCTGGTGCAAAATAGTCGTCCGCCACCAACGATTCAAATCGTGGGACAACGTGCCGGTAGTAACAAGACCTAAACGGTATTGCTTTCCTACATTTTCTATTTTAATCGCAACGTCAGACAAGAGTGTTTATTTTCAAACATAATTATTGCGTAAAAATATGAAATAATTGATAATTGACAATTGACAATTGACAATTATTCTTACAACACCCCCATTCTATTCATTTAAAATTATTTCATCAAAAAATTTCATAAATCGTTTCAACAAAAACGTACAAAAATATGGAATAGTAAAAATATTATTTTCAAATCCCACATTTCCATGTACCAACTTTATACCAACCTGAATATCATGATATTTAGGACTTTCTATCAATGTACGCAAGGATTTTGACCTCCCATTTCTTGACTTTACCTCAACAGGAACAAGATATTTTTTTGTACGAACAAAAAAATCTTCTTCTAATGTAGAATCTTCTCGTTTATAATAAAATAACTCGTAACCTTCCTTTACCAATGCTTCGCCAACGATATTTTCATACAACGCACCTTTATACACACCCCAATTGCTATTCACACGCAAGTCTTCTTGTGCTTCATTGTCCAAAAATGCAACTAATAAACCAGTATCACGAAAATATAACTTATACTTCGAAGAATCATAATTTCCTTTTAATGGTAATTCAGGGAAAGCCATACAATAACAAATATTTATTATTCCCGCATCGTTTAACCACTCAACACAACCCCAATAATCCTTAAAACGAGCACCATTTGCAACTTTTGAAATTTGAAACTTTTTATTCTCTTTTGATAATTGAATTGGTACATGCCTAAAAACATTCAAAATGCGAGTCTGCTCCAATCCTTGCACATATTTTCGAACATCTTCTTGATAGTCTAAAATTAATTGTTTCTGTATTGATAACACATTTTCGAATGTTTCATTCTCAATAAATGACACTACAACTTTTGGCATACCACCAAGCAAACAAAAATCCATAAAATGTCTTTGAAAAACAGACATTTCCAACGAAGAAAAAGGTCGTTTTTCTATCAAATGTAACAACAAATCATCAATTTGTTCTTGCGTATATCCTTTAGCCCATAAAAACTCCTCAAAATCCATAGAAAATAATTCATAATCAGTCTTATAACCAACACTATTACTTTCTATCCTTTGGTAATTTATCCCTAACAACGAGCCACTACAAATCACATCAAAACGACCATCTATTTTGAAGAACTTTAACGAAGTCGCTATTTCTGGAAAATCCTGAATTTCGTCAAAAATTATGAGCGTTTGATGCTCAACAAAACGCAAAGATGGATCCAACTTTGACATATTCTTCAGAATAAAAGTCGGTTGATAACCTTCTTGTATAACTTGCTTAAACTTATCGTCCGTCACAAAATTAATATAGACAATATTTTTATAATTTTTTTCCGCAAAATGAAGTATAGCCTCTGTTTTCCCAACCTGGCGAGCTCCCTTTACTATCAAAGGTAATCTGTTTGGATTTTCTTTCCAATTCTGCAAAAACGAATCTATTTTTCTTCTCAAATACATAACTATCTCATATATAAGTACAAAAATAAACTTTTTACAAAAATATGAGCGAATTATAAGAAGAATTTTACAAAAACATGAGCGAATAAAAGCACATCATACACAAAAACATGAGCGAATCATCCATCACAAACACTCCCAAAGCATCAATTGTCAATTGATAATTGACAATTACTCTTGAGTTATTGATAACTATAACCACATTGAAGTATATATCGGACTATATTGTATAATGTCGGATTTGTCAACATTAAATTTGCTTAACACAAGACATCTTTCAATATATTCCGAAAACTCATCCATAACATTGTTTAGTGCCGAATGTTTCTTGTAATCGTTTCCAGATTTTACTTCAATAACAGAGAGCAAATTATTTTCGCGAATTAAAAAATCCAATTCGTTGCGGCTTTTTTTATCATAATAATGCAATTGATGTCCGTGTTTCACCAATTCTGATGCGACAAAATTTTCAGTTAATCCACCTTCGTTTATTGCAATATCACCATTCATTACTTTCCATTGTAAATTCTCTCCCCATAAGGAGCAAAGCAGACCTGTATCAAGCAAATATACTTTAAACAAATTACGATTTTCGTATTGTTCAAATGGCATTGCAAGTGTATGTGTATTATAACTAAAATAAGCAATACCAGAATCTGCTAACCACTGTGCTGCATCTTCATACTTTTGCATATTGCCAGTTTTTTCCAAGTCGGAAAGCATAAAACGCTTATGCTGTTTAGCTATTTGTGATGGAATAGCATCAAAAAAACGCTTTGCTCTTGTTTTTTGATTTGCAGCATATTTGGCAATATCATCCCTATAACTATCTATAATTAGGCGTTGCTGACGTATAACTTCAGCAAAATCAACGTGTTTCAAGTACGTAGTTACGACTTTTGGCATTCCGCCAACAATCAAAAAGCTTCGATAAAGCTTCATCAATTGATTATGTGTTACAGCATCAATCTCCATCCCTTTGATAAAGTTATTTTTTACCTCTTGTATTACCTCATCACTAATGCCGTTAGCCCACAACCATTCTTCAAAATCGAGAGGAAACATTTCCACTTGAAATTCAAAACCAACAGGATAACTACTTACTTCAGCATAGTTTATACCAAGTAACGAACCAGATTCTATATAATCAAACTGATTATCCTCTACTAAAAACTTTATGGATGTACGAGCATTGGGACAACTTTGAATTTCATCAAAAAAAACAAGTGTTTTACCCACGACGAATGGTCCGTACCCCATCAAACTCAATCGATTAATAATGGTTCTTGCATCTCTGCTACCAGCAAACGCCTCTTTAGCTTCGGGATTTTGCTCAAAATTTATTTCCACAAAATGCGTATAATTTTGCCTAGCAAATTCCCTCACTGCAGTGGTCTTGCCTATCTGCCGTGCTCCTTTAAGCAAAAGAGCCTCTTTACAAGAATTATCCTTCCATTTATTTAAAACACTGATAATCTTACGTTTAAGCATATTTTAGTATCTTTTTGCATGTAAAATTAATTATTTTTAGTGTCTTTTTGCATTAATTTTACATAAAACCAGTGTGTTTTTACAAAAAAACATGAGCGAATCATCCATCACAAACACTCCCAAAGCATCAATTGTCAATTGTCAATTGTCAATTATCAATTATCAATTGTCAATTATCAACTAAAAAAGACTAATTTTGCACCCGTTATAACAAATTCATATATATGAACGCTCAAGAATTACGTCAGTCGTTTTTAGACTTTTTTGCGTCTAAACAACACACTATCGTGCCTTCTGCCCCTATGGTAGTAAAAGGCGACCCAACGTTGATGTTTACCAACGCTGGTATGAATCAATTCAAAGATATTTTCCTAGGAATTTCTCCTATCACTAAACCTCGTATTGCGGACTCTCAAAAATGTCTTCGTGTTTCCGGTAAACACAATGACCTTGAGGAAGTTGGACACGACACATATCACCACACTATGTTCGAAATGCTTGGTAACTGGTCGTTCGGCGACTACTTCAAAAAAGAAGCTGTTAGCTGGGCTTGGGAATATCTTACCGAAGTTTTGAAAATAGACAAAAATTGTTTGTATGCAACTGTTTTCGAAGGTGACAAAACCGACGGAACTGAATTCGACCAAGAAGCATACGACATTTGGAAACAATATCTTCCAGAAGAAAGAATACTTCGTGGTAACAAACACGATAACTTCTGGGAAATGGGTGAAGTTGGTCCTTGCGGTCCTTGCTCCGAAATCCATGTGGACATACGTTCTGCTGAAGAAAAAGCAAAGAAACCTGGACATGAATTGGTAAACCACGATCATCCACAAGTAATCGAAATCTGGAACCTTGTGTTCATGCAATATAACCGTAAAGCTAACGGTGAATTGGAACTTCTTCCAAAGAAACACATCGACACTGGTATGGGTTTCGAACGTCTTGCAATGGTTACACAAGGTAAACAATCGAACTACGACACTGATGTGTTCCAACCTCTTATTCAAGAAATTGGAGCTATCTCAAATACAAAATATGGTCAAGATGCAAAACAAGACATCGCAATGCGTGTTATCGCCGACCATATCCGTACTATCGCATTTGCAATCGCCGATGGACAATTACCATCGAACATCAAAGCTGGTTATGTAATCCGTCGTATTTTACGTCGTGCTGTTCGTTACGGTTACACGTTCTTGAACCTTCACGAACCATTTATGTACCAACTTCTTCCTTGTTTAATCCAAACAATGGGAAAAGCTTATCCAGAAATCATTGCTCAAGAAAAATTGATTACGAAAGTAATCTTCGAAGAAGAAAAATCATTCTTGAAAACACTTGCTACAGGTATCAATCTTTTGAATTCAAAAATTGAAAAGACAAAACAAACAGGAAGCAACAAAATTTCTGGTGTTGATGCATTCACATTGTACGACACATACGGTTTCCCTCTTGATTTGACTACATTGATTGCCCGCGAACAAAATATGGAAGTGGACATTGACGAATTCCAAAAAGAACTTGACAAGCAAAAAGAACGTGCTCGTCAAGCAACAAACATTTCTACTGGCGACTGGGTTGTTCTTTCTAACGAACAAGGAAATGCATTCGTTGGCTACGACACAACGGAATGTATGGTAACTCTTGTAAAATACCGTCAAGTAACAGCAAAAGGTAAATCTCTATACCAATTAGTATTCGACAAAACGCCTTTCTATGGTGAAATGGGTGGTCAAGTTGGCGATAAAGGTTATATCGAAGCAAATGGTGTTAAAACAACAATCGTTGACACTGTTCGCGAAAACGGACTTACTGTTCACTTGTGCGAAAAACTTCCAGAAGTTCTTGATACAGAGTTCAATGCTGTTGTTAACACAAAAGCACGCGAGTTAACAGAATGCAACCACTCTGCTACTCACCTTTTGCAATATGCATTGCAACAAGTTCTTGGTACACACGTTGAACAAAAAGGTTCTTTGGTTACTCCAGAACATTTGCGTTTCGACTTCTCTCATTTCCAAAAAATGACTGACGAAGAAATCCGTAAGGTTGAGCAAATCGTAAACCAAATGATTCGCCAAGATATTCATTTGGAAGAATTCCGCGACCTTCCTATTGACGAAGCAAAAGCAATGGGTGCAAAAGCATTGTTCGGCGAAAAATATGGAGACAAAGTTCGTGTAATTAAATTTGGTGAATCTATGGAACTTTGTGGTGGTACGCACATTGGTTCAACAGGAAAAATTGGTTTCTTGAAAATCACATCGGAAAGTGCTATTGCAGCAGGTATCCGCCGTATTGAAGCTGTTACATCCGACAACGCAGAACAATATATTTTCGAACAAGTTGATACATTGAGTGCAATCAAAGAAACATTGAAAAACCCTGTTAATTTGACGAAACAAGTTGAACAATTGGTTGCTGACAATGCAAAATTGCAAAAACAACTTGAAGCATTCGAGAAAATGCAAACACAACAACTTGCTACAGATTTGTTGAAAGACGTTGCTTCTAAAAACAATATTTCTACAGTTGTAAAAGAAGTATCTGTTTCTAACGCAAATGCCTTGAAAGACATTGCATTCTCAATGAAGAACAGTCTTGCTTCGTTCATCATCGTACTTGCAGCCAACATCGATGGAAAAGCAAACATCTGCGTTGCACTTTCACAAGATGTAATCGACGACTACAAACTAACTGCAAAAGATTTGATTTCGTTGATGGCAAAAGAAATTGCTGGCGGCGGTGGCGGACAACCATTTTTTGCAACAGCTGGTGGAAAGAATCCACAAGGTATTCCAAATGCTTTGCAATTGGTACAAAATAAAATTAATGAAATATAAGCATATCTAATAATTATAAACTAACACATTATTATTATGAAAAAATTACGATTATTAGCATTGTTAGCCATGGCATTATTGGCTTCAGTTTCATTCATTTCATGCGGTTCAGACAATTGCGATGACGATTTCGACAATCTTGAAAATTGTACATGGAACCAACTATCTAAAAAGGCTAGTTTCCTATCTGCCTTTCCTGAATTGGAAGGTACATTCAGCGACGGAAGTGTTATTTTGAACACAAATATTGAAGAAAGAGAAGCTGATATGGTAATGTTTACGTACAATATTTCAAGCAATGACCTTGATTCTTACATACAAAAACTTGCTGATAATAAGTTTTGCGTAACCAGAATGGGAGAACTTTTACTTACATATAAAGTTGCCAATGGTTATCAGTATAGTCTTAAATACGTAGAAGAAAATTTCATATTTATGGCAGAAAAATTCCTCATTAGTTCGGACTACGAAATTGCGTTAGAAGACTATCTAGAAAGCTTAGAAAATTCTACACAAGTAAATGCTTCTTGGGAAGATGTAGTAAGCGAAAATGAATGGCTAAATAATATGCCAGCACCAGAATTCCGTTTTACTAACTACAGACTTGTAGCAAGCGACGAAGTTGCACTTACAGGTAGTTTTTCAGCTTCTTCTCGTGAAACATACGCCCAACAACTTGAGGCAGCCGGTTTTAAAGAAATGCCAAACACAGACCGTGCAATGTTCAAGAAAGAATTTGAAGATGGTGGATACTACGTCGTTACAATGAATGAAGCAATGGTGGATTTTAGAGATTTCACTAAATAATAGTTTCTATACTAACATAGCAAAAGGTCGGCTAAACACCGACCTTTTTTTGTATATTGATATAACCTCTAAATGATAGTCCATTAATCAACATTTTCTCCTGATAAATTTGTGAATAATATACAAGTTGGCAGGAAATGTAGCATAATGACAATCCCAAACTTTATATTTTCAGGTTATCATCTATGCAAGAACAACTAAGCCGATTCAGCTGCGCGCGTTAAGAAAATCGCCGTAGGTCGGCGTAAAGAAAAAGACGATTGTTGCGAAGTTTACGGAGCAACTCATAGTCTTTTTTAGCCGTCCGCAGGTGATTTTTAGCGAAGCAGGTGTTCGGCGGGGTTCTTTGGTTCTTTCTTGACCTGCAGCAAGAAAGAACAAGAACATACATCAAAAATCTTACGTAAAGACGTGTAACAAGGCCTACTGCCTAGATGTATATTATTTCCTTTATTTCTCCATACGACAATCGTTCCTCGTACAACTTTTTTCTCACGATTTCACATTCTTGTCGTATTGTTTCATCATCTAAATCAGAAACATCTTTTATTCGTTCCTGAAAATCTTTTAATTCCTTAATTTTCTTGTTTTTCATTGTTGCGTTCTTTTTTTTCGATACAGGAGACACAGAAACTCCTTTCAACGCCCCCAAAATGCGTTTTAAACTAGGAATAATACTTGTATCTTCAATATCTATAATTAATTGTTTCATGGCTTCTTGATATTGCAAATATAACTATTTTCATATACAATACAACTTTTGATTATACATACATATACCTATGCTACCAAAGCAATTCATTACACACTAATAAAATTCCTTTGGTTTGCTGTTACGAGCAAAAAAATCTAAATGATTTTCACTACCTTTGTATTTATATAAATTCAATGCGTATGCGTACAAAAAAGATTCTTTTCATTCTGATGCTTAGTATAGGATTTGCATCGTGTAACATAAACAATACAAAAAACATAAAAGACTGCAAATTCTATTTCAACTCCATTTCCGACCTTATGGTCAACGATATTTCGTTTGATGGGAAACGAAGCCTAAAAGACTTCACACCTGCCGATGTTGCCGTAATTTCTCGTGGCTTAATGAGTGAAATGCCTATCAATTTTACCGCTCATGTGACAATAGACAATCCTAACAAACAAAAAGCGGAACTCTGCGCTTTGGAATGGATCCTTCTCATAAAAGATGTAGAAGTTGCCAATGGCGTAATAGACGAACGCATCAAAATTGGAGCAAATGAAAGAATTACAGTGCCCCTTGATGTTGAAACGAGCACTAACGTGTTAAAAAAATTCTCGCTAACCGAGATAAAGAACATCATTTTCAACATCAGCAACTCAAAAGGATTGCCACAAAATTCAACGTTGAAAGTAAAGCCTGCTATAAAAGTAGGAAAAACACTTATCAAAACACCTAACTACTTCACCGTTGATTTGGAATAAATCAAATGAAGCGTGCCTTTTCCATACTACTAGTTCTCTTTATTGCATTCTCAGGATTTGCACAAAGTCCTATTGTTTTCCGACAAGAATTCATAAACGATAACCAAGAATACATTTCTTGTATTCCTTTTGAACAAAACGGATTCATTCTACAATCTTGCAGAAAAGATAAACAAACAGTAAAAAAACACGATGTGTTCACATTCACATTATATGACACATCCTGCAAAAGCAAATCGGAAATTGATGTTCCTATATTTTCGCGAAAATCAACTTATCTACGCTTTGCAAACAAGGAAAACTGTTACTGGCTTTCGTACCAAACAACAGGAACGTACACGGTAACAGTCATTTCAAAGAAATTACAAGTTCGAACTATTAGCGGAAAACTTCCCAAAGGTTCCTACATACAAAACATTCGTGCTGTCGGCAACTACATTTATTTGATTGGACAAACCAAGGATTTGCCTCTATTACTCATTCAAAACATAGAAACAAACGAATGTAGTTTCGGAAAAATCATTCCTCTAAACAAACGAAACTTCTCCATTTCCTCATTTGAAGTCAACGAAGAAACAAACGAATTGTATGTATTTACCAAAGATGTGATGAGAAACGACAAATTGGTAAAACTGCACATTTACAAAGACGGACAAAAAATAACAGAAACCACCATCCGCTCTCCACAAGCCGACAAATATATTGTTTCGGCGGCCGCTTCTCGTCTACAAGACGGAAGTCTGATGATTTCGGGAACATACGGGAACGTGGTCAAGAACAATGAGGTTTCGGTTGGATTATTTCTAATGAAAAAGTCAACTGATGGCACTACACTTTTCACGAAATTCATTAATTATTTAGACATTAAAAATTTCATTTCGTATTTACCTTCAAAAAAACAAGAGCGTATAGAAAAACGCCAAGAGCGATTGGCTGAATCCGATAAAGAACTAGAATTGAACTACTTAATGACTCCACATAAAATTCTTGAAAAAGACGGAGAATTTATTCTTGTAGGCGAATCATTCTATCCAACGTATCGCCAAGAATGCGACTACATCCCTACTGGAGGAGGAGCACCTTCTATGCGTTGTTATCCCGTTTTTGACGGGTTCCAATACACACACTTTTTCATCCTCAGTTTTAATGGACAAGGAGATATTTTGTGGAGCGACGCCGCACCATTATATACAAACGAAAAACCACATTCCGTAATTCACTATCTATCAATTAATAACAAACCTTCTGGTTTACAAACAATGTATTCTTCGTGGGATAAAATTTATATCCAAGATTTTTCTTCCAACAATAGTGGCAATCGAAAAGAAATCGACATTGTAAACGAAGACGAAAAACTGATTTATTCTACCAATAAAAATGTGCATTGGTACAACAACACCTTTTTATCGTATGGAAACCAACGCATAAAAAACAAAGACGAACATTCCAAACGACAAGTTTTCTATATGCAGAAAATCGTTATAAACGAATAACAGTATATTTGTAAAAAATAAAAATCAAAATGAACTATAAATTATCCATAATTATAAGCTTAATCGTGTGTCTTACATTTAGTTGCACTAAGAAAAACACATACCAAACAAATGAGCACGGTCTTACATATAAATATATTGTAAAAAGTGACTCTACTCTTTCTCCACAAGAAGGAAACAAACTTGTGCTTGATGTCCGCTATTTCGACAGCAAAGATTCATTGTTGTTTAACTCCCAAGACATTTCGCCAAAATTCATTATGGATTTCATAAAACCATCTGCCGAAGGAAGTACCATAAATGACGCATTAGCAATGATGCACGAAGGCGACAGTATGAGTTTCCTAATCAACGCATACGAATTCTATTTATTTGCCGGACAGACAAAGAAACTAAAAGAAATCTCCCAAACAGAAAACCTTCGTTTCGAAATTAAATTACAGAAAATCCTCTCTCCTGAAATTGTTCAAAAAGAACAAGAGAAGAAAATGGAAGAATTAAAAAACGAAGAAGAAGAACTTCTCAAAGAATATATTGCAAACAATTATCCTGACCTAAAACCAACAAAGTCAGGCTTGTATTTTATTGAAACCCGCGAAGGCGAAGGGCCAACAGTAAGCAAGAACAACAAAGTTGCCATTCACTACACGGCAACATATATCAATGGTGAACCAATATATTCAACTTATCAAAAGAACGACCCACTTATTTTTGACGTTGCTGACCCACTTGTTTGGCCTTGTTTGGCAGAATCTGTGCTATATATGAAGAAAGGCAGCAAAGCAACTTGTATAGCCGTATCAAAACTTGCAGCAGGAGAAAACGGCGACAAAGCAATGCACATTGCACCACGAAAAACAATCATCTTCGACATCGAATTGATTGCATTTAAATAAACGTTGGTATTTTAATAACCTTTGTAGAGACGCGATTAATCGCGTTTCTACAGATTAGAACAAGTTTCGTTTCTTGAAACTATAGTAACTTATTGCAATAACAAGAACAGTGATTAACAAAATCAATGGGAAAGCAAACCACCAGTTTTCCATTCCATTCGGCACATTCATACCGAAGAAACCAGAAATAGCGGCAGGAATCATCAGGATAATGGTAATCGTGGTCAATTTTTTCATCGTACCATTCAAGTTGTTACTAATGATACTCGCATATCCACTTCGCTGGCGTTCCAAAATGTCACTATAGATATTGGCAGTAGTATAAGCCTGTTGCAATTCGACTTCAACATCATCCAATAAATCGTCGTCAAATTGCAAATTACGCAAATGTTTCTTTAAACGAACAAGCACGACCTCATTGCCACGCAACGATGTAATAAAGTAGACCAAGAATTTCTCAATGCGCATCATCTGTTGCAATTGTTCATTCTCCATCGATTCTTCCAATGCCTCTTCAGCATTTTTCATCATGATGTTCATCTGTTTCAAGTACTTCAAATACCAAACAGAACTACTTAAAAACAACGAAAGCATCAAATCCAATCGTTGACGACCTTGAATACGCTTGCGATTCGACCAACGAATGAAATCCTCTATCATTTCCGACTTATAATGACAGATTGTAATTAGAATATCACCACTAATAAGAACAGCTAACGGCACAGTAGAAAATAACGAATCGCCATCCTCGTCAATTTCTTTATTCGGAATACGAATAAGAGTCATTAACCAACCATCTTCATTTTCCGTTCTCGGACGTTCTTCAGTATCCTCCACGTCCTTAATAAAGTCCATAGGAGCATTAAATGAATTCTCCAATTCAGTCAAATCCTTCTGTGTAGGCTTTGTAACCTGAATCCAACAATTTGGTTGCCATTTGGCAATTTTCTTGAATCCGCCTTTGCATTCTAAATATTCTATCATGTCGTTTTTTTAAGGCGTTTATACTCGTTACTTTCAACGCGAAAATAACACAATTTTACTTTTCTAAAAGAAAAAAAGAAAAATAACTTTTCAACACGCATTATATTCTAAATCAAAAGATTAGAAAAGTTTTTATCAACAAAACATTGAAAAGTGACGTGTAGAACGATTGCTTGAGTTTATTCTACATAAAACAAAATCTATAAAAAGTGAAGTATATACGACATAGCTATACCCAAATAAGTGCCGATTGCATAACCAACAAGTCCTATTGCCAAACCACTTACAAGCACTTTCTTGTTCCCCATAACTCCAACCACTGGTGGAATAAACGGAGGCGAACAAAGCAATCCAATATTTGCAACAACAAATAAATCACCATATACCTTGAACAAACGACAGAACAAAATATGCAATGTCATGGAAACAACCATTACGAACAAAACATAATACAACAAGGTCAACCCACTGGTTGCCAATATGTAGAAATTAAACTGCGACGCAACAACAACACTAAACTGCAAAATAAAAATCATGCCCAACTCAAACGTTTTAGGCAAACGACGGATTTTGTCATTAAAAGAAGCAATGATTGCCAATGTCGTAACCGTAAGAATCACAACCATTTCATGCAACTTTCCCGTAATCAACAACGATAAACCAGCTCCTAAAGCAAGAAAACTAATCGAAAGCAACAATCCTTGCATTGTCAATGGAAATATTCGACGATGCAACATATTATCGTAACATTCAACACCATTGTCTTGAATGCGTTTTGAGGGAGATTCCTGACCGTCTTCTTCTGGAAATGGCAATAGTTTTCTATACATTCGATATCCGCCACAAACCACGAATAACAACAACGGAAATGTTCCTAACATTTCGAAAGTCATTAAACAAGTCATTACAGTCGAATCTACTTGTAGTGCGGCACCTAATGCAGCAAAATTCATTGTTCCGCCAGTATAAATGCCGACCATCATTGCTGATAGATTCTCAAAATTCTCGACCGTAGAACCACGAAAGACAAAGAAACCTATGATAACCGCTAGTAACACAGAAAGTAATCCACCAACCAAAGCGAAGACGGTTTTTGGCAATGTCTTCGCCCACAAACGAAAATCTGAACTCAGCAACATTAACGGAATAGCTAATGGAACTGTTAGATTCATAAACCATTTCTGCAGATTCGCCAATTGCGAAGCCTGTTCTACGTCTAAATTATTGGTTGTCAAACCAGATAATGAAAATAGTATTCCGATAGCATACGCAACAACAACAGAGCCTACTTTTTGTACGAAAGTCCATTTACGAAACGCATAGACTATACAAAAAGGGACGAGTAAATACAGAATTACAATAGCTGCAATGCGCATAATGTTCCTTTAAAACAAATCTTCATCATCAGATTCGTCGTCGTCATATTCTTCATCAGAATCGGAATATCCAAACGAAGCAAGACCCTCCATGTCAAAATCCAACGATTCTCCATTAAGAATTTTTTGCATCTCGTCGTCGTCCATTTCCTTTACATTTGAAATGACCAATGTTTCATCCAAAAATCCGCCAAAATCTTCTGTAGCATCAACAACTTGCTGAATAACATCTGACGGTGCCGTAGTTATAGGAATCAAAACCTTGACACGCATAAATCTGTCGGAAAATGTAATTGATTCAATATCTGAATTATATCTATCTACCGCAGATTCCAATTCGCCTTGCAAAATACGAGCTTGCACATTAGAGAACGGTGAATCTTGTTCATTTACAAAACAAACAAAATAACGCAACTTGTTTCCCTTTCCACCCAAACCAGTAGAAATAATCACTTGCGTCTCGTCCAACAAAGAACCTTCTATTTCCGCCTTACTTTCGCGATACGCCATTGATGCCCACAAACGAATCTCTCCTTCCGAGTCATTTTTAAATTTTTCGATAGTACGAAAAGCCTCAACATCATCGAACGAAGCCAATTTCACCAAAATATCACGTTTATCTTCCAAACGTGTTTCTGGATCGTACAAATATGGAACCTTTTCTAAAACTTCATCCAAATCATATACTTGACGACGCAACATTCGCGAACGCTTATAATAACTTGCCTGCACGCCCAAGTCAATTTGTTCCTCTATGATGTTTAACGACTGTGGGTTGTCGGCAAACATTTTTCGTAAGTCATCGAATATTTCGTTTGTATTAGGCATAACACCAAGATTTAAATAATTGCTTTATAAATTGTTCGTTGAATTCGCGAGCGAACAGCAGAATCACCAAGCATAGTATTTTTACCATCAGGATTCGAACGATTCACTCTATTTGAAAGAAATATATATAGTAACGACTGTTCTGGATCTACCCAAAACATCGTTCCCGTAAAACCAGTATGACCATAACTCGAAGGCGAAGTGCAATGACAAGTTGGGTCCAATTTCACACCATCAGGTTCAGGTTTGTCGAACCCTAATCCTTTTCGATTACCATTTTCACAAAACTGACAAGCTGTAAACAACTCTATAGTTTCTTCTTTAATATAACGTTCACCTGCATAAGTCCCTTTATTCAAAAGCATTTGGAGCAATTTTGCCAAATCGTGTGCATTTGAAAACAAACCAGCATGACCACTCACACCGCCCAACATTGCAGCGCCTCTATCATGAACATACCCTTGCAACAACTGATGACGAAAAAATTCCTCATTTTCCGTTGGTGCAATAGACGATTTTTCAAATCTTCGCAATGGACAATATCCCAATGTTGTCGCACCCAATTTTGAATAAAAATTATCCTGCGTATATTCATCCAATGACTTGCCACTAATGTTTTTAACAACATCTGTCATTAAATAGAAACCCAAATCACTATACACAACCTCTTTTTTAGGTAGTAATGGCGACTCTGCAATCATTCTAAAAACCGTATCGCGATACGCATTATTTAGATAAAAATGCTCTCCCATCTCTATTTGATGCTCTTCATCTTTTGTCTGAGACACCGCATTGGCAACAAACTCTACTTTTGGAGAAAGATACAACTGATAATCAACCAAATATGGAAAATCAGCAGAACGAGTTTTTGATTTCATTCCTTTCTCATAATAGTTTCGGAAAACCGTCTGTGTTAAAGCAACACCAGATCGCAACTGCGCCTGATGAGACAACACATCACGCAAATTCAAGGTGTCTTTATTAGTGCCTTTCAAATAAGGTAGATAATCACCTAATTGCTTTTTGATAGAGAACTTTCCTTCGTCATACAACTTCATAAGAGAAACAGTTGTTGCCGCCGCTTTTGTAACCGATGCCAAATCGTACAAGGTTTCTGTCGTCACAGAATCTTTGGAATCGTATGTATAAGTTCCGAAAGCCTTTTCATACACAACAACCCCATTTTTTGCAACCAAAACTTCACAACCAGGCATTGCGCCATTTTTTATAAAATGTGCAACAATAGAATCTATTTTCTCCAACTGGGTTTCGTCCATTCCAACCTCTATTGCATCACCAGAACGCAAACGTTGCACAGCACCGAATGTAACGCCCGAACCTGCTTCAAATCCTCCAGCAGAAACCGGAAGACGACCATTTATAGGCGTTGCACCAAATAATGCTTCGGCAGCAATTTCCTGCACTTGTTTTCTAAAATCATACGAAACAAGCAATGTTTCAACCGAAGGAAGCACATCCTTGAAATAATCCAACGCGTATGGATTTGCGTGTAACACCATAATCACGTTATTTGACTCAGCAATCTTTCCAACGACTTGTACCATAGCAGGCGTAATGCCGTACTTTTTATTTGGATATGAACTTGAACCAAGAACATTTACAATAACAACATCATACGCTTTTAAACTTTCCAAGGTTTGTCGCAAAACACCATCGTATGATTCTTCCGTAGGAATAACAAATTCCGTAACAGGAGCCTCTTTTTGCAATTGTTTCACAAAATACGAAGTTCCTTTCTTCAATGAAACGACTGCAATTTTCTTTTTATCTAATTGACGCAAAGGCAATTGTGATTTTTTATCTTTCACTACCGTCATTGATGCCTGTAATAATTTTCTATTCAAATTCCTTGCTGCAGGCGTATTTAAATCCTTATATAGATTGTTTATATCAACAAATTGTCTGTTTGGAACTTCCATCCACGATTTCGCCAACAAAATTCTACGGCAATGCTTGTCTATATCCTCTTGTTTTAATCGACCAGAAGCAAGAGCCTGTTTGATAGCAGCAATAGCCTTTGGAACATCCAATGTAAATTCCAATACATCATTTCCGGCAAGCAACGCACGCACTTCAACTTCTCCCGCAGGAAACGCATTGCTAACCGCTTTCATATTCAAGGCATCGGTAAAAATCAAACCCTGAAACTTCATATCTTCACGAAGCTTCTGTTTCACAATCTTTGGCGATAATGTAGAAGGTAAGTCTTTTGTTTTATCCAATGAAGGCACATACAAATGCGCTATCATAACACCAGTTAAGTCGTTTTTAATCAACTGTTTAAACGGATACAATTCAAAATCTTCCAACTGCTCTTTGGAACTATGAATAACAGGCAAAGCATAGTGCGAATCGCTGTTTGTATTTCCATGACCAGGAAAATGTTTCGCTGTTGTTAGAATATGATGCGATTGCATACCACGCATATACCACAAACTTTTTTCGGCAACATTATCTTTCATTTCCCCAAACGAACGAGTATTGATTACCGGATTTTGAGGATTATTATTGATATCGAGAACAGGTGCAAAATTTATATGAATCCCCATTCGAACACATTCACGACCAATTTCTTCACCCATTTCCTCAATGAGATGAGCATTTTTTTCATGTATAGCCCCCAACTGCAACTGACGAGGGAAAGAAATCGTACTATCCAAACGCATTGCCAATCCCCATTCTCCATCGATAGCAACCGACAATGGAATCTTAGCTGCCTTTTGAAAGTTGTTTGTCATTTTTGCTTGCAAGACAGGAGAACCTTTAAAAAAGATAACCCCACCAATATGATAATCGGTTATCAATTTTTTTACTGCAGCCTCATTATTTTGCTTTGGATCAGAATAAGCGGCAACCATAAACAACTGGCCTATTTTTTCATCCAAAGTCATTGTATTAAAAACAGAATCAACCCATTGCGAATTCGCTCCCATAAACGGATGCGAAGGAGTTGACAATGGTTCTGTAGAATTTAAGGAACCACACAAAAGCAATAAACTTGCAAAAACAATATACTGTACGACTTTTTTCATCTATAAATAATCCATTAATGCTTTGTATAACACAATCATTGACTCAATATCAGACTTATGAATCTTTTCTTTTGGAGTATGTGGAAATACCTGTGCGGCACCAACAAAGCACCAATTCACCGCATACGGAATCATTTGTAAATTGCCACCATCACTTCCACCTGCTGTTTCAACTTCGCGTTGAATTGCAATTTTTTCTCGTTTCGCCACATTCAAGATTTTGTCCACAAAAACCTTACGTGGAACATACGAATCCTTCAAAGACACAACACAACCTTTATTATACTCAATACCTTCGGTAATCCAGGTTATATCGGCAATTAAAGCATTGTGCAAATGATAGTTCTTATATAGATATCTCCAGCAGAATTTAGCATTTCCACTACGAGTTTCTTCACCTGTAGAAAATACAATAGCACCATTTTTCATCGTTTTTGCCAATTGCAACGCCACATAAACGCCAACTCTATCATCCAAAAAAGGAGATTCAATATAGTCTTCCGACTCTATAAAATTTGGTTTATATGTAAGTAATGTTCCACGCTCCAATCTTACATCCGAACGATAGGTGTATCGTCCTTCTTCTTCTACAAAAACACAAGAAACATCCTTACCATCTTGAATGCCAACTAATTCTGTACCATCATCGCAACGAGGAGAGCCAATTGGAACTAACTCGTCATCATAGCCAACCATCCAACCTACACTATCAAGATGAGCAAACATTGCTGTTCGTGGCGTTCCCCACACAAGCATAACACAATCTTGAAAATCTTCTCCATAAATAACCTTCGGTTTATGTCTCCATGAAAAACTATGTTTTTCAACATATTCAACAAGAAACATAGCCAAACGACTTTCATCACTAGAAGGTGCTGAAATGCTACACAATTTCTGTAATAATTCAAACTCACTACTCATCTGCCAATCGTATTTCTGCTATTTTTTGTAATGCACTAACACATTCATTTTCTACTTTTTGTGCAACCATAAAACGAACAGAACAAGCAAGATCAAAAGTTTGCTGGACAATCTCGCAATTCATTCGTTTTAAGATATTCATAACCGCATTGCTTTGTTCATAGGCAAACTGTACCACATAACAAGACTGAATAACCTTTTCAACAATAGTGGCCTGCGTCAAAGCATCTTTCGCCGATTCCTTATACGCATGAACAAGCCCACCAACACCAAGAAGTACACCACCAAAATAACGAACAACAACAACCATCACATTGGTAACCCCAAAAGCCTCTAACTGTCCTAAAATCGGTTTCCCAGCAGAGTTTGACGGTTCTCCATCATCAGACGAACGGAATCGTTCTCCTTGATTACCAAGCTTGTACGCCCAGCAATGATGCCGTGCCGAATGGTGCTTCTTTTGTATGTCTGTCAGTTTATTCTTTGCATCTTCTTCGGACAATACAGGAAATGCAAAGGCAAGAAATTTACTACCTTTCTCCTTATACAAGCCCTCCGAAGGGCATTCAATCGTTTTATAAGTACCTTCTGCCATACAATTAAGCAATCAAAAGTAGCAAACAACTGATTGCAAACGATAGGCATAACAATCAAGTTTTCAACGATTTGTACACAAATATATGTAGGAATTTATTTATCCGTTTTAAGAAGTTCCTCTAACGGAATATCTGTCATCTTAGTTATCTGTTTGAAAATGTAGAACATAACAGCAACCAATATGATAGTGCAAGGTACTGCAATTATTGGGAAACTCAAACCTGTCAACTTGCCAATTTCGGCAGTATATTCTTCCGTACCAGGTTGACTTTGTAAAATTATTCGTGCCAAAGTAAAATTTAACACTGATGAAAGAAGAAACGAAAATACAACCCAATAGGAAGACTTGCGAAACATAGCCTCAAATTGTTGTCGTGAATTTCGTTCTTCCAAAACACTATACACTCGTTGTATGTCTATAATGTCTTCATTGAAAAACAAACTATACACAACATTTTTCCCAAGTCGAATAGAAATCAATATTACAATTGCAATAATCAAAGGGACTGAGGCTTCTTTAATTGCCATTGTTAGTGGATTTAGCTCCAACAAACCAAACACCCCAGTTAGCAAAACGCTCACAAATCCAAGAACCGAAATAAAATTTACTTGTCGCGAACGAATAAAATGAAAAACACCATACAATAAAGGAAAAGATACTGCAATAACCAAACTTAACTTTGGACCTAAAGCAAATGTCCCTTCCGTACCATTCATTTTCGTCATTATTATAACAGGTATAACAATATTGAAAAGAATGCTGACTAACTGATTTTCTTTCTTTTTTTTGTTTTGCGTTTCCATAGAAATAAAAAAACACCTCCCATTACTGAGAGGTGTTATTTTAGAAATTAAACATACTATTCAGTATATTCAACTACAGTGAATTCGTATGCTTTTGTGTAAGGATCACCTGGTTTTGCATCTTCAGCAGCACTTTGTGATTTCAAGTACACAACCGCTTTGTCTGAAGCAGAGAAATCAGGAGTCCATGTATATACTTTCTTGCTTACAGGTAGAATGCCATCTGCTTCTGTGAATAAGATACAGTTACCAGCTTTGATTTTAATTGATGCGATAGCATCTTTTGTAAGTCCTTTTGGTAATGTAATTTTAACACCAGGCATTACACCTTCTTTTTCATATACTAACTCATAAGAACCATTTGCTCCTGTAGATTTTTCGTTGATGTAAGATGGTTTAGAACCTTTTGTAAATACTACAGAAATACTATAAGTAGAAGTACCTGAAGCATTGTAAGGATCTGCATCATTCCACAAATCAACTTTACTATCTACAACAACTATAGATTTAGGTCCGTATACTTTTTCAGCATATTCACCTTTTGAATAATCATAGTTACGAGCTGTACAGTAAATTTGGAATGGTTCACCTACACCAGAGATAGCTGAATATTTGTATGTTTTATACTTTCTTCCTTTACCATCTGTTGCAGAAAGGGCAGTTCCCACACTCTTATAGCTACTATTATTTACAGTATCTTTAAGTAAAGAGTCTGCTAAATTTCTACCCTCAAAAGTATGACCTGGATCACCAGCCCAAACAACATATGTATTTGCATCTGCTGATTTTGCCACAAAACAAATTTGATCACTCAACTCTATAGTATCAGGA
Source organism: Bacteroidales bacterium UBA1715 (assembly GCA_002317135.1). Classification (GTDB taxonomy): domain Bacteria; phylum Bacteroidota; class Bacteroidia; order Bacteroidales; family UBA1715; genus UBA1715. The sequence goes on from DCIX01000036.1 coordinate 89,402, forward strand.
TTTTCATTAGCTTTTGACAAATCAAGCAAATTTGCAGAATAATCACTATAAAGATACCATGAGAAATCTGCATTTTCTGGTTCCTCTACATGTTTACAAGAAGTAAAGCTTGCTACAGCAAGTGTTAATACTAAAAAACTAGACTTTTTCATAATTATAACTTCTTATTATTTATTAATAACCAGGATTTTGTTTCAAACTTCCGTTTGTATTCAACACAATTTGTGATTGTGGGATAGGCCATCTACCCAAAGTTTGTTCGTTGAATTTGAACTTATAACCTGACAAATCTTGAGTTCTAAATTTATCGTAGTCACCCCAACGAACCAAATCCCAATAACGCTCACCTTCACCGTACATTTCAACACGACGTTCGTGTTTAACTGCATCCAAATCTATAGAAGTAATATCTTTTGGAGCAGCTGCTGGAGCATACGTATAACATGCAGCAGACGAACCATCTGCACCATAATCGATAGTTCTGGCAGATTTACGAGCTCTATCACGAAGATTGTTAATCAATGTAACAGCCTCAGCTGAATATTTACCAGATTGTACACCAGCTTCAGCAGCAATCAACATAACATCAGCTAAGCGAAGAACGATATTGTCTTTACCAGCAACTTGGCTGTTGTAACCACTATTACACAACAAAGTACTCAAATATGTTCTTTTCATATTGTAGTAACCTGTTGTCCAATCAGTAGCACCAATTTCGTACCATCCTTCACCACCTTTGATATTACTTGGTTTAGCCCACGCTTTTGTATCCAAATTCAAATTAGCAATTGTAGAAACAACTGCAGCACCTTTACTAGGAGCTGCAACTATCATAGTTGCACGAGCATCACCTGCTTCAAATTCATCCATAAGGTTTTGTGTAGGAATAGCAAAGCCATAGCCAAGACCATCTTCAATTTGAGATGCACCAGAAATTGGATCAACATAGTAACGAGGAGCTACATAAACTGGTTGAATTGTTCCTGATTCCTCACGACCATATTTTGTACCAAACAAGAATTGAACAGAGAAGATTACCTCTTTGCTTTGTTCATGGCTTTCACCATAAATATCGAACAAATCTTGGTAATGTGGTTCCAATGCGTATGTACCTTCATCTATCAAATTTTTTGCTGTAGTGTAAGCATTTTCATAATCTTCTTTAGTACCACAGATATCAGCTCTATACAAGTACGCTTTTGCTAAGAAAGCTCTAGCCGCACCATTTGTTACTTTACCGAATGCACTTGCTGTCTTTGGAAGATCATCCTTAATAGCTTCCAACTCTTTAATAATAAAGTCATATTGTTCCTTAACTTGTTTTGAACCGACAGCATCGTCACCTTCAGCACGGTTACCTAATTTTTCAGCATCAGCAACAGAAACAGTTGATTTGCTCAAAATTACAGGACCAAATACACGAGTTAATTGGAAATAGTACCATGCACGCAAGAAACGAGCTTCTGCACGCATTACTTTGTATTCTGCAGAACTTTCTGAAGAAGTACCATCAAGTAAAGCATTAGCACGGGCGATACCGATATAACCAGCGTCCCAAATACCACTCATGACACCACTACGATCTGTTGCTTCAAATACACACAACTGACCACTCTTATCCCAGTCGTCACCTGTAGTATATGTTGATAGTGTATTTGCACCACCACGTTCACAGTCATCAGTACAGATATCACCAATTTTCCACAAATATTCATCATGGAATTGGAACCAACCAAGTGGATCATATACAGCATTCAAAGCCAACTGACATTGTTCTGGGTTTGTATAATATGTTGCACTACTTGTCACTCCTAGAGGATTCTTGGTTATAAAATCTTCTGTACAAGAATATAACCCTAGTGCTGCTATTATTGCTATTGTTATCTTTTTCATTATTCTAAACTATTTAAATTAGAAACCAAGATTTACACCAAGTACAAATGTTCTTGATTGTGGGTAAACACCACGGTCAACACCATATTCAGGACCTTCCCAGTTCATTGAAGTATTTGTACCGATTTCTGGGTCATATCCAGAGTATTTTGTGAATGTTAACAAGTTTTGTGCTTGAATATAGAAACGCAATCTTTGTAATTTAATCTTTTGAATTACATTATCAGGCAAAGAATAACCTAATGTAATGTTTTTCAAACGAAGGTAAGAGCCGTTTTCTACATAAGCAGAACTTGGATAATATTCACCTGTAAACCAATCACCTTTTGTTGGTTCAGAAGAACCTGTGTTGTCAGCCGAGTAAACATCTAGACGGCGAGTTGAAACATTTGATCCAAGAGCACCACCATCCAAATAGTATTTTGTATTGTTGAAAATATCGTTACCAGCAACACCTTGGAAAGAAATACCTAAATCAAATCCTGCAAATCCAGCATCAAAGTTGAAACCGTATGTGAAATCAGGAGTTGGGTTACCGATACAAGTGATATCATTTGTAGTAATTTGACCATCACCGTCAATATCAACAATCTTGAAATCACCTAACTTAGCAGTTGGTTGAGCTGATTTGTTAACTTCTTCCCATGAAGTGAAGATACCATCAACTTTGTAACCCCAGAAAGAAGCGATTGGATAACCTTCCAAAGTTCTACAAGCATAAACTGCAGAAGAACGACCGATATTACCACCATAAAGAACAGTTCCACCAAGTTCTTGAACTTCGTTGTAGTTGTGTGAGAAGTTTGCACCTACACTGTAATCTAAAGTATATTTACTTTCTTCACCGAATTTCTTATTATTTCTATAAGTGACATCAAATTCATAACCACGGTTCAAAATCTTACCCGCATTTACTGTTGGATTTTTACTAGCACCTTCTGTATCACAACCTACAACAGCAGGAACAGCTAATGCAACCAAGTTATCTACGTTTTTCTTAACATAGTAGTCGAAGTTCACTTGTAATTTGTTTTTCCACAAAGAGATATCTGTACCTACGTCCCAGCTTGTAGCTTCTTCCCAGTGCAAATCTTCGTTAGCTACACCTGCAGGAACTACACCTGTTACAGCAGAACCACCATACGAATAACCAGATTTTGCATCTTGAGTCATATTTGCTACGTACAAGTAGTTTGCGATATTTTCGTTACCGATTTTACCCCAACCACCACGGATTTTGAACAAGTTTACATTCTTGCGTAAGAATTCGTTGTTATAGAAGAAAGGTTCTTTGTTAATCTTCCAACCTAAACCTACAGATGGGAAGTAACCATATTTGTGTTTAGCACCGAAACGAGAAGAACCATCACGACGAATAGTCAAGTTAGCAAGATATTTATCTTTGAAAGAGTATTCCATACGACCGATGTATGAAATCATAGCATGTTCACTTGGAGCTTGCCATGACTCTGCCCATGTTTTACCGTTGTCACCAGCGATAACATAATGTTGAGCTTCATCTTCTCCAACGTTTTCTACACGAGTCATATATGCTTCTTGTTTTTCATACAATGCTTCGTGACCTAACAAGAAACGGAATGCATGATTAACACGAGTTGTATCAACTTTATCAAAAATATCAAATTTATAGCTTAAAGTATTTGTAACACTCCAGTTATAACCACCATTAATTGTGTTTTCTATATAAGAGATTGTATTTTGTTGACCTGTAGACACGAAGTATACTGGTTTATATTTCTTTTCTTCATTCCCCCATTTTCCATAGTTAAATTGAGTTTTGAATTCTAAACCATCTAACAAGAAATCTAACTTATAGTTCAACCATGCACCTGCACCTACACCATAACTCTTTTTATTGTCTTTGTCATATTGTAGCATAGCAATAGGGTTACTATAAGATTGTCCTGAAGCAGGAGAAGATGCTCTATCTGCGCCTTCAGCATCAGCAGACACTGTTGGGTCGAAAATCAAAGCCAAACCTAGAGCAGAATATTCAAGACCTGCTTCGTTTACAAGATCTTGTGAACTTTGGCTGTAACCAACATTAGCACCAATGTCTAAACGTTTATTAACTTTATACATTGATTTTACACCAAATTCATAACGAGTATAGTTAGTTGTTTTAACAATACCATCTTGATTTTGGTAACCACCACCAATAGTCCATGAGCTATTTGCAGAACCACCTTCAGCAGTGATATGGTATTTTTCAATTGTAGCAGTTTGGAAAACTTCATCTTGCCAGTTTGTGTTTGCACCACCGAAATGGTTAGCAGTAGTATTGTCTACACCACCTACATAATTAGCGAACTCATCACCTGAAAGTACATCCATTTTCTTCCATGCTGATTGAATACCACGGTAACCATCGAAGTTAATATTTACATATTCTGCATCAGCAACGCTGTTACCACCTTTAGTTGTGATAAGAACGACACCATTCGCACCACGAGCACCATAGATAGCACAAGAAGAAGCATCCTTCAAGATAGAAAGAGATTCAATATTTCCTGGGTCACCACGATATTCATAACCTTGTGGCACACCATCAACAACGTACAAAGGACGAGAGTCACCAGTAGAACCGTTACCACGAATAACAATGTTCATACCAGCACCAGGAGTACCTGAGTTTGATGTTACGCTCACACCAGAAGCTTTACCTTGAAGAGCTTGGTCAATTGCCAAAACAGGAGCTTTGCTAATTTCTTCGCCACCCATTGTTTTGTTAGCACCTACGGCATCTTCTTTCTTTGCTTGACCGTAACCGATTTTTACGACCGTTTCCATTTGAATAGCATCAGGTTTCAAAGAAACATTGAAGCTTTTCTTCGCTCCGACCTTAATAGTCTGAGTTTGGAAACCTACATAAGAAAATTCCAAAACGGATTCAGCATTCTTTACCGTCAAGGACCATGTTCCGTCCAATTCTGTGAATACACCGTTCGTAGTTCCAACCTCAGCTACAGAAGCAGCAATAAGTGGAGCGCCCTTTTGGTCTGTTAACTTACCAGACACTGTGACCTGCGCACTAGCGAATCCTACAGAAAAAAACGAAAGCAAAAAAACGACTAAGCATTTTTTTAGTTTGAAGATTTTTTTCATGAATTTTTTTTTTAGTTAAACATTATTTATTCTTCTGCCCTTTTTCATGATTTTACACCAATTCAAAGAACGGACAAATTTATAAAGAAGGTATATCTTTTCCAAACGAAAAAAAAGAAAAAATTAGTGGTTTGGATTATTCTCCAATATATTTTAACACAACTTTTTGTAAATCAGATATTTTATATGGTTTAGAAATATACGAACTGCAACCTGCATCGAAGCACTGGATTTTTGCTTCATAATTTTCGTATTGGGTCTGTGCTATTATTGGTATTCTAATCTCGTTTTCACGTAAGGTATTTGCCGTTTCAAATCCATTCTTTTTCGGCAACGAAACATCTAATAACATCAAATTGACGCTATCTTTCATTTGTTTACAAAGCTGTAAGACATGCTCACCATCAAATGCACGAACTATTTCTATATGTGTTGGTTCCAAACAGTCTTTTATAAATGCAAAACTCTGATCGTCAGCATCGCCAACAAGAATAGTTTTGTTAGTCCAATCATATTGCTCAACCAATGGTTCATCAACAACTTTCTTTTTGACTTCACTCGTCACTTCTAATAATGGCTTATTTTCGTCTATCCACAACAATTCTAACGCAACAATAGTATCAGAACCATCTATTTCATAATGAGCAACTTGTTTTATATTTTTTTGTTCTCCATGTTTTGTTTGAATACAAACCAAACTAACTTCTGGCATTGTTCCTGCAAGGGCTGTACTTCTGTATTGTAGCCAACTTTCTTTCGGAAACAAGTCTTTAAAGATTTGAATATCAAGTAAATCAAAATCATCATAGCCTGTTAAGCCAACTACTGACGGACTAACATAATCTATTGATTCTGAAGGTAATGATATTCGTATAACAGCATCACGAACGGTATCTTCAAACAAATCAAGTTTTCGCTTTAACGACTGTTTTTCTTTATTTAATGCAACGGTTTTCTGCTTAAAGTCTTCCAACAAATCTTCATCCTTTTGGATTTTTTCCGATAACAACGACAATTTCTTCTCCAAACCAGATCTTTGTTTCTCCAAATCGCTTCGTTGGCGAGTTGCCGCATCACGTTGTAGACGAATTTGCTCATTTTGCAATTCTATCTGCTTTGTTTTTCTTTCGATATCTTTCACTCGATATTCCATCTGCTTTTGCAACTTATTTCGCATGCGCACCACCATTCGCATACGGCGAACAAAGACGAAAATGATTGACGCCAAAATAACAGCAATCAATACAACATAGAATAATTTGCTTTCCCAAAATGCTTTGGCTATATGAATACGAACTTCTATTTTTTCTTCTTCATTATCAAGACTTTGCACCGTAAACACATAATCTCCACCCTGCAAGTTCGTATAAGAAACTGTATTTTCATTTTGCAATAAGATTTTCTGATCACTCAACCCTATTAGACTATACACAAAATCGTGCGTGCGGTTTTCGTCAAAATAAAAATCAGAAAAGCTAAACGAAATATCTTTTTCAAAATATGGCAAATCCAGATAATAAACGCCATCCTTTTCTACAATTTCATATTTAGAATCAAGTGAATACACAGACTTTCGTTGCACTTTCACATCCGTTAATTGTAGCGAACGACCTACGGTTGAAATTTGTTGTATAGGGAAAGTCAATTCTTTTATTCCCTTATCTGTTCCTATAAGTACAGTATTGTCAACAATTGCACACGAATTCTTTGCAAATTCTCCTTTCTTTAATGTAGACACATATTGGAAAACATTTTTTTCAGAATCAAACACATATACATATTTAGGAGTAACGATAATCAACGAACCATCAGGTTGTACAACAATCTCGTTTACAGCCATTGAATTTGCAGACGCAGCATTTTTGAGCGCAACAATCGTATCTTGTTTTTCGTCGTAATAACTTAATCCCTGCAAAGAGCCAAACCAAATTCTTCCATTCAAATCTTGTTCAATAATAGTAACCACCGAACTTCTCATTCCCGGAAAGTCATCATATCGGTATATTGTTATCTCATTGTTCTTTGTAATTTTCGTCAAACCATAATATGAGCCAAGCCAAATGTTATTATTTGAATCCTCAAAGAATTCCGTTATCCCATTACAAGAAATTGTTTGATAGGCATCTCCTTCATAACCAGTATAATGTCTGTCAAATTTCTGTAACTTTTGATTAAACACTAACACCCCACTCTCGTATGTTCCAATCCACACGTTTCTTTGCGAGTCTACAAAAACAGAAGAAATATTTTTCTCTGGACATTGTTGTAATTCATTTACAGAAAGAAATGTATAGTCAACAAGTGACATACAAAAGACACCTTTATTATATGTACCAATCCATAGCATATTGCCTTCAACAGCCAAAGATGTTACAACATCGTCCAAACCTGATTGAGCATTATAAATATGCTTAGAACCTGTCCTTTTATCGAACAAATACAGACCATACCCATCGGTACCTATACAATAATATTCATTTGACTGCGCAACGGATATAACTTTAACTCCATTCAAACTATTAAAAGAATCCGAAGAAACATAATCTACTGATTCAGCCAATTCTACTGTTATTCCACCAGAAGAATGTCCAACCCAAATATTATCGAAACAATCTGTATATAGAGTAGAACAACTTTGATTTACCAAATTTCGAATGGCTGCCGACTTAAGTTGTCCATCTTTACTGAACTTAAATACACCGTGAGCACGAGTTCCCAACAATACAAGAGAATCTGTTTCTACAATTGAAGTTACATAAACATTCTTTTGCGGGAATGTATATTCCTTGCTTTGACCGTTATTTTCTATAGAAAGCACGACTCCGTCGGCATAACAAGCAAGAATAGTATTGTTCAAAATCTTTACACAAGTAATAGAAGCATCTCTTTGGGCCAACAATGTTGCTTTTCCATCTTTATTCAGACAAAAAACATCACCGTCTTTATTTCCCGCAATAATCTGATTTTCTGCCAAGTCTATTGCCATTATAAATGTATTGGACTCGAACTGTCTATACGAAACGGGAGTAATCGTGTCATTTCCTATTTTACAGAAATACAATGCTTTGTCATCACTTCGAACAATACAACCAGAATCAACAGGGCAAACCTGCAACGCTGGTTTCATATTGAAGTTGCCTAATGCATTATAGAAATAGAAATGGTCGAACTTTCCTGTCTTTGTATCATATCGGTCCACACCCGACATTGTTCCTATCCAAATAAATCCACCATCCTGTGTTGCAACTGCATTTACGAAGTTATGAGAGATACAACTTCTTGATTTTGAATTTGTTTGAAATACCTTATAATCAAATCCGTCATATCGAACCAACCCATTTTCGGTTGCAATCCATATAAATCCTTGAGAATCCTGACAGATTTGATGAATATTACCGTTAATCAAACCATCGTCCACTGTTATTTGCAATACTTTTGTATTCAATGCCGCAAAACACTGAACACAACAAAGGATACACAATATAAGCGAACGAAATTTCATACCTACTTATAGACTTTCTTTAAATACACTAAAGTAGCACCAAATTTATATTTTTGATATGACGCATCTTGGTAGAAATATTGCGGATAATCGCGATCGAGAGTACCACGAATTTTTGCTTTCAAAATGCCATTACCAACTCCGTGTATAAACACAATCTTCTCCAAACCATCGGCAACCGCCTTTCCTAATTCTGTCTCAAAAGTACGAACTTGTAGTTCTAACATCTGTGCAGGTTCCATTTTGGAACTATCATCAACAAGTTCTTGTATATGCAAATCTATTTCTCGGACCTCTTCGTCTTCTTTTTTCGTCTGAATAGTTGGTTTCTCCTCTTGTTTTTCTGCCAATGCAACCTGTATGTCTTTCAAGTCAACCTCAGCCAATCGTTTCTTCTCCTCTACTTCCTTTATTTTTGATGCATCGTAAAAATCCTTCACATACGCATCTTCATCAAAGAAATCATTTGCGACAAATACACCTGGTTTATAAAATTTTACAGGATTTATATTTATGTCTGTCTCCACCATTTTTTGAGGTACGTATTCTCCCTTCTTAAAGAAAACGCCTTGAAAATGAAGCGAACCGATTTGAGAAACATCTTCGTACGATATAGACATCATACTCGTTTTTGTATTTGCTTCCAATTGTCCTGAAGCAAGACGAACAGCAACACCATCTTTTATAACAGATAGCACAAAGAACAAATGATAATTACAGTCATTAATCAAATACGAGAAGAATTCGGAATTTTTCTTTTTATTTTTTACAAATGCAATATACAGATGCGGATTGTCATTTCCCTCTATTTCCTCGTCTTCGTACACTTCTTCGGAAATAATGATTGGATCGTCGGCAAGCGAAACACCTTCTTTTGCTGTTGATGATTGCACCGGCCGCTCAACTAAAACAAGTTCTCTTTCCTGAATAGGAATAGCAAAACCATCGTTATCCAACAATTCCACCATAGAATCCCCAAGAATTCGTTGAACTTCTCCTCCACCAACGTCATTAAGATAACGTACAATATCACCAACCTGCAATTTCATAGATTTCAATTTTTTTAGTCCACAAAAGTAAGTACTTTTGACAAAATTTCTTACAAAAATGTCTTTAAACGATTCTTTAGCAAAAATAACTGATTTCTCGTACGATTTGCCGGATGAAAAAATCGCAAAACATCCTCTAAAAAACCGCGATGCATCGAAACTATTAGTGTTCAAAAAAGGACAAATCATTGACGAAGCATTCAAGAATTGTTTTGAATATCTGCCAGAAAAATCATTGGTGCTATTCAATAATACCCGAGTTATTCACGCAAGAATCATATTACAAAAAAGTACAGGGGCTCGAATAGAAATTCTCTGTCTTGAACCACACACTCCAAGCAACTACGAGCAATCGTTTGCACAAACGGGAGAATGTTCTTGGAAATGCGTTGTGGGTAATGCGAAAAAATGGAAAGACGAACCGTTACAGGCAAAGATTTCCGAAGAAACCATCTTTACCGCAGAAAAAGGAGAAAGAACCGAAGACGGATTTATCGTAACATTCCGTTGGAATGGAAGCAAAACATTTAGCGAAATCTTAGAACAAATCGGGAAAATTCCAATTCCACCCTATTTGAATCGCGAAAGTGAAGACGACGACAATATTCGATACCAAACAATTTTTGCGGAAAACAATGGTTCTGTTGCTGCACCAACTGCAGGTCTTCATTTTACACCAGAAGTAATTTCTTCATTTGCACAAAAACAAATTGAAACAGATAAAGTAACCTTACACGTTGGTGCTGGTACATTTAAGCCGGTAAAAACGGAATTATACACCGACCATATTATGCATCAGGAACTCTGTATCGTAAAAAAGAGTTTGATACAAAATATACTAAACCATTTGCCACTTATAACGGCTGTAGGAACGACATCGGTTCGCACATTAGAGTCTTTGTATTGGATCGGCGTAAAATTGCATACAAATCCACAAGCAGACATTAATCACCTGTCGCAATGGGAAGCATACAATTTGCAACAAAACATAAGTGCAAAAGATTCTTTGAATGCAATTCTAGACTATATGGAACAACATAATTTGCAAGAAATCCAATACTACACGCAAATTATGATTACCCCAAAATATCAATTCAAATTGGTAACCTCTATGTTCACCAATTTCCACCAACCACAAAGCACCCTATTGCTGTTGATTAGTGCCTTTGTTGGCGACGCATGGAAAGACATGTACAAACATGCCCTTGAGAATAATTATAGATTTTTGAGCTATGGTGATAGCTCGCTGTTGATGCCATACTAGTTTTACGAACACCCTGCAGAAACACAAAAACGATAAATATCGTTATTACAAACAAAAAAGGTTGCCTGAATTCAGACAACCTTTTATTGTAAAGTTTAGTAAAATACTAAACGCGTTTTTCTTTGATACGAGCTTTTTTACCAGTAAGGTCACGCAAGTAGAAGATACGAGCACGACGAACTTTACCTTTCTTGTTGATTTCAATTTTATCAATCATTGGAGAGTTTACTGGGATAATTCTTTCAACACCAACGTTACCAGACATTTTTCTAATAGTGAATGTTTCTACGAAACCTTCGTTTCTTCTTTGAAGAACAATACCACGGAATTGTTGGATACGTTCTTTATCACCTTCTTTAATCTTATAATGAACAGTAATTGTATCGCCACTTTGGAATTCTGGCCACTCTCTCTTAGCAATAACCTCGCTCTTTACTTCGTCTAATAGATTCATCTCATTTATATTTTAGGGTCGGCAAATATACTTATTTTTTTTAGAATCACACACGTTTACAAAAATTTCTTTGTATGAATTTCATAAACTTTTTGTATTTCTCTTATATTCAGCCAATAACAAAAATAAAAATTACATTCTCTTATTTTCATAACACAAAAAAGGCAACGATTTCTCGCTGCCTCTTTTACAATGTATAATAAGATATTATCCCATAACTACTTCTACAGTATTTTGTGCTTTCATCTTACTCATTGGAATCTTATTACCTTTTACAGCAACACCATTGATTGTAATTGATTTAACACCTTTTTGTACACCCTTAGGGTTCTTAACTGTAATGTCGAACATCTTACCACGGAAACGACGAGTCATACCGAAATCTTTCCAAGATTTTGGAACGCATGGATCAATTACCAAACCATCATAATCAGGTTGAACACCCATAATGTGGTTTGTTGCAGCATAGTAAGACCAAGTTGCAGCACCTGTCAACCATGGCAAACGAGATGCTCCGAAACGAGTGTTGAACTTACTGTTTGTTGATTGAGCATATACGTATGGTTCGATTTCACGAATTTCTGCTTTTGTATTGTATGCTGCTGGCATATAAGCACGGAAGTAATTGTATGCATTTTCACCATTGCCACGCAATGTTTCAGCAATTACGATCCATCCTTGTGGATGTTGGAAAATAGCACCGTTTTCTTTCATACCTGGCAAGAACAAAGGAGCTTTGATTGCAGAAAGGTCTGTTTTGATGTATGGTTTTGTTACCAACATAACACCGTGTTCTGTAGCAAGTTTTTTCTTAACAGAGTTCAATACAACATCTGCTCTCTTACCTGTTGCGTAACCACTATATACAGACCATGATTGTGGGTTCAACCAAATTTGACCTTCAGCACTTGTTTTTGAACCATATACTTCACCTGCTTCGTTGTACGCACGAACAAACCATTCGCCATCCCAAGCATATTTTTCTATAGTTTCGTCAAGTTTCTTCAATTCTTTATTTGCCCATTCTACTTCCTTAGGCATAGATTTCATTTCGCAGATTTCTGCGTATGTTTTCAAAGCATAACGCAATTGGAAAGCAACGAATGTCGTTTCACCTTTTTGACCAAGTACTAAACAGTCGTTCCAGTCTGCTTTCAAACCGCATGGAAGGCCATGAGCACCTTCTCTTTCAAGGTTGAATTCAATTGCACGACGCAAGTGGCCAAGAACAGTAGCTTCACCTTTATCTGAGAAAGGAAGAACTTTATCGTAGAACTTCAAATCACCAGTTTCTTTAATATATGCAGGAATTGTATTGAACAACCACATACAGTCATCAGAACGGTAATCTTCGTCTGCTGTTTTTGGCATTTGACCTGGAGTGTGATCGAATGGTTTTACAACTGGCATTGCACCACCATTTGATTCTTGACCTGTAATCATCAATTCCAAACGTTCTTTAACTTCATCATTGATAACAGGAAGCACACCAAGCATATCTTGAACTGTATCACGGTAACCAAGACCATCACGTTCTCCACTATAAACAAGTGAAGCAGCACGGCTCCAAGAGTAAGTCATCAAACAGTTGAATGGACTCCACATATTAATTTGGCTATTGAATTCTGCATCAGGAGTATTAACTGTCATACCTTGAATACGGTTGTGCCAGTATGCAACTAATTTTTCGAATTCTTTTTCAGCAACTGCGTACGAAGCGATTTCTTTCTTTGCTTTCTTACCTTCTTTTGAACCTTGACCGATACCCATAATCACAACGAATTCTTTTGATTCGCCTGCTTTCAATGTCATATCAGTTTGCAAAGAACCACAACCATTGTCACCTTCTGCCAATGAACCGAAACATTTTCCTTGTTCTACAGCAAGTGGGTTGTTGTATGCACGGTAAGGACCGATGAATTTTTCACGATCTGTATCGAAACCTGTTACTTCAGCACCAACCATTGTGATAAAAGTATTCTTTTGACCAGCATCGATTTTTTCTTCTATTTGCAAATGAGGATTGATACAGTGGTTGATAACACCATCTTTGTAAGACATCTTCATAATATATTGTGTATATTGAAGATTGATCAAGTCCATCCACAATTGCCAGTGGCTAGCATATTCTACATAAGTGAACAAACTCAACTTACGAGTTTTCTTACTATTGTTAGTAAGTTTCACCATCCAACATTCATATTGCTTTCCTAGTGGAACAAAATATGTTGACTTCATTGCAATATCAGAATATTCTGATTCAATGATAGAATAAGCACTACCATGACGGCAAGTCGTTTTATATTCTTCCAAAGACTTACTTACTGGTTGCCAAGCTGTGCTCCAATAATCTTTGCTTTCGTTATCGCGTACATATACATAACGTCCAGGTTGATCCATAGGAATTGTGTTTGGACGGAAACGCATAAAACGACCTTGAGCAGCAGATTTGTAGAAACTATAACCACCTGCATTGTTTGTAATCAATGCACCATAGTTTACATCACCTAAATAGTTACTCCAAGAACGAGGAGTGTCGGGACGAGTCACAACATACTCTTTTCGTTCGTCGTCAAAATAGCCGTATTGCATAAATTTACAGTTTTTAAAAATTTCTACTTAAAAATTATGGGCAAATCTACCAATAAATTACAACATAACAAAACATCAACAAGCACTTAGTAGAAAAATTTTTATTATATTTATTTTTTGTAAATAAACTTCTGAACCATTACCTTTGCAATACACAAAAATACGACTATGAATATAGAGAACTCACAGATTAACAGTCTGATAATACACAAAATAGGTATTAAAACAGCCGAAGAGAACGACAGCAGACACAATAATTTTTATTCCTCACACGAAATTCAAGCAATCAACTTGGACGAACAAACTCAGTACCAACTAAGTTCTTATTTTTTTCGTCCTATTTTAAAATCACGGGATTTGTTCCAATTCAAAAATACAGATTCTGAAGTTTGCTCTGAAATCACCAAATTATTCAACGGCGAAACGTCTTTACTAGAGAGTTCTAAATCATTGGCACAAATTCTATATGACAAAATGCCAGAAGAAGACGAAACATACAGCGACTTCTTTGTCGTTCGTTTTTCAAACATTTTATTCCAAGATGTCGAAGGGGAAATTGCAATCGATGCTCTTGGTCTTTTCAAATCAGAAAAAAAAGATGTTATCCTAAAATTAATGCAAAACGACAACGAAATCAATTTTCAAATCGAAAGTGGCATAAATTTAGGAAGCACGATAGAAAAAGCGGTTCTAATTTTCAATATCGATGCTGAAAACGGTTACAAAATGTATGCTACCGACAAACAAAAAAGCGGTGAATTATATTGGATAGACTCTTTCCTTGAATCAAAAATTATTGAAACCGAGTATTTTAACACAGAAACATTTATGAAAACTTGCCAAGAGTTCGACAAAGAAATTCTTAGCACACAAGAAAAAATAACTGGCGAAGACCGAGCAAGATTTCTACAACAATCTCTTAACTATTTCCAAAGAAATGAAACCTTCAACGAAGAGCAATTCACAAAGGAAATACTACAAAATGACAATGCTATAGAAGCGTTTAAAGACTTCCGAACCAGGTGCTGTAACAAATACGAAATTCAACCAACAGAGACTTTCGACATTGATCAAGAAGCTGTAAAAAAATCAAAAAGATACCTTCGAAGCGTTATAAAACTCGACAAAAATTTCCACATCTATGTACATTCTAACACAGAAAACATAGAGCAAGGTGTTGACGATGCAAAAAACAAAAGATTTTATAAACTTTTCTATGATATAGAAAGCTAATATATATGTATAACTTTTGTACCTTTGCACCACTTTTTACAAGAAATGGAACACAAACACTATAAATCAGCAGTTTTTTTTGCAATAGCACTATTATTGTGCCTATGCTCTTCTTGTAAAAAAGGAAGCAACGAAGGAACTCTTACTTACAATATTGAATTTAATGAGCAAGAAAAAGCGGAGAGAAGTATCATCAGCCTCTTGCCAGACAAAATGAAATATTACTATAAGCAAGGGTCTTCTTCAATGGAAATTAGTGCGTTTGGTATGTTTCGTACGGCCTATATTTCTAACTTTCAGACAAAAACAAATAGCGTTCTTTTCTATCTTATGCCGAACAAATTCACTTGTAACGCAAAATTCGGTGAACACATGATTGGCTTTGACCCAATGCCTGGTATAATTTTAACTCCTACAAAAGAAGAAAAAGACACTTTTGGCTTGACAATTCACAAAGTTCATGTATCATTTGAAGATACAACGAAAGAAGAATATGACATTTGGTACACAAAAGACCTACAGGTAAATAATCCTAATTGGCACACTCCTTACAAAGATATAGACGGAGTGTTAATCGACTACAGAATTGCTTTGAAAGATATTTCAATGCATATTTCTTTAGCTGAAATTTCCGACTTGGCTGTTGATAGCTCGAAATTCTTTGTGCCAAAGGATTTTAAAGTAGTTGAAGTTGATTCAATGAATGTCATATTCGACGAATATTTAAAAATGGAATTCTAATGTTTGGTAAATTAAAAGATATACTAACGGTAAAAGATACGAAATGGAGACTTCTATTTGCACTTGCACTAGTTGCATTTGGTAGTCTTCTTGCAATATCTTTTGTTTCGTTTTTTTGGACATGGGAAAATGACCAAAGCGAACTACTTGGAAGAAGTACATTCGAGGTTTTGTTTTCGAACAACACTACCGACGATCCTGCATACGACGAAGAGCCTGTTGTTCTTATTCAAAACCCTGCCGGAAAATTAGGTGCTATTTTGGCAAAAAAATTCATTCACGATTGGTTTGGTATAGGCTCTTTCGTTCTAATTTTCATTTGCTTATACATTGCAGGCAGACTTCTTTTCGAAGCTATACGAAAAACTAACGCAAAACGAATTTTATTCATTTCATTTTCTGTAATGATTTTATCTTCTCTATTGTTTGGATTCTTTGCAAACAATGCGTTTGACGGTAATTTAGGTGGATGTTTTGGGTATTATTTTTGCTATGGATTGTTGAGAAATATATTGGGAGGATTTATCACAGGCTTGGCACTAATCTTCACAACAATTTTATATATCGTTTTTACTTTCAAAAATGTAATTCCCGCTTGTGTAGCTACAATAGAAAAATGGAAAGCCAAACGTGCCTCACGCGCACACGAGCAAGAAGAAACGACTGAAACTACAACTCCAACAGAAGAAAAGTACAGAGCAGAAGAAACAACAATTGAAGTTGAAATAGAACCAATTCCGACAACAGAAGAAGTCGTATATACTGCACCTCTTTATGAAGACCAAACAGAGCAACAAGCCGAAAAAATACAAGCTACAATTGAAGAAGAACCTGTTATTGTAGAACAAGAACCTGAGGTTGAAAATGAGGAAAACGAATCAATAGAAGAACCTACAGAAGAACCAACTGAAGAAGATTCTACAGAAGAAGAACCTGAACCTGAACCTGAACCAGAGCCAGAGACCGAAGAAGAAGTTATTCAAGACGAAACAGATGAAGAAGAACCTATAGAAGAAGTTACCATTACAAACATACCCCCTACCCCTCCGATTGAATCAAAAACAACGGAAAAGAAAGACACTATAGAAATTAACAATACATTAGGAGACAAGCCCGAAAATACAGATAACGTGCAGGTTGTAATGCAAGACTACGACCCGAAAGCTGACCTATCAAGATTCAAGCAACCAGACACGAGTCTTCTCAAAATCTATGATAACGATAAACAGGCGGTTGAAGTTGATGAAGATGAAATCATTGCAAACAAAAATCTCATTGAAAAAACTCTTGCCGATTTCAAAATAAACATAGAAAGAATTTCTGCAACAATAGGTCCAACTATTACATTATATGAAATAGTTCCTGCTGCCGGAACAAAAATTTCTAAGATTCAAAGTCTTGAAAAAGATATTATGATGAGTCTTTCTGCCTTAGGAATACGAATTATAGCTCCTATTCCAGGTAAAGGTAGTGTCGGAATTGAAGTTCCAAATAAAAAACGCCAAGTCGTTTCTATGTATTCAGTGTTGAATTCAAAAGCTTTCAAGGAATCAACAATGGAACTACCGGTAGCTTTAGGAAAAACTATTACGAACGAAGTGTATATGTTTGACCTTGCTAAAACGCCTCACCTTTTGGTTGCTGGTGCTACTGGTCAAGGTAAATCTGTCGGTCTTAACGCGATTGTAACGTCTCTTCTTTATAAAAAGCATCCATCTCAATTAAAATTTGTCTTGGTTGACCCGAAAATGGTTGAATTCAGCATTTATGAAGGACTGAAGAACCATTATATGGCACAATATCCAGGCGAAGAGGATATTATTATTACCGACTGTATGAAAGTACAGCAAACGCTAAAATCTCTTGTTCAAGAGATGGAAGACCGCTATAAACTACTCATGAATGCACATTGTCGTAATATTATTGAATATAACGACAAATTCATCCACCGCCACCTCAATCCAAACGAAGGTCACAAATACCTTTCATATATTGTGATAATTATTGACGAGTTTGGTGATTTTATCATGCAAGCTGGAAAAGAAATCGAGACACCTATTGCTCGTATCGCTCAAAAAGCGCGTGCCGTTGGTATGCACCTAATCCTTGCAACACAACGTCCTAGTGTTAATATCATCACTGGTATAATCAAAGCGAACGTACCAAGCCGTATGGCATTCAAAACTGCTTCTGGTATTGATAGTAAAACTATTCTTGATGCACCTGGTGCAGAAGGTCTTGTGGGACGTGGAGACTTACTCATTTCTACTAATGGTGCTCCTTCCGAACGTGTACAATGTGCATTTGTTGATACTCCAGAAGTGGAACGAATTGTTAAATTCATTAGCGAACAACAAAGCTACGGCGAACCAATGCAGTTGCCAGAAGTCAAAGAAACAAATTCTGGCGGCGATATTAGCCAAACAGGTTCTTCCGATAAAGGTGGCGGAAAAGTTGACTCTCTTTTTGTTGAAGCAGCAAAACTTATTGTTGCCTCTGGATCTGGCTCTACATCTGCTATACAACGAAGATTTGAAGTAGGTTACAACCGTGCAGGAAGAATCATGGATCAAATGGAAGCACATGGCATTGTTGGCCCATACAACGGCAGTAAAGCACGTGATGTTCTTACTGATACAATTGGATTAGATCAAATTTTTAATGATTTACGAGCAAAAGGATTACTAAGTGAATAATTTTGGAACGATTATTGAATAACCTATAATAGGTTTAAAAATTTTAGATATGAAAAAACTAATTTCTCTTCTTTCAATCTTTGCAATTTGTGCAACTGTTTCTTTCGGTCAAAACAATAACACAAGTGCAAAAGCTAAACAAATTTTAGATCAAGTTTCTAAAAAGACAAAAAGTTATAGTTCTATATCGATTTCGTACTCTTTGGTGCACACGTCGCCAGATAAGAAAACCGATAAAGCTACTGGAACTATGCTTATGAAAGGAAACAAATACCAACTATCTATCCTTGACAATGTTCTATATTGCGATGGTAAAAATCTATGGACCCACATGGTTGAGGAAAAAGAAGTTGTTCTTTCAAATGTGGAAGATGACGATTCTGGTATGATGAATCCTGCAAAAGTTCTTACTATGTACGAAAAAGGCTTCAAATACAAGTTCATACAAGATAGATTTGAAGCAAGTCGTGCTATTTATGTAATTGACCTCTATCCTGAAAATCTTGACAAATCGGAATATTCTAAAGTTCGTCTTTCTATTGACAAAGATAAATCACAATTATGGAAAGCTGAATATTTCGCTAAAGACGGAAATATTTACACCATTACGGTAAACACATTCAAAGTAAACGAACAAATTTCTGATGCTTCATTTACTTTTGACAAAAGCAAACATCCAGGTGTAAAAGTCATCGACGAAAGATAATACTCTATGACAATAGAACAACGCATCTCGGCACTCGCTTCATTTAATACTTATTTGCAACAATTAAATGAAACGAATGCCGATTTTGTTTCCTGGACTACTCGTGCAGAACGACAAAATCCGTGGTTTACATATAATTACTGCCAATTAGCAATAACAAACATTCAAACTGTACTATCTGACGAAATTCTCCCTGTCATTGCGAAAGAACTTGCGTTTTGCAAAACGGATAAGGAAATCGCTCTTGTAATGGGTGGGAAATTTCCCTTTGATGGAATAATTAATGCCATTTGCATTCTATTGTCTGGCAACAAACTAATCGCTCGTATTTCTCCTAAAGACAAGATTTTAAGTCTATTACTATTAAAAAAGCTACAAAAATGCGGATTTCAAAATGAAATCACAATTACCGACTCGTTTATTCCGAAATTCGATGCAATCATTGCCGATGAAGAAAATAACACTTTCTCAAAATATGTAAGTAAATTTCCACATCTGTTGTACCCCAAACAAACGTCTATCGCTATTTTACATGGAAATGAATCAACAGAAGACCTACAAAATTTAGCAAAAGATATTTTCTTATTTTGGGGACAGGAATCAAGAAGTGTGACAAAAATTTTCATACCTTTTGATTTTCCAAAAGAAACAATCATGGAAACATTTGAATCATTCCAAAATGTAACCATGCACAATAAATATATGAATAATTACGAATACAATAAATCGGTCTATTTAGTTGCACAAAAACCGCACCTCGACAACGGATTCGTTCTTTTAAAGGAAGATGATGGCCTAAAATCTCCCCTATCTGTTGTTTTTTACGAAAATTATTCTGACATTTCTCAAATAGAATTATACATTAAACAAAATAAACAAAGCATTCGTTCCATAGTATGTAACAACAACCTGATTTCAGATAGCATACCATTGGGAGAAGCGTATAAAATTCAATTAACAGATATAGAAAACAGTGTTCAATTCCTAAAAAATTTATAATACCATGATATTTAAAATCAGAGTCGTTAGCGACGAAAATGAATTATTTCATAGAGTTATAGAAATTTCCGAAGACGATACATTCGAAAGCTTACATAAAGCTATATTACAAGCATGCGAATACAAAGAGACAGAAATGGCTTCCTTTTTTATCTCAAATGACGATTGGGATAAAGGACAAGAAATCACTCTATTCGACATGGGTGACGACGAATTAGGAACTATTCCTATGCAAAAGGCTAAAATCAAAGACTTTATTTCTGAAAAAGAAGACAAAATTATTTATCAATTTGATTTCTTCGGAGACAGAGCTTTATTCTGCACATTGGTAGACATCATTGCAAAACAAGCAAAAAAGAAATATCCTATCTGCTCACACGCTACAGGTAATCCTCCTCTACAAAAAATCAACGATGGCGAAGAAGATATCAATGATCTTTTCAATGAAACTGGCATTGACGACGATGACTTATTCAGCGATGAAGATGCCGACGAACTAGGATTTGGTGATGAATTTGGTGGTGACGAATTCGGTGGCGGATATGATGACTTTGGTGGTTCTAACGATTACGACTACTAATAATCTATGAAAACACTTGTTGTGGTTACAGGACCGACTGCCGTTGGCAAAACAACAACGGCAATTCAACTTGCACAACATTTTAATACGGAAATTATTTCGGCTGACTCGCGACAAATTTTTATAGAAACCAAAATCGGAACCGCTGTTCCTAACGAAGAAGAACTAACCTTAGTAAAGCATCATTTTATCGGAACACGACATGTCACCGACTATTATAATGCTTGGCAATTTGAACAAGATGCTTTACAAAAAGCAGATGAACTTTTTCAAAATTACGACATTGTTATTTTAGCAGGTGGTTCCGGTCTATACGTAGATGCTGTTTGTAACGGCATAGACGAAATTCCAGATATAGAACCAGATTTACGCAAACGCATAAACTCCCAATATGAAAAAGAAGGAATTGAAAGCCTACGGCAAACACTTAAATTCCTTGACCCTGAGTATTATAAAATTGTTGATTTATCCAATCCTGCAAGACTGAAACGAGCTATAGAAATATGTTTTCAAACAGGGAAAACGTATTCTGAATTACGCAAAGAGAATAAAAAGACCCGTCCATTTAAAATAATAAAAATTGCGTTAAATAGAGAACGGGAAGCATTATATGAACGCATAAACCAACGTGTAGATCAAATGATTAGTGATGGTTTAGAACAAGAGGTCAAGTCGCTATCTCAATGGAAAGATTGCACTGCCCTCAAAACCGTAGGATACCGCGAATTCTTTGATTATTTTGATGGTCTGTGTACTTATACCGAAGCAATAGAGAAAATCAAGCAGAACACAAGAAAATACGCTAAAAAACAAATTTCGTGGATTAAACGAGATTCTGAATATCAATGGTTCTCACCAAACGAAATTAACGAGATGATTCAATACATTGAATTCAACAACGGCAAACCAATCAATAACGATTAGAAGAACGATGCCCATACGTGCAGGCACCCATGCACATCAACAATTGAATGATTAATTATACGGGCATATTGCAATCCCCTACAAAATATGCAATTCTATTTGTTATGTATTATGGAATAGTCCAATATTTAAAACAAAAAAGCCGAAGATTTCTCTTCGGCTTTTTTATTTAGTCTAGAACAATTCTAGTTCTTTCCTTGTAATTTAGCATAGTCTTCTGCAGAACCTACGATTATGTTATCATATTGTTTCAAACCTGTACCGGCTGGAATCTTATGACCAATAATCACATTTTCTTTCAAGCCTTCCAAATCATCAACTTTAGCATTAATAGCTGCTTCGTTAAGAACTTTTGTTGTTTCCTGGAATGATGATGCAGAAATCCAACTATGAGTTTGAAGAGAAGCTCTTGTAATACCTTGTAAGATTTGGCTTGCAGTTGCAGGATGAGCATCGCGAACTACAACTTCCTTAAGATCTTTACGTTTCAACTGTGAATTTGCATCACGTAATTGACGAACTGTTATTATTTGACCTGGTTTTAATTCTTCTGAATCACCTGCGTCAACAACAACTTTCTTTTCGTAAATCTTATCGTTTTCATCCATGAAATCCCATCTATCAACGATTTCACCTTCTAGGAATTTGCTATCACCTTGGTCAACGATTTGTACTTTACGCATCATTTGACGAACAATAACTTCGAAGTGCTTATCGTTAATCTTTACACCTTGTAGACGATATACCGATTGTACACCATTAACAATGTGTTCTTGAACCTTTGTAGGACCCATGATTGCAAGGATATCCGAAGGTGTAATAGAACCATCTGACAAACGAGTTCCTGCTTTTACATAATCATCTTCTTGAACAAGAAGTTGTTTTGAAAGTGGAATAAGATATTTCTTTTCTTCACCTGTTTTAGCAGTTACAACGATTTCACGGTTACCTCTCTTAACCTTACCGAATGTTACAGAACCATCGATTTCTGAAACAATTGCAGGGTTAGATGGGTTACGAGCTTCGAACAATTCAGTTACACGTGGAAGACCACCAGTGATATCACCACTGTTTGTACCGATAACTCTTGGAATCTTTACAAGTTGATCGCCTGCCTTTACTTTTTGATTCTTTTCTAAAGAAACACGAGCACCTACAGGTAAGTTATATACATGAAGAACTTCTTCACCCTTACCTAAGATTCTAATAACAGCTGTTTTTGTTTTATCCTTAGATTCAATAATAACTTTTTCCTTGAAGCCAGTCTGATCATCAGATACACTTGAACAAGTAACACCTTCAATGAAGTCAACTAATTCAACTTTACCAGCATATTCAGAGATGATTGGTGCATTATATGGATCCCAAGTACAAATTACATCACCTTCTTTTACTTCCTCGCCATTTTTCTTATACAAGAATGCACCGTAAGGAATGTATTCATCACGTTTTTGTAATACACCTTTAGGACCAACAATCTTAAATTCAGCAAGACGGCTAAGAACGATTTCGCACTTATTACCATTTGCGTCATCTCCATCAATTGTTCTAAGTTCTTCAATTTCAACTTTACCATTGTGTTTTGCAACGATAGAGTTTTCAATTGTAGCATTTGATGCAGTACCACCAACGTGGAATGTACGAAGTGTCAACTGTGTACCAGGTTCACCGATTGATTGTGCAGCGATAACACCAACAACTTCACCTTGTTGAACCATTCTTGCTGTTGCAAGGTTACGTCCGTAACATTTAGCACAAACACCTTTACGAGATTCACAAGTCAATACTGAACGAATTTCAACTTCTTCAATACCTGCATTTACAATTGCTTCAGAGATTACTTCTGTTAATTCTTCACCTGCTTTAACAATCAAATCACCTGTTTGTGGATTGTAAATATCGTGAACACAAGTTCTACCAAGGATTCTTTCGTATAATGATTCTACGATTTCATCATTATTCTTAACAGCTGTTGCAACAAGACCACGTAAAGTACCACAATCCTCTTGAGTAATGA
This sequence comes from Bacteroidales bacterium UBA1715, assembly GCA_002317135.1. Classification (GTDB taxonomy): domain Bacteria; phylum Bacteroidota; class Bacteroidia; order Bacteroidales; family UBA1715; genus UBA1715. The sequence goes on from DCIX01000036.1 coordinate 113,178, forward strand.
TTACATCATGAGAAACGTCTACCAAACGACGAGTCAAGTAACCAGCATCGGCAGTCTTCAACGCTGTATCGGCAAGACCCTTACGAGCACCGTGAGTAGAGATAAAGTACTCAAGGACAGACAAACCTTCTTTAAAGTTAGCAAGGATAGGGTTTTCAATAATTTGACCACCTTCAGCACCTGACTTTTGAGGTTTTGCCATCAAACCACGCATACCGCAAAGCTGACGAATCTGTTCCTTAGAACCACGAGCTCCAGAATCAAGCATCATGTATACAGAGTTGAAACCTTGTTGATCTGACTTCAAAAGATCCATCACTTTATTAGTCAAATCAGAGTTCGTATGTGTCCAGATATCAATAATTTGGTTGTAACGTTCGTTGTCTGTAATGAAACCCATATTGTAGTTGTTCATCACTTCTTCAACTTCATCATAACCTTTTTGTACTAATTCAGCTTTAGCATCTGGGATTACAACGTCATCCAATTTAAATGACAAACATCCTTCGAATGCCATTCTGTAACCCATATTCTTAACATCATCAAGGAAGTCTGCTGTTTTTGGAGTACCAGCAACTTTCAATACATCTGTAATGATGTCACGCAAAGATTTTTTAGTCAAAAGTTTGTTAATGAAACCACCTTCTTCCGGAACAATTTCATTGAACATAATTCTACCAACTGTTGTTAGAATCCATTTTGATCTATCATTTTCATCTTTATATTGTTTGATGATATCTTTTTCTTCATCAACAGATCTCCACAAACTTCTTGGAACACGAACGAATGCATGTAAATCAGCTTTCTTCTCATTGTAAGCAATAATTGCTTCTTCTGGAGAATAGAAATAAGAACCTTCACCTTTTGCACCTGGCATACCTTTAGTAATATAGTATAGACCAAGGACCATATCTTGAGAAGGCACCTTAATAGGAGCACCATTCGCAGGGTTCAAAATATTGTGAGAAGACAACATCAAAATTTGTGCTTCCAATACCGCAGCATTACCAAGTGGCAAGTGAACAGCCATCTGGTCACCATC
>DCIX01000036.1:114235-298267 GCA_002317135.1 Bacteroidales bacterium UBA1715
CGAAGTCGGCGTTGAACGCTGTACACGCAAGTGGGTGCAACTGAATAGCCTTACCTTCAATCATACGTGGTTGGAATGCTTGGATACCAAGACGGTGCAATGTCGGGGCACGGTTCAAAAGAACTGGGTGACCTTTCATTACATTTTCTAGAATATCCCAAATTACAGCATCTTTTCTATCAACGATTTTCTTTGCAGACTTCACTGTTTTTACAATACCTCTTTCTATCAATTTTCTGATGATAAATGGTTTGTAAAGTTCAGCAGCCATTCCTTTTGGAATACCACATTCATGAAGTTTCAAAGTAGGACCAACGACAATTACCGAACGAGCTGAGTAGTCAACACGTTTACCAAGTAAGTTTTGACGGAAACGACCTTGTTTACCTTTTAAGCTATCGCTCAATGATTTCAATGAACGGTTTGCCTCGCTCTTAGCCGCGTTAGTCTTTCTTGAGTTGTCGAACAAAGAATCTACAGCTTCTTGCAACATACGTTTCTCATTACGCAAAATCACTTCTGGAGCTTTGATTTCGATCAATCTCTTCAAACGATTGTTACGAATGATTACACGACGATACAAGTCATTCAAGTCAGAAGTTGCGAAACGACCACCATCAAGTGGAACAAGAGGACGCAATTCTGGTGGAATTACAGGAATACATTTCAAAATCATCCATTCAGGTTTGTTTTTACCTGTAGATTCACGGAATGATTCTATCACTTGTAAGCGTTTTAATGCTTCTGTTTTTCTTTGTTGTGAAGTTTCTTTACTTGCTTGGTCTCTTAATTGGTAAGAAAGACTATCAAGATCGATTCTCTTCAATAATTCTTCCAAAGCTTCTGCACCCATCATAGCGATGAACTTGTTAGGATCGCTATTTTCTAGCATATCGTTTTCCTTTGGAAGAGTTTCAGCTACTTGAAGATATTCTTCTTCAGAAAGTAAATCGAAATCATTAATACCATCAGCTTTCTTACAACCAGCTTGAACTACAATATATCTTTCATAATAAATTATAGAATCAAGTTTCTTTGTTGGCAATCCCAATAGATAACCAATTTTATTTGGAAGAGAACGGAAGTACCAAATGTGAGCAACAGGAACAATCAAATTAATGTGTCCGCTTCTTTCACGACGAACTTTCTTTTCTGTTACTTCAACACCACATCTATCACAAATAATCCCTTTGTAACGGATACGTTTGTATTTTCCACAGTGACATTCGTAATCCTTTACAGGACCAAAAATTCTCTCACAGAACAAACCATCTCTTTCTGGTTTATATGTTCTATAATTGATAGTTTCTGGTTTCAATACTTCTCCACTTGAACGATCCAAAATATCTTCTGGAGACGCCAAGCTGATGCTTATTTGTGAAAAGTTATTATTATTTCCTTTTTTTTCTCTAAAAGCCATTTTCTTATGAACTTTAAAAGTTTAACGCAATTGCTTATTTAAATTCGATGTTAAGGCTCAAACCTTGTAATTCATGCAACAATACATTGAAAGATTCTGGTAAACCTGGAGTTGGAAGTGGTTCGCCCTTAACGATTGCTTCATAAGCTTTCGCACGACCATTTACATCATCAGATTTAACTGTCAAAATTTCTTGCAATATATTAGATGCACCGAAGGCTTCTATTGCCCAAACTTCCATTTCTCCGAAACGTTGACCACCAAATTGTGCTTTACCACCAAGAGGTTGTTGCGTAATCAAAGAATAAGGACCGATTGAACGAGCATGCATCTTATCATCAATCAAGTGACCCAACTTCAACATATAAATCACACCTACTGTAGCAGGTTGGTCAAATCTTGTTCCAGTACCACCATCGTATAGATATGTCTTACCGAAATCAGGAACACCAGCTCTACCAGCTTCACGTGCAACTTTATCTGCCTTACGTGTTTGTTCAGTAATGTCTTCAAGTGACGCACCATCGAAAATTGGAGTTGCATAATTACAACCTAATTCTCTACCAGCCCATCCAAGAACAGTTTCATAAATCTGACCGATGTTCATACGAGAAGGCACACCAAGTGGGTTCAATACGATATCTACAATGCTACCGTCAGACAAGAAAGGCATATCTTCATCTCTCACAATACGAGAAACAATACCCTTGTTACCGTGACGACCAGCCATTTTATCACCAACTTTCAATTTACGTTTTTGAGCGATGTAAACTTTTGCTAATTCCATAATACCCGATGGCAATTCATCACCTACAGAAATAGCATATTCTTTACGTTTAAATTCGCCTTCAACTTCTTTATGTTTTCTGTTATAGTTGTGTAACAGTTTGCAAATCAACTCATTCTTTGCAGAATCTGTTGTCCATTTGTCTGCAACAACTACTTCATAGTCAGCGATTTCAAAAAGTGCTTTTTGTGTGAATTTCTGACCTTTAGCAATAAGAACATTACCAGCATAATCTTTTACGCCTTGAGAAGTCTTACCTTCAAGAATCTTGAATAATTTTTGAACAAGAATATCTTTAATCTTTTTGCTATCTGCTTCGTATTCAACTCTATAAGCATCAATAATTTCTTTATCTCTTGCTTTTGCCTTTTTATCCTTAACTGATCTCTTGAACAATTTCTTGTCAATAACAGTACCATACAAAGAAGGACGAGCTTTCAATGAAGCATCTTTCACATCGCCAGCTTTATCACCGAAGATTGCACGAAGCAATTTTTCTTCTGGAGAAGGATCAGATTCACCTTTTGGAGTAATCTTACCAATCAAGATATCGCCAGGTTTTACAGTAGCACCGATTCTAATAAGACCTTTTTCATCAAGATTCTTAATAGCTTCTTCGCTTACGTTAGGAATATCAGATGTGAATTCTTCTATACCACGTTTTGTGTCACGAACTTCCAAAATGTGTTCGTCAATGTGAATAGAAGTCATGATATCTTCGCGAACAACACGTTCTGAAATCACGATAGCATCCTCGAAGTTGTAACCCTTCCAAGGCATGAATGCAACTTTCAAGTTACGTCCAATTGCTAATTCACCATTTTGAGTAGAGTAACCTTCAGTCAAACATTGACCTTTTTCTACACGTTCGCCTTTTACCACGATTGGACGAAGGTTGATACATGTATTTTGGTTAGTTTTTCTAAATTTAACTATAGGATAAACAACTACACTGCTATCGAAACTAACGAAATCTTCTTCTTCTGTTCTATCGTAACGAACATGGATTTCACGAGCATCAACATATTCAATAACACCAGCACCTTCTGCCATAACTTGAATACGTGAATCATGACAAACCTGACGTTCAATACCAGTACCAACGATAGGAGCTTCTGCTCTCAATAGAGGAACTGACTGACGCATCATGTTAGATCCCATCAAAGCACGGTTAGCATCATCGTGTTCCAAGAATGGAATCAAAGATGCTGCAATAGATGTAATCTGGTTAGGAGCAACATCCATCAAATCGATTTCTTCAGGAGCAGCAATAGGGAAATCAGCCTCATTACGAGCCTTGATTCTATTCGTTGTAAATGTTCCTTCTGCATCGATTGGAGAATCTGCTTGTGCAATTGTCTTTCCATCTTCATCTTCTGCACTCAAATAAACAACTTCAGAAAGATCAACCTTACCATTTGAAACTTTTCTATATGGAGTTTCGATAAATCCTAAGTCGTTAACTTTTGCAAATACGCACAAAGAAGAGATAAGACCGATGTTTGGACCTTCTGGTGTTTCAATAGGACAAAGACGACCATAGTGAGTATAGTGAACGTCACGTACCTCGAAACCAGCTCTTTCACGAGAAAGACCGCCAGGACCAAGTGCAGACAATCTTCGTTTATGAGTCATTTCACCTAGAGGGTTAGTTTGATCCATAAATTGAGAAAGTTGGTTTGTTCCAAAGAATGAATTAATAACAGAAGACAAAGTCTTTGAGTTAATCAATTCAATTGGAGTAAACACTTCATTATCACGAACATTCATACGTTCGCGGATTGTTCTAGCCATACGAGCCAAACCAACACCAAACTGATTACGAAGTTGTTCTCCAACAGTTCTTACACGACGATTGCTTAAGTGGTCAATATCGTCAACATCAGCTTTTGAGTTAATTAACTGAATAAGATATTTGATGATTTCAATAATATCTTTCTTAGTCAAAACTCGAGTTGTTTCTTTTTCTTCTGATGGTTCATTACTATACAATTTAGTATTGATTCTGTAACGACCAACTTCACCCAAGTCATATCTCTTATCAGAGAAGAACAATTTTTCAATCACATCGCGTGCAGTAGCTTCATCAGGTGGTTCTGCGTTACGCAACTGACGATAGATGTAGAAGATTGCTTCTTTTTCAGAGTTACAAGGGTCTTTTTGTAATGTATTATAAATAATGTCGAAATCAGAAGAGTTTTGTTCTTCCTTGTGAAGAAGGATTGTCTTTTGACCAGATTCAAGAATCATCTCAATATGATCCTTTTCAATGATTTCTTCACGTTCAACAATAATTTCATTTCTTTCGATAGATACAACCTCACCAGTATCTTCATCAACGAAATCTTCAATCCAAGATTTCAAAACTCTCGCTGCCAATTTACGACCTTCAACTTTCTTCAAGCCTGCTTTTGACACCTTAACTTCTTCTGCCAAGTTAAAGATTTCAAGGATATCCTTGTCCCCTTCGAAACCGATGGCACGAAGTAGAGTTGTTACTGGTAATTTTTTCTTACGGTCAATGTAAGCGTACATTACACCGTTAATATCTGTTGCAAATTCAATCCAAGATCCTTTAAAAGGGATAATTCTCGCAGAATATAATTTGGTACCGTTCGTATGAACACTTTGGCCAAAGAATACACCAGGAGAACGATGCAACTGAGATACAACAACACGTTCAGCACCATTTATAACAAAAGTACCTCTTGGTGTCATAAATGGAATTGTACCAAGATACACATCTTGTACAACAGTTTCAAAATCCTCGTGTTCAGGATCTGTACAATATAACTTTAACTTCGCTTTTAGAGGGATGCTGAATGTTAAACCTCTATCCAAACATTCTTCGATTGAATATCTTGGTGGATCTAACTGATAGTCAAGAAATTCAAGTACAAAATTGTTACGGGTATCAGCGATAGGGAAATTTTCATTGAAAACTTCACTTAAACCTTCGGTTTTGCGTTCTTCTTGAGTTGAGTCTACCTTGAAGAACTCATTAAAAGACTTCAACTGAATTTCTAGGAAATCAGGATAGTCAAGTTTATTTTTTATTGATGAGAAGTTTACTCTCTCCTTTGTCTTCATTGCGAAAAGTTGAAATATTGAACTTAATGAATATGGTAAAAGGTTTTAGCCACATTTCGTGACTAAAACCCTGATAAGTAATAAGATTATGAAATCCTATTTAAGTTCAACTTCAGCGCCAGCTTCTTCTAATTGTTTTTTGATGTTTTCAGCTTCGTCTTTAGAAACTTTTTCTTTTACTGCTTTAGGAGCACCGTCGCAGATATCTTTTGCTTCTTTAAGACCTAGACCTGTAAGTTCTTTTACAACCTTTACAACTTGAAGTTTAGCTGCACCTGCTGATTTCAAAATTACATCGAATTCAGTTTTTTCTTCAGCAGCTGCTGCACCTGCTGCTGCTGGAGCTGCTACTGCTACTGCTGCTGCAGCTGGTTCGATTCCGTATTCTTCTTTAAGAATGTCAGCTAATTCTTTAACGTCTTTTACGCTAAGATTTACTAATTCTTCTGCTAATGCTTTTAAATCTGCCATAATTAATTAATTTAAAATGTTACTGTTTTATTATTATTTATTCTTTTTCTGATAATGTTTTTACGATACCTGCAATAGTATTCTTTCCTGATTCCAAAGAAGAAATAACTTGTTGCATAGGTGATTGAAGAAGAGCAACGATATCTCCGATAAGTTCTGCCTTAGATTTGATTGTTGCCAAAGTATCCAATTGATCATCGCCAATATAAATACATTGTTCAGCAAACGCACCTTTAAGTACAGGTTTTTCTTTACCAGATTTACGAAGTTCTTTAATCATTTTAGCAGGAACATTCGCTGTTTTACAAAACATTACAGAAGTTGTTCCTTTTAAAACGCCATATAGTTCTTCAAAATCTCCTTCTACTTGTTCTAAAGCTTTCTTTAAAAGAGTGTTCTTTACAACAACGATTTCGATATCATTTTCAAAACATTTTCTACGAAGAGTAGATGTATCTGATGCATTTAACGCTTCAATGTCAGCAATGTAAAAGTGACCATTTTCGTTAATTTTGCTAACGATACTTTCAACTATATCTCTTTTTTGTGCTATATCCATATCAATTCGTGCTTTACAATTACATTAATGATTTTGTATCTACTTGAATTCCAGGACTCATTGTAGAAGAAATATAGATGCTTTTTACATATGTTCCCTTTGCAGACACTGGTTTCAATTTGTTAATCATATTGACAAATTCTTTAGCATTGCCAACAATTGCATCTGGAGCAAAAGACACCTTACCAATTGAAGCATGGATAATACCGAATTTATCAACTTTGAAATCGATTTTACCAGCTTTAACTTCAGCTACCGCTTTAGCGATATCCATAGTTACTGTACCACTTTTAGGGTTTGGCATCAAGCCGCGTGGACCAAGAACTCTACCAAGAGCACCGATTTTAGCCATGATTGTAGGCATAGTGATGATAACATCAACATCTGTCCAACCACCTTTGATTTTTTCTACATATTCGTCCAAACCAACATAATCAGCACCTGCTTCTTTAGCTTCTTTTTCCTTATCTGGAGTACAAAGTACCAATACGCGAACTTGTTTACCTGTTCCGTTAGGAAGTGTAACAACACCACGAACCATTTGGTTTGCTTTCTTAGGATCTACACCCAAACGAACATCCATATCAACAGAAGCGTCAAATTTAGTTGTAGTGATTTCCTTAACCAATTTTGCAGCTTCATCAATAGAATAAGCCTTACCAGCTTCTATTTTAGAAAGAGCGATTTTTTTATTTTTTGTAAGCTTCATCGTTTCAATGTTTTAGAGTGTTGGTTTTTCACCTTCTACTGTTATACCCATACTACGTGCAGTACCAGCAACCATTTCCATACCCGAAGCGATAGTAAAACAGTTTAAATCTGGAAGTTTTGCTTCTGCTATAGCTTTTACTTGATCCCAAGTTACACTCGCAACTTTCTTTCTGTTTGGTTCTGCAGATCCACTTTTAATTTTTGCTGCTTCCAACAACTGTATTGCTACAGGAGGAGTTTTTACAACAAAAGTAAAAGATTTGTCTGAATACACAGTGATGATAACAGGAAGTACTTTACCTGCTTGATCTTGTGTTTTTGCATTGAATTGCTTGCAGAAATCCATGATATTCACACCCTTCGCACCAAGAGCTGGTCCTACTGGAGGAGATGGATTTGCAGCACCGCCTTTAATCTGTAATTTGATTAGGCCTGAAACTTCTTTTGCCATAACGCTATTATTATTTATTTATTAAGATTCTTTTTCAACTTGCATAAATCCTAATTCAAGAAGTGTTTTTCTACCGAACACCTTAACTTCAACGGATAATTTTTTCTTTTCTTCGTTGACTTTTTCAACGACACCAGAAAATCCATTGAATGGTCCGTCGGTAACTTTCACAACTTCGCCAACTACGAAAGGAATAATAGTTTCTTCTTCTCCTTCGGCAAGTTCGTCGACTTTGCCCAAAATACGATTAACTTCACTTAATCGCAAAGGCATAGGTGCACCACCATGACGTTCAGCCGTTAAGAATCCTATAACTCCGTCTATGTTGTTTATGGTTCCCGCAATATTAATTTTTGTTCCATCTATGTTTGCTTCTAGAACAGCTTCTATAAGCACATAACCTGGAAGATAATTTCTTTCTTTTGTAACTTTTTTACCATTTTTCGCTTGTACCACTTTCTCCGTTGGAATAAGTACTTGCGAAACATAATCCTCCAAATGACTACGATTTATTTCATACATAATCCTTTCTTGGACTTTTTTTTCTTTTCCGCTCATCGCCTTAACGACGTACCACTTTTTTCCTATTTCTGCCATGTCGCAAATTATATTATCGGAGTAAATGATATATACCATCTCTCATTATGAGAGAGAACGAAAAATCCATTACTAAAACTATAAGTGCTATAATAAAGGTTGCAACAAGCACAACAACAGCACTTGATTGCAATTCTTGCCATGAAGGCCAAGTTGTTTTATGAACCAACTCGTTGTAAGAATCCTTTACGTATGTTTTTAGTCCCATTGTAATTTCTTTGTTTGCAGGGGTAGAGGGAATCGAACCCCCATCATCGGTTTTGGAGACCGGCACACTAACCATTGTGCTATACCCCTATATAAGGGAACTGATTTCTCAGTTCCCTTGGTTGATTATTGTACTATTCAATAATTTCAGTTACTTGACCAGCACCTACTGTTCTACCACCTTCACGGATAGCGAAACGAAGACCTTCGTTAATAGCTACGCTTGAAAGCAAATCAACAGTAATTGTTACGTTATCACCTGGCATTACCATTTCTACACCTTCTGGTAGAGAAATTTCACCAGTAACGTCTGTTGTACGGATGTAGAATTGAGGACGATATTTGTTATGGAATGGAGTGTGACGTCCACCTTCGTCTTTGCTCAATACATAAACTTCAGCTTTGAATTTTTTGTGAGGTTTGATTGAATCTGGTTTACAGATAACCATACCACGTTTGATTTGATCTTTTTCGATACCACGAAGCAACAAACCTACGTTATCACCTGATTGACCTTCATCAAGAAGTTTACGGAACATTTCAACACCAGTACAAGTTGTTTTCAAGTTAGCGTCGAAACCGATAATTTGCATTTCATCACCAGTGTGGATAACACCTCTTTCAATACGACCAGTAGCAACTGTACCACGACCTGTAATTGAGAAGATGTCTTCAACTGGCATCAAGAATGGTTTTTCGTTTTCACGTGGAGGAAGTGGAATCCATGTATCAACAGCTGCCATCAATTCCATTACTTTATCTTCCCATTCTGCTTCACCGTTCAATGCACCAAGTGCAGAACCGCGGATGATTGGAGTATTATCACCATCGAAATCGTATTTGCTCAACAATTCACGAACTTCCATTTCAACTAAGTCGAACATTTCAGCATCGTCAACCATATCACATTTGTTCAAGAATACAACGATTCTTGGTACGTTTACTTGTTTTGCAAGAAGAACGTGTTCTTTTGTTTGAGGCATTGGACCATCAGTTGCAGCAACAACCAAGATAGCACCATCCATTTGAGCAGCACCTGTAACCATGTTCTTTACGTAGTCAGCGTGACCTGGACAGTCAACGTGAGCATAGTGACGGTTTTCTGTTTGGTATTCAACGTGAGCTGTGTTGATTGTGATACCTCTTTCTTTTTCTTCAGGAGCGTTATCGATTTGATCGAATGATTTTACTTCTGAAAGACCTTTCTTTGCCAATACAGTTGTGATAGCTGCTGTCAAAGTAGTTTTACCGTGGTCAACGTGACCGATAGTACCAATGTTTACGTGATCTTTGGATCTATCAAACTTTTCTTTTGCCATTTCTACTTATATTTATTTATTCAACATATAAAATTTCACTTCATTTTGAGCCGATGATGGGAATTGAACCCATGACCTCTTCCTTACCAAGGAAACGCTCTACCACTGAGCTACACCGGCCGACTCAATCCCGTACAGACATCTTCTGCCCGAAAATTTGGAGTGCAAATGTAGTTCTTTTTTCTGAAAAACAAAAATTTTTACTTTTTTTCTTGTTTTCCCTTCATTTTTTCTATCTGATTTCTCAAAGCCTCTGTTGCTAAGTCAACTGCTTCCTCAAATGACTTAGCTGATTTCTTTGCAAAAAGTTCTTTACCTGGGGCTTTTACACTAATCTCAGCCTCTTTGTTTTCGTCACTGGTTGTGTTAACTAATTTAAAGAAAACTTCTGCAGACTGTAGAACATCAGAGAACGTATCCAATTTGTTTACTTTACTTGTAGCAAACTCTTTTAGTTTTGCATCGGCTTTAAAGCCTACTGATTGAATTTTAACTTCCATAACTATACAATTTTAATTTCTCGGATGAGATTGTTTATATACTTTCTTTAATTTCTCAAACGAATTATGAGTATAGACCTGAGTTGCTGCTAGCGAGGCATGACCTAAAAGTTCCTTTATGTCATTAATGTCTGCACCATTATTTAATAAATGCGTTGCAAACGTATGACGAAGGACATGCGGACTCCGTTTCTTCAAAGTAGTAACGTCACCTAAATAAGTATGTACAATTCTATACAAGAACTTATCATAGACTTTTGCTCCTTTATCTGTTACAATTAGAAATGTATTGTTTTCAGCAACCTTTGCTCTTTCTTCGATATATTTTCGTAACAAAGAAGCACATTCTGGAAGCATAGGAACTATACGTTCTTTACTTCTTTTACCGAAAACCTTTATACTTCCTTCACCAAAGTCAACGGAACCAAGCTCTAAATTTGCCAATTCTGCTCGACGAACTCCTGTCGTATACAATAATTCAATGACCACTCTATCACGCAAACCAGAAAAATTATTTGCGAAGATATTTTCGTCTAGCAAGATATTCATTTTTTCTTCTTCTACAAAATTTGGGAGCCTTTTTTTTGTTTTCAAGGAATGAACTTTCCTTGCCACATTATTTTGTAGCTTTCCTTCTCGCTGTAAGAAATAAAAAAAAGAACGAATTGCTACAATCTTTCTATTGATAGATCGTGAAGCAATTCCTTCTTCTGATAAAGTACTTATCCACCCACGAATATCCTTTGAATTTACATCTAGGACACTTCTATTTCCCAAATGTGAAACAAAACTGGATAAATCGTTTTGATAAGATATAACTGTATGTTTTGAACTCTTCTTCTCGAATTCGAGATAGTTCAAAAAAGTTTTCAATAATTCCTCGTTACAGGAATTATTGTTCATCAGTCAATTGCATTTTTTGTTTATAGATAGCCTTAATAAGTTGCTCTCTACGAATTACAGAAGGTTTTGTAAACGCTTGTCTGTTTCTTAATTCTTTAACAACGCCAGTTTTTTCAAATTTTCTTTTGAATTTCTTTAACGCTTTGTCAATGTTTTCGCCTTCTTTTACTGGAACGATAATCATATTATTTGTTTGTTTAGAATGTTATTTTTTTGGACTGCAAATGTATAAACTTTTAAATAAACCGCAAGTTTTTAATCAATTGTTTTTAAGTAGAATTGTAAAATATTATATTCTGGTTCTTCCAAAATGCCGTTATTTACTAATTCATCAAGTGTTTTTATATACCCAACAATTTTCTTATATTCAAAAATTTTCTTTGTTTGTTCATAGGAAATAAGCGGATGTTTATTGATTTCTTTAAATGATGCAGTATTAACATTCAATTTTTTTATATACGTCTGCGAAAAAATTATATACGGGCTAATGCTTTTAACCGTAATAGAATCCATAGAAGAAACTAAATACAATTGTTCAATAGAATAGTATCCTCCTAACTTTTCTCTGTATTCTATTATTTTTCTTGCTCGGAATCCTCCGATTTTAGGTAACTTCTTTAAATCATTCGTGTCGCAAGTATTTATATCAACAACCTCGATATGTTTCTCTTCTATTGTTTTCTGCTTAATTGTAGAAGTTGAAGTTTTTTCCTTTTTTATTGAATTTTTATTTTGAGGAATCACAATACGATCTTGTAGCAAAACATAATCTGCTTCCGATATACTATATATTTTTAAGACATCCTCTTTTTTACGAAAAACGCCTCCTTTATTTCTATAATTCAAACAACTTCGAGCTTGTTTTTCTGTAAATCCTACTAAAAGAAAATCCTCATAACTAGCCGTATTAGGATTTATTTTCTTTGTACTATCAATAGACACTGTTTTTGTTTTAACAACAGAATCTTCTACAAGAAGCGGGACAACAGGATTCTTTTTCGGTTTATATTCATAAAAGAATATAAAAATAATAGTAACAACGATTAGTGTGGCTAGATTTCTCCCTAACCGCACCCATTTTTGATTGGCTTTTTTCATTTTTTAGAACGGGTATCCAATTCCTACACTGAGATTCATATCGTCTCGTGTAAGATTTCGATTTCCCCAAATTAAGTGTTTATTGGTATTATTTATGGTATATGCTTCTCTAACCTTTATGCCAAGATCGCAGCGGAAAATTAAAAACGAAAAATCAAAGCGTAGCCCTAATCCCGTTCCGACAGCTAAATCCTTATAAAAATCTCGTATATGAAATCTGGCATCCGTCAATTCATTATTGTCAAAAGCCCAGATATTACCGATATCAATAAATGCAGCCCCATCTATTATCCAAAATAAATGGAAACGACTTTCAAAATTTAATTCCAATTTTACATCACCAAGATAGTATTTAAAATCATTCGTGGTGTCAATATGAGAACCTAAGCCAAGAGAACGGCTTTCCCAGGCACGCATACTATTCGCCCCTCCTGAATAATATTTCTTCAAACTTGGAAGCACCGCAGAATTTAGATATGGCATAGCTACACCACCAAAAATTCGATATACAAATGTTGTTCTATTGGAAACAACATCATAATAACGATAATCAACATCTATTTTTGCATATTGAGCAAATGGCAAATTAAATGTTTCATACTGCCCAGCACTATTTTTCTCCTTATTCGAAGCCTTGCAATAGGCATACATAAGATTTCCACTCGTTTCTGTAGACAATTTAAAATACTGATAGTCACGAACATCTATATTTCGTTTATTATAGAATATGACCGAAAAGTTATTATTATACAGCAAATAATCCTCATAACTATATTTATAGTAATCGCGTTTATTTATAAAGTTCTTAAATCGGTCTGAAATGTCGTAATATCGTATATAACTAATATCTATTGGATTTAAATTGAATGTCCAAAAACGCTTGCCGTACCAGATATACCCAAAGTTAACTTCTGTGGTTGGTCGCGTGTAGTCAACCGTTTGGAGATAATTATATTCCACATGACAATTTGTTTTAGCACGGAATTTTTTATCATAATCTCGAGAATTGAATGGCAGCAAGAACTTTGGTGTGGTAAAATCAACACTTATGCCATAATCTTGAGAGTTGAACAACCGATGAGGACCATCATCCTCTTTCAATACATTATTGTATTCCTCTGCAAACTTGAATTTCACCGTCATATATTCAGCGCCGTGGAAAACATTTCTATTCACATAGGAAGCATTCAACTCCGCCCCCCAGTCACCACTTGTATTTGTACCCTCTAATTCAAATGACAACGATTGTTTCTTCTCTGCCGCAATTTCCATAGAACAATCCAATTGCACGGTTTCATCGTTCGGTTGTACCAGTGAAGGTTTAAATTCAATTGTCACCAATTTTACTATCGGATAACTCGATAAAATTTTCTGTGTTCTGGATTCTCGAAACGAACTATACATTTTCTTTTCTTCAAGAAAATTCGCCAGTTGTATTGTTTGTTCCTTTATGTATGTTGGTGAAACAGGTTCTTTTTTATGTTTCTTTTCCGTTCTATTTTGAGAATGTTGCACTTCTCTTCCACCCTCACCTTGCTTTATACTTATAGAATTCACAAAATGTTTTTTCAAAGATGCATCGGTCGTCTTTTTTATTCCAATAACAAGATTCACACTATCTGGTCCATGCGTTGTATCTGCTGAGAACATTACATTTTCCCGAGAAAAAGCATAATAGCCCATTGCCCTACACACCGATACAATTCGCTCTTGTTCTTCTTGTAATAAGTTAATAGAGAACGGTTTGCCTTTCTTTATTTTAGACATACCTTCTGTTTTATCCAGAATCTGACTTATGCCAGAATCAGCAGAGTGATAATGGCAAGAAAGTATTTTATATTGAACTCCTGTTTCTAACTGATACGAAACAGATACTTTTTTATTCTGTCGGCCATTTAGTTTTACCTCCGAATTAACAGATGCTTTATAATATCCTAATTCATTTAAATACAGACGCAGTTGTTCTTCGCTTTTGGTAACAAGAGTACTATCATAAAAAACAGGAGACTCGCCCACTACATCACGCATCCAAGTTCCAAATTTGCGTTCTGAATCCTCAAAAGCATAATAAAAATATAAACGAGTATGAAATCCCCAAAAAGCACGATTGGGCTTTGGTTTTACATAATTCAACATTTCATCCTTATCAACCTTACGATTGTCTGACTGTATTGAATTTTTCACCAATAATTTTTTTCCATCTGGAAAATGCTTTGTGACTGAGCATTGAGAGAACACAAACAAAGAAATCGCTATTAGCAATTTAAAACTCAATCTGTTTTTTTGTGTTCGGTGCATTACAAATATTTTTACAAATGTAAGAAAATGCAACTGTTCAACAAGCATTAACGCCATTATTTACAAGGCCAAACACGAATTCATAAACATCAATAAATAACAATAAAAAAAGGATGAATAAAAATTCATCCTTTCTGTAATTATTCTTTATTAAAAAGACCATCAATTTCTTTTTCGTAAGCCTTTTGAACAACCTTACGTTTTACTTTTAACGTAGGCGATAATTTACCATTTTGAGTCGTCCACTCTTCTGGAATCAAAACAAAACGTTTAATTTGTTCATAATCAGCAAAATTTACATTATATTTATTTACTTCTTTCTTAAAACGTTTCAAAACTTCTGGTTCTTTTACAACTTGTTCTTTCGATGTAAACGAAACCTTATGCTTATCACACCAAGTTTTCAAAAATTCAAAATCAGGAACAATAAGAGCCGCTGCAAATTGTTTATTTTCTCCAACAACCACAATACTACCAACAAATGGAGATGCAACAACCTTATTTTCTATGTGTTCTGGATTTACATATTTACCAAAAGAAGTCTTGAACAAAGACTTGATACGACCTGTAATTACAACAAGACCTTTTTCTGTAATTCTTGCTGTATCTCCAGTATGAAACCAGCCATCTTTGTCAATAACTTCAGCTGTCATTTCTGGATTTTTATAATATCCAAGCATAACATTATGTCCACGACAAACCAATTCATTTGTAGCTGGATCAACTTTCACTTCTACTCCAGGAAGAGGAAGACCAACCGTACCAGGTTCATGAGTATAAGCTTCGTCGCGGGCAACGGCAATCACAGGAGATGTTTCAGAAAGACCATATCCTTCGTATACAGAAAAACCAATAGCTTGGAAGAACGAAGCCAATTGAGCCTGTAAAGCAGAGCCACCAGACACAACCTGAATTACACCCTGAATACCAAGTGCCTCACGCCATTTAGCATAAATCAACTTATCGGCAATATTCCATTTAATATTGTAGTACCATGAACGTTTTTCTGAATCAAGATTATATTTTTTAGCAACAGCAACTGCCCAATAATAAATCTTTTGCAACAAGAACGACTGTTTTTTTCCTGCACTATACAATTTCTCATACATTTTTTCCAACAAGCGAGGAACGCAACACATTACATCTGGATGAATTTCCTTCAAATTGTCGGCAATCAATGCTAAATCAGAATAATAGATTGAGCAAAGCTTATATTGATATGTATACATCAACATTCTTTCATAAGCATGACAAAGAGGCAAGAAACTTAATGCCTTTTTACATGTAGGGAACACTAATTCGTGAATATTCTTCATATTCAAAACTATGTTATCGTGTGATAACATAACGCCTTTAGGATTACCTGTTGTTCCCGAAGTATAGATTATGGTAGCCATATCAGATGATTTAACCTGTGCTTTCAATTCAGCAACTTTTTCAGGTTGTTGATTCTGTCTACCCAACTCCAACAACTGTTCAAAACAACGATATTCGCAGTTTTGATCGACAAATGTGAACAATTCCTTTAAGTGTTCCAAATCAGGAAGAATCGGTTCTATTTTTGAGCGAAGACTTTTTCCTTCGACAAACAAGAACTTCATTTCCGCATGATTTAGAATATATCGATATTCTTCTTGACTAATTGTAGGATAAATAGGAACTGGAATTGCACCTATTTGCATTGTACCCATATCAAGGAAATTCCATTCTGGACGATTTCCACTAACAATACCTATTTTATCACCAGGCTGCACACCCAACGCAAGCAAAGCATAGCTTACATTGTTTACATTTTCGACATAGTCTTTTATACTATAAGAAACCCATTTCCCATCTACTTTGTGAGCCAAAGCAACTTCTTGATCAGATTTTTGTTCATAATAGTTATCAAGAATGTCAAATAATCTAGTTACTTCCATTGTATATTTTTAAATTCTGTAACAATCGTATATAAAATCAATGACAAAAATACGATTTTATCTACAAACACCGATTTATTATCTACAAATAAATCTTTTGTACTTACTCAAATGCAAAACAAATAGTGAAAGCTTTTTCTCTGTAAGCCATTATCCATAAAAAGAACAAATAACTTTCAATAATAAAAGGAAGTATCCATGTTTATTTATCCAAAATTTGTATTTTTACGAAACAATTATACACTTATGAATATTGATTTAACTACAATTGCAGAAAATGAAGTAGCAAACTTCAAAGGTGGAGAAAAGTCTGCTATTTTTCAAACTTTTCAAGACGAGAACAATAAAATTATGCGTATACGCTTAACTCCAGGTGCCTCAATTGGTTTGCATAAGCACGAAGGCAATAGCGAAATCGTATACATTTTACAAGGTTCAGGAAATGTTCTTTACGATGGTAAAAATCTACCTCTATCGGTTGGAACAGTTCACTACTGCCCAGAAAATCACGAACATAGCATATCAAACACAGGAACCGAAGATTTAATTTTTCTAGGAATTGTTCCTAACCATAAATAAACATGAGAAGATTATTGTTTTTTGTAAGTATAGGACTTGCCACTTTTTTAGCAAGCTGTTCTTCTATGTACATTCCAAGTGCAGGAAACGTACCTCTATTAAGTGATAAAGGAGAACTTCAAGCCGAAGCTTCACTTACAACAAATAGTCTACAATTATCTGGGGACTATGCATTTTCCAATCATATAGCAGGAATGGCAAATATGAATTTCTCATACGGAAATTTCAGTAATAGTTACGACATCTACACTTCAAAAGACAAAGATTCTTCTGCACTTGCTGACTTAACAAATTTTGGGAAATTTAATAATCGCTATTACGAATTAGGAGTTGGATATATTAATATGTTCAATTCAGAAAAGTTCAAAACGGAAGCATTCTTAGGTGCAGGATTTTGTCACGCAAAAGACAAAGATGATTCAAAATCAAATAGTTGTCAAACTTATGATTCAAAGTATTTGTTACCATTTGCACAAATCAATGCTGGTTTTACTTTCAAATATTGTGATTTGGGGCTTGGCGTTCGTTTTGCTCCAAGTTTCCACACTTTTGCTTGGGAAAACACAAAAAGCGATGCAACTATAATTTCAGGGACAGAAAAATTCACAATGTTTCATATAGAACCTATTGCTTTCATACGAGCAGGTTCAGAACGAGTACGATTTGTTGCAAAAACAGGCTTCTCATCACCTGTTTATACAGAGTCATACGATAAAGCAAAAAATAACTCCTGCAACCCTAACTACATAAATACAACAATATTCCATTTTTCAATGGGAGTAAACGTTCGATTAAATCAAAAACAATAAACATAAATACAATGGCAGAATTTCATTATCAACCAATGTTCCCTCTTGGAGAAGACAAGACGGAATATTATTTACTAACAGATAAATATGTTTCTGTAAGCGAATTCGAAGGTCACAAAATTCTAAAAGTAGAAAAGGAAGGTCTAACAGCAATGGCAAACGCCGCATTCCGCGATGTTTCATTTTTACTTCGTCGATCTCACAACGAGCAAGTTGCAAAGATTCTTTCTGACCCAGAAGCAAGCGATAACGACAAATACGTAGCACTTACATTCTTACGAAATGCTGAAGTTGCAGCAAAAGGTCAATTACCTCTTTGTCAAGATACAGGAACTGCTATTATCCACGGAGAAAAAGGTCAACAAGTTTGGACAGGTTACTGCGACGAAGAAGCACTTTCTCTTGGCGTTTTCAAGACTTATACCGAAGAAAATCTTCGTTATTCGCAAAACGCACCACTTAACATGTACGACGAAGTTAACACAAAATGTAACCTACCAGCTCAAATTGACATAGAAGCAACAGAAGGTATGGAATACAAATTTTTATGTGTAACTAAAGGTGGTGGCTCGGCAAACAAAACATACTTATATCAAGAAACAAAAGCTCGTATCCAAAACCCAGGCACATTAGTTCCTTTCCTTGTTGAAAAAATGAAAACGTTGGGTACAGCAGCTTGTCCTCCATATCACATTGCATTTGTTATTGGTGGTACATCAGCAGAGAAGAACTTGCTAACTGTTAAATTAGCTTCAACTCACTACTACGATGAACTTCCAACTACAGGTAACGAATATGGTCGTGCTTTCCGCGACATTGAACTAGAAAAAGAAGTTCTTCGCGAAGCTCACAATATCGGTTTAGGAGCACAATTTGGTGGTAAATATATGGCACACGACATTCGTATCATTCGTTTACCACGCCACGGAGCAAGCTGTCCAATCGGCTTAGGTGTAAGTTGTTCTGCAGACCGTAATATCAAATGTAAAATCAACGAAAAAGGTATTTGGATTGAAAAAATGGATGATAATCCAGGTGAATTAATTCCAGCAGAATTACGTCAAGCAGGCGAAGGTGATGCAGTAAAAATCAACCTAAACCAACCAATGGCTGAAATTTTAAAAGAATTAACGAAATACCCTGTTGCAACTCGTTTAAGTTTGAACGGAACAATTATTGTTGGACGTGATATCGCTCACGCAAAACTTAAAGCTCGTTTGGATGCAGGCGAAGATTTACCACAATACATAAAAGACCACCCTATCTATTATGCAGGTCCAGCAAAAACTCCTGCAGGAATGGCTTGTGGTTCAATGGGCCCTACAACAGCAGGTCGTATGGATCCATACGTAGACGAGTTCCAAGATCACGGAGGTTCATTAATCATGTTGGCTAAAGGTAACCGTGCACAATGTGTTACAGATGCTTGTAAGAAACACGGAGGATTCTACCTTGGTTCAATCGGTGGTCCTGCTGCTATTTTAGCACAAAACAACATAAAATCTATTGAATGTGTTGAATATCCGGAACTTGGTATGGAAGCAATTTGGAAAATCGAAGTAGAAGATTTCCCTGCATTCATTCTAGTTGATGATAAAGGTAATGATTTCTTCAAACAACTAAAACCATGTAATTGTAAAGCATAGTCAATACAATTCAAATCACAAAAAAGCCTCAATTAAAAATTGAGGCTTTTTTTATTCTGCATCTTCAGAAGGCTCAACATGTAAATTCACATGCATATTAGAGCCATATTCTTTCCGCAATTTTTTTTCTGTTTTCGTTGCTATATCGTGTGCCTGTACAATAGATAAATGCGGTTTTACAACAATATGAGCTTCCAAAATAATCACTGGACCACTTTTGCGAGTTTTCATGCCGTGTACATTTTCTACTCCATCCAC
This sequence comes from Bacteroidales bacterium UBA1715, assembly GCA_002317135.1. Taxonomy (GTDB): domain Bacteria; phylum Bacteroidota; class Bacteroidia; order Bacteroidales; family UBA1715; genus UBA1715. Next base: position 133,858 of record DCIX01000036.1, read on the forward strand.
CGACATAATAATTCCACACATCTCATCTTCAATTTCCTTTGGTAAAGAACTTTCCAATAGTTCATGCAAAGAAGGTAAAGCCATTGTTACGGCGACATAAAAAATAAACACACTAATACAGCAACAAACTATTGGATCCAACACACACCATTTTTCTCCTAAAAAGATTGTCCCAGCAATACCCAAAGCTGAAGCAACGGACGAAAGCGCATCCGTACGATGATGCCAAGCATTAGCAACAACTACAGAACTCTCCACGGATTTCCCGACATGTGCCGTATATTGGAATAACATTTCTTTTACAATAATAGAAACTATAGCCATAATTAATGCTATATATTTAGGAGAGTCTATCTGTTTCCCATGAAGATAATCAATTATCAAATTGACGCCAGAAAGAAGCAATTCTATAGACACGAAAAACAATAAAATACTGACACAAAGAGATGCTAAAGTTTCATATTTCCCATGTCCATAGTCATGATCTTCATCAACACCTTTCGATGATATTTTAACACAAAACAACACCACTATATCCGATACAAAATCAGAAAGGGAATGTACACCATCGGCAAGCATAGCTGCACTATGGCCAAATATTCCAGCAACAAGTTTGAAAATAGACAAAAGAACATTTATCACCATTCCAACAATGGTGACAGACGTTATCTTTTTTTCCCTTGCTTCAAGATTCCCCATACTGTGTACTACAATTCACATGCAAAAATTGAATCTAACTGCATCTGAGTATATGGACAAGGTTCATTTTGAAGTTTAGCCTGACGGAATTGAGCACAAGCATTACGAATAGACTGTTCTTCATAACTTAAAAATAGAGTGTTTTTTAAGTCATCCAAACGAGCCACATCAGCTTGTGAGAATTTCTTATAAGAGGAAAAACTTATATTTTTTTCAGGAATTATATTATGATAGTAATAAGACCAAATCAGAAACTGCATACATGTTTCTGGTGAAAGCAACATTTCTTCCATTACACTAAAGACTATTCAAACAAAGAATCTATAAAATCTTTCTTATTGAAGAATTGTAAATCATCAACACCTTCACCAACACCAATATATTTCACAGGAATTTTGAATTGATCAGAAATACCAATAACAACTCCACCTTTTGCTGTTCCATCAAGTTTTGTAAGTGCTAAAGCATTTACCTCTGTAGCCTTTGTAAACTGTTTAGCTTGTTCAAATGCATTTTGACCTGTAGAAGCATCAAGCACCAACAAAATTTCATGTGGAGCATCTGGAACTAATTTCTGCATTACACGTTTAATCTTAGTCAACTCATTCATTAAGTTAACCTTATTATGTAAACGTCCTGCAGTGTCAATAATTACAACATCAGCATTATTTGCAATAGCAGAATTTAACGTGTCAAACGCAACAGAAGCAGGATCTGATCCCATTTGCTGTTTTACAAGAGGCACTTGCACACGATTGGCCCAAACCTCCAATTGTTCAATTGCAGCAGCACGGAAAGTATCGGCAGCGCCCAAATACACATTTTTACCTGCAGCCTTAAATTTCGCAGCAAGTTTACCTATGGTAGTCGTTTTACCAACACCATTAACACCAACAACCATTATAACATACGGTTTAGAACTTACCTCCAAAAAGTTTTCTGACACTTCATTGTCATTTTCTGCAAGAAGTCCCATAATTTCTTCCCGAAGAATTCTTTGCAATTCATCCGTACCGATAAATTTATCACGAGCAACACGATTTTCTATTCGTTCTATAATACGAAGAGTTGTTTCTACACCAACATCAGATGTAATTAGAATTTCTTCCAAATTGTCAAGAACCTCATCATCAACTTTAGACTTTCCTGCGATAGAGCGTGCAATTCGCATCAACACAGACTCTTTCGTCTTTTCTAAACCTTTGTCTAAAGATTCTTTCTTGTTACTCTTAAAAAAGTCAAATAACCCCATGAAAATTTATTTTTTTGCAATGTACAAAAATAAGCCATATATACAAAAAAGCCTCATCATTAACTGACAAGGCTTATTTGTATATTATATGTATGAGAAAACTATTTTTTGCTCAAATATGCTTGTACTTCAGAATTAGGAACGATTTCTTCAGTGAAAACATAAGCACCTGTTTTTTCAGACTTTACAGATTTAATAACCTTTGTAAACTCTTTACCAGCACCTTTTTGAAGGGTTGCAACTACTTTCTTTGCCATAACTCAGTCTTAGTATTATTTAATTTCTCTGTGAACAGTTACCTTTCTTAGATATGGATTGTATTTTTTCATTTCCATTCTATCAGGAACATTTTTACGATTCTTCGTTGTGATATAACGAGACATTCCTGGTACACCACTTTCTTTTTGTTCTGTGCACTCAAGAATTACTTGCACTCTATTACCTTTCTTTGCCATTGCTGTAAGTATTAATAGTTTTGAATATATCCTTTCGCTTTTGCATCCTTAAGAGCTTGGCTTAGGCCTTTTTTATTGATAGTTCTTAATCCATTTGCTGAAACACGAAGGGTAATCCATCTGTCTTCTTCTGCTAAATAGAATTTCTTTTCGAGCAAGTTAACATCGAAAACTCTTCTCGTTTTTGCATTTGAGTGAGATACATTATTGCCACTCATTGCTCTTTTACCTGTAATTTGACAAATTCTATACATTGTATTCTACTATTTGCTATTATATACTATTCCTCTTAAATCGGGTTGCAAAATAACATATAAATTCTCAAATAAAAAAATATATGACTAAGATTTTTTCAAAAAAAGCGTCTCTTTTTTTTATAAACATATATCATACTGATACAGAAGTAATTTCACAACCATTTACAATGGGGATAAAACAAATAGAGTCGCAAAAGATTGCGACTCTACATTGTATTTATAGAATATCCGAAAACTATTCAAATTGTTTGAAAGTCTTCTTGATGATTTCTACACTTTCCTTGATTTGACCCTCTGTAATTACTAGCGGAGGAGCAAAACGGATAATGTGTTCGTGAGTTGGTTTTGCCAACAATCCATTGTCTCTTAATGCCAAGCAGAAATCCCATGCAGTTTTACCATTATGAGGTTCGATAATCACAGCATTCAAAAGACCTTTACCACGAACTAATTTTTTCATAGGGTGATCGAAAGAATTCAATTCATCACGGAACAATTTACCAAGCTTTTCAGCATTTTCTGCTAATTTTTCTTCTTTCAATACAGACAAAGCTGCAATGGCAACCTTACCAGCAATTGGATTTCCACCGTAAGTAGATCCGTGTTCTCCTGGTTTAATTGTCAACATAATTTCATCATCTGCCAATACTGCAGAGATAGGAAGCATACCACCACTAATTGCCTTACCTAAGATAAGGATATCAGGACGAATACCTTCGTGATCGCAGCAAAGCATTTTACCTGTTCTTGCAAGACCTGTTTGAACTTCGTCAGCAATGAAAAGAACATTGTGTTTTTTACACAAGTCGTAACATTTTTTCAAATAACCATCTTGTGGAACATACACACCAGCTTCACCTTGAATAGGTTCAACTAAGAAACCTGCAACTTTGTCACCTTCTTTTTCCAAAACTTTTTCTAAAGCTTCAACATCATCGTAAGGAACTTTAATAAAACCTGGAGTTAATGGACCATAGTTTGCATAAGAATCTGGGTCGATAGACATAGAGATGATAGAGATTGTTCTACCGTGGAAGTTACCTTCACAGCAGATAACCTTAACTTCGTCATTAGGAATACCTTTTTTAACAACACCCCAACGACGAGCTAACTTCAATGCAGTTTCATCACCTTCTGCACCAGTATTCATCGGAAGAAGTTTATCATAACCAAAGAATTTAGAAGCAAATTCTTCATATTCTCCAAGAACATCATTATAGAATGCACGTGATGTAAGAGCTATTTTTTGAGCTTGGTCAACCATCGCTTTCACGATTTTTGGATGACAGTGACCTTGGTTAACTGCTGAGTAAGCCGAAAGGTAATCATAGTAGCGTTTTCCTTCAACGTCCCATACGAATACACCTTCACCTTTTTCCAATACTACAGGGAGTGGATGGTAGTTATGAGCACCATACTTATTCTCTCTGTCCATGTAATCTTGAGGAGTCATAATTGTTTCAATCAAATTAATGGATTAAACTTAAATTTATTTGAGGTCAAAAGTAGAAATAATTTAGATAAATGCTCAGTTTTTTTATTATTTTTTCACATTCCACCAATATTGCTTACAATGTGAGTCGGAACACGACTAATTTGTTAATATCATTGTTAAAATGTATTGACCAACAACGAAACACTCAACAATAAAATAAAGTACTTTTGTATATTATGAAAAGACATTTATTTTTTACAACTGTAGCATTGATTTGTGCCATTTTTTCCCAAGCACAAACAGTTGATTCTACAAAAATCAAAAAAGCAGAATCATTTATGCAAAAGGGAGAAACATTTTTCACAACTGGGAATGTTGACTCTATCTTATTTTACTACAACAAAGCGTTAAAATATGCTCAAACAGAGAAATTGTACGAACAATCAACTGCGGCATATCACTCTACAGCAAAACTATATCTGGCAATGGGACTTCAAGATTCCGCACTTGTATATTTCACAAAAGCAGCGGACGAAGCAAGAAGTCACAATGTTTGGTTAGGATTGAATAAAGCATTAACACAATCTGCAAGTATTTGTTACTCAATCGGGAAAAACGATCAAGGTATTGTTTTTGCAAAGGAAGCAATCGAAGCGGGTAAAAAAGCGGAATACGACAGAGGTATAGCCATCGGATATGTTCAAGCGGGGAATATTTTCCAAAATCTTGCTAGAAACGAAGAAGCGCTACAAGCATATCAAGATGCTAGTAAATATTTCGAAAAAATTGACTTTAAAGCAGGTGTTGGTACATGTTTAATAAACATAGCTGGGATTTATTACACTCTTGAAAGTTTTGACCTTTCGCTTGAATACGACAGAAAAGCAATTGAAGTGCAAAAGGAGCTTGGCAATATGGGAGAAGTTGCCAATGTTATGCAAAACATGTCCGCTATTTATTCCGGATATAACCGCAAAAATGTAATTACAAAGTACCAACATCTTGACTCGGCTTTCTATTACAGAAACGAAGCGGGCAAGATATATGAAGAGTTAAAAGATTCTCTAAATATCACTAAAAACACGACAAACACAGGTCTTTTGTACACCATGACACAAGAATGGGACAAAGCAAAAGCCTGTTTTGATAAAGCCTATCCTATTGCTTTGCGCAAGAACTATTTTGCTGAAATCATAGCAATTGAAAACGGCTACGCATTGATGTACCACAAAATAGGGAAATACGATAAAGCGAAAGAATTTTTCTTAAAAGAATATCCTCGAATCAAAGAAGGAAACTACACAGAAAAAGAATGTATGTGGTTCAAAGATTTTGCTTGTACATTGGATTCCCTCGGCGATTACGAAAATGCCTTACGCCATTATGAACAATATGTAACAATGCAAGATACGCTTCGCGGACAAGAAATGTTACGACAGATGAACCAATTGTCTGCTCGTTTTGGATCAGAAATGAAGGATAAAGAAATTGCACAAGCAAAGGAAAGACAAGCCTTTATGCAGAAAGAACAAGATGCATTGCAACTCCGTAACCGCATCATGACGGGAGCGGCAATCATCATTGCTATATTCTTGATATTTGTAATCTATTTGTTCATGAAATCACAAAAATTGAACAAAAAGATTCGCGAGCAAAATGATCAGTTGGCTAGTAAAAATGACGAAATCAGTAAACAGAACGAAGAAATTACTCAACAGAAAGCGGAAATAGAAAGGCAAAAAGATGAAGTTACCGCTCAAAAGGAACAAATCGAAATCCAACAGGAAAGCATCATGGATAGTATCCATTATGCAAGTCGAATTCAAACGGCTATCTTACCAAGAACTGAATTAGTTGAGGATTTGTTTGCCGACCATAAATTCATTTTATTCAAACCACGCGATATTGTAAGTGGTGACTATTATTGGATTGGCCGCAAAGCAAATTGGAAAATTGCGGTAGCTGCAGACTGTACCGGTCACGGTGTGCCAGGTGCATTCATGAGTATGTTGGGAACAGCTGGCTTAAATGAAATCATTAACGACCCAACTATGACCGATATTCATGCTGGGGAAATTTTGGACAAACTACGTACACATATTATAAAGTCCTTGAAACAAACTGGTGCGGCAGGTGAACAAAAAGACGGTATGGACTTAGCGATGTGGATGTTTGATGATGAATCAAAAATGGTTCGCTACGCAGGTGCAAATAACCCACTAATCATTGTACGTAAGGACTATGTAGAGGGCGAAGTTGAAGAAAACGACAGGATTAAGATTCAGGAATTTGTTTCTGATACAAATGGAGAAACCTACCATATCATTCAGGTTGCAGGAAATAAACAACCAATTGCAATCTATCCAGAAATGGTTCCATTTGACGAAATTTGTATACAACTAAAAACTGGCGACACGCTATACACATTCTCTGACGGATTCCAAGACCAATTTGGTGGTCCAAAGGGTAAAAAGTTCATGATTAAAAAGTTAAAACAAGTGTTTGTCAATATCTATGAATCGCCAATGGAAGAACAGAAAAAACTATTGGATCACGAATTAGTAGAATGGATAGAATCTGGTGAAACCGAACAGATTGACGATGTCTTAGTTATTGGTTTTAGAGTTTAAAAAGGTAAACTATGTTTCAGTATTCATTGGCAGAAATTGCACAATTAACGAATTCCGTTTGTGAAGGTAACGGCAACTTAAAAATAACAAAGATTCAAACAGATAGCAGAACATCGTTTGATGAAATTTCTGCAATATTTTTAGCAATAAAAGGCGTGCGTAGCAATGGTCACGATTTTATTAGTGACATGCACGACCGTGGTTGTAGAAATTTTTGGGTTGAAAAAGGTGAAAACTACCCGATATTCTCTGATGCAAACTACATTATTTCTGATTCTGTATTAGGAGCATTCCAACAGTTACTTACAGAATACCGAAAGTCGTTCAAGAATCCAGTATTGGCAATAACAGGAAGTAACGGAAAAACTATCATAAAAGAATGGTTGTACTTCTTGATGAAACAAGAAACTACAGTTGTACGTAGTCCAAGAAGCTATAACTCGCAAATTGGCGTGCCTCTTTCGCTAATGCTTCTTGACAACAAGTTCAAATATGGAATCATAGAAGCTGGTATCTCTGAAGTCAATGAAATGACTCGCCTACAAACTATGATTCAGCCAACTATAGGTATTTTCTCAAACATTGGTGATGCACATCAACAACATTTTGTTTCTATAGAACAAAAAGTTGCAGAAAAAATGGTTTTGTTCAAAAATACAGAATCATTGATTTACTGCTCCGATTACGCTATAATCGACAGCGAAGCGAAGAAACTATCTAACACAAAACTTATATCTTGGGGTTTTAACAAAGATGCTCAAAACATAGTTTCAGCAAAAGTTTCTGACGTAAACACTATTATTACAGCAAATTGGAATAACAAACCATATTCATTTTCAATACCTTGCACAGACAAAGCATCAATAGAAAATGCTATTCATTGTTTTTATGCATTACAAACGTTAGGCGTTTGCATTAACTTAGAGAGATTTAATGAATTGCCAACAGTTGCGATGCGTTTGGAACAAATCGCTGGAAGAAATAACTGCGTTATTATAAACGACAGTTACAATTCTGATTTTCAAAGTGTTAAAATAGCATTACAATTCCTTCATCAACAACATAAAAACTCATCGAAAACACTTGTGCTTTCTGATGTTAAGCAAACGGGAATGAACTTTGACGAATTATATTCTAGCATTGCAGATTTAATTCGTGAATATTCAATTAATCGTGTTATCGGTGTTGGTAAAGACATTTCTAAATATTTGAAGCGTTACCTTCCTACAGGTAATTACTTCAAGTCAACAGAAGTGGTGCTACAAAAGTTCCACGAATTTGTTTTTCAAAACGAAACGATTCTCTTTAAGGGTGCTCGCGAATTTGCTTTTGAACAATTAGTTGATCAATTGCAACAGCAAACACATCAAACCGTTTTGGAAGTAAATTTGAACGCAATTGTACATAACCTAAACTATTTCCGTTCGTGTTTAAATGCCAAGACAAAAATTATGATAATGGTCAAAGCATTTTGCTACGGAAATGGCTCATACGAAATTGCTAACATTCTACAACACAACAAAGTAGACTATCTTGCTGTTGCATTTGTTGACGAAGGTATTGAATTGCGAAATTCAGGAATCACTACTCCTATTATCGTAATGAATCCAGAATACGGAATGTTGTCAAAACTATTTGACTACGGACTAGAACCGAACATTCATAACTTTGCCGTTTTAGATGAATTAAAGCAACTATGTGCAAGCAATCCTGACAAATCATATACTATCCACTTAAAAATGGATACAGGTATGGCACGCTATGGATTCCAACCACAACAAATTCCTCAGTTGATTTCGGAAATACAAGCAATACCAAATATTCACATTGAATCCTTATTCTCGCACCTAGTAGGAAGTGACGATGCACAATTTGATACGTTTACAATGGAGCAAATTTCATTATTTGAAAAGATGACAAAACAAATAATGGACTCATTCCCATACCCTATTATGCGTCATATATTGAACTCTGCTGGAATAGAACGTTTCCGTGGCTATCAATTCGATATGGTCCGACTTGGCATTGGTTTATATGGTATTAGTTTTGTAAATCCACAAGTTTGCCAACCTATCAGCACATTAAAGACATTTGTTTCTGGAATTCGAACAATGCCAAACAACACTTCTGTAGGATATTCTCGTAAAACAATCCTTACACGAGAATCGAAAATTGCCGTTATTCCTATTGGATATGCTGATGGACTTAACAGAAAACTAAGCAACGGAGTTGGAACTGTTTTAATTCACGGCAAGGAAGTTCCTATTGTTGGTAATATTTGTATGGATGCGGCAATGATAGATATTACCGATATCCCAGATGTAAAGTTAGGTGATGAAGTTATTTTATTTGGGAAAGATTTGCCAATTACAAAAATGTCTGATAAAATCGGAACTATTCCTTACGAAGTAATGACTTCGATTGCCCGTCGTGTAAAACGAATTTATGTTTTTGAGTAAGTTAGACTTGCCAAATTACACCACCACAAACATTTTGTCTTGCTCCTGTTACAGAAGCAAGACAATTTGGTTTATTATGCACTCGTAAATATCCCAAATAAGCAAAAATCAACGCTTCCTTGTAATCTATGATTTGTTCATTCGGAACAATTAATTCTGACTTTGCATAATGAGCAATTCGTTCCATTAAGAATGTGTTTTTAACACCACCACCAGTACAAAGAGTTTTCGAGGATTCTTTTGACAAAACCATTCCTATTTGCATTGCACAATGCTCATAATAGGTCCTCAATTTATCTTGCAAAGACATATTATACTTGTCAAACAACGTATATATATGTTCTTCCACCCACTCTCTTCCTAAAGATTTTGGAGCGTTCTCTGAATAGTAACTCAAAGCATTTAACTCAGCCAATAAAGGAGAACAAATATGTCCCTTTCTACCACATTCACCGTTTACATCATATTGCAAGCCTATTGTTGCAATAAATGCGTTTAACACAATATTAGACGGACAAATATCCCAAGCAATACGCTTACCAGAAATTTCAGAAGAAACGTTTGCAAAACCGCCAATATTCAAACAATAATCATATTGTGAAAATAGAAGTTGATCTCCTATAGGCACCAATGGAGCACCTTGTCCATGAAATGCGACATCGAGAGTTCTAAAATCGCAAATGGTTGGAACGCCAGATTCTGCGGCAATATGTGCACCTGAACCAATTTGCAAAGTCAAACCTGTTACTGGCGTATGAAATACCGTATGTCCATGACTTGCAACATACGATGCCTGCAAAGAATTTGACTGAACGAAAAGCTTAACTTGACGTCCACAGAAGACACCAAAATCAACACTTAATTGTGCTAATTCTATTGCAGACAAAAGATGGGAATGCAACAATTTATCGTGCAACTCCAAAGGATACTCTATTGTATCAGCACACAAAATTTGAAAAGAATCCTGCTCGAAAATAGCAGCACAAATGTCTAGTCCATCTACAGAAGTCCCCGACATCAGTCCTATAAAAACTTCTGGTTTCATATTGAAAATTAGATAGTAAACATTTGACCTCGTTGCAACATCTTTTGATATGCTTTTTTATCAAAAGTATACAAGCGAGCAGCACGGTGAGATACATTACTTTGTTTTTTCTCTGTATCAAGAAGGATATTAAAAGCTAACACTTTCTTACGGAAATTTCGCTTATCGAACTTTTGCATTGTTATCGCTTCATACACATCTTGTAAATCTGATAAAGAAAATTCCTTCGGTAACAAGTTAAAAATAACAGGATCTATACGCACTTGTTCTTGCAATTTTGAGAAAGCAGCGTCGAATAATTCCCTATGATCAAATGCCAAAGCAGGAATATCATTTACCGAAACCCAGTATGCTTCCGATGCATCTTGTCCCAACTTAATAGAATAGTTTGACACACGTACCAAAGCATAGTACACAACTGTAATAACACGTCGTAATGGATATCTATCCGTTTTACCAAAAGTTCCAACCTGCTTCATATAAATATCGGTCAAACCAGTCATATCATATAAACGGCGAAGCGGTGCTGCATCCAAATCTTCATCTATGTAGACAAATCCACCTGGTAAAGCCAATTTCCCGAAATCTGGCTCTGTATTACGTTTGATAAGTAACGCTTTGAGTTCACCTTTATCGAACCCAAAAATCACACAATCAATAGAAAAATTATCTATTTCATTTCTGTCTTGCATCTTACTTCTTCTTTATTGGTTCTAATACATATAAAACAATATCATGTCCAGGAACCACTGTTGATATATTTCCTTTTTTTACATTTCCAATATTTTTATGGGCAATTGCGTCACGCATAGTGTATGACTTATCTGCATCAAACACAATTAAAGGGTTCTCTTCATCTATCACAATTGACGGTATTTGAAGAGCAACACTTGCATTTGTTTTACTTCTATTCAATACTGCAACAGCACATTTACCTCCAGCTAAAGGTTTCATCCAAACATCCAAACTATCATTATTTGTTTTAAGGACTTTAGTTATATCTGTCATTGCATTTAACTGAAAAGCTTGAATACCCAAAGAATCTTGATTTACAGCAATAATCTCCTTATTTGTAAGTAATGCCAATGTTTCTTTATTAACCTTTCTTACATCGTTCCCTAACATCAATGGAGAAGCCAACATTGACCACATAACAAAATGAGCTCTATCTTCACCAGCAGTCATTCCATTTCCGACCTCCAACATATCATAATCGTTCCAAGCTCCTTGTTTAGCGTGCTTACGAAGTTGTTCATTATCACGCATATCCAAGATTCTCGTCACTCCCCAAGCCGACCATTGAGTAGGCAAACCATCATCATGTCTGTCTTCACAATCAAAACAAGGATAAATATCACCAGAGATGCGCCACATGTGTCCGATTTCACCTGCCCAATTCCAAGGTTCCGTATCACCCCATTCACAGATGCTAAACAAAATTGGTCTACCTGTTGCAGCCAACGCGTCACGCATTGTAGTATATGCAGCTTCAGAAGTTAGATTGCCATGAGAACACCAATCATACTTTAAGAAATCAACTCCCCAAGAAGCATATAAACGTGCATCTTGATATTCGTGTCCACGTCCACCAGGATAACCGCCACAAGTGTATGAACCAGCACAATTGTATATTCCAAACTTAAAACCTTTTGCATGTATATAGTCTGCAAGATGTTTCATTCCATTAGGAAACTTTTCTGGATCTGGTACCAAATTACCATCCGAGTCACGCTCACGTAGCATCCATCCATCATCAATAACAATATATGTGTACCCAGCATCTTTTAGACCGAGTTCGACCATCTTGTCAACCACACCAATCACAACATCTTCGGAAATATTTACAGAGAAAGTATTCCAACTATTCCATCCCATAGGTGGAGTTTTAGCTAAACCTTCGGCTTTTTGCGAATACACAAAAGGATGCAACAAGAAGGTAAAAAGTAAAAAGATTACGACCCTATTTTTCATAATAGAAAAACACATTTACAATACAAATATAGATAAAATATTCAACCCTCAAAAACAAAAAAAAGGTTCCATAAAGTAAATTTATGGAACCTTCGGAATTATATTCAAAAAAATTTAATCTTCAATGAAGTTATCATATTCAGAAACAGTACCAATAACCTTGAACTCAGTTCTACGGTTCATTGCACGTCCATCAGGATTATCTGTTCCATCATCAAATTTATTTGGAGCTACAGGAACAGTGTAACCATAACCTTTACCGATGATTCTAGACTTATCGATACCTCTCTTAATAACATAAGTCACGATTTCATCTGCACGTTTTTGAGACAATTTCAAGTTAAATGATTCACCACCTCTATCATCAGTGTGGCTACCCAATTCAACTACGATTTCTGGAGCTTCCTTCATCAAAGAAACAACTGATTCATCAAGAATTTCTTTTTGTTCTTTTTTCAAACGGAATTTACCATATTCATAGTAAATATTCTTGATTACCAAAGCATCTTTCGTGATTGAGTTGATACCATAATCTTTCAAGTGAAGAGTATCAGGTTCTGTAATACCTCTTGTTGAGAAAGGAATATAAGCTGAACCAGAACGAACGTTTTCAAACTGAAGAATATATTGGTGATTTGGTTCTACAGTAAAGAAGTAACGACCTGCAGAATCTGTTTCTGTACTTGCAATAAATACCTTTTCGTTTGAGTTACCAATATACAAAGCAACACGGCTTCCTGCTAAATATTTCTTTTCACGATTGTCAACCTTAACAGAATCCAAATACTCGTCTGTTAACTCGATTTCAGTATCGTCTGCAGTTGTTTCGAAGTTCTTAGAAATCAAGCCATCCAATTTTGGGTCAACCATTTCGTATACACGACCTGTAACAGGGATATCGAATTTAACGTCTTCGTAGTCTACCAAATAAATATCGTCGCAACAAGTTTCTTGTGCACCAGTAGTTGTACCAACACGGTTTGTAGCGAAGAAAGCTTTTTTACCATTAGGGCTTACAGCGAAATAGTAATCATCGTAAGGTGAGTTGATTGGATAACCCATGTTTTCTGCAGGAGTCCATTTACCAAGTTCACCACTTGATTTAAAGATATCCATTTCACCAAGACCTGGCCAACCATCAGAAGCAAAATACATTTGTCTTGTCACTGCATCATAATATGGAGAAAATTCATCACCAGCAGAGTTGATTTTGTTACCACAGTTTTTAGGAGCTCTCCATTCGTTCTTTTTAGACATGAATACAGAATACCAAATATCGTATCCACCACGACCACCATCTCTATCAGAAACGAAATACAAAACCTCATCGTTTTTCTTAGATTCGTTACCTACAGCAACTTGAATATTTGAAGTATTCTTCGCATTGATAACATCAGGAAGAGCTTCTGGAGCTTGCCAAGTACCGAATGTATTCTTTGTCATATAGATTTTGCATACATCTGGTTTGCGCTTTGCAGACAAGAATTTCTTCTTACCTTTTTCGCAACGAACGAAATAGAAGCGTTGCATATCTGGAGAAAATGCACCGTGAGTAGCATTTAAGCTTGGAGTTTCTTGAACATTCAAATTCCAATCATCCTTAGTCATCCAACGATTGTTTGCAAATGTTGCCTCAAAGAATTTTGGAGCTACTAACGAATCCAAAGAAGCATTTGCACCAACAGAATCAACAGCCATATTTGCATAAGCAAACGAAGTATTATCCAAGAAGATAGGCATATACTCCATTTGTTCTGTATTTGTAGAATTATCCAATGGACCAACACCCATATTCAATGGATTTGCGATATACGAAGGAGCTGAATCACAAGCAATCAGTTGTTGTTTTACTAAAGCAGAGTATGTACTAAAATCTTTTGCTCCAGAATATTCTTTCTTGAAAGACTTAAAATGACCTTTTGCTTCAGCATAGCGTTCTGAAGTTTTAATCATTGTTGCATAGTAAAACAATGCCTTTGTATTCTTTTGTGGATTTGCCTTGTATGCCTTATCGTACCAATATTCGGCAGAACGATAATTTCTTGACAAACGATAACTTTCCGCCAAAGTAAACATCATTTTATAGTCTTCCTTAGCTTTACAATAGGCTTCTAAATACTGAGCAGCCATATAGTAGTCTCCATTGTTAAAGGCTACGGAACCTGATTTTTTCAATTTTCCAGTGCTTAAAGCAGACAAATCAACCTGTCCAAATGAACTCATTGCCATTCCTAAGCATACCACAAGGCTAGATATTAGGTACTTGTACTTCATATTTGTATATTTACATTATTCTACATAAAACGCCCCAAATATAAGAAACAAATTTCAAAGTTTGCTTTTATTCCTCGTAAATTATTTCAAAATATTGTTTTAATGTTCCTATAACCCGAAATTCTGTTCGTCTATTTTTTGAACGACCTTCTGGATTATCCGTTCCATCCTCATTTTCATTTGGAGCAATTGGCATAGATTCACCATAACCTTTAGCACGAAGTCTATTCGCATCTACTCCACACTCAATCAAATAATTAACCACACTTTCTGCACGTTTTTGTGATAACTTTTGATTATATGAATCGTTTCCTTTGCTATCGGTATGACTACCTATTTCAACTACAATTTGTGGAAATTCATTTAAAATTGTCAGCAATGAATGTTTTATAGTTCTTTTTGCCTGGAATGTTAATTGCGACTTATCAAACTCGTAATAAATATTTTTCACGACAAAACGCTCTCTTGCCAGGTAGTCAATACCCACATCCTCTATATGCAACGTATCGGAATATGTATATCCAATAGTGCTAACTTCTCGTTCTGGCGGTGCAAACTTACTACTTTCATATTGTAAAATATACTTTTTACCAACAGGTAAATCAAAAGAATAGGAACCTGCAGCATCTGTTGTGTCGGAAGTTACATAATATCGAGTATGCTCTTTTTCATCTACCATAAACAAAGAAACAACCGTTCCTTCTATATATTGAAGAGAATCTGTCGATGTATCATTACGAAGTTGCTCAATACTTTCTACCATAACGGAATCAACAATCTTATTTGGTAACAGAAAAACCTTACCATTGACATTAACCGAAATCTTATCTACATATTTAAAAGCAAATATGTCATCACAACAGGTAGATGCATCTTTGTCTGCTTGTCTATTTGAAGTAAAAAAACCTTCTGTGTTCAATGCATTTGAAGAATAGTACAAATCATCAAATCCAGAATTTATCGGCACCCCTAAGTTCTCTATTTCCGTCCATTTTGCCATTTCGCCCGATGTCTTATAAACATCCAGTTCACCTAAACCACCATGACCATTAGAACTAAAATATAGCATTCGTTCTGTCAGAACATAAAACGGTGTGACTTCATCGGCAGTCGTATTTATTTTGTTACCACAATTCTTTGCGTCTGTCCACTTATTATTTTTCTTAGAATAGACACTATACCAAATATCCATTCCTCCTTTTCCACCTGGCCTATCACTCACAAAATAAAGGATTTCCGACCCCGTTTTTGAATCAATACCGACAGCAGGCTGCGTGTTGGTGAATTTCTTTTTATTTATAGATTCCGGCAATGGTTGTGGTTCCGACCAGCCATTATTATAAGAACTTACATACAACTTACAAATACTTTTATACCGCCAATTCTGCTCACATTTGGAGAAATAAAATCGTTTTTTGTCTGGAGAGAAAGCACCATTACCTGTATTACTATTATCCACATTAAAATCACCCTCCAACCATTCATTTCCAAACTGCCAAGTACCACCTCGCTTATTTGCAACATAGAAATGTCGATACGGCATTTCTACATCGGAACCTTTCTTCAAGATATACAATGCAGTATCAGTTCGCAATGAAGCATACAACAATGTGGTGTCATTGAGAAACATCGGAGAAAACTCAACCGATTGTTTATTTATAGATGAATTCAAGCGATAAAACTCCGCATTTGCTTCCTTCTCAACCATAACTTTTGCAGAATCACAAGCAATAATCTGTATAGCAACTAAATGCTTGTAATCAAGATCGTCTCCGCCCTTGTATTTCTGTTTAAACTGCAAGAAACATTTCTTTGCATCATCATAGTAACCATAAATTTTCAACATCTCACCATAATGATACAAGGCAAGCAAATTATTTTTATCAGCCTTAAATGCCTTATCATAATATGTAGCAGCTGAAATATACTCACGCGATGCTCTATAACATTCAGCCAAAAGGAACAATACATCACTATCCTTTTTCTTGTCACAATATGCTTTATAATAATCTCGTGCAGAATATGTATCACCAATTTCTAACGCATTATCACCCAATGCCTTTAGCCGTTTAGGGGAATATTCCTTATATTCTTGGGCATTCAGTTCAACACAGAATGCTAGCAACGCACATACTACATAAACTATATTCTTTCGCATGGTATTGCCACTTTTTTACTTTTCCAACTTGGTGAAAGATAGGTCATCGTAACCTCAAAAGCACCCCGAAAATTAGTTGCTTCACGCAATTGCGACACATTCAAATCGTAACTAACACCTATATTAAAACGCTTATATTTCATACCCAAAGTCCAAATAGAAGCATCATAATTTTTTGAGAATCCATATCGGAACAATGTGCCGCCATACAATTTGGTTTCATCTCCAAATGTCCGATGTAACAAAGCACCTACCAAAAAATCCGTTGCTTTCGTCTGCCTCATATACAATATTTTGGGTTCTAAAGACAATTTTGGATTTATTGAATATGTACCCCCAACTTGGACTACATAACGCATTTCTTGTTCGGAATTTTCCAATTCCATACCATACAAAGACTCATTTGGAGTATTAAGATTAAACATACTAACACCAACATGCGCCACATAATTATAAGACAACTGTTTCTCCCAAGCAAAACCAATATGTACCGCAGCATGAAACAAAGCGGCATCTCCATCCTCACCCGACGCGAATTGCTTATTAAATACACTTTCGCCACCTAAATCAAATTGCTCATCAAACGTATGATCTGCCAAACCAGCAGTTTTATAAACTATCCCCAACTGTGCACCAAAACTCAACACATGGCCATTTACATGAAAAGCAAAAGCACCAGAACCAAGCAATTTTTCCTGTTCTAAACCAATATAACCAGATTCATCATGTAAAGCTTGCAAACCAAAACCAAAAGTGTGGTCATACAAATGGAACTGTTTTTCCAAACCAATAGACACTGTTTCATACGGCTTTGAATCTATCGCACGCCATTGATCACGATAGGCTCCCGTTATGCGCAAATTTCCGTCATACAAAGCTGTCTCTGCGGGATTCAGCATCATTGGAACTGCATAAAACTGCGAAAAATGTATTTCTTGACCACATACGGTCTGCATACAAAGCATAAACACTATTGCAACAAAACACATCTTATGTTGTTTTCCACACCTTTCCACAGTTCAAATTCAGAATTCGCCGGTAAAGATATTTAAAAACATTGTTTTGTATTTTTGTTGAACAGAAAAATCTCTATATCCTACAAAAAATGTATATTTGAAACCGAATTGTATTCTAATGAAACACATTATAGCATACATAGGTATTTTTTGTTTTTTTTCGCTTACTGTTTTTGGGCAGAAAAATGTAATAAAACAAGCCGACAACGCCCTAAAAGCGAATGAATATACCTTTGCTATAAACAGTTACAAAAGTGTGTTTTCGCAAATTGAAAACGAAGATCCACAAAAAGCAACAATAGCCTACAAAATTGGTTGGTGCTATCATCATATTTCTCAGCCACTTCATGCTCAATTATGGTTAGAAAAAGCTATTGAATTACGATATGAAGATCCTATTGTTTATTTCTATTGTGCAGAAGCAATGCGAATGAATAAAAACTTTGACAAGGCAATTCAATATTACGATAAATACAATTCTATAGTTAGAAATGACAAGCGAGCATCGAAAGGTGTTGAATCTTGCTTAACAGCACGAAAATGGTTACAAGAACCAACAAATTACACCGTTACAAACCTTGCATTTATTAATAGTGAATTTTCGGACTACGCCCCTTTCTTCGATTACAATGGAAAAAGCAAAACATTGTATTTCTCTTCGTCAAGAAATAATGCTACCGGTGACAAGATTCACGGCGGAAGTGGTCAAAGTTTTAGCGACATTTATTCATCTAACGAAGACGCGAAAGGATTTTGGACTACTCCTGTTTCTATTTCAGAACAAATAAATACCGAAAGCGAAGAAGGTGCTGCAAGTATTACAAAAGACGGCAAACAATTATTCTTTACCCGATGTGAGTATGGGAACAAAGATTTCCAATGCAAAATTCAATCTGCATCTAAAATAGGATCATCGTGGGACGAACCGGCAGAACTACAATTACCAGATTCAAAAGACACATGCGACTATGTGCATCCATGCGTTTCTGCAGACGGACTTACACTCTATTTTTCATCCAATAGAGCAGGCGGTTATGGCGGATACGACATCTGGTTCTGCAAACGAGAACATACGAATGATAAATGGGGAAAACCTCAAAATGCAGGTGATGTAATAAACACAGATGGAGACGAACTCTATCCCTACATAAGACAATACGACAATACGTTTTACTTTGCATCAAACGGCCACATTGGAATGGGCGGACTTGACATCTATCGTGTAAATCTTGACGAAAAAGGTAAACAATATGTTTTAAACCTTAAGAATCCAATAAACTCACCTTCCGATGACTTTGGAATAACATTCAAAGACTCTGTAGAAGAGGGATTTTTCAGTTCAAATAGACCTGGCGGCAAAGGCTATGACGATATCTATCATTTTTCTATTGCAAAACTACATTTCTCTGTTAAAGGTCAAGTGTTAAGTGAAATCACCGAAACGCCAATCGCCAACGCAACGGTTAGTCTTATTGGTAGCGATGGAACTTCTATTGAAGTAACTTCTGACGCAAATGGATACTATGAATTTACATTAAATCCACAAGCAAATTATGTATTGCTAGCGATGCACGAAGGTTATCTAAATAGTAAGTATAAAGTTTCCACATACGGAAGAACTGAAGATAAACACTTTGACGCAAATCTTTATATGACGCAATTGAATATTCCAATTGAAGTGCCAAATGTCATGTACGATGTCAATCTTTGGAATTTACGTCCAGAATCGATCGTGTCATTAAATAAATTATACGAGACATTGGAAGACAATCCAAACATTACAATCGAATTAAGTTCACACACGGACTATCGTGTCGGTCCAAAGATGAGCAATGAACAATTGTCACAACTTCGTGCACAATCTGTGGTTGATTTTCTCATAAACAAAGGTATTGACAAGAATAGGCTTGTAGCAAAAGGCTATGGCGCGACTGTACCGAAAACAGTTGATCAAAAATATGCAGACCAATATGAATTCCTACATGTCGGTGACAAACTAACTCCAGAATTTATACAACATTTATCAAGCAAAGAACAGCAAGATATTTGTCATCAAATAAATCGTAGAACAGAATTTAAAGTAACTTCAACTAATTATAAAAAATAATGGCAGTAGAATCACGCTATATGCAACGCGGTGTTTCCGCAGGTAAAGAAGATGTTCATAATGCAATAAAAAACATCGACAAAGGATTGTATCCACAAGCATTTTGTAAAATCATTCCTGATATTTTAGGTGGAGACCCAAACTATTGTAACATTATGCACGCCGATGGTGCCGGAACAAAATCGTCTCTTGCATACCTATATTGGAAAGAAACAGGTGATTTATCGGTATGGAAAGGCATTGCACAAGATGCCCTTATTATGAACATTGACGATCTTTTGTGTGTAGGTGCAATTGATAATATTCTTGTATCGTCAACAATTGGTCGTAACAAATTATTGATTCCTGGCGAAGTTATTTCTGCTATTATTAATGGTACCGACGAATTACTTGCAGAATTACGCGAAATGGGTGTTGGTGTATATGCCACTGGTGGTGAAACTGCTGATGTTGGCGACCTTGTACGCACCATTATCGTAGATAGCACCGTTACTTGTAGAATGAAACGTAGCGATGTCATAAACAACGCAAATATCCAAGCTGGCGATGTTATAGTAGGTTTAGCCTCATTTGGACAAGCAACATACGAAAAAGGATACAATGGCGGTATGGGAAGTAATGGTTTAACTTCTGCACGCCACGATGTGTTTGGGAAATATCTAGCGAAGAAATATCCAGAAAGTTTTGATGCATCAGTTCCCGACGAACTTGTTTACTCTGGAAAACTACAATTAACTGACGCGGTAGAAAATTCTCCTATTGACGCTGGTAAATTAGTACTTTCTCCTACTAGAACATACGCTCCAGTTGTGAAAAAGATTCTTGATGCATTACGTCCACAAATTCATGGTATGGTACATTGTTCTGGTGGTGCACAAACAAAGATTCTTCATTTCATAAACAATTTGCGTGTTGTAAAAGACAACTTATTCCCTGTTCCTCCTCTATTCAAAACTATCCACGAACAAAGCGGAACAGATTGGAAAGAAATGTATAAAGTATTCAATATGGGACACCGTTTGGAAGTATATGTTTATCCTGAACACGCACAAGAAATTATCGAAATTTCAAAATCATTCAATATTGATGCACAAATCGTTGGTAGAGTTGAAGCATCAGACAAGAAAGAATTGATAATTAAGAGTGAATTTGGTGAGTTTGTTTATTAAAGCAAACTCATCTCTTTTCCTTTTAGAATAAAGGTATCTATCACGGAACATTTCTCCGGCGTCAAATCAAATTCTACACAATTATGAAGATAGTGATTGATGTCGAACTGAAATGTTTTTTTTGTGTTTGCTAT
Organism: Bacteroidales bacterium UBA1715; assembly: GCA_002317135.1. Taxonomy (GTDB): domain Bacteria; phylum Bacteroidota; class Bacteroidia; order Bacteroidales; family UBA1715; genus UBA1715. Next base: position 154,919 of record DCIX01000036.1, read on the forward strand.
TGCCTCATCAATATGCGTTACACCATATTCGCAAGCTTCGTTAAATGCTTCTATAAACTCCAACGGAAGTTGTTTATTTGCAACCCAAGCAGCAAATACAAACGGACAATGGAATGCGTTATACCATTCCGATGCTAAATCATAGACATACTTAAAAGAATGAGCATACAATAATGCTCTATCTCCTATTATAACCTTTGCGGCATCGGTATTTTGCAACTCATACCCTTCGGTACTATTTATAAAAGTCGGATGAATATGCCAAGCTTCCTGAGCAAGAATTTGAACCAAAATGTTTGATGTACGCGACTGATAGTCTAACAAAATGGTATCAATAGCTTCCAATGGTTTATTACTACACAATAAGACTGAATCTACACGCTGAGATGCACTTATGCAATAATCAGTTATTAATTGTGCATTTGGAATAAATGGAATAGCCGCAACAGAAATAATCGAAACATCGACCAAATCTCTTGTCAGCATATCGGCAACTTGAGCTGGATAGCCATACGAAAATTCAGCAAGTTTCTGTAGTTTCTTACTTTGTAGCAGTCCGTATGTAAAAGGAATGGTATTGCTATAATTTATAATAGAAACACGAGTTTTCATTATTTTTTCGCAATCAATGTTTGTCCGCCTCGTACCTTTTGGTTAAGCGAAACACAAACATTCAAATCTTTTGGAATGAATACATCCACACGAGAGCCAAACTTTATAAATCCTAATTCTTGGTTTTGAGAAACCTGCGTATTTGGTTCTGCATAGGTGACAATTCGTCTTGCTACCGCACCTGCAATCTGACGACATAGAATTGTTCCACAAGTTGTATCCAATACAATAGAAGTACGCTCGTTTTTGGTTGATGATTTTGGATTAAAAGCAGGGAGTTTAACACCATCATGATGTTCGCTAACCATTACTTTTCCTGCAATAGGATAACGATTTACATGTACATTCAACGGAGACATAAAAATAGAGACCTGTTTACATTCACATTTAAGGAAATCAGGTTCAAATACGTCTTCAATTACGACAACCTCACCATCAGCAGGTGCTATTAAACCTTCAGCAACTTCTACAAACTCTCTTTTAGGAATACGAAAGAAACTTACTATTGCTAAAAAGAAAATCAAAGATGCACCTCCTACTATAGACAATAGCACAACAGGAGTATTTATTTGTAATAAATACAAGTTTAACAAGCAAAGTATGCCGAAAACAAAAATTATAGTGGAATATCCTTCTTTATGTATTTTCACAACAATTCTATTAAAATAATTGCAAATATGCAAAAAAAGCTGGAATTGAAAAAATAACACTGTCAAATCTATCAAGAAAACCACCATGACCAGGCATTATTTTACCCGAATCCTTAATTTCAAGGTATCGTTTCCATCTAGATTCTACTAAATCACCCAAAGTAGAGAATATTACAACAATAACGGCAAGCCCTACGACTTCTGTCATTCCGCCAAACCAATGCATAATACCAATTGAAACAAGAATTGTGAAAACCAGCCCACCAACAAAACCTTCTATTGTTTTCTTTGGAGATATTTTCGGACATAACGGATGTTTTCCTAACAACATGCCAACCAAATAAGCAAACACATCATTTACCCAAATCAACAAGAATAAGAACAATATCATTATTGAGGATAGTTCAGCGCCAACACTACCGAAAAAATTTATCGCTTTATAATGTGCAAGCAATGTAAATGGCAAACAGGTATAAACTATACCGCATAAGCCAAATGCAATTCTATGAAATGGATGTTCGTTTTCTTTAAATAACTCTACGGCAAACAACAATAGAGCGAATAAAACAACAGCAGGAAGTAATGTTACCTTTGGAAAATAATAAGGAATGATTGGCATTAAATAGATGCAGAGAGCCAACACATTTGTCATAACAACATCTACATAGATATCCTTTGCTTTTAAGTTTTTATAGAATTCGTTTAATACGCATAGCATTACTACACCAAAAACAGCAAAAAATACAGGCATTGTCGTAAAAAGAGCTGCAATAATTATCGCAACATAAACAGCACCCGAAGCCAAACGAATAAAGAAGTTCTTCATATTATTCCTTTACGATTAACACATATAAGTTTTTAGGACCATGAGCACCCAACACCAATGTTTTTTCAATATCTGAAGTACGACTAGGACCTGTTATAGCTGTTACTTGAGAAGGAAATTGATTTCCGTATTTTGCTTCAAGTACATCTATTGCTTGTGGAAAATCTGCGCAGATTTGATTAGCCGTAGCCAAAACAATGTGCGTTTCTGCTGCCGATACTAAACGACGACCTTCGATTTGTGCAGAAGATACATATACACTTCCTGTACGAGCAACTAACGCTTCGCAAGTTGTCAATGAAAATTTAGCAACACGGGCATACTCTGGATCGGTATTATAAGAGATTGATTTTGTATCCAAAACCGTTAATAACTGAGGATTGTTGCAAAGCAAAACCTCTGATCCTATTAACTCTTTGATACGTTCAAAAGCAGCATCTTTTGACTCAAAAACTTCTGGTTTTCCTGCTACCAACTGAATTTTAGCACAAAATGCATCACACAAATCACCTTCTGGTTGAACAAAATACTCCGCTGTCGAAGTTAATTTTTCATAACTATATGTCGGTTTTACTTGTGCCGACTGTAAATCTCCTAAGATTTCGTTTCTATTTTTATTTGAATCAGGACTATACATGTTCCTCTGTTTTTTCTATAGTTGATTGATCATCAAATGGACGCTTTCCGAATATTTTTTCCAAATCGTCACTAAAAATAACTTCTTTGTCCAATAATAATTCAGCCAATTGAACAAATCCATCATGATTTTTTGTTAATATATCGTATGCACGTTGATAAGACTTGCGAATAATTTCTTGGGCCTCAACATCAATCAATTTTTCCATTTCGCTACCGTATGGTTTTGCAAACGAATACTCAGATTGACCAGAAGAATCGTAGAAACTTAGATTTCCAATTTTATCACTCATACCATAGTATGATACCATTGCGTATGCTTGTTTTGTAACTTTTTCCAAGTCATTTAACGCACCTGTTGAGATTTTTCCAAATGTAATTTGTTCGGCAACACGACCACCAAGTGTAGCACAAAGTTCGTCTAAAATTTGCTCTTTTGTAACAATTTGGCGTTCTTCTGGCAAATACCACGCTGCACCTAATGCACGACCACGAGGAATAATCGTTACCTTAATTAGTGGATGGGCAAACTCCAAGAACCAACTTAATGTTGCATGACCAGCCTCATGGAACGCAATAGTACGTTTTTCATTATCCGTCATAATTTTATTGCGTTTTTCCAAACCACCAACAATTCTATCAACAGCATCAAGGAAGTCTTGTTTTTCTACTTGTTTTTTACTCTTACGAGCTGCAATCAAAGCAGCCTCATTACAAACATTTGCAATATCTGCACCAGAAAAACCAGGTGTTTGCTTTGCCAAGAAACTCGCTTGAATTTCTTCTGAAAGTTTCAATGGTTTCAAATGAACATTAAATATAGCCTCACGTTCAGTTATATCCGGCAATTCTACGTTAATCTGACGATCAAAACGGCCTGCACGCAACAATGCTTTATCAAGGATTTCTGCACGGTTTGTCGCTGCCAAAACAATGACACCAGAATCAGTTCCAAAGCCATCCATTTCGGTAAGCAATTGATTCAAAGTACTTTCACGTTCATCGTTTGAATTGAAGCTATTCTTTCCACGAGCTCGACCAATAGCATCGATTTCGTCGATAAAAATAATACAAGGAGCTTTTGCTTTTGCCTCTTTAAACAAATCACGTACACGAGCGGCACCAACGCCAACAAACATTTCAACAAAATCAGAACCAGCCAAAGAGAAGAATGGAACACCTGCTTCACCAGCTACGGCTTTTGCCAATAATGTTTTTCCGGTTCCCGGAGGGCCAACCAATAAAGCACCCTTAGGTATTTTACCCCCAAGATCGGTATATTTTTTTGGATTCTTCAAGAAATCTACAATTTCGCGAATTTCAACCTTTGCTTCTTCCAAACCAGCAACATCCTTAAAGGTTGTTTTTACTTTATCTTCATTTTCAAACAACTTAGCACGAGATTTTCCAATATTGAACAAACCTCCTCCACCGCCACTGCCGCCAGAGCCTCCGCCCATACGGTTCATCATAAACATCCAGAATACAACAATCAAAACAAGTGGTAAAATCCAACCAATAATTTCACCAACATAATTATGTTTTGTTTGATATTCTATATCTACATTAGAATGTTCCAATTTCTTTTCAAAAGATTCAATAGAGCCAATCGTCATCGTGTAATCTGGAGAAGTATTTCGTCCCGTATTACTTGCATTCAAATAGATTTCGGCATAGTCCTTATTAATTACAATAATCTTACCGATTTCTCCATTCTGTAATTTGGATGTAAATTCACTAGAACTTATTTTCTTTCCTGAACCGCCAAAATCCATAAAGCTAAAAATGGCAAATGCCGCCAACAAAGCGACATACACCCACATGTAATTTCCACCATTTTTCTTCGGACTTTTAAAGTTCTTAAAATCTTTGAAGTCTTTAAAATCGTTGAAATTAGGACCTTTACTTTCTTTCTTTTCCTGTTCTTGTTCTGTTTTTTTCTTTTCTTCTGCCATAATGATTCGTTATTCTTCGTCTGGGTATTCTTTTTTTACACAATCGGCCCACAAATCCTCTAACTTGTAATACTCACGAATATGCGGTTGAAACACATGAACAATAACATCTCCATAATCAAGAAATATCCATTCTGCATTTTCGTATCCTGCACTACCCCATGGCTTTTCTCCTGTATTTTTTCGAACATAATCTTCTACAGAATCAGCAATAGCATCTACCTGTGTAGAGGAATCTCCTTCACAAATGACAAAGTAACGACAAATTGCGTTATCTATTTTCTTAAAATCTAAAGAAAGTATATTTTTTCCTTTTTTTTCTCTAATTCCTTCTACAATACTTTTAACCAACTGTGTTGCAGTTACTTTCGCCATGCTTTATAAACTAAAATATTTACAATCCTTAAATGTGTTTCTATATATGCCCTTTATATCGTAAAAGATAAAAGGTTCATTCGACAAACTTCTAAAATAGTCTTCCGACAAATTCATATATTGTTTGTGCTTAGTTGCAAGTACAATAACATCGTATTTGCCTTCTGCCTTTTCCGACAAAGGGAATTTGTATTGGCGTTCAACTTCTTCTTTCGAAGCATACGGATCAAGAAGCGTAACATCTATACTAAACGAGCGCAATGCTGAAATTATATCAAATACTTTTGAATTTCTTACATCACTGACATTCTCCTTAAATGTGGCACCAAGTACCAATACTCGAGAATTTTTCAAAACCTTACCTGCGGCATTAATATCTTTTATAATAAGATTTGCGATATAGTTTGGCATTCCGTCATTGATTTCACGACCAGCGGTAATCAATTTGGTAAAATGCTTCAATGTACTTGCTTTATAGGTAAGATAGTATGGATCGACTCCAATACAATGACCACCAACAAGACCTGGAGTTACTTTATAGAAGTTCCATTTTGTTGATGCGGCTTCAATAACTTCATTTGTATCTATGCCCATTTTTCGGAACAACATAGACAATTCATTCATCAAAGCAATATTTATATCACGTTGCGTGTTTTCTATAATCTTTGCAGCTTCTGCTACTCGTATTGAGCTCGCTTTAAACAAGCCATTTTTCAAAATAGAACCATACACACTTGCTATCGTTTCCAAAGCCTCCTCATCGCAACCCGATACGATTTTTTGAATATTCGTCAATGTTTTTTCTTTATCCCCTGGATTTATGCGTTCTGGAGAATATCCCAATTTAAAGTCAACACCAAATTTCAATCCTGAATTTTTCTCTAGAATAGGAAGGCAATCTTCTTCAGTTGCACCTGGATACACTGTTGATTCATACACAACATAATCGCCTTTTTTCAATGCCTTTCCTACTAAATCTGTTGCAGAAAGCAATGGTTTCAAGTCTGGCACATTATGACTATCTATTGGAGTTGGAACAGCTACCACAAAGAATTGTGCTTGTTTTAAATCGTCTGGATTTGAAGAAAAAACTATGTCACAACCATCAAATGCACTCTTGTCCAATTCTTCGCTTGGATCTATATGATTATTCATCAACGCCACACGAGCAGCATTTATATCAAAACCTATAACAGAAAATTTCTTTGCAAATTCCAATGCTAAAGGCAAGCCAACATATCCCAATCCAACAACGGCTATCTTCTTATTTTTGTTATGTAAATCTTCTATCATAGGCGAAAACATTTTTGTCAAATTGTAACATTTACAAAAATATAATTTTTTTCATCAAAAATCTGCATACAAAAGGTATTTTTGACGCATCTGTTTAAATTTTTTTAAACCATCAGTCCAAGTTGCACGAATTTCATTGCTTGTTTTACCAGATTCTATCATTTTTTGCAACTCTGCTGTTCCTGCCAACTTTGTAAAGAAACTAATGAAAAACGGTTTGGTACCAGTATAGTTTTTATACAAATCAATCCAAGTATCTATATCTAACCGTCCAAACGAATCAATTGGAACGCTCTGAAAATCACGACCATAGCAAGTTTCGTCCTTATATTTAGGACTGCTTGCACCAGATTTACTTCGAGGGACAAAAGAAAACGATTTGTCTGCAAAAGTAGGACAACCAATCGCTTGAAAAGGGAAATCGGTTCCACGAGCACAACTCATTACAGTTCCCTCAAATAAACAAAGTGTTGGATACAAATATATCGCTTGCATATTTGGCAAATTAGGCGACGGAGCTATAGGAAGTTCATAGCGTTTGGTATGGTCATAACCTTCGCATTCTACCACATACAACTTACATTGTACCCCATTTGCCAACCATTGCTCTCCGTTTATCATGCCAGCATATTCGCCAATCGTCATTCCATGAACAATAGGCACAGGATGCATACCTACAAAAGACTTATTTTCAACCTGTAAAATAGGTCCATCTACATAAAATCCATTCGGATTTGGACGGTCTAAAATAACCATAGGAATATACTGTTCCGCACAAGCTTCCATGACATAATGCATAGTCGAAATATATGTATAGAAACGAGCACCAACATCCTGAATATCAAACACAACCATATCAATTCCTTTCAAATCTTCCGCAGTTGGTTTCTTATGAGAACCATATAACGACACCAATGGAAGACCTGTCACATCATCTACACCATCGGCAACATGTGCACCAGCATCAGCCGTTCCACGAAAACCGTGTTCTGGAGTCATAATTTTTGCAATAGAAATTCCACAACGCAATAATGTATCAACCAAATGAACGCCATTCACTTGCGATGTCTGGTTTCCTACAATAGCAACCTTTTTGTCCTTTAACAAAGGAACATACAAGTCCATTCGTTCTGCACCAACAACAATAGATGTATTTTTCTCTGCTTTTTCGTTTTTCCCTTTTGACTGCGAATAACAAGAATTTGTTAAAAACAAGATTACAAGCAATAAATAGTGTAGTTTTTTCATCATTTAATTATCTTTGTCCGATATGAATACGGAACTATACATAGCAAGACATATTTTACCACGCAAAAATACGACAAATATTTCGAAGCCAATCGTAAATATCGCAATAATTGCCATTGCATTAGGTTTGGCTGTAATGATTATTGCAGTGTCTATTATCGTTGGATTTAAATCAACTATTTCCGAGCAAATATTCGGATTTTCTTCTCATATTGAAATCGTTAATTTCGATAACAATAGTTCCTACGAAACGCTACCTATTCAAAAAGATTCCAACTTAATAAAAAATCTACAAAACGAGGAAATCGTAACGGGCGTACAAGTATATGCGACCAAACCTGGTCTAATAAAGGTAAACAATACTGCACGTGGCATTATTGTAAAAGGTATAGATGAAACCTATAATTGGCATTTCATAGAAAAGCACTTAATAGAAGGTTCTATCCTACAATTTCCACCTGACACAACAACAGATAATGTTGTTATTTCCAAAACATTAGCAAACTTATTAGGATTATCAATATCCGATAAATTCACCACCTCGTTTGTTCCAAACGATGCAAATAAAAAAGTACGCAAACGTAGTTTCATTGTATCGGGTATTTACGAAACCCACCTCAACGAAATCGATGACAGATTTATCCTTGCCGACATTCGCCACATACAAGACCTAAACAACTGGGAACCAAATCAAATTTCTGGTTACGAGGTTTTTCTACAAGATTACAAACTGTTAGATAAACAAAAAGAAACAATCAACGACATTGTTGGTTACGACATCTCACCTGATAGTCAAAAACTACAAGTAGAGACTTTGCAAGAAAAAACGCCACAAATTTTTGATTGGCTTTCGTTGTTAGATATGAATGCTTGGCTCATCATTGCATTGATGATTTTGGTGGCAGGAATGAATATGATTACAGGATTATTGGTAATCATACTTGAGAAAACAACTATGATTGGCATACTGAAATCAATTGGAGCACAGAACGCAAACATTCGAAAAATATTCTTGTATGTGGGAAGTTTATTGATAGGGAAAGGATTATTCTGGGGAAATGTGGTCGGATTAATGCTTTGTATTTTGCAACAACAATTCCATCTTATTACACTAGATCCTACAATTTATTTTATGTCGTATGTACCTATCTCTCTGTCGTTTACATATATTTTACTCTTAAATATTGGTACCTTTATATTGACTACAGCAATGCTTATCATTCCTTCAATGGTAATCACAAAAATAAGTCCTTCAGAAGCAATTCGTTTTGATTAGAAAAATACATTACCTTTACGGCACAAAATTTTAGGCAATGGAAATCTACAACAACGGACTTTTAACTCCTTCGGATGGCAGTTATCAAAAGATTGAATCGTTTGACGACAAAACCACCGAAAGACTTGCTGAATTATACAAAGAAGTTCTTGAGTTACTTGGCGAAGATGTTAACCGTGAAGGATTATTAAAGACTCCTCTACGAGTTGCTAAATCTATGCAATTCTTAACACAGGGTTACAATACTGATCCTCGCGAAATTCTTCGTTCTGCAATGTTTAAGGAAGAATACCAACAAATGGTTTTGGTAAAAGACATTGAAATCTATTCAATGTGTGAGCATCACATGTTGCCATTTATTGGTAAAGCACATGTTGCATATATTCCTAACGGTTATATTACAGGATTAAGCAAAATTGCGCGTGTGGTCGAAGTTTTTGCTCGTCGTCTGCAAGTTCAAGAACGACTTACCGTACAAATCCGTGATTGTATTCAAGAGACACTTAATCCTCTTGGCGTTGCTGTAATTATTGAAGCACAACACCTTTGTATGCAAATGCGAGGTGTACAGAAACAAAATTCTTCTACGACGACATCGGCATTCACTGGTGCGTTTAACAAAAAAGAAACTCGAGAAGAATTTGTACATCTTGTCGGTGCAAACCTTAAATAAACTAAAATGAGAGCGGTTATTCAACGAGTTTCACATGCTTCAGTTACAATTGAAGGTGTTGTTAAAGCAAATATCGGGAAAGGATTGCTTGTGCTTCTTGGTATAGAAGATGCTGATTCACAAGAAGATATAGACTGGCTTGCTGGAAAAATAGCAAGACTTCGTATTTTCAGCGATGAAAACGATTTAATGAACCTGTCAATCAACGATGTTTCCGGCGATATGATTGTTGTAAGCCAATTCACACTTTTTGCAGCAACGAAAAAAGGCAACAGACCTTCGTACATCCGTGCAGCACGTCCTGAAACAGCAATTCCACTATATGAATCCTTTGTAGAGACAATTCGCAAAGAAATTAAAGGAAACGTACAAACAGGAGAATTCGGTGCCGACATGAAAGTCGAATTGCTTAACGATGGTCCAACAACAATACTAATCGACACAAAAAACAAAGAATAACCGATAACAATTCATATATTTGCCTAAAAAGATTTCTCTATGAACAAAACGGTACACACACTTGACTTTGAGAAAATCCTACGAATCTTAAAGGACACCGAAGACAAATATGTATTCGAAAAAGTAAATCTTATTCCTAAAGAAGAAGATTTATTAGAAAAACTACAAAAATATGTAAACTACGGTCAAGTCAACCGTAAAGCCGTTCTTGGTATAGATATTTACAAATACAGTTCTTACGAAGAATTCGCACAAACTTTGGTTCCTTGTATGTTCAAGTTACTTTTTAGAGAAACAATTGACATGTGCTTTAAGAATCATGCCTTTTTGTTTCAAAAATATACCAAGGTTGAATTCGAAGAAAACTTCATCAGTACTGGTGACGGTGGTTATGTAATTTTCGACAATCCGCTACATGCACTTCTTTTTGCTTGTAATTTCGCAATTGTCTTACGTACTTACAACTCGTTCCACTTATATCCGAAATTGAGAAAAATCGTTGGTGGAGCAAGTGTTCGCTACGCTATTACATACGATAAATTATATTATTTCGATAAAAGTCACTATGGTCGTGCAATCATTAACAATGCCCGTATTTTAAGTAAAGACTCGCTTAACCGATGCATTATCGACCAAAATGTATATGACTGGTTTACACTAAACATCGACGGTATGGAAAATCTCCAATTGATTACCATTGACCAGATTGCCAACATATACGAATTTCAAGGAAGCTACGACACACAAGTCCTTGATGAACATGACGATGCCATTTTCGCCAGAAAAATGTCGAGAGAATCTGGTATCATTAACTCCGATGTGCTAAAAATTGGTGAAATTCACTCAAAAGAAGCCAATATTAGCGTATACAACATTCACTTACAAATCGTAAGCAAATGGGAACGAAGCGATACCGACCGAATGATAACAGTTAGTTTGGGAAATTTAAATACAACGTCTTTAACATAATGGAAACAGTTTTAAGTGGCATTCGCCCTACAGGAAACCTACATTTAGGAAATTATTTCGGTGCATTGAAGAACTTCATCACCATGCAAAATGAATACAATTGCTACTTTTTTATAGCCGACCTACATTCACTTACAACTCACCCTACTCCAGAGAACTTGCAAGGAAATGTTCGTCAGATTTTAGCAGAATACTTAGCTGCAGGATTGGATCCTGAAAAAGCTACTATCTATGTACAAAGCGATGTAAAAGAAGTTATTGAATTGTATCTGTATTTGAACATGAACGCCTATCTTGGTGAATTAGAGCGTTGTACATCTTTCAAAGATAAAATTCGTCTACAACCAAACAATGTAAACGCTGGTTTGCTTACCTATCCAACATTGATGGCTTCGGATATTCTTATCCACCGTGCCACAAAAGTTCCTGTAGGAAAAGACCAAGAACAACATCTTGAAATGACACGCACGTTCGCTGCTCGTTTCAATAGAATGTATAAAGTTGATTATTTCCCTGAACCACAAGCTTTCAATTTCGGTAAACAATTGGTTAAAATACCAGGTTTGAATGGTAGTGGAAAAATGGGGAAATCTGAAGGAGAAGGCAATGCTATTTATTTAGCAGATTCTCCAGAAGCAATCCGCAAAAAAGTTATGAAGGCTAAAACTGATTCGGGCCCAACAGAACCAAATCAACAAAAGCCAGAAGAAATCGAAAACTTGTTCCTTCTTATGAAGGCTGTTTCTAAACCAGAAACTGTTCAATATTTCGATGACTTATATAATACTTGTCAAATTCGCTATGGCGATATGAAAAAACAATTGGCAGAAGATATGATTCAATTCGTTGCTCCATTTAGCGAAAAAATCCAAGCATATTTGAGCGACAAAGATTATCTTGACAAGGTTGCAAAAATGGGAGCTGAAAAAGCTCGTGAAAGCGCTGTTAAAACAATTCGCGATGTACGTGAAATTATAGGTTTCAAAGCTTACTAATCTTAACAACGAACAGATATAAACGAAAAAGGACTACAATTTGTAGTCCTTTTTTTATTGCGCTTCGCGATGTTTCGCGTTTTTATCGTCCATAAAGGTAAGATAGTTCTGATAACGACTAATTGCAATCTTACCTTCTTCTACAGCTCGAATCACATTACATTTCGGTTCGTGAGAATGTGTACAGTTATAAAATTGACAATCGGAAGAATAGCGGAAAATTTCTGGGAAATAATGGCTCATTTCTTCTTCCTCCAAATTCAATAATCCAAAAGCTTTGACTCCCGGAGTATCGATAATCATTCCTTTGTTATCGGTTTCATACATTTCCGCAAAAGTGGTTGTATGTTGTCCTTTATGGAAAGATTTAGAAATCTCGCTTGTTTTCAAATCTGCCAAGTTTGTAAGCCATTTTATTATTGATGTCTTCCCTACTCCCGAATTTCCGGAAAAAACCGAAACTTTACCCGCAAGTCTATTTTTCAATTCTTGCATATTGTAACCTGTTGTTGTTGAAACACAAAGTATCTCATATCCGGCCAACTCATAAATTTCTTTCCATTCTGCAATAGCAGCCTGATCTTCCTCCGATTGATATAAATCGTATTTATTCAACAAAATAGTACAAGGAATACCGTATGCTTCTGCCGAAACTAAGAATCTATCTATAAATTGCAACAAAGTTTGTGGCGAATGAATTGTAACCACGACGTATGCCATATCAACATTTGCAGCAATAATTTGAGACTCTTTAGAAAGATTCGAAGCCTTACGAATGATGTAGTTCTTACGGTCAACTATATCGTTGATTATGCCATTTTCTTCATTTTCATACTCAAAAGTGACATAATCACCTACGGCAATAGGATTCGTACTACGAATACCATTCAAACGTAATTTGCCCTTTACGCGACAATCAATAATTGTATTGTCGTCAACGCGAACCTTATAGCTATTGCCAGTAGATTTTACGACAAGCCCTTTCATTATTTCTTCAAGATCAGATTATTAATGCCGTTCACAGCAAATTCTTTTTCATACTTCTTAATAAGCTCGTTCTGTTTTTTTTCAAACTCACGAGGAGGAAGTTGATCTGCACCCATGGCTGCCAAGTCACGATTTGCCATACGAATTATCAATTCTTCCCAGAAAGTATGTTCATCATACTTCTCTATAATTGCATCACAATCTTCTTCAAATTCTTCGCAAGGTACATAGCCGCCTAATTTCTTATCAAATTCAATATCGTCATTTCCTTGACGATATGCACTTTCATATAAATTCTGTTCCAAAGCGTCAACATCGTTTGCGTTAGGAGCTGGTTCGTATGCTTGAAGTACCCATTCTCCCATGTATAACAATTGAAGGAGGTCTTGGAATTGCTTATCGGTAAGTTCTATTTTTGCCATAATTAACTCAATCTATCTCTAAAGTCCGCATAATTAAATTTTCGAATGCATTCATCGTTTCCATCTTCGTGTTCTATCCAAATAGAAGGATGGCGAACACCATTAAATGTCGTTGTTTTCACCATAGTGTAATGCATCATATCTTCAAGAATTATGGTGTCGCCTACTTGCAACGGTTCCTTAAAATAATACGGCATCATAAAATCACCGGCGAGACAAGAATTTCCTCCTATTCTATAAGCATAACAGCCTTCTGTTTTATCAGAAAATGCATCACGAATAAATGGTCGATATGGCATTTCTAACGTGTCGGGCATGTGAGCGGCAAACGAAACGTCCAATATTGCAGTTGGATTTTCTCCATAATTAACAATATCAAGAACGGTTGCCTTCAAAACTCCTGTTTGCCAACCAATAGCACCACCTGGCTCTAAAATAACATCCACATCATATTTCTGTTTGAATGCTTTCAATAATTCAATAACATGCTCTGGTTTATAATCTTTATGGGTAATCAAATGGCCACCACCCATATTTACCCATTTGGCAGCATGCAACAAATGTCCAAATCGTTCTTCCAATGATGCAAGCACACGCTCTAAAGAATATGAATCGTTTTCGCACAAAGCGTGGAAATGAATTCCTTCCACACCATCTGGTAAGCCATTTTTCAACTCATCGGCAGGAATGCCAAGACGAGAGTTTGGTGAACAAGGATTATAGAGTTCAGTAGTGACATCGCTATAGCCTGGATTTACACGAAGTCCTATAGAAACACCATTTTGTTTACAAATGTCTTTATATCTATTGAATTGTGTCAACGAATTGAATGTAATATGCGAGCTACATTTTGCAATTTCCTCTATTTCGTCAGGAGCATACACAGGAGCAAACGTATGGGCTTTCGAACCCATATAATCCACACACAATTGTGCTTCCCAAAGTGAACTTGCCGTTGCACCTGCAAGATATTGTTTTACCATAGGAAACGACTTCCACAAGGCATATCCTTTCAAAGCAAGAATAATAGATACTCCAGCTTGTTTCGACACATTCGATATTTTCTCCAAATTTCTTCGCAACAAAGATTCTTCCAATATAAATGCCGGCGAAGGAATGTTTGAATAGTAGTTTTTCATTAGAACTATTTGTTTTCTACAAAAGTAACATTAATTACCAATAGAGAATTGACAATTGAAAATTTTGTTTGAATTGACATTGACATGTTACAAAAATGGGATAAACCAATTTTGATTTATCCCATTTATAATCTGTTTTTCACATAAGGGCGTATGCGATACGGCCCCACTGTTCATTAATATGTCAATTCCAAATCGATGTCTTCTTTTACTTCAAAAGGAAGTCCATGTTTACCAATAACTTCCATGAATGGATCTGGATCAAATTCTTCTACGTTGAATACACCTGCGCCGCTCCATTTTCCAGTCAAGAACATCATTGCACCTGTCATTGCAGGAACACCTGTTGTGTAAGAAACACCTTGCGCACCTGTTTCCTTGTATGCAGCTTGGTGGCTACAGTTATTCCAGATATACACAGTCTTTTCTTTACCATCCTTAATACCTTTTGCACGGCAACCAATAGATGTTTCACCAGTGTAATTGTCTCCCAAAGTTTCAGGAGCAGGTAATGTTTCTTTCAAGAATTGAAGAGGAACAATTTCCACACCTTTGTACATAATAGGCTTAATACTTGCCATACCTATATTTTGAATCACACGAAGGTGAGTCAAATATTCGTCGCCGAAAGTCATGAAGAAACGAGCTTGTTTAATAGAAGGGAAATTCTTCACAAGTGATTCCAATTCTTCGTGATACATCAAATAAGAATTACGTACACCTATGTTTGGATATGTCAATGGGAACATGATTTCTTGTGGTTCTGTTTCTACCCATTCACCATTTTTCCAATAGCGACCTTTTTGAGTGATTTCACGAATATTGATTTCTGGGTTGAAATTCGTAGCAAATGCTTTTCCGTGATCTCCACCATTACAATCAACGATATCCAAATAATGAATTTCGTCGAAATAATGTTTTGCAAGATAAGCTGTATAAACTTGGCTTTGTCCTGGATCGAAGCCACAACCAAGAATTGCAGTCAATCCTTTTTCTTTGAACTTATCTTGGTACGCCCATTGCCAGCTATATTCGAATTTTGCAACGTCTTTAGGCTCATAGTTTGCAGTATCCATATAGTTTACACCAGCTTCAAGACAAGCATCCATAATGCAAAGATCTTGATATGGAAGAGCAACGTTAATAACTAATTTAGGTTGAAATGATTTAATCAACTGAACCAAAGCAGGAACATCCTCCGCATCGATTTGAGCTGTTTGAATTTTTCTACCAAGTTTTTCCTCTATAATACCAGCAATTTTATCGCACTTAGATTTTGTACGACTCGCCAACATAATGTCAGAAAAAACTTCTGGATATTGTGCACACTTAAATGTCACAACCTGGCTTACACCGCCAGCTCCAATAATTAAAACTTTTGCCATTTCTAGTTCGTATTAATTTTGCATAAAAGTAGGAAAAAAATTTATTCAAAAGACTCTGTAGTTGCATTAACAAATTCTTTTGTTCAAATATATTTTTCTTTACTACTAATTCTAATAATCTTCAATAGCCATCATTGCAAGAAATTTCTTCTCTGCAGAAAGAGACCAGAGCCACAATTTTTTATACTTTTCTTTTATAATCTTATCTTCCAATAAGTCTATTTCATCTGTCCACTCACCACCATATATATAAGCAGCATCCTCTGGTTTGAAAAAGATTAGTTTTCTTGCAGTTTCATATTTTTCTTTCTCTTTCTTATAATAAAGCGTATTTGAACAATTCGACACATCATTTAAATATGCCTTCGAACGTTTCATTTGTTTTTTTACATACGTGATGCAAGCTTTCCTCCTAACGAGAGGCTTTATTATGTACATAAAAACAAACAGTTTAACAAGGTCTTTCAACCCTAGTTTCTGTTTTGATTCAATATTTTCATTCACACTTATAAACTATTAAAATACATTTTTGCCATTGTATATATTTAATTATACGAATAAAACAACGAATGACAATAAATTAACTTATAAATTTACCTGCAATTCTTTACAGCTTTTCATTTTCGGAAGTATAACGATTCAAACAAAACGTTATTTTTCATGAATTGATTTGGTTGGAACCGAAGGATGTCCACTATAATTATGACGATAATATGATGGTGTTCCTGAACGGCTCCTTGTATTATATGTTTGAGTATTACTTCCATAAGTACTACTTGAAATTTCACTATTAGGCAAAAAGAAATCTAAAGATATCATTTGCTGAATAAAATCATTCTTATATATTGAAGTTGTATAACGTACTTGCATATTTTTACATCGAATTCCACCACCAAAATCATATGTCATAAAACCAAAACTACCTTCTTTTGTATCATTTTTATTTAAGGTTGTATCATATTGGGGAACCGTATAATCTATATAAGATAGACCTATTCCTCCGAATGCAAAAAGACTAAATGATTTTGAAAAGTTTGCATGAAATTCACCATACAAAGGTAAATTTAAGGATAAACCAAATGTTGTATCTGCTCCTGCCCACAGAGACATATTTGCCCCTAAATTTAGTCCAAAACCACCTTTAAAAATAGGTTCATATTTTATTCCAATCTGTACTCCCCCTGCATCAATATAAAAATTTTCATTTGGTATTAGATAACCTAATGTTACACCATAAAAATCTTCTGTTTTTGGCACATTAAAAGTCTTATGTTTAACCACAGAAACATTTTCTTTACCTTGTTCTTTTTTAACTTCATAAAAACTAATATCTTGAATCTGAATCTCTTCTTTTACATTTGAAACAAGTCGTACCAATGAAGCTCGAGAACGAGCAATACCATAGATATGATTAAAAGACAAACCAAATGCGTCATCTACCCCTGCACTTGTTGAAGACCAATATTCCCTAGACCCATAATAATGTCCTGTTTTAAAAGGGAGGAAAATAGCCCCTTTCCCTTCCATTATACACCACTCATCTAATGAATAATGCGATTTCTTAAAATTAGCATTTATATCCCAATCATCAGGGTATAGAATCAACCCATACACATTCTCAATATAGGAATTCTGATGTAAAGAAGAGGAATTTTTTCTACCTTCCAATAAATACTGCCACTCATTTTTTGTCAAAGTTCTCCAAGCTCTTTGTTCTCCATATTTTGATGATATCCTCTGAGAATTATAAACACCCCAATCTGCATTTGCATACTTTCCAACTAAGTTTCTTCCTGCCGAAGAATTAGGGTTTTGAGAGGAAGAACCATCATAATTTAGTTTAAATGCAGCAATATAGCCACCTGGATGATAATCTCGATTATTACCACTTGTTGAATTCGGTTGAAATGCCTTTGCCCCACTATCCCAGCCAGAAGTTCCCCAACCAAATAAGTCTATCCAAGACTTACTATCAGAAGCTGCTTTCTCCAATATCTCATATTGATTATCAGAAAATCGCCAAATATTAGAGGATATATTATATTGTAAATTACCAGGAGAAAAATAAACCTGACAATCCATAGAGACAGAAAAAGGATGCGGCACATATCCAATCAGGTCAATTTTAAAAATAACGTCAGAAAAAATAAATTCTCCAAACTGCTCTACTACGTCCCACATATATTTATATTTAGTATCTTGAACAGGAAGTTTTTTAATATACTTATTGGGAATATCTTGAAAGAAACCATCATTTATAGAATATGAGATATTCACATCTGATGGTTTATCCATTTCAAATGATATAATAATACAATTCCCATTGGGATTAGCATCAACATTTGTAATATTTTGAGACATAGATTCTAACCCAAAGAAACAAAAAAATAACATTAAAGAAATCCGTAACTTTAATCCCATGACACGAATCATTAAATAATAGAATTTTTTTCTTTTATATCATCAACATTTTTTATGGCAGTGTAAAAATCGCACTACACATTACTGATTATCAGCAATTAAACTATCGTAATTTCCATGTTTTCCACATGGATTGCACTTCCGCCGAATGGATTACAGTTGGAGTTTGTCGTTTACCTTCTAAAACACTGTGTTTTTCTACATTCTCCTTAATAAAGTTAGCTAAAACATCATATGTTACATCACCTTGTGTTTCTTGTATTTTTTTTAGCAAATAGTAGGTAAACAAACCATGATGTTCCTTATCATTACCTGCCGCTGTTTCATCACCAGTAGAAGCAGTGAACACAACCATATTTCCTACCGGTTGCCCCGATTTTGTTCTAATTGCCACACCACGAGCAGACATTAACATATCACCTTCTCGTTTTGCGCCACTAAAACATGCATCCAGAAATACAGTTACAAATTTTGCAGACATAGAACCAAGTTCAAAATACAATTTATCTACAGAGAAACCAGTTGTTACATCACTACCGTAACCATCAACTGGTAATAAATACGCAGACTTACTCGCATCATCAGGGATACCATGCCCTGCATAATAAAAGATTACTTTTACATCAGAATATACATCAGTAATATCCTTTAACCAATTAATATTTGTACGTATATCATTTAATGTTGCATCAGGTACATATTTTATCTGTTTTGCAGGAATACCTAATGTTTTCTCGCAATATTCCTTAAAAATCTTACTGTCGTTTAAGGCATAAGGAACATTGGAAACAGTTTTATAATTTTCGTTTCCTATTATTACAGCAAATGTATTTTCATTTTCTGTTGGTATTTGTGGAATATTTACATCAACATCGCTATAAAAACTGCCCTTCGTTATGGTTTGTTGTTGTTCTTCTTTCCCTGTTACAGCAATTACATTATTACCACTTATTATTTGTCCAAATTTTAAATTTATAGTATCACTTTTAGCATACTTATTATACTTTTCTGAAATATTTACCGTAATTGGCAAATCAGTAAAATTATAATTATTATTTGTAATAAATTGATATTCAATAATTTTTATTTCATTAGATTCTAGTTTTGCTATAGTAGTACTTTTATTTCCTGAAGTACAAAACACCCCCAAACCATCACTTGGAAATTTCAAATCAAGTTTTACATTTTCTGCATATCCATAACCTGTGTTTTGTACCATAATTTTCAAAATAAAAGGTTCTCGTTTGGTTAACAAAGCACCTTTCCCACCAATAATTTGCTGACTAACAATTTCCACAAAGGGACTTTCAAATTTACGAGTATCTATCTGAACATGTACTGGTTCACAACCAAATCCATTAGGCTCATCAACTTTAATAGAAAATGTAACTGTTCCATCTTCTGTATTTAAATCTGCCTTAATTGGAATTTCAACCCAAATAGTATCGTTTGTTTTTAAAGTTTGCAATGTTATATCCGTGAATAACAATCCAGAAGTTGCTCCCTTTGCCATCACTGTTGCTTTACACCCCAATCCATCTCCAACTCCTCTATTGCATACTTGAAAACGTAATTTACAATTTTCTTGGGCATTAATAAAATTATTTCCATCCGCATCTACAAAAAGAATATTATTATCTACTATATCTAATATCGGAGGAACAAATTGCTTTACAATGTGGAAATTTTTAGGTTTTGACACATTATTTTGTGCTAATGTTACAAATGAGAAGACAGAAAAAATAAGAAGCATTATTCCCTTAGAAAGTAAATTCTTAAATTTCATCGCAATCTTTATTTTAGTATTTGTATAATATCCTTTCTCTCTTGCATTTCGTTATCGTATTGCATAGATTTTATTTTCCAACGTTGAAAATCTTTAAAAGACAACATTCGTGGATATCCATTTCTATAGTTGTCATTTGCTTTTGTGAACTTTTGGGTAGAAAACAATATGTAAATAATATTTTGTGACAAATCAGTATCTGTCGTTAAGATATATTCATCAACTATACTTCGTTCCTCTTGCGATACTGCATTTTTTGAAAAAAGTATATACTCTTTATTTGCTTGAATTGAAAAAAACCTTTTGAGTTTTGATAGGGAAGCATACAATAAACAGTGTCTTTATCTTGTAGATATATTGCCAAGTAACCGTCAACAGGGGATGTGAAACTTATATAAAATTCATCCTCATTTTTAAATAAATTTTCGACGGCTTCGTCTTTTGAACTAATACCATTCCTAAAAAATTTAATTTTTGTTTGTACGAGTGCTTGTTTTATTTCTCTGGCTTCGCCACAAACAGTGGAGGACACCACAAGTCTATTATTTTCATACTTGATATCATATCGAGGATATCCTTTTTCATCTCCTAACCATTCTCCTTTTATAGAAGTCCCTGATTCATGTACAAATGAAGAAAAATTTTTTTCTCCTTCGGACACCGAGATGCTGCTTGTCTGTTGATCGACAAAAGAATGAAACTTAGAATCTATGGCTTCTATTCTTGCAAAATCTGCAGCTTTTTTTTTGGCTTCGTCGATAGATTCGTTAGATTCTGCATGATATGAATACGTACCACATATTTTTTGCGAGAAAACTATTAATGGCATAGTTGTCACAAATAAAAGAAACAATAGATTTCTTTTCATAAGAAGTAAATAAAGAAATGTTTGCCCATTGTTGGACAAACATTTCTCTTTTATACAATAAATATTATTCCCAATAAGCAGGATCGTTAAGAGCCTTTTTCAACTCTTCAGATTCGTTTGTCAATGCACTTTCTGCTGCTCTAATAGCCATTAATTTTGCTTCTTCATAATTGTATGTTACATAAACAAGAACTTCTCTCCCTTGTTTAGTCTCTTTAGTAAATGTTGCTACTATAGGACACAACCCCATTTTTTGCTGACATTGATCTTTAACCGCATTTAATGTTTTTTGAACCGACACATTATTCTTTGAGCCAGTTTCAGTAGAACCACCGTTTTGTTCTATGATAGCTTTTATTGTTGATTGAAGTTGGTTTATAAGCTCTTCTTTTGCTGCAGTTCTGGCAGCAATTTTTGCTTGTTGTATTACGGCTGCTGTTGCAGTACCTTGACCGATGATATATTTTTTCGTACCATCATCGTTCTTTTCCAACTGTTTGCTATAGACTTCATACAATTGTTGTTCCATTGGCAAAGAACCTGCAAGAACGTTATAACCTTGACTTGCTAATTTTTTTGCCTCTGCTTTAGGCTTAATTACAGAAGCTTTTCTAATTTGTGCTTCTGACATAAATGAAACTCCTAATAAGAGCATCATAACAAAATAGAACTTTTTCATTTTTTTATTTATAAAATTAATACTGATTATTTTCAAAAACATTTAATTTTATATTGTACAAAGTATACAACAAAACAAAATCATTGCCAACGCTTTAGTATATACAATAATTATACAATACTGTATATATTTACTATACAATATTATTTTATAAACCACATATAAATTGGCAGTTATGCGACGGCGGATATAGTTTCTCAGTAGTCGGTCTGGAGCTATTTAAAATAGGAAATAATACTCAAGTTGGCATAAGTTTCAATGCTAATGAATACTAAGGGGATTATTGCCAAAGCGGTTCTGATTTCCAATCGATAGGGAATCCCATTGCCACGATGTCAACCTCTGGAAAATCAAAAAGGAGACAATGTAGCTTTGCCAGCATGTCATTGTTGGGATTCACTACATTCAAAAGATACTTGATAATACAAATGTCATGATAAACCTTCAGTGTATCTGTTGGTAACGTTATCCATGGTCTTGTCATACGATTGGGGATGGTTGGATTCATAGTATTTCGCTTATTCCATATACGCGCATGATGAGCACAATCATTACGAGTGAGATACAACTTCGTCATCCAACTTTCAAAAGGTGGTACTTGCAAGCCAAATTGTTGTGAGACTTTCTTCTTTAGTTTATTGTCTTTAAGATTACTAAAAATATTCGTTATACAACCAAATGGTAAAATTTCGGCCAGCATCCATACCGGAGGAAACGGATCAGTGTAGTTCGTCCTAAATTTTGTTATAAATTCCTCATGAGAATGTCTTATTTCTTTGATTATTAAAGATATGGTATTGGAAAACTTGACTTTATCGGCAAAATGAATAGGATTTGTAATCCAGAATTTATCTCCTGTCATTTCGCAAATTGTATTTACAATGGTAGCACGTATTGCGACTTCTACTTTTTCTATCTCATTAAAAATGAGCATTCTTAACTTTTTGTCAAAGCGATACAACATCATAGCTTGATTGAAAGAAGCTCCTATCTTAAAATGTTTTTCTGATTTAGGCATTTGCAGCAAAGGTATCAAATAAGCCGAAAGCCTATAATAGCCAATAGTAGAAAGGTAGCGTTCCGCCTGTTGTTGATTCGAAATACAAAGTCCTCTTATTCTTAAGAGTTGTACCAAATCATGCACATTCTTGTATGATTCGGTAAAAGGAGTAGCTTTTATGGTCATAAGTTGCGGTAAAAAAAAACGACCCGCACATTTGAGCATCGTTGAGAGGCTTGGCGGGTTCTGGTATTGCAAAGATAATTATTTTAGTGAATTCTATATATTTTGGCAACAAATTTTATTATACGACAACTATTTCAAATGCAGATTGTTGCATACATATTCGGAATAATACTTGAAAAAATCTACCCCCAACACCAAAGATAACTTCGTAAGCAAATGTGTATCTATCCATTCTTTTTCAAAAATCTTATACATATTGTCGCGAGTATAGTTTAGCTGTTTTGCACACCACGTTACGGAACGACCTTGATCCTTCAAAGTCTGCTGAATAATTTTTCCAATATGTGGCGGCATTTCGTTCATGGTCCAGATTAAATCCGCATAAAAAAAGGCGGAATTTTCGCTTTTCAACCTATTTTGATGCAAAGCTCTGGACTGCTTTATGGTAAATAGGAACGAAAATCCACGCCATAGCGTGAACCATCGCAACTTATTCTTACCATTAGAATTGTCCAGATTCTGCATCAAAGAATAAGAGCAAAGCTCAATATTATTTTATCTATTTATTCTTTTATTTTTCTCGTTTTTTGCAAATATAGTTTTTTCAAATGTTATATAACAGAAACTCTAAAATCAATAATCTATTTTATCTTCCCTGGATTTGGCAAATGCATACCATACATTGTCAAATTATTTTCGCGTGCATATTGTAAAATACGTACACGTGTCTCTGCTGCCATAGCTGGATCCATATCGAAGAAAGGACTATATTCCGGATACTCCATTTGCAATGCAGCACCATGTATTAAATCGGCAATGACAAGTATGCTATCTTTTTGAAAAATTGTATGCCCAGAAGTATGACCGTATGCGGCAATTGTCTGCACTCCGCCAGCAAGCGTATCGCCTGCATTAAAACAATGCAAATGGTCCTTATAGGCAACCAAAACTCTTTTTGCCAAGGCACTTTGTTCGCCTTCCATTGCCATCCATGCTTCTGCCTCCACACGGTTTACATA
This sequence comes from Bacteroidales bacterium UBA1715, assembly GCA_002317135.1. Lineage (GTDB taxonomy): Bacteria > Bacteroidota > Bacteroidia > Bacteroidales > UBA1715 > UBA1715. Next base: position 178,778 of record DCIX01000036.1, read on the forward strand.
CACTTCCGCATTAGGAAATGCAACAAGACCATCCTTTAACAATCCACCAATATGATCTGGATGTAGATGCGTAATATAAATCAATCCCAATTCTTCAGGTTTTACATTCAATTCCGCCAATTTAGGAAATAGTTGACTAAATGGTGCGCCAAGTCCAGCATCAAGAAGTATAGTTTTTCCTTCAGATTGAAGCAAGAAGCAACTAATACTTGAAGGAACACCGTCTTGCAATCCTAAAGCATTCCAAATTGAATCGGGAACAGTTGGAAATATCTTGCATTCCTGCACAGTTGGAGCTGGTTTGTCTTCTATCCATGTGATAGTTGTAGGTTCTTCTTGAACCTCTTTTTGTGTACTTTGCGAGCAACTTGCCACAACAAATAATGTAGAAGCAATAAGTAATAGTTTTTTCATTGTTTGTTTATTTTTTCATTAATACTGTATTTTCTTTTCCCTTTTCAATTTCTATAGATGGATTTTGCACATACGACACTATGCTTTTCACACGAGTTTGTATTCTTTTTTGCAATTGTTCGCATGTCAACACTGACAGATTGTTTTTTTCTTGACATAAAGCGTATGTTAGAGAACCTTTTCCTTGGTACTCATAATTACATTGATATGATTTACAAGCACTTATATAAGTCCATTCTATTGAATTCGCAAGATTAGGATTATACTCCTTTTTACCAGCAGGAATGATAAACTTGTCGAATGTTCCTCGTACCACCACCGACTCATCTGCTGGTTCACGAGTAGCACCGCCACTATGACATGCGTCTGCAACAACAACTATAGTTCCCTCTTTACCAACCTTCTGTCGAATTTGATGTAACCAAGCATTTAATTGATCATCAACTATATGATTTTGTCCTTCATATTTCCCTTTTTCGTATGCAAATTTTGCATCAAAAGGTATCCAAGCCTCATCCATTCCGCTCTCTTCATCACCATGAACATCTGTTATTTGTTGACCATGTCCAGAAAAATGGATATAGACAACGTCACCCTTCTGCGACTTCGAAATTAACGACTCAAACTCACGTTTAATTGCAGAAAAAGTTGCCTGTTCGTTTTGTAATTTCACAATATTCTGTAGGCCAAATCCATTGGTCGTAAGCATATCTATAACTAGCGGAACATCTTTATCGCCATTGATTTTCTGCCAACCACTACTTGCAGGATAATTACCTATACCTATCACCAATGCTCGTTTGGTTGCAAATGTTGAAAGCGAAAAAAATACAATGCTAACTATCAACAAAAATTTCTTCATTAGACTATTTATTTGATTTGTCCAAAGATATTCAAAATATAAAATTAGCTATGCAGATTTATAGTAAAACCTAATCTAACATTATAAAACCAGACCAATAAAAAGGATCTTCAAATGTTTTTCTAACTTTTGACTGTGCTATGGAAAAAGCTTCTTTCTTTGATTTTCCATTAGTTAATTGAGAATAAAATTCCGACATCATCATTTGCGTGGCAAAATCATCAACCGACCATAAACTCATTATTATAGTTTTTACACCTGCCATTTTAAACCCTCGTTGCAATCCATAAACTCCTTCATCACTCACTATTCCTAAAGCTGTTTGACAAGCAGACAAAACGACTAATTCTGTTTTTCGTAAATCTATATGGCTTATTTCTTTTGCTGTTAAAATTCCATCGTTATCTGATTCACAAGATCCGGGATTCGTCCATTCTCGATTCGAACCTGCCATCATTAGTCCCGATTGTTCCATTCCATTTTCTACCGAGTTCGTTTCAGTGTCCATAAAAAAACCATGTGTGGCAATATGCAAAATCGAAGGTCCTTTCTTTGACAATAATTGTAATGACGTTTCTGTTGCTTCGCGTCCTTCAAACAATGAAGTTTTTATTGCTGAGTTTCGTCCTAAAATTGCTTGTATTTCTGAAACTTCAACCTTAGTTCCTGGTAAGAAAGATACAGGCTTACGAATTCCTTGAATTTCCTCATTGTTTGTTGTATATTCAACTCCGCCATATAATACACATGTCGTATATTTTTTCTTCATATTGTCCAATGCCAATAATTTTGTAGATGACACACGATGCATTTCATACAAATCCGTCATTATTCTGGTCTCGTCAACAGGCGCATATTCTATTCCAATTTTATGGAAGACACCAGATGGAGAAAAATATATTCTAGAAACTCCTTCCAAATATTTAGCAAGTGGTTCCCATATCATTTCGTACATAATCGTAGATTCATACGCTTCTCGTTGTTCCTTATAGGTATCGGCAAAACCACGAACTGAATCTAAGTCTAAATCAAACAAGAACTGGTTGGATTTTAATTTATTTTCAAATGCTTGTTTCTCAAATAACGGAATATACATTGGCGTTTCCATATTTCGTTTTAACACCAATGCTGAGAAAAAGACACTATCGTTATCTAATTTGGTAGAGATAAATTCTATTGCCACATCCTTTTCTGTTAATGCACTCTGTACGTCTTTCCAAGACACCGCCAACGCACGAGTCATATCACCATACTCTTGTATGTTTTTTATTAAGAACTTCTCTTTTTTCTCTAAAATTTGTTCTAATGAATCACAATTTATTGTTCGTTTGTCAAGTTGTTTTGCATATTGTTTTTCCAAAACAATGCGAATCATATTTATTTGATCATATTCTGCCAACAAAGTGCTATCATCACTTTCCTGAATACTATTTCGGAATTCAACTTCCGACATTAGCAACAGCCCTTTTTCTATAAGAGCGGCATCATATAAGGCTTTATACGCTTTACTATTTTTTGAAGATTCAACAACTATAGTATTCAATTTCTGACAACGGGCTTTATTTCTTTCCCAAAATTGCATTCGTTCTTTTTCCGTCAAAAATGAAAAAGATTGAACCAAACGATTTTTTTCAAAATCCATTAGTTCGGTGAAACAATCTACCGCTTTGTCATATTCTTTTTGAGCGACATAAACATTTCCAATATTGTTCAAGATATTAAGATACTCTTGATTGTATTCACCAAAAATCTGTTTCCGTATAGCCAAAGCTTGTTCATAGTAATCCAAAGCCTTAGAATATTCACCTTGGTTGTAATAGGCTAACCCTAATCTATTTAGCGTTGAAGCATACTCAGGATGCTCCTTTCCCAATAACTTTTCTCGTAATTTTAATGCCTTCTTTAAGTAATCAAATGCTATTTCTTGGTCGCCTTTCTTTGTATATAATAAACCTAATCGATCATAACAAAGAGCTTCCAAAGGATGTTGTTTTTGCAACTCTAACAAAATATTCAACGACATCGTATAATAGTCTATTGCTTTATCGTAATCCAACAAACTATAATAAGCAGTTCCTATATTAAGCAAAGACATTACACGATATGTAATATTATCATCAAAGAAGTCTTTTGCCTTTTCATAATAAAACAATGCTTTCTCATAAAGTCCAAGACTATAATATGTCACCCCAAGATTTGTCAGCAACAACGCATAATGAGTATTATTTTCTCCTAAAACTTGTTTGGTTAACTCTGCAGATTGCTCATAATACTCCAAGCAATGTTCAAAATCGCCCATTTCATAATAAACAACCCCAATGTTATTGATTATTGCCGCATATTCTAAATTGCTATCTCCAAGAATTTCCTGCAACATCTTTTGTGACTTCTCATACCAGAAAAGTGACTTTTTATACATTGCCAATCGATAGCAAACTATACCAAAATTCATAAAAGCCTTCGAGGCCTCCATGCTTACTATTCCCTTGTCATATATTGCAACTGATTCATCTAAATAATAATAAGCCTTATCATATCGACCTATTTTTTCATTTAGATTTCCTTGATAAAATAAAGACTTTGCGTATTCAACAGACTGATTTCCCTTTGTCTTTCTTACCGTTGTTTGTAGTATTTCAGCATATTTTAATCCTACATCTGTTTTCTTTTCGTCTATAGCCTTGTCAACGATTGAATCTAACAACGGTAGCAACGATTCTTCAGAAAGGTTCTTTGATTGCTCAAACACACCAATCAAACTATCCAACGATTGCGACTTGGCAGAATAACACAATATTATGCAAAAAAGAACTATAGCATACGAAAACCTATAGACTAATCTTTGCATTTCGACTACAACTAGTATTGACTAGAATAATAGACATTCGTAAATTACGCTAGCTTCGTCGCTATATTTACTATCCGACTCACTAATTTTTCGCAACCATTTGCGGGCCTTGGACAACTTCTGACTATCCATAAAAAGAAGTGTTTGATACCAGTCCAACTTATCTTGGGCCGATTTCGTAATTTCCTTATAATATTCTAGTTCTTCCGTACTTGCATATAAAATCTCTTGCGAGTCATTTTGAATTGAAATTCGCAAGGAATCTATACCTATCTGGGCTTCATCAAAATATTTAGTCTTAATTTTTTCGTGAATTTTTGCAAAATCACTTTCATATCCAACCCCACGAGAAGAAGATAAATCAATTGCATCCAATTGTTCTATACCCATGTTTTGCAAAACCATACGGTCACGAATAACAAGTGCGACACCAGCAATTATAATAACAACAAAAATTGCAACAAAAATTTTTACTATAGTAGATTTTTTCATTTGTCAGTAATTTGACATCAAAAATACAAAAGAGCCCCCAATTATCAAAACAAAACAGTATGTCTCTAAATAAGGAAACGCCCCACTTACTAGTGAGGCGTTTCCTTATTTAGATTTTGTATAGACTATACCAAACCTTGAGCCATCATTGCATCAGCAACTTTGATGAAACCTGCTACGTTAGCACCAGCTACATAGTCGATATAACCATCTGCTTGAGTACCGTATTTAACACAGTTTTCGTGGATTGACTTCATGATACCTTGTAATTTAGCATCAACTTCTTCTGATGTCCAAGAAAGACGAGCAGAGTTTTGACACATTTCCAAACCTGAAGTTGCAACACCACCAGCGTTAGATGCTTTACCTGGAGCGTAAAGAATCTTAGCATCTTGGAATACAGCAACAGCTTCAGCTGTAGAAGGCATGTTAGCACCTTCAGCAACACAGATTGTACCGTTTGCTACCAATGCTTTAGCATCGCTTTCATCCAATTCGTTTTGAGTTGCACATGGCATAGCTACATCACATTTAACGTTTTTCCATGGACGTTGACCTTCGAAATATTTGCAACCATATTTGTCTGCATATTCTTTGATACGACCACGTTTAACATTCTTCAATTCGAATACGAATGCTAATTTTTCTGGAGTGATACCAGCTTCATCAACGATAGTACCGTTTGAATCTGACATAGAAACAACCTTTGCACCTAGTTGAGTACATTTTTCAACTGCATATTGAGCAACGTTACCAGAACCAGAGATAGCAACTGTTTTACCTTGTAATGAAGTACCTTTTGTTGCTAACATTGATTGTGCGAAGTAAGTAACACCATAACCAGTAGCTTCTGGACGGATTAATGAACCACCGAATGAAAGACCTTTACCTGTTAACACACCTGTGAATTCATCACGGATACGTTTGTATTGACCGAACAAGTAACCAACTTCACGACCACCAACACCGATATCACCAGCAGGAACATCTGTATCAGGACCGATGTATTTTTGTAATTCAGTCATGAAGCTTTGGCAGAAACGCATAACTTCATTATCTGATTTACCTTTTGGATCGAAGTCAGATCCACCTTTACCACCACCCATTGGAAGAGTAGTCAAAGAGTTTTTGAAAGTTTGTTCGAAAGCCAAGAATTTCAAAATACCCAAGTTTACAGTTGGGTGGAAACGAAGACCGCCTTTGTAAGGACCGATTGCGCTGTTCATTTGAACACGGAAACCGCGATTGATTTGCCATTCACCTTTGTCATCAACCCAAGGAACTCTGAAGATGAATACTCTTTCTGGTTCAACCATTCTTTCCAAAACTTTTGCAGCTTTGTATTTTGGATTTTCATCCAAGAATGGAAGGATTGATTTTACTACTTCGTGAACTGCTTGGTGGAATTCTGATTCACCTGGATTCTTAGCGATTACTTTCGCCATGAAATCGTTCAATTCTTTGTCGAAATTCTTTGCCATTTTGTTAGTATTAAATGATTAATCTTTTTGTTTTTGCAAGAGCAAATATAGGCAATCTTTTCAAAAAAGAATCACATAAATAACTGATTTTTAGAAAATTACGCAAAACTCGCAATCATACATACGAGTTTTGCGTATAGTCATATTCTGTCCGAATTTCAAGAAAACGTTCGCACTAACGAACAACTATTTGTTTTTGAATGCTTTCGCCGTTGATTGTCACAACAACAATATAAACACCTGCTTTCAACGAAGCTACATCAATAGAATATTGTTGAGAAAATTCGTCACTTCTATAAGCAACCTGACCTTTTACAGAAACAAGTTGAACAGAACTAATTTCGTTATCGGAAACAATATGTAGTATAGAAGAAACTGGATTTGGATAGACTTCGCAATTCACTGAAATTTCCTCTACAGCAGTATTATCAGTTTCTTTTTCAATGAATTTGAATTCAGCTTCTATCGTACAATCATCAACTACAGTAATATATAATGTAGACAAATTAGAAAGCAAATGTCCATTCTTTGCCCATCCTACAAACTCATATCCAAGTGCAGGAGTAGCAAATAATTGAACCTCATCTCCTTCCTTATACGCCCCTGCACCTATTACTGTACCAAACGTTTCGTCGTTTACAGAAACTGTAACTTCAACCGTTTTTGGAACTGGCACAAATACGGCATTTATATTCATATCATCAGAAACCTCTAGTGTCAACAATGTTGCTGTTTCTACGATTTCACCATTCAAAAGCCAACCACTGAAAACATATCCTTCAGTAGGTGTTGCTATCAATGTTACCTTTTCACCAGCTTCATATTGACCATTTCTTAAACCAGAAACAGAGCCACCTGTTTGTACAGAAACTGTGCAAAGTTTTGCTTTTTCTTTAAGAATAACTGCAATAGTTTTATCTTCCGAAGCAGTAAATGTATAGACTACAGAGGTAGAAAGTACTGTACTGTCTTCTGCTTGAACCCAAGATACAAAACGATGGTTTTCATCAACTGTTACAGCTAACGTAACTGATGCACCTTCATCAAAGACACCTGTTCCCAATCCTTTAACAGTGCCACCTTCGAAATCTGCAATTGTTATAGTATAAACCTTCTGGAAAACAGCAGTTAGATTTCGTTTATTCAAACATATAAAATGATATTCAGCATCGGTACTAACCACTTTTTCGTCTTCCAACCAATGTAAGAATCTATATCCTTCGTTTGGTTTTGCTATTACTACAACCTCATCTTCTTCTGTATATTTCTTTTCTCCTTCAACTGTACCAGCAGTTTCATCAGCAGAAATTACAGATATTTGATATTTGCTATAAAATCTTTCGAAATTTGCTTGTAATACAATATCCGATGTTAACGTAAATACATAATTAGCATTTGTTGAAACAACTTCTCCTGCTTTATTCGTCCACGATAAGAACGAATATTTTTCTGATGGAGTAGCAGTAACTGAAACTTCTGAATTTTCTTCATACAATCCCATTCCGCTTACAACCCCACCTTCTTCTACAACCAACTCAACCATAAGACCTACAAAATTAGGCGCGAAATGAGCTACAAGAGAACGGTCTACTAGAGCGGCAAATTCTATAGTTTCGTCTGTTGAAATTTCCACACCATTCTCCGTCCAATTCACAAAATCATAACCCTTGTTTGGAATTGCAGTTACAACAACAGTTTCAATTTCAAAATATGTTCCTTGTCCACTTACAGAACCACCAACCAAAGGATCTTGCGAAACAGAAACAACATATTTAGGCAATTCTACATAATTTGCAGTTATCGTAAACGAGGAATCAATAGTTACGATAGTAGTTTCATCTTCCAAAACAATCATATCGTTTACCGTCCAATTTTGGAACACAAAACCAGCCTTGCCATTGGCTGAAATAGAAATTTCTGATGCAGCATCATATAGTCCAGAGCCACTACAAATAGCTGCATTTTCTGGATTTGAAACAACTGTTATTGAATATTGTTTTGCAAAACGAGCTTCAAAAGTTCTGTCTGCATCAGTTGGAACCTCTATCATTGTATTTACATTATATAATGTATCTGCTTCATACCAACCAACAAAACGATAAGAATCCTCTGGGAAAGCAATTAACGACGCTGTTTCACCAGAGTTAAATGAGCCAGCACCAGTTACAGAACCACCTTCTGTAGCAACAGCAGTAATTTGGACACGAGCAGTAAAGAATGCTACAAATTGTCTGCTTTCCAATGTCTTAAATGTAAATGTCATTGAATTAGATACAATAGTATCTGCTTCTTTCCAGCAAATGAACTGATATTTATTCTCGTCATTTGACACAGCAACCAAAGTTACTTCTACCGAATCTTTATCTATATTAAATTCTCCTGCACCAGAGACAGCTCCTGCTCCCGACAAATTAACCGTTGCACTTACAACGATTGATTTTTTGAAATTTGCAACCAAATTTACATCTGCTTGAACCAAGAACGTATAAGAAGGATTCGTTGAAACAACTTCACCATCTACTGTCCAACTACTAAACGAGAATCCTTCATCTGGCGTTGCCACAACCTGACAAGCATAATTTCCCAAGAAAAGTCCACCTTCCGTAGACACTGTTCCACCTGCACTTGCTGAAACAGAAACAGAATATTGTTTCTTCAATACTGCAGAGAACGTATGAGATTTATCTATTGTAAATGAATACATTGGATCTAAAGAAATAACAGATTCATTTTCCATCCAATAAGCGAATTTACATTCTTCTGTTTGCATTTCTGCTGCCACAGTTACATTCAAGTCCCCTGAAACATAATATTTACCTGCCCCAGAAAGCGTTACCATATCAGAATCATATTCACCAAAAGAAACCTGATAATATCGCTTTACCGTTATTTCAGAAGCACTCGGTTCTGCCGTCATTGGGTAGTTAGTAGAAACAACACGTACTTTGTAGTTTCCATCACCAACAGAAGCAGGAATTTTACCTTCAACAACACCACTCGTGTTTGTTGTTATACGACCAAGTTCTACTGGATTATCAAAGTTTCCATTTGCATCCGACAATTGTGCAATAACTTGATTTGCTTCTTTATTCAAGTTACTTACACTCATAGAACCAGTTAATGTAAATGGCACCTGAATAGCAATAGATTCATTTGCATCGCCCTCATAGTCGGTTTGAGCAAGCGTTCCTGTTTTCAATGTTGGATTATAGATTAAAACAATGTCATCGACATATAATTTATCATTTTCATCACCTTTAGCTGGAGTTTTATTTGTTGACATTGTTATTAAAACATATTGCGGATCTGTACAAGTTCCTTTTACAACAAAAGGAATTGACATTCTTTTCCAAACAAGTTCCGAAGCAGACGAAGTTGTTCTTGAAAATTCGTAATTAGCATCTGAATATTGTTGCGAAGCATTACCATCTTTCCCACTACCATACAGAATAAAATTCGAATCTCCGTGAACAGCACAATGAAATGCTGCTTGATTTGATTCTGACGAGCTATAAAAACATAACCAAACAGTAACAGAATCAGGAACTTCATCTATTTTTGTATTAAACTCTGCAGTACCACGGTCGGTAAAAATATTATTATCGTCAGATGTTGCCGTTGTACTCTTTGCGTTCATACGACCATTAGTCAATGAACCATTCGCCATTACTCCAAAAACTTTTTTAGGATAAATTCTTACACTATACATTCCTTTAGAGCCAGGGCGTACATTCTCATCTTTTGCAATATGCTCTGTTGCAGCTAATTGTGTTAAAGTTGTAACATTTGCTGACATAAAAGAATGCCAACAATATGGTTCTTTTCCTTCTTTCTTGTTTCCTTTATATGTTTTCCATTCTGCTTCAAAATCAGAATTAGGAACTTGAACGCCATAATCTTGTGAATACGAAATATTTACAATACAAAAAATTGTAACAAATAAGGATAAAAATCTTTTCATTTTTGTAGTTTTAGTTTGGCAAAACTATAAATAACCTTTTTACAAAATGTAAAAATGAAGCAAAATAGACAAACGCCTAAAAATTATATCTTTTCTAAAGATGTTATAAAGACTCAACTTCTGCAAGCCAAATATCGGCACACGCATCGCTCGGCATACGCCAATCTCCGCGAGGCGAAAGCGAAATCGAACCAACTTTTACACCATCTGGCATACAACTACGCTTAAATTGTTGTGCAAAAAATCTACGATAAAACTTCTTCATAGTTTCCTTAATCACAGCGTCATCAAAGAATGGCATTTGTTTTTGAGCAATTGCAAGTTGTACTAAATAATAGATTTTCTTTGGAGAAAAGCCATTTCTCATTGTATGAAACAAAAAGAAATCGTGTAACGTATATGAGCCAATTGAGTTTTCTGTCTTCTGTGCGATTTTACCATCTTTATCTGGAGGTAACAATTCCGGACTTACAGGTGTATCAATTACATCCAACAGCACCTCAACCAATGGTTTATTAGCGACAAATGTATAATCTGCATAATATTGCACCAAATAACGAACAAGTGTTTTCGGAATTGAAACATTCACCGCATAATTACTCATTTGGTCACCATTATATGTACACCAACCCAATGCTAACTCGCTTAAATCACCTGTTCCCAACACCAACGCATTATGCATATTTGCATAATCAAATAAAATTTGCGTGCGTTCTCTTGCTTGAGCATTTTCGTAGGTAATATCATGAATATCAAGAGAATGATTCAAATCTTGCAAATGAAGAGTAGCAGACTCTTTTATTGATATTTCGCACAATGTTGCCCCACAGTATTCTACCAAATGCTTTGCATTTTCGTATGTTCGTCCTGTTGTTCCAAATCCAGGCATTGTTATACCGTGAATTCCTTTACGGTCTTTACCCAAAATATCAAATGCTTGACAAGCAACAAGAAGTGCCAAAGTAGAATCCAAACCACCAGAAATACCAACAACAATATTTTCAATATGAGTATGCGCAATTCTTTTGGCCAATCCCCACGCCTGCATACGAGTGATTTCTTCGGCACGTCTACTACGAGCAGCCCCTTCACTTGGAACAAAAGGGAAGCCAGGAACAACTCTATTTATATCTTTTTGATTAGCCGCAACAGTTATTTCATCAAAACGAAGAGATTGCTTCAACTCATCTGGTTGTGAGAAAGTCTCACAATGCATACGCTCGTGATTTAGTTTTTCAATATCTACATCGGCAATAATCCACTTTGTTGAATTATCAAATGGTATTTTTTCAGAAACAATTGTTCCGTTTTCTGCAATCATTGAATGACCTGAAAATACCATATCTTGCGTAGATTCTCCCATTCCTGCATTGGCATAAACATACGCACAAATATTCTTAGCACTATTCATTGCAATCAACTGTTTACGGTAATCTGCTTTGCCAATCACTTCGTTTCCAGCAGAAAGGTTTACAATCACATTTGCACCATTCAATGCATATTTAGTAGAAGGGGAATTCGGAACCCAAACATCTTCACAAATTTCACAACCAATAATTGCTTTAGTAGAAGATTTACAACCATCTATAGACAAATACAACAATTCACCAATTTCATAGTCGGCAAATAAACATGGTTCATTTTGATATGGCGTAAACCAACGTTTTTCGTAAAACTCAGAATAATTTGGTATGAATTTTTTCGGGAATACTAGTTTTTTGTCACCACATAGCAATACCGCACAATTATACAAGGCCCCTGTTATACCACGCAACGGCAAACCAACAAAAACAGCAATACCAACACAATGCGAAGCAATAATTTGCAGTGCTTCTTCAGCTTTATCTAAAAGCAATGTTTGTTGAAATAAATCTGCACATGTATAGCCAGTTATGCACAACTCCGGAAATACAGCAACCTGAACACCTTCTTGTTTCAATACATCAATCGCCGCACATATCTCTTGTGTGTTTCGTTCTACTTGACCTACATATACTTGCGGAGAAACACTTGCTACACGCAAAAAACCATATTCATTCATACAGAATCTTCAGATAAAAAGTTCTTATGGGACCAAAATAAACAAAAAAAGGGTTCTTACGAACCCTTTTTTACATAAAATAATCAAAAATTATTTTTTGTTAACGATTTCAGAAAGTGCTTTACCTGCTTTGAATTGAGCAACTTTTTTAGCAGCAATTTTCAAAGGTTTCTTAGTTGCAGGATTGATACCTGTTCTTGCAGCTCTTTCTGATACTTTGAAAGTACCGAAACCGATTAATTGTACTGAATCACCACTTTTTAATGCTCCTGAGATTGCGCTTACTACTGCATTAAGTGCTTTTTCTGAATCTGCTTTTGTCAATCCAGCTTCTGCTGCCATTGCAGCTACTAATTCTTGTTTGTTCATGTTTATTAAATTTTAGTTATACTTTCACAAATATAGAGTATTTTAATGATTTACAAATAGTTTTACCCTATTTTTCTTGCATTTCAAGTAAATTAATCAAAATTTAGTCTCTTTCTAAGAAATCTATACGAGTATGCAAGTCGAAAATATGCTTTTTCAATACTAAAATATGCTTGTCAATATATTTCTCTGCTAAGTTTCCAACATCAGAACAAGTTTTTAAACTCTCCAATGATTCAACTTCGCGTTCATACTTTTCTATATCCGCTTTAATCTTGCTAATATCTGTCTCTTTCATATCCTTATTGTTTTTTACAAATAAAGTGAATATTTATATTAAAAACAATTTATTGATTACAAATTATCATTAAATACTATATTTTTAGTGATATTCTAATAGTATATTACGAGATTTGCTTATAAAATTTAAACAATCTCATTCCCCCATTAAGGGACTGAATTTCCAGATAATAAAAGGGGGTATATTGTTATCCCCCCCCTTTTATAAATCACCAAAAACTATTTTTTAATTCGCCTTTTCCGACAAGAATTTAATTCTTACCATACGAACCTCATCTTCGGTATATGTACCATCGGCACACCATTCATCTAAAGCAGCTTGAATTGTTTCTGATTCATCGGTGCAGAAATAGTCATATAATTCCTCTACGGCGTCATCTTCAAGGACTTCTTTTATATAATAGTCTATATTTATTTTTGTTCCCGAGTTAACAATGCTTTCTATTTCTATAAGTAAATCCGTCAACGAAATACCTAATGCATTTGCAACAATATCAAGCGACAATCGTTTGTCGGTATTCGTAATAATCTGAACTTTTGAACTAGACTCTTTTACAACCGATTTTACGACCATATCTTGTGGGCGATCTATTTCATTTTCTTCCACATAGCGAGCGATTAGTTCCACAAATGTGGCTCCATATTTCAACGCCTTACCTTCCCCAACGCCAGAAATATTTTTCAACTCCTGCAATGTAATCGGATATTGCGTAGCCATTTCATTTATAGAAACTTCCTGGAACACGACATACGGCGGAACATTATTTTTTTTCGCAATACGCTTACGCTCTTCCATAAGCATTGCAACCAATTCAGCATCTAACGCACCACCCGAAGAAGGAGCATCGCTTTCCGATTCTGTTTGTTCATAATCATGGTCTTCTGTAATTGTAAACGAATGTGGACGCTTCATAAATTCACGACCTTCATCTGTTAATTTTAGTAAACCATAATTTTCTATTTCCTTATCCAAATAACGGAACATCAGCAACTGACGAATTATGGCACTCCAATATTTTTCATCATGATCGTCACCCCAACCAAATTCATCAAGATCGTTATGTCTATATGTTTTAATTTCCGAAGATTCCTTTCCTATAAGAATTTCAACGATGTGTCCTTGTTTAAAGCGTTCTTTCACAGCAAGAATTGTCTTCAAAACTTTCAAAGCATCGTTCATCACCTCTATTTGTGGTTTTGGATGTAAACAGTTGTCGCAATTACAACAATTCTCGGTCATTTCCTCACCGAAATAATTCAACAACACGCGTACACGACACAAACTTGATTCGGCATACGAAGAAGTTTCAAGCAATAATTGCTTACCAATTTCTTGCTCAGCAACCGGTTTGCCTTCCATAAACTTTTCAAGACGAACAATGTCTTTATAACTATAGAACGCGATACATTTCCCTTCACCGCCATCACGACCAGCACGACCAGTTTCCTGATAATAGCCTTCCAATGATTTTGGTATATTATAATGTATAACAAAACGCACATCTGGTTTATCTATACCCATACCAAATGCTATCGTTGCAACAATTACCTCAACATCATCCTTCAAGAACATGTCTTGATTCTTCGAGCGAGTCGCTGCATCCAAACCTGCGTGATATGGAAGAGCCTTAATACCATTTACTATTAAAGTATCGGCAAGTTCTTCTACTTTTTTTCTACTCAAACAATAAATAATACCCGCTTTGCCTGGATTTTCACGAATAAAACGAATTATCTGTTTGGTAGCATTTACCTGCGGACGAATCTCGTAATACAAATTCTTTCTACGGAAAGAAGACTTGAACACTTTCGCGTCAAGCATTCCCAAGTTCTTTTGTATATCGTGTTGCACTTTTGGAGTGGCTGTTGCCGTCAAAGCAATAATTGGAGCACGACCAATTGATTCAACAATAGGACGGATTCTGCGATATTCCGGGCGGAAATCGTGTCCCCATTCCGAAATACAGTGTGCTTCATCAATTGCAAAGAAAGAAATTTTGATACTACGGAAAAACTCAACACTCTCCTCTTTCGTCAACGATTCAGGAGCAACATATAACATTTTAGTTATACCATTACGAACATCTTCTTTCACCTTAGTGATTTCCGAACGACTCAACGACGAATTTAGGAAATGAGCAATACGATCATCTGTACTAAAACCACGCATTGAATCAACCTGATTTTTCATCAAAGCAATCAATGGAGAAATAATAATTGCCGTTCCTTCCAACAACATAGCAGGAAGCTGATAACACAACGACTTACCACCACCAGTAGGCATCAACACAAAAGTATCGTTCCCTGCTATAAGGCTTTCAATAACTTCTTTTTGATTTCCTTTAAACGAATCAAAACCAAACTTTTCCTTTAAACAACTTTCAATTTCTTTCTCGTCAATTTTCGCCATAAATGCCGTAAATTTCAATTTATCTTCTTTTTGCTACCAACTAACAGATTATTGGGTACATTTGCATAGTGAAAGTAATACAAATATTTTTAACTACCAAAAAAAATATACTATAGTGAATAACAATTCCACAATTATTGAAAATGCGAGACGAATTATCCTCGAAGAGTCTCAATCTATCAGCAATTTGTCCAACTATTTAGATGACAATTTTGCCACAATAGTAAAAGAGATTCTAATGACAGAAGGACGACTTGTTGTGACTGGCATTGGTAAAAGTGCGATAATTGCCACAAAAATTGTCGCTACTATGAACTCTACTGGAACGCCTGCTTTGTTTATGCATGCAGCAGAAGCAATTCACGGTGATTTGGGTATGATTCAAAAGAATGACATCATATTATGTATATCAAAAAGTGGAAATACACCAGAAATAAAAGTTCTCATTCCATTACTAAAACGCGGTGGCAACAAACTTATCGCTATGGTTTCGGACAAGAACTCATACCTTGCTGAACATTCCGACTATTTATTATATGCTCACGTTGACCGCGAAGCTGACATAAACAATCTTGCACCAACGAATAGTACAACAGCACAACTTGTTATGGGCGACACTTTAGCAATGTGCCTGTTGGAACAACGAAAATTCAGTCCACAAGATTTTGCTAAATATCATCCTGGTGGTGCATTAGGAAAACGAATGTATATGCACGTTGACGACATTTTTGTGTCTGAAAATGCACCGAAAGTATTTCCTGAGCAACCTCTTTCTGAAGTTATCATTGAAATTTCCTCAAAAAGATTGGGCGCAACTGCCGTTATTGACGAAAACAACCAATTACTTGGAATTATCACCGATGGTGACCTTCGTAGAATGTTGGAAAAAAGCACGAACATTAACGACAAAAAAGCAAAAGACATTATGTCCATTAAGCCAAAGACAATCAGCCGTAATGAACTCGCAATCAAAGCATTCGAACAGATGGAAAAAAACAGTATAACACAATTGGTTGTAACTGACGGCAACACATACTTGGGACTTATTCACTTACACGATTTACTAAAAGAAGGTATCGTATAACAATTTAGTTTATGAAAATTCAACGCAACGATATAGAAATTATGGCGCCTGTCGGTTCGTATGAATCACTAATGGCAGCAATTCAAGCAGGAGCGAACTCTGTGTATTTTGGTATTGAAATGCTCAATATGCGTGCTCGCTCATCTAATAATTTCACTACACAAGATTTAGCTAATATCGTACAGATATGCAATGAACATAATATAAAATCGTACTTAACCGTAAACACGATTATATACGACAAAGATATGGAAACACTGCACAAGGTTATGAAAGCAGCCAAGGATTACAGTGTTTCTGCTATTATTGCTTGCGATATCGCTGCAATTCAATGTGCACAAGAATATGGCGTTGAAGTTCATATTTCAACACAATTAAATATATCTAACAGCCAAGCAGTTCGATTCTACTCGCAATTTGCCGATGTGGTTGTACTTGCACGTGAACTGAATTTGATGCAAGTTCGCGAGATTTACAACGCAATTCAAAATGAACATATCTGTGGACCTTCGGGAAATCCTATCAAGTTAGAAATGTTTTGCCACGGAGCGCTTTGCCAAGCGATTTCAGGGAAATGTTACCTCAGCCTACACGAACGCAATTATTCGGCAAACAAAGGTGCATGTCTACAAACTTGCCGAAAAGCGTATGTTGTTACAGAAAAAGAAACAGGAAACGAGTTAGAAATTGACAACGAATACATTATGTCGCCAAAGGATCTTTGCACAATTGGTTTCCTTGACGAACTGATTGAAGCAGGTGTGCGAGTAATGAAGATTGAAGGTCGTGCTCGTAGTGCCGAATATGTAAAAACTGTTGTTCAATGTTATAATGAAGCTGTAAGCGAAGTAGTAAACGGCACTTACACAGATAATAAAGAAGAAAAAGTTGCTCGTTGGAAAGAAAATCTTTCACGAGTTTTCAATAGAGGATTTTGGAATGGCTACTACTTAGGACAACGCTTAGGAGAATGGAGTACCCACTATGGTAGCAGTGCAACAAAAACAAAAGTTGCAATTGGAAAATGCACAAACTATTTTTCAAACCTTAATGTTGCCGAGTTTCTTATGCAATCCGATGAATTATGTCAAGGAGACGAGATACTGATTACTGGACCAACAACCGGTGTTGTCGAAATGAAAGCAGATGACATTCGAGTAGATTTAAAATCAGTAGAAAAAACTTGCAAAGGTGAATTGTTTTCAATGAAAACAGCCGAAAAAGTCCGCCGTGGAGACAAACTCTACAAAGTAATTGATTCCAATAAATAAGAATAATTATGTGGCAGAAAGTCAAGAAAATACTGCAGTCTGAAATTGCCGTAAATTCTGCAAAATTACTTTCTGCCAATGTGATAGTTCAAATCATAGGATTGCTCGTTTATCCAATACTAACGAGATTATATTCACCCGATGATTTTGGACTAATTAATTTATTTTTAAGCATTTCTGGAGTACTGACAATTATTGCTACAGCAGAATTTCAGTACGCCATTGTTTTACCAAAATCAGAATCAAAAGCAATTGCCTGTCTACAAATAGGATTGCTAATTACACTTGTAACTGTTGCTATTCTGCTTGCATCTATTCCATTTTCAAAACAAATTGCAAGTATATTCAACGCTCCCAACCTTACCCAATGGTACTGGGCAATCCCAATTTTTGTATTTCTCTCTGCACTATGGAATTTATTGAATTACTGGTGCATACGGCAAAAATCATTCGATGAAATTTGCAAATATCAGCTTATTCAAAGCGTAACAAATGCTACGTCAAAATGCACATTCGGATGGCTAGGTGTCCTCAACGGAGGGCTTATTATTTCAGCAATATTGGCACCATTTATTTCATTGTTCTACCTAATTTTAAAGATTCAAAAAAAAGCTCAAACAATTTTTCATTTAGCAAAAAAACAAGAAATCGTATCAACTTTTCACGAATACTCCAATTTTCCAAAATATTCTTTGCCAAGAGCATTACTCAATTATGTTAGCGGAAATCTTCCTATCTTATTACTGACACCTTTTTTCTCTCTTAGCGAAATCGGTTTCTTTGGAATGGCATTATTAATAGGATTCAAGCCTGTCAATATCATATCAAATACATTGTATCAAGTTTTCTATCAAAGAACAACAGCAAAGATTCAAAAGCAGGAAAATATATTGAGTTTTCACTTACAATATCTGACCTATTCAATCGTAATTTTTCTTCCTCTATTTCTACTAATTTTTGCTTACTCATCAGATATAGTCAACTTTCTATTAGGTGACAAATGGACACAAACCGGTTCGTATATCAATGTCATGATAATCTGGTTATTTGCAAGTGTTTTAACTGGACCTATATCCTACTTACCCGATATTTTCAAAAAACAAAAAATCGGCTTATTCTTTGAAGTTGCCTTAATAACAGCAAGATCTACAGCACTCTTAGTTGGTATATATTATTGTGATTTTACAAAAACAATCTTTCTCTATAGTTTATCAAGTTTTGTTGTCATAACACTCCAATGCCTTTGGTTCTACAAACTAATACACACTTACGAACGAACCATTGAATCTTGAAGAACTTGATCATAAATACTATTAATCTGCTTACCGACATTTTCAAACGAATAACATTTTGCAGAATCCCGAATCAAGTCTTTTTTATACAACTGAAAATGGTCCAGCATCCAGTTTATCGCATCGAAAAAAGCAGCGTCATCACCAATTGGTACAATAAGTCCATTTTCTGGTGCAACCATTTGAGGTACCGCACCTACAGAAGAAGAAATTACGGGCAAACCACAAGCTAATGCTTCTGAAATAACAACAGGTGCATTTTCAGCTTTTGAAAATAAAACAAAAAAATCACTCTGTTTCATTCTCTCCGAAACATGAAACGGCGTTTGTTCACCAAGAAAATAGACAACCGAATCAAGCAAACCCAATCGGCTTGTTTTTTCTACAATATCATTATAATCCGGCCCCGTACCAATAACTATCAGTTCAAAATCAGAGCGGACTTTTGAAAGTTCATACACGACGTTGATTATACCAGAAATATTCTTCACAGAATCATCAAAACAAGATACATGAATTATCCTTTTCCGTTTTCTCTGTGATTGAGTATCGTCAACAAAAAAAAAGTCGTCTACTACATTACAAACAACACAGTAATTGTCATTATGAAGATTACAATCCTTCATTGCTTGCTCTAATGATAACGAAACTGGCATTACACATTTCGCATTGCGAACAATTATCTCTGTTATTCGTTTTCTTACGAATCCTTTATATGAGTTTCTCTCACGAAAATACCGAGACCAATGCTCTGTAATCACGTATGGAATATGCCTTGTTTTTAGTAAAAAATAGGATAAAAAACCTGAACGAGTTAACACATTTGTATGAGTAATATCAGGTCTGCCAAAGTTCTCGTTAACAAATTTATATCCTTTTAAGAATGCACGAAAATAATTAATCGCTTTTGAAAATTTCCGTAACCCCCACCATTTCGTGAATGGATAATAAACATATACTTCCGTAATTTTCCCTGTTTGTTGCGTAATAATTTCAAAATCTTTTACCGTATTATCGGCACAAGGAAACAGCACACAGATATTCGCAAAATGAGAAACTGCTTCCGCATGTTTGCGAACAAACAATCCTGCCATTGCGTCATAACGATTTGGATACCAAGCCGAAAAAAACAATACCTTTTTCACTAAAAAATTGATTTAACAGTTACTTTCAACAACAAAATCCAAACTTGTCCGATGCTATTTTTTCATTCTTCAAGACTGTTTTTTGCAATATTACTAATTCTCTATTTAACTCCATTTTGTTTTACAAAGAAAATAAGTATTTTTGCGTAGTAAAAATGAAGAATATGTCTGAGAAACAACGCACGATTGCACAATCGGTTTCCTTCAGTGGAAAAGGTTTGCATACCGGCAAAATAACAAATACAACAGTCTTCCCAGCAGAGCCAAATACAGGCATTCGCTTTAAGCGCATTGATTTAGACAATACGCCTATTATTCCTGCTAATCCGGAATATGTGGTTGATACTTCACGCGGAACAGTCATTGGTATTTCCAAAGAAATATTTGTCAGCACAATTGAACATTTAATGGCTTCACTTCATGCACTACATGTGAACAACGCCCTTATTGAAGTTGACGGACCTGAAGTTCCAATATTGAATGGTAGTGCAAAACCATTCTTTGATGAATTAGAAAAGGTTGGAACAATAGAACAAGATGCTGATTTGGAATATCTTGAAATAACTGAAAAAGTTGTCTACACGGAACCAGAACGAAACGTTGAAATTATAGCATACCCTTGCGATACATTTCGTGCCGATGTTCATATTAGTTACGATTCGTTTATGCTTCGTAATCAATATGCAAGCATAAAAGACCTTAAAGATTTCGGTACAGAAATCGCTTGTTGTAAAACATTCTGTTTCTTCCGAGAAATTGAAATGATGCTTGCCGCTAACCTTATTAAAGGCGGTGACTTAGATAACGCAATTGTATTTGTTGATAGAAAAGTATCCTCTGAAGAAATCGCAAGAATGTCGAAACTATTCCCAGGAAAAGAAATCAACATTGAAAAAGAAGGTGTCTTAAATAATACAGAATTGTCTTTTGAAAACGAGCCTGCTCGTCATAAGTTACTTGATCTTATTGGTGATTTATGGTTAGTTGGCAAACCAATAAAAGGACACATTATTGCAACAATTCCTGGCCATAAAGCAAATACGAAATTTGCAAAAATTCTTCGCAAAACAATCAAATAATAAAACAATTAGAAAATATATGACACAACAAGATATGGCTTTCGTCCACCCAAATGCAAAATTGGGAAAAGATGTTGTCGTAAGACCTTTTTCATACATTTATGATGATGTAGAAATCGGTGATGGAACTATTATAGAACCAAATGTTACAATTATGCCTGGTGCACGCATCGGTAAAAATTGTCACATTTTCCCTGGTTCTGTAATTTCGGCTATTCCTCAAGATTTAAAATTTGCTGGCGAACATACAACAACAGAAATTGGCGACAATACCGTAATACGCGAATGTGTTACAATCCATCGTGGAACGGTAGACAAAATGACCACAAAGGTTGGTAAAAACTGTCTAATCATGGGATATGTACATATTGCTCACGATTGTATCGTTGGTGACAATTGTATTTTTGCAAACTATGCAGCTCTTTCTGGACATTGCATTGTTGGCAACCATGTGATTATAGAAGGTAAAGCTGGTGCTCAACAATTTATGGTTGTCGGCGATCATGCATTTATCGGTGGCGGAACTTTCATCAGAAAAAATGTGCCTCCATTTGTAAAAGCAGCAGAAGAACCTATTCAGTATGTTGGGGTAAATACAGTCGGTCTTGCACGCCGTGGTTTCTCAGAAGATAAGATTCGCGAAATTCAAGATATTTATCGCACAATTTTCCTTCAAAAAGGAGTTTTAATGAAAGATGCGATTGATATGGTCCGTCAAAATTTCCCACAATCAGAAGAGCGTGATGCTATTATTACCTTCATAGAAAATTCACCTAACGGTATTATAAAGAAACCATAATATGGTAAAACTATTACAAAAGAACTTACAGCGATGCCTCCTTGGAGTTATCGCTGTTTTATTTTTCGGATCATGTACCGAAACAGCAAAACAAAAAAAATATTTTGAGGTAACTGGCTTAGCACAAGGAACCTACTACAGAGTCGTATACGAAGACACTGCTTTCCGAAAAGCATCTTTTGATTCTCTTCTAAAGAACTTCGACACCACTTTTAGCGTATACATACAAGAGTCTATGATTTCAAGAATCAACAACAACGACTCTACGGTTCAATTATCGGAACAGTTCAACTATTTTATACAGAAATCAAAATACATCGCCTCTATCACCGATAGCGTATTCGACATTACCGTTGCACCATTAGTAAACGCATGGAAATTCGGACCGGATTCTTCGAAACATCCAATCCCGACCCAAAGACAAATTGATAGCATTAGAGAATTTGTCGGAATGGATAAATTTTATGTTGAATCAAATCGGTTTATAAAAAAAGACTCTCGCGTTCAAATTATCGGGAATGCAATTGCACAGGGCTATTCTACCGATTTAATAGCTCACTTTCTTGATAATTTAGGAGTAGAAAACTATTTAGTAGATGTAGGATGTGAGATGCGCTCTAAAGGCGTAAATTCAAAAGGTAAGATTTGGAACATAGGAATAACTCGTCCAGAAGAAGGTATTGACAACAAACCAGTAGAAGATTCGTACGACATTGTTTTACAACTAGCAAACAAATCGTTAGCAACTTCTGGGAACTATCGCAAATTCTATTACGAAGATGGTACAAAATACTCACATACCATCAATCCCAAAACTGGACAAACTGTTCCATCTGACCTACTAAGTGCAACGGTAATAGCTGATGAATGTATAGAAGCAGACGCAATTGCTACTGCTTGTATGGCAATGGGAATTGAAAAATCCATACAATTTTTCCAACACCATCCTGAATACGATGCATTACTGATTTATGCCAAAGGAGATTCTCTAACAACATACAAAACCAAAGGCATTAGCACAAAATAAAAAAGGGGCGTATGGTATACGCCCCTGCATTGTTAATACATTCACAATGTATTACTTTAGCATGCTGATACTTCGTTTTACGAATGATTCTAGTGCTTCACCCTTCAACATATTATTCGAAATCAATGCTAAGTCAATCAATTGCTTTACTTTAGTATTTTCTTTTCCATACGCAGCCAAAGTATCTTGTTTTTTGCGTTCTAAATCCAAGATTTGCTTAGAAACAGAATCTAATTTTTCTTTGTCTGCAGCAGGAACTTCTTCGTCCTTCTTATCCTTCTTCGCATCTTCTAACGTTGTCTTTTCTGCTTGCAAAGGAGCAATTTCAGAATCTACTTTACTTAATACTTCACCTATGCTTGCTTTCTTTTCTTCGTTTATTTTTACAATCAAAGGATGATTTGAGTTAATTATCAAATTGTAACTATCAGGTATTTGATTGTAGAAACTCATGCCTGGATTCATCTGAGCCATATCTTTCATACGACGCATATATTCAGATTGAGTAACAATGATTGGTGCTTCTTCTGCAGATAAGTTCTCAAATTGAATCATAAATTCTGTTGCTGCCTGAGATTTGAAAATTTCTTTCAAGTCATCTTTTTCTGACTGTACTAATGCAGACTCTTGTAAATCTTCTTTCTTCACAAGGTTTTCAATAATATCAGCATCTACACGGCTAAACGAAACCTTTTCGAATTTTTGTTCCAATTGACTAATTAAATGCGAATCCAAATGACCGTCCATCAATAACACATCATATCCTTTATTTTTTGCCTTTTGGATATAACTATATTGTGTTTCAGGATCGTTCGCATACAAATAAATCAAAGTACCATTCTTATCTGTTTGATTATCTTTAATCAAAGTCTTGTATTCTTCAAATGTAAAATACTTGCCGTCAACATTCTTCAACAATGCAAAATCTTTTGCTCTATCGTAGAACTTTTCTTCACTCAACATACCGTATGTGATGAACAACTTCAAATCATCCCATTTCTTTTCAAATTCAGCTCTGTCTGCCTTGAAAATTTCTTGTAAACGATCTGAGACTTTCTTTGTAATGTGGCTTGAAATTTTCTTTACATTTTGATCACTTTGCAAATAACTACGAGACACATTCAATGGAATATCTGGAGAATCCAAAACACCATGCAACAAAGTCAAGAAGTCAGGAACAATACCCTCCACAGAATCAGTTACAAACACCTGATTACAATATAATTGAATCTTATTCTTTTGTACTTCGAAGTTGTTTCTGATTTTTGGGAAATACAGAATACCAGTTAAATTAAATGGATAATCAACATTTAAGTGAATGTTGAACAATGGATCTTCGGCCATTGGATACAATTCCTTGTAGAA
The DNA here is from genome assembly GCA_002317135.1 of Bacteroidales bacterium UBA1715. Classification (GTDB taxonomy): domain Bacteria; phylum Bacteroidota; class Bacteroidia; order Bacteroidales; family UBA1715; genus UBA1715. The sequence continues at coordinate 203,018 of DCIX01000036.1, forward strand.
AATTTGGTAATCTTCATCCTTTAAATCTGCAGGTTTCAATGTCCATGCTGGAGTTGTATTATTGATTACATTATCTTCATCTGTATCAACATACTTGCCATCCTTCCATTCTTGTTTTTTACCAAAAACAATTGCCACAGGCAAGAACTTACAATATTTTTTAAGTAGTTCTTCTATTTTTTCTTTTTTAAGATATTCTTCGGATTCCGAATCAACATGAAGCACGATGTCTGTTCCAACAGTTGCTTTTTCAATTTCTTCAATTGAGTAATTTGGACTTCCATCGCAAGTCCATTTTACAGCCTTTGCACCTTCTTGATATGATTTAGTCACAATATCAACTGTGCCAGCAACCATAAATGCAGAATAGAAGCCAAGGCCAAAATGACCAATAATAGCCTCAGCCTTGTCTTTGTATTTATCAAGGAATTCTTCAGCACCAGAGAACGCAATTTGATTGATGTATTTATCAATTTCCTCAGCAGTCATACCGATACCATTATCAGAAATGGTAATAGTTTTTGCATGTTCGTCTATTGCAACTGTTACTTTTGCATTAGTAACATTTTGCTCATATTTACCGAGTTTTGCTAATGTTTTTAATTTCTGCGTAGCATCTACTGCATTTGAAACAAGTTCACGCAAGAATATTTCTTGGTCAGAATAAAGAAATTTCTTTATGACCGGAAAAATGTTTTCGGTTGTAACACCAATTTTACCTGATTGCATCTTTATAAAAATTAAAAAGGTTACACAAATTTGTGTAACCTTTGTCAATTTATGTGCCAACCCACATTTTTGCCATTCTGTCACATACGCGACTTGTCAGTTGGCAGATTATTCGTGTGGAATAGGTACGATACCGAATATACCCGAAGGATTTGGATTATCATCCATCAAACCTGTGATAAAGTCAACTGCAAACAGAGCCACAATAAACACAAAGAATATAATAATCGCAAATTTTATAAATTGCTTTGATTCTACCTGTTTACGTATTCTATCTTGCTCACGAATAGCCCAAGTAATGTTTGTAATAATCTTACCAAACATGTCCTCATTCTTCAAGATGACAAAATCAAAACATCCAGCCGACAATCTTGTATTTGAAGTCACAAGCATTGCATCCAAAGTAGGATCTGCTTCTTTTATTTTGCTTACGCATTCTATTTCCTGAGAGATTTCTTCTTGAGTTGCAGTATCAGGAACAACATAGAATAAGACAACAATAGAGTTATTTGGAAATTTTGACTTTCCAATATAGTCCTTTACTGCATTTACCGAAGCAAAAGATTTAACCTTCTTAAAGTTTTTAGACTTCTTGAATTGTTCTTGGAAAGACGCACAATCAGCATCAGTACCAACAGCATAAATATAGACTTCACTTGGAGTTGTCTTTAATTTATTCCCCGGTTCCACAGCCATAGACCCAGTTTTACGAATATGCTGAGAAATCATATATTTCTTATTTTCCTCTGCAACACATTCCGCTTTTAACTTCTTGAGTTCGTAGCTTCTATTCTTAGACTCTTGTTTTGCCATATCAACAAACTAAATTTCTGCACCATAAAAATAAAACTTTTTCTCATATTTCAATCATTAAAACGACTTTTTTTCAAAAAAATATTTAAATGTTTGATATTTCGCATAAAAAAAGGCGTTGAAAATTCAACGCCTTTTTCATTATGATTACAAAAATGACTATCTCATAATTGTAACATCACCCTTCACATTCAAAATTCTATGTTTTCCTGTTTCAGGATCAATATCCTCGCAAGTTGCCTTACAATGATATACATAAACATCTTGTTTGCTTACAGAACCTTTATAAACACCATCCCATTCAGCATACAAATCGTCTGTTGACCAAAGTAATGTACCCCATCTGTTATAGATTCGAAGCTCATAACCTGATTCCATCACACCTGTTTTGAATACAGGATAGAATGTATTATTTTCAGACAAGTCTGGAGTAAATGCATTAGGGAATGTCATACCACAGTTAGGATTTGCCACAACCTTCAATGGTTTTGCTACGACGTTTTTACAACCCCATGTATTTTCTACAACCATTAACGAAACCATAAAGTCACCAACTTCATCATATTCATAAATAGCATCACGAGAATTTTCGGTATAAACGCCATCACCGATGAAATCCCAGTAATATTCATATCCAGCCTTATGGGTAGTCAAATTTGTGAACTTCACATCCTTATCTACAAAGATACTATCTGTATGGCGAACAACACCTTCTTCAACAAAGAACACATCTTCGCTTGCCGCGTATGTAAAATCAGCATCAGGAGTTGGATGAATATATACTGTCAATTCCTCTTTGATGATACAAGAACCATACATTGCACGTAAGATTACGGTATCCTTACCTTCCTTATCCCAGTTAATTGTTGCTACTTCTGAATTTGGAACAGATAAGTCAACCAAGTCACCATGGTCATCTGCAATATTCCAACCATACTGGATGTTCTTCATAGAAGGAATATTATTTATTGCTTCATAGGCAGCATTTTCACCTGCACAAACATGAATTTGACCATTAATAGAAATGTCTGGCATTGGAGTAATATGAGCAACATGGCTTATACCTTCTATCACACGTTCTTTTCCATCTGGAGGATAAATACTTACCGTTACTGTTGTATTTTCAGAACTAGTCCATAGAACAGTTATCGAAGATTCATCTGCACTCTTACTTTCAATTTGACCTCCTTCAACCGTCCAAACATATTTAGTTCCAACTGGATATGTTTGATCCAAACGATATTTTGAAGTACTATTTATACATACATCTGGACCAACTATTACAGGTATTTTTTGTTCAACTACATTAATTTCTTTTGATACCTCTACCGAACAACCATATTGATTTGTTGCTTTGTATGTCAAAACTAAAGGTTTAATTTCTTGAGTTATTCCAGAAATCGTTGTTATTTGAGCTGTAACATCCTTGAATTGTACACTTGGTGTAGCCGACCAGAATGACGCATAAGTATCTAATGCAGGAGTTGGTTGACCATCTACAGAGAAAATATCATTTGTATAATATTTACCACTATAATCTGGAGAAACCTTAATTTCTGCAGATGGATTTTCATGCATGATAACCACAAATGACACATCAGTAGAGAAACCTGCAGGGTTTGAAACGGTCAATGTATAAATCGTTGAATATTTCGTAGGTTTAATCTTCACATTGATGTCGTTACCTAAATCATTACCTTCATCATCTTTCCAAGAATATGTCAATGATTCCAAATTATTTCCAGAAATAAATTGTGGAATTAAATATGCAGACTCACCTTCACAAAGTTCAAGAGCATCTTCTAAAAGCGTATATTTTGTTGAATCCAAAAGTTCATTTGTTGGAGGTACACCATCGTAATCTTTTGGAAAGTGTGTAATCTTAGGAATAATCAATTCTGTTTGTAAACGGATAGAAGCACTTCCTGTACAACCATACGCATCAGTAATTATATATTCAAAGTCAGTAGTTTGAACTATTGACGTCGTAACTATTCTATCAGTACCAGCGCCAGATTTAATATTAGCAGCTTCTTTCCAAACATGAGTAAATGGATATGTAGTATAGTTTACAATCTTACTTTCCAAAGAAACCTCTTCTGTATAATCAACTTTCTTCACAGGAGCACCAACTATTTCCACAACTGGATTTGGTTGAACTGTAACAGCAAATTCTTTTGTATCGCTACAATTCTGGTCACCTGCAATAACTGTTACATTATATGTACCAGGTGTTGAGAATGTGAAAGTTGTTTTCTTTTCATTCTTTGGTGAAACAGATCCCAACCAAGTGAATGAAGAAGGATTACCTGTAGCAATTTCAGCCTGAATTTCTACACCCACACCAGCACAAACATCCATATCGGCGATATCAGCTAATTTCACTGCAGGGAATACAGTTATCTTAGTACTATCCAAACGAGGACAATTGTACTCATCTGCTATAGTATAATATAATGTATACTCACCTTCATTTTCGCTACGGAATGTCGACATCAATCGATTAATTTTTGTTGAGTCAACAATTCTATTCTTGTCACCACCAACCCAGTGCATAGTGAAGAAACCAGCAATGTTATTTGGATTTAATACCAATTCCAAATCTTCACTTGCACAAACGCTATATGCCTTTTCAAAGGCAAGAGTTGCTTCTGGTTTAATTGTAACAATTGTCTCTGTTTCACTCTTACATGAATTATCATCTTCTACCGATACATGTAATGTATAAGTCCCTTGTTCTGCAATAGTGAATGTAGCTTTATTAGATGACGAAGCCATATTTTGTATATCGCCAGACCAGAAATATGAATATGGAGCCTTACCATTCGAAGCTGTTGCGATAGCTGTTGCTTCTACATTCACACATTCAGTTACAGGATCCAATTGTAATTCTGGTAATTCGTCAACCATTACTGCAACTTCAACTGAATCAGAACAACCGATTGCATCTGTTACAATCAACTTAATCTTTTGTACACCAACTACAGACGAATTACTAAATTGATATGTTTCAGTTTTTGTTATAATTGGATTTCCATCCAACCATTGGTATGTATATGGTTCGCTACCACCAGAAACAGTAGGAACAAGATTTGTTAAGTCACCTTTACATACATGTGGATTCAATCCGGTGCGCAATGAGATAGACGGCAACGGATTAACAACAACTGTATGAATAGTATCGGCAGGAATAAAATCACGAGGGCCAACACTGTTCAACACAACTTTGTATGTTGTTTGTGTACTTGGTGATACTTCGATTGTCTTAGTCGTACCAATTACTGTAGTTGGATTTGTCATATCATACCATTCGTACTTATAAGAACCACCTTTATTACCACCAGAAGGAATTGCCTCTAATGTAACAGTATTTCCAAAACAGAATGGCATAGGTTTTTGTTCAATCATAACAGACAATGGCTGTCCCACAATTGTAATTGTAACATCGTCAGTTCCAACGCAACCTTTCGAGTCTGTAACTTCCAAAGTAAATTTCGTTGTTTGACGCAATTTAGCTGTTGGATTTTGTAATGTCTCAGCAGTTGTTAATGAATCTTTTGGAGACCACAAATATGAATATGTAGGGTGACCACCAGTTGCTGTACCTGTCAATGTAAATGGTTCATCCCAATCTTCTTCTCTGTCAAGACCTGCGTCAACTGTTGGATTTTCCAAACCAGTAATTGAGATATTATCCTTACCAACACAACCATTTGCATCTTTTACTTGAACACCAATTTTATAAACATCAGTTCCTTTTTGTGTATAAATTGGATTTTCAACATTCACACTACTTAACTGAGTTACATCAAGGAACCAAGTAAGTGAATAACTTTCTGTTCCAACATAATTCAATAATGGTTTCAATTCAACTTCACTTCCATCACACAATTCAAAATCTCCACCCAAAGAAACTTGTGGTATTTTGTTAGCTAAGACTGTTGTTGTTGCTTCTGAACTACAATGAGTTGTCTTATCGGTTACAGTCAATGTAACTGGGTAGTCGATTTCTGAAGCACCATTTATATTATCTGGGATTACAACCTTTACAGTGCTTGCATTATCAGTTAACCAATTAAGAGCACCAGACCATGCATAGTCAACATTTGCAGATGATGCATTGGCAATCATTGTAATTGTGTCAGAAGAACAAGCTACCAAATCTTTAGTTGCAATTTCAGCAAGTGGATTTGGATTGACAGTAACCGTTGTCGAAGTAGTAGCCTCACAACCTTTATCTGACGTAACTTTTAAATTTACTGTCTTTGTTCCTGCTATTGATATATCCAACAATGGATTCGATTCTTTTGAATCAATATCACCCGACCAAAGGTATGTAAATGTAGCAGAAGCAACACCTTCAACTTTCGCATTTGCAGAAAGCATTACCCCTTGATTAGAAGCACATTGAGCATCTACAGGTTCAATTGAAATAGTTGGATTTGGGTTATTTTGTATTGAGACCTCATCAGAGATTGCAGAACAACCTTTTGCATCTGTGAACTTATATTTAAAGGTAAGTACACCAGCAATATACGACTGCAAAGTCGGATTAGGGATTGATGTACTTGACAATGAAGATGCGTATGAAGAAATCCATTCATGTGTAACAGCACCACTTGTACTACCAGTTACAACAGTTCCTTGTAGTTGGATAATATCATCAACACAAGAAATTTCCTTATCAGCTAACGCAGCAACCTTTGGTTGTTGGTTTACAATTACAGAAACATCTTTTTTAGCAACACAAGAATTTGCATCTGTAACCTTGTATTGTAAATAGTATTGACCAACGTTATCTGATGTATTTACAGTCGCATTTTGAAGATTTGTTGCAGTTGTTAAAATATCGGTATCACCACTCCATTCGTATGTGTAAGGAATCGTACCATTTGCAACAGTTGGCTTCAACTGTAAGTCTGCATACTGACAAACCTCAGCATCTTCAATTGAAACAGTTGGATTTGGATACACAACTTGTGTTTTAGTTACTGTTTTTATATCACCCTCTGTCTTATCAGTTACTGTTACAGTTACGTCTACCGTACTCTGAATATTTTTTATTGAGATAACAGAATCGTTAACCATAGTATAATCTGTAGCAGGCGATAACGACCATACATACGTGAATGGTCCTGTTCCACCAGTACGCAATGCTTCAATTTCAACGTCAGCTCCGGCACATACAGGAGTCAAATCTAATTCTACATCAACAGGAGCATACACATCAACCAAAACTTTACTTGTTGCCGAACATCCTGTTTTTGTATTTTCAACCAATACATTATAATATGTAGGTTTATTCAAAGCAACGGTTGTTGGATTTGCAGAAGTCGGATCTGTCAACAAACTTGCATCATCCCAAGTTATCTTATAATCAGAAGATGCAGGTGTTATAGTAGTTTGAATTTGAGCAGTTTGTCCTTGTTGAATCTTTTTAGGAACACTGATTGCTTCTACAGTTACTTGAGGATTTACAACAATTGTTGCTTTTTCTGAATTTGTACATCCAAGATTTTCTATTGTATAAGTAATTTCATGAGAACCAGTTCCAGCAGCGGCAGGATCAAATTGGTTACCCTTTACTCCATCACCGACATACATACCCCCTGCAGGTGTAGCAGCCAAAGTAGTGACATCTGCATCGGCACAAATTTCAAAGCCTTCGAAAACGATATCGTCAACTGGTATTACATTAATAGTTAATGTAGCCAAAGATGGACAAGTGATTTTATTGTACACTTTAGCATAATATTTAGTTCCATCTGTCACGGCTATGTTTGCCAATGTTCCAACTAATTTCGTATAATTAGCATCAGAATACCATTCAAATGTTGCAGATTTATCTGTTGTGATTAGATTTTCCATTTGAGACAGATCAACAAGACCTCTATCGCCGCCCAATGCTGGTATTTCACAGACACTTGTTTCTGCATCCTGAACCTCAGGAACAGCATACACTTGTAAAGTCAATTTTCCAGGAATGTCAGCACATTCATCATCTACATATACATAGAATGTAGTAGTTCCTGCTTCAACATCAACATATTCTGGATTATCAATTGGTTTTGTTCTTTGAGAATCCCAATACCATAAACGGTCTGCTACCAAAGCACCACCTGTTTGATAATTGTATTCTGTTAAGTTAAATTCTTCCAACACATTTCCATTAGAAGCACAAGTATCAGCAAGTTGAATAGCACGTTTTTCAATACCCGGATTACGAACAGTCAAGTAAACCATTGAAGTATCAGAACGAGTTACTTCAAAATTATTCTTAACTATCGCATACAAAGAGTCACCATCGGTAATAGTATATTTCTTTGCTTCCGAGTTCAAAATTGTTTCATAATGACCTAATGTATAATACGTTAGATTATCTACATAGAATCCATAATCCTTAACCCATTGTTCGTATGTCATACGAATACGAACAGCAGTAATTGGTCCCATTGATTCTTTATATGCATCAAAATCAGCCTCAACATGTTCCCATTCATACTGATATCCGTTAGCATCATTACTACATAAAGCAGGATAAGATGTACATGGGATAGATGCTACATTCTTTGAATCATCAACAATATCGATATAAACATTAAAAATCTTATCGCATCCCCATCCATTGAATACGGTAGAATCATAACGAACATCGAAACTAAATTTAGAACCATACTCTAAATTCAAAGGTTCACTCGCATAATTATATGTTACCCAAGCAGAATACTGTCCTGTTTGATTATTCAAACCTGCATCGCTTGCCGATCCATTATCTTGTTTTGTTTTAACAATATGCATCACCTTTGAATCCCCAACAATGCCGGTTGTATCTGGATTATCAACAAGTGATCTTGAAGCATTACCAACCGACATGCTAAATTTCATTGGACGATTATCATCATAATCATCAACAATAACAGTTTCTGGTGCAACATATCTATCAAAATGATCTACATAGAAACCTGTTACCAAACCTTTTTTACCAACAATAGTGTCATTTAAATTAAATAAATTGTAGTACTGACTTTGGTCTATTCTTGGTTCCAATTCTGGAGTATAACAAACTGTATCATATACTGTATTCAAGTCAATTGGTTCAACTACCTTAATTAATACGCTCTGGTCAACATCGCCATAACATGCAGTTGTGATAGTTGCGGTATATTTATAAATACCAACAGCATCAACAATTAAGAATGGATTTTCAACATTCACATCATTCAACTTATATGGAGCTTCCATCAATTCCCAATCATAGCCATTCCACATATAGCCTTTCCAAGAGAATTTAAAACCACCATCGGCAAGCAAACTAACCTTAGTTCCTCTTGTTACAGTTATACTTGTGTCGTTATTGTTTACAATTACTGCATCAGGATAGTTGTCGCTAAAACGTGAGAAATAACCATACATAGAACCCATCAAACGATAGCCTTTACCATCACCCCAATCGTGAGATGTTGAGTTCATCATACCCATGTGGAACAAGGATGTTGTATTTTGAAGGAAATATGCACCTTCTGGCATTTCACTTCTACTGAAATAAATTCTGGCTACCTTCCAATCTGTTCCATCTATTTTTTCAAAATTAGCATTATTGATTACCGAATTTGATTCTCCATTCAATAAGAAATCATCTTCGCCATCACCTTTAACCATTAAGTTCATATAAAACTCTTGGTCGTTTTGCGAACCATACGTTCTCACAAAACCCATTTTGTAAGAACCTGTACACATCTCAACCGAAGGCAACAACGCACCAGCAACCTCACAATGGTAACCCGAAACGTGGAAAGCGTAAGCTGGTTCACTAGTATGGATAAAAGTATAGAGATCATTAGGGTCTGTCAACTCAATTGAAACAGTCTCTCCTTTTTTTAACGCAGAACCATATTGGGCACCATCCAAAGTAACAATTGTGTTATCTTTTGTAGCTGTAATAGCAACTATTTCATAAAAATCACTTGTCTTATTATTCGCAGCTACATAACCTTGACCTTGAGCGATAATATAATCTTTACCTATCACATCAACTGGAACAATTTGATCACCGATATAATCTTCACAATCACCAGAGTTTGTATAATAACCAGGATAAGCAGAGTCTTCACCAATAGTCACAGCAACAGGTTTTGTTGACTTTATGTACGTTCCGGCAAGACGAGAACTTGCATTTTGTCCAATAGCACGCACAACATACGTTTGACCTCTATCCAAACGCACTGCCTTTGTCGCCCCCTGCGCAATACCAACGCACGCCGTAGTTGGGGTAACATTCACAACGGTATTATCCTGTGTCGCAACAATAACAATATACGAATATGCGCCATCACCAGAAACCCCATTGTCAGGAACACCTTCTCCATTGTGGTAAGGGTCGTTTTCCATTTTATTTTGAAACGGAGCATAGAATTCTTTACCAAGAGCATTTTGACCTTTCAAAGAGAATATATCAGTATTCAATACAGAGGCGATTTCATAATAAGCTGTTATCAAAGCATTAGAACGGATATAGATACCTTTGTCCTCTACAACATTTCCACCTTTTGAACATTGTATATCATTGATATACGGAGTCAAATCTACTGATTCTGTACTATTTGCAGCAATTTGAACATTTGCAATAGTCAAACCTAAAGCTGGCAATGTTATTGTAACATCAGCATCGGCGTCTTGAGTAGCCAAACGCAAATAAATAGGACGACCACCAACTTTATATGGATATTCTTCCGGCCAATATGGAGCATGGTCGGTATTTCCATACGGAGCGGCAAACCAAAATTCATAGTCAACTTGAGAGAATGATGGTAATGCAAATATCAAAACGCCAAATACGAATGCCATTAGGCGTTTGAACAGTGTTTTTTGTTGATTGTGCATATTATGTTTCGTTTTATTTCATTAACAATTAGACGCAATTTACCCCTATAAGGTTACATCTTAATCGTCAAAGAAACAAAAAAGCGACAGAAAAAGCAAATATTTTTTTACTAATCTTCCGAGAAGAATGCAGAAACATTACGATACTCTAAAAACACTCGGGCACGAGATATACATCCAACATACTTACCATCGGCAATTACAGGAAAATTATAATGCCCACTATGCTGTATAATTCTCACAACCTCATCCATTCCTTGGTCTGGGGAAAAGAAGTATTCCGGCATATACATTAACGTTCTAACGTCAACTGTATCATATAATTCCGGAGAAAATATCATATCACGGATATCGTCTAATTTTATCATTCCATAAAACGCATTTTCTTCACCAACCACAGGAAAAATATTTCGTTTTGAATGCTTTATTACTTCAACCAAATCACGCAAAGTTGCATCGGGAGAAACAGTATGAACGTCGGTTTCTATCAACTTATTTATATCCATCAATGTTAGTACTGATTGATCCTTATCGTGAGTCAACAATTCTTTCCGTTTCGCCAAAATATAGGTATATACCGAGGTTTCCTCAAAGATTCGAACTGTAGCATACGCAATCGCCGAGACCAACATAAGTGGAACAAAAAGTCCATAGCCGCTTGTAATGTCGGCTATCAAGAAAATTCCCGTTAACGGTGCATGAAGCACTCCCGAAATCATACCGCACATTCCTAACAAAACAAAGATTGATTCTGGTACTCGTATGTTAAAATACGAGAACACGTATGAGCAAAACAACCCAGTCACAGCACCGATAAACAGCGATGGTGCGAATATACCACCTACTCCACCCGCACCAAATGTCATTGAAGCAGCCACTACTTTCATTAAAATAACCGCAACAAACAACGCACATACAATAAAAAATTTCTCTTGATATTCAACAAACAATGTTTGCTCAAACAAAAATGAATTATCTCCACGAAAAGACATGTTAATTTCCTGAAAACCTTCACCATATAGAGAAGGGAAAAAAAAGATAATAATACCCAAACCTATGCCACCATAATACAATCGTTTTTTTGCACGGATCTTCGAAAACAATTCACTCATAAAGACATACATCTTTTTGAAATATACCGACAATAAACCAGTAATTATTCCCAAAACAACAAAGGACGGAACATCCTGAAAGTTGTATTCACGATTGAACATATCTACCGAATGAAATAGCACATCTTGTTCCAAAAAGAAATATGAAGAAAGTGTTGCTATTGAAGACGTTAAGATTAACGGTACGATAGACGACATTGAAAAATTCGCATAAATTACCTCAAGCACAAATATAACTGCCGCAATAGGCGCATTGAATATGGCTGCCATAACGCCTGCCGCACCGCAACCTATAAGCGATACACATTGTTTATACTCTAAACGGAAAATTCGTGCAAAGTTAGAACCAATAGCTGCTCCTGTCACAATACTCGGTCCTTCTAGTCCCACAGACCCACCAAAACCAACCGTCAATGCACTAGTAAACATAGACGAATACATATTATGTGAATCTATAGAGCCTTTTTTTCTCGATATTGAGTAAAGCACACCTGGCACACCAATAATGGAGTTATTTTTTATCACATATTTTATGACGAAACGGGTTAACGCTATACCGAGCATCGGCAAGAAAAGGTACATGAAATTTGCACTTTGAGATGGTGCCCATAAATGCACAAGATATTGAATACCATGTACCATAGACTTTAGCAAAACCGCTGCAAGTCCAGAAGAAATACCTAAAACCAAACTGAGAATATACAAAAACTGCTTGTCGGTGATTTGTTTTAATCGCCAACGATACAATCGTACCCAAATTGATTTTTTTTGCGTTTTCATAGACACAAAAATATATGTTTTGAAAATACTAAACCATAAATTCGCTCGTTTTATTAAACAAATAAAACTATTTTGCCTATGAATAAACTTTCTACTCTTAAAACAAAACAAACAAACAACAACAAAGAAACTGAAGACATTAAATTTCTTCAAGCATATTGCAGATCATTCATCTGCGTTCCTTGTTCTGACAAAAAAAATATCACTGTTTGGTTAAACTAAAAAAACGGCTACCCTATTGAGTAGCCGTTTACTTATTCAAACATTTTAACGACATTAATTTCCTTGCAATATTTGACGGCATTGCTTCATTTGATCAACAGTAAGTTGACCACCAGCAGTAGCATGGGCTTCGTCAATTGCAGCAAACGAGAATGGACTTCCAAGAAGTAAATTTGCAACACGAGTGATTCTACCTATAGTTCCCATTGCCAAAGCAACCAATGGTTTGTTTTGTTGGTACAAAGAAAGAACATTTGCACAATCCGTTTGTGTGATTGCCGTTGTTGCAACTTTTGCTATATCAGCACCTTGCGAATAACACTCATTCACTATATCGCACAATTCACTATGTGAAGGTGTATTGTCATAGTTATGATATGAAACAATAACCTTACAAGCATGTTCTCTTGCACACGCAATCACCTCAGTCTTAAATGATTCCGCTGATTCTATTTCTACATCAACAAACTTTGCTCCTGCAACAATCGCTTTTTTCAACAACACAGCACGACGAACATCGTCACAATATTGAGGACGGCAAGTAGCAATTGCTGGAACTGTAAGGGCTGAAAAAACTTGTACAACAGAAATTTCATCCAATTGACATAAATCAATGCGAATTTCCGCAATTTCGCAAGAATTTGCAACAGACAATAACTTTGCCTGATTTTGTTCTGTTACACTAACGCAAATCATTGATAATAGAGTCTAATTCTGTATATGATAATTTTTCTACACAACAAGTTCCTACACCTGTTAGGTACACAAAATGTACGCTATCGCCTTCGCGTTTCTTATCGCTTCGCATTAGTTTTAGTAAATCAACTACAGGTACATCGCAAGTTGTAGGCATACCCATTTTTTCAAGAAGAGCAACAACTCTGTCACAATCAGACTGTGACATTTTTCCTTTCAAAACAGACAATTTAGCAGCATAGACCATACCGACAGAAACAGCACAACCATGAGGCATGTGAGTTATCTTTTCTATAGCATGACCAAATGTATGTCCGAAGTTGAAAATTCTACGCATACCTGATTCCTTAGCATCGTTGCTAACAACTTCAGCTTTAATACGAACCGATTCAAAAACAAGATTTTCAAACACTTCCAAAGAGTAGTTCTGAATATCATCAATATGTTGGTCGATATATTTGAAAAACTCTTCACTATAAATGCAACCATATTTAACAACCTCACCCATACCACTCAACAATTCAGTTTTTGGTAATGAACGAAGTATTTCCAATTCACAGATTACAAACTTAGGCAGACTGAATGTTCCAATAATATTTTTAATACCACGGAAATTTACACCGTTTTTGCCACCAACACTTGCATCAACTTGACTCAACAATGTTGTAGAAACAAAACCGAAATCAATTCCTCTCATAAAAATTGTAGCAATAAAGCCACTCATATCGCAAATTATACCTCCACCTATACCAAGTATAAACGAAGTACGATCAAATTCAGCGTCAATCAATTTTTCAAAAATTCCATCAAGAGTTTGCATACATTTGTATTCTTCGCCTTGTGGAATTTCTATAACAACATCTGCTTTAGGAAATTGAGATCCGTATAATGAATGTATAACTGGGTCAGTAATAATTGCAAGCTTACCTTTCTTTGGTAAATAATTAGAAACATTTGCAAGTGTTTCACCTACATAAATGTCCGATTTACCGATAGAACTTTGTATTTCAAGTTTTTTCATCGTCCTGTAATTTTTTCGGCTACGAATTTACAATTTCTGTTTGGATATTTATTGATTCTTGGTGAATAGCTTTGAATGTTTTTTCAATTAACTCATTGCTAAGACCTTTCTCCGCACCACGAGTCTGCATATCCGTGATAATTTTATCCCAACGACTAGATTGGAATACCTGCACATTATTGTCTTTTTTAGTTTGACCGATTTCGCGACAAATGTTCATACGCTTCTGCAAAGTATCGAGCAACATGTCATCAAGCACGTCAATTTTTGCACGCAACTCGCTCATAATTTCATTATAGTCAGCATTATCGGTATCTGTATGACGAATAACTAATTCACGCAATACTGTACCCAAATCTGTTGGAGTAAACTGTTGTTTTGAGTCACTCAACGCAACATCAGGATTACAGTGAGACTCTATCATCAAACCATTCACACCAAGATCTAATGCTTTTTGAGAAAGTTCCTTTATATATTCGCGTTTACCTGCCATGTGACTTGGGTCACAAATAATAGGTAGCTCTGGCAAACGACGGCGAAGTTCCAATGCAAGTTGCCATTGTGGAGCATTACGATATTTTATTTTTTCAAAAGAAGAAAAACCACGATGAATTGCACCAAGTTTTGTTATACCAACACCTGCAATTCGTTCGAATGCACCAATCCACAATTCTAAATCTGGATTAATTGGATTTTTAATTAATACAGGAATATCTACCCCTCTCAATTCATCTGCTATTTCCTGAACAGCAAATGGATTCACGGAAGTACGGGCACCTATCCAAAGAATATCAACACCCATTTTCAATGCTTCGTTAACATGCTTTTGGCAAGCAACTTCTGTTGCCGTCAACATTCCTGTTTCTTGTTTTACCTTTTTCAACCATTGCAAGCCCTCGAAACCAACACCTTCAAAACAATTTGGGCGAGTACGAGGTTTCCAAATACCTGCACGGAAAATTTGTATTCCTTGTTCTTTCAAACCACGAGCAGTTTCCAAAACTTGTTCCTCGCTTTCTGCACTACAAGGTCCAGCCATTATAAGCGGACGAGTAGCATCTACCCCCCATGTATTTATAGAATCTATTTTCATAATTTCTTACTTTTTATCAAGAACCTTCTTTATGTTGTTTGCTTCCGTAATCAAATCAAACAAATCACTTGTCTTATCTTCTACAATTAACTGTTTGAATTTCTTCAAAACATCAATGTACTTATCTATTGAATCTGTTAGATATTGTGCATTTTGGCGGAATATCGGTGTCCACATTTCCGAAGAACTTTTCGCAATACGAACTGTTGAAGCAAATCCACTTCCTGCCATTTCAAAGATTTTCTTTTCCTCATTCTTCTCAATTTCTTGCACAGTAATACTCAATGCATACGCAATAACATGAGTCAAATGGGAAACATACGCAATATGCTTATCGTGGTCTTCAGCAGTCATATATAACACGCTCATTCCAACCAACTTATAGAGTAATTCTGCTTGTTTTAACGCAAAATCACTACTTAATTCTTTTTCGCAGAAGATAACTTTCTTGTCTTTAAACAATCCCGAAAAAGCAGCCATTGGACCAGAAAATTCTGTGCCAGCCATTGGGTGAGTTGCAACAAAATTCTTTCTACGAGGATGATTTCTCACTTTGCAACAAATACCAGCTTTAGTTGAACCAGTATCGATTACAACAGCATCTTCGCGAATATTATCCAAAATAGAAGGCAACAATTCACGTGCTGCATCGACAGGAATAGAAAGGATCAGCAAATCAGCAATTTTCACTGCCTGATTCAACTCCATTGCCTCGTCAACAATACCAAGTTCAACAGCTTTTTCTAGGTTTTCTTTGTTTGCATCAACGCCTATAATCCTTGTTTCAAAGCCGCGGGCATCCATAGCCATGGAGCCACCTATCAAACCTGTACCAACAACAACTATATTCATATTAATTTAGAATTTCGTAATTGAACTTTTCATCTCTTTTGTATTCGCCCAAAACAGACAAATTAGAAACCAATTTCAAAACATTTGCCAATGCCTTATCATAATCTGAGCGATTTTTCCACTCTACATCCACATAAAATGAATATTGATATGGACTTCCGAGTATAGGCAAAGATTGAATTTTGGTCATATTTACATTGTTGTTTTTGAAAATTGCAAGTACATCTACCAACGAACCTGGTTGGTGAGTCAATTCAAAACAAATAGATGCTTTATTATTATCTTCCGATGATACAGCAGAGCGACTCAACGCCAAGAAACGAGTATAGTTTTGTTTATGCGTTTGAATTTGACGAGCAATAATATCAAGACCATACATTTCTGCCGCACTCTCGCTGGCAATAGCCCCAGCATGTACCAGTTTTTCTTCTGCAATTTTCTTTGCACTTGAAGCGGTATCCGACCAGTTTATCAATTTTATATCGGTATAATTATCAAAGAAATCCTTTGTCTGCTGAATTGCTACAGGATGAGAATACACTTCTGTTATATCTTCAATCTTTGTACCTGGAAGTACCATAAGATTTTGTGTAATATGAAGACTGATTTCCCCTATCACTTTTAATTTTGATTTCTTTAAAAGTAAATAGTTTTCCAAAATACTTCCTGCAATTGTATTTTCAATTGCAACAATTCCATAGTCAGCAGTACCATGCTCAACCGAAGCGAACAAATCTTTAAACTGATTACATTGCAATGTTGTAATATCTTTTCCATAAAACTGTTGAGCTGCAATTTCATGGAAACATCCACTTACACCTTGTATTGCTATTTTCATATTATTTAACAAAAAAAAAGCCTCGACAAATATCGAGGCTTTGTTCATACAATTCTAAATTAATCCATACACACAGCCCCGATTTTACTACTAAAGTAATAAAAGTAAAAAAAGAAGTATGTGTATGTATTCGTCATTCTAAATACTAGTTAGCGAATTTAATTGCAGCGTAAGCGTAGAATCTTTCAGTTGATGGATTCAATACTACACCACCTTCGATAGGCAAAATGAATTTGTCAGTAACTTGAAGAGCTGTTGATTTAGAGATAGAGATGTTGCAGATTGCGAAATCACCACCGTTGTGATATACTGGGCTTGTTGTGTAAACGCCTTCACCTGCACCAATACCAACTTTGAAGATATTGAAATCATAAGAAACTTGACCATAGAAGTCACATTTCTTGTCTTCCATAATGTTCAATGCAGCGAAGAATTCCAATTTACCATATTGGTAACGAAGAGCTGGTTCAATTGAGTGAGTAGCAGCGATGTTATCGAAGTTCATACCCAACCAGTTTCCACCTTCATAGTAGTCTGTCAATTCAATAGACAAATCGAATGGGAAACGGTATTTTGCATAAATATTACTTTCGAAACCTAGTTCTTCACCTGTACACATTGTACCTTCAGCGCCGATAGAGAAACCACCAGCTTTTACTTCAAATGTAGGTTTGAAAGCAGGTCCAGAACCACGTTGAACACCACGCCATACTTCAGTTGATTTAAGTTCCAATCCAACTTTACATTGAGTATTGCAACTTGACTCTTCTTGTGCGAATGCACTTGTAGCGCCGAATACTGTAGCAGCACATAGCGCTATGCTCATAAAAATCTTTTTCATTAGTAATACGTTTAAAATTTTTTTGCAAAACTAATCTTTTTATGAGAAAAACAAATGAATGAGTATTTTTTTTTAAGAATAAATGTATTTTTGACAAAAAAACAATACAATGACAAATACAACAACAAAGACAAACTACCCTGCTCTGTATACATTAATAATAGTATTCTTTTTCTGGGGATTCGTAGCAGCAAGTAATGGTGTATTTATACCATTCTGCAAACATCATTTTTCACTTGATCAATTCCAGTCACAACTAATAGACTTTGCATTCTACACCGCATATTATGTTGGTGCGCTTGCACTCTTTATTATAAGTACCCTACGAAAATCCGACATTGTAGGTTCTTGGGGATACAAAAAAAGTATCATTTATGGTTTATTGTTCTCTGCAATCGGTGCCATTGCAATGATTATTGGTGTTAAAAGTGACATCTACCTTGGTATGCTTGCTGGATTATTTATTGTCGCATTAGGATATTCCTTACAACAAACAGCAGCAAATCCTTTTGCTATTGCATTAGGAGATCCTAAAACCGGTAGCGATCGTATCAATTTAGGTGGAAGTATCAACTCCTTTGGAACAACCGTTGGTCCAATCATTTTAAGTTTTGCTCTATTTGGCGTTGTTGGCGAAATCACATCTGACCAAATCAACAACTTAAATCTTAACAATGTTGTCTTACTTTATTCTATTGTAGGCGTTTTATTTATTGCCGCAGCAGCAATCTTCTATTTTTCTAAAAAAGTACCTGATTGTATTCAAAAATCAGAAGTTGAAACCTCTACAAAAGCACTCATTCTATTCCTATTCATAACTGCAGCCCTACTTGTGTTTTTTGTTCCTGTATTTTACAGTTACAAAGTAGATATTCTTGATGACAACGGTCGAATGACTTGCCTAATTGGTGCATTCCTAACGGTTGTGATTGCACTTTTATTTGCTCACAATAAAGCAAAAAAGAATAGCCAAGGTTGGGGAGCACTACAATATCCACAATTGGCATTAGGATTAGTTGCTCTATTTATATATGTAGGCGTTGAAGTAAGTATCGGGAGCAATATGGGTGAACTACTTTCACAAGATGATTTTGGTGGTTTTTCAGCATCTGAAATAGCTCCTTTTATTTCTATGTATTGGGGCGGATTAATGATTGGTCGCTGGTCTGGTGCCGTCCTTGTTTTTGATTGGAAAAAACCTATTAAGTTATTAGCTCTTGTTCTTGCTCCTGTTTGTGCATTCTTACTTGTAATTGGTGCCAATACACTTGCAGGACACGATATGAGTATACTCTACTATTTTATTATATGTGTTGCAATACAAACAACTGCATTTATTCTTTGTAGAGAAAAACCTGCACTTACATTATTTGTATTTGGAGTCCTTGCAATGACTGCAATGATAATCGGTTTATGTACAAGCGGAATGGTTGCAATCTACGCATTCCTTTCAGGAGGACTATTCTGTAGCATTATGTGGTCGAACATTTTTACTTTAGCAACACTTGGTTTAGGGAAATACACCTCGCAAGGTTCATCATTCCTTGTTATGATGATTTTGGGTGGTGGAATTATCCCAACTATTCAAGGGAAACTAGCAGACCTTGAAGGTATTGGTATTCACAACTCATACATTATTCCAATCTTTTGTTTTGGATACATTGCATTCTATGCTTTATATACAAAACGAATCTTACGCAAGCAAAATATAGATATAGACTAAGTATTCCAATAAGCAATAATAAGGAGGATAAATCGTTTATATAGCAAGTCAATAAAAATTGTATTTTTGAACAAATTTGAATGTATGAAAGCAGACAGTATCGTTATCATTCCTACTTACAACGAAAAAGAGAATATCGAAAAGATAATTCGTCGTGTGCTTTCATACGAAAAATTTTTTCATATTCTTGTTGTAGACGACAACTCTCCTGACGGAACAGCATCTATCGTTAAGAGTTTACAAAACGAGTTCTCTGAAGAGTTACATCTACTTGAGCGCCCTGGCAAACAAGGTTTGGGAGTTGCGTATATTGCAGGATTCAAATGGTGCTTGGAGCACAATTACGAATATATTTTTGAAATGGATGCGGACTTTTCCCATAATCCAGACGACTTAATTCATTTATATACTGCTTGTGCAAAAGACGGAGCAGATACATCTGTTGGTTCACGATATGTTACTGGCGTAAATGTGGTTAATTGGCCAATGAGACGTGTCTTACTTTCGTATTTTGCGTCAATGTATGTGCGTTTTATCACACGAATGCCTCTACGAGATGCAACTGCTGGCTTTGTATGTTACACTGCACGAGCTTTACGAGCATTGGATTTAGACAAAATACAATTTAAAGGATATGCATTTCAAATTGAAATGAAATTCAAAATCTGGCATAAAGGACTGAAAATCACAGAAGTTCCTATTATTTTTACCGACAGAAAAGAGGGTTCCTCAAAAATGAATGGAGGTATTATTAAAGAAGCTGTTTTGGGTGTGATATCCTTAAAAATCGGAAGTTGGTTCAAAAAATAATATGGCGACACTCTTACATAATGGTACAATAGTAAACGAAGGCGAAGAATTTCTTGGAAGCATTCTAATTGAAAAAGATTGCATTACCGAAATTTTCAGAGGGAATGTGCCTGAAAAAATCCTTACTACAAGCGAACTAATTCCTTGCGAAGGTAAATTAATTATACCTGGAGTTATAGATGATCAAGTTCATTTTAGAGAACCTGGATTAACGCACAAAGGTTCTATAGAAACAGAATCTAAAGCTGCTATAGCTGGTGGTGTTACTACATTTATGGATATGCCAAATGTTGCACCACAAACAACGACAATTGCAGACTTAGAACACAAACTTGCAATTGCATCGCAATCGGCATACGCAAACTATGCGTTCTATTTTGGGGCAACAAATACAAACTTTGACCAACTACAAGCATTGGATAAAAAACTTGTCTGCGGTATTAAAGTATTTATGGGTTCAAGCACAGGCAATATGCTTGTTGACGATGAACAAACACTACGAAAAATCTTCTCTGAAAAAGACATACCTATTGCTATTCACAGCGAAGACGAAGCTACAATAAAAGCAAACCTTGCCAAATATGTGGCACAATATGGCGACAATATTCCTTTCGACTGCCATCCCCAAATCCGTAGCAACAAAGCCTGTTTCTTGTCTTCACAAAAGGCTGTTGCCTTGGCAAAACAATGCGACACGCGACTTCATATTCTGCACATCACAACAGCAGAAGAAATGGAACTGCTCACAAACGCAAATCTTTCAGACAAACGAATCACAGCCGAAGTCTGCGTACACCACTTGTGGTTTACCGATGCAGATTACGCAGAAAAAGGCGCATTCATAAAATGTAATCCTGCTGTAAAATCACAAAAAGATAGAGATGCACTACGTAAGGCTTTAGTGGAAGGTAAAATAGACATTATTGCAACTGACCACGCACCACACACAATTGACGAAAAATTGCGACCATATACAAAATCTGCATCAGGAATGCCGTTAGTTCAACATTCACTATTAGTAATGTTGGAACTTTACAAACAAGGCGTGGTTACATTACCTCTAATTGTGCAAAAAATGTGTCATAATCCAGCACTGTTATTTGGTATCCAACAACGAGGTTTTCTTCGTAAAGGCTATAAAGCAGACATTGCTGTTGTGGATTTACAAGGTACAACAATGGTCAACAAAGATACCATTGCTTATAAATGTGGTTGGTCTCCACTCGAAGGTCAACTATTCTCTTCTAAAATAGATAAAACATTCGTAAACGGTGTATGTGTATTAGCAAATGGGAAAATTTCAGAAAACCGTATGGCACAACAAGTTACATTTAACCATTAATCAAATTTGAACTATGAAAAAGATATTATTAGCAATCGGATTCGTATTTTGTTTAAATCCACTTTTCGCTGACGAAGGAATGTGGTTACTTTCAATGCTCGACAAACTTGGAATCGAACAAAAAGGATGTAAACTTTCCCCAGAACAAATCTATAGCATAAACCATTCATCTTTGAAAGATGCTGTACTTGGATTAGGTGAATCTGACCACCCATATAATTTCTTCTGTACATCAGAATTGGTTTCCGACAAAGGATTGCTTTTCACAAACTACCACTGTGGATTTGAGATGATTCAAAAGCATTCTTCGCTAACACACAACTATATAGACAATGGATTTTGGGCACAAAATCAAAGCGAAGAAATTCCAAATGAAGGCGTTACCGCTACTCGCATGGTTGCAATGTACGATGTCACAGATAGTATTTTGGCTGCAATAAACAACTATGCAAACAAAGAAAAAGGACTTGACGATATTTCTGAAAAAATCATAAAAAGTGTTACAGACACTTGTGCATACGGTGCCGATGTTGTATCGTTCTTCAACGATAATCAATATTTTCTTTTTGTGTACGAAACATACAAAGATGTTCGTTTAGTTGGTGCACCACCACGATCAATCGGTAAATTTGGCGACGAAACCGATAATTGGGTTTGGCCACGACATACAGGCGATTTCTGCGTTTTGCGTGTCTATACCAACGACTTAGGTATGCCAGACGAATACTCAACTAGCAATAAACCACTGACACCAAAGCACTACCTTCCTATCTCTATGAAAGGATTTGAAGAAGGTGATTATGCTATGGTTATGGGATTCCCTGGAACTACAGACCGCTACCGTTCTGCATGCGACATTAAGTATTTTCAACAAATGCATAATGCAACTTTCAAACTAATTGGCGATGTGAGTCTTGCAACCTATAAGAAATTTATGAATCAAGACACTGCAACACGCATTCAATATACAGCAAAATATGATGCTTTAAGCAACTATTGGAAATATAGTATTGGTCAAAACCAAGGAATATACAATCTAAATGTTGTAGATAAAAAATTCAAGCAAGAGGAAGCTATGCGAACTTGGATTGCCGAAGATAGCAATCGCGTAGCAAAATATGGAAATATGCTTGATACTCTTGCTGATTTCTACCACAACAATGGAATGCTCAATGCATATTATGCAATGTTGAATATTGGTCTTCTTAATGTTGTAGAATCGTTTATGTTCACCTACGAAAATCTTGTCATTTTAGATGCGATAGAAGCCCAAGATCCTATTGCTTTGCGCGAAGTTCAAATTAGCCTACAAGACAAAGCGAAAAATCATTTTAAAGACTACAATAGCGATGTAGACAAAGCACAATTTGTTGCATTAACATACGCTTCTTGGTATAATTTAGGATACTATATCTATACAAGTAAGAATTTCCCTCTAACCAAGAAATACAAAAACGATGTAAACAAATATGCCGACTATGTATATAGCAAATCTGTTTTCACCGACGAGAAACGTTACGAAGCATTTTTGAAGAATCCAAGTCATAAAGTATTATACTCTGACCCAATGTTCCAACTAATGCGTTACACGTTATTGGAATATTTTAGAATTAGAGATGCTATCGACAGCAAAAAAATAGATAGCCTTAACACTCTGTATGTTGATGCTCTACTACAAATGAATCCAGATTCACTACACTATCCTGACGCAAATTCAACAATGCGCCTAACATACGGATACATAAAAAGTTACGAGCCAAAAGATGGTGTCACATACCACTATTACACTACACTTAAAGGTGTAATGGAGAAAATGGATAGTACAAACCAAGAATTCGAAGTTCCTGCAAAATTAGTGGAATTGTATAAACAAAAAGATTTCGGTCAATATGCCGACAAAAACGGTGAAATACCTTTGTGCTTCATTACCACAAACGATATTACTGGCGGAAATTCCGGCAGTCCTGTTATGAATGCAAACGGTGAACTTATCGGCTTAGCATTCGACGGAAACTGGGAAGCAATGAGCGGTGACATTATTTTTGAACCAACAGTTCAAAGAACAATTGCCGTTGATGTTCGCTATGTTTTATTCATTATCGATAAACTTGGCGGAGCGGGCTATTTGTTGGATGAAATGAACATAGTGAAGTAAACAAACTATAAATTCTATCAAAAGTTGTATTTTCGCAAAAAAATTTGATATGGCACAACAACCTTCTATACCTAAAGGCACACGGGATTTCATTCCTGCCGAAATGATGAAACGAAATTACATTTTCGACACAATCCGTTCTGTATATAAAACATACGGATATCTCCCTATTGAAACGCCTGCAATGGAAACAATGCAGACATTAATGGGAAAATATGGAGAAGAAGGTGATAGACTAATTTTCAAGATTTTAAACTCAGGTGAATTTAAGCAAAGTGTTGGAAATGAAGATTATGCAAATGCTTCTTCTATACAATTAGCCAACAAATTTTGCGAAAAGGCATTGCGATACGATTTAACGGTGCCATTTGCACGCTTTGTCGTTATGCACCGCAATGAGATTCAATTGCCATTCAAACGCTATCAAATCCAACCTGTTTGGCGTGCAGACCGTCCACAAAAAGGTCGTTATCGTGAATTTTATCAATGTGATGCCGACATTGTTGGTAGCGATTCTCTATTGAATGAAGTTGAACTTGTTCAAATTATCGACACTGTTTTTACTAAATTCGGTATCAACATTACAGTTAAAATTAATAATAGAAAAATCCTTTCTGGTATAGCAGAAATTATTGGCGAGCCAGAAAAAATCGTTGACATTACCGTTGCTATAGACAAATTGGAAAAAATCGGTATCGATAATGTTAATGCTGAATTATTGTCAAAAGGAATTAGCGAAGATAAGATTGCACTACTGCAACCAATTATTATGTTGAGCGGTAGCAACGAAGAAAAATTCGCAAAACTAAAAGAAATATTAGCAACATCAGAAACAGGTATGAAAGGTGTTGAAGAATTGGAATACATATTCTCTATGCTTTCGAATGTTTCAATTAAGGCTACATTACAATTAGACCTAACATTAGCACGCGGTTTGAACTATTACACAGGTGCAATCCTCGAGGTAAAAGCAAACGACGTAGAAATGGGAAGTATTTGTGGCGGTGGTCGCTACGACAACCTTACAGGAATTTTTGGTATGCCTGGACTTTCTGGGGTTGGAATATCTTTTGGTGCCGACCGAATCTACGATGTCCTAAACCAACTTGACGCCTATCCTACTGATACAAAAGAAGCGACAAAATTATTATTCGTAAACTTTGGGGACACTGAAGTTGCATATATTTTACCAATCATAGCAAAACTACGCCTATCAGGAATTGCTTGCGAATTGTATCCAGAAGCTGCAAAAATGAAGAAACAAATGGGATATGCCAACGACCGCAACATTCCATTTGTAGCAATCGTAGGCGGTGACGAAATCGCACAAAACAAAGTAATGGTTAAGAATATGGCAACAGGCGAACAATCACTTGTTGATAAAGATTCTATAGCAAGTTTGTTCTAACAACAACATAATCCAGAAATAAAAAAAAACGTTCATTTGAACGTTTTTTTTTATTCTTGTAGATGTGCCAATAAGTCATCTCTCATTGCTCCCTGAATAGGAACAGATTTTTGAGTCTTAAAATCAAAATGTACTAATATAGATTTTGAACGGGCGCAAACTGCACCGTCCTGCCACAATTCCTGCATAACATCGAAAGAAGAATTGCCCATTCTGCAAATCCATGTTTTAACCTCAACCTCACTATGAAAAAATATCTGTTTTAGATAATCAACCTCCATACGAGCCATTATTAGATTCCACGCAGCGAAATCCATTTTCGGATTCAAAATGCGAAACAATGGTGTTCTTGCTTCTTCAAACCAACAAGGTAAAACTGTGTTGTTTATGTGTCCCAATGCATCAGTATCGGCAACACGGGGAGTTATAGTATAAGTAAACATTACAATCTAATTTATGGTAAAACAATATTCAATAAAGAATTCAATTGGTACAAACTATTACGGCTTGTATCTTGCATATCCACTACGATAGAACCTTCGTACGAATCACTCAAACGCATTTCTGCCGATTTAACAATTGCAGAATATTGTTCCACTAATGGAAGCACATCCATTTCTTTCAAATAATCTTTCATGGTTTGAGGGAAACCTGCCACAGTAAAATCCATATAGTGATACGAAGCACATTCATTGGTGTTTTTTTGCAAATCATTCATTGTTTTACCATTCACAGTAGAAACAATTGGCAAGAATTCCACCTCATCCTTCACCATAGATTCTGCATACACTTTGTCGGTTGTAAACAAGAACACATCATCCTTACATACCACATACGCAGGGAAATTCATAATTTTCGAAAAATCAAATAAGCCTGGTGCCATTTGTTCGCAAATCTCTTTAGAAATATGCGTCAACACCATATTTGGTATGCGGGAATCTTTCAACGAAGATGCAATTACAAGATGAGGGAAGGTCACTTTTTGATCCTTTTGCAGATGTTTCCAAACCATTGCTCCCTTGTCCAATTTCTGTGCGAACTCCATTGCACGAACTTTTTCCAAAGAAACATCATACATTGAATATGCACAATCGCCATTAAATGCACCTGCCAAGTCTTCCAAAGTCAAATTCAATTTTGCCAATTCTTTCTTTGCATAAACACCATATTCTGTGTCTTCTATCACTTCAACAAATTTCTTGCTATCTACACCAAAAGAAGCAAACCACATTGTGTTTTTCGGTAGCACCTTACAAATCGAAGGATCAAAGTCCTTTGCAATGAAATTATTTTTCTTCCAAAAACGTTTAAATGCTGTTCCAGGAGTACAATGCAATGCAATATTCACTTGTTTGTCGAATGTAGCGTTTATGTGCAAATAATTGTCTCGTAAAATTGATTCAGCAATATTTTTAGAACTAATCCACTTTGGTAACTCCGTGTACCACAACTTGTAATAGTCAATTAAATCCGAAGTCGAAAGCCAAATTCCACAATCAGATGCTTTCTCACAAAATGACTTAAAGTCTTTATTACTTGCCAAAGTCTTTTTGGTAGAGAAAATCTCACGAATACATTCTTGTATACCTTTTGTGTGCATTGTTGCCGAACCAAATACCGCAACTTCATTATTGTATGCTATCCACGAAATTCTGTCGTTAAAATTCTCATAACAGATACAATTACCACAATCAGACAAAATGCGATACCGTTCACTCATTTTTTTCTGCAAATAAGCCGAAAATATTGCAGAGTCCTTCAACATAACAGACATACAGTTATATGAATTTTTGAACTCTTTTGATGGAACCAAATAAGCAACTACACGTGAACTAATGTCAACGCCAGTCTCTTCTTCCGAGAAAAATGTATTTATAGCCAAATCGAATGTCTCGCTGGAAAATCCATAGCCATTGAAAAACTCCAACAATTTCGTAGCCGACTGTTCGCCCTGCGGACCAGCCTTTTTCATCATAGTTCTGTAATCCACAAAAATTACCGATACCGATTTACCTGGTATGTATTCCATTTGTCGAGAAACATTCGTACACGATGTTACCACAAACGACAATGCTATAATGAATAAAAAGAATAGATTTTTTCGCATAATTTTGACATTTCGTGAGTATCACAAAAATACATTTTTTGTCCAAATAGCAAAACGATTTGCCATTTAAATCACCTCAAATTATTGCTCAATTGTTCCACCAGCAATCACATCTTCTCCGTCGTAAAAAACAGCAGATTGTCCTGGAGTTACAGCCCAAACAGGTTGGTCAAAAGTCACTTTATACATCTGATTTGGTAGAATTTCAACCCTACATGCCGCTGGCTGCGTGTTGTAACGTATTTTTGCAGCAATCTGCTTTGCTTCAGTAAACGATTCATATTTTACAAAATGCATATTCGATACGATTAACTCATTTGTCAACAAATCGTCCCTATAACCAACAGTTATCGTATTATTTTCCTTATTTATTGCTTGTACATAAGCCGGAACACCCAAAGCTATTCCTAAACCTTTACGTTGACCTATTGTATAAAAAGGGAAACCTTCGTGAGTGCCTATCTTCTTTCCATCGGCAAGAATAAAATCGCCTTTTTTTATGATTTCATTGATATTTGGAACATATTGGCGTAAAAATCCACGATAGTCATCATCTGGAATAAAACAGATTTCCTGACTTTCCGATTTCTTTGCCAAATCATCAAAACCATATTTTACCGCAAGTTCCTTGATTTCCGACTTCATGTATTTTCCTAGCGGGAACAATGTTTTTGCCAATTGTTCCTGATTCAAACGCCACATCACATACGATTGATCTTTTGTCAAATCCACACCACGACGGACAAAATAGCGATTGTTTTCCGATGCAATCTGAGCATAATGACCAGTTGCTATTTTAGAGCAACCAAGTTCTTCTGCTTTTTGCAAAATGCCCTTCCACTTCACGTTCGGATTACAAACGACACACGGATTCGGCGTTCTGGCTTGCATATATTCTTCCACAAAATTCTTTACAACACATTGCTTAAAGTCTTCACGAACATCTACCACATAATGAGGCACACCAATTTTTTCGGCAAATTCTCGTGCTTCATCAACTGCTTTCGTGCTGCAACAACCGCTTGTAATTTCATCGCTATTCCACATTTGCAATGTAACACCCACAATATCAAAACCTTGGTCTTTCAACAACAGAGCTGTAATACTGCTGTCAACGCCACCACTCATTGCAACCGCTATCTTCTCACTTGCCATACGCCTGATTTTATATTCAAATGTAAAATTTTTTCACCGGATAATAGAAGGTTTCAAAATAAAATTTGCTCCTTGTAAAATACTTTCGTTATTTTGCAGTTATGGTTTTGGAATTTTCCGTGAACGGAATACTTATTTTAGACTGACATACATTGAAAAATATACTATATAAAGTTTTTGTTCTCATTAGCATACTTTCCCTAATGTGCTGTTCTACAAAGAAAAACACATTTCGGACAAGGGCATATCATAATATGACCTCACGCTACAATGTTTATTTTAACGGACGCGAAGCCTACAAAGAAGGCGTAAAATCACTAGAACACAACTACAAAGAACCATTCAACGATATTCTTCCTGTTTTTTATTATAAAGAAAAGAAGTTATTGCCTCCAATTTCCAGCAATATGGACAAGGCATACGATAAGGCAACAAAGGTTATAAAAGAGCATTCAATTACAGCCAAACCACAAACAAAAACACAAGCCTCTACCCCACGACAAAAGGCATTCTATGCACAACGTGAATTCAACAAATGGGTTGACGACTCGTATTTACTAATGGGTAAATCGTTTTTCTATAAAGCAAATTACTTCGAGGCACAAAAGAACTTTATCTATCTTTTGAACGAATACAAAGGACAAAAAATTTGTTTTGAGACAAATCTTTGGTTGGCACGCACAAAAGTAGAAATGGGCCAGTACGACGAAGCTCGCGATATCCTTGACAAATTGGTTGAAGATGAACAAAATTGTCCAGAAAAAATTAGAAAGGAATGTTATCCAATCTATGCCGACATCTACATTCAACAAAAAATGTATGAGGAAGCCATTCAATCACTTACTGTTAGCATTGACAACACGAAGAAAAAGAAGCAAAAGATTCGTTATAAATACATTATCGCACAATTATATCAAGAATTAGGCGACAATGCCAACGCACTCAAATACTATGACGAAGTCATAAAGATGAATCCACAATATGACATCGCCTTCAACGCAAAAATCAACAAAGCAACGTCTTTCGATGGTAGCACATCGAGCAAGGAAGTGCTAAATTCATTGAACAAATTACTAAAAGACGAAAAGAATAAAGAATATCAAGATCAGATTTATTTCGCAATGGCAAACGTACACTACACCGATGGTGACGAGGACGACGCCATCGAATGCTACGAAAAATCTATCGCAACAAGTGTTTCCAATCCACAACAAAAAGCAATGTCATATCTTTCTATTGGCGAAATTTATTATGGCTATAGAAAATACATTCAAGCACAACCATATCTTGATAGTTGTATGAAAGAATTGCCAGAAACATATAGAAACTACAACGAAATCCGTACAAAATCCGACAATTTGAATGTATTGGCAAAGAACGTACACGGCGCCGAATATGAAGACAGCGTGCAACGTATCGCCAATATGAGTTCTAAAGAGCGAAATACATACATCGACAACATAATCGAAAAAATTCGAAAAGAAGAAGAACTGAAACGCCAAGAGGAAGAAATTGCCAATATGAATTCCAACCTATACAATCAGGAATTCGGCTTAAACAACCAGAAAGTTTCGGGAAGTTGGTATTTCTACAACGAAAGTGTTGCGAAATTTGGTAAGTCGGAATTTAAGAAACGCTGGGGCGACAGAACCTTGGAAGACAACTGGCGTCGTAGCAATAAAAACTCTTCGGCAGACTTGTTTGCAGAAAACGAAAACACCGACGAAACCGATGAATTTGGAGAAGAAACAGAACCAAAGAAACCTTTGGTAACAGACAAGAAATCACGAGAATACTATCTACAAAATTTGCCATTAACAGATTCTTTAAAAAAGATTTCGAATACAAAAATCGAAAACTACATGTTCAACACCGGAATGGCTTACATGAACTTAATCCACGACAATCAATATGCTATTAAAGCTTTAGAAGATTTCGTAAATAGATTCCCGAACAGTGAATACAAACCTATGGCGTTGTATTATCTTTATCAGTTGTATGGAGAAACAAACAACACAGCAAAAGCATCTTCGGTTAAAAGTGAATGTATCTCAAAATATCCAGAAAGCAACTATGCAAAAGCACTTTCCGACCCTGAATTCCAGAAAAACCTAAAAGCACGCGATAAAGAATTGGAGAAAGAATATGCCGATTGCTATCGCTCTTATTTGCGTAATGACTTTACTGCTATCAATAGAAAATGTAGAACACTTATTGCCAAAAATGCTGATTCATACCTCGTTCCAAAATTCAAATTGTTATTAGCCTTAGCCGATGGAAAACAAAAAGGAACCGATGCGTTACAAAAGAATTTGGAAGATTATATAAAAGAATATCCTAAAACAGAAGAAGGTCAATATGCAAAGAAAATTCTTGCATACCTTCAATCAAATCAGTCTAATGCATCATTTGAGTCGGCTATGGTTGCACAAAGCAATGCAACAACAGGCACAAACGCAAAAGAAGATGTACAAGAGGAAAAAGAAATATATGAATTTGAAGAAAATGCACCACACTATTTTGTAATTAGTGGCAAACAAGAATTTGTAGACTTCAACAGATTGAAATTCAACTTTATAAATTACAACTTGGATTTCTTTACCAACTTCAATTTTGAAATAGAAATAAAAGAACTTGACTCTAAATATGCTCTTTTACTCATAAAAACTCTTTCATCTAAAAAACAAGCATTGAGTTATCTTGAATTGATTGAATTTAACCCAGAAATTTACGATGGTATAGACAAAATCTTTACCGCTAAATATGTGATTTCACAGAAAAATTATCAAGCATTGCTACAAGACAAAGACATAGCAAAATACCTTGAATTCTACGATGAATACTATGTTCAATAACATATTACGATGCTTTTTATTTGTCGTTTCACTCTTCGTTACGACAGTCTCATTCTCTCAGAAAATATTTTCTGGACGAATTGTCGATGCCGACACGAAAGAAGCTGTCGTAAAAGCCTACGTAGAGAATTCAACAAAACATCTTATTTGTGAATCTAACTACGACGGTCGCTTTGAAATTTTTGCAGAAATCGGTGACACATTGGTATTTTCAAGCATAGGATATTACTGGGCAAAGCATATCATTTCCGAAGAAAAAAATCTAGTATTCCATTTAGCACCACAAATCTACGAAATCGGTACCGTATTAAAAATGTTTCCCTATAGTTATGAAGAACTTACACGAAAAGTTCTCGGTATGAAACCAACTGACGACACATTACAGATAAATCTTGAACACGAGCCATTCCAACAAGTAAACACTCATCAAGCAGGACAGTTAAACTACACAATTGACGGTGCATTAACAGCACTGTATAATGCAACAAACCGTCACGCAAAAAATGCGATAAAAGCAGCAGAACTACTCAATCACAAAGAGAATATTCTTATCATCAACAAGAAATTCAACAAGCAGATGGTAAAGGAAATGACCAATATTCCTGATGACTATTTCGACAAATTCATAACATTCTGCAACTTCAGTGATGAATTTCTTTTAAAAACATCTGAGTTCCAGATTATTATGGCTATTTGTTTTAAATACGATTGTTTTACAGAACTCTATCCTGAATTAAAAAATTCACTCAACTAATGGAAATGCAACACTTCGACATAGCAATAATAGGTGCCGGACCGGCAGGTTGTTCTGCTGCACTAACACTACAAGATTCTGCATTATCCGTTGCTGTATTTGAAAAATCAACATTCCCACGCCAGAAAATATGCGGCGATGGACTTTGCGACAGAACAATAAACACACTAAAAGCAATCAAAGAATCATACCTCGAAGAATTTCTTGCAAAACATAATCCACTTTGTATCAAGCAAACAAAACTAACCTACAAAGGGAGATCATATCTTGTTGATTTTAAGAATTTTGGTTACATAAGCAAGCGCGTTGATTTCGACAATTTTCTATTCTCATTAGTTACAAGAGACTGTAAAAACACAACCATTTTTGAACAATGCACGATTCAATCAGCAACAAAAGACGACCAAGGTTTTGTTTTACAAGATGGCGAAGGAAATAACTATCATGCAAAAATTATATTGGTGTGCAACGGAGCTTCTTCAAAAATAGCCCGCACACTCACAAACGAAAAGCCAAACGAAAACATGGGCGTTGCCGTTCGTGCGTACTACAAAAACGTACAAGGAATTGAAGCAAACACTATGGAACTCCACTACAAAAAAGAATTTTTCCCCGGCTATTTGTGGATATTTCCTATTGCCGACGGTACGGCAAATGTTGGATTTGGTTGTAAGACAGAAAATCCTATTTGTGAAAGCGAAAGCTATCGTGACATAATGGAAAACTGGATAAACAATGACGAAGAGCTTCGCAAGCGTTTTTCCGAAAGTGAACGAATTACTCCAATTCAAGGAGGACTTATTCCCTACAATAATGGAACATTCTCGTGCGTAGGCGACAATTTCTGCATTTGCGGAGACGCCGCACATTTAATCGATCCTATTTCCGGTGGCGGAATCGGTTCTGCAATGCTGAGCGGACGATTTGCTGCACAACAAGCAGAAATTTGCATAAAGAATGGAAATTGCAATAAGGAATCCCTACTCGACTACGAAAAAAATCTACGGAAACGAGTAGAAAAAGAAATGACCACAAGAGCAAGCATACAAAAAACTATCAGTAATCACCCATGGTTTCTTGATATACTTGCATTTTTCGGCCGCCAAGCATGGATCTTCAACAAAATAAAAAATTGGTATTTGTAATGGGATTTTCATTTATGCATTAATTGAATATGAGAAAAATCAAGACTCTGCTAATTGTGGTAATCATGTTTTTCTTTCCAAGATGTCAAACATCAAGTCACATATCTTATATGACTTCAGATTATGCAAAAGAGGAAACACTTATTTTATTATATAGTAAAATTATCGATAGGGGAAGTTTTTATTTTTTATCCGACAATGGGACGACTTGCCGATTAACGGTATATTCGTATCGTTTTGATAAAAAAACGAAAAAGACTTCGTATTCTAAAATACGTGTCGAAGATTCTTGTGTTAAGAATTTGTCTTGGTTGAATGCGGACTTATTCAAAACTTAATTTTTGAATAATGAATATTTTAAACAAATATTTCCACCAAATTTTCTCGATTTATCCAATGATGAAAAAATGAGTCTGTTCGAAAATTTATCAAGACAATAAAGATAGTGTACCATTCCAAAAAACGTAACTCTGTAATTAAACTAAACTTCTTAAATTGGTAAAAAAGAAATGGTTTGGTTTACAATCGAAGATTCAATAAAAAATTGAATTTTACTCTTATTTCAAATATTTTTCTATATTTGTCCATATAATTTTTAGGTATATGAAAAAATTAGCAAAGTTTTTATCAGTTTTTGCATTGTCAACAATGGCTCTTGCAGCACAAGCACAAAATGTAAACAATGCACAAGGTTATGTTCAAGTATATGATGTTGCTTCTAAAAGCAATCTTCCATTGAATGAATACAAACAATATCATTCAGAGAATGCTATTGCCGACATTAGTTATATGTTCTGGTCTTTCCAAGGAAAATTGACTGTAAAAGTTGAAAACCTTACCGAAGATACTTTGTATGTAAACTGGTCAAAATCAACATTTACAATCGAAGGTGTTGAAATTCCAATGACTCCAGAAGAATCAAAACTAACTCCTGAACAATACAAAATATTCGAAAAATATAAAGCTGAAGCTCCTGTATTGACAGATATGGACTACGAGTGGCAAAAAATCACTATGGGTCGCGAAGAAAAGAAAGACGAAGTTTCAAAAATCATTAGCAAAAGTACCTATACAAAAGGTAACTACTACATCATGCCTCGCACTAAAAACACGGATGCAGGTATTGTGTTAGACACTACTGTTGCTAGTTACGAAGAGAAGCACAATTCTTTGAAGAAAGAAATGGCAACAATCTACAAAGCAGATTTTACACCAGAAAATACTCCTGTAACTTTCACTTGTAAAATCGTTGTTTCAAACGACAAGGATTTCAAAAATGCAACTGAAGTTGTTGAAACATTCTACATCGCCTCTGTTCGAGAAATGGATGCGAAACATTTTAGAGGAAAACGTATTGGTCAAGATCCTGATGGATATGCTAACTACAAATTCCCTGAAAGAAAAAGTACCAGCTTCTATGTTGAAATCAACCCTCGTAATTCAGTATATTTCAACAAAAGATTTGCTAGATAATTTATCATAACTATATAGAGCGCCGAAGGCATTCCCTTCGGCGTTTTTTTTCTACATAAATGAACATTCTTTTTGTCTGCAATAAAAATCCTTATCCACCCAAAGATGGCGGACAAATTGCAAGTTTTGCAATGATTCGTGGTATGGCAGAAGCTGGCCATTCCGTATCTGTAGCAGCAATCAATACACCCAAACATTTTCTCGATACAACTGCAATACCAGCAAATGTAACAGCTTTAAGCGATTATCATAGCACTTTTATAAACACTAACGTGACTGTGTTAGGACTCGTTGGTAATTTCTTGTTTTCTAAATTACCTTATACCGCAAGTCGCTTTATATCAAAAGATTTCGAGAATTTACTTTTGGAACTATTGGCAAAAAAAGAATACGATATAATACAATTAGAGGGCTTATATCTGTGTTCATACATTCCTTTATTACGCAAACATAGCAAAGCAAAAATCCTATATCGCGCACATAATGTAGAGTTTGAAATTTGGGAAAGACTTGCGCTTTCTACACAGAATCCGCTCAAAAAACTTTATTTGCAAAACCTAACAAAACGGATAAAGCACTTTGAGAAATCCGTATTGAACAACTACGACTTTCTCATTCCAATAACGCAACGAGACGGAGATACATACAATAATATAGGAAATCAAAAGCCTACAATTATTGCTCCAACAGGCATATTCATACAAGATTTACCTCAGATACAACAAACCCCACGCTTGTCGTTGTTCCACATTGGAGCATTGGATTGGGCACCAAATCAACAAGGATTAATATGGTTTTTAGAAAATTGTTGGGATAAAATCCGACATGAATTTCCTGTATTAGAACTTCATGTAGCTGGACGAAATGCCCCAACTTGGTTTATTGATAAAATACAAGTTCCTGGCATTGTCTACCACGGCGAAGTTCCCAACGCGTATTCATTTATGACAGAACACGCCATAATGATAGTTCCACTTCTTGCAGGAGGCGGAATGCGCATAAAAATACTTGAAGGATTGGCGTATGGGAAATGTATTGTGTCAACAAGCATCGGTGCTGAAGGTATTCCTGCCAAAAACGGCAAAGAAATCTGTATTGCCGACACGGCAGAAACATTTACAAACACAATCATTGAATTAGTACAACAACAAGAAAAAATCACAGAAATTGGAAACAACGCACAACTTTTTGTACGCAATAATTTCGATAACAATCAGATTGTAAACAACATACTATCATCTTTATAGCCACAGAAAATGAAAATTTTTGTTCTCTTATCACGAATACCATGGCCTTTAGAAAAAGGAGACAAATTGCGTGCGTTTAATCAAATTAAAAGCCTTGCTGCTAATAACGAAGTACACCTTTGTGCGTTAAACGATGACAAATCTGTAAACAAAGAAGATGCCACAAGACAATTGAAACCATATTGTAAATCAATTACATACATAGACATTACAAAACTCCAAATTGTATATAACTTAGGTATAGCCTTTTTAAAAGGACTACCAATACAATGCGGCTATTTTTACAACAAATCCGCCCACAAACAAATTCATGCTTTAATACAAAGTATTCAACCCGATATGCTATTCGGACAATTTGTACGGGTTGCGCCATATCTTGAACAAGAAGAAATAAAGAAAACACTTGACTATCAAGATGTCCTTTCGTACGGCATGAAGCGAAGAATGGATAAAGCAAGTTGGTTTAAACGCCCTATCTTCAATATGGAATTTCGCAGACTACAACGATACGAACATCATGTTTTCGACAAATTTGACATAAAAACAATCATCTGCGATTCAGATAGACAACTCATCGACCACGAAAAGAGACAAGAGATACTTATTGTTCCTAATGGAGTTGATTTTGAGCACTTTACCCCATACGAAACAACAAAGAAATACGATATTATTTTTAGCGGAAACATGGCTTATCCACCAAATGTTGATGCCGTTGATTTTCTTGCAAAGGAAATTATGCCTTTGGTATGGAAGCAAATTCCTACAGCTAAATTATGCATAGCCGGTGCCACACCTGCTCCATCCGTAAAAAATGCAGCAAACGAAAACATAACCGTAACTGGCTGGGTTGACGACATGCGTGACATGTACGCACAGTCAAAAATATTCATTGCACCAATGAGAATGGGAACTGGCTTGCAAAACAAACTTTTGGAAGCAATGTCCATGAATCTACCATGTATTACGACAAATTTGGCTAATGGTTCACTACAAGCAACTCCAAACACAGAAATACTCATCGGAAATACGGCAAACGAACTAGCAAACCACATTATCAGCTTATTAAGCAACAACGACACTGCAACAACCATTGCTAACAATGGAAACAAATTCGTTCATAGTAACTACGAATGGAATTCCACAACAAATATCATGGAATCAGCAATGAAGCAAAGTGTTGAAAATAAATAAATTATTCCTTCACCGCCTTCTCAATACAAGCCCACAAAGCAGCAGCTGTCTTATCCCAAGAAAATTTCTCTAACTGAATTGTAGCATTTGTAAGCAATTGAGCATACACATTTGGTTTTGTAAACAGCTCAACCATAGCCTTAGCAATTGAATCTACATCGTGTGGATCGCACAACAATGCAGCATCGCCAGCAACTTCCGGCATAGAAGTACAATTAGATGTAATGACAGGAACTCCGCACGCAAAAGCCTCTAAGATTGGTATACCAAATCCCTCAAAGAACGGCACGTATGTCATTGCAAAAGATGCTCCCAACAAATAATTCAAATCCTTATCCGACACACGACCAGTGAACACAATATCACTTTTATACGCGTGTTTATCGTATTCCTGTTGGATTGTTTTTGACAAAAACATTGCCTCACCAACAATTACCAATTTCATATCGGACTGAGTCTGGGACTTAAAGACAGAAAACGCCTTAAATAGATTTTCAATATTTTTTCGAGGATGCAATGTTCCAGCATACACAAAATAATTCTTGGAGTCCGTATATTTCTGCTTTATCAGATTCTTTTCCGTTTCGATTAACGGTTGAAACGAACTACTCACGCCATTATACACAACATCAATAGAATCCAATGGGACATTGTATAAAGAATGAATGTCTTGTTTTGAATATTCCGAAACCGTAGCTATACGAGTCGCTTTTTGTGCATACTGCGGAAAATATTTCTGATAGTATTTTCTTACCAAATAAGGCAAATGTTCTGGAAAATGTTCAAAGTTCAAATCATGAATTACGTCAACAATAGGAACGTCACCGTCAACTATGCTATAGCCATCGGTAGAAACAAACACATCTGGTTGCAAAGCCTTAATGACACGAGGTAATTGAGAATGAAACCAAAACCACCATAAAAAAGGATGACGAGCCTGAAAAGGCACAATGATAGGCTTCACATTTTCCGAAAATACAAATGATTTGTCATACATTCTATCGAACAACAAATAAAATTGATGTTCAGGATAATTCACACACATTCGTTTAACAGTCTCGTAAGTAAAGCGTGAGATTCCGTCAATTCGACCTTTAATAAGTAACCGAGTATTTATAACTATTTTCATAGAAACAAATATACATAAAAAAAGCGAAACATTGCTGTTTCGCTTTGGGTGCCCAGAGGGATTCGAACCCTCGACATTCAGAACCACAATCTGACGCTCTAACCAACTGAACTATGGGCACCATAATTCAGTGCAAAAGTAGTATTTTTTTTATTACATCAAAACTTTATTGCATTTTTTGTTCAGAAAGTAATTTTCCTTCTATAGAATAGTACTTCCAAGTACCCGAAGGTCTGCCATTTTTGTATTCTGCAATATAATCGACCTTACCATTGTCGAACCATTGAGTAAAAACACCATCCTGAAGACCATTTTTATAGGTACCCATCATCATTTTCTCGCCATTTTGATACCAAAATGTAGTAACACCGTTGCGAATACCATCTTTATAATTAACTTCTTCCTGTTTGCCACCTTCAAAATAATATCGTACTGTGCGTATCACATTTACAGAATCATCTTTTGCATAATATTCCGCATAAGCAACATTTCCATTTGGATGAACAGATACAATTACCTCACGTTCTTTATTATTACAAGCTGATAGTGCGAATACACCAAATAGAACCAGACTTAATTTCAAAAATTTCATAAAGAGAATCATTTTTATTTCAGTGCAAAAGTAGATTTTTTTCGAATAAATTGAAAAAAGTCATTGTTATTCTATAAAGTTTTATACATTTGCAGTCCAAAATTAGAAGGAATAATAGTTATTACGATGTACGCAATAGTAGAAATAGCAGGACAGCAATTTAAGGTTGCTAAAGACGATAAAGTTTATGTTAATCGTCTATCTAACAACGAAGGTGAATCAGTAGATTTCGAGAATGTACTTTTAGTTGCAGACAAAGATGTTAAAGTTGGTACTCCAACAGTAAAAGGCGCTAAAGTAACTGCAAAAGTATTGTCACACCTTAAAGGTGACAAAGTTATCGTTTTCAAGAAAAGACGTAGAAAAGGATACAAAGTTAAAAACGGCTTTAGAGCTGCTTTAACTCAAATTCAAATTGAAAATATTGTTGCATAATTTAAAGAGATAAGACAATGGCACATAAGAAAGGTGTAGGTTCTTCTAAGAACGGTAGAGATTCGGAAAGCAAACGACTTGGTGTTAAAAAATCAGGTGGTCAAGCAGTTATCGCAGGTAACATCATCGTTAGACAACGTGGAACTGTTCGTATGGCTGGAGAAAATGTTGGTATGGGTCGTGATCATACATTGTTTGCTTTAGTTGACGGAAAAGTAAAATTCCAAAGAAAACGCGACAACAAGATGTACGTTTCAGTTGTTCCTGAAGCATAACATTCTACAATAACAATTTTTTACTCCTGAATATATCCGTTAAGGAATAATATTCAGGAGTTTTTTTTATATTTGTACGTTATTAAATTTTCATATAAAAATGCTTACTCTTCAAATAATTCGAGAAAATCCCGAGTTCGTAGTTAAAAGACTTGCTGTCAAGAACTTCGATGCAAAAGAGGCTGTCGAAAAAATCATTGCTCTTGATGACAAACGTATTGCAATTCAAAAAGATTTGAATGCAAAACAATCAGAAATCAATAGTTTATCCAAGGAAATTGGAGCATTATTTGCACAGAAAAAAATTGACGAGGCAAATGCCGCAAAAGAAAAAACTGTAGAATTAAAAGAATCCATCAAAAAACTCGACCAAGATATGGCCGATGCAATGGATGCACTACAAAAAGAAGTTGTTCTACTTCCAAACCTTCCAGCTGAAATCGTACCAGAAGGAAAAACAGCGGAAGATAATGTAATCGTTAAAAATGGCGGAACAATTCCAGAAAAAGAAGGCCTACTTTGCCACTGGGAATTGGCTGAAAAATATAATCTTATTGATTTCGAATTAGGTAATAAGTTAACAGGAGCAGGATTCCCTGTATATGTTGGCGTAGGTGCAAAATTACAACGTGCACTTATCACATTCTTCTTAGACAGAGCAACAGCTGCTGGATACCTAGAATATCAACCACCTATTATGGTAAACGAAGCATCTGGATTTGGAACTGGTCAGTTGCCAGATAAAGAAGGTCAAATGTACCACGTTGGTATTGATAATCTATATTTAATTCCAACAGCAGAAGTACCAGTTACAAACATCTTCCGCGATGTTATCGTAAAAGAAAGTGATTTCCCAATCAAATGTACTGCTTACACTCCTTGCTTCCGTCGTGAAGCTGGCTCGTATGGTAAAGATGTTCGCGGTTTGAACCGTCTTCACCAATTCGACAAAGTAGAAATCGTTCGCATTGACCATCCAGAACGCTCATATCAAGCATTGGACGAAATGGTTGCACATGTTGAATCTCTTGTAAAAGACCTTGGTCTTCCTTATAGAATCGTTCGCTTGTGCGGTGGCGATATGAGTTTCACATCTGCATTGACATACGACTTCGAAGTATTCTCTGCAGGTCAAAAACGTTGGTTGGAAGTTAGTTCTGTTTCTAACTTTGAAACATACCAAGCAAATCGCTTGAAATTACGTTACAAAGATGAACAAACAAAGAAAACTGTACTTGCACACACATTGAACGGAAGTGCATTAGCATTACCAAGAATTGTGGCTTCAATTATGGAAAATTACCAAACAGAGGACGGTATTAAAGTTCCTGACGTACTTGTTCCATATATGGGCGGTATGACAATCATCAAATAATCGTAAAATATTTGTAACCAACTTATATTTTGAGTGTTATGAAAAAAAACAATAGCGAATTTGAATTCGATTTGAATCAAGATTTATCGTTTTCTCCTTCAGGAGACGACCACTTACAAATTGACGGTGATGAACCGAAAGCAGAACAAATTGCTGAAGAAGTTGTGGAATCTGTCCCTGAAGAACCTATCACTATCGAGATAAACGAAACTCCTACTGAACAAGTCGAAGAAACTGTTGTTGAAACACCTCAAGAGGAGCCTGCTGTTGTAGAAGAACCTGTTGTTGTCGAAGAGCCAAAGGCTACCGAAGAAACTACGGTAAAACCAACTCCTGTAGTAACTCCAAAGGGAAAATCAAAAAAGGGAAAAACTAAAAACGAAGAGAAAAAGAAAAAAGGTGGTTTATTCCCTATCCTATTGTTAATCATAGCATTACTTTGTGGAGGAATTTGGTATTATTGGTCTCACAAACAAGTAAAACCTGCTGCAGTAGCACCTGTAGTTGACACTACAACGGTGGTAAAAGAAGAAGTTCCGGTAGATATTCCAGAAGAACCAATGGTTATTGATACAGTTCCACCAGCAGAACCAACCCCTCCTCCATTTGATTTTGGTCGTGTTGCTACAAAAATCAAAGTACCTAGAAATTGGTTGATTGGCTTCCGTGCTACTCCAGACGAAGTGCTTGCCATTAAGACTGTTGCAGAACTTTCGTATGTCGATAGTCTTCCTTGTGGATATTATTGGATTAACGATGCCCGCAAAAACGGAGAAAAGTTGTTCAAAATCTACATTGGGCCATTTGACACAAAAGAAGAAGCAGAAAAAGAACTTCCAAAAATTCAAGCAAAACGAGCTGATGCTCACGTATATACAGAAGACAAACGATACAAATAATTAATTATGAATGTTTTATTACTAGGATCGGGCGGTCGTGAACATGCCTTAGCATGGAAAATGGCACAAAGCCCATTATTGGATAAATTATATATAGCTCCTGGAAATGCAGGAACAGCGACAGTTGGTACCAACTTGCCAATTTCAGCAACGTCTTTCGACGAAATCAAAGAAGCGGTAAAGAAATACGACATTAACCTTGTTGTTGTTGGTCCAGAAGATCCACTTGTAAAAGGTGTCCATGATTTTTTCCTTGCAGATTCTGAATTGAAAAACATTCCAGTTATTGGTCCACAAAAATATGCTGCAACATTGGAAGGCAGTAAAGAATTTGCTAAAAACTTTATGATTCGTCATAACATACCTACAGCAAAACACTTTACAGTAACTGCAGAGAATCTTGCTGAGGGTTTCGCATTTCTTGATACACAAGTTGCACCATACGTATTAAAAGCAGACGGATTGGCTGCAGGCAAAGGTGTATTGATAATCAACGATTTACAAGAAGCAAAAACAGAATTACAAAATATGCTTCAAGGCAAATTCGGTGATGCCAGCAAAACTGTTGTCATTGAAGAATGCCTAAAAGGTATTGAAATGTCGGTGTTTGTTCTTACTGATGGCGAAAGTTATGTATTGCTACCAGAAGCCAAAGATTACAAACGTATTGGCGAACACGATACAGGTTTAAATACTGGTGGTATGGGTGCTGTTTCTCCTGTTCCTTTTGCAGACAAAGCACTTATGACACGCGTTGAAGAAGAAATTATTAAGCCAACTGTGGCAGGTCTAAAGAAAGACAATATTCCATATTGTGGTTTTATATTCTTCGGATTAATGAATGACAACGGAACACCAAAGGTAATCGAATATAATGTTCGTATGGGTGATCCAGAAACAGAAGTAGTGATTCCTCGAATCAAATCTGACTTGCTAAAACTTTTCGTTGCTGCCGCAAACAAAACATTATCAAAAGAAACAATTGAAATCGATGAACAATCGGCAACAACTGTTATGGCTGTATCTGGCGGATATCCAGAAGCATACGAAAAAGGCAAGGTCATCACTATTGATTCTGAAATTTCAGATAGTATTGTATTCCACGCAGGTACAACATTAGACGGTCAAGAAGTAA
This sequence comes from Bacteroidales bacterium UBA1715, assembly GCA_002317135.1. Taxonomy (GTDB): domain Bacteria; phylum Bacteroidota; class Bacteroidia; order Bacteroidales; family UBA1715; genus UBA1715. The sequence goes on from DCIX01000036.1 coordinate 246,100, forward strand.
AAACATCTGGCGGTAGAGTGTTGACAGTTACTTCTTTAGGGAAAGATAAAAACGCTGCATTGGAACTTTCATATAAGAATATTAAGAAGATTCAATTTGACAAAATGTATTACCGTCGAGACATCGGCGTTGATTTAGGATAATATGTTTCAATTTCTGCAGAGAAATACATCATTCAACTTTGTATTATTGCCTATAATAGTGTTACTATTGTGGGGTTCAAACCTTTTGCATCCTCAATTTATTCCACACTATTATGACGAAAATCCAATGGTTTTCTACAAACCATTGATTGCAATTCAACAGTGGAATATGCTTGCTGGTCAGATTGTTTCAATTCTGTTGCTTACGGCTAACATTTTCTTGTTGATGCGAACAAACTCTGCAATCCGTTTGATTGAGAAACGCTCTATCCTATACATTCTATTGTACATAATGTTCTCGTCTTGTTTACAAGATTTTAGACAATTAAATCCAATGCAACCAGCTTTGTTCTTCATTATTCTAGCATTGGTATCATTATTTAAGATGTATAAAAATGAGCGAGAATTGCGTACCATATTTGAATGTGGTTTGTTTTTCTCTATTGCCACACTATTTTACGCTCCTGCAATTTACCTTTCGCTCCTAACCTTCCTTGGATTAGCTATATTGGTTTCGTTTTACTGGCGACAATGGTTAGCTGCAATTATTGGCATTCTTGCTCCATTTGCATTAGTGTTCGCCCTTGCATTTTGCTTTGACTTATTACCACAACAAATCGCGACATGGAAAGCGAATTTACTTACTGTACATACAGATTTAACTCTTACTCTTGTACCGACAATCTATTCATGTTTCCTTGCCTTCTTGTTTGTAATTTCGGCAATATACGCATTAACAGGCGGGTTAAAGAAAGTATCTATCAGAAAATATTACCTTATTTTTATTCTATTCTTAACAATTATACTTTGCACTGCATTCCTTATCCAGTATGTAAGTTACGACATACTATTTTTCGGATTGCTTCCTGTCGCAATTTATATATCGAACTATATGGTAAACATACGCCGACCAATAATTGCAGAGATATTATTTATGCTAATAATTACATTTTTGATTTTGGTACACGTATTTCCGAACGTTCCAGTATCGTTAGAATTCTTACATTCATAAAATATATTGTTAAACCGCTTATTATAAAAATATGAAACAGAAACATACAAATTGGTTTTTCACAATTATAACTGCACTTGCATTATTTTCTTCTTGTTCCGAAAAAAATATCCAATTGGTCCCTGCCTACGTAGATGGTAAATGGGGATACATTAACTCAAATGGAGAATATGTTATTTCACCTCGCTATAAAGAAGCAGGATTCTTTTCTGAAAATTTAGCATTGGTAAAAGATGATAATGGATATTTTGGTTATATTAACACTGAAGCACAATTTGTTGTGGAACCAAAATATAAATATGGAACAACATTTCACGAAGGAAAAGCTATTGTTGTTGAAGCAGGAGAATATCCTACTTGTATAGACAAACAAGGAAAAACTATCCTACAACTACAAAACATTAAAGAACTATATAACTTTAAGGAAGGATTAGCAGCATTCCAAGACACATCTAATTTATACGGTTTTATAAACGAACAAGGTGTAACAGTAATAGCACCAACATTCGAAGCTATTTATGAAGGTTTTTCAGGAAAACACGCACCTGTAAAAAGAAATGGTAAATGGGGATATGTAGATAAATCTGGTAACTTCTCTATATCAGAAAACAGTTATGTAAAATCTGATTACTATGATGCATCTGAATTCGTTCAAAAGTTTGCCGAAAAAATTACCGAAAACTCATTCGATGGTTTTACAGCAAATTCAACTGTTCAAACTATTGCAGACAGCAAGATTTATGGTGACTATGCAAACGCTCTTGATTCTGTTACTATCATTGCACTAAATATCCAGAAATTCACAAAAGAAATTCACGGTATTGTTACAGAATTTGGATTCAACAATAGAATCGTTTCTTTAGATAGCACTGACAATAAAACTATTGTCTACAATCTTACTGAACCTATTGCGTCATGGGGATATAAATTCTTATTGAGCGGGAAAGCAACAAATAAAGCTTGTGCTATTGCTAAAAAATTAAGTTCAGAAATTGCAAAAAAATTAGGAGCTCAAAAACAAGAAAAAGAAGGTTTATTCTACGCAGTTCAAGAAAATGGCAAAGCAAGTTTTGTTCTATTGTATACAGATACAACTCTTAGTCTTGCAGTAAGTTATTCACAAAAATATATTGAGACACTTATTGAAGACATACAAAAAAATAAACCAACATACGTGAAAGATTTCGTATATGTTGAATCAGTTGAAAGTGAAGAATAATACAAAAATTCAAAGGCTATGAATAAGAAAATTCTTTGTGTAATCGTAAGTTTCTTTTGCGTATTTGGTGTTCAAGCACAGTCATTAAAGGCTGCTGCCGATCGTCAAAATAATAATGTTGTAAAAACACCAACAGCACAAAAATTCACAGTTGAAGGTGTTGAATTTACGATGATTTTCGTAAAAGGTGGCTCATTCAATATGGGAGCTACTACAGAACAAGTGGACGGCTGCGATAGAGACGAAAAACCTGTTCATAGCGTGAACTTAAGCAGTTATTATATTGGAGAATGTGAAGTTACCCAAGAATTATGGACAACAATTATGGGAACAACCATTGCTCAACAACGCGACAAAGCAAACCCTCTATGGCCATTGCGTGGCGAAGGCGACAATTATCCAATGTACTATGTTAGCTATGACGAAATTCAAGAATTTATCTTGAAATTAAATGAGCATACAGGTAAAACATTCGCTCTGCCAACAGAAGCACAATGGGAATACGCAGCACGCGGTGGTAATAAAAAATCAGGCTACACATATAGCGGCGACAATGACTTATCGAATGTAGGTTGGTACAAAGGAAACTCTGAAGAAAAAATCCATCCTGTAGCAAGCAAAGTTGCCAACGAACTTGGCATCTACGACATGAGCGGAAGTGTTTGGGAATGGTGTTCTGACTGGTACTCAATTGACGCCTATAAAGCAAAAGGAACAGTAAACCCACAAGGTCCTGCAGAAGGCGAAGACATGGTTTTACGCGGCGGCTGTATCATAACAGAAGAAAATAGCTGCAGAAATGCAAACAGAGGTCATTTAAGCCCATCATTACGAAACAGCTTTACTGGTTTTAGATTAGTGTTGATACCATAATAGAATCAGTTTATTTAATATAACAAAGGGTGGATTTGTCCACCCTTTTTGTTTACTATCAATATGCTAATTTGCTAATTGCATATATTTTTATGCCACCCCACCATATCTTTGACTTACATAGTTATAGATGGTGTCGCGATAGTAGTTTATACTTTCTTCGTTGTAGCTCTCCGGCAGTTCCTGCCACAAGACATCGCGGATAGTGATGATGAGTGTTGCACGAGTTGTTGGCTTGTCAAACGGATGATCCATACCAGCCAATTGTCCTTTTATCTTGGCAAGGAGGTCTATAGCGACATCCTTCAGTTTCTTAACTTCTGCCTTTGATAGATTGTCTTTCAAGAGCAGATCATAGAGGGAGAGTTCTTCATCACTCTTGAATCCTTCCCTGACGTAGCGCTTCTCTTCTTCGCTGAGCGCTTGAGACAGATGCATCAATTCCTCGAAGGTCTTTTCTATTGTTGCGCGATTCTGTTCTTGGTTATATGCCTTGATAATCTCTTGATACTTCTCATAGAAGTTAATTCTGGATGGATTCTCGGCTAAAAGTCGAGCCAAACGCTCCTGAAGTAAGTCTTGAATGTCTCGCAGAACGAGGTTCTTGTCTTCGCGTTTTGCGAACTCCCTTCTCAGCAAGTCGAAGTCAATACCGCTGATGTCGAACCTCCGCCCTTCAGCAACCATCATCTGAGAGCTGTCAATTTCCAAATGCTCATTGACAATATCATTGATAGCCACACTCAGATCTGTGATGTCTGCATGTTTGCGTTTCTTCTGCAGTTCCTTGTAGATGGCTTCCAGAGCATCCTTCTTCTTGCGCATTTCCTCTGTAATATCTTCACGATCGAGATACTTCCAAAGTTTGAGCAAAGTGGTTGCAAATGTGCAGAACGACTTGCGGATTTCAACGGTATCACACAGCTGATTTGCAGCTTTCTTCAGTAAGGATAGCTTTTCAAACAATTCTGCATCAATGAGTTCTTGTAATCCAAAACCCTTATCATGCAGGAACGCCTCGGCTGTACCTATAATCTCCCAAACATTCTTTATTAGTTCTTCCTTGTTTACAGTAGGGTCGTTGCCACCTTCACCACCATCAGGATTCGCTGTATAGTCAGCCAGAGCCTGACGCAGAGCCTTCACAATGCCGATGTAGTCAACGACAAGACCGTTCGACTTACCCTCTGCCACACGGTTGGCACGTGCAATCGTCTGCATCAGGGTGTGTGCCTTCATCGGCTTATCTATGTAGAGGCATGAGAGTGTCTTCACATCAAAGCCTGTCAGCCACATGGCACAAACAAAGACAACCCGAAGCTTGCCATCAGCATCTTTGAACTCCTTGTCCAGCTCGCGTTTCTCCATCTTCTCACGATGTGGAGTGATGTCCAGTCGCCATTTCTGGAATGTCTGTATCTCGTTCTGCTCTTGCGAAACCACAACTGCCATTTCCGTTTCTTCCATCCATTGCAGTTTGCGCTTCATCTCCTGCACTTCCTGTTGCCAAGGATCTTGTTCTATTTGTTTGCGAAGAGCCTTGATTTCCTTTTGCCAATATTCCTGCACATAGTTGTACATGCGGACACAGGTCACCTTGTTGAAACTAACCATCATAGCCTTGCCACTTGTCCACAGGTCGCTATAATGACGCACGAAGTCCTGTGCCACAACCCTCAGTCGCTTCTCTGCCGTGAGCAGATGTACCTCCTGAGCAAACTCACGCTCCAGCTTAGCTTGCTGTGAAGGATCCAGATTCTCTTCATCTAATCTGGCTGCAATCTCGGCGTTGATTTCCGGGTTCTTCAGTTCCTGCAACTTCTCACCACGGTTCTCGTAGTAGAGAGGTACGGTTGCCTTATCCTCCACGGCACGTTTGAAGTCATACACCGACACATACTGTCCGAATGTGCGAGCTGTGATATTGTCATCCCTAAGCAAAGGCGTACCCGTAAAACCGATACGATTGGCTGTTGGTAACATGTGCATCAGGTTATCGGCAAACACACCATTCTGTGTGCGATGTGCCTCGTCACTCATCACGATGATGTCATGGTCGGGGTAGATAGGTTCGGCATCAGCCTTGTTGAACTTCTGTATCAACGAGAAGATGAACGATGGATTGCCCGAGAGCTTCTGCCTCAGGTCATCACCACTATGGGCAATGAACTGTTTGGCTTTCAATCCTCCCAACAATCCACAATTCTCAAAGGTGTCGCTTATCTGCTTGTTCAGTTCGTCTCGGTCGGTAAGTACCACAATCGTAGGCGAACCTTCAAACTTACGTCTTATCTTCTGAGCCAGGAACACCATTGAATAACTCTTACCAGAGCCTTGTGTGTGCCAGAACACACCCAGCTTGCCTTTCATCTCTTCACGATGGCGATACATCTCTACGGCTTGATTCACACCGAGATACTGGTGGTTGCGTGCTAAGATCTTCACCGTAGAACCACCACTATGGTCAAAGAGGATGAAGTTCTCGAGCAGGTCAAGCAGGTTCTCTTTCTTGCAGATACCTCGCAGCATCGTTGGCAGTTCGATGTTACCGTGATCCAATTCCGTAAGTCGTTTCCACTCATGGAAGAACTCCCACTTTGCACCTACTGTACCCACACGGCTCTCCATGCCGTTGCTCAGCATGATCATAGCATTGTGGTGGAACAGGTGAGGGATGGTATCCAGATAGTCGCGATAGTTATCGGTATAGGCATTCTGTATGTCCTGGTCGTGGTTTTTCAGTTCGATGAAGATAAGCGGCAGACCATTCACAAAGCACACCACATCTGCCCTTCGCTTGTGGATAGGTCCCTTTATCCACAGTTCCCTTACGGCAATAAACTCGTTGTTATAGACATTGGCAAAGTCCATCACACGCGCCTTGACCAGTTCCGTCTCTCCGTTAGGCTTCAGGCGAGTGACAGGCACACCATCGCGCAGATACTGGTACTTCTCCTCGTTTATCTGCATCAGCGTCTGCGAACTCATATAGCTGGTCATGCGCTCAATGGCTTCTGTCAGTTGCTTGTCCGTCATCCATGGGTTGAGACGTTTCAAAGCCAAACGCAGATGACGAGTCAGCACAACCTCGCTCTGTGTCTTGCGACCGAGGGTACCTTCAGCGCCCATCACCTCATTGTCGAAAGCATACACAGACTTCCAACCAAGCTCTTTTTCCAAGAGCTCAGCAGTAGATTTCTGTATCAGCAGGTCTTCGCTAAAGTCTTTTGCCATTATGGTATCGTCGATTTAATCCAATAATCCTCGTATATGTTTGTCGAAGTCAGAGTCTATCTTTTGACCAGGGTTGAAGAGTTTGTATTCCTCTTCAGCCTTCCTGTCTGCCTCGGCACGGCTTATTGTTCCTTTGTCTGGCAACAAGGCATAGCGACGGAAGGTTAGGAACTCGTTTACCGATGCAGCAAACTGCTCCATCGTGAAGGCATTTTCGCGCTCTATCAAGTCCTCAATATAGTCGAAGTAACCAGTAACGGCACGCTCCAACTGGCGAATCTCTTTCTCTGGCAGATAGTTCTTCGCTACCTTGGTGTCGGAAAGCAGTATGCGTCCATCTGGCGCATTCTTCCATGTCTCCAATCCCATGTGTTCCTTGGTATGGTCGGCACTGGTGTAGATTATCTCAGGAGCTGTCTTTCCTGTGATGGCATAGTGGAAACGGTTCTGCACCATCTGGAAGAACTCGCGTGTGGTAGGTGACTTACTATCGTAGTCGAACGAGCATTCTGCATAGATATCTGTTATCTGTTGCCATATTCTGCGCTCGCTGGCACGGATGCTGCGAACCCTCTCCAGCAACTCCCGGAAGTAATCCTTGCCAAAGGCTGTCTTCGCCTGCTTCAATCGCTCGTCATCCATGGCAAAACCCTTCAGTATGTATTCGTGCAGTACTTTCGTTGCCCACTGGCGGAAGCGGGTTGCCTTGAGGCTGTTCACGCGATAACCCACGGCAATAATGGCATCGAGGGAGTAGAAGGCAGTCTCACTCATCTGTGTTTTTCCCTCTATCGCACCATGCTGAGTGGGTATTTCCATTTTGGAAACAACCACTTCTTTTTCCAGTTCACCTTCTTCAAAGATGTGAGTCAGATGCTTGCTTATGGCAGGCACTCCTACTCCAAAGAGCTGAGCCATCGCTTTCTGCGTGCACCACAGAGTCTCGTCTTTTATGACTACCTGCACCTTGCCGTCACCATCAGGCATGCTATATATTAAAAACTGTATCTCGTTCATATTCTATTGCTTTTCGTTCTACACTTCTATCTCACCACTCATCAGTTTAGGAAGCAAGCGGTCACGCGCTTCTGTGAGGAGGCGGAGTTGGGATTTCAATGTTTGTCTTTCATTGAACATCCTTTCAAACGTTTTGTACATCTTACTGTCATTCGACACCAGCAGTTCTATGGAATCAATATGTTTCTTGCCAAGATGAGCCACCGTAGCACCAACAACTGTATTCTCGAAGTATTTAATAGGTTCGTATATTGCTTGTAGAATAAAGCCCTTCATGGCAGTATCTTTAGGTCTGAATGAACATGCTCGCTGTACAAGATAAGCTTTTCCACCACTCCAAGTGTTTATATGGAATATGCCATCCATTCCTATCAGTATGTCGCCATCATTTACAATGTACGAGCCATTGGCCTCTTCTGTTGTATAGTCATTTGTGTATCCATCAGGAATGTTGCGAATGCGTACAATAGGAGTACCTTCACCTTTGCTGTTGAATAAATGGCCATCAAAAGCATAGCCATACTGAACATCCACCAAGTCTATGAGTTTCTTCTTCTCCCATCCCTCTGGCACTCCATCTATGATGTTGGTGTTTCCGTGTCCGGGGAAGTGGAGGTCGATGAACCATTCCTTGTAGAGTCGCTGAGCAGCTTCCTCCAATAGCTTTATCTGCTTCTGATAGTTCTCTATCAAGGAGTCGTAGCGAGAGAGGATGGTTGCTATGCGGTGCTGGGTGGGGAGTGGGGGAATTCTTACGTCTAATATTGCTAAGTTATTTCTATTTAGTGTAGGAACAGCAGAACCAGTCATTGCTCTTGAAGGGTCAAAATCCTTCAAGAAATAATAAATAAATTTAGGAAGATTACCCTTAAAATCTTTTACGAACAAGGATGTATTATGTGGCCAATATTCCGATTCAACATATTGAACTTGTCCAATAGTACCTGAGCGTCCTGTTATTACGCCAGGCCCCTTCTCTTTTGCAACATTATGATAACCCATGATAGAAGTTGATGTTATCACTGGGATATTACCATTCTTAAATTTTGCTTTGGGAAGATCATAACCTCTTTGGAGTGTAATCACCTCCCCCAACTTCACCTTCTTCCACTCACTCATACCTCATCCTCCTGTTCATAATAGTAAGAATAATCGATACCCTTCATGAAAAGCTCACGGCTGGTGATGTCGTCGGTAAGGGCGTTTGCTATCAGCTGCTTGATGCGCGAGGCATCGGCAACGCTTTGCTCCATGGCTGCGAGGTAGTCGCGCTTGTTAATCTGGCTCCAATCCACACATTTGTGCAGGCGGGCCTTCAACATCAGGTCGAGCCAGATACGCGTGCTGCGTCCGTTTCCCTCCATGAAAGGATGGCAGACATTCATCTCCACATACTTGTCGGCAATATCATCGAAAGTGGTTTCTGGCATACGTTCCACCATCTCTAACTGCTGTGGCAGATACTGGTGAAGGCAGAATTTGAAGCCGCCCTTGGATATGGTCTTGGTGCGTATCTTACCGGCAAAGTCGTAAAGACCACCGAACAGTAGTGAGTGTATCTGTTGCAAGCCTTTTACCGTTCCTACAGGTATGTTATCGAGCAGGTTGCTCTCAAACAGGGCGTATGCCTTCTTGCGACTCTGTCCGTCGATGGTGTTGTCGCTATACATTAGCCAATCGAGGAAGGCGGCTGCATTATTGTTAGGAACAGATTTTGCCAGCATGACAACGCCATCGGCATCAAGCACATCGGTATTATATCGCTTACCATCGGCAGCCCTTAACTTCAGTTGGGTAGTGGCACTAACCAACTCGGAAGAATCCTTTTTCAACTTAGCCTTGAGATATTTCCAGTAGTTTCGTGTCTTCTGGTAATCTTCTTGATTGTTGATAGCCGCTAATACATCGAGTACAGAGAAGAACCATTTGTTGTTCTCCTCACTCCAGACGGCTCGCACCTCGTGGTCATTAAAGAAACGTATGGATATCTTATGCGTGTCGCTCATCTCAACTCCTCCCAGCTTCACTTTCTTCCACTTGCTCATACCTCATCCTCCTTTCTAAATTCCTTAATCCATTCACGCAACTTTTGCTGGAGCAAAGCCTTGTCGGGAAGACAGAGTGCATACTGCTGTGCATAGATATTGGCATCTTGAGGCAATGTGAGTTCTACGAGAGCATCATTCTTGCGCTCGCAGAGGAGAATGCCGATAGTTGGCTTCTCAAAGTCCTCTTTTACGAAGCGGTCGTAGTAGTTGACATACATCTGCATCTGTCCGAGGTCTTGATGGGTGAGGTCATCCATCTTTAAGTCAACGAGGACATAGCATTGCAGGAGGCGATTGTAAAGCACAAGGTCAACATAGAAATGTCGTTCTTCGAAAGTGAATCGCTTCTGCCTTGCCTCAAAGAGAAAACCCTTGCCCATTTCGAGGAGGAATTCTTGAAGGCGACTGATAATTGCACTTTCAAGGTCGCTCTCGCTATAAGATGCATCTGATTTCAAACCGATGAATTCCAGAACCACAGGGTCTTTGATGATGTCAGATGGTTTCTCTACCACCTGTCCCTCCTTTGCCAAACGCATAACTTCGTCTTTGTCACGACTTATTGCCAGACGTTCATAGAGTCCACTACCAATCTGACGTTGCAGTTGGCGAGTGCTCCATGCCTGCTTGTTTGCTTCAATTTCATAGAAACTACGAGCGCATGGGTCTTCTACGTGTGTAAGTATCTGATAGTGTGACCATGAAAGCACAAAATCATGATTCAGTAACCGCTGGCTACGAATTTCCAAGGCAGTGTCTGGGATTTCCTTGTTTTCAATTTCCAAGACAGTGTCTGGGATTTTTGAGAATTCACCGTGCACATTTGACAACAGGCCTGAATAGATAGCGAAGAACTTTCGCATCTGTCGCAAATTCTCTTCCGACCAACCTTTGCCTAATCGTTCAGTAAGTTGCTCTGATACACGCTTCAATATGCCTTTCCCATATTCTGCACGCACCTTACCGCCTTGTTCATCTTCTATGATATAGCGACCAATCTCATAGTATGTATAAACCTGGGCTGTATTAGCTACAGAAGCCACATTCCTACGTGCCTCTGTTACCAGGCTCTCAATCTTTTCAGCCAACTGTGTGGCTCTTGTTTCGATTATAGCGACTTCGTTTTCCATAACTTACTTCGTCTTTAGGTTATCCCATTCGGTCATTATCTCACGCATAAGCACGTTGGCTTCGGCATTGAGTTGTGAGAGTTCAGAATGAATCTCATTCATACGCTCGTGGAAATCAACGCCATCGTCCTCAACTTCGGCAACACCTACGTATGCACCTGGGGTAAGACTGTAGTTCTTTTCGCTTATCTCATCGAGAGTTGCAATCTTGCAAAGACCGAGGATGTCCTGGTATTCGCCTTCGGTGCCGAACTTCGAGGTGAGCCACTCACGCTGACGTGCCGTCTCAAGCAACAGTTCCGCATCGGCAATGAGTTCGTTCTGTTCGCGCTCTACCTGCTTCTTTGTCTTGCGGTCGGCTGCAGCAATGGCATCCTTTGCTATCTGCTTGGCGGCAGCGAGCTGTGCTTCAGCCTCGGTGAGAGAGAAACCTTCGAGGGCAGTATCATAATCGGCAATGAGCTGGCGATACTTCTCCTGCTCACCACGATACAGATGTACGATGGCTTGCAGATTCTTCAGCTGCCATTCCGTCCACTCGTTGAGCGTACGGTCAACCACGGTGTAGTAGTTGCGAGCATCGATGAAGAGTACACGGTTCTTGTTCTCCAAGCGTTTCGCCTTGTCGAAGAACCACAGTGAGCAAGGCAGTGAGAGGGTGTAGAAGAAGTTGTTGCCCACACTCACCATCACATCCACATCACCCGTCAAGACAAGTTTCTCACGGATGTCTCGGTCCTTGTTGGCACTATCCGTTGCTGATGATGCCATAACGAAACCAGCTCGGCCGGTATCATTCAGGTAGGCATAGAAATAGGAAATCCACAGATAGTTGGCATTGCCAATCTCCTTGGTCTTGGCATTCACTCCCGGCAAGCCGAAAGGCAGACGACCTGCAGCAGATGCCGATTCCGACTTCACCTTGTCAACATTGAAAGGAGGATTGGCCATCACATAGTCACACTTGCCAGCAAGATTGTGAGCATCATGATAGAACGAGTTGGCTTCGTCACCACTGACGATGCGACCATTCAATCCATGCACAGCCATGTTCATCAGACAGAGTTGGGCGTTATATTCCACCTTCTCTTGCCCGTAGAAGGTCATCTGGGTGTTGGCATTCATTCCACCCGCATTCACAAAATCTCCCGTCTGCACAAACATACCGCCCGAACCGCAGGCAGGGTCAAGCATCACGCCTTGCTTGGGCTCCAGTACATTAACAAGCATCTTTACCAAAGATTTAGGAGTAAAGAACACACCATCATCAGAAGCAACCGCTTTTGCGAACTTCGATAGGAAGTACTCATAGATACGACCTATGACATCACCACCTATCTCGTCCAGAGTCTTATTGTTGAAGATGCGAAGCAGCTCACGCAGCAGCTCATCGCTGAACATGGTGTACGACTTAGGCAGAATACCCGTCAGCTGTTCGCTCTGCTCTTCAACCAATGTCATGGCATGGTTGACAGCCTCGCCCAACGGCTGGTCATCAGGGAGATTAACAAGATAGTCAAACTGCGCCTCTCTTGGCAGATAGAGCGCACTCTTGGCAGCAAAGTCGCTTGCCTCGACAGGCATCACACGACCACCACGGCTTGGGCGGTTCTTCAACAACTCTGCCTCCACCATCTTGAAACGGCTGTAGGCATAACGAAGGAAGAGCAATGCCAAAACTGGCATACAGTACTGGCTACTGGTCAGTTTTGAACCAGCACGAAGCAGGTCAGCCGACTCCCAGAGGTCAGCTTCAAGTTTGCGGATATTTATCTTGTCTGTCATTTTTTCGTTCACAAGTAGCAGATATTTATCTTGCCCAAAAGCAAATAGTATATGCAACAAATTTATAAAAAAAAGACAATTAAATAAGAATCATACCAATTATAAACGAATAATACATGGTGCTGTAATTAATTCGAAAAAACTTATCTTTTTACCTCAAACTTCAAATTCCCCGGAACTGAAATACAATTTTTGGCGATAGCTATGTTATTTTCGTCGCTGTCGGTAGCAACAATTTGAAGGTTCTTTTTGACTAATGCAGCAAGCAGTGCAAACTCTCCCTGACCACAATTTTCTATAGTATATGTACCCTCGTTTGGTAGCGAATCTACTTTACTACACAAATCTACGTCTTTCAAAACTTTACGAGCCTGTTGTTCGATTTGTCTGCTTTTGTAAATATAGTTATGAAGAACCAAGTCTTTGTAATATTCAGCTGTTTCGACTTCGTTTGCCAATTGTTCATACTCACGAATGTATAATTTTCGAACTGATTTTGCGAAATCACGACATTCAACATCTTCGCTATATAATTCATTATCAGTAGTTATACGTGGCAATAACTGTACCGTAACTTTCCCTTTTCGTAATAAGAATTCCGTTTTCGGGAACACATGACCAATACCATGAATTAGTGCTGGAATTATGTCTACTTGTAGTTGTTTTGCCAAATAAAATGCGCCTTTATGGAAACGCAAAATATCGCAATTTTCGGAACGAGTTCCTTCTGGGAATACCAATATTGAATATCCTTTATCAATTGCTTTGCGAAGCACATCTACATTGTCTTCTATGCCATTTTCTACTGGATAAAAATCGGCATACCGAATTATCCATCCATAGAACGGACAACGCCAAACCCAACGGTTTGTCAAACAGATAATTTTTGGATTCAATAACAACAAATACATTAAATCCAAATGTGACTGATGGTTTGCAATAATAATTCCTGGCTTTTCAAATGTTTCTTGTGCAACATTCTGCAAATCAAATGAAACTCCTGGAATTATTTTCACAAGAAAACGGAACGTGCCACACAAACGTTTGTGATACCACAATTTATGCGAATCAGTTTTCCCTAATATTGTTAGAGAAATAAAACCTGCCAAAGTAAGATATATCGTTCCTATTAAAAATACGACAAACGATATAATTGTAGTAAGTAAGTTCTTGAATGTGATTGGAATCAAACGGTCTTTACCATTTTTCTGCGTTAGCCAACGATACAAAAGTGGTGGAAACAAATATGCCATCAGTACAACCGAAAACATTCCAACAATTGTAACTTCGCCCAACGAGTGCATAGCAGGATGTTTCGCCAAAATCAACGAACCAATACCAATAAACATAATCGCAGCCGAAAGACAAACGGAATTCTTGTACGATGCTAACATTTTCTTGCGATATGTATATTCATACATCATTCCTTCTGTCACGAATATGGTGTAGTCGTCACCTTGGCCAAAGATAAAGGTTGCAAGAATAATGTTGACAATGTTGAATTTCATATCGAAGATGTCCATCAAACCAAGAATCCAAATCCAACCAATCGTAAGCGGCACAAACGCAATAAGACTCAACTCCAAACGTCCAAACGAAAATGTAAGAAATAAGAAAACTATCAATCCACAGACATATAGAACATAGTCAAAATCGTCGGACAAAGCCGATACCATTTGCGTTACAAGCGTTGTATTGTCGAATGTATAGATATTTGAATTGTCAGAAATCAACCGTTCTTCGGCGATTTGACGGTTGTCTTTTTCAGTTCCAATAATATTGTAAATCAAAGTCTTACGATTTACAGTATCCATATACACAAAATTATGACCGATTGACTGCATAATCGGTTCAAAATAATCAATGTCGTGTACCGAATATTCTGCACATAAAATATTCTCGAACTGTTTGAATGCGTGAGAATTAAATCCATTTGCAAGACAAGATTGTTCTAACTTTATCAGAAGAGAATCCTTCTGTTTCGAAACAAATTCACGCCATTTTTTTAATCGCTGTTCCTGAACTTTTTTTGATGGAATGCAAGTCGAAATTCCCGAAATTGATGACACAAGTCCTTCTTGTTTTAACGAATCAAACAAAGGCACCAATGTCTCATAATTTTGCAAAGCTGTTTCTGCCGACTCGCCTTCGGCTACGCAAAAGAATGTTGGTTTATCTTGTTGTGTCTGTGCATTGATTTTTGCCATTTTCTCGCGCTGAGAATCTGTCATATAATTGATTGAATGCAAGTCACTATCGAATGTCGTGTTTTTACTAAAAAAGAATAACGGTATCGTAATGAGTATCACTGCAATAACCACGAACATATTTTTATCCAACTGATACGAAGCAATTTTGTTGAACGTCAGGTTTGTACTTAAGCGTTCCTGCTTCGTAAACAGATTCTTTTTGAATAGATGTGGCAAAAACAACAACACAAATAAAATCGTTCCAATAAGCAAAAACGAAGCGAACAGCCCAAGATCCTTCATTGCGTTCGAATGAATGAATACAAGACTCAAAAAGGCACCGACTGTCGTCAGATTTCCCGTCACAAGTGGATCAATAATGTCGCGAATAGTTTGCTCCTTGCTATATCCCTGCTGGTAATGTGCCAAAAAATGGAGCGGGTAATTTACCGCAATTCCCACTATAATTGAGCCAACCCCTATCGCAATAACCGAAACGGATTCTTTGAATAATGAAACGAATGCCATTCCAAACAAAGCACCAAACGAAATAGAGAAAACAATAATCAACAAGGCACGCACGTCTCTGAAAAAGTACAGCAACAAAGCCAAAATAAACACCAAAGCAATAGCTGTTGATAGTATGCTATCCATTTTGATTCGCTGTGCATTACCGATAGAAATTGCCGATGCTCCAATACAATCCAATTTAACATCGGCATTATTCTGCATCGTAGCCTGCATTGCTTGCTCTATGTCGGCAATCAACTTAGCATTTTCAGAAGTTTCACTTACCGGGAAACGAGATGACACAGCAATTATGGCCTCTTTTCCATCCTTGTCGAAAATATAGCCATCTATCGTTTCATAGTTTGAAGATGGACTTGACTGATTTAATGACTGCAACAATGGCGTTGCAAATGCAAGCGGATCCAGAGAAATGAAATTCTTCATAAAACCGCCCATTGGCGAGAGTAATAACTGCTTGTCGGCATTCAATTTTGCAGATATTGAGTCTGCCGAAAGAGTTCGTTCAATTCGCTCATAATCAGCATCGTCCAAATACAACGGCATATTTTCAATCACAAACTGGCCAACCTCCATAATTTGCTGTTGGTCAACCTGATACAAAACACTCTCAATTCTATGAAGCGAATCTCTTTGTTGTATGTATTCCACAAAAGCATCAACAGCATCGATTATGGCATATTCATCGGCAGAATCAGAAGAAACCGAAACCATAAGTGTATTTGCCGCACCAATATGCTGATAGGCAAACTGAATGTTCTCGTTTTCCTTACTTTGTGGCAAAAACGAACTAATATCCTCTATTAGCGACACACGCGAAACCAATATCGCAGAACAAGCAATAATAGCAAACAAAATCGCACGCAATGCAAATGTGTGATTTTCAAAATACCGATAAACCGCTAATAGAACCTTTGTCATTTGCTACAAAAGTAGTGTTTTCTTTTTTAGCAAGTCCTAATCTCTTTTGTTTTTCATACCTTTGCAAGACTAAAATGCAATGACAGTATTTTCTGAATATAGTTTATGGTTCACACCACTATGCCTCGCTATTGGCATAGCAATTGCATTTTTTTTCTATAAGAACGACCACAAACTACACGATGCTCCACGTTGGGTACAGCGATTATTATTCGCATTACGGGCATTCGTTGTTTCATTTCTTTTGTTCCTTTTAATAGCACCTGGACTTGAACTTTGGAAAAGAACCATTGAAAAACCAACAATTGTTTTACTACACGACAATTCAAAATCTATTGTACTTACCAAAGATTCTAGCACATACAAAACAGACTATATAGCAAAGTATCAAGATTTTACAAATAAATTACAAGACAATTACGATATTGCCCAATACACATTTGGTGAAGCAATAGAAGCTGCAAAAGACATTTCCTTTACCGAAGATGAAACAAATATTTCTGCTGCCTTACAAGATATAGCCACACGATACTATCAACAAAATCTTGGTGCAATTATCCTTGCCACCGATGGAATTTATAATGCGGGAGAAAATGCTAAATATGCTACAACTTCGCTTACTACAACGCCGATTTACACCATTGCGTTAGGCGATACAACACAAGGTTGCGACAATGTGATTACCTCTGTTTTACACAATAAAATAGCTTTTCGTGACAATCCATTTCTTTTACGAATTTCTATTGAAAGCCACACACTGAAAGGAGTAAAATCAACAATAACCGTAAGCGAAAACGAAACAGTTTTGTTCAAAACAACAATTACTCCAAATACGGAACATTACTTCACTTCAATTGATTGTTCCTTAACAAGCAAAGAAGTTGGTAAGAAAAAATACACAGTTCAAATTGAACATCATAACCAAGAAATCAATGCAGAAAACAACACATTTGTCTGTGCTGTTGATGTTTTGGAAAGCAAGCAGAAAATTGCAATCGTCTATGAATCAGTGCATCCCGATATTGCCGCCATTCATCGAGCAATTGCAAGCAATAAAAATTACGAATGCGATGTTATTACTCTTTCCGACAAAAAGGATTTCGTTTTACAAAACTATAATTGTTGTGTTTTGGTCGGACTTCCATCGGCATACGGGAAAGGCAAAGACATAGTTGCAGACGCTATTCAAGCAAACATTCCATGCTTATTGCTTTACAATCAATCTACGGAACTTGCAACAGTTCAGGCACAAAATATTGGCGTACGCATTTCGAACAATACAAAGACATTCGACGAAAGCAAACCGACATACAATAGCGATTTCTCATTATTCATATTAGACGAGAACTGCAAAAATCTGCTCAGTCAAGTGCCACCGTTGTTGGTTCCATTTGGTTCCTATTCAACAAGCGAGCAGACAAAAGTCCTTTGTAGTCAAACGATTGGAGATATTGAAACTGAACGACCGCTTATTGCTTTTTCAATGTGCAACAATGTGAAAGTCGGACTAATTCTTGGAGAAGGGTTATGGCGATGGCGCCTTTTTGACCATAAAACCAACGGAAGCTTCGAGGCTTTCGATGCCCTTATTAACAAGATTGTCGCCTATTTGGCAATTGCTGAACGCAAAGAATTATTCTCGGTAAACTGCGAAAGTGTTTTCACAGAAAATCAAGACATAGAATGTACTGCCGAGCTTTATGATAAGACATTTGAGCCTGTACCAGACCAATCAATCTCATTTGTAATAACAAACGAAAATGGGAAAGAATTTCCGTTCACATTTTCACCGAACAACCAATTTTATCAACTCAGTGCGGGTAAATTTCCAGAAGGGACCTATCAGTATCGTGCCACAACAACAATTGACGGCAAAGAGTTAGTTAAAAAAGGTAGTTTCTTTGTCTTGCCACAACAAATTGAATATAAGCAAACGCAAGCAAACCATGCTTTGCTACAAAATATCTCAGAACAAACAGGAGGAATTATGGTATATCCAAACGAGCTCAACTCGTTGTTGCAACACATACAAACAAATTCCAACATTGTTGCTATTTCGCATACTAAAAAAGAACGAAACAGTATGCTGAATATGCCATTAATTCTGTTAATCATACTTCTTGCCGCTTCTGCGGAATGGTTCTTACGAAAATATTATGCGACATATTAAATACATAGTATTCATATTGATTACGTTTCCCTTTGCTGCATTTTCACAGACAACGGTAAAAATCGGTGTATTGAAATACAGCGGCGGTGGTGATTGGTACGGTAACCCAACGTCTGTACCGAATTTGGTAGAATTTTGCAATAAAACCATGCACATGAACGCCAGCCACAGCACCGTGGATGTTGGTAGCCAAGAGATTTTCAATTATACAATGGTACACATGACAGGACACGGAAACGTAGTATTTTCACCTTCGGATGTACAAAACCTACGAGAATACCTTTTAAGTGGTGGTTTTCTACATATTGACGACAACTATGGACTGGATAAATACATTCGCCGTGAGATGAAAAAAGTATTTCCCGATGCTGAATTTGTAGAACTTCCATTAGACCATCCTATTTATAATCAACAGTTTGCATTCCCGAAAGGATTGCCAAAAATCCACGAACACGATGCTAAACCGGCACAAGGATTTGGAATAGAAATAGATGGCAGATTGGTCTGTTTTTATACCTACGAATGCGATTTAGGAGACGGCTGGGAAAACCCCGAAGTACACAACGACACCAACGAAATCCATCAAACGGCACTACAAATGGGTGCAAATATTGTGAGATATATTTGTACACATTAAAACCAAATCTTCCCAAAATATTCTCACTAATTATCACATTCCAATACTGACAAATACAAATTTCGCCGTATATTTATAGAAATTTTTGTCTTATGCTAAACATCTACAAAGCCTCTGCTGGTGCAGGTAAAACATACACGCTTACAAAAGAATACATAAAATTGTTGTTTAAAAAGGAAAACAACTATAGAAAAACGCTTGCCGTTACATTTACCAACAATGCCTGCGATGAGATGAAATCTCGTATTTTGGAAGCATTGTACGAACTTTCCTACAATCCTGATGCACCGTATATAGAAGACTTGAAACAGGTGGAAAATACTGATGACATAACAATCATTCAGAAGAAAGCACATAGAATTTTCCGCGACCTATTACATAACTATTCATTCTTCTTTATCGAGACAATTGACTCGTTTACTCAACGCGTTATCCGTAACTTTGCAAAAGACTTAAATCTCCCTCCAAAATTCTCTTTGGAACTTGATCCAGACACAATTTTGGAAACAATTATTCGAAAACTTCTGACAAATTCAGCAGAAAATCCAGAATTACATAAGTTATTGATAGACTTCGCTTTCGAAGATATTGATTCGAACAAACAAACGAATCTAAAAAAGGAAATCAAAGAAGCGAGTAAATTGTTGTTCGAGGAAAAATTTCAGGCAGAAAATACCGTAGCAAAAGACTTTGAAACAACATTGAAAAATATGCACACATTTTTCGATGAACAGTCTATTCTAATAAAAAATTACGAGCAACAAGTTTGTGGCTATGCAAAGGATATTATTCAAGCAATAGCAAACACAGGATTAACCAAAGATGATTTCCGAAAATACGGAAAAGCATCGTGCCTAAATGTACTTGACAAAATTATAGCAAAGGATTTCTCTAAAAATGTCGACACCATTTTGTCTGCCGATAAGGTCATTACAAAATCATTGGATGCAAGCAAGAAAATGCAGATTGAACTGCTCTATAACCAAAAACTTAGCGGGTTATTAGGAACATTGCATAGCTTACTTGGCGAATCTCCCGACAAACGAAATTATTATACAGCAAAAAAATATGTTCAACATAAACAAGGAATTATTCTTTCGCAATATATTCAGTCTGAATTAGATGCATATTGCCGAGACGAGAATGCATTTTTCTTGTCGTTTGCAAATATGTTGTTAAAAGGAATCATAAACAAAAGCGACACGCCATTTGTGTACGAGAAAATCGGACAACAAATCGAGAACATTATGATTGATGAGTTTCAAGACACATCAAATATGCAATGGGACAATTTCAAACCGATTTTATCAAACCTTTTGGCACAACAAACCGAAAATGAATCGTCTGGATACGGCCTTATTATTGGCGATGTAAAACAGTCAATCTACCGTTTCCGTAATGGTGACTGGAACATTCTGCACAACCTAACGAATTCAGACAACAACGAATTTGAAATCAACGATCATTCTGAGGAAATAAAAACAAACTTCCGCAGCTACAAAAATGTGATTGAATTCAACAACAAATTCTTTGAACTCTATTCAAAATTCGTTGATGCTCGTTTCAATCAAACATACGAAACGAACAAAGACACAATCACTACAATTTACGAAGACTGTGCACAACACACAAAAAAAGGCAGCGACGGATGCGTTGAAGTTCAACTGATAAATCCTGATGGAAGCATGTCGGCAAACGAAGCAAAAGAAATTCATCTACAAGCAATTTTCGACAAGGTTGTTTCACTTTTGCAACAAGGTCGTAATGCCGAAGATATCATGATTCTCTGCTATAAAAACAATACGATTTCCGACATTGTCCAATATTTCAACGAAAAGAAAAACGAGGAAGAATACAAAGACTATGAGGAAGCGTTCTCTATTATGAGTAAGCAAGCTCTTCTTATAGACTCTGCTCCTTCCATCCAATTCATTATCAACTTTCTACAAAGAATGACAATGAACGAAAAAGACAAAGGAAAAGAATTCGTTGATGCAAGTCTTGCGTTCTATTATCAAACATTATTTCCAGAACATGCCAACTCTGCTTCCCTACTCGACATCAATACGATTCCCGATATTACAATCGGTAGAAACATGTCTATTTTCGACACTTGTGAGCAAATCATACTCCAATATAAACTAAACACCGTTTCTTCGGAAATACCATTCCTTACGAACTTCCAAGATATTGTCCACAATTATTCAAAAAACAATAACACCAACATTTCTCATTTCTTGGAACACTGGGAGGAAATAAAAGATAAAACCTATCTATCGCAAAGTAAGAGAATAGGTAGTTTGCAAGCGGCAACCATACACAGTTCCAAAGGTTTACAATATCCAGTTGTTATTCTTCCTGACTTTGCCAAAACAACTGCACCGAAGAATGCACGTGCATTGTACAAAACAAACGACAATCGTCTTTCGATTGTAAAAATGGAAGGAGACATGAAAGAAACAAACTTTAAAGACGAGTTTGTAGAAGAAATGTATCTCACTGAAATAGACAATATTAACGCGCTATATGTAGCTTGTACACGAGCCGAAGAAGAGTTGTACATCTTTGATGTTTGCAATAAGCAAAATGCAGAAAAAAAGAGAAATCTATTTGACGAAACGATTTCTGCAATGGACAATGACGAATGTGAAAACTACTTTTTCAGAAAAGGTACAGCAAACGCTTCAAAGACTACAAGACAAAGTACAAGCGGCCTAAACCAATATGTTGTTTACGAGCCGGAAGCAAGACTTTTGCCAGAGAAAAATTCCCGTCATTTCGAAGACAAGTTGAATCAACCACAAACACAACGAGAACATGGTTTGTTAATGCACCAAATTTTGGAACACATCACGACTGCTGAAGATATCGATCGTTGTATTTTGCAATATGCTCCAATAGAATTGGTAAACGAAAAAGAACGTGAGGAAATAACACAGTCACTTCGTACAAAATTAGCAGACAGCCGTATCGCACCCTGGTTTGACAATAGTTGGGATTCTATTCTTACCGAACAAACGCTTATGATGCCAAACGGTATTGAAAAGCGTCCAGATAGAATGATTGTACGTGGAAAAGAAATTACCGTTATAGATTATAAGTTCACAAAAGAACACGAAGAATCGCATATAAAACAAGTGAGAGAATATATGCATATTCTCTCACAAATGGGTTATACCACAAAAGGGTATATTTGGTATGTCGATTTAAACGATATCGTTGAAGTTGCTTAAACAAACAACTTCGCGATTTCGTCTTTATATTGTGCTTCTACAACACCACGTTTTACTTTCAATGTTGGAGTCAAGAAACCATTTTCCATTCCCCAAGTATCGGAAACAAGTGCAAATTTCTTAACTTGTTCTGTTTCACCAAATTCTTTGTTGAATGTGTCAATTTCTTTTCTAAATGCTTGAAATACAGCCTTATCTTTAATAATTTCTGCAGGCGAAGTATAAGCAATGCCGTTTGATGCACACCAACTCTTCACATATTCAAAGTTTGGAGAAACAACTGCACCTGCAAATTTTTGTCCTTCACCAACTACAACTATATTTTCGATGAATGGAGAAGTTGCCATTCTTTCTTCTATAACTTGTGGATTTACATATTTACCCATTGCAGTTTTGAACAAAGATTTAATACGACCAGTCAATACCAATTGATTTCTGTCGTTGATATAACCAAGGTCACCTGTGTGGAACCAACCATCTTTATCGATAACTTCAGCAGTTAATTCAGGAGCTTTATAGTATCCCATCATCACATTGTGACCACGGCAGATAACTTCACCTCTTTCTGAGATTTTAACTTCTGTTCCTGCCAATGCTGGGCCTACTGTTCCGGCTTCACGACCAAATTTGCCACGAGTATGTACGGCAACAACAGGAGAAGTTTCTGTCAAACCGTAACCTTCAAACAATGTCATTCCAATTGCATTGAAGAATGCAACCAAATGAGCAGGAATTGCAGCAGAACCCGATACCACAACATCAAAGTCACCACCGATACCTGCATAGATTTTGTCAAAAACTAATTTCTTTGCGATTGCGTGTTTCAAACCGTAACCGAAAGGTCTATCGCTTTCTTCGATACGATACGCTTTAGCAACATCTACAGCCCAATAGAAAATCTTTTGAGACAAACCTTTCATCTTCTTTCCATTGTCGTAGATCTTGTCATAGAATTTTTCCCAAACACGAGGAACGCAAGTCATCATTGTTGGACGAATTTCCTTAATGTTATCGGCAATTGTACCCAAGTTTTGTGCATAATAAACAGACATTCCAAGATATTGATATAGGTAAATCAACATTCTTTCGTACACGTGGCTCAATGGCAAGAAACTCAATGCACGAGTAGAACTTGCAGAAGGAATTGTACGCAATGCTTTTACTTGGCTAACCAAGTTGTTGTGCGACAACATTGCACCTTTTGGAGTACCAGTTGTACCAGATGTATATACGATAGTGCAGCAATCCGTAGGTTTCACTGCATCTTTACGACGCTGTAACTCTTCTGGATTAGGGTTATTCTTACCTAATTCAAACAATTGTTCCAAATAAGGATAATCTTTTCTGTCTTGGAAAGTATAGAAATGTTCTACATTTGGTAAGTCAGCCTTTACTGCAGTAATTTTCTTCATTACCTCAGCACCTTCCATAATCACTACTTTTGCCTCGCAGTGATTCAAGATATAACGATAATCGTTTTCGCTAATAGTTGGGTAAACAGGAACAACAATAGCACCAGTTTGTTGAATACCCATATCTATCATATTCCATTCTGGACGGTTTGAAGAAATCAATACAACTTTATCGCCTACTTCAACACCCAACTTCATCAAAGCATAGCTGATGTTTGTTGCTGTTTCCTTATATTCATCTGGACTATATGTAACCCACGAACCACTATTTTTACCACCTAATGCAATGTTTTGGTGCGGGTTGTTTTCTTTGTAACAATCAAGAAGATCAAATACTCTTGTTACATCTTTAAAATTTGAGAAATCTCTCAATACATACTTATGAGCCATAACGTTTTAATTTTTTTGCAAAAATTAAAGAAATCTATCTTTTAACAAAATAAATGGTATATACCTACCAGTAAATCCATAAAATCACGGATTTGGGTGCAAAAGTATCTAATTTGGGGTGAAATTCAAAAACAAAAAATCTATAAACATTCGTTTTTTAACTACCAAACGAATAAAATTAGTCTTCTTCTTCAGGAAAATCCTCTATTGTTTTTGAAATACGGAATTGCAAATAGGTAATTGGTTTCCCTTGAGTCAAATAATATGATTCATAGTGAGTCTTTACAGAAAGTACCTCATCGCAATATGGAGAATTGTACAAATTATCTGTCGCAATCAAAATTTCTTGCTGATTATATTCCAAAAGCGACTTGGTATAATCAAACAATTCTTTACTGTCGGTTTTTAGATTCACAACTGCATTTGGTTTCAACATTCCCAAATACATATTCAAGAAACGAGGCGATGTTAAACGCTTCTTTGCACGCTTTTCGCGCAATTGTGGATCAGGGAACGTAATCCAAATTTCATCAACCTCATCTTTACCAAAAAAAGAGTCAATAAATTCAATACGAGTACGCAAAAAAGCGACATTATTCATTCCTGCTTCCAAAGCCGTTTTTGCTCCTCGCCAAAAACGAGCACCTTTTATATCAATTCCGATATAATTTTTATTTGGAAATTTTTGTGCAAGAGCAACCGTGTATTCGCCTTTTCCACAACCAAGTTCCAACACTATCGGCAAATCATTTTTCCAATACGACGCACGCCAATTATTTTTCAAAGTATAATCCTTACGGAATATTTCTTCAAAATTTGGTTGAATCACATTGGGAAAAACCTCATTGTCGGCAAAGCGTTGTAGTTTATTTTTTGCACTCATTATTTTCTTAGCATTGAAAGTGAAACTGATTGTAGTCCGCCAAGTCCGCAGTTGGCATTTGTGCAGCGCATTGCTTGCTCAAATGAAAATGTATAGCGACCGGTTTGCGGAAAACGCACGTTCGATTTATATTGGAACTCATTTGCATAGCCACTCCAACCACGACCCAACCATTCGCCATCCGGAGTTGCAAGAATAAATTCTATTGTATCGCTCATATATTCGTTCGACGGGAATACAATATCCGTAAACAAATACAAATTGGAATATGGATATTCATCGTTATTTACGATAGAAAAAGCAATATCATAAACCTGAGTTGTATCTGTTACATCAACAGAAAAACGAACAATAGAATCCTTTAACCAAGTATTATCAGCAAATTCAACCGTATCCTCGAATACTTGTTTTGAGTTACAGGCACAAGTACACAACAACAAAACAAATCCTATAAAACTAAACAGTTTTGTTTTCATCATTTCTTGGCTTTTGCTGATTTTGTTGATGGTTTCCGCCATTTTGTCTATTATGATTTTTATGACGGTTATTTCTATGATGGTTTTGTTGACCACCTTGTTGGTTATTATTCTGTTTTTGTTGATTTTCTGCAGGTTGCTGACCTTCTTGTTCCTGTTTTTTAGGAGCATTTTGTTGGTTATTTTGGCCTGCGTTGTTTCCGTTTGAATGTTTTTTCTTCTTCTTTTTCTTATCGAAGCGAGTAAGACTATCTTGTCCAATAACATTCTCGTAATCAGGAACATATTCTCTTTCTACCTCAACAATATCACCTTGTAAGGTTTCTGGTTTTATTCCCTTACGGTTCAACTCAATGATTTCCTTTACTCTATCTACCGACAATTCAACAAAAGTTGGAACATCGTCTTTTTTGTAGAAATAGGTCATAATGCGTTTATACACATCGGTTTTCGTATGATGTGCACGACCTTCCTTAAATTCAAGTGCCACATTTGTTTCTGGAAAATCCTTACGGGCATCCATATAACTAGCAAGTTCGAAATTCAAGCAACATTTCAACTTACCACATTGACCAGCCATCTTCTGAGGATTCAACGAAACTTCCTGATAACGAGCAGCATTCGTCGACACAGAAACAAAATTTGAGATGAACGACGAGCAACACAAATCTCGGCCACACAAACCAATACCGCCAATTCTACCTGCCTCTTGTCGAACACCAATTTGACGCATTTCGATTCTTACCTTGAATTCCTCAGCAAAAACCTTAATCAATTCACGGAAGTCAACACGTTCATCTGCAATATAATAGAAGATTGCTTTTGTTTTATCGCCTTGATATTCAACATCGCCAATCTTCATATTTAATTTTAAATCTTTAGCAATTTGTCGAGAACGAATCATTGTTTTATGTTCCAATGACTTAGCCTCTTTCCATTTTTCAATGTCTGCCTCTTTTGCCTTACGATAGATTTTTGGAAAAGATTCAGGCACTTTCTTGCCAAAAACTTTACGAATTTGTAGGTTCACCAACTCTCCCAACAACGAAACAGTACCAACATCGTAACCCGATGCAGTTTCCACAGCCACAATATCACCAACTTCCAAAGCAAGCCCTAAGTCATTCACATAAAAATCCTTACGAGTATTCTTAAAACGAACCTCAACCAATTTTTGTGAATTTTCAGGCAACTCAACATTCGACATCCAGTCGTAGCAATACAATTTTGCACTACCACTCCGTTGCGCCGATTTCTTTATTTGTTGCGCATATTGTTCTGTATTTGAAGGCGAAACACCTTCTTTTTTATCGTTATTTGAAATAGTATTCTGATCCATCGTAATTAAAAGCCTACAAAATTAGGAAATTCCTTTCTGTAACAAGACAATAATTTTCAAAAACATATCGAAAAATATAATATTCGCATTACCATTGCGAGAAATCTGATAATACGCTGTATTAAATTCTTTCGTAAAACCAGACACATTTTTCTCATTTATAAACTTATGGAATTTCTCTGCGAACTCGCGTTCTTGATTATCCATATATGAAATGTCCTGCACATAGTTTTGAATGAAATTCTCACGAACCTCGCGAAGACAAAACTGCAAAAATGATTTTTGCTTTTCCCGACCAAGGTCAACAATATCGGCAAGCATTTGGTTCATTTTTACCACATCTTTCTGATAACCCAAACGCATCATTTGCTTGAATAGTTCAAGATATTGTTCCGGAGAATCGTCTGATTTTGCCATAGAGAAAGCACGAATATAGTTGCCATTCGCATTCTTTACCAACGATTGCAAAGCGTCGCCTTCAAGCATAAAATCTACGCTAATTCTTTGTGAAAGACTCTCGTCATCGATTTTTGGAACAGCTATCCGTTGCGTTCTCGATATGATTGTCGGCAACATAAAACGAGTATCTTCCGCAATCAATAAAAATAATGTACGTGGATTTGGTTCTTCCAAAATCTTCAAGATTTTGTTGGCACAGGTTTCATTCATTTTCTCCGCCATCCAAATCACCATCACCTTATATTTAGCACTAAAATTACTATACGAAAGTTTGCGTATGATACCCTTTACCTTTCCACTCTCGTCGCCTGCCGCCTCTGATTCATAAATCAAAGGCTGCTTGCCTGTCATTCCTATGTATTCCATCCACCACTCCAAACTGATATAGGGATTTTCGGCAAACAACTGACGCCACTCTGGCAGATAATCATCGCAACTAATTTTCGAACCGTCCTTTACAATAGGAAACACAAAATGTAAATCGGGATGTTGTAGTTTTGCAAAAGCCTTACACGACGGACATTCCCCACAGGAATCCGTTTCCGTAGGATGCTCACAGTTAAGATATTGCGCGTATGCCAAAGCCAACGGCAACTTTCCAGAGCCTTCGGGTCCAGTAAACATATATGCATGAGCAACACGATTCAATGTCACCGTTTCACGCAATTCCTTTTTTATCTTTTCTTGACCTATAACTTCACTAAACAACATAACTCAACTAAAATTTATATCGAACACCAACACGATACATCGGATTCGTACGAGTTGACCACGCTTCGTCATATAACACATCATATAACACTAATGCGTATGCTTCCGTTTTTTCTGTAATGCTCGTAAAACCACCTATACCCAATGGCAACGCCTGAACAGTTGCATTTCTCGCTTCCGAGAAAGAGATATTGGCAATTTCATATTCAGCGTGAACAAAGATATTAAAATCAAATTGATATTGGGCAAAAATTCTTCCACCATACTTTTTTGACCAATAGTCCGAAGTCAGATGAGAAGTGTATAAGAAAAATGGCGAACAACCTACCGTAAAATGTTGCCACCAAGTATACGAACCTTCTGGTGCAATTTCTATCGTCATATAATTATTTGTAATTCCAGCACCGCAAGTGCCACCCAAATTAAATTGCGAGAACGCAGGTTCAAAAATGAACAGAGTAAGTATGATAAATATCAGTTTTTTCAGCATAAATAAGTATCTTTGTGCAACACGATAAAAGTATACATTTTTTTTGAATCAGCGAATGCAAAAAAGACTTGTTGGTAAAAACAATTCATATTTATTCGACTTTGTTCTTCCCGAAGAAGACGAGCGAAAAGACAATGACACCGGATTGGTATTTCGTGGCGTATGTGAACAAACGAACACAACCGTTGTAATTCGCTACATCAGCGACACGAAACTTATTCAAAGTCAACAACATATACAAGTTATTCAAAATATTCTTTTTTGTCTCAACAAAACGCATCAAGGCATTGTACAAACATACGATTGCTGTATGGATGAAGAAGGAATCTATTTTGTTCGTGAACAATTGTTGGGTATAGACTTACATTCTGTTATTTTCAGCGGTGACTATCCGCATTTGCGTGAACCAGCGTTCATACTTCGAGTAGGAGAAAAAATATGTGACATACTGTCTGCACTTCACGCCAACAAGATTGTGCATCGTCGGATTCAACCAAGCACAATCTTTCTTGTAGCCAACGAATTAGGACAAATCGACATTGACAATCCAACTGTTAAGATTCTTAACTTTGAATACGCACAAGTTAACGGGCAAAGCATACTCAATTTTGCCTCCATACCATACGCAATGTACTATTCCGCTCCGGAAATGGTGCTGCAATGCGGGTTGTTAGTAAACGAATCGTGCGACATATATAGTACCGGTATCACATTATATGAAGCGTTCGCCAGAGAACATGCTTTTGTCTGCGACAAAGACGACAAGAATCTGATTCTCAACATGCAAATATCTTTTCCACTCAAAAAAAGTCATAGAA
The DNA here is from genome assembly GCA_002317135.1 of Bacteroidales bacterium UBA1715. Taxonomy (GTDB): domain Bacteria; phylum Bacteroidota; class Bacteroidia; order Bacteroidales; family UBA1715; genus UBA1715. Next base: position 275,217 of record DCIX01000036.1, read on the forward strand.
CAAGCAAAGAAACATTTGCATTACTACAAAAAGCAACGGTAAAACATATATTCAGCACTCCTCCAATGCGTTACAAGCAGGACGCGCGACTAAAATTCTTATATAACGCCCAAGCACAAAGATTTAAATCGGCAGAAGAAATGCGTAATGCAATTCAGGTTTTAATTGAAAACGTGCAAAATCAAAAAAGTTCTTTGGAAAGATTCAAGGAATATTTTCAAAAGTTAATTAATCATTGACCATTACATTTTAAATAATTGTCAATCGGCAATTATCAATTGTCAATTAATTTACTATCTTTGGGCATTAAAAAAAGTAAGTTTAACATAAACATTATTAATAATGCAAACTATTGACAACTACAAATTTGCTGGTAAAAAAGCAATCGTTCGCGTGGATTTCAACGTTCCACTAGAAAACGGTAAAGTAAAAGACGACACTCGTATTATGGGTGCTCTTCCAACATTAAAGAAAGTTTTGGCTGACGGCGGTTCATTAATCATCATGAGCCACATGGGTAAACCAAAAGGCCAAGTTGTTGCTAAATATTCTCTAAGCCAAATCGTTGACGCTGTTGCTGAACGTCTTGGTGCTCCTGTAAAATTCGTAAACGACTGCCAAAAAGCTCAAGCAGAAGCTGCAGCTTTGAAACCAGGAGAAGTTCTATTATTGGAAAACCTTCGTTTCTACGGTGAAGAAGAAGGTAAACCAGTAGGTATTGAAAAAGAAGATCCTGCATACGAAGCAGCTAAGAAAGAAATGAAAGCAAAACAAAAAGATTTCTCTAAAGTTTTGGCTTCATACGCTGACTGCTACATCAACGATGCATTCGGTACTGCTCACCGTAAACACGCTTCTACTGCAGTAATCGCTGACTACTTCAACGAAGACAGCAAAATGTTAGGTTACTTGATGGAAAAAGAAGTAAAAGCTGTTGACAACGTATTGAACAACATCAACCGTCCATTCGTTGCTATCATGGGTGGTTCAAAAGTATCAACTAAAATTGGTATCATCGAAAACTTGATGACTAAAGTTGACAAATTGATCCTTTGCGGTGGTATGACTTACACATTCGCAAAAGCAAACGGTGGTAAAGTTGGTTCTTCAATCTGCGAAGAAGATAAACTTGATCTTGCCCTTAACATCCAAGAATTGGCAAAGAAAAACAACGTAGAATTAGTTCTTGGTACTGATTCAGTTGTAACAAACGCATTCGACTTCGACACTATGTCTCTTAAAGCTGGTGCTCAAGTAAAAGTTTGTGCTTCAGGTGCTATCGAAGATGGTTTCGAAGGTTTGGATGCTGGACCAGAAAGCCAAAAGAAATTTGCTGACGCAATCAAAGGTGCAAAAACTATCCTTTGGAACGGTCCTGCAGGTGTATTCGAATGTGATGATTTCACAGCTGGTTCAAAAGCTATCGCTAATGCAATTGCTGCTGCAACAAAAGAAGGCGCTTTCTCTCTAATCGGTGGTGGTGACTCTGTTGCATGTATCAACAAATTCGGTTTAGCTGACCAAGTATCATACATCTCAACTGGTGGTGGTGCTTTACTTGAAGCAATCGAAGGAAAAGTTCTTCCAGGTGTTGCTGCTATCAAAGGCGAATAATAATAGATAAACTATTATACACGAAAGACTTCTCATATTATGGGAAGTCTTTTTTTTGAAACAACATTATGGTTGATGATTTTGTATATTCCAAAGATAAAGTACTTGGAAAACACCTAAAAATGACCGCATTAATTGTATTAAAAAGAACTTTAAAATATTCTTCGTTATTTTTTGATTGAATCAAGAAAATTTTCGTTTTTTTTACAAAATTGCTTATTTTTAATAAAGCTATCAATATTTAATGTAAATATAAATTTCACTTATGTATTTAAAGTTATTTCTATCTTCTTTTATGTTGTTTTTCTGTTTTATTGAAACCAGCGCTCAAGTTTCATATAATTATGATGATAACGGAAATAGAACATCCAAGGTAATTATTTTGAATACATTGAAAAGTGATGAACTTATTAATCCTGTAAATGAAGTTGAAACGGCATCTATTTTTGATGATATAATAGATGATGTTTCCATAAAAATTTACCCGAACCCAACCAAAGGTCTATTACGTATAGACATAACTAATAGTTATGACATAGATGGTTCTATAGAAATTGTAAATAGTACAGGAAAAACTATTAGCAAAACTACTACTATATCAGAAACAAATTCAATGGACATATCGAAACACCCCAATGGAGTTTATATGATGAGGATAAAAATCAATGGGGAAACAAGTGTTTGGAAAATAATTAAAGAATAAACTTCGAAAATGAAATTCAAGAATTACTTTTCAATATTGTTCCTGTTACTATATAATGTTACTTGCTACTCTCAATATGAAGTGGGAGAATTTAGTGGAGAATCTAATGTAAACGAAATGGGGGCTGCTACATATTCGCTCCCTTTTGATATTCCATCGGGAATAAACGGGTTGCAACCGTCGTTGGGTATTGTGTATAATAGTCAGAGCGGAAACGGTATCGCAGGCATGGGGACATCATTATTAGGACTGTCTGTAATATCAAGGACACCAAAAGATATCTTTCATGACGGAACGGCAAAGGGAATTTCCTATTCAACAACAGATGCCTACACAAAAAACGGAGCTAGGCTACTTTTAAAGTCTGGAAGCGAAGGAATGTCTGGATCCGTATATTGTACCGAAGGTATGCCCTACAACAATATTACATTGATGGGTAGCGGACAATCCCAGTATTTTATTGCAGAACAAGCAGACGGAAGTAAGGCTTATTACGGCACAAATACAATATTCCCTATTACGGACGAACCGACAGCATGGTATCTAGACAAAGTTGTAGATGTATATGGAAACACTATAACATATAATTATACAAGACATGGTAGCTGCGTATATATTTCAACTATTGTTTATGGAACAAACGAGACCACTGCAACAAATTTTTCTGCAACCATTTCTTTCGAATACGAAGGACGTATTGATACAATAAAATCTGCCCATAGAGGTATTACATGTAACTTATCCCGCAGATTAAAAACAGTTACAATCCAAACAACCCAAGGAACAAGTTCGACAACTTGGTACAAGTATAAATTTTCATATATGTACCTTGATTCCTTCTCTCGTCTGGACAAAATAACAAAGTCTTACGAAAATTCTGATTTACCTCCTATAACTTTTACTTGGAGTAAGTTAACTGGCTTTTCTTTGGGAAGAACAGGATTGCAGAACTTTGGAACACTTGTCGCATATAATGGAACTACTAACATTGACATAACAGGCACCGATAAAGTGAACCAATATTTCTTTACTGGAAATTTTCTGGCAAATGAAAAGGAAGATATTGTTTTGGCAACTTTCTACAACAATTACACCTATTTAAACGTATATGAATACCAAAGCAATGGGACATTTAGATTACGGGCAAACAACGACATAGCAGCCGACTCCATTGATTTTAGGCAATTAGGGAATTATGTTGGTGATTTGGACGGGGACGGATATAGTGAAATTATAATGCCCTGTACTTCTACAGATTCATTTAAAATCTATGCAAGCACTGATATAAGATGGCAAAATGCATCGGGAAACGCCGTCTATCCTGCTGGTTCAAATTACTCCCGACCGCTCACTAAGGTATTCTCTGAAAAGATAACTAGCTTTAGTCCTTGTACCCCAATACACACCCTTGGCGATTTTTATAACTGCGGAAGGTCCCAAATTATATATGTAGAGACACAACTAAACCCTTCCATGAGATACACATGTAAACTGCTTATGAAAAATACAGACGGAACCCAAAGTGTTTCGTCCTTTAACATGTATGTGCCTAATGCTCCAAGACGTTTAATTGCATCCGATTTTAACGGTGATGGTCTGCAAGACTTATTGGTTCTGCAGAGAACAGGTTATCAAATCTATATAAATCAAGGTTCTGCTGCTGGTACGATGCCATTTGTTGAAACGGCAAAAGTGTACGGTGGAGACTTATGTGAGGTTCAAAATGTTCTAACGGGAGATTTTAATGGGGATGGTATGTTGGATTTCCTTACAGAAGCCGAACACGATGACAATTGGTACTTCTATTTTGGTAACGGCAATGGAACATTTACAAAAAAATTAGCTTGTTCGCTTCCAAACTGTACGGACAAAAGCTATACGGAAAGAGATAACAACAAATTACAATGCTATGTGACAGATTTTGACAATGACGGCAAACAAGACGTTATAATGACAAAGGCATTTTACGAAAAGAAGACGCAATTGTTCCCGAAAAAAGAATGGGGGGAATATAAAGAAACCTATACTTATTGGATGAAATCAACGGGATATTCCTTAATACAGCAAAAAAGAACCACAACATCCAATGTAAATGATGCTTTGCCCGCACATTTTGTTGCCGGTGACTTTGACGGAGATGGATTCATAGAGTATATTAAATACGGAGGTGATATTTTAAATGCCACTACAACAACTTCAAACTGGAACTTTTATAAAAACTCCACTTTAACGCCCGCCTCAAATAAAATCACAAAGATTTCCACTCCCAACCACGGAACAGAAACCATATTCTCGTATGCATCATTAGCAGACGGAAATGTTTACACAAAGGGGGCGAATAGCCAATACCCACTTCTCGATGTCACACTTCCCATACATGTTGTAAAACGAACAACTTTAAAGGCGGGAGGTTGGACAAACACAAAAGACTATACATATTCCGGACTTCGAATACATCTACAAGGGCGTGGATTGTTAGGTTTTACAACCACATCTGTATATGACCAGAACTCAGATACAAGAATAACAAACACTATTACTTCTTTGGATACGGATTTTTATATTCCCACAGGTATATGTTCCTCCACACAAACAGCGGAAACCACAAGCTCTTGCCTTACAACAATAAGCGTAAACAGACGTAATTCGAACAACTATTTTGCCTACCCATCATCTATTGTAAACACAGACATTTACAATAATACAACGACAACACTGAATACCTACAACACTATGTACGGGTATCAAACACAACAGCAAACAAACTACGGCTCCACGAATATGTACAAACGAACTTCATTTTCCTCATACAATAGGGTTGGCGGAGTATATAAGCCTCAAGTTGTCACAGAAGTGCAAAAACACAAGGATGCAACAAACGAATATATGGTTCGTACTGAATATAGTTATAATACAACGAAGGGGTATATTCAAAATGCAATAGAATATGCTAATTCAATCCCGAATTATCATTCATATACATACGATAACTATGGAAACCTACTAACCCATAATCTTTGGGCTTCAGGAATTGATACCATAACTACAACATATACCTATGATGCGACACATAGGTTTGTTTCAGAAAAGAGTTCTAATATCAGTAATATCATTGAAGCAACCACATACAATTCTTTGGATTTGCCAACGGAAAATTCAAAAAAGCTTAATGGCTCTACAATAGAATATGTTCGGTATGCCTATGACTCAATTGGGCGAAAAGCGTCGGAACAAACTTATCCACAAATTACCACAACGAACTACACGTATGGTTGGGGAATAGAACCAACCAGAAGGTTTTTTATCCTATCTGAAACAACAGCCAGTCCTCTTGTAAAGACTTGGTACGACAATCTTGGACGTTCCGTATCGACAGAAACGACAGGAGAAAAAGAAATTCAGATACAGAAAGAGACCTTTTATGACAGTCTTGGAAATATAGCAAGCAAAAAAACAACCATTGGCAACACGACCAGTGAAATCACATATAACTACGATGCACTGGGCAGATTATCCTCTACCCTAACAAATGCAGGTTCGCTTAAACAATTCACATACGGAAATCATTCAACCATAATAGACGACAATGGAATACAAACGGAGAAACTGTATGATGAATGGGGAAATATAAAACAAACAACAGATTTGAATGGTTCTACTGTTGAATATTTCTACAATTCCAACGGGAATGCTGACAGAATTTTAGCTGACGGAGCTGAATTTCTCATAACATACGATGCTAAAGGCAGACAGATTTCGTTAACTGATCCCGATGCCGGATGCACGACCTATACTTATGACGCTTTGGGGCGTATTATAAGCCAAACAGATAACAAAGGAACGATAACAACCAACACGTACGACAATTCTGGATTACTTACAAGCACTACATGCGGTGACATTATCACAACTTATTCTTATGACTCCAGACAGAGACTGATTTCCGAATCAACAGGTTCGCAGACCATCAGCTATCAGTATAATACCAAGAACTTAATTTCACGAAAGACTATTACCGTTGACAGTTCCAAAAATTTGGTATTCCGTTATTATTATAACTCACAAAACCAACTATATTTCATGTATTACCCCGATAACACTGTCGAGCGTTACTATTATGATGAAAACGGGAACATGGAACGTGTAACATTCAACGGACAGGATGTTTGGAAACTTGAAACCTATTCCGGTACGCAACGAAGGGCACAATTAAATGATTCCTTGTTCCGAATTGAACTAAGAAACAGAGACGGATATTTGCATTATGTAAATCTTAGCCACAAGTCAAACACACTAAATATCATAAGCTATAATTTTGATAAACAGAGGAATCTGTTGATGAGCCGCAATAGTATGCTTACAGGCAGAAATACTGAGAATTTCAGCTACGATTCTTTAGGACGATTAGTAAGAACATACACCCCACACAATAGACAAACAAGCCTGGTCGAATATACAACAAATGGCAACATTGCAAGTAAGACAGGCGTTGGTTCATATTACTACGAATCAAGCCGACCTCATGCGGTAACTATGGTTGACAATACCGACAGCATTGTTTCCACAATTCCACAATATGTTACCTACACTCCTTTTAACAAAGTTCAGACTGTTACCCAAGGTGATTATGAATTGGCTATTACATACGGTCCCGACCAACAACGAAACAAAACTACGCTATCCCGCAACGACACACTGCTGTACACCCGATACTATGCCGACAACTACGAAGAAGTGCATTCAGGTGATAACGTATATTACTATTACTACATTCATACTCCAGACGGGCTAACGAACGTGGCGGAGAAGAAAAATTCTACAATTACAGTTTATTCGGCAGAGACCGATTATTTGGGTAGCATTGCTTCTTTATACAACAGAAACGGACAAAAGGTATTCCGTGCCGAATACGATGCGTGGGGAAAACAAAATGTGGTGACCGACAGTTTAGTTCGTTTCCAAAGAGGATATTGTAACCACGAACATTGGCGGGAGTTTGGCTTGATTGACATGAACGGCCGAATGTACGACCCCGTGATTGCACGCTTCCTTAGCCCCGACCCGTTTGTTCAGGCTCCCGAGGATTTGCAGAACTACAACCGATATAGTTACTGTCTGAATAATCCGCTGAAATATACCGATCCGAGTGGAGAATTTTGGAACTTAGTTATTGGGGCAGCAGTTGGTGGTGTTATAAATTGGATAACCAACGGACATGAGTTTTCATGGAAAGGTTTTGGATATTTTGGTGTGGGTGCCGTAGCAGGTTTCGTTGGAGCAGGAATTGGTGCTGGGGTAAGTTCTGCACTTGCAGGTGGCCCTTTTGGTGCTGGCTTTGTTGGTTCTGCCTCCGCTTCAACAGCAAGTTCTTGTTTTGTCTCGGGTGTTGCAATTGGTGGCAGTTCTGGTTTTGCAGGTGGATTTACTACAGGTTTTGGAAATGGGCTTGTTGGCGGACAAGGTTTCGGAAAATCCCTAGTTGCAGGATTAAAGGATGGTTTTGTTTCCGGAACTTCGGGAGCGTTGACTGGGGGAATTTGTGGTGGCATAGATGCAGTTAGGGGAAAAAGATTATTTTGGGATGGAGCAACATTAAAAAAAGAGGAAGTATTAGCTAATCAACATTTACCCTGTGTTATACAAAAAGGTAAATACAATTGTGGTCCTGCAACTGCTGAATCGTTGACTGGAGTTCCACAAGATACTTATCGAGAAATACTTGGAGGTAATGGAGATACAAATCCTATAAATGTAAAAGCATTAAATGACGCTATTTACAAAGTAACAGGAAGAGATGTCATAGAATACAAACCAGGGTTAGCTTCGAAGAAACAAACGGCTTCAGTAATAGCAAAATTTATGAATGAGGGGCATGGTTTCTTTCTTGTAAATAATCTTATGGGGGATGACATTAGCCATGCAACATCATTGAATAGTATAATAGCTAAAACTTATTGCACCCCATTTGGAAAAGAATATGTAAAAATTATATATACAGAAATGGATCCTTTTATAGGCTATTATAGAGAAATAAAACCTTCTGCGGCAAGAGTATTTTTAATAAAATAAAAAAATGAAAAAAAACTTTTTGTTGTTATACCTGATTTTTGTATCTACGGTTTCTATAACAGCACAAACAATATTTTTAGATGTCAAAAAATATAACGAAAACAATATTAGGAAACGTTCTATAAAACTAACCTGTAGAAGAACTAAAATAGATACAAAACACAATTGTTTGACATCTTATGTATACTACGATGTTTTGCCATACCGATATTTTAAGAATCCTCCTTCTTCAGAAAAAGATCTTTTGAATATTTTAGAATTAAATGGTTATAGATGTGAGGTTTATGACACTTGTACAAATGAATTATGTGCCATAATTCTTCATAGTACAGAATATCCTTTGATGAGGTTTAAAAAAGGATTTTCTGTTGCATCTACAACAAATGTTATAACATATAAACAATACATGAACTTTATACAAGTGTTAGAACCTGATTTTGTTTTTTTAAATTGGTCAGCTGGTATTGGAGATAATTTTATATGTATAAAAGATTCTAAAATTACTTTCCTTGATATAAGTCATGATGGTTCCATAAAAACATATTCTTTTTCAGAAATGAAGGATTGGTCATGGACTTGCAATCCTTTTCCTGAAAATTCATCAATATTTGATTCTCTTTTAATACAGGATAGAAACACGCTACCAGACGAGTTAATTCAGGAAATGGATAGAAAAAAATTATATGGGAAACAACTCTTATTTGTAACAGGTGGAAGTCCATTCTTTATTATTCAAAAGAAAGATACATTCATTAATATGCTACAACATTCTGACCAAATGCCAATTGTTGAAATTATGCAATTGACAGATTCCGAGAAAATTCAAGCAAAGGGATGTGAAGCTATCGTTGGATTAAACGTGAAAAATTTTTATAAGAAAAAGAAAAGACTAATGAGAATTTGTAATAAATGGGGAATATGGCTAGACCTTTGAACAATTTTAACTCACAAAACCAACTATATTTCATGTATTACCCCGATAATACTGCCGAGCGTTACTATTATGATGAAAACGGGAACATGGAACGTGTAACATTCAACGGACAGGATGTTTGGAAACTTGAAACCTATTCCGGTACGCAACGAAGGGCACAATTAAATGATTCCTTGTTCCGAATTGAACTAAGAAACAGAGACGGATATTTGCATTATGTAAATCTTAGCCACAAGTCAAACACACTAAATATCATAAGCTATAATTTTGATAAACAGAGGAATTTGTTAATGAGTCGTAATAGTATGCTTACAGGCAGAAATACTGAAAATTTCAACTACGATTCATTAGGACGATTAATAAGAACATACACACCGCATAATAGACAGACCAGCCTGGTTGAATATACGGCAAATGGCAACATTACAAACAAGACAGGGGTTGGTTCATATTACTACGAATCAAACCGACCTCATGCGGTAACAATGGTTGACAATACCGACAGCATTGTTTCCACGATTCCACAATATGTAACCTACACTCCTTTTAACAAAGTTCAGACTGTTATCCAAGGTGACTATGAATTAAATATTACATACGGTCCCGACCAACAACGAAACAAAACCACGCTATCCCGCAACGACACACTGCTGTACACCCGATATTATGCCGACAACTACGAAGAAGTACATTCTGGGAATAACGTATATTACTATTACTACATACATACTCCAGACGGGCTAACGAACGTGGCGGAGAAGAAAAATTCTACAATTACGGTTTATTCGGCAGAAACCGATTATTTGGGTAGCATTGCTTCTTTATACAACAGAAACGGGCAAAAGGTATTCCGTGCCGAATACGATGCGTGGGGCAAGCAAAATGTGGTTACCGACAGTTTAGCTCGTTTCCAGCGAGGCTATTGCGGCCACGAACATTGGCAGGAGTTTGGTTTGATTGACATGAACGGCCGAATGTACGACCCCGTGATTGCACGCTTCCTTAGCCCCGACCCGTTTGTTCAGGCTCCCGAGGATTTGCAGAACTACAACCGATATTCCTACTGTCTGAATAATCCGCTGAAATATACCGACCCAAGTGGGGAATACTGGTTATTTGATGATTTGATTGTTGGTGCGATAGGTGGCACGATCAATTTGGTTTCAAACGCACTTCAAGGAAATTTGGGAGGGTCTAATATTTGGAATTCTATTGGACGAGGAGCTGCAGCATTTGCTGCAGGAGCCGCTAGTAGCGTCGCATCAATGTATCCACAATTTGGAGGTTCATTGATAGGAGGAGCAATTATGGGAGCCACAAACGCTTGGCTTGGTGGAGCAAGTTCGGCAAGTGACTTATTGAGAAATGCAGGTATTGGGGCTGTATCTGGTTTCGTTGGTGGTACTGCTGGACAATGGGCAGGAAATGGTTTGGGAGGAGTTGTCATAAATGGATTTCAAATAACGAGTCCAACATTGAAAGGAGCGGTTGCAGGCTTCATTGGAGGTGCAGTTGGTGGCTATGTTGGAGGGACAACGGCAGGTTTGATAATGACGGGAGATTTTGCTACAGCAAATCATATAGGATTACAAAGTATAGCTTCAGGTGCAATAACAGGAACAATATCTGGTAGTGCTGGAGCAATTGTAAGTGCAAGAAAAAATAGTATTAATCCTTGGAATGGGAAACCGAAAAAAAGTTTTACCATAGGAGAAGGAATGACTACGGATCCTCAAAAAGGATGGATGGGAGTTGATCAAATCTCAAAAGATTTGGGTAGCGATTATTATCGTCCAGACAATAGTATACCTAAAGAAGTCAAAGGTTATGGAACGTCCCCTGAATTAATGTATGATAACGCTGTACAAATTGAAATTCAAATGCAAGAAAATATAATAATATATGATAGAGGTCCTGTTGGTAATGGTAGTCCATACTATAATATGGAACAAGGGCGTACCATGAACTACAACAATGTTTATAACGTCAAAGCTATTTACAATAAAACGCAGACAATTAGAATTCTTATCATAAATAAAAATTAAAATGGATGATTTAACCTATAACGAAAAACTGTTTGTTGAAATCTTAAAAATTTTTGATTTCTTGAATGAATTTGGTTTTTCGATAAAAAAATGTTCTATTAACAATGGTCGAAGTCTGCCCTCAGTTATATATGAAAATTATCAAAATGCAAGAGAATTCCATATTATCGGAGATGAACAAACTTGGTCTATAGAAATAATTCGTACGGATTATTTCTATATTTGTCAAAAACAATATTCTTTCGATATTAGTGATTTTTATGACTATTTCGGTGCATGCATGTCAAAAGACAAAACATATAGTTTAAAATCACAATCTAATTTTGTAAAACAATATCTTTTACCAGTCATTAATGGAGATGTTTGGATATACAAGGAGAAAGGAAAGGTTATTATAAAAAAAGAAAACAAATATTTAAGGAAATCAATTGTAAAAAATTTTTCTTTGAGTATAATTTTAATTATTTGTTTGTTTGTAATTCTTTTTAGTTTTCTATGAATGCAACTAACGGAACGGAGAAAACAGGCATAGGTTCGTATTCATACGACTCCGACCGCCCCCATGCCGTTGATTGGGTGGATAACACTGGAGGCTTGGTTTCGGAAGTTCCGCAATACGTTACCTACACGCCGTTCAACAAGGTGGCGACTGTGAACCAAGGTACCTACAACCTTACCATAACATACGGCCCCGACCGCCAACGGTGCAAAACGGCACTGAGCCGAAACGACACCCTGCTCTACACCCGCTACTACGCCGACAACTACGAGGAAGTACACGCAGGCGACACCGTTTACCGTTACTATTATGTTTACACTTCCGATGGGCTTTCGATGGTTGCTGAGAGGATAGGCAACACTATGAACCTGAAATTGTATTCCGTTGAAACCGATTACTTGGGAAGTATAGTGGCGATGTATAACTATAAAGGGCAAACCGAATTCCGTGCGGAATACGATGCGTGGGGAAGGCAGAATGTGGTTACCAACAACCTCGCCCACTTCCAACGGGGCTACTGTGGCCACGAGCATTGGCATGAATTCGACCTCATTGATATGAACGGCCGAATGTACGACCCAATTATAGCACGTTTCCTGAGCCCCGACCCGTTTGTTCAGGCTCCCGAGGATTTGCAGAACTACAACCGCTACTCGTACTGTCTGAATAATCCGCTGAAATATACTGATCCAAGTGGGGAGCTTGCATGGGAAGCAATTGTTATAGGTGCAATCGTGGGAGGTATTACGAATGTTTGTGCTGCTTCAAAAACATCCGACTCGGGTGGAGGTGCATATTTCCTTGCAGGAGCAGCTGTTGGTGCTGTTTCTGGTCTTTGTGGTGGCTCCCTTAATGTTTCGGGGATTTTACCTGGACTTGCAGCTGGAGCTGGTATTGGTGGTGTTTCTGGGATGGCGTCAAATGCATCGATTACAATTTTAAACAATTGTATTTCGGGGAACAAATGGAATTCTAATTTGGCAAGTTCTATATGGAATGGGTTTGTTTCGGGGGCAATTTCGGGTGGACTAACGGGCGGAATTAATGGATATAATATTGCAAAGTCTGCTAATAAAAACTATTGGTGGGGGAATGATGTGAAATATGGAAGAAAAGCAGGTTCATTTTGGAATGTGGAAAAACCATACGATTGCGTTAAATGGGAGATCGAAAATATTGAAACATTATATGATGGAATGTGTTTCCCTAAAACATTTACCGAAGCAAATCATTATTTTGGAGATAATAAAAACATAGATTACTTCAAAAAATATGTTGGATATGACATTAATAAAAAAGGGACGCCAACAACTTCTACGAAATATTTAGAATGTGTAAAACAATCATTTTTATTAAGTGACTATGACAATTATGCAAGTCCATTCATCATGCGAAATCCTGAAAATATGCATAAAATACAAAGCGAAGGGAAATTATTAAATATGTATTCTCCAAACCATATTGATAATGTACGTCAAATTAACTATTACTCAAACAAAACAATTATATATTACGGAAATGGATCAAAAGAAGTGTCTAAACTAAATAAAGAAAAGACAGTAATACTTATACTAAATGGTATAAAAAAATGAAAAAAATAATACTTTCAGCTATTTATATTCTTATTCATGTCTCTATGTCTGCCCAATCATTGATTGAACAAATAATGAACTCGTATGAGAATTTCAATTATATTGAGTATCAAAAGAATATTCAAAACACATATCACCAGCAATTTTTTTTTTGCATAGATGATACAACATCTATGTTTTCAGAGTCTGATTACAAATATATTCAAAATGAGCGTAAACATTTTGACAAAATCATTAATGAGGGAAACAAAATATTTGTAAGAAAAACGGATATACAATTATGAAACACTTAACCCAAAATCTATTGAGCATGCGTTTTCTCTATTTCATTAAAAAAAAAAATATGTCGAAACGATTTTATTTAGTTATTATTCTATTATTATCGGGACACTTTTTGTTTGCACAACGTGTAAAACTTAATGTCCCTTCTATAATGACTGCTACTGGCTCGTACATAGGGCCGTCAAGAGTAACTATATTGGATGATTATTCTGGTTATAATTTACAAAAACAAAAACGACGTGCAATTCGAATCTCTACAAGGACATGTAATATAGCAAGGGATAAGAAAGATTTGTCGTGTCTTTTTTGGTCAGAAATTTCTAATATAGATGATGAATGTTGTCGAGATGTTGAAGAGTTATTTTTTAAATCAAAAGAGGATTTTTATGACAGAATTATAATCAGTGCCGATAGTAAGGAAAAAGATTTTTTTTCTATATATCACTATGACATCTTTGACTACAACAGTGGAGTAATTACTATATTATCTGAACAATACGCCCATCACAGGTGTGATGTAATGGTGTTTGGAAATAAAATGCTGTCTCACATATTGCAATTAAAGCCTGATGCTGTTTTTCGCTATTTAGATAAAAAAGGAGATTGTTTTTATTGTGTTGTAGGTAATGATGTCCAAATTGTTAAGTATGATTGTAACATTGATAGTGTAAAACATTGGTCTGTAATAAAAGACACTCTTAAAAAGGATATTTTGTCATTAACATTCGACAATATACCCAAAGAACTATTGGAAAACTTTGATAAAATGGGTATTGATAATTATCCACTGTTAAATAGTTACGAAGCTGCGTATTTGAATCTGATTTTAAAGGATATACGGGGTGATTTTGATTTTGAAGGTAAAAAAATTCATTTCTTCCTAAATGGAGGTAAAAAACTATTTTTTGAAGGAGAGAAAAATAGATATGCAGAAGGGGCTCCACCTAGTTCGAGTCAACAAGGAAGCATATATCTAAAATTCCATAATGATGGTCCATACAAGGAATATGATGCAATCATTGACTTGGAATGGTTAATTTGGAAGTTATATGATACAAATTCATACAAGAAATAAATGTGTGTGTCTTTCTTTCTGGGCGTTTATTATTTTTTAGCTTCTCAATTATATTGATATAGATTAATAACTTTATGAAAAATGAAATAATTATTATTTCGGCTTTAATCTTATTAATAAGTTGTAAGTCAACAAATCTAAGTGTTAAAGCAGATGCCGTGAAACAAGAAACACTTATTGCAATTGAAAGCAAGGTATATAATACTCCAGTAAATTTAGACAACTTTTGGGGATACATCAATTCCAACTACAAATCATCTACAAACTTCAAAAGTAGATTAAACCGAAAATTAATATACCATCCTCTTTATTCATTAGCAATTATCTTGTATTTTTGCATATAGTATTTCATACGAAACATAAGATGGATAAAGAAATAAAACTAAACACTATAGAGGAAGCTCTCGAAGAGTTCAAACAAGGAAATTTCGTTATCGTTGTTGACGACGAAGACCGTGAAAACGAAGGCGATTTCATTATTGCTGCAGAAAAAATCACACCTGAAAAAGTGAATTTTATGATTTGCAACGGTCGTGGCGAATTGTGCGCTCCTATTAGTGAAGACAGATGTAAAGAACTTGAACTTGACATGCAGGTTGCTACAAATACTTCACTACACGAAACTCCTTTCACGGTTACTGTTGACTTGATTGGAAGTGGTTGCACAACAGGTGTTTCTATGTACGACAGAGCTATGACTATCCGTGCTCTTGCTGATCCAAACACAAAACCTGCAGACCTTGCTCGTCCTGGACATATCCATCCACTACGTGCACGTAACCGTGGCGTTTTGAGACGTGCCGGACATACAGAAGCTGCTGTTGACCTTGCTCGCCTTGCCGGACTAAATCCTGCAGCCGCATTAATCGAGATAATCAACGAAGACGGAACGATGGCTCGTCTTCCACAACTGATAAAAATTGCAGAAAAATTCAACCTTAAAATTGTCAGCATCAAGGATTTAATTGCGTACCGTATGAAGCAAGAATCTATAGTTGACAAAGGCGAAGAAGTTGATCTTCCTACAAAATACGGTCATTTCCGATTGATTCCTTTCCGTCAGAAATCGAATGGTTTGGAACACGTTGCCTTAATCAAAGGTACATGGGAAAAAGATGAACCTATACTTGTACGTATGCACTCTTCTTGTGCAACAGGCGATATTTTCGGTTCTATGCGTTGCGAATGTGGTGAGCAATTGCACAAAGCAATGGAAACGATAGACAAAGAAGGTAAAGGTGTTGTTGTTTACCTTAGTCAAGAAGGCCGTGGCATTGGGTTAATGAACAAAATTGCTGCCTACAAATTACAAGAAGAAGGCCTCGATACTGTTGACGCTAATCTTCAACTTGGATTTGCCGCAGACGAACGTGATTACGGCGTTGGCGCAACAATTTTACACGAACTTGGCGTTTCTAACATACGATTAATGACAAACAATCCTAAAAAACGTGCCGGATTGGAAGGTTACGGACTTAAGATTGTTGAAAATGTCGCAATTGAAGTTCCTGTAAATAAGTATAACGAGGTTTACATGCAAACCAAACGCGATAAGATGGGACATGTACTGAATCTCTGTGGAAGAAAAACGAAATAGTGAGTAATTGGTTTAACAAGTAATTCGTAACTAGCATGTTGTATCCTTTAAAATTCGAACATATCTATAAAGACAAGATTTGGGGTGGAAATCGTTTTGCTGATTTATTAGGCAGAAACGATGGTAACTCTTCTACTTGCGGTGAAAGCTGGGAAATATCAGCTGTTGAAGACAATGTCTCTGTGGTTTCCAATGGATTTTTAAAAGGAAACAGCCTACAAGAACTTATCGAGGTTTACATGGACGAACTTGTCGGTCAAAAAATCTACGAAAAGTTCGGCATAGAATTTCCACTGCTAATTAAATTTTTAGACTCCAATGATGTACTTTCTGTACAAGTACATCCAAACGACGAAGTTGCAAAAGACCGTCATAAAGCATACGGAAAGACAGAAATGTGGTATGTGATGGACGCAGAAAAAGACGGCGAACTTATCGTTGGTTTTGAAAAAAACTCCTCACAAAAAGAGTTTGCCGAAGCTATAGAAAAACAGAACGTTCCACAACTACTTCATTCTGAAATTGTACAAAAAGGCGATGTGTTTTTCTTACCAGCAGGTCGTGTTCACGCTATAGGTAAAGGTTTACTTATTGCCGAGATTCAACAGACTTCGGATATAACATATCGTATTTTTGACTGGAACCGCGTTGATTCAGAAGGAAATCCTCGCGAATTACACCTTGATTTGGCGATGGATGTAATTGATTACGAAGCTAAAGATGACTATAAAACACATTATACGTCGAAGTTAAATCAAACAGCAGAATTAGTGACCTGTCCGTACTTCAAGACAAATGTCCTTACATTCGATTGCACGGCAGTAAAAGATTACTATTCAATTGATTCGTTTGTAATCTACATGTGTTTGGAAGGCACTGTCACCATCAATTTCGGCGGCACATACGAAGAACAAATGACAAAAGGAGAAACTGTTTTGATTCCAGCTTCGCTCCATCAAATACAACTTACTCCTCAAAACGGCAAAGCACAAATTTTGGAAGTATATATACCTTAACATATTCGTATGATTCAAATAGGAAAACAACTTATTAGTCTTGATATTATAGAAAAGGAATTTTGTTGTGACATAACAAAATGTAAGGGTTGTTGTTGTATTGAAGGCGATGCTGGTGCACCTTTATTAGACGAAGAAATTACCGAATATGAGAAAGTTATTGATAAAATTCTACCGTATCTCCCTCAGAAAAATCAAGATGTAATCAAAGAAAAAGGTGTTTTCTATCTTGACGACGAACATGAAAAAGTAACCATGTTGGTTGACAATGCGGAATGTGCATTTGTTGAGCATGATGGTGAAACATTATATTGCGGAATAGAACATGCTTATAGAGATGGCAAAATCTCGGTGCAAAAACCTATTTCCTGCCACTTATACCCTATCCGCTGCCGACAATACCACGATTTTGAGGCAATAAACTACGACAAATGGCCTATCTGTGCCGATGCAATTTGCAAAGGTAAAAAGCTCGGTTTAAAAGTCTATCAATTTCTTAAAGAGCCACTTATCCGCAAATACGGCAAAGAATGGTATGACGAATTAGTAGAAGTTGCCCATCAATGGGAAGCACAAAAAAATGCTAAAAAGTAACATTCTAACCATATTTTTCACTGTAGTATTTGCAATTTCTACATTTGCGCAGAATTGCCCTAACACCGATACGCTTTCCGAAAAAAAACTGAATATACCTGGGCTAATTGCCATTGGAACCATAACGCCAACTGTTCTTACAGGTATGTATGTGTATATGAACAAAGCTTGGTGGAGCGAAAAACAAACAAAGTTTCATTTTGATGACGGCATAGACCTAAAATATGCCCTAAACCTCGACAAACTCGGTCATTTTACAGCATCAATCATTGCATCAAACGCATTTTCCGATATTCTACAAGCAACTGGTGTGTCTAAGGAAAAAGCTATTTGGTATGGTGCATCATTATCGGTTGTAAACGCCACAATAATAGAAATAAAAGATGCTCGAGCACCGTATTGGGGATTTAGCATCTACGATGAATTGGCAAACATTGTTGGTGCATTCTACCCTGTTTTACAAGAAAAAGTTCCATTTTTTCAAGCAATCAATTTCAAATGGAGTTACGATATAAACTATTCATACGAAACCGAATACTACAAATATCGACTCAACCACGACGAGCTCAATAGCAAAGGTAAACCACAAGGATATTCATTCATAGATGACTACGACCGTCAATATTTCTGGATGACAATTGATTGGGCTACGCTCTTTTGCAAAGAGAAACCACGCTATAAGTTCCCATATTGTATAGATTTAGCATTGGGCTTGAGTGGCGAAAACCTAAAAACAGAGAATCCGAATAAAAACATCCATAAAGAATTATACATAGGGGTTGACATAAACCTGACAAAATTCTTCAAACAAAAAAAGGCACCTTATTATATATGTAAGTACCTCAACTTTTACCACTTGCCATTGCCTGCCGCACAAGTTTCACCAAAAGCCAAAGGATATTGGCTGATGTATTAGAAAAAATCATATTTTTGCCGTGCAAAAAGTTCTTCAGATGATTATTGCAAAGCAAAAAAGAAAAGAAAACATTGCCGAATACATATTATATATGTGGCAGTTAGAAGATATGCTTCGTGCTTGCAACTTCAATGTGGACCAATTAACTCAAGGTTTTTCGCTGCCACCAACACAAATGCCAGTAATAAAACAATGGTATCAGAATATGGCAGACGCAATGAAAGCCGAAGGTATTCATAAAAAAGGTCACTTAATGCAATTGAAAGAATTAGTACAAGATCTTTCTACATTGAATATCAAATTATTACAAAGACCTGAAGAACAAAAATACAAGGAACTTTTTACCGCAGCAATGCCACACATTACGGAAATCATAAATCATTCCGACGAGTGGGTAAAAAATGAGATAGACGCCTGTTTTACAGGATTATATGGTGTAATGTTGTTGCGTTTACAAAAGAAAGAAATCACTCCAGAAACAAAAGAAGCCGTACAAACATTCTCAAACGTGCTGGCAGCATTGTCGGTTCGTTTCAAGCAATACGAAAACGGTGAACTCAATATAGATTTATAAAATTACGAATATGCCTATCATCTCCCCTTCCATCCTATCAGCGAACTTCGCAAATCTGCAAACAGATATTGAAATGTTGAACAACAGCGAAGCTGATTGGGTGCACGTAGATGTAATGGACGGTGTATTTGTTCCCAATATTTCATTCGGATTCCCTGTATTGAAAGCAATACAACCTCTTTCAAAAAAGATTTTCGATGTGCATCTAATGATTGTGAATCCTGAACGCTACATCGAGAGATTTAAGGCTGCCGGAGCTTCTATTCTCACAGTTCACTACGAAGCTTGCCAAGATTTAAAGAAAACCGTTGACCAAATACACGCAAACGGAATGAAGGCTGGCGTATCTATCAATCCAGAAACTCCAGTAACAGTACTGAACGACATACTTCCTTCTGTAGATATGATTTTAATCATGTCTGTACACCCAGGTTTCGGCGGACAAAAATTCATTCCTGAATCAATAGACAAAGTGAAAGCTGTAAAAGCAATGATGCAAAAACGCGGTGTTAATGCTTTAATAGAAATTGACGGTGGCATAGGTTTACAAAATGCCGCATCTGTTGTAGAAGCCGGTGCAGACGCTCTTGTTGCCGGTGCAGCAATTTTCGCTTCCGAAAATCCAACTGAGACAATTGCAAAAATGAAAAGAATCGTATAAATCGCGATCCGTCTAAAATTTATCACGAACAAAATCTATTAAATATCTTGATGGATATTGAAAAGAGAATGTTGTATCTCCATTTTTGCATGACAAAGCAAAATCTCCACTAGAAATTACATCCATACCTATTAAAACATCTGTATCATCAAAATCACCTTCTGTTACAAATAATGATTTATATATCAATTTATTAGGAAGATATAAATTAATGATATATGTTTTTACAATAGACTGTCCATTCGCATGAATTATTCGAGCAAACCCAGTCGGTTTTAAATCCAATTGTTGCACAACCTTTTTTGAAATAACAGAAGCATTTGCTCCTGTATCCCATAATGCACGTAAATTAATTAGACTAGGGCTATTTATACTTGAAACCATACATTGCGTGTCCACACAATTCTTCCTACAACCATAATTGATTGTAAATGCATTTTTATCATTCATAACTCCAATATTAACAAATTATTGAATGACAATGAATTGTATAGGCTTTATCTCCTTCAGAACATTCCTGAATTAAAAATGTTCCATACTCATAATTCTTATAACCAAACTCTAAAGCTTGAGTGTTATCTGCAAAACAACCAACAACTTTCTGGTCAACAATAACCAAAAACTTACCATTATATTGTTTAACAAGATCTTCTTATAGGCACTAAATAGAATTGTGCGTTTTCGTTTGTGCGTTTTATGCTCGCAAAGTGCCGTTATCAGTGCATTTGCGGGCTTTTTTGTTTTCGTCGCGCTTTCAATTGAATTGTACCAAACTTCCATTTTGATTCCATTTACCTTCCATTTTTTTGTTAATTCTGGTACAAAAACTTCCATTTGCTTTCCAAATACTTCCACGATACTTCCATTAGGTCAGATAAAACCTCTTAAACCCCTTTTTAACGCCATTTAACCACCTTTTTAACCATTCCGCATAAATACACTTGCCTGCCCATCCACACACTCTTGCTCACGACATTTATGTCGCCAGCAAATCCTGATTTTTTTTGTACTTTTTGGGTTGGTTAGTCATTTGGTTAGTCATTTGGTTAGTCAATTTTGTTCACAAAACGAAAACAATAATTTGTATTGATATATGTATAATAATGTAAAAATACCCTATAATACACAATGTGTTTAACACTCAAATGATTGAGAAACAGCGGTTTAATCTTTGATTTTATCTTGCAACACTGCAATTTTTGCGTCTTGCCCTGAAATTGTACTTTTTAATGATATAATAATTTGTTCGTTTATTTGACAAACAGGGCATTTTTGTTTGCCAGAATTGATATTTGATATTGATGATCCAAACAACAACCAATTAATATCAACATGTTCACACTTTGATAATACAAGTTCAAAATCAATAGTATTTCTGGTGTACCAATTTGAAATCGTTGTTTTACTAATACCCAAGAAGTTTGCTAATTCCTTGTCGGTACGGAAATTATTTACCTCTTTTAATCTATTGATTATCAATTCTTTGTTAAAAAAAGTTTTCATTTTGTGAATTTTCTTGTCAAAATATTTGGAAGTTTGCAAAATGTGAACTTAATTTGTTCACGATTTGAGAACAAAAATAAATCAAAGGAAATGGAAATGCAAGAATTGAAATCTTTTTGTAGCGAAACGCCTAAACGAATGATTGCTAGAAAATGCAAAGTAAGCGTTCGGTATGTTGACCAGATAATTAACGGCGAACGAACTCCTAATAAAAAGAAAGGTTTAGAAGTAAAAAAAGCTCTTCAAGATATATACTCAAGTAATATATTGTAATGCAATACTACAACAACATATTAGCTGTAGAAAGTTCGTGGCTGGTTGATTCTGGTATTATCACATTCGGAAATTATATCAATCTACGAAAACGCAAGCAAATCCACGTCCTTCGTCGTGGATGCAATGCTACTCCAGCTCTTGTTGAGTACGAAAGTTTGCCAGATAGGTTCAAGGAAAAAATAAAGCAGCTGGTCGGAAATCCTTACGATGTTGTTAAAGTGAACAGAATAGCCGAACTAATAGACAGCGATTCCGAGGCTTCGGCATTCTTCGACCAGTTCATTACCGCCGAAGGAAAGTATCTGCCTGCCGAAAAACGCCGTGAATACTATGCCAACGCTATTGTTCTGAATGCCGTGCGTGCCTTCGAGAACTAACACAAGTCGCAGCGTGCAAAGATTGGCGGAAGAAAGGCACGCGTGATTGATTTTGCCATCGATGCAATTTCGGATCTCGACCGTAGCCGCTATCCATTCAATCTTCCTGACAATGCTCGTGCGTTCGAGCGTAAGTACCGCGACTACTGCAAGAATGGTTATGAGTCGCTTATCCACAACGCTTACAAGAACGGTGCAAAGAATGCAGCAATTGTAACAGAGGAAGGCGAAGCAATGCTAACAATGTTGCTTGCCCATCCAAACAACTTCGACAACGAACAAATTGCACGACTTTATGGTGAATTTGCAAAAATTCAGGGGACAAAGCCAATATCATCAAGCACAGTTGCCGTTTGGCGCGACAAACTTGATTCTGTTACATTCGCCCGCCGTCGCGGATCTAAGGAATTCTTCAACAATAAGACAATGCAGGTTACTCGATCACTACCTTCGTATCCTCTTGCAATGTGGACATTGGACGGATGGGATGCCGAACTGTTCTACCGCGACGACAACGGTGGCACAACACACCGAGTTACGCTTGAGGTTGTTGTTGATCCATATTTCTACTATCCGATTGGCTACGCAATAAGCAGACCAGGAAAAGCCGAAAGTGCTGAACTTATAACACGATCGCTTCAGAATGCGCTGCATCATACCAGAGAGTTGTTCGGCGAAATGTATCAAGCTAACCAGATACAATCCGACAATTTCGCAAAATCGG
>DCIX01000036.1:298280-304397 GCA_002317135.1 Bacteroidales bacterium UBA1715
ATTACCATTATCATTGTCGCAATGTTAGATTTGTCCTACATGTACGCATTGGAGCAACGATATGCTTCAACCACAGACGAAGATGAGAGATTGCATATCTCTCATCTTTTAGCTAAAGAGTACAAACTTGTAAATCAATCAACAGAACTTAATTTTGTGTATATGCCAAGCAAATTCAATATAGAAGACATCGCAAACGAATGCGATTTCATTATATCGGTTATAGAATCTTGTGAAAACGGCAAACAGCTTCAATCTGCAAGGAATATGATAGATAATTTCTCTGAAAAATATCGTTGTGAAAGCGGAGGATTTAAGCGCAATCACCACGGTTTGGATGTTCGAACAGCATTGGCAGTAATGAATGCACGTGTTGATAAGGTTTGCCACCTAAAAAACATTTTGTTATGATTATAGCCGTTGATTTCGACAATACTATAGCTATCACAGACTTTCCACGAATATTCAGCCCTCGCCCTGGAGTGATTGAAGCTTTGCACAAGCTAAGAAAACAAGGTCACTACATCATAGTCTGGACATGCCGATGCGACACCGACCTGCTTAATGCAATCAATTTTATGTTAGAAAACAACATTGAATTCGACCGAATCAACGACAATCATCCGGATGCTGTAAGAAAGTTCGGTTTCAACTCACGAAAAATCAATGCCGACATATATATAGACGATAAGAATTTAGGAGGTTTTGGAGGTTGGTACAAAGTTGTAGAGGAACTAATTAAACAATAAACTACTATGCATAGGAACTGGAAATCAAGAGCCATGCTCGTAAAACAGATAGTTGACAACAATTACGAACCACATTCGCATCGAGGATGCCTGCTTGACATCTACCGACGCAAGGTTAGAATGATATACCCTATGAGCGAAGCTTCGTTTTGGAGAGCTATGCGATATGCAATACGCCACGATGGATTTATCGGTTTAGGGTCTAATCGAGTTTTACGAGAAAAGGCTATGTTCCCAGACCCAAGCGACAGACAATACGAAATGCAATTTGAATAACTATGAAACAGATTTTTTTATCAATACAATCAGAACTGTCAAGAGTTTCCACTTTGAAACATATTGACAAGAACTGGAACCAACTCAACTACGAACAGCCACCAGTTAAATGGCCGTGTGCATTGCTCGACATCGCAAATGTTGAATACTCGCAAATAGCACACCTGCACCAAATAGCCGAAGCCGATGTTGAAGTAATTGTTGCCGATATGCGTTTTACCAACACATCGCTCCGCAATCCCAACCGTGAAGACGGATTCGACATATTCACCTTGCTCGACGAAATACACCAGACGCTGCAAGGATTTGCACCGGCAAATGCACAGCCGTTGGTCCGCACCAACCTACAGAAAGTGGAAACGGGCTATAACTACGAGTTGTATAGAATGACGTACCACACCGCGTGGAAAGTTGAAAAAATCACCGACAGTACAAAAGTACAGTTAGAACCAGTGATTATCGACGATCATATAAATAGAAGATTTACTAATGTTTTATAACTATGAACGAAGAAAAGTTTTTAAATGAAATAGATAAAAGAATAAAAAAAAGATTCGAATATGTCTTATCTAAAAGAGACAAGAAAAAAATGGAAGAGTTTGGTAGGCAATTGAATGAACTTGGAACAAATATATTTGAAGTTGGTACAGCGATTCAGAAAATTATTTGCGCATATCATTGTTTTGAGGGAAAAGGTTTATATGAAAAAAAGAATAATATGAAAAAACAAACACATTATTTAGCAATATATCCGGAATATTTTGAAGCAATTGCATCAGGAAGAAAGCGTTTTGAAGTTCGCAGAAAAAGCAGAGGTTTTCAAGTTGGCGACATTCTTATTCTAAAAGAAAACGATGGAACAGATACAGGTAGAGAAATTAAAGCAGAAGTTGTCTATATATTAGAAGATCCGAAGTTTTGTAAAGAAGATTTTGTTATTCTTAGCATAAGAATACTTAGTATAAAATTAATGAGTCAAAAATAAGAAAATGAAACACTTTGGAGAAACAGTATATATTTTTAGTTGTAAAAGACCACAATGGTATATTTTTCCGACAATTATTGTAGGAACTTGGTATGTTCATTTCAGATTCCTTTGCTTTTCGTTAGAAATAGAGAAACTACCTTTTTAACATAGCCACGCATAATTGTTAAAAAAATTGAATATTCTTAACATACCGCCGTTTGAACACTGTTTGAACGGCGGTTTTTGTTTTATTAACAAATCTGTGTTGTTTTTCTGTTGAAAAGTCGTATAATTGCAGTGTAGTTTCTATATGTGAAAGCGATGATTGAATTTTTACTAAATTGGTTTGGTGCTAATTATCCGCAATTAGTTGGTTTTCTTGTTCTTGCTATAGTATTCATCGCAATAGGAATGTTTATATCTAATGTAAGAAACCGCTTTAAAAAGGTTGAGAATACATTGGATGAATTAGAGTGTAGTTCTCATGCAGAAGATATACAGAAATTTAAATCAAAAGAGATATTGCCTTGTAAAGAGCATTCCGAAATATACCATAGTATAAAAGAGGATTTGGCTCGAATTGAAGGTATTTTAACGACTCGAAATCCAAAGATGTATAAGTTTTCGGCAAAACACAGTCCACGCCAATTGAATGAAGACGGATTGAAAGTTTTTAATGAAATAAAAGGACAGGATTTTCTTAATGCAAATTTCCCTTTGTTTGAAGCTTGTATAGATAAGAAACAGCCCAAAACAGCATTGGATGTAGAGACGTATTCGTTGGAAGTTTTAATTTACAACTTAAATCTTGATATATTTAATTCTATCAAGAATTGGGTTTATAATAGTCCGGCTATTGAATTGGAAGATAAAAACGGTGTAAAATCCGAATATTCAGTAACAATTTCTGATGTTTGTTTTATTCTTAGTTTGCCTTTAAGAAATATGTATTTAGACAAACATCCTGAGTTAAAATCAGAAGAGTAATTTCGCATTACTTTCTTGTAATGTCAAGCCACTTTCGAGTGGCTTTTTTTATTTCCCCAACTTCCCCATCCGTTCCTCGATAGTCTTTTTAACCATTTCGTTTATTTTTGCGTGGTCGCCTATGAACTGACGCTTTGGAATATGCACATTGTGGGAACGGCCTGCGTTGTTGGTGCCTTCGTTGTGAGCTTCGCTATATGGCAAATCAGAATAGATTATAGCCTTTCCTGGTTCAACTTTCCAACGGATGGAACGACCAAGTGCTCCAGTTCTACCAGTAAGGATTTTTCTCCTACCCATTACACCTTTGCCAACGGTAACAACCTTTTTCTTTCCTGATTTTAGTGTAATTGTGCGTGTTTGCCTTCGCTGCACTTCCTTCCACTTCTTTCCGAAGAAACCTTCTTCGCGGAAGTTCTGCTTGAACATTTGTGTGGCACGGTTGGCAACGATTTTAGGAATGTCGTTGTCCATTGCTTTTTTCAGTTGCTCGTTCATCCGAGTGAGACGTTGAGAGAATTGTTCGGGAGTCATACTGGTTTGTTTATGGTTATTGACAAATGTATATATTTGTGTATAATTATCAAAATTCGGAATTTACGGAATTGAAAAATGAGTATGAAATTTGTTTCGTATTCCGATACAAATTCAGAGAAATTTCTAAATTTGCAGAACAAAATTTAAGAGTTGTTTTAAAAGAGTTTGCTATGAAAAAGATAGAAAGAATAAAAAGAGAGATTGAAAATTATATTCGTAGTATCTCAAAAGAAGATTTAGAATTCGAGATTTCCGAAATAGAAAAGTTATGTACATCTACAATAACAACGGAACAATTCTTATCTGATTACAATAATGTTATTGAGTGTTTCAACAAAAATGAAGAATTTATGTTGGGATTCAGGAATGATGCTGAATTTTATGAAGCTGCGTAAGTATGGAGAAAGCTATTTTTACGTTAAAAACATATAGGTTTAATAGAATTGATATTAATTTGGAAGGTATGCCTTCTAATAGAGATTTTAACTGGAAATTAGAAATTACCCCAAAAGGTGCATATAATAAAAAAGAAAAAAAATTTTTTTTGATTTTTGATTTTGTTGCTAAGATAGATGGGGTTGAAAATTTCTATATCAAGATAAATTGTACAGGTCTCTATATGTTTAATGAGTGTTTAGAGTTTTCATGCATACCTGATTATTTTTATTCAAATAGTATAGCAATTTTATTCCCATATATAAGAGCATTCATTGGTACAGTTACTCTACAAGCGAATATACCAGCTGTTATTTTACCAACATTTAATCTTTCTTCTTTGAAGGAAGATTTGAAAAATAATACACAACAAATATCAGAATAAGATGCTGTTGAGTGATTTGTATCAAGCAACATCAAGCGAAAAAAACAATGTTGATTATTTGGAACAGAATGGTCCCATTAAGTGTGTGTCAAATCCGTGGTTAGGTGATGGATACTATTTCTGGTCTAAGTATTATGAGCATGCAGAATGGTGGGGTAAAAATCATTATAACGGTAATTACTATATATTTAAAGCTTGTATAGACGAAGCTAAAGCAAAAGTATTTGATCTATATAACGACTCAGAAGAAAAAGAATATTTAATTGAAGTTATGGAAAATCACTCTTTTAAGACGGTTCAAGCAACAATCTTTTTCTTAAATAAACATTCTAAAACATTTGATTATAATGTAATTATTGCTCACACGCCAGGTTGTGGTGCACCAGAAGAACCGATACATTTTGTATCAAATAATAAATCAACTTTTACTTATAAAAAGCCTGCTATTCAAGTTTGCGTGAATGACAAATCAATAGTAAAGCAATACTTTTGCGTTTATCCTGATGATTGTTGTCAAATAGATTTTGTGTAAACCCTCTTGACTTTTATTCCATAATTCGTTAATGCGAAAAATAATAGATGATTTGTCGGTTCTTGATACTGTGTTAGAATTTGCAAGCAACCAGCCAATATACAAACAAGATTTTTTCGACCACGACTTACCTAATGACCACGAAGTTACCACATTTCTTTGTGCTGAAGGCTTTCTTAAAGAGAATGAAAGAAGCTTTGAGATAACCTACAAAGGAAGGATTCATTTGAACAAAGGTGGGTTTGTTGGCGAACACCGAAAACGTGTTTTCTCCATTATTGTATCTGTTGCAACTCTTGTTGTTGCTATCTTGGGCGTGATTCTTCAATTCGTCGTTTAATGTTCTGCTAATATATGCCAATGCATACAGGCGGTGGTTTTGCTTTGTTTGTTTATTTTCTTTCATAACTCTTGACTTTTATTCTCTAATTCGTATATTTGTTCAACCGAGTCTTGTGCTTGAACCTTTTAAGCCGCTCGGTTTTTTTATCCTGTTATTGAATATAAGTGTTTTGACCCATCTGATTTGTAAACACCAAACTTGATTGTGAAGTCAAATTCATTTACATTCAACTTGTAAACTTCAAATTTTTCAAATTGAGTTTTCCGTCGATAGAATTTTCCACTCCTATTATTGTGTCCTAAATCAATTTCTTCATCTCGCAAAAAATCAAGTTGGTTGGTATAGTGCTCAATGTTTTGTGCAATTTCAATTTTACGGAACAATCCGTCATTATTAACAGAACCTTTCGATGCCTCAATTATTGATATATCGTCAATCTTTATTTTACCTATCGATGTATCAACGTTTTTGTCTAATGTTTCGGTTTGTCTTCGTATGTAATCACGTTGTGAAACTTTTACTGATTTATGTGTTTCTTCACTTGCCTTAGCAATATAGCTCGCTTTATCAGTAAACACTTCGCCTGTAACGCTTGGATTTCCTTCCAAACCTTGTGGAACTATTGGCTGTTTCACATTGGAATTATCGGTTGGCTGGTCTTCGCATTCTTCAACGTCGCACGCACAGTTCCATTCGGTGCCTGGTGCGTTGTTGTTCCAAAACGGGTCGTCTTTTCTCCAAACGCGGTTGTAAAACCTCATGTGCGACTGTCGTGGATTTGCCGCACGGCTTGGCAACCATTTCAGGCACGGGAACAGTTCCTTTCTGTCGGCTTCGTTGAACTCGCTGAATTGTTTTGCAGTCCTGGCACGTGCCGAGGCTGTTGCAAGTTCCGTTTCGGTCCAG
>DCIX01000037.1:0-68970 GCA_002317135.1 Bacteroidales bacterium UBA1715
TCAAACAAATCCCCAAGCTTAAATTCTCCCCACTTAACAGTTTTCAGTTTTTCGTTAAGTGGGGAATCTATTTTCCCAGGCAATCACCCTTTGATTTATTTTTGATAATGTTTGAAACTTCCCAAGCTAAATAGTCGGCAACGGTTTTCTTAAAATCTTCCAGGGTTGGTTTTGTGTCTACAGGAGCAGATTGATTCCAGTCATCGCCTTTTTGTGGATCTATTGTTCCTTCGTAATATTCCTGTTCTGTAAAAATAGTAAGCTTCTTTTTTCCAAAACGTACCAAATCTACAAGTTCTGCATATCTGCCTTTTGCGTTGTCTGTATCTCTAAGGTTTACGCTGGCTTTTTTTCTGTTTGTTCTTGTGTAGCCGTCATTTGAAAAATCAATGAATTTTACGGTATCGTCGGACTGGTGTTTTTGACCAATCTGGAAAACATACACATACGTTTGAACGCTGGATTTTCCTACAAACAAATCTATTGGCATTTTTATACTTGCAAGAAGAGTATTTTTTTCAAGGATTTTCTTGTTGTATTCAACAGCCTTTCCGCTTCCGGCTGAACCTTGAATAATAATTGCAGCATAACCTTTTTTCATCATAGAAAGAGCTTTTTCTACGAAAATCATTCCGTTTCCCTTTGCCGAATATGGCGGATTCAAAACAAAAGCATCTGCAGGGAAGTCATCATCTGTATTTCCAAAACCATACTTTCCATCAAAATCATTCAATGAGTCTTTATTCAAAATATTTGAACTTCCATCCCCCATTAAAATCATATTCAGAGTAGCCAGCATATAAATGTTTGAGAGAATTTCCAAACCAAGAAGCTGTTTTGCTTTAATCTCTGCGGATTTTCTATTTATTTCTTCTGGAGATTTCAGAGTCTTTTTTGCATCATCAAGCATTTCATTCATAGCTGCAACAAGAAGACCTGCTGAACCTGTTGCAAAATCCCAAACAAAAGAATCTTTATTAACGCGGGCAAGTTTTACAAGCAAAGCTGCTACATAAGAAGGCGTAAGAACAACATCGTTCAATTTATCTTGTGTAAAACCTAGCCAGCTGTACATTTCGTTGAAAAGCTTTCCTGTAAAATCAGTTGTTAAATCCGTTTTGTAATAAATGCCCAAATCATCGACAATTTTTGAGAATACACGTTTTAACTGACTTTCGCCGTTTTCAACTTTATTTATGTTTCCTGTAGTTAAAGTATTTGCTAAAGTTCTGACAATTAAATCTTTTTTATCTTTTGGAATCTGTTTTTCTTTCAAAAAGGCATTTATTTTACGAAGAACAATATCGCCGTCACGATTTCCTTCTTCAGTTAAAGATTTTAAATCATCTTTTTCAAGCGGAGAAACTTTTTTAGGAATGCCAAGAGTTGCAATAATCGAAGCGGCAACAAGATAAACGCGATCATTTTCTCCAAGACCTTTTTCGTTTTGGTAAATATCATTATTGAGCTTTACAAGACTTGCACCGATTTCCTGTTCACGTTTTTCCTTTAACTTTTCCTTTTCTTCATCAGAAAGAGAAAGAGCTTTTACTTTTTCAATAAAGGCATCGAAATTTTCTTTTTTGAGAAATGAAAAGTCCGTATACTCATCAACTTTTTGTCCTACACCAAAATTGCTTTTTGAAACATAATAAACGCCGATTGAATATTCCAGTTTTCCAGAATCATTTTTAAAACCAGTCATTCCAATCGAAATAATGTCTGTAAAATTGGTGTAATGAAGGATTGCATTTGCATAATGAACTGCACCGTTCACAGCATAAGAATTTATATTTTTGAAGTCAGGTTCATTTTTAGAATTTTTATTTGCAACATGACCTTCTTCGTCTAATTTTACAAGCTTATCTTTATAACCTTTGTATTCAATCAAGATTGGATAATAATCGCATTTTTTATCTTGGAGTAAAATTTTTGCATCAGGTCTGTTTCCGCCAACGCCACCATTTTTTGAAAAATATTCATCAAGAGCCTTATCTATTTCGATATTTCCGATAGATTCCTGCTCAAGTTTGTAATCAAGTTTATATGATTTCATCCAACCATTTGCAAGATCTGCTATATTTGGTTCTACAGATTGTTCATTCTTTGCCATACTTGTTGCTATTTTCAGCCTTTGCAACTTATCGACAACAACAGGTACATCAAATACATAAGAATACGAAAAGCGTGGATTTCACTTATCGCATCCTAAGGTATTTGGCGTAACCCGAAAGTCAAATAAGTTCCGTCCACGCATAGCGCAGACGTTCACTGAACTTATTCTACCGACTTTCATCTTTCAAATCGCCAAATTTTTAGGATGTCTCGAATAAATAGCAAACGCTATGTTTATATGTAAAATTTTTATTTTTCTATGTTTTCTATTTTTTATTTTCGACTATAAAATTATATCAAATTCTCGAATTTGCATTATTTGTTATTAGATATTTTACCCTGAACCTATACAAACAAAAAAGGCGAAACAAATGTTTCGCCTTTAACTTATAATCAAACACTTAATTAAGCAAGTGTATTAACATGTTTCATTACACCAGATTTCAAGTTTGCTGCTTTGTTCTTGTGGATGATGTTCATCTTAGCAAGTTTGTCTATCATAGCATATACCTTTGGAAGTTGAGCTTGTGCCTCATTTTTATCCTTAGAAGCTTTGATATCGCGAACAGCATTACGCATTGTTTTAGCATAATATTTATTATGTTCAGTTCTTGTTTTTGCTTGTCTTGCAGCTTTAGCAGCTGATTTTGTATTTGCCATTTCTATTTACTTTTTAATTGTAGCGAGTAGCGGAATCGAACCGCTCTAACAAGGATGAAAACCTTGTGTACTAACCGATATACGAACTCGCCGTTTGGTTTTTTATTTTCGTGTGCAAATGTATAAAAGTTTTCATTTCCCACAATACATTCATACACTTTTTTTAATATTTTTTCTATCTTATTTACAATCAAATATTTAAGTCTATAATTCTGCGTGATATATCGTCAAAATCCATAGTGCTTTTACCCTCAGTACGTAACAAAAGAAGGTTTTTTTGTTGCCATGTAATGCTATACAACTCGGATTTCACATCTTCTATAGTATTAAACACACGGATTTTTGACGTTCCCAATATCGTTTTCAGCATAGATTCATCCGACTTTCTTTTTTGTGTATCTCCTTCCCCACTGAAAAACACGAATTTCTCATCTGCCAACCGCATACTATTATCATATTGTTCCCAAAAATTTTCAGGAATTTCGCCGTCGGTACCAACTTCAAGGCACACAACCAATTCTCTTTCCGGATACAATTCACGTATTGCCTTTATAGTTGCATTCATCTTCAATGGAGAATACACATAGTCACGATACACATTTACTGATGAATTTTTGCCCAACAATTGTAACTGACGCATTGGCCCTTTATAGAATTTAAGAGCTTGGTAGAATTTTTCCTCGGAAATCTTCAACATCTGGCAAACTTTTAAAGCTGCGGCTATATTCTTCATATTGTGTTCACCAAAAATATACACAGGCAAACGTCCACCAGAGATTTTCAAAAATGTATGATTATTGAATAATTCGTATGGGTGTGTTTTGTATGGAATCAATTTCACATTCGCTCCCGTTTGAGAAATCACATCACACACATTTTCATCTTCCTCACAATATATCAAACGACCATTCTCATTTATAGAACCAACATATCGTTTGAATTGTTCAATATATGCTTCAAATGTTGGAAACGCCTGAACATCTTCCCATGCAATACCACTAAGCAAAGCAATACATGGTTTATAATGTTCAAACTTAGATCTATCGTCAATAGGCGAAGAAATGTGTTCATCACCTTCAACTATCAACAGTTTACTATCTTTCGATAGACGTATCGTACTTTCTTGGTCATTTACTGCCGAACACAAGAAATAATCATAGTTATATTCATAATACGACAACACATGCATTACGATAGAAGCAATCATATTCTTGCCATAACTACCAGCAATTACAACACGTTGCTTGTCTTTCGACAATTCGTATATAAATTCAGAATATGAATATATTGGAATATTCAATTCACGAGCACGACAAAGTTCAGGATTGTCGGATTGTATTTTACCTCCAGCTATAACAACATCTATATCCGATGTAATATTATCGGCATTCCATCCAATGGTTTGCGGCAGCAATCCATTATTTTGCAAATCAGTATATGAAGGATCATGAATTTCATCATCACTACCAGACACGACAAAACCATCGTTCTTCAACGAAATCGCCATATTGTGCAACGTCGCACCACCTATCGCCAACAAGTGAATTCTTTTCATATCTTTTTGTTGGGCACAAAATTAAACAAGAAGACGAAAAAGCAAAAGAAAATCGCATTAAACAAATAGAACACGCTATCGATTTGCTTCACACCAGTCAATAATCGCATTCGCATCTTCTATTCCAGACTTACAAACAGTATAATTTTTGATTCCATCATACCCCATGTGTAAATGCATAATCATATAGCCATCATTTACAAGAGTCAATAGTTTTTTATCTCGTTTTGCAACGGCTTGCTGATAATCTTTTATATCTAAACGTCCTTTGGTCTTATTGATATCCAACGCATATTCCAAAGCAATCAAACAGCCTGTCCACAATGAATGACCAGCCAATTTTACATACTTTGAATCTTGATAAAAATTCCCAGACTTAATAGCCTTTTCACGCAATAAATCTTTTGCATTAGACACGTATCGTCGCGCCTCTTCTATTTTATTCTCTAATTCCATAACTGATATATTGGTCCGAATGCAAATATACGAAATACATTATTACAAACAAGCAAAACTCATACTCTCACAACTTATTCCTATCAACATCATATTGTCTTATCAATCCTATTGACTTATTAATAAAAGTGCATTATTTCATTTTTTTTTATTACTTTGTGGCGTTTTTTAAGAACTATTCAAAAGATGAAAATTAGCACAAAAATTACAGCATCTGCTCTTCTACTCTTCTCGTTTGGAGTACAGTCATTTGCACAAACAAATAGTCAAGATTCTGTTTACTATTGGAAAAATGGAAAAATTCAAAGAACGGGTGCCTGGATTGACGGAACAGAGCAAGGTCAATGGACATATTATGATTCATTAGGAAATAAAATTCAGGAATCACAATTCCTACGCGGACGCTTGAACGGCAAAAACATTATATATAAAAATGGTGTAAAAGTTCAAGAAGCAACATACGTTTTAAATGAATTATGGGGACCTTATACCGAATGGAACGAAGACGGCAAGAAAATGTTGGAAGGTTTCTATAAACGAAACAAGCAAGATTCTACTTGGAAATACTACTATCCTTCTGGTCAACTACGCCGCGAATACTTCTACAAAGGTGATTCTGTTAAACTGATTAGCAACTGTTATATACGCGGCGGATGCACAGTTTCGGGAGGCAATGGTATATTTCAAGAAACATGGCCTAATGGTTCTATAAAAATACAAGGAAACTACAAAGATGGTAACAAAGAAGGAGAATGGGTTTCAAACTTCGAAAATGGTAAACTTCAATCAAAAGGTTGCTACCGAAATGGTGAAAAAGTAGGCAACTGGATTGAATACTATCAAAACGGACAAATCAAAGAAAAAATTGACCGTACTTCTGCTAAATACAATAGTTACTACGAAAACGGACAAGCAAAAGAAGAAGGTTTCTACCGAAACGAAGAAAAACACGGAACGTGGACAACGTGGAATA
Source organism: Bacteroidales bacterium UBA1715 (assembly GCA_002317135.1). Lineage (GTDB taxonomy): Bacteria > Bacteroidota > Bacteroidia > Bacteroidales > UBA1715 > UBA1715. Next base: position 5,760 of record DCIX01000037.1, read on the forward strand.
GCAATGGAAAAATCGTTAAGAAAAATGTTTACGAAATAGGCAAATTACAGGGTTTACAAGAAATATGGTCTGAAGATGGTTCTATAAAATTGTCTGAAATTGAATACAAAGACAATCAGAAAAATGGTAAGGCAATTTGGTGGTTACCAAATGGTAACAAAGATATGGAAGGTTATTTCGTAAACGACCTACAAGATGGTGAATGGATTTATTACCGTCAAGACAACGGCAAAGTTGGTAATAACGGAAAATTTGAAAAAGGCGAAAAAACAGGACACTGGGATTGGTACTATGCCGATGGTTCAAAATGGAAAGAAGGTAACTACGAACACGATAAAAAAATCGGGACATGGACTTTTTACTATGAAAATGGTCAGAAAGAACATGAAGGAAACTTCGAAAACAACTTAGAACAAGGAGAATTCACACAATGGTTTGAAGATGGTTCTACCATGACCATAGGATATTTCGACAAAGGTCTCATGACAGGCTTATGGACAGGTTGGTACGAAACAAATCCTAACCAAAAGAAATATGAAGTCAACTACAGAAAAGGTGTAAACCATGGTTCTGCAACATACTGGAACGAGAATGGCAAATTGCAATCAGAAAAGAATTTCGCCAACGGACAATTACACGGATTATTCAACACCTATTTCGTTAACGGAAAGCTAAACATTTCCGGCCAATACAACCAAGGCAAAATGGACGGTGCATGGAAATATTATAATGAATCAGGCGTATGTGAACGCGAAATTAATTTCAAAGACGAGCGTCCAAGCGGAAACTGGACAATTCGATACAAAGAAGGACCTACAAAAGAAGAATCAACATACAAAAACGGCGAACGCCATGGTAACTACAAAGCCTACACCGTTCGTGGCGAGTTAATCTATTTTGCAAAATACAAAAAGGGCTTAGTAAAGAAACTAAAAGTTGATAAACGCAATAACGCTTCAACAACACGATAAACATGGACAAAACAACGAGCGAACGACTATTAGTCGAACTTGCGAAAAAAAAGGAATATCAAAAATTATTGGCTTTGGCAACCGATGTTGCCGCCCAATATCCAGACTGGCATATTGCATGGCACTATCTTGGTGTAGCAAATGGTTTGCTTGGCAGTCACGAAAAAGCTATAACATACTTTATAAAAGCAATGGAAATTAAGCCGAACTCAGAGAAGGCTCTCTACGGTTTGAGCGTTTCGTTCCATGCTCTAAAAATGCACTCCGAGGCAATTGCTTGCTTATTGAAATACAAAGAATTACGTGGAGATGAATTTAAAATTCTATTTAGCTTAGGTGTAAATTATTCCGAAATAAACCAAATAGAAAAAGCTATCGAAGCATTCTCTGCTGCACGCAAACTTCGTCCACAAAGCGAAGAATCACTATTTTGCTTAGCAGACTGCTACCGAATGCTTGAAATGTATCCCAAAGCGATAGAATTATACAAAGAATCGTTGGCACAAAATGCTAAAAATGTTCTTGTAACACACAACACAGCAGTTTGTTATAAGCAAATAAACGACAACGATAACGCAATTCTGTATTATCAAAAAGCACTTAAATTAGATCCTACATTCTATCATTCGTTACGAAATTTGGCAGATATCTACATTGAATTGCACAAAGAAGCAGAAGCAAAAGATGTAATTCAACGTGCATTAAAAGAAAGACCAGACAATGCCGAACTAATTGCATTATCCGAAAAATTCAAATAGAATGAAAATACTGAACGCCAAACAATTGCACGAAGCTGACGCCTACACTATTGTTCAACAGAAGATTACGTCTGTTGACTTAATGGAGCGTGCAGCAAAAGCATTTGTTGAGTCGTTTATCCCCAAGAACGAAAACATATATATTTTCTGCGGAAACGGCAACAATGGAGGTGACGCATTAGCAATAGCTCGATTGATTTCGGAAGGATATGATTTAGAGTATTTTGAAATTGAACACATTTTCGTCTATATTATAAAAACATCGGACCATGCAAGTGCGGACTTCCGTGTGAATTACGAAAAACTAATCCTTTCTGAAAACGAGAAAATTTCAATCACGCATTTAGATGAATTCCAAAACATTACAATTCCTACAAATGCAACTATCGTCGATGGAATTTTTGGTTCAGGATTAAATAGACCAATAAGCGGATTTGTTGCACAATACATTGAATATCTCAATTCATTACCAAATGAACGTATTGCGATAGACATTCCTTCTGGTCTTTATGCAGACAAGCCAATAAGCGAAAACGATATTGTTTTTCAAGCAGATGAAACTATTACTTTTCATTCACCGAAGTTACAATTTCTATTTGCCGAAAACGATAAATATGTTGGAGAACTTACAATAAAAGATATAGATCTTGTCCTCCCCTTTTCCAAACACGAAGCACCAATACAGTTTGTTACAGATGTTCACTTAAACAAACGACCACGTTTCGCACATAAAGGAACCTTCGGGCATGCCCTTTTGGTTGCGGGAAGTTATGGCAAAATGGGTGCTGCAACATTAGGTACAAAAGCTTGCTTGAAAATGGGATGCGGACTGATAACTACACACATTCCTTCCTGCGGTTATGAGATTCTTCAAATTTCAATACCGGAAGCAATGGCAAGTGTTGATGATAACGATAAAATTATATCTAAAATACCTGATACAGAAAAGTATAGTGCTATTGGAATTGGCCCAGGTATCGGTACAGAAGAAACAACTGCAACTGCACTTTTGAATTTCCTACAAGAAAACAAAAAGCCATTAGTTCTTGACGCCGATGCACTAAATATACTTTCTACACACGAAAAAATGTGGCAATATATTCCAGAAAATACAATATTGACGCCACATCCAAAAGAATTTGACAGATTAACACATAATCATACAAATTCATACGACAGATTTATAACTGCAACAGAATTCGCAAAAGAAAAAAAGTGCATAGTGGTATTAAAAGGCCATTATACTTGTATAGCAAATCCTAACGGAGAAATCTATTTCAATAGTACAGGTAATTCCAATATGGCAACAGCAGGAAGTGGCGATGTTTTAACAGGAGTTATTCTCTCACTTTTAGCACAACAGTATAGTCCCAAAGAAGCAGCTATCAATGGTGTATTTTTACACGGATTAGCAGGAGACGAAGCTTCATGCGACTACAATTTTACTGCACCTGCAAGTAATTTTATACAACATCTAAACACCGATTATTAATATGTACGACAACGGAAAGCCAATAGAAGAAGTTAAAGAGCATTACGAAGATGCCCCGGAAGGATTACAAAAGTACCTTAACCAACGCAACATAATCATAGCACTATGCGTGGCTTTTTTCCTTCTCATTGCATTTTTTGACAGAACGAGCCTAATAGAAAGAAATAAACTGAAAAAAGAGCAAAAAAAATTAGTCGAAAAAAGAAGACAATTAAAAGAAGAAATATCTGATACACAAAAACAGATTGATGCTCTCGATAACGATGAATACATAGAGAAAATAGCAAGAGAACGCTATTTAATGAAAAAAGATAACGAAGATATTTACATAGTAACAGACAAATAATTATGGAATTTACACACATTCCCCCCCTTGATTTTAACGAAAATGCAAGCCGTATCATCGGCCAAGAATACATGTTGGTAACAGCAGGAAACGAACAAAAACATAACTGCCTAACTGCTAGTTGGGGTGGCTTAGGTTTCATGTGGGGAAAACCTACATCGTGCATTGTTATTCGTCCACAACGATACACAAAAGAATTTCTTGACCGAGAAGAATACTTCACCCTTTGCTTCTTTGACGAAAGTTACAAACCTATGTTCGCATTTTGTGGATCAAAAAGCGGCCGTGATGTTAATAAGGCACAAGAATGCAAATTGACTCCTTTCGTCACAAAAAATGGCTCTATTGCATACAAAGAAGCACGATTAGTTCTCGAATGTAAGAAAATGTATGCAGCTCCATTCGTACAAGAAGGTTTTATAGACAAAAGTCTTCTAAGTAATTATACAGCTGGTGATTACCATACACAATACATTGCTGAAATTACAGATTGTTTAATAAAACAATAGAGAATTATTGCTATATAATTTAAAGGTCAGGAAAATCCTGACCTTTTTTATGTTACAACAAAGCAAAACCTACACATAAAGCAATAATTGCTTTTATCAGTTTTATTCCGACAAATGTTTTGGGAGATTCTGCGAATAATGGCAAGCCTCCGTGACCATCTTGTACAATTGCATTTGCCAACAAAACAGCAAATGGTATATGTCCAGAAAGGAATAATGAAATAAAAATAATGTGTGGTCCAGATTCTGGAATAAGACCGACTAAAACGGCTGCAATTAATATTTGCCATTGATACTGACTTACAATATTTTGCAATTCAACCCACGAATCCACAAGATGAACTATGGCAATAATACAAGTTGTCCAGCCTAATATTTTCAAAAAATGTTTTTTAATGATATGCTCCCAGAAATGCGTTTGTAAAAAGTGCTCTGGAACAATTGCTATTATATACGCAACTGCAATAGACAAGCAAACAAATGTCATCGAAAACCAATCTATACGATGCTCATGTTCAACATGTTCCATGCCAGGAAACACATCGTGACTATGTCCTATCTCTCCTAACACCGACAACACAAATATCAACAATACGCCAAACAACAACATTGCCCGTTGTGAAGACGGATGTACAATATGCTCCCTAATAGAAGACACGGCATTATGCTCGTGACCACCATCATCATGCTCGTGTTCGTGTATTTCGAAATGAGATGGTTTGACGGACTTTTCATTTCTTTTCCATAGAAAATCAATCAAAAACCCACCAACAACAGCAATTACCACTAAAACAGCAGAAATCTGTAAAGCTGTAGATATATCAAGAGAAAACAATAAAAAAGCCTCATCTCCCATTGTAGCAACAAATGTCGCAAACAAAGCACCGAGCGAAACTAAATTATGTGAATATAGCGTCACAACCGTATATGTACCCAAACAACCAGGAAACAAACCAAACAACACGCCTATCACAACTTGTTTCCAACCACGTTTTTGTATTTTGTTACAAAATGCTCCTTGAGTACGAACATTTACATACTCAATAAAAAGCATCATTGCCAATACAAAAAATGTGATGGACAACGAATTTTTCAATATCGAAAACAACACCGCTTGCATTACCAACCAATGTATGGGAACTCACCATAAAAAATGGTCTTACCACCTACAGTTTTTGAATACGAATGTTCTGTTCCATCACAATTGAAATAGATTCGTTTCTTGGTACGCGTATCATATTTATAGTAACCTAAACACATATCATCTCTATCGTACCGATATGTTTTTTGTTGCGTTACCTTAGTGTAATTAATCACATTGCCATCCTTATCGTAATTGAATGTCTTGCCTGTTTTACTATCCTTTTTTGCATAGCCAATTTCTTTCTTATTACAATCGTAATGAACTGTGACATGTCTTTTTTGATCGTACATATCGTAACCAAGACATTTGCCTGACTTATCGTAATAGTATGTTTTACCCTTTTCTAACTGCGAATAGCCACTTTCTTCTTGTGCAAACAAACCGCTCGCACCTATAAACAGTGATATTACCACCAAAATAAAATATTTCTTCATTTTCATTTTAAATTATACAACAAAGGTATTAAAACGAAGGTAAAACACCATCATATATCATTTGATTTTGTATTTTTACAAGCATTTTTACAACAATAATGACAAAAATTCTTCGCATACTGAACCGCTTCAATGTCGGTGGACCAACATACAATGTTGCCTATCTTACTAAATACATTTCCAACGAATACGAAACAATTTTAGTTGGCGGACAAAAAGAAGATTCCGAAGCCAGTTCAGAATACATCTTACAAAACCTACAGATTAATTACACAATCATTCCTGAAATACGAAGAGAAATCAATCTAAAACGAGATTTCCAAGCATTTCGAAAATTGGTACAAATCATACGCGAAGAAAAACCAGATATTGTACACACACACGCTTCAAAAGCGGGAATGTTAGGACGAGCAGCCGCAATCTATTGTCGAGTTCCATACATATACCACACATTCCACGGACATGTGTTCCACTCCTATTTCGGTAAAGCAAAAACGCAATTATTCATTTACATAGAACGATTTTTAGCAAAACGCTCTACGGCCATCATTGCGATTAGTGAAAAACAAAAACACGAACTTGGCGATATCTACAAAATCTGCAAACCTGAAAAAATAAAAGTTGTGCCTTTAGGATTCGACTTAGCAAGATTTAGCGAAAACCAAGAAGAAAAACGTAAGCAATTCAGAAACACCTACAATCTTCAAGACGACGAAATCGCAATTGGTATAGTCGGAAGACTTGCAAAAGTTAAAAATCATACCTTCTTCATTGATGCGTTTAAGCACTGCTTAGAACAATCAACAAACAAAAAAATCAGAGCATTTATCATCGGAGATGGTGAACTCAAAGAAGAATTGCAAAATTATTGCACTACGCAGAATATTGATTATAATACAAATACTGACACAAATTTCAATAAACCTATTGTGTTCACATCGTGGATACAAGCGGTAGATATTGCATACGCAGGATTAGATATAGTTGCACTCACCTCATTGAACGAAGGTACTCCGGTAAGCATCATCGAAGCACAAGCTGCAGGAAAACCGATTATTTCAACAAATGTTGGCGGCATTTGCGATATTGTAAAAGAAAACGAAACCGCACTTATCTCAGACATTGACTTGAAAACATTCTCACAAAACCTACAAAAATTAATAGAAGACGAAAGCTTACGCCGACAAATGAGCGAAGCAAGCAAAGCATTCTCTGGCGAAAGATTTAGCTACCAAAGACTGTGTAGAGATATGGAAAAAGTGTACAGAGAGCAATGATTAATGATTAATGATTAATGTAGTGTCAGGGTTCTACTCTGACACGCTAACAAAATCATTAATGACTATAATTAAAAAAAATCGTTTAAGGCGTATTTATTTAATGGTTTATCACAATTCCGATTTCATTTTTGCAATAGCCTTATTAGCTTCTTTTACGATATCTTCTTCGCCGTCAATATGGCGATTTTTCATCACAAATTTGCCATTACAAATAACGGAACGAATAGCTTCGCTATTTGCACCATAAATCCAATTACTAACCACATTATTGTTCGGACAAAACCCGACATGATTCATATCGACCAACAAACAATCGGCCAAACAACCGACCTCTATCCTTCCTGCTTCTGATAAACCGTACGCCTTAGCCCCCGCTTCCGTGGCTATCTGTTGGATCTCCTGTTGCGACAAACGGTTATCTCCAGCATTCACATTAGCAATAAGCGCAAGAACTTTCATTTCTTCACGCATATCAAGATTATTGTTAGAAGATGCACCATCAGTTCCCAATGCCACAGGAATTCCCGCCTCACGCAAACCAACAACATTCGGTATTCCACTTTGTAACTTTAAGTTTGAACAAGGATTCACCACTGCCGACGCACCAGAATTTGCAAATAAACGAAAGTCATTCTCTGTAAAATGCACACAATGGGCAGCAATACATTGCTCATTCAAAGCACCAAGCGAATCAAGATATTCAACAGGCGTACAACTGTGTTCCTGTATGCAATCAGCAACTTCCTTTGCCGTTTCCGATAAATGAATATGCAACTTATATTGTTCACTTGTAGCAATAGAAACGCACTTTTGCAAAGTTTTTGCAGTATTAGTATATATTGCGTGTGGCATTACCGCAAGTTGCACTCTATCAGACACTCCCGTATGGTTTTCAAGAAATTTAAAATGATCATTCAATTGCCAATCAGGTGTTAACGCATCGGCAATTGTAACCCCAATGGTTGCTCGTATTCCCATTTCCTCCACAACCTTCATTGTTGTTTCACGGAAGTAATACATATCCGAAAAGAAAACCGTCCCAGACTTAATCATTTCCAACACAGCAAGACGACTTCCTGCTTCTACATAATAGTCGTTCAATTTCGCTTCTATCGGCCATATATAATTATTCAGCCATTCAAATAATGGTTTATCATCGGCATATCCTCGAAACAATGTCATTGCAGCGTGACAATGTGCATTGTAGAACGCTGGAAATATTGCAAGTCCATCGCAATCAACAACTTCCGCCCCATCAACATCAGCTTGAGACAACTCTTCAGAAATTAGCGCAAAACGATTGCCTTTAATTACAACATTCGTTTTCTTTGACTGAAAATATACAGATTTTAATACAATCATACGGCCTATTTTGTATCAAGTGAGAAAACAACTTCAAACAAGCGTGGCCACCACTTTCCCGTTACATAAAAGTGGTCGTTTGTAGGATTCCAAGCAATACCATTCAACACATCTACATCTTGTCGGTATTGTTCTGGCAAAAGACCTGTCATATCTATTTCCGCAGCAACTTTTCCATTCGAAGGATTTATCTTTACTATCTTGTCTGTTTGATAAATATTCGCATACACGAAACCTTCAACAAACTCCAATTCATTTAATGATGAAACCGCCCCTAAATTCGTAAAGACGGAAATTTTATGATGCAACTTAAACGTTCCCGGCTCATAGAAATACAAAAACTCCGAACCATCGCTCACAATCAGATAAGTACCATCGTAACACATTCCCCATCCTTCGGTTGCATACGAGAACACATCCAAGCGTTTAAAGGTATTTTTATCGTATTTAAAGCCTGTATGTTCTCTCCATGTAAACATATACAAAGTATCGCCAATCAACGTCATACCTTCAGCAAAATACATAGAATCTATCGCAACAGAACGTTCCACCTTACCAGACTTTAAATCTACATAACGCAAACTCGATTCTCCATACATTCCGGCTGTTTCATACAATTTACCATTTTCGTACTGCAAACCTTGCGTATATGCCTCTGAATCGTGTGGAAACGAAGCCACGACCTCGTATTTCAACTTAGCTGGTACTAAATCCGACAAAAGTCGCATTGAACGCAAATACACGTCTTTTTTACCGTCAGTAAATACTTTTATCGTGATTGTCTTATCCCCCATCTGCATTCCTTCTGTTTGAATAACGCATTTGTCTGTTTGATAAAACGACATCGTCTTTCCGTCAATCACAAACTGAATAGAATCGGCACATTTTTTTCCGGACGAAATAGTAAAAATCACCGAATCACCACTATACACAGCACCTTTATAAGAACTTGTAACAGAATACTTTTTGCCCTTTTGAGAACAACCAAACAAAAATAAAAATGCAATAAAAAAATAGAAAAACTTCTTCATATTATTTCTTCAAATAAGGTTGTAAATATCGTGCCGTATATGATTGTTTACACGACAACAAGTCTTCTGGTTTACCGGCAAAAACGACATTTCCACCAGCATCACCACCATCAGGTCCCATATCTATAATCCAATCCGCACATTTGATCACATCAAGATTATGTTCAATCACCACAACCGAATGACCGCACGCAATCAAACGATAAAAGGAATCCATAAGTTTCTTAATATCATTAAAATGCAAACCCGTTGTCGGCTCGTCAAAAATAAACAAACATTTATCTTTTGATTCTTTTCCCAAGAACGTAGCCAACTTCACACGTTGCAATTCTCCACCAGAGAATGTACTCGATGGTTGCCCTAACGATACATACCCCAAACCAACATCTTGCAAAGGCTGCAATTTCTTTGCAATACTTTGCGAAATAGATGTTTTATCTTCTTTAAAGAACGTAATAGCTTCATCTACAGTCATATCAAGAATATCGGCGATAGATTTTCCTCTATACAAAATTTCTAGAACTTCGTTCTTATAACGTCGGCCCTTACACTCTTCGCACACAAGTTCCACATCTGCCATAAACTGCATTTCCACCTTAATAACACCATCGCCCTTACATTCTTCGCAACGGCCACCTTCGGTATTAAATGAAAAATGAGCAGGTTTAAATCCTTGTAATTGAGCACCTTTCTGTTCCGAATACAATCTACGAATATCATCAAAAGCCTTGCAATACGTAACCGGATTCGAACGTGTTGATTTTCCTATAGGATTTTGATCGACAAACTCTACCATTTTCACATATTGCGCTCCGGTAATGCCATCGCATTCACCCATAGTTTCGCCACCACCTTCGCCTAAAGCATGTAAAACCCCAGGATACAACAGTTTGTCTATCAAAGAAGATTTACCAGATCCTGAAACACCCGTAACAACAGTAAATACCCCAAGTGGAATTTCTACCGAAACATTTTTCAAATTATTCTCACGAGCGCCAGAAATTGTAATACATTGCTTCCACGGACGGCGAATCAAAGGAACTTCTATCTTCTTTTTACCGGACAAATAGTCCGCAGTAAGGGATTTTCCGTGATCAAGTAATTCTTTCATCGTACCTTGGAAAACCACTTCTCCACCCAACGTACCTGCATTTGGTCCAATATCGATAATAGAATCCGCCGCACGCATAATTTCTTCGTCGTGTTCAACTACAACAACGGTATTTCCTAACTGCTGCAGTTGTTTCAAAACATTGATAAGTTTCTCTGTATCACGAGAATGCAAACCAATACTTGGTTCATCCAACACATACAAAGATCCCATCAGATTGCTTCCCAACGAAGTTGCCAAATTAATTCGTTGCGATTCACCACCCGAAAGCGTGTTCGACAAACGATTCAGTGTCAAATAACCTAATCCAACTTCATCAAGAAAACGCAAACGTGTTTTTATTTCTACCAACAGTCGTTCTGCTACATTTTGCTCATATTCAGTCAATTGAATTGTATCAAAAAATGTACGCAGCCACGAAATAGATTTGTCAACAATATCGAGAATAGACAACCCAGCAACCTTTACATAACTCGCTTCTTTCTTCAATCGAGATCCGTGACATTCAGGACAAGTTGTTTTTCCACGATAACGAGCCAATAAAACACGATATTGAATCTTATAGAGATTCTGCTCCACCATATCGAAGAAATCGTTTATGCCGCCAAAATAGTGGTTTCCTTCCCAAAGAACTCGTTTTTGTTCTTCAGTTAATTCCGCATACGGACGATGAATTGGAAAGCCAAATTTACTTGCCGTCATAACAAGACGATTCTTCCATTCGCTCATTTTGTCACCACTCCAACAAGCAACCGCATTTTCGTAAACCGACAAGGATTTATTTGGAATAACCTTATTTGGATCAATACCCATCACTTTTCCAAAACCTTCGCAAGTAGGACATGCACCAAGCGGACTGTTAAAGTTGAACATAAACACCGATGGCTCTTCGAACAGCATTCCATCAGCCTCAAAACGATTCGAAAAATCATATTTTTGTAGCGCACCATCTTCTTCTACCCAAAGTTCACACGCGCCATTTCCTTCACGGAAAGCTGTTTGAACCGAATCAGCAATACGACCTCGTTGCGACTCTTCTGCTACAAAACGGTCTACAAACAAAGATACGCCATCGCTATCCTTGCCATCAAAATCAGCGATACGAACCAACTTGCCATCAACAAAAAGACGGTTAAACCCTTCCTTCTCCAACACTTCCAACTTTTGTTGCAGCGAAAGCGGGCCAAGAATCAAAGGAGTTGAGACATAACAACGGCAGCCTGGTTTTGCCAAAACTGCATCAACAACGTCCTGCACAGAATGACGCTTCACTTCACAACCAGAAACTGGAGAAATCGTTTTACCTATACGGGCAAACAGCAATTTAATATAGTCGTAAATTTCGGTTGAAGTACCCACTGTTGAGCGTGGATTTACCGCGTTCACCTTTTGTTCTATGGCAATTGCCGGCGGAAGACCTGAAATAGAATCAACCTCGGGTTTTTGAACTTTTCCAAGGAATTGACGAGCATACGAAGATAAACTTTCAACATATCTACGCTGACCTTCGGCATACAACGTATCAAATGCCAACGAAGATTTCCCCGAACCAGAAACGCCTGTTACAACAACAAAACTATTTCTATCGATTGAAACATCTATTTTCTTTAGATTGTGTACCGAAGCACCTTTTATAACGATTTGTTGATCTTCCATTTTCTTACGTATTCCTTGCAAAAATACGATTTTTCAAAACAAAACAGGTGTATACCCAAACAATTACACCAACATTATTCGATGGCAGGCGTACGGGCAGGGCTCTGCTCTGCTCCATATATTCCATTTATTTTGCCAATAAACAAACCATTATCGTTTGTTATTGAAATAAATTGAGGCGTATGGCCATACGCCTCAACATTTTTTACATTTTTTCATAAATAACCATAAACAAACCTAATAATAGATAACAGCTACAAAACAAACATAAAACCATCATTTTCATTGATTTGCAACCTTCTAAAAGACATTCTATATTTGCCACACGCAACACATAACAATATGGCAAAAATTACTGTACAAGAGTCAGAAATCACCATTATATCGGTTAATAACAACGATTACATTTCGTTAACGGATATGATTAAAACAAAAGATGGTGATTTCTTCTTTTCTAATTGGCTAAGAAATAGAAATACTATTGAATTTCTTGGCATTTGGGAAAAAGTTTACAACCCAAATTTTAATTGTGCCGAATTCGACATAATTAAAAGTAAGGCAGGGCTAAATAGTTATAGGCTTAGTGCTAAAGAATGGGTACAGAAAACTAAAGCAATCGGAATAGTCTCAAAAGCAGGACGATATGGAGGTACTTACGCACACAAAGACATAGCATTTGAATTTGCAATGTGGATTAGCCCAGAATTTAAGGTTTATTTAATACGAGAATTCCAACGCCTAAAAGCTGAAGAACAAAAACATCTTGGTTGGTCTGTTAAACGGGAACTTGCTAAAATAAACTACCATATTCATACTGATGCAATAAAACAAAACCTCATTCCCAAAGAACTTACCAAAGACCAAATAAACAAAATCTATGCATCGGAAGCCGATGTGCTTAATATGGCTTTATTTGGTATAACCGCACAAGATTGGCGATATGCAAATCCTGACCTTACCGGAAATATGCGTGATTATGCTACCATAAACCAACTCATTTGCCTTTCGAATATGGAAAACCTCAATTCCATATTTATAAACGAAGGTTTGCCACAAAGCGAACGACTTATTAAACTAAATCATATTGCAATCCAACAAATGGAAATTTTGCAAAATATTGGACAAAATGAAATTGTATAATAAATGATATCTATTTAAATGAGGCGTATGGCCATACGCCTCAACAAAAACCGCATAACCCAAAACGGAATTATGCGGTATAAAACCCCGAAGGCTGGCGGTTTTGGGCCACTCCGTGGCTGGTAACCGCCATTCTTCGGGGGGGGGGTATTATATTTGTTGTTCTTTGGCTTGGAAATGGTAAATTCTACAAACTGCGCACAAGACGCACAGACAGCCCGCCGCCGCGGTCGTCGTAGTACATGTCGGCAGTGTCGTAGAGAAAGCTCAGGTAGTACGCGTAGTAGTAGCCGTTAGCCGTAGACGACCAGTAGTACCCGTAGGAACCCACGACATTCACGTCCGTACCGACGCGGTAGCCAGCAGCAGGAAGAAAAATGGCACCATTTGCCTCCATCTTGGCCCACTCGTTTACTGTGTAAGTGTTGTTTTCTAAACCATTCATACCAGCTTTGAAAGCTACACCTGCTGGAGTTGACCAATCATCCGGCAACAATATCAATCCCGTTACGCCATTTACCGTTGCAGAACCATTCAACGAACTTGCATCTGTTCTTTCTTTTAAAACATAATTCCATTCATTATATGTTAGTGTTCTCCACATACCAGCGGTATTTCCACCGTTGCTTATCTTATTATATACACCCCAGTCGTAATTTGTTCCTGCTATGTCGGCATATTTATCAACTACAACACCGTAATCATTATAATCTATACTTGTCATATACGGATATTTTGAGTTATAACCGCTTGTCCCCCAGCCGAACAAGTCTATCCAACCGTTGTATGTAGAAGAAATGTTTTTATTTGCATCACCTATCATATCATATTGGTGTTCCGCAAAGCGCCACGTTTTTGTGCTTGCCTGATACTGCAAGTTTCCTTGCGAAAAATAAACCTGTTTATCTGCAGACACAGAGAATGCCGCTTTTATCACTCCGTTTTCTCCGTTCTCATCTTTGTCACCTGTTTCTTCTCCATTATTTTCTTCCTCAGAAGTATCCGTTGCAGATTGTGAAACAACGATAACCTTAGAATCGGAATCTATTGCAACAGAGAAATACGATTCACGGGATTGGCCGCTTGCGTTTTGGGAAACAGAAACCGTGATAGCACCATTACCCTTTCCGCCCATTGGAGAAATGCTAATCCAATCCGAATTGTTTTCTACATACCATACGCCGGTAGTTGTTACGCTTACAACCTTGGAGTCGGCTTTTTGAGAGAATCCAAGTTCCGTCTTCGAAACCTCCAATTTTGCTTCCGGTGTCGGTTCGTCACTACACGATGCCATTGTTATTGCACCTAAGCAGAACATAGCAATTGTTTTCAAGAAATGTTTCATGATATATAATTAAATTAAACAAAAAGCGACTCCCCTGCTTGCGCAGAAAAGTCGCTCCATAATTCAAAATAAGATAGGGTTACACTATACGTGTATATACAACCATTTGGATTTTCCAAATAATTGTGGCACAAATTGTTATTTAATCTCGCTATTCCCACACAATTGGTTTTTGATTGTACAAATATAGGAAAATAATTGATAATTGAAAATGGACAATTGATAATTATTCGGAACCACCAACTTTAGTCTTGTAGCTCTATGTCGTTTTCCAGAAACTCTTTCATTTTCTATAAAATCCTCAATCATAAAAACAATGCAACCCCTACGGGGATGTTTGTTTTTTTGCGGAATATTGGATTTATTTTTTTTTGAATTTCCCCACCTATTTATTACATTTGTCACAGAATTGGTGCTGACACACTTTGGTGTGGATGTGAAAAGGGAATCAGGTGCAAAACCTGAACTGTTTCCGCAGCTGTTAATTCCGTACAGTTCTATACAAACGGGCATCACTGTTCTTTTGAATGGGAAGATCAGTATAGAATGGGATAAGTCAGAAGACCTGCCAAATCTACATACTTACCAAATGAGCGTGAAAATCATTTTGTAACAAATGAAAAGACAACTGAGTGTACTTTTTTCGTTGCTTATAGCAGTGCCTTCGCTATGCCAATCCGTAACCGATACGGTTCAAATTGACATTGTGCCGATTTATGCACAACCGTCATTCTTTAACGACGGTGCAAAACGAGTTGAGTTTGACTCACTTACGCTACAAACAAGTCTCAGCAGTTCATTAAGCGACTTACTATCCCATTCTACCGCACTCATACTTAAAAATTATGGAACGGAAGGAATGTCCAGCTCTGTTTCACTACGTGGAGGCGGTGCTACACGTACACAGATTTCGTGGGAAGGATTTCCATTAAATGCAAATTCAAATGGCGAAAACAACATTTCGCAAATACCTGTTTCTGGCTTCTCTACTATAGCTATTGACCATAGCGCATCGGCTACGCAATTCGGAAACGGCACATTCGGCGGCGCCATAGAACTAAAAAACAAACCTGTTTGGAGAAAACAAGTAAAAGCATCGTGCCTACTTTCTGCCGCAAGTTTCGATACATACAAAACAAACGTTGGATATACCATCGGAAACAAAAACATTCAATACTCAGGTTCAATATTTTATACAACATCTGAAAGCGATTTTGAATATTATGACTATGTGCGCTTAGAAAACGAACGACGCAAAAATGCAGAATTCACCCAATGGGGAACGATACAAAATCTGCACATAAAATTCTCGGAACACATTTTTGCCCATGGTGCTCTTTGGTATCAGGTAAACAAATCAAATTTGCCTGCGTTATTAGGAAGCGACCCTAACAATGCGGAAAAACAAACTGATTCACTGTTCCGTGCTGTAGCATCATTACAAATGATTTATCCAAAAACAAGAGTCATTTACAAAACCATGTATATAAATGACTATGAATTATATACTAAAAAAATCACTCCTTCGGCAGAATTGTACTCTACTTATAGTGAAATAGCAAACATAAGTAACATGCATTCACTGCAATTACGGCAACGATTAAGCAAAACTCTATCATTTAGTGCTGAGGCCCAAGGAAAAATTGCTAAAGCAAATGTCGGCGACTATGGTGGCGAAAAACGAGAGAATTCCATTGCAGGAATTGCTGCTATTCAATACAAACAGAGTGACTTTGCTAGTTCATTTTCTATTCGCAAGGAATGGAACTCACAATACAAAATTCCATATATCGTAAACATTGGTGCCGACTATGCTTTATTGCACAAAAAACTTATAATTCGCACAACGGCAGGAAACAAATACAGAACCCCTACCTTTAACGATTTGTATTGGGTAGCATGGGGAAATCCTGACTTAAAACCAGAACATGGATTTTCGGCAGAAAGTGGTTTTACTTACAAAATCATCGCAAAAGATTCAACCGAATTGGCAACAGATTTTACCATTTTTCACGCTACTATCAACGACATGATAATGTGGACGCAACAAGGAGCTGTATGGCACCCCAACAACACTGCACAAGCGGTTTTACAAGGAATCGAACTAAATGCGAATTTCAACAAAACATTTAACAAATTTACTATTCGCAATAATTTTGCTATAAATCTAAACACATCGCACATCACAAAAATGTACGATGCCGACGACAGCGACAACATTGGTCACCAATTATATTATGTACCAAAATTTGAATTAGCATACCGACCACAAATAGAGATTTGGAATACAAATTTTAGTTTACATTTCCATTATGAAAGCAAGCGTTACTATGCGCTTGAAAAAAATCTTGACGCATACTTTTTAGCCGATTTAGGCATACAACATACCATACATTTTCAGAAAACAAAATTGGTTATCGGAGGAAAAATAAATAATATCACAAATACAGTGTACGAACAAATTCGTTCCTACCCTCTTCCAAAACGAAATTACGAAATCAGTATTCAATTTTTTATTAACTAAATATTTAAACAATGAAAAGAAACATTTTCAGACTTTCAACTTTGCTTTTAGCAAGTGCAGCAATCCTTACTTCTTGTAACAAGGATGATGAAAACAAACCAAAAGGAGAATTTTCTTCCGCAACATTCATAGTATGCGAAGGAAACTTCAGCAGTAACGACGCAGATGTGTATGCAATTACAAAAGAAGGCTTACAAAAAGACATTTTCGCCGAGACAAACGACCGTCCTCTTGGCGACGTTGCGAACTCAATGAAAATTATCGGCAACAAAGCTTATATCGTTGTAAACAATTCACAAAAAGTGGAAGTTGTTAACGCTAACACTTTCGAAAGCGAAGGAACAATCAAAGATTTGTCTTACCCACGCTATGTAGAAAAAAGAAACGACAACGAAATCTTTATATCTAACGGTAACGGATTTGGTAGCGACTATGTGTATGTTGTAAACAACACTTCATTAGAAAAGGTTGACTCTGTTGCAACAGGTGCAGGACCAAACGCAATGGTAATTTCTAACGGAAAACTATTCGT
This sequence comes from Bacteroidales bacterium UBA1715, assembly GCA_002317135.1. GTDB lineage: Bacteria > Bacteroidota > Bacteroidia > Bacteroidales > UBA1715 > UBA1715. The sequence goes on from DCIX01000037.1 coordinate 23,395, forward strand.
TGCAAATATGGGTGGTTTCACTAACGACAACACTATCACTGTAATAAACGTGAAGACATTAGCTGTAGAAAAAACTATCACTGTAGGTGATCTTCCTGCTGACCTTGAAGTTGACAACAACGGTAATGTACTTGTTCTTTGCAAAGGTTTATCAGTATACAACTACGATGCTGCAGGTAATTATCTTGGTTCTGAAGTTGTTAGCAATTCAACATTAGTAAAAATCGATGCAAATTCTTTATCAACTACAACAATAAAAGATTTTGACCACCAAATTTCTTGCTATGGAGAAAACGTTTTGGCATACAAAAATGGAACTATCTACTACCTTGACGGTGGCTTAATTAGCTTGAGCGAAAATGGCGGCAATGCCACTACTGTAGTAGAAGACTACAACGTATATGGTGTTTCTATTGATTCTCAATCAAAAAACATCTGGGTTCTTGCAACTCCTTACGGAAGCGCACACACTGCAACATTATACAACGCAGACGGAACTGTAGCACAAGCACAAACTGTTGGAAACTATCCAAAAATGGTAGTTACAAAATAATATCATTTGTAATATATTTTTACCTGTAAGAGACGCACAGCCGTGCGTCTCTTTTTTATACAATACCCGATTGTAACGAATCATTTGTCCATTTTATCGGATTACAAACAATATATCTGGAAATGTTTCGATATTCTATTTCGTTTCGGATAATATGATCGTGATAATTCGCCTGCCACAAGGGATTGTGTTTGTTATATTTCAACATGGACAAATTATTTGCATCAATCCAATCGTCAATTTGTTTTATTGTTGATGATTTGAAACCGGCAACAAATGACGAAATTGATTTTGGTTGCCGTTGGAATTGTAATTGTTTTTGTTTTGATTCCGGTTGCAGAGACGCACGGCCGTGCGTCTCTACATTATGACCGTGCGTCTCTGCATTATGACCGTGCAATTCAACACAATGGGTGTGCGTTTTTTCATCAACAAATTCACAATATTTTTTATCCAATATCACAATTGCATGCAAATGATTGGGCATTAATACAAATTCACCCAAATACAATTCATTACGAATTTCAAACGATTTAAAAAATTCTGTGTAAACAATCTGACCGATATCGTTCAAAATCATTTTTCCGTTCTCGACATGACCAAATACGTGTTTCCGTCCATGGGTAACAATGGTGATAAAATAATATCCATTTTGTGCATAATTCCAACCACGTAAACGATTAGATGGTATGCGATACTTGTTTTTAAATTTTTCTGGCATTGTATTTATATTTTAATTGGTTGCAGTTAATTGTGGATTTACCCATCGATACGCACAGCCGTGCGTATCGGTAAAATCATTATATTAACGAAATATTCGAATAATTATTTTACCACAATAATATTGACTTGCTATTTTTCTGCACCGTATTTATTCCTATCTTTGTCTTGTAAAATTATTGGATGTTATATTCTATTTTGGATTTGGTATTATAATCTCGCACAAATAGTTTATAACTATTTGACGAGGCTTTGAATTTGCATAACAACTATTTGTTATGTGTGGTTTTTATTGTTTAAAATTCAAATTATAATACTATGGAAAATAACACTATAAATAATTTCGATTTCGACATTTCCCTTATCGGAGATTTTTTCAAAGCTATGCCTCAACAAGGACCTGGCTCCAACGAGGAGACAATCAAAGCGCTATCTTATATACAAAATGAACTACCTTGCAAGGCTACAATAGCAGACATTGGTTGCGGAACAGGAAGACAAACTGTCGTTTTAGCAAAATCCCTACCCAATTCTACCATCATTGCCGTAGATTTTCTTAAACAAGCTATAGATGGATTGCAAGAAAGAATCAAGAATGAAAAGGCAACAAATATCACCGCTCTACAAGCTGATATGACAGAACTACCATTTCAAACAAATTCATTCGATTTATTTTGGGCTGAAGGATCCATTTACCACATCGGTTTCGAAAAAGGTTTACGCTATTGGTATCAGTTTCTAAAAGACAAGGGATTTCTTATCTTTTCTGATTGTTGTTGGTTAAGTAACAATCGCCCAACAAACACAGAGTGGTTTTACGAGAATTTCGAGGAAATTGATAGCATAGAAAACAAATGTTCCATTATTGAACAATGTGGTTATGCAATAAAACAAACATTTGTGATTTCTTCAAATAGTTGGACAGAAAATTACTATAAACCTATGCAGAAACGAATTCCCGAGTTTCTTGCTGAATATCCTGGATCACAATTTGCTACATTTCTTACGGAAAATCTCACAAAAGAAATGCAACAATATGATTTATATGGGAACTTGTATGGATATGTTTTCTTTATCGTACAAAAACAATAACCACTTAAAGGCGGGAGAAATCCTGCCTTTATTTTTTTAAAAATTCATGTAGTCTATCTTTATTACCTACAATCCACACTAAATCGCCTGCTTCGAAAACCATCGTATAATGTGGATTCATCATAGATTTACCTTGACGTTCTATTCCAACTACAAGGCAATGCACTTGTTCTTTCAAACCTGACTGCATTATACTTTGTCCGCATAAGAACGATTGTTTTTCTATCAACATAGATTCCAAAGTAATTTCGGAACGAGTTCTTTTTTCAAATTGTCGATTTTCCGTATCCAAATAACCTGAAAAGGAACTAATTTGTTCATCGTTACCTAACACTACCAGTATATCTTGCGGATAAACAATTTCTGTTGCTTCCGGAATATCAATTTCCAACGCACCACGCATAATTTTCACTACCGAAAGACAAAATTGCTGCTTTATATTGGTCTCCATTAACATTTTTCCAATGTAGATAGAAGCAGCTGGAATCGTTACTTCGGCAAGGTGAATATTCCTATCCAACAAATGAGTATCGAAACTATGTTTCAAGGCATCTCCCTCACTTTCAGCACGAACATTCAAATTATCGACAAACCTGCGTTCAATTTTATTGTAACCACGCAAAAGGTGACGTGATAAGAATATCACAATAAATACTGACAAAGCAACCAAAATCTCTACATGTTGTGACATACTGAACATTTTCGCCAACACTGTGCAGATAAAAAATAATGCAACACCAACTTGAAATACAACAACGCAAATTAATCCACCTTTATTAAAATGATTTTGTCCCCACAGTTTCATAAAAGATTCTACATTGCCTTTGTTAAACAACATAACACGAAGAAACGGTGCCATAGCAACTAAAGCAATACATCCTGTTATTATTTTAACAAAATTTTCAGGAACAAACTTCTGTAATATTGGACTAATGAAATTAAATGCAATAACATGAATCGTCAACATTACCACACTATAAATAACATCGCGTCCTAAGGTTACTTTCAAGAATTTTTTCCAATCGCTTTCCTGATTCAAGATTCTTGTACCCTGAGTCACTTTGTCAATTTTTGCCAAAACATGTTTCGGCATTCGTTTTTGTATTATTTCGAACAATGGATCCGACAAACGAATAAAATACGGTGTCGTAAAAGTTGTAATAACCGAAACTGCAACAATTATCGGATAAATATGTGCACTGATTACATTCATAGACATACCTACCGATGCAATAATGAACGCGAACTCACCTATTTGTGCCAAACTCATACCTGACTGTACAGCAATTTTCAGATCCTGTCCCGATAATAAAACGCCAAGTGCAGAACAAATTGGTTTAAAGAATACAACAACAAAAGTAATAATCAATATTGTTCCCCAATAATTCAACAACACCGACGGGTCGACCAGCATACCGACAGACACAAAGAAAACTGCTCCAAAAAAGTCCTTTAAACCTTTAATAAGACGCTCGATTTTTTGTCCTTCTATTGTTTCCGATAAAATAGAACCCATCACGAATGCACCCAAGGCAGAAGAAAATCCAACTTGAACAGCAAAAATCACCATTCCTAAACAAAGTCCCAACGAAATAATTAAAAGCATTTCGTCATTCAGCAATGGCTTTACTCTGCGGAAGAATGACGGCAACAAGAAAATGCCGACAATAAACCACAATACCATAAAAAAGCCCAATTTGAAAAAGCTTTCAATCATTTCCATTCCTGCAAATTGCTGGCTTACAGCGATGGTTGGCAACATAACCATCATTAAAATTGCCACGATATCCTCAACAATCAAGGTTCCAAAAACAACTCCCGTGAACTTTTGCCCACGGATATTCAAATCATCAAAAGCCTTGATAATGATTGTAGTAGATGACATAGACAACATACCGCCAAGGAAAATACTTTCCATATTCCCCCATCCCACAAGTTTCCCGAAAAGAAAACCGATAATCAACATAGAAACAACTTCGGTAAAAGCCGTTATAAACGCGGAAGCACCAACATTCATCAACTTTTTTACACTAAATTCCAAACCTAAGGCAAACAGCAAGAATATCACACCTATATCAGCCCAAGTAGAAATATTCGATTTGTCGGTTACAGAAGGAAGCAAATCTATATATGGACCTGCAATAATACCAACCACAATATAGCCTAACACCAACGGTTGTTGCAACTTTTTGAAAATCAAAGTAACAACGCCAGCCATAATTAGAATTAAGGCCAAATCATAGACTAATGCAGGCAAATGCGACACAATTGAAATTTTTTGTAAAGATACAATAATATGCTATTCAATAGCATCGGCAATAATTTCTGCAATATCTTTTACTTGAATATCAACTCCCTTTACAAAAGTCTTCTTGCACAACGGGCAAGCCGTCGCAAGCACATCTGGATTTTGTTTAAGAAGCACTTTCAAGGTTTCTGCCTTTATCACATTTCTATCTGCCATGGAAAGACTAAGATCACCAAGAGACCCACTACAACACAACGATGTAACTTTCTCTTGTTCCGTTGACAATACAGTTCCTGTTTTTGCTAGCAATGTTCGTGGTGGTGCATATACTCCACAACCGCGACCTAATTCACACGGATCGTGATAAACTATAGACTTATCGGATTTTTTCAATGAAATCTTGCCTTGTTCAACCAATTCCAAAAAATATTCCGAATGGTGTTTAATAGTAATTTGTCCTAACTCATAATCATCGCGGAACACTTTGTAACAAATCGGACAAGACACCAACAAGGTTGTCGCACCCGATTCAATAATTTTTTCGCGATTAAATTCTATCAATTTTTGCGCTGCCTGATATTGTCCTGCAAGCATAAGCGGACGACCGCAACAAGCACCTTTTTCCTTATCCATAAACTGATAATTCACACCAGCCTTGTCCAAAACCTGCACAACAGATTTCTTAATACCAGGCGTCATGTGTGTCATACAACCTGCAAAATAGATAACTTCAGGTTTCTTATCCTCCACTACAGGTTCGTATGGCAAAGTCTGCAAAAATGCATAATCGGAATTATATTCTTTCGAAGCCTTAATACGCTGAGAAATACGCAAGTCATTCAAATTGATACCAACAGGACACGCACTTTCACATCGTCCACAAAGCATACAGTTGTACAATTTTCGCGCAGTCAAATCGTGGTCGCGCATATTTTTCAAAATATACACCGATTGGTTATTCGAAATGTTTGCAATATGCATTTGGCAGACATCAATACAAACACCACAACGCGAGCATGAGTATATCTGAATACGAGAATACGAGTTAAATTGTTTTTTCAATTTTATTCCATAATGACGAAGGAATATGAACAAGATTTCCGTCAAAATATGCATATACCGAGAAAATGGCATACAAACGAAGAATACGCCCAAACTGATAGAATATGCCCACCAAAGCACACTTTCCATTGTTGGTGTTACTTCTATCCATTTAAAGAATAATCCAACCGTATTCGTAAGGAATCCACCATTATCATACAATGCAGCCGTAGCGCTTTCGGCAAGCAAACGGAATGGAAAAATACACCAAAGCGAAGCCAACGCAAATCTATCACCAGGTCTTAACTTCGTGGTCTTCTTTATACCAAAAATCTTACTATTGATTCGCTTGAAATACGCAAGAAAAACACCACTTAAAATGAACAAAAGCAAAAAATCCATAAGATTTGCCATAAATCGCTCACCCGGAAAAGCATCGTGGTTAAAATAGTTAAAGAAAATAGGTATCCACGGATATGTAGATAATGAACCAGACTGTACAAACACTTCGACATGTCCGAACACAATTAGAAGGAACCATCCAAACGCTAAACTCATGTGCATATAGCCTAACAATCCATGACGGCGGAACATTTTTCGGTGAATAAGACCTTCCATAAAGCTTTCGGAAATAGCAGCCAAAGTACGACGCGAAAAAAGACTCTGCACAATGCGCAACTTATCTATTTTAGATAAGCGGCTAATCCACAAACCATATTTTATAAAGAGAATGATGAACAGAGTTATCATTCCCAATGTAAATGGCAATATAAATAAACTATCTATCATTGTTTTCCTTGCTTTCGTGTTCTATCATATACAATCCTTTTTTCATCAGCATAATCACATTACGCGTATTTATGCCTCGTGGACATTCCAACAAGCATTTTCCACATAACATACACTTATCCAATTCCTCATGAGCATGTTCCAACTCACCTAATCGTATCTGTAAACTTAAACGTCTAATATTGAATGAAGTAAGATTTCCTGCACTACAAATAGCAGTACACGATCCACAAGAAAGGCACGCATTGAATGTAGGTTCATTTTCAAGCACATAACGTATCAAGCGATTATCGATTTTCTCGTAATCTATCGTTCGTGATTTTGTTGTTGAAAAGCCAAAATTTCTCATTATTTCATAGCTTTTAAATAATCATTCACAGCAAAAGCAGCTGATTTTGCATGATTCACTGTATCGAAAACAGACAAAGGTCCTATGCTTGCACCGGCAGTAAAAATACCATCGACATTAGTTTGGTTAGAACCAATATGATGATCTTTTGTCTTAACAAAACGATTGGATGCACATTCTAATCCGCAAGATTGAGCAAACAATTCAGTGCTTTTTGCAGTTTCCATTCCAACCATAAGCACAAGCATATCTACTTGTAAACGGCTTGGACGAGCAGCAAGGGTGTCTTCTACCTTCAATTGTAAAGAGCCGTTTGCATTTTCTGCAACCTCAGACAAACGACCGCGAATAAATTGAACATGATATTTCTCCTGTGCCTCACGATACATTTCCTCGAAACCAGGTCCATACATACGCAAGTCCATATAGCAACAGAACACATCAGCCTGCGGACATAATTGTTTCATGTGAATTGCTTGTTTTACGGCAGTTACGCAACATAATTTTGAGCAATAATGATTACCCGATTTTTCATCACGAGAACCAACACAATGTATAAAAGCGATTCGTTTAGGAGTAACGCCAGTTGGCGTAGTAAACTCCCCTTGCAAATTTTTCAATCTCTTTTCTAAATCCGCAGAAGTCAATACGTTATCATAGATTTTGTATCCATATTCTTCCTTACGTTCTGCATTAAACAACTGATAACCAGAAGCTAAGACAACAGATTTACAATGAAATACGACATCACGAGATGTTTGAACCTCGAAAATACCATCGTTTTGTTTCTTTATAGAGATAACGTAGGTATTCAAATAGATTGTCAGTGCACGCTTACGCGTTTCTTCCGTATAATGTTCAAGAACCTCAGCGGCAGAACGATGTGTTGGGAACAATGTATCCCAATCATTCAAATGGCCACCAATCGTTTTTTCTTTTTCAACTATTACCGTTTCGTATCCTAAATCTTGTAGTGAACAAGCCGTTTCCAAACCAGCAATGCCACCACCTATAATTAATACATCTATCATAAAATTAATTGATGATTGATAATTGATAAGATAATTGCAATCACGTTTTACATAATTGTCAATTCTCCATTGTCAATTTTCCATTAAACATTTATCACTAATAATTAATCACTTATCATTACACTTTCAAGTTCATTGGACTTTCTGGAATTGGTAGTTGGTTTCCGTTTTTGTCCAGATATTTTGCTTTTGGATCGTATTCAATACCTATTTTATCAAGAAGTGACTCACATTGAACTTGGTGAGTTTGCAAACCTAAATCCCATGGATTGTAGCCAAGCACAAGACCTGCCATTTCTTCGTATGTAAGTACAGGAATACCATAACCATTTTCGTCGTATGTAACGCCTTCCATTTCTGCCAAGGTGTATTGCCATTTGTCCATGAACATTGCACAACCCGGACAGTTAGCAACAATAAAATCTGGTTTAAATGGTTTCATCGATTCCAATTTCTTTTTCGTATTCGAAACCGAATAGCCACGATTTGCCTGAATCAAATAGTTTCTAAAACCAAATCCACAGCAATGACGGCGTTCAGGATAATCAACCACATTTCCACCCCACGATTCTATCATACCACTCAATACTTGTGGAAATTCCGCACCACCAACACCTTTGGTCGGGAACATTTTTGCATAATGGCAACCGATATGTTCCACCACACGCAAAGGCTCACCAGTTTCTTTGTTAATCAATTTATATTTAGCCTTTTGCGCTATTTCTTCACGGAATTTATAGATGATATCGCTTGTATGAGCAATATTTTTAGGCACATTAAATTCTCGCTTAGTTGCCTTATACAAATACTCACGGATTTTCTCCAATTGCTCTGGGAAATGCTCCCACAAATCAAGTATTTCCGTGTACATACCAAATGAAGTCACACAAGAAATTGCTATATTTTCAAGTCCCGCTTCAGTCATTAACGCAAAATGACGGGCGATAACCGTTTGTATTGTGTCAAATGGCACAATATCAGAGTGATACCCTATACCCGTACAAGTTGTATGATTTGGGTCATCAAATATATTTTTTCCAAGTTCTTCACGCAAAATGCGTAAAAATGTCACTTCCGAAGCCGGATAGAAATTTTGTCTAATGCAACTGCGTGCATAGTAATAATTATCTTCCGCAATATCCTTTTGGTAAGAACTCCAAATCTGCTTTTTCCCTTCTAAATTCATAATCTAATCTTGGTGTTCGTTACTATTATATGTAAGCACATGCATTAAATACTCATTATTATTTTCGTCTGTGCTCATATTCATTTCTTTTGCTTTCTTTTTAGAATCTTCTTCTATCAAATTATAGAAGTCATCGCCGCCAGTAACTTTAAAGATTTCGGCAAGTTCATCCAGATTCTTTTGATGAATTTTACGCATTGCACCAGCACCATCTTTGTAGAGATTTGCCCCAAGACGATCGAAGACCGCATCTTGGTTTTGTACAACCCACTCCCAAATAACGCCTTGTTCAGGATGAAGTTCTGGTTTTACCAATATTGGATGTACGCAATAGCCATACTTCAAAATACTCTCACCTATGGTTTTCTTCAAGCCATATTGTTGACGACCTTTCTCGCTTTCTGTGAAGAAGCCACATTTTTGAGAAAGTAGTCGTAAGGCCTGAATAATCATTCCCGCTGTATTTCCGCGTGGACAACGTGTCTTACAAGACATACATTGGCCACAATACCAAATAGTATTTGATTTCAACAAACGCTCTATCTCGTCATTATTACGACGTTGTACAGTCGTAACTATCATACGAGGATCGTAGTTATAAAATTCCGCCGCAGGACAAATAGCGCTACAAACGCCACAATTCAAGCACGAATGCAACGCTTCCTGAAAGCGTATATCTTTTTCTAATTCAGCAACATAATCCATATAAAAGAATTATAGAGGCATATATAAACAATGCCTATTTTTATCGGTATAAAAGTAAAAAATCCCATTTGCATAGTGATAGGTATAAATACCTATTTAACAAACATTCTTTCCACAAAAATGTTCATATTCAATAAAATCGTATGTTTGTATACTTATACAAAACAATGAAACAAGTAAAAATTACAGCAGTTCGAATACAAACCTAACAAAATAAAAAACGGCGAAGTCATAATTGATTTCGCCGTTTTTTTTAACCACTTTACTTACCTCAACAAAGTGACATTTCCGAATTTAACCTTCTTTCCGCCACCGGCATCAAATCCTTCCCATATTTGACCATCAAGGAATGTTGCTTCCATTTTCCAAATATAGACATCGGAAGTCATCATCTTGCCATTACAACAGCCATCCCATTTTCCTACAAACATACCATCTTCCACCTCATCGGAATACCACACAAGATTTCCCCATTTGTCATAAACCGAAACCTGACAAGTTTTTATATTATAGCCTTTTGGTTGGAAGTAGCGAACACTATGCGCTGGATTCGTAGGAGCAAATGCTGTTGGCATATACAAACCTGAAGTGATATTGATAAATACACACTCTGTATATGAGTCCTCGCAACCGAATGAATTTTCTACAGTCAAGATCGGACAATTGTAACCATACACATAATCACCTTCTACAACTGGATAATGGCGTTTTTCGTATGGAACATCTAAATCGTAATCATCAGAAGAACCTATATGGCCAAAATTCCAATGAAGTGTATATGGGATTTCGCTTGCGTATGGTTCACCAGCCGCATTTATGCCATATAAAGAATCTTGCATTGTGCTATCAATCAATTCAATAACATTCGACGAGCCTGGCAAAGACCAAACAAAACGTGCCTTTGGTTTATCTGCTATTTTTACAATCAAAGTATCCGTTCCTTGACAACCAGCCCAAGTCTGTTCATATACAACTAATGTGTCAATACCAGGTTTATTCCAATCTACATACTGAACAGATTGCGAAAGTGCATCTTTCGAATAATTCACATTATCGCCAGAAACGAACCAATGATAAGTACTTGTTGCATTGTATTGCGTATAGTATGATTCCGAAGCATCAACACAGACAGAATCTTTACCAAAAATCTTCGTTTTTGCCGCAGGAGCAACTGTCATTGTAACCGAAAGACTATCGCTATAACAACCAGTAGTTGTATCTAAGTCAAACACAAGGAACGAATAATCACCAACTTCCAAATTTTGATTTTTCGAGAATGTATATCGGTGACCGCTCATTATTTGTGGTTCAATTCCACTCAAACTTACCCAAGTAATATTTTTTGAACCAAACGCATACAATGGTTCGATTTCCTCTCCTTGGCAAATAATTTTTGACAACACAATTGGCTGACGTGCTTTTGCACTTGTAGAAACTTTAATCGTATCCATTACGCTTGCACAATATGCATCTTTCGTTGGATTCTTAATCATATATTGTGCACGAACGGTATAATTCACACTCGATGTATTGCCAGAGGAAACAGACACATAATCAGACAATAATAATGAATCAGATTGTACAATTACATTTCCAGGGAAAATGTACCAAGAAACATAACTTCCATCATTTGATTCAGGAGAGACAGAAGCAACCAAAGGTTTTTCTTTCTCGTACACGCATCGTTTCAACAAAGACATTTCTTCGTCATCTACCGTAATAGAAACACTTGGGGTTGCAATTACCGAAATCTTTGCCTCAGCCGGCACACTATGACAACCATTCTTTTCTCTTACAACATATAGAATTTTATCTGCAGTTACATCAGGTACAGAGAATGAACTACCTTGGCCTTCCAATGCCATCAAGTTCTCATCGGAATACCAATAATCGCGTGGACCATTTGTTGTAACCGTAGCAAGTTCTCCCATACAAACAACATCGTTTGTCACCGTAGGTTTTTCTGGTCGTTCAACCACAGTAAAACTTGCTATCACATACGTTCCCGTACAGCCATTTGCTGTTTGGCGAACATAATATGTTTGTTTACCACTTTCTTGAATTGTATGTGTATATGTGTTTCCTACCGCAAGCAACGAAGACAAGTCCGAAGACGAGTACCAAGAAACCTCAACACCTGTTTGTTCTGCAACAGAAAGGATATGTGTTTCATCATAATCACACGAAGTCTTTTCTGTTTGTACGATAGGAACTGATGGCAACGAAGTAATTGTGTATGTAGCCTTGCTTGCCTCACTTTCACAACCAGAAACCGTTTGCGTTGCATAGAAATTATATACACCTGCATATTCCACAGAAGGTTTATAGCATGTTGCCACAGAAATTTTTCCTGACTTATCTGCATTTGAATACCAAGTCACAGTTCCTTCATTATTTTCAACACAAACTGTTTTATTTTCTTCGCCATAACAGATAGAAGCATCTACAACAGAAGGAGCCTCAGGAATGGCAATGATTTCAAACAAAGCAGGAACAAATTCCGACACACAGCCGTCTATATCTTGTGCAACCCAAACTGAATGTGTTCCCACATCCTCAAACGAAGGAACAAATGATGTACCTGTTGCATCGGCATCCATTTGTGGAGAAGTCGGTTCTGTTTCATACCATTGAATTGTCCCCTTTCCTATTGCAGTTAAAGTTGGATTTTTCATATTCTGACAAACAGTTTCTGCAGAGACTGAAATTGCAGGACTTTCCGTTTTTCTTACAGTCAAAGTTATTTTTGCACGCTTACCTTCACAAGCAGAAGGCAAAACATTTCCGTTATATTCAGCAACCCAATATGTATATGTTGCCGCTTTAGTAACATCAATAGTTGGTGTAAATGTACCCGAAGGACTTGCCGAAATTGGCGAACCACCAACTTCCACATCATAGAAGTTAAACACTTCTGGTATAACGGCAGTTGGACGAGAAGCCCATTCACCTAAAGAAGCTGTTAATTCTGGAACATCATCATAATTACAAATTGTACTCGGTTGAACCACAATAGGTTTTGGAACAGGGCAATTTATGATAGATACAATAGCTTCAGCCTTTTCACTTTCGCAAGAATTAATTGTTTGCGTAGCAAAGTATGACTTATTTGTCACCACCGATGGATCATCAGTTGTTGTAAATGGATTTGTTGTAGATACAACAGCACCACGTTCATTGTACCAAGTTACTTGTGCACCAGCATCTGTTGTTGCAGTCACAAAAACAGGAAGATTTTCATCCACCAAAGCTGAATGACCTTCCACCATTGGTGCCGGTGTATATTGTACAGTAACATCTTTTTCTATTGTTGTCACACAGGCAGTTTTTGCATCAGTGTATGTATATGTTACCGTATGAGTCGTTGTATTTTGTCCGTATGTAGTTGGATTAAATACACCAGCAGCAGACATTCCATTATTTTCTGCACCATCAACCGTCCAAACACCACCAGTTACATTTGTTTTCCAAACAACATCACCTTCGTCGTAACATACAAGTTCTTTTGAAGCTGTAAATGATACTTCTGGCAATGGATTTACCGTAACCGTAACTTCTGTTAACGGACTTGGACATTGTTCGTGTGTTGTTGGTTCCGTTGCAAGATAGCCAACATAGAATGTTGTTGTAGATACCAAACTTGTTGACACCCCAGAAGCAAATGTATTTGTCGTTCCCGAAGTCAATTCATTTTTGTTTGCATCGTACCATATCCATTTATCAGCAGCAACAGTTGTACTTGCAGGAAGACTTGCCTGCAAATCATCGACTGCCGCATCATTCTGACAGGCAATAGCAGAAACGACTTCAGGTTTTGCAAACGGACAGTTCACAATTTGTACCAACGCCTCACCTTTTTCACTCTCACAACCATTAACAACTTGCGACAAATAATAAGTAGCAATATGTTCTACTGTTGGGTCATCACCTGTTTTCCAAGAAAGACCAGTTGCTGTTTCTGTTGAAGAAGCCAAAGATGTATACCATTTTACCGCAGAATAAGCCGTTTCAAGAGAAGAAGTTTCTACAGCAAGTTCAACATCATCAGGTTTCGATACAATTCCAAGGTATCCATTTGAAGTTGGTACTTCTACATATTCAATAGAGAAATCCTTCTCCACCATATTCGTACAGCCATTATTGTCGGTATATGAATATTGAATTGTATATGTTCCATCTACTTTTCCCGCAGATGTTGGATCGATAGAACCTGTTTGTGCATCTACCGAAACTTTATCATCAACAACAGACCAGGTTCCAGCAGTTGAAGCAACAGAATTTATAAGACCTGTAGCCGTTTTATTACCACCATCGTAACACAAATAGCCAATCTCATTGATTGCAATTTCAGGCAATGGGTTTACCGTAACGGTAACAGCTGTTGGAACAGACCAACAGTCTTTATTATTATCATATTCAGCAACATAATATGTAAATACACCATCGTTCGTTGTTTGAACTGTTGTAGAATAGGAATCAGAATCATCTTGCAATAAAGTCGTTATTGTTTTGTCTTCGAACCAAGATAATTTCTTATCGGTTGCAACACCTGCAAACGAAGCAGAAAGAGTTACAGCACCATTATCGCCAACACATAATTTTTGATTTTCAACTATAGGAGATTTTGCTGTACAGTTCGACAATACCAATGTAGCCAAAACACTATCGCTATAACAAGCTGCACCAGAAATCATTCTGTATTCTTTTACATAATATGAATATTCGCCTTCGGCAGTTTCTGTACTTGTGTACGAAGAACCTTCCGCTACCTTCGTTCCTGTTGCTGTTTGCCAAACCAAGGCATCGGTAACCACATTTGGTGTAGCAGTCATTGTTGTTACATCCAACAACACACCACCATCATCAATCGTTACCGTTTTAGGATTTGGAGCATCTACTGTTGGAGCAAGCACTTTCACAACTGTAATCTCATAGTCAGCAGAATTTTGACAACCAAATTCATCGGTATACGAATATTGAATTGTATTTACTCCTTCGGCAGCAGTTTTTGGCACAAACACAGCAGACGTTGCATCCTTCGTACCAACAAAGCCATACGATTTTGCCGTTGTAGGTGCTGGTGAAACGTGCAATGCAACCTCCGAAGAATTATAACAAGCAGAAGAGACATTTGTCGCATCAAAAGCAACCGTTGGCAAAGCGTGAATTTCCACATTTGTTGTAGCGACAGCACTACATTCATTTTCGTCAGTATAATTCAATGTGATTGTATATGAACCAACCGCATTATCCTCAACCTTCATAATTCCATCAGTTGAAATGACTCCACCATTATTAACAGAATAAGCAAATGTTCCATTTGTTTTAGATGCCTTTACTGAAATATCAGAACTGTTTGCACCGGATTTACAAACATCAGTATAATTTGGAGTAATGGAAACCGTAGGATCATCAAACACTGTTACAGTAAGAGTTGCAGCATCTGATTTACAATTTGCTTCACTCGTAAACACATACGATATTTCATAATCGCCTGCTGCATTATCGTTTGGAATAAATTGAGCTGAAGTTGCCGTACCAGAAACAGCATTTGTCCATTCAAAAGTACCCTTCAAGCCAGTAGGTTCAATAGAAGCGGAAATTGTTTTTGCTTCCACATCAGACTTACAAAATTCTTTATTTGCCATTGTGATTGTTGCAGTTGGAATTGGATTTACCGTCACAACTGTTTGGGCTTTTTCAGAAGAACACTTGGTTGTTTTATCGGTAACCACCAATGTCACATCAAAATCTGTTTTATCTGGAACTGAAGATTTAGCCGTAACAGTTCCAGCCGACAAACTATTCAACACACCCGTTTCCGATTCTGTCCACAAATATGTATATGTAGCATCGTCAGGAGTTATAGTTGGCGTTATTTCCATATCTACTCCAGAACAAGCCTCGAATTTCGCTGGTAAAGTAACTGAAGGTAAGTCAAATACTGTGATTTCCGCAGTCTTTGTATTCGTACAATATGGAGCAACATTTCCCGCCAATGTAACAGAAACGGTATATGTGCCAGAAGTTGTTAAACCACTCAAAATGCCAGTAGCAGAAATTGTTCCTTTATCTGTTGCATACGTCAATGTACCAGCTTCTGCTGTTACATACGAGCTAACATCAATTGTTGCATCACCAGGACAAACGCCAGGAATTGTAGCAATTGCAATATCAGGTGTTTCCAAATCAAGAACTTCCACTGTCGCACCAGTTGTAACCATTTCACAACCATTCGCATCATGTAATGCAGTTAACTGATAAACACCACCTTTAGGATTAGTGATTGAGTAAGTTGTTGTTTCGGCAGTTGCATCGCCTACTACAGCATCGGTAAATGTAAATGGAGCCGTACCAGCAGTGAATGTAATCACAACAGGATCTTTCGTCAATGATTCAGGACAGTAACTACCACCACCAGTAATTGTATATATTGGATTTTCGTTTTGAGTAACAGTCAATGCTTCTGTTTCTGCACGACAGCCATTCAATTCAACCGTACAAACATATTCGCCAGATTGAACATTCAAGAGAGTAGCCGTTTCGGCTATATCTTCACCATCTTTTACCCAAGAATATGTAGCATCTGTTAAGTCTACGTCAGATTCCAAAGAAAGTTTTATTGTAGAAGTTTCGCCACAGTAAGCATTTGCGGTAGCGGCAATTGTAGCGGTTGGTTTTGGTTTTACCCTCACAACCAATTTGGTGCGTTCACTTTCACATTCACCCGATTTTTGCGAAACAAAATAACTTGTCTCACCTACCGTTGTAGTTACAGGGGTTGGTGCAGTCGTCAATGAAGTTGTTGCTGTAGCAGTTTCATACCATTGTAAATCGCCTGTTGCTTCTGCTGTTAGTTCAGAAGGCGTTTCACCTTGACAATAATCTACATCTTCAACCACAGGTTTTGCCAAAGCACCAACAGTTACCGTAATTTCAGCAAAATCGCTTTCACATTCATCAAGTGTTTGAGTTACAAAATATGTAGTTGAGCCTTCGACAGAATTATCTGGTGTAGGCGCTTCCGTTAAAGCAACTTTACTATCGTTATACCAAGTCAAATCTGAACCTGTTGCCGTCAATGCAGAAACTTCACCATTTTTACAAAGACTTACCGATTCTGTTACCGTAGGTTTTTCTGTTTCAATAACCGTAACAACCAATTTTGCACGAGCACTTTCACAACCATTTGCTGTTTGCGATACATAATATGTCGTTTCTCCAGCTTCGTCAGTCGCTGGTTTTAGTGTTGCTGTTCCAACACCACCTGTTGCAGCAGTGTACCATTTTAAGTTTGTACCTACAGCAGTTAGATTTGCAGCAGTTGTTCCCTTACACAAAGAAATATCTTTTGTAACCGGTGGTTCCGGGCAAACAGTAGCACCACATTTCACGGAATTAACAACACGCAAATCTTCTTGTCCATAAACAGAAGCAACAGCATAATTATTAATGTATGCATTACATTCGTGAACAGTGGCATCGAACGTATATGAGATTTCTTCATTTGGAGCTAATGGCCCAGCAACTGTAGGCCAAGTAATTTTCTTTGTACCAGCACTATACGTACCACTACCCGATACATTTGTAATGTCGGCCAATTCGTCTGGTAATTCATCAGAAAGAGTTATATCGAATGCATAATCCAATTCACTACGGAACGCATCAACAGCAGTTTGCCCATTACCGTTACTATTTACATACATACCACAATATCCGGCACCAGTAGTCAAATTTTTCCAATCGCGTAATACACTTGTCCATTCATTTTCCTCATCATTTACATACATATATAAATGATCATCGTTCAAAACAAATTTGAATACAGGATTTGAACTACTTCCAGAAAATTGAATTGCGTCAGCCCACGAAGAGCCTTCTTTTTTCACTAATGTACCATTATTATATAACTCATATCCAAAGTTGTGAGCACCATCTTTATTAATAAACAACTTAATTGCAATACCTTTAAAGTCTGCCGCACCTGGCGTACCGCTTACATATCGCATTACGAAATACAATTCCTGCGTTGTTGAATTACAACCACTAAACGAAACATACACCGCACCATTTTCGCCATACGAATATTTAGGACCAAAGAAATAAGCACCTGAACCAGAAGTATTCAATGTAAATTTCCCATTCGATGCAGCAGGCATAGCTTTATTTCCTAATGCCATCCAATTTGTTGCAGACGAACAATCTTCATCAACAATAGTTCCCAAAGTATTTACATATTTTACCTCGTATGTAATCTCATCACCAACAGAAGCCGTTTCCGTAGAAGCTGTTTTAAATAATGAATTTTGTGGTTCTATATATGGAGGCAATTCCGTACAAGTTGTCATCAACGATACAGCCGAAGAATCTGGCGAATCTGTGTCAGAATAAATCCACGCTGCATTTATATAATAGGTATCACCTACCTCCGGACAACCTAAATCTTTTGCAACACAAGTGTACACAAACTTACCACTCTCGCCTACCAACATTTCTGGGATTGTCCATTTCACAATACCGGTGTAATTAGCACCAGCAGGAGCAGGCGTATATGTTGCTTCTATACCAAGAGCCTTTTTCGTAACAAATTCTTTCCATTCTAATTCAAGTGGAATTGTATCAACTATCGTCACATTGTATGCTTCTTTTCCAGGAAGCGGTCCACGACCTTGAATACGACGCCAAGTATAACCATCGAATTCTTCAACTAAAACCCTTTCAAAATTTTTCAATTTAGATGTTGGAGCACTACATGTATGACGAGAATAGTTATCGATTTCGTAACCTAAATCATCGTAATTTGCCCAACAAGGTGTTACCAACGTAAATGTTTCACCTTGACCATCAATAGTTTTTGCCGTAATATCCGTAGAGAAAGACCAGTCATCTTGTACACGAGTAGACAAATCTGAATTTGGATTCGAAGCCAAACGAGCACGAATAAAACCTGGTCCCCAAACACCTTTATGCAATAAATATTGTGAATCCAATTTGTCATACACATGAGTAGAAGGTGCCATCAACACATCGGCAAAACGAATCATCAAACGCTGATTCCATTTTCCAAATTCATCTTCTCCTTGTGGAATTTTCTGGTAAGCAAAAGTAATCGGTCCTGTTTCTGGATTATATCCGTATTTGTCAAGGTCATTTTGGTTATCTACCACAAATGTCCATCCTGTCGGATTTTTTGCTGCATCATACAAACCTTGTGCAGCTGCGTCATACATAAAATAAGACAAACGATAGTTGCTCATATTTATATATGCCTCGTACGAATCATTCCAAAAACGATACAAATGATAGAATTGATATGCGTTACCTTGCATATAATAATTTCCATACGACAAACGAACATTATCGCGACCACCATTCATCCATGCATCTTCCGACGAAACATTCTCAAAATTAACCGTGAATGTCACCACATCATGCGGATTCAATTCTGTTCGGTTTGCATTCTTCTCCAACACCAAACTACGATTTGCCAAGACATCTACGCAGTTGCGTTCCATTGTATATGTTGCGTGGTTTGGATATTCGTTACTAACCCATTCATCGAAGTTTGAGCCAGTAATCGTACTTGTTTCACAGACACGAGAATTTTCCAAACTTGTAATTTTGACCGTAAATGCAACAGAATCCTGAGTAGCTGCAAGTCCACCAGATTTAAAACCTGGAACAGTTCCAATATTCCATGTAATTGTGTGAGTTGCAGCATCATACTTTCCACCTTTCGTTGCACTTACAAAAGTATAATCAGGATCAAGTGGGGTTTGAATCTTGACATCCTTGGCATCCAACGATCCGTAGTTTCTATACTGAACCGTATAGCCAACTTTATCACCTTCGTAAGCGTATGTCTTATCAACCGACATATACACTTTCATATTGGCAATAGGTTTCATGTCTTCTGGAGCAGCCAAGTTTCCGGAACAAACAAGCATACCCAATGTACGGAACCAACCATGGAAATACTTTGGTGTACTACCAATATAACGTTCCTCAGGATCCAATTTTGCCGCCGTATTATTTCCATCCCACATAATTTCACACTGGCGATAAATGTCGGAAAGCAATTCATGATCTTCAGCAATTACCGCAGCAGGAGCACCAGCACCAACAGAATAATTCGTATGATACACCGAAGTAATACCACCATCAAATCTCCATTGTTGAGGAATTTGCGAAACACCATACCACAATGGTTGTCCTGGGTCAGGAGATGCACCCATTTTCGAACAAATTTGTTTACCCCCATCAGACGGATTCTTTAACAATTCTGCATGACGAATACCCATTAACCGTTCAGAATTATTTGTGCCATCAATAACTTGATGCGTTACTGGATCCCAATCATAATCGTTATCCCCATGCCACAAGTAATCAATCAAATGTCGCCATGCATATCGGAAATCTTCACCATCGACATATACATTGAATTGTGGATTTTCTCCTGTATCACCAACAGTCACATTACCAATAGATGCATAATAGCCTTGATTATACGCCTGTTTGTTCAACCAGTTTCCCGAAG
This sequence comes from Bacteroidales bacterium UBA1715, assembly GCA_002317135.1. GTDB lineage: Bacteria > Bacteroidota > Bacteroidia > Bacteroidales > UBA1715 > UBA1715. Next base: position 43,646 of record DCIX01000037.1, read on the forward strand.
CTGCTGCACGCTTGAACTGACTAATCTCCCAATCAGCAACATTCTGATTATTTTCATCAACACCGTCACCATTCTTCAACCAGCGATAAAACTCTTCAAAATACGAAGGAGCATCGTAGTCAATCCATAATGTTCCATATTTACTCAAAAGATTTGGACCCCCACCATACGGACCATTCAAGCCTGGATAAGCTGCTTGACCAGCAGCAGAGAATCTCCAACGAGTCAATTCGCCCCACGAGTTACCTTTTTTACAATATCCATCAATACCAATATCACCACTAATATACCCACTAATTTGTCCGTTTCCCGGATCTATCTGTCCGTATGTATCAACCAAAGCACCAACAACACGTTGTGCCTCATATTTCAATGAAATTGGATTTCCCGCGTAATCCTTTACAACCTCTCCATCCTGAATCATCCATTCCCCCCATTGCTTATAAGCTATCAACATAGCCATCGCAATATCCACATCACCATCGGTTGCAGAATGCGAAGGAGACATACTTGTTGTTGTTTCATCATTTTGCCAACCAGCCAAATATGGACCGGCATAATCATTTAGCTCTGCACGAAGAACGCGACCATCTTGAAAACGCTTCACACCACTCATACGATTGTCGTGTATCCACATATACAAACCATTGAAAGTCTTTTGATCGGCAAAAATCGCTGCCGCAAGCATAGCATAGCCATCACCTTCGGAAACGAATGTTCCATAATTTCCCGGAACACTCTCATGGTTAAATGTGATATACTGCACCCCACAATGAGTTCCTCCCATATATCGACAGCGGTGCATCATAATTTCGTATGCCTCGCGCATCGTTTTTTCCATATCGGCATGCGTTACTCCCTCGGCGTTATACTTCGCCAAAGACTTTCCGCCACCCTTATATTCCAAAAATTGAGGGAATGGATATGCCGGATTTCCAACATTTATATTTGTCTTAATAAACAGAGATGGATTGTATGTTGTAGCCTGTCCCATCGAAAACAGAGAAAAAACAAGCAAAAACCAACATAAAAGATATATTTTTTTCATTTTTAAAAGATTACAAAAACAAATACTTATTGTTAATAATACACTTTAATTCCAATATATTCGTACAAAAATAACTATTTACACTATATAATACATATGATATTTTTCGAAAAAGACTGAATTGTTAATAACTTACAGTAAAACGAACAATCATGAAAAAGCAGTAAATGCTACATTCAATATAAATACAAATAAAAAAAGGAATGCAAGCAACATATAATCAACTTATATTCAAACACATAAACAAACAGAGAAAACAACAAAACACGATTTTATCAGTATTCTTTCAAAAAAAAACTGCAAAACAGTATACACTTTGTTTTTTTTCATATATTTGCACAACTGCCTATTAAATAAAAAAAGGCAAGGAAAAAGAAGTTATTTAGGAATTAAATTAAGATAGAATACGATGAGGAAACTTTACTTTTCAATTATTGCATTAATGACATCGTTGTTTTTTGCAACTATGGTTCAGGCGCAAGATCCTAACTATTCTCAATTCTATTTGAAAGAGACATACTACAACCCTGCAATGACAGGTATCAATCCTGGTTTGCGTGGTACAATTACTGACCGTCACTTGTGGACAAATGTACCTGGCGAATGGGGAACCCAAAGTGTATGTTTTGATTATTATGATAACAAATTAGCCCAAGGTGGTGTCGGTGCTTTCTTAACAAGAAATACGCAAGGTGAAAACTGGTTAAATACATTCCAAGGTGGTTTAGCATACGCAAAACAAATCCGCGTTCTTCCAGACTTGATGTTCCAAATCGGTGCAGGTATGCAATACATACATAAAAGCCTTGATTATAGTGAAATGATTTTCACTGACCAATTAGACCCTCGTTTCGGTGCTATCTACGAAACAGAATTCCAATTACCAAAAGGTGTTGATTACGGAAGCCAAGGCAAATTAGATTATAACGCTGGTGCAGTTGTTCAATTTAACATCCGCCAAACTCCTGTTAAATATTTGGCTACTGGTGTATTCGGTGTTGCATTCCACCACTTAACTCAACCTGACATGTCATGGTTGGACGATGGTCAAGAATCTCCACTTCCTGCTAAATTTGACATTCACGGATATGTTCAATTCCGTATCAATAGAAAAGGTTTCCATAACAAATATTTCTTAGTTTGTCCTGGATTCATTTTCGAAAACCAAGCAGAAGCAAACCAATGGTTTAAAGGTTCTGAATCAGGTTCAAAAACACTTACTTTCGGTTTGAACGCAAACATTCCTTCTAAGATTTCTTTCATGTCTTCTTTATACGCTGGTCTATGGTGTCGTAAACAATACTACAAGAAAGAATCTTTGGAAGATATCGCAAAAGACTTAAAAGCAAAAAGTTTCGATGCCCTTATCTTTACTATTGGTTACATAAAATACTCAAAAGACAAAAAACAACTATACCAATTCTTGTATAGCTATGATATGACAATTTCTAATGCTGGTCTTACAACTGGTGGTACTCACGAAGTAACATTAAGTTTCGAAATTCATGACTTGGCAATTAAGGGTGCAACTCAAAGACGTTCTGCCGTTCCTCACCCTAACGAAAAATTCTTACGATAGTATCATTTCGATGTCTAGTCCTAACGAAATACAATAAAAAAGGAAGTCAAACGACTTCCTTTTTTTATTTGTAAGAACTAGCCATTAAGCAATAGAAGCTATCGTTTTGGAACAAATGGTTTTCCAACGCTCTGCTGTTTGTAATTCACCATTCATGACATAGCCATCGGTGTTTCTATCATAAAAAGCCAAAACATACGATGGTTGAAAATCACCCCATTCAAAAAACACCAACTCTACCCTATCAATTGCACCTGACATAGAAGAATTCTCATCGTTAATCGTATTCACTATACAGCGTTCTATTTTCCGCAAATCAATAACACAGGTAAAACAAAAATCTTCTTGCTGAAAAACAGCATAAAATCGTTTTCCCACTTCATCTAGGGCAACCAAATGCCCATTCCACTGTTCACGACAATCAATATGAGCAAATCGAGACAAATCAGTAAAAACTTGCTTCATTTTAGCGTTTCTTTTATTATTTGTATAGTTAAGCATTGCTACAGGAACTGCTACTACGGCAAGTAAGGCAATGCCCATAAAATATGTAATCATAAAATCTAGTATTAAATTGTTTCTATAGTTTTCTTCTGGACACAACAAATTGTATAACAATTACCAAAAACAATGAAACGGGAAAACAATTGCAGGTCCTACAAACTGCACTATATCTGTGCCACAAGCAAAAAGCAATGTAACAAACGGGAATAAACCGGACAAAAAATACAACAACTTCATCGTCATTTGTAAAAACACAAATCTAACCGACAAAGAGTATTTTTTCTATTCATATAAGTAAAACGACATTCTATTTCATAAATAACCCATTAAAAAAACAAACATATTCTATGTCATTGGCAATTATCTTTTATTTTTGCAAAAAACAATAATTATGAAATTTGAATTTACAGCATTACGAATAGCTCAAGCCCTTGACGGTGTAGTTGAAGGCGATGAAAACGCAAAAATCGTTAGAGTTTCAAAAATAGAAGAAGGAAAAGAAGGCTCTGTTACTTTTCTTGCAAATCCTAAATACACACCATATATATATACAACTAACGCAACAGCGATTGTATGTAGCAAAACATTTGTTCCAGAAAAACCAATCTCTTCTACCCTAATCAGAGTTGATGATCCATATTCTTCGTTTACAAAACTTCTTGTTTTCTACCAAAAAGAAAAAGAAAGCAAGAATTTAAAGGGAGTTTCTTGGAGAGCGAAAGTTCATAGAACAGCTAAAATCGGTAAGAATGTGTATATCGGCGAATTTGTTTCTATTGGTGCTCATGTGGAAATTGGAGACAATTGTAAGATTTATCCAAACACAACAATTTATCCATACGCAAAAATCGGTAACAACTGTTTAATTCACGCAGGTTCAATTGTAATGAACGAATGCGTTGTAGGTGACAACTGTATTCTACAACCAGGCTCAATTGTTGGTTCCGATGGATTCGGTTTCGCTCCACTTGAAGACGGTACATATATGAAAATTCCACAAACAGGTAATGTTGTTTTAAAAGAAAATGTGGAAATTGGTGCAAATGCAACCATCGACCGTGCCACAATGGGTTCTACTATAATTGAACACGGCACAAAAATCGACAACCTTATTCAAATCGGACATAACTGCGTTATCGGTCACGATTGCGTAATCGCCGGACAATCTGGTGTTGCAGGTTCTACAAAAATGGGTAATAACTGTATGATTGGTGGTCAAACTGGTGTTGCCGGACACTTACATATTGGTAACAATGTAAAATGTGCCGCAAAATCAGGTATTTCTGCTGATATTCCAGACAATGCACAAGTCATGGGTGCACCTGCATTCGATGGTAAAGAATACAGAAGAACATTCATTCATTTCCGTAATTTAACAAAAATCGTTGCAGAAATGAATCAATTAAAGAAACAAGTTGCTGAATTACAGGCACAACTCAACAATAAGTAATTATGGCGAATAAATTAGACTTAGGTAAACCTGAAAAATTTAGTGCCTTTCATTTCTATGTAAAGCACATTTTAATGACACCTTGGCTTTATTTATGGTACAAAAGCATTACAGTCATTGGAAAGAACAACCTAAAGAGAAATACACCTACAATCCTTGCAATAAACCATCAAAATACTGCAATGGATCCGCTTACACTTGTTGGTATTATTTTTAGGCCAACCATTTGGCTTGCCCGTGCCGATTTATACAATAAAAAAGCACTTATTCCTATATTACATAGCTTCAAGATTTTACCTATTTTCCGCCAAAGAGATGGCTTAAAAAGCCTTGAAAACAACGATTTGGTATTCAAAAAAATCGTTGACGTACTTTCAAAAAATCAAATTGTCGGTATTTTCCCTGAAGGTACACATTGGGGATTTCGTCGTTTAAGACAAACAAAGAAAGCTATTCCTCGCATGGTTGAACTTGCAGCAAAAACATATAACTATTCTCTTGATTCTCAAAAGAATCCAACATTGAATTTGCAAGTTATTCCAGTGGGAATTTACTACGATGACTATCGCAAAATCCGTTCGAATTTATTCATAAAATTCGGTGAACCAATTCCTATGAAACAATACCTTGCTGCATTGCAGGAAAACCCACAAGCAACAGAAACTGAAATCAAAGAAGCAATAGACAACGGTTTAAGAAATGTGATGATCGATATTCCTCAAATGGACGATACATATAACACCGTTGAAACACTTCGAACTGTTTGCAGAGATACAACTCTAAAAAAATTCAAATTCGTTGGAAAGAAAGCAGAAAGAGAATTTTGTGCAGACAAGAAGACTATCGAAATAGTTGAAAATGAAGAAAATAAGACAGGAACTTTTCTTTCTTCCGTTCAAAAGAAAGCAGCCATGTTTGAAGCAGCATTACAACAAAGCAAATTCTCCACAAACTTGGTTCTAAAAAACGGCTACGATGCATTTCGCTTAATCTGGAATTCTATGCTCAGCATAGCTCTCCTACCACTATATCTCTGTAGCCTTTTGCTATGGACTATTGACTATATAGCAATGAAAAAACTTTCGCATATAGCCAAAGACCCATTGTTCAAAAACTCAATCATGTTTGTTGGCGGCCGAGTTTTTGGAATAATCACAAGCTTAATTTGGGTTGCATTATGGCTAATTTTCGTTCCCCTACCTTGGTGGACAGTATTTATATTTTGGATTGTACGATTCCTATTTTGGCCAATGTTCATTGACTATCCACGCATGGTACAAGAAACCTTACAAGGAATTAAATTTAACATAGCATTACAAAAGAAAGACAAAGGAGTTATGTTATTATGCAAAGTAAGAGACAGCCTTATTGACGAATACAAAAAGCTATTACAATAAACATTCACAAATAATTAAACTATTGTGTTTTGGACACAAAAATTATTTAAATTTGCGACAATAAAATTTTAAACTAATGAATAGAGACAATACTATCTTTGACCTTATTGAAAAGGAACATCAAAGACAAATGCGAGGCATTGAGTTGATCGCATCAGAAAACTTTGTAAGTGAACAAGTTATGCAAGCTATGGGTTCATACTGCACAAACAAATATGCAGAAGGTTACCCAGGCAAACGCCACTACGGAGGTTGCGAAGTTGTAGATGAAATCGAAACATTAGCAATAGAAAGATTAAAAGAACTTTACGGAGCTGAATTCGCAAACGTTCAACCTCACTCTGGTGCACAAGCAAATGGTGCTGTATTGTTATCTATTCTTCAACCAGGTGATAAATTTATGGGATTGGATTTGAACCATGGCGGACACCTTTCTCACGGTTCTTCAGTAAACACATCTGGTTTGATTTATCAACCAGTTCCTTACTATTTGAACAAAGAAACTGGTCGTGTTGATTACGACGAAATGGAACGTATTGCATTGCAAGAAAAACCAAAGTTGATTATCGGTGGTGGTTCTGCATATAGCCGTGAATGGGATTATGAAAGAATGCGTGCTATCGCTGACAAAATCGATGCAATCTTAATGATTGACATGGCTCACCCTGCAGGTTTGATTGCTGCTGGCCTATTGAACAACCCAGTAAAATACGCTCACATTGTAACTTCTACAACTCACAAAACATTGCGTGGTCCTCGTGGTGGTGTTATAATTATAGGAAAAGACTTCGAAAATCCATGGGGAAAGAAAACTCCAAAAGGTGTTGTAAAAACTATGGGACAATTAATTAACTCTGCTGTATTCCCAGGTATGCAAGGTGGTCCACTAGAACATGTAATTGCAGCAAAAGCAGTTGCATTTGGTGAAGCACTTACTCCTGAATTCAAGGCTTATCAAACACAAGTTAAGAAAAATGCTGCTGTTATGGCTCAATCATTCATGGATAAAGGTTATAAAATCATCTCTGATGGTACAGATAACCACTCAATGTTGGTTGACCTTCGTCCAAAATTCCCTGAATTAACAGGTAAAGCAGCAAAAGATGCATTGGTTAGTGCTGACATTACAACAAACGAAAATCTTGTTCCTTTTGATACTCGTAGCGCTTTCCAAACTTCTGGTTTGCGTTTCGGTACACCAGCAATCACAACTCGTGGTGTTAAGGAAGCAGAGATAAAAACTATCGTTGACCTTATCGACAAAGTTTTGTGCGACCCAACAGAAGCAACAATTAAATCTGTTAAGAATACTGTAAACGAAATGATGGCTCAATACCCATTATTCGCTTAATATATTATGTTTAACTTTATTAAATTACTATAATGGCAAATTATTTTAATGAAATTCCATTCCGCATTAAATTAGCAGAACTTGGAAAATGCGACTTCATGGACCGTTCAGAATTTGCAAACGGTTGTGATTATCTTAAAGGTAAAAAAGTTGTTATTTTAGGTTGTGGTGCTCAAGGTTTCAACCAAGGTTTGAACATGAGAGACAGCGGTTTGGATGTTTCTTATGCTTTGCGTCAAGAAGCTATCGATCAAAAAAGACAATCTTGGAAAAACGCTACAGAAGCAGGTTTCAAAGTTGGAACATTCGAAGAATTAATTCCAACAGCAGATTTAGTATTAAACTTAACTCCTGATAAACAACATACTCCCGTACTTTCAAAGGCTCTTCCTTTGATGAAAAAAGGTGCTTGTCTTTCTTACTCACACGGTTTCAATATCGTTGAAGAAGGTATGCAAATCCGTAAAGATATCACTGTTATCATGGTTGCTCCTAAATGTCCAGGTACTGAAGTTCGCGCTGAATACACACGTGGTTTCGGTGTTCCTTGCTTATTAGCTGTTCACCGTGAAAACGACCCTAACGGCGACGGTATGGAAATTGCAAAAGCATACGTTTCTGCTATCGGTGGTGACCGTGCTGGTGTTCTTTCTTCTTCTTTCGTAGCTGAAGTAAAATCAGACCTTATGGGTGAACAAACTATCCTTTGCGGTATGTTGCAAACTGGTTCTATCCTTTGCTTCAACAAAATGGTTGAAAAAGGTATCAACCCTGCTTGGGCTGCAAAATTCATCCAATATGGTTGGGAAACTATCACTGAAGCATTGAAAATCGGTGGTATCACTAACATGATGGATCGTCTATCTAACCCTGCAAAAATGAAAGCGTTCTATCTTGCTGAAGAAATGAAAGAAATTATGCGTCCTTTGTACCGTAAGCACATGGCCGACATCATTTCTGGAGAATTCTCAAAAACTATGATGGAAGACTGGGCTAACAACGATATTAAATTGTTAACTTGGAGAAAAGCAACAGGTGAAACAGCTTTCGAACAAACTGCTATTTCTAACGACGAAATCAAAGAACAAGAATACTTCGACAAAGGTACTTTGATGGTTGCTATGGTTAAAGCTGGTGTTGAATTAGCATTCGAATCAATGACAGAATCTGGTATCAAACCTGAATCTGCATACTATGAATCACTTCACGAAGTGCCTCTAATCGCTAACACTATCGCTCGTAAGAAATTGTACGAAATGAACAAAGTAATTTCTGATACAGCTGAATACGGTTGCTACTTATTCGACAACGCTTGTCGTCCATTGTTGAGCGACTTCATGAGCAAAATCGACACTGATGTTATCGGTAAAAACTATAACGATGGTAAAGATGCTCACGTTGACAACATGGAATTAGTTCGCATCAATGCTGAAATCCGTTACCACGGTATCGAAGTTGTTGGTGAAGAACTTCGTGCTGAAATGACAGCTATGAAAGAAATCATCAAATAAGATTTCCTTATACTAATAAAAAAGCCTGTGCGAATTTCGTACAGGCTTTTTTTATTTTCATACATATCAATATTTATTATGGTAATACAATAACTGCAGATGTATCTATATTACTTTTATTCAAATCTCTATCGTAAATAAAATATGTAAAGTAAACACTATCGTATGGAAATACTCCCCTAGCAATTGTGATATCTACACTAACTGTAGCCTTTATAAATTTAGTATTCCCCTCTTCCCGTAAACGAGGTATTCTATAACTAAACTCGTATGGAAGCGTGTTCGTATCACCATCCTCAATAGAATGTGCAATAGCATAGAAATTTTGTTGATATTCACCAACATACGGACTAACCGTATCGATTGGTTCCAAACCAACATTTCCATCACCATCATGCAAAAGAAACGAGAAACGCAATAAATAGTCTGAATCAGTTGATGCCAATTGCACATTTTGAAAAGCTACTTGAGGAACATTGTCATATTGCGGATATTGTTTCTTGCACCCCAAAAAACATACGCAAAACACTAATATCCAAACCTTTCTCATAACAAAATCAAAAATACTATTTTTTGTAAGTATAGAAAATAGTACAAACAGAAAAGTAATTTTTCACACAAAAAAAAATAATCACATTTTTTTGAAAGATATAAAATATTTATACTTTTGCGCCCACATTTCAGAACACATAAACACAATGAAAACAGCAAAAAAGATCACTTTAAACGCGATTTTATGCATACTTGTATCTATTACATGTAGCACTGTTTATGCACAATCTGGCATTGTTTCAGGAGGAGGAACAGCCAAAACAGAACAAGGAACAATTTCTTGTAGCATTGGTCAGATTGTGTTTACGCAAAAAACTTCAAGTATAGGAAGTATACAAGAAGGTTTACAGCAACCTGAATCGTCGGTTAATATTCTGAATATCAATAATATTAATAATGACTTGCATATTTCTGCATCACCAAATCCGACAAAGGATATTTGTAGGATTTCTATGCAATCGGACAAAAACTACCAATATATAATTACAACAATTACAGGAAAAACAATTGAAGAAGGAACACTTACAAATAACAGTGAATTACATTTCCAGCACTATCTTAACGGAATATACCTTCTCCAAATAAAAATCAACGAAAAAGAATATACGTCAATAAAAATAATCAAAGAATAAACTATGAAAAAGCTTTTCGCAACAATCTTTTTTTTCCTTAGTATCGTTACGTCTGTCATATCAAATTCACCACAAACAATTAGTTATCAAGCTATTGTCAAAAACAACAATGGTCAAATCCTAAAAGAAACAACTATTGGCGTACGCATTTCCATTATTCAAGATGAAGAAGACGGAATTGTTATTTATAGCGAAGAACGCAGCGAACAGACTAATGAAAATGGTTTACTTTCGTTTGCTATAGGTGACAACAATGGCATTTCCAGTCAATCATTAGATAATATAGATTGGGGCAATGCCACACATTACATTCGTTGCGAATTAGACTTAAACGGTGGAACAAATTATACACTGAGCATTACAAATCTTGTAACAAGCGTGCCGTATGCTCTTTACGCAGAAAGAATCAATCAAAATGCCCTTCCTACATGGATTTGGAACGAAGAAAAACCTACATACAACTATTCTGAAATACAAGGTATTCCGACTATTCCGACAAAATTAAGCGAACTTGAAAACGATATTACAATAACAGTAGAAACAACAGGAAAAGATTCTGAATTTTTACAATCTATTGCATCGAGCATTACAGCAAACGATACCGCAAATTGGAATGCAAAAGCCTCAATATCAGCAATTCCTACAAAAACTAGCCAACTTACTAATGACAATGGGTATATCACTCTAAACGAAGTACCAACCGTTACCGTTCCAACTAAAGTAAGTGAGTTAACAAATGATGTGCAATTCATCACAATAAACGACATCCCTACTATAGCAGTTCCAACAAAAGTTAGTGAGTTAAGCAATGATGCACAATTCATCACAATAAACGACATCCCTACTGTAGCCGTACCTACAAAAGTAAGTCAACTTGAAAACGACAAGAACTTTGCTACTAGCGAAACTATCCCTACAAAAACGAGTCAACTTACAAACGATAACGGTTTCATCACTTTAAACGAAGTGCCAACTGTTACTGTTCCTACTAAAGTCAGTGAGTTAACCAATGATAGTCAATTCATTACAGCTAATGACATTCCTACTGTAAATGTTCCTACAAAAACAAGCCAACTTACAAACGACAATGGCTTTATCACTTTAAATGAAGTGCCAACTGTTACCGTTCCTACTAAAGTTAGCGAGTTAACCAATGATAGTCAATTTATTACAGCTAATGATATTCCTAGCGTAAACGTTCCAACTAAAATTAGCGAACTTCAAAATGACCAAAACTTTGTAACATCAGATAAATTGCCTACTAAAACCAGTCAGCTTACAAACGACAATGGCTTTATCACACTAAATGAAGTGCCAACGGTTACAGTCCCTACAAAAGTCAGTGAGTTAACTAATGATAGTCAATACATTACAGCTAATGACATTCCTACTGTAAACGTTCCTACTAAAACAAGTCAACTTACAAACGATAATGGTTTTATCACTTTAAATGAAGTGCCAACCGTTACTGTTCCTACTAAAGTTAGCGAGTTAGCAAATGATAGTCAATTCATTACAGTTAACGATATTCCTACGGTAACTGTTCCTACAAAAGTGAGCGAATTAACCAATGATGCACAATTCATAACAATAAACGACATCCCTACTGTAGCCGTACCTACAAAAGTAAGTCAACTAGAAAATGACAAGAACTTTGCTACAAGCGAAATTATTCCTACAAAAACCAGTCAATTAACTAACGACAACGGATACATTACTCTAAATGAAGTGCCAACTGTTAGTGTCCCTACTAAAGTTAGTGAGTTAACCAATGATGCTTTATATATCACCCAAGCTCAACTTGATGAAATTCTAACAAAAATCGAAGATTTAAAGACTCAAAATAACGAACTACAAACTGCTATAGAACAACTTAAAAACGCTAGTAATTCTTCAACACAAACATTTAAGAGAACTGTTGTTAATACATATAAAGACTTTTCAATGAAAGATTTCAATGATGCATCAACTGTGTATCATTCCTTAAAAGAAGGTGATAGAATCATCTTCATTATCCGCCATTCAAAACGAAACGACGATTCTTCTTTTGGTAGCAAACTAACGGCCGAAGGTATTCAAATGGCAAGAACTGCAGGTGCAAAATTACAAGGCGGACTTGCAGGCATAAACGATTCATACTATGGCTCAACGGCTTATCCACGCTGTAAGGAAACAAGTTATTACATTGCAAATTCTCGTGGCGACACTGAACCTAAAGATACAACAAGCGTACACGCTCCTATCGACGTTGTTCTTGGCAATTATTTCACCGAAAACACAAAATGGCCATATATCGCCCAATACTACGAAAATCATATTAGTCAAGCCAATGATAAGGCAATATATATGATAAATACGCTTTGTGAATTAACCGAAGGAAAAACATTCTCGTGGTTTACATCACACGATTTTACTACACTTATTTTAACAGAATGGGCAACAGACCACGCTATAAAATTCGTATCTCCAAATTGGATTAATTACCTAACGGGAGTAGCCGTTATTGTACACCCTGACAAGTCTTGGGAAGTATACCCTGTAAAAAATCTTGCGAGTGGATACAATACCGACAAAGGTGACTATAGCACTTGGTGGTAATATTTAACACAACAAATCCCAAAGTCATTCGTAATTGAATGACTTTTTTTTTATAAAACTTATCAACAGATTTATTTCATCCGTTTAATAATTAACAGAAATAAATAAGTAAGATGCAAAATTTATAAAGTATATTTGCACCACTAAAAAACGTTTTTTTACAATGAGTGAGAAGTTTAAAGAATATTCTGGGTTAGATTTATCTCAGGTCAACAAAGATATTCTACAGAAATGGATTGATAATGACACATTTAATAAGAGTGTGTCAACTCGTGAAGGTCATAAATCATTTGTATTTTTCGAAGGTCCTCCATCGGCAAACGGTCTTCCTGGTATTCACCACGTAATGGCTCGTACCATTAAGGATTCTGTATGTCGTTATAAAACTATGCAAGGTTTCCAAGTACACAGAAAAGCTGGTTGGGATACCCACGGACTTCCTGTTGAACTTGGTGTAGAAAAAGAACTTGGCATTACAAAAGAAGACATTGGTACAAAAATCAGCGTTGAAGATTACAACAACGCCTGCCGTAGCAATGTGATGAAATATACAAGCCAATGGGAAAATCTTACACAACGCATTGGTTACTGGGTTGATATGAAAGATCCGTATATTACATACGACAATAAATACATTGAAACTCTTTGGTATTTGTTGAAGGAATTGTACAAAAAAGGACTCCTTTACAAAGGATATACTATCCAACCATACTCTCCTGCTGCAGGTACTGGTTTAAGTTCTCACGAATTGAACCAACCTGGTTGCTACCGCGATGTAAAAGACACAACTTGCACAGCACAATTTAAAGTTGTTCGCAATGCAAAAAGTGAGTCACTTTTCGCTGGCGTTGATACAGATTTATACATCTTGGCATGGACAACTACTCCATGGACATTGTCTTCAAACACAGCACTTTGCGTTGGTCCAAAAATCCAATATGTAAAAATTAAAACCTTCAACCCATATACTGGCTCACCAATGACCGCCATTATGGCAAAAGATCGCGTTTCTGCATATTTCCATAAAGATGGCGAAAATGCTGACTTTGCAGCATACAATGCTGGCGACAAGATTGTTCCTTATACAATTTTAGCCGAAATTCCAGCAAGCGAGCTTATTGGTGTACAATATGAACAATTGCAACCATGGGTACAAGTTGACGGAAAAGCATTCGAAGTAATTGCCGGTGACTATGTAACAACAGAAGATGGTACAGGTATCGTTCACATTGCGCCAACGTTCGGTGCTGACGATGCTTTTGTTGCTAAAAAAGCTGGTATAGCAGGAATGCTTGTTATTGACAAAAACGGAAAAACATCTCCTCTTGTTGACAAACAAGGTCGTATGATTCCTGTGGAAGAAATGGATGCTGACTTTGTTAAGTCAAATGTAAATGTTGAAGCATACAAATCAGTTGCTGGTCGCTATGTTAAAAACGCATACGACGCAACATTAACAGACAAAGACGAAACACTTGACGTAAGTATTTGTATGGCATTGAAAGCCGAAAATAAGGTTTTCAAAATCGAAAAACATGTACACAACTATCCACACTGCTGGAGAACAGACAAACCAATTCTATACTACCCTCTTGACAGCTGGTTCATTAAGAGTCCAGAGTGTAAAGAGCGTATGATTGAGTTGAATAAAACAATCAATTGGAAGCCTGCATCTACAGGTTCTGGCCGTTTTGGTAAATGGTTGGAAAACTTGAATGACTGGAACTTATCCCGTTCTCGTTTCTGGGGAACTCCACTTCCTATTTGGTTGTCGGAAGATAAATCAGAAGAAAAATGTATCGGTTCTTTGGAAGAATTGAAAAACGAAATCGAATTGTCTATCAAAGCCGGATTTATGACAGAAAATCCATTGAAAGACTTTGTTGTTGGTGATTTTTCTAAAGAAAACTACAATAAATTCGATATTCACCGTCCGTATGTAGATAACATTGTATTGGTTTCTCCAAAGGGACAAAAAATGTATCGTGAAACGGACATTATCGATGTTTGGTTCGATTCTGGATCTATGCCATACGCACAAATCCACTATCCATTCGAAAACAAAGATGCATTCAACACTGTATTCCCAGCCGATTTCATCGCCGAAGGTGTTGACCAAACTCGTGGTTGGTTCTTCACATTGCACGCAATTGCTACAATGTTATTCGACAATGTTGCATTCAAAAATGTAGTTTCTAACGGTCTTGTTCTTGACAAAAACGGTAACAAGATGTCGAAACGTCTTGGTAATGCAATAGATCCATTCAAAGAAATCGAAGAACAAGGAACCGATCCTGTTCGTTGGTATATGATTACCAACTCTTCTCCTTGGGATAACTTGAAATACGATAGCGAAGGTGTTGCAGAAGTTAAGCGTAAATTCTTCGGAACACTTTACAATACTTATTCATTCTTTGCATTGTATGCAAATCTTGACAAATTCGCTATGGAACAAGCACCTGTTCCAAACGATCAACGACCAGAAATTGACCGTTGGATTTTGTCATTATTGAACACATTAATCAAGAATGTAACTGAACAATACGAAAACTACGAACCTACAAAAGCAGGTCGTATGATTCAAGATTTCGTAAACGATAACTTGAGTAACTGGTATGTTCGCTTGTCTCGTAAACGTTTCTGGAAAGGTGAACTAAACACCGACAAGATTTCTGCATACCAAACATTATACACTTGTTTGGAAACAGTTTCATTGTTGATGGCTCCTATCGCTCCATTCTATGCGGATCAACTATTCTGCGACTTGAATAAGGTAACGAACCGTTTCGATGTAGATTCTGTTCACTTGGCAACATTCCCTAAAGCAGATGAATCTATTATCGATAGCCAATTGGAGACAAGAATGGAAATGGCACAAACTGTTTCGTCAATGATTTTAGCATTGCGTCGTAAGGTTGCCATTAAGGTTCGTCAACCACTTCAAAAAATCATCATACCTATCATTAACGATGAATTTGAACAAAATTTGAAAGCCGTTGAAAATATAATCAAGGCAGAAGTTAATGTGAAAGAAATTGATTTATTGAAAGATGCGTCACAAGTTTTGGTAAAAACAATCAAACCAAACTTCAAAGCATTAGGTCCTAAGTGCGGTAAAATAATGAAAGAAGTTGCCGCACAAATCACAGCATTCTCTAACGAAGAAATATGCGAATTCGAAAGAAATGGTGCTAAATCGATCGTTGTAAATGGTCAACAAATTGACCTTACACTCGACGATGTAACTATCATTTCAAAAGACATTCCTGGCTGGCAAGTGGCTAACGAAGGTAACATTACCGTTGCCCTTGACACTACGCTTACCGACGAATTAGTTGCCGAAGGTATTGCCCGCGAATTTGTCAACAGAATTCAAAATCTTCGTAAAGACAGCGGATTAGATGTAACAGATAAGATTGCATTAACAATTCAAAAGCACGATGCTATCAATGCTGCCATAGAAAAACACAAAGCATATATTGCTTCGGAAACATTATGTGCAGACATTCAATTAGTTGACACAGTCAACGACGATAGCAAGAAACTTGTTGAACTTGATGAAATCCAAACTTACATGGCAATCAAGAAAGTATAACACATAAATAAAATAACTATGAGCGAAGAAAAGACAAGGTATTCCGACGAGGAACTTGCTGAATTCAAGCAAATCATCCTAGAAAAGCTTGAAAAAGCAACAAGAGATTACGAACAATTGAAGAAATCACTTCAATCGTTAGACGGAAACGACATTCAAGACACATCGCCTACATTCAAAATGATAGACGAAGGTGCATCTATTCTTACAAAAGAAGAAAGTGGCAAATTGGCAGAACGCCAAGAGAAGTTCATCCAACACTTAAAAGATGCCTTGGTTCGTATCGAAAACAAGACATACGGAATTTGTCGTGAGACAGGAAAACTTATCTCTAAAGAACGTCTTCGTGCTGTTCCTCACGCAACTTTGAGCATAGATGCGAAGAAAGTAGAAAAGAAGAAAAAGCCTCTTATCTAAATGAAAAAAAGTTATTGGGCTATACTAATGGTTTTACTAATCTTGGTTGTTGATCAAATAACCAAGATTTTAGTAAAGACCAATATGCATTTGGACGAAATGATTCCTGTCATTAGTGACAAGATTTTCATTTATTTCGTTGAAAATCCTGGATTTGCCTTTGGTATGACTTTAGGCGGAACTCTAGGAAAAATTGCCCTTACCTTATTTAGATTAGTTGCTTCTGTATTCATAGGAATTTACATTCATCGACTCATAAAACGAGATGCACCATTAGATGTAATTCTTGGAATGAGTGCCATACTTGCTGGAGCAGCTGGAAACATTATAGACTGCACACTCTATGGTCTTATTTTTAACGAGAGCACATACGGGACCGTTGCAGAATTCATGTCCGCTGATGGCGGTTATGCCCCATTCCTACAAGGACGCGTGGTCGATATGATTTATTGTCCTATTCTACGAGGAACATTCCCCGAATGGTTTCCAATATGGTCAGGAGAACCATTCACATTCTTCAAACCTATCTTTAACATTGCAGATTCGGCAATAACTGTTGGAGTCTTTTATTTACTTATTTTCCAACATAAGTTTTTCAAAGATTAACATATACAAGTTGTCTATAACAACTCCTAAGTATAAGGTTTATTTTATGTCAAATATAATCTCACGGATATTATCATTTTTTAGGAATGAGAAAAAAGATATTGATTTGTCTATTGCCGTTTATACAACCAAACATGTGATAAGAGAAAACTCCGTAATCTTGCATGTTTACCATGATATGGATGGTGATTGGCAATTTCTCGGTTCTGAAGAAGATGCGGCTATTGTTTCTTTAGGGCAAATACTACATATCGATAATTCATTGAACGAAATTTTAGATCTAAAAGAAGGAACTTCTGCACATCGTAGATCTAAAGATGAAAAATGGATTATGATGAAATAATTAGAGAATTTTCTTTCGTATACGTATACAAAAAAGTTAAGAAATTCTATATGTTATCTACTGCAAAAGACAATAAAAAAAATAAAATAAAAACGGCGAAACCAATTTGATTTCGCCGTTTCTTTTTCATACCATATTTTTTAGAAAAAGTTCTTCATTCTATCGAAGAATCCGTTTTGTGATTTTGGTTGAAACGTTTCGGAACTTTGCAATTTTTCAAGAACCTTACGTTCGTCTTTTGAAACATTCTTAGGCACAAATACATTCACATGAACCAACAAGTCACCACGACCATATCCATTTACATCGGGAATACCTTTTCCACTTAGACGCAAGATTTTTCCAGGTTGTGTACCTTCTTCTATCTTGATTCTTAATTTTCCGCCAACTGCAGGTATTTCAACTGTAGTACCTAAAACAGCATCAGGGAAACTGATATTTAAGTCATAGATTAGATCATTGCCGTCACGTTCAAAGTCAGATTGTTTTTCTTCTTCAATTAGAACAAGCAAATCACCATTTACACCGCCACGACGAGGAGCATTACCCTTTCCTTGTACAGTCAACTGCATACCTTCACCAACACCGGCTGGAATATGAATTGTTACCGTATCTTCTGCAGTTATAACGCCTTCGCCGCTACAAGCAGAACATTTCTTTGTAATAGTTTTACCTTCACCATTACAAGTAGGACATTCCATTTGTTGCTGCATACGACCAAACATTGAATTTACGACACGATATGTCACGCCCGAACCATTACAAGCAGTACAATTTGTAACATCGTTTGGAGAAGCAGCACCAGAACCATTACAAGAAGAACAAGTAACTTTCTTCTTTATTTTGATTGTTTTATCGCATCCATTAACGATTTCCTCCAATGTCAATTTTACTTTCACCCGAAGATTTGCACCTTTACGAACAGCCTGACGACGACCACCGCCACCAAAACCTCCGCCAAAGCCACCAAAACCCATATCACCGAATATATCACCAAAATGGCTGAATATGTCATTCAAATCAGAGAAACCGGCTCCACCGCCCGAAGCTCCACCAACACCTTGGAAACCAAATCGGTCATACTTTTGACGTTTTTGCTCGTTACTTAAAACATCGTAGGCCTCCGCTGCTTCCTTAAACTTCTCTTCCGCCTCCTTATCACCAGGATTTTTATCAGGGTGATATTTTATCGCAAGTTTACGATAAGCCTTTTTTATTTCATCCGCAGTTGCATTTTTTGCAACCCCTAGCACTTCATAATAATCTCTTTTTTCTGCCATGGTATTACAAATTATTCACCAACAACAACTTGTGCAAAACGCATTACATTGCCATTTAGCGTATATCCTTTCTTGGTTACATCTATAATCTTCCCTTTCATATCTTCGGAAGGTGCAGGGAACTTAGCAATAGCCTCATGTTTATCAACATCAAATATTTCACCTTTTGCCGTAATTTCAGCTACACCTTGTTGAGTTAGAAAAGATTGGAATTTCTTCATAATCAAATCAATACCTTCACGCAAACTTTGAACATCTTCCGTTTTTGCCATATTTTCCATTGCCAAATCCAAATCATCTACAACCGGAAGCAAATCCTTTAATATCTTTTGATTAGCAGACATGATTAAATCAGCTTTTTCTTTAAGAGTACGGCGACGATAGTTGTCATATTCTGCTTGAAGACGAAGATGTTTGTCCTTCAACACTTCAATGTCATTTTTCAAAACTGACAATTCGTCAACCTCTTCCGCTGGTTCAGAAGAAGCATTTTGTTCAACATTTTCGTCTGTATCTGTTACTGCTTCATTCGCAGTATCTTGATTTTCAATAGATTCATCTACTTTTTCCTCTTGATTTTCTTGTTCTTTTGCCATATCATCATAAATTTATCATTCTCAAGTCAAACATTTTGCCATGATTAAAACATTGTCAAACTGACACAGAATAATGGCAGTTTTTGCTAATTTGTCATATTTCATTATAAGTAGAAAAATAAGTTTCTGTTCCATCTTTACAAACAAATCCGAATTTGTATATTTGTATTATAATCATGGCGAACAATAAGAAGAAATATTATGTTGTTTGGAAAGGCCGAGACACAGGCGTTTTCTATAGTTGGGACGAATGCAAGGCCCAAGTAGACAAATACCAAGGAGCACTCTATAAATCCTACGAGAACGAGGACGAAGCCTTTGAAGCACTCAAGAAAGGAGCATCTCCCCGATTTGTATCTAATGTAGCCAAGAAAGTACAAGCAAAACAAGCGGCAAAAATACCTTCATCACAAATAATACAACAAGCATTGGCCGTTGATGCCGCATGTAGTGGTAATCCAGGAGATATGGAATATCGAGGCGTATATGTACAAACAGGTCAGGAGATATTTAGAATGGGACCATTTCCAGAAGGAACCAACAACATAGGAGAATTTTTAGCAATAGTACATGGTTTGTCGCTTTTAAAGCAAAAAGGATTGAATATACCGCTCTATTCCGATTCTAAAATAGCGATGGGCTGGATTGCACAAAAGAAGTGCAAGACAAAGCTTGAAGTTACAGAGAAAAACAAACCGTTATTCAACTTAATACAAAGAGCAGAAAATTGGTTGGCAAACAACAGTTACACCACACCTATCTATAAATGGGAGACAAAATCTTGGGGAGAAATACCTGCAGATTTTGGAAGAAAGTGATTTGCATTGCAAGAAATGTGAAAATATAGATTTTTCGCAAAAAAATATCAATTTCAATAATCTTTTAGTATTCAACAAGTTGATAGTATTCACAAAAATAAAAAGATAAAAAAAAATCACATTTTTCACTAAAACATTTGCATGGTAATAAAAAATTCGTACA
Organism: Bacteroidales bacterium UBA1715; assembly: GCA_002317135.1. Classification (GTDB taxonomy): domain Bacteria; phylum Bacteroidota; class Bacteroidia; order Bacteroidales; family UBA1715; genus UBA1715. The sequence continues at coordinate 64,086 of DCIX01000037.1, forward strand.
TTTGCACTGCTTTTAAGAAAGCAACGTTCTTTTAAACAAAAGATTGCCTCTTTAGCTCAGTTGGCCAGAGCACGTGATTTGTAATCTCGGGGTCGTTGGTTCGAATCCGACAAGAGGCTCAATCTCGGGGATGTTGTCCAGCGGCAACGACAAGAGACTGTAAATCTCTCCTCTTTCGAGTTCGGTGGTTCGAGTCCACCCATCCCCACTCAAGCGGGAGTAGCTCAGTTGGTAGAGCATTAGCCTTCCAAGCTAAGGGTCGCGGGTTCGAGTCTCGTTTCCCGCTCACTGATAATCAAGCACTTACAACTGTAAGTGCTTTTTTTTTGCCTTTTTTAGAAAATACCCCAATTTTATGTATACCTTTGTAAATGAACAAGTTAGGAAAATTTATGTAAAATAACGTAAATAGGTGTAAACCGAAAAAACTTGCGAAAAACTTGCGAAAAATTTTAACATAAAAAGGGATAAAACTATGGCAACAATCAATTTGGTATTAGATTCTCGATACAGAAACAAGGACAACAAATGCCCTTTAATTTTTAGAATGGTGCATAACACAAAACCAACATCATTTTCATCGGGAGTTTTTATTAAGGAGGAGGACTATAACGCACAAGACGAGAAACGTCCGATTCGTCTTTCAAATCCAAATGCAAAATCATTAAATGCAGAATTGTATTCCCTATTGACAGAATACCGTGCTCGCTTAAATGCACTGAAAGGACGTTCCGCTAAATTATCTGCTGTGGAATTGAAAAAAATGATGTTGAGTGAAGAAATCAACAATTTGTCTGATGTTAGTTTTACATCGTATGCAAAGAAACACGCAGAAAAATATCAAGGTGCAACTCGACGTGTTTATGAATACACACTTCGTTTGGTTGACGAATTTTTTGGCGGTAAAACGGTTCTGTTTGAAGACATAACAGCAGGCGTACTTCACTCAATGGATGATAAATGGAGTAAGACAATGGGGGTGTCGGCTCGTGGAATTAATTTTCGTAACATACGTACCATTTTTAACCGTGCCATTGATGATGAACTAACAGATTGTTATCCATTCCGCAAGTTCAAAATAAAAGTTGTACACAAAGAAAAGGAGTATTTGCCATTAGAGTATATGCAAAAATTACAAGATTTGAAGTTTACGAAGCAAGAAAAACTTCGAGAATTGGCTCGTGATATGTTTCTACTTTCGTTTTATCTCTGCGGAGTTAATGTAAACGATATTTTTTCGTGGAAAAAAGAGGTGTTAAAAAAAGACCGTCTTGTTTTTGTTCGCAAAAAGATTGCTCACCACGAACCCGACCCTATAAAACTAAAACTTCAACCCGAAGCAAAAGCAATTATTGATAAATATGAAGGGGTGAATTATATTGTAAATCTTGCCGAAACATATAAAACAGACTATGAAACATTTAATGGCTATCTGAAACATCGAATAAAAGAAATAGGGAAACGAATTGGCTACCCTGAACTTTCTATGTATTACGCCCGATATTCGTGGGCAACGTATGCCGACCAACTTGGCGTTGATGAAAAGGTTATCTCCAAATCGTTGGGTCACACTGACCAAAGCGTGGCGGGACGACATTATATTTCATACGATTGGAAACGAACCGACGAAGCCAACCGAAAAGTTATAGACTACGTGCTTGCACAATAGTTTGATAGTGCCTTGACCGTGACTTGATTGTGCGTTGACCAATTTAGACTGTGATTTGACCGTGAATCGACGGTGATTTGATTGTGATTTGACCGTGATTTGATTGTGATTTGACGTTTTGAGCCAAATCACCGTCAATTACTCGTCAGTTTTTTGTCGGTTCTCGGTCTAAATTTGTCGGTTCACCTCTAATTTGTTCAAAAAAATGGTCAAGGCATAGTCAAAAGTATTTTGCCATCATTCTTTGCACACTTTCCAATACCCACACCGAGGATGTCCAATTTGCTGCAGAACACCCAAATTCAACAATTTCTTTACGGATTGTCTTACAAGTAAATATTTTGTTCCTATAGATTTTGCTATATCGCTACATTGGCTTTGTGGATTGTCCTTTAGATATTGTATGATAGCATTATCTATCCATTCTAAAGAAATCTGTTTTGTTTTCTTATTGGCCTTCTTTATTTCAACTATTGCTAAACCTGCTTCTTGAAATTCTCTTTTTAATTCATCTCTCCATTTCCCTTTGTATTTTATGTAACCAATGCTTTTGTAATCATTTGGAAAATCAAATTTTCGATTATCCTTTGGCATTTTCAATAATACAGCAAGTTTTTCTCCTAATTGGGCAGAGAAATAACCTAATTCTAAAACGACATTTTCTCTTGCTCTATATTCAAGTTCAGCATTTGATTTTGCCTCTCGACCCTCATCACAAGGTGTATATAGAACAACCGCAAAACCAACATCTTTTGCTTCCGTTCTTAACTTCTCTAATATGGTTTTATTCTTATTTGCACGTTCACTTAAAACAATTGGCTCTAATCCTAACTCTTTTATATATTTCTTAACATTATCCCTCATTGATTTATCATGCCCGTGAACTAAAAATACCTTTTTACTTCCGTTTGGAATAGATTGTTTTTTAGGTGTAGATGCTTGCGGGTTTCGCATTTGATAAAATACTTCTGTACAAATAGATTGGAATTGGTCAAAACAATCGCTGATAATAAATAAATATTTGTCTGCCGTCCATTGTTTTATTTTTTTATAGTTTTCATCATTGTCTCCAAAATGTTTCAAAAAAAATTCTTGCGTTATGCTTTGCCATTCTGAATACTTTTGCTTTTGTACACGAACAGACGCATTCATGTTTCTACAATAACGATATGCATTTGCTCGCTTTTCAATTTCCTCAATTTCCTCCAATATAGTTGTGTCCATACTTGTGTTAATTATGTTCTATTAGTGTTTATTTAAAAGTTCTTTAAGTGTTATTTTTTCGTCAGGCTCACATTCTATTTCTATACTTTCATATTCATCAAATAATTGACTTGCCAGCGTATAAGGAAATTTTCCGTTTCTATTGAAATTATCAATCATTTTAGTTACCTGGAAATTTGAAATTCCAAAATTTCTAAAAACAGACATATAAAAGTTTGTCTCGTAACATAAAGAACTTTGTTTGTTGGAATCATTAGAAAACAAATCATTAAAAGCGGTGTTTTCAAATGCTTTCCTGAAATTGTTTCTTTTCAAAATCTCTGTTTTGTGTTCATCCAAAAACTGAAGACTACCGTAATTTTTCCATCCATTTATTTGTCTTTCCATTGATTCTTCTATTTCATCTTCTTTTATATATTGGCTTTCTAATAAAGCAACATACACAGGTAATCCCAAAAAAGAAGAGTTGGTTTTTGTTCTCCATAAATTTCTTATCTCATTTGCATCTGGATTATATAATATACAAATATCATCCACATATGCTTGTATATAATTCCATAAAAAAGAATCTTCTTGATTTAACAAAAAATTTTTTGTAAATTGTATAGTTCTAACATTTTGAAGTAATTTATGAACTATTTCTATTTGCTTTATTTCCTTTAAGAATATTCCCACATCTTCTTCTGAACGTATTGCATCGCATAAATGAGGAAATAGCAGTTCATCAGAACTATTTGGACGAGTATAATTAGGGTCATAAAATTTTCGATATTCATTTATAGACCGTTGCAAAGAACCTTCCATATTATAATAGATATAATTATCCATTATAAAAGTCCAAAATGCACTAACATTGGATAAAGTTATAGTGGTATCTTTCCCATGTGCACAATCATTTCTCCTTCTTCGCCAATAATCAAAATCAGAGTGCAATTTTTTTTAGTTCCATAATCAAATATAGATTTATCTGCGCCTGCACATAGAAGATTTATTAATTCTTCTTCAAACTTTTCATCATCTCTCAATATTTTTATTTTGTGTTCCCACTCCGATTGTTGATGTTTTTGGGGAGTATTTTCAAATGCTAATATTTTTTTTCTAATAACAAGGAGAAATGCATTGTACGAAAGTAGCAATGATGCTCTTGCTATTCCATTTTGATAACATTTTATCGCATCGTCAAGCATCTCTTTTAGCGATGGATCCTGAAATTCAGGATATGATAACAACCAACTTTTAAATTTTTCAATCATACTATAATTTTTTTGTTTCCAAAAATATCAACAAACGAAAGTAAAGTCAATACCTGTTTTCAACAAGTTATTATCCCTATCTCAAAACTATTTAATGCCATTTCTTCTCCACCATGTGATTGCTACCAATAATGGAGAAATGTCATATATCAATGACAAAATCCTCTTCCCCCTTTAAAACATTTTGATTTTCATTATGTTTCATTGTTTAAAGTGTATTTTCTACACTAAAATTTTGATTTATGAAAATAAAAAATAAAATCCAATAGAGAAATTTTTTTCTGCAAAAATGTCTTTATATTTGTAATCGTGAAAATTTTCTTTTTTAAAAAATAAAACTATATGAAACTCAAACATTTATTCTTAACATTCAGTTTTGTAGTTGGAATCTTTAGTGTTGCATTTGCTCAGCAACAACAAACGGCATTGAATATCACAACTACCAGTACATCAGACACTCTGAATTTTGCAGGACGAGAGCAGGCCTGCTTTACAACAAGTATTGCCAATAGCGCTGTTGACGGCAGTAGTATGTTTATTGACAATATGCAGTTAGATTTACCAGATGGTTTTGACTTAATTTCGTTGGAACTGAAAAAGGGAGAAACGACTTTGGCATTAAATTCCCTATCTATGCCGTTAAACGATACGTTAAAATCAGCCGAATCGTATCTGTTAAATTACTGCATAAGGGTGAATTGTAATGCCGTTCCCACAAACATTTCTAATCAATTTTCAA
>DCIX01000037.1:68979-73124 GCA_002317135.1 Bacteroidales bacterium UBA1715
CAAATGCAACTACCGAGGTTACGTATCCTACCACAACGTACCATGTGACAGGGACAACATCAGAGGGTTGTTCAGGAGAGGCGGAACATACAATAACTTTCGTTGAACGATTGACACAACCTCAATTGGTATTGGTAGTTGGTTCTGATACGGTTACCAATGGAAAAATCCAATATTCAGATTGGACTACAATGGGGGAACAAATTATTCATACCATAAGTGATGTAGAAGGCACTTTGACTAAGATAAGCGAGCCAAATGATGGTAAATGTGGAATCTATGAATATCAATATACCATTACGAATCAGTGTGATTCTCTTGCTACAAGCATTACCTTTGAGGTTGAAAATTGTAATACCACAACGTGCGAAGACGGTGATTTGGTTGTAATAGATGGTAAGCCCGGTTATTCTTTGGAAGATTTAGACGCTCTGAAAGGATATGTACAAGAGGGCGCAACATTACAACCTTCTTCTGATGGAGGGTTTACGATAACAATTCAGACTAATTGTGGCGAAACAACCTATACGCTTAATAGTTGTTTTCTTGATAATGCCGATATAAATAAAGACGGCGTTGTCAATAATGTCGACATTGACAGGTTGGCAGAACTGATATTAGAGCAAACAAATTGTCAAAGTAACCAAAATAATTAATGCAATGAAGAAGATTATTGTTTTATTCTTCACGATAATAACATCGTGTTATCTCTACTCACAACCATTTGAGTACGAGTGGCGAGAAATTACTAATAAATCTATGAGATTAGGTAGTTCTGTTCGTACAACAACATTTTTAACTGCTCATACCAAAAATGGACATATAGTTATTGCAACAGAAGAGGGAATGCTTGCGGAAACTATTGATACAGGGAAAACGTGGATACCTGTTTACGATGCGTTTGACATAGACGAAAATATCTTTACCCAAAAAGCAATGCATAATGTTCAAACATCAAAATTCAGTTTCTCTTCGGATTCTTTGCATGGTGTCTTTCACTCATCATATATAGAGGATAATAAAGAGAAAAATGTGCTTTTATTCACTACCGATGGTGGTCATATATGGAATAAATCGGATATTCCTATTGGAGATAACTATAAAATGTTAGATATGACTTGGAGAGATGAAAAAACTGTTTTCGCTGTGTTTTTTAATAACAGTGAAAAGGAATTATATATCTATTCAAGTTTTAATTCGGGGGAACGATGGCAAAAACTCACAGATAATGTATTAACTCAATCTGTGACATCTTCTTCGAAGAGTTTTATCGCATTTGTAAACGAAAATTATGGCTATATGTTTACAAGATATGGATATTGTGTAACAAAAGACGGAGGTGTGACTTGGGAAAAAAATAGTTTGGATATTACACCACAATTCCTTTTTCAGTTCAACAACGGACAACTTTTATTAACTGTACGAAGCAGTTGTAATACGACATTGGAAGGTTGTAGAATAATAAATTTGTTTAATAGTAAAAGTTCTGGGATGACATACTATGATGAACCTATTTTTATGTATGACCTTGGCGAAGGAAAAGTGTTTGCATCAGTGCAAGATGGATATTCTTCAAATAATAAGAATATCGTTTCTACAGATAGTATGCGTATATGGCAAAACACCCAAGACCATTACACCCCACCTGTTGATGCTGTGTTGGCGACTATGAATGAAAATGTGTCAAAATATGTATATAACGGTACTATGGATGGTAAAGCCTTGTATGTTAAGTCCTCACAAGAAATATTTGTCATTGGGGCTAAAAAAGGTAGGTTATTCCATACTATGGATGGTGGCAATACATGGACATACAAGGATTTTAACACTACATTATGTGAAATGCAAATATTTTCAGATGACATTATTTTTATGACAGGTAATGATAGTTTATTTATATCTTACGATGGTGGTGAATCTTGGAAAGGGAAAAAAATGGATATTTATGGCTCTAAATATAAACACCTTCGATTTTTTTCAGATAAATTTGGATATGTGTACGATGATACAGAATTATATCAAACTCAAAATGGAGGTGACACATGGAAAAGAGTCCAAAATACAACATGGACATACTATGAATATGGTGGAACCTTAAATGGTGCTTTTGCTAATGAAAATCTTGGGCTGTTTCAAAGCGATAATTCAAAGACTATATTAGTGGCAAACATAGACCCGGAGAAAAGCACAATGACATTTTCTGTAGTAACAGATTCGGATATAAAAGGGAATATGCCACGTATAAATATAGAATTTTATAATGACCGTTGGATATTAACAGATTGGTGGTATGGCTATATTTATACGTGTGAAAAGGATTTAACTTTCAAAAAGGTTGCAGACCCAATGGTTGATAATCCCAATAATACACATTCTGCAAATTACTATCAAAAAATTATTGACTATGGAAATGGAATACTATTCTTACCAAAATTATCAGAAAACATTATTTATTTAAATGATACAGCAAGAATTAGTTATGATAATGGGGAAACATGGGAAGGTGTTCCTTTTCTATCCCCCAATGCTGAATTACTTGCAAAATCGAATAACCCTAATGTTATATATGCTTGCGAAAAAGAACGATATCTTCGAGTGTACAAAGGTATTCACAAAATAAAAACATCTGAATCGTCTTTTGAAAAACAAGAAAACGGCACAATCCAATGCTCCATAAGCAATGCAGAAAATCAAAACTATACCGCAAAGGTTTTAGTAGAACAAGTAAATGGTGCTTCTATCGTGGTAAGTGAGAACATAGAAATAAAATCGGGAGAACCTTTTGTTATAACATTACCTAAAGGCATAGAAGCAAACTATGTCATAAAAGTAATCCCAGAGGATGAAGAGGTCTATGAGATAGTTCAGAGTCAAGAATTTATAGTAAACAACGGTGGTAGTGCTATAGACGCTGTTTCTTCGGATGATATTCAAATCCGTGTACTAAATGGAAAAATAGAATGTAATTGTGATGATTATGCAATATACAACGTAGCAGGGCAAAAAGTGCAAACCAATGCTTCTTTGCCGTCGGGTACGTATTTTGTGCATTGCAATCAACAAGTTAAGAAGGTTATCGTTCAATAACAATGTAGGGACAAATGATTATTTACCCCTACAATAAAAAATAAAAACTATGAGGTATAAAAATAAAATAGGAATAACAATCATCGCACTACTTTTGGCGGTGCTCGGTTCGTATGCCCAAAACCTCGAAATAACAGGTTCGTCGATAGATTGCAGGGAATCTTCCTCGTCGGTTGATTATCTGCCATACGGGATTTTAAGACCTGGTGCTCACTCTACGTATGAGTGGAGCATTGAGGGCGGAGCGGATTTCATTACATCAAATACTGCAACAGGCACTGGCGTAATGGTTCGCTTTACAGAGGGTACGGGAACGGTTTTATTGCGTGTTACGGAACGTATCGGAAGCAGAATAGTGGGAACAACGGTAAAAGAAATTTCAAAGAACATACGCCCCACAATGATTTCCGTTGACGGTCCCACAGGTTGGGGTGCAGTATGTTTAGAGCAAAAAGGCGTGGTTTATACGGCAACGGCAAACAATGCACAATCTTTCACGTGGACTGTTCCTGAAGGCAATACGCTTGTATCGCAAAGTGGCAACACAGCTGTCATAGATTTCCACGGAGTCGCAGGAAACATGGTCGTATGCGCCCAAAACGGTGAAGGTTGCGTTTCGCACGATTGTCTGCATCCGTACATTGCTCCCATTGGCGAATGTCAGCAACCACAACAATGTGAAATGGTTATTTCGGCTGAAAACAAGTCGGTTTGTCAAAACGATGTTTTTGATGTCGCACTTTCAATGTCCGATGTGGAATGCTATTGTGTAAACAGTATGTTTTTCTCGGTACGCTATAATTCGTCTGTTCTCCAACTTGAAGGAGTAAATTCCCAATCAAACTTTGTTCGTTTCAAAGATTGTGGCAATGGAATGGTAAGTGCAATTGTCAGCGTGGGAAATGGAACAGGATTCAGAGGTGGCAATATTGGTACGTTACGGTTCAAGGCGTTGGAATCGGGAATATCTGAAATTACGCCTGTAAGTTTTGAATATACAGGTTCTGGCGATGGTGAAGAACCAACCGTTACGTTTGTCAATGGTGTTGTAACGGTTG
>DCIX01000009.1 GCA_002317135.1 Bacteroidales bacterium UBA1715
AGCCTTGTAAACCAATTCGGCGAAGGCTGGCTAATTCCGGCAGAAATTGTAAGTTTCTCTCAAGAAGGTGTGAATAATGTTGTCAGCCTACAACCATTTGGTTGTATAGCAAACCACATTATTTCGAAAGGTATCGAAAAGAAAATCAAATCGTTATATCCAAAAACAAGTTTATTATTCCTTGATTTCGACGGCAACACAAGCGAAGTAAATGTATTTAACCGACTACATTTCCTTGCCCAAAATGCGAAGAACGAATTTGCGGAAGAAAATAAAAACTCATAAATTTGCGAAAATTAAAAATTACAACATGGAATCATTACACGGCAAAAGTTTTCTAAAACTTTTAGACTTTACCCCTACTGAAATTCGTTATTTCCTTGATTTAGCTCACAAATTAAAAGCAGACAAGAAGAACGGTGTTGAAAAACAAACGATGAAAGGTAAAAACATCGCTTTGATTTTTGAAAAAACATCTACTCGTACTCGCTGTTCCTTTGAAGTTGCAGCTGCCGATCAAGGTGCACACACAACATATTTAGGTCCTACAGGTTCACAAATCGGTGTAAAAGAATCTATGAAAGACACTGCAAGAGTTCTTGGTCGTATGTACGATGCTATTGAATATCGTGGTTTCGCGCAAACAACAGTTGAAGAACTTGCTGCATATTCAGGCGTTCCTGTATGGAATGGTCTTACAGATGAATTCCACCCTACACAAATCATAGCAGACTTTATGACAATGGAAGAACATTGTTCAAAACCATTGAATAAAATCAGCTACGCATATCTTGGCGACGCTCGTTTTAATATGGGAAACTCGCTTATGGTTGGTGGCGTAAAAATGGGTATGGATGTAAGAATCGTTGCTCCAAAGGCTTTACAACCAGATGCTGAATTAGTTGCACAATGTCAGAAAATTGCAGCAGAAACAGGCGCAACATTAACCATTACCGACAATGTTGCAGAAGGTGTGAAAGGTTGCGACTTCCTATACACTGACGTTTGGGTATCAATGGGCGAGCCAAAAGAAGTTTGGGCAGAACGTATTGCTTTATTGAAAGACTTCCAAATCAATAGCAAAACAATGGCAATGACAGGCAATGCAGACTGCAAATTTATGCACTGCCTACCTGCATACCACAACTTAGAAACACAAGTTGGACGCGATGTTCACAAACAATTTGGTTTGGATGGTGTTGAAGTTACTGAAGAAGTATTCGAATCGCCAGCATCAATTGTTTTTGATGAAGCTGAAAACCGCCTACATTCAATCAAAGCCATTATGGTGGCAACATTAGGCGAATAGTGCTCGACTTTTTTTTCAAAAAAAATATTGCATTTAGGATAGTTACAGGTTTTATTACAACCTTGTTTCTATCCTTTTTGTTTTTTACTATTTGTTATTCAATAGCGCCAACATACAATGGGTTAAACGGACTACAGTGTATAGCAAAAGGTATTCCCACCACAAACGAAGAGCGATGGTGCATTTTGTATATGCTTTCTGTTGAGACTATCTGTATATTCTTAATCCCTGCATTAGTTTTATTGGCTTGCGTATATAGAAAACCATTCCAACTCCTTCACCAACAGTCTCAAAAGAAGACTTTTTTATTATTGGTAATACCTTTACTCATTATTGCCAACATACCATCCATAAACTTACAATCAGAAATAAATACCCAAAGCATACTTGCAATTATAGGCGAAGATTCTCCTTTGTGGCATAGTTATAAACAAACTGAATTCCTCACAACCGCACTACTTTCACCAGACATGATTTGGATAGACATTTTTGCAATATCAATACTGCCAGCAATATGCGAAGAATTATTTTTTAGAGGATTTTTACAAGTAGTCGCATTAAAAACATTCAAACATAAACACCTATCTATCATTACAATAGCATTTGTTTTTAGCATATTACATGGCGACATATTTAATTGCATACCACGATTTGCGTTAGGACTGCTACTCGGCTATTTATTCGCCTACACAAGGTCTATTATATACCCTATTTTTGCACATACCCTTCACAATATGTTGGTTGTGGTAAGCACAACAAATTCAAATATGTTCCCCGAAAACATTGAAACTATTGGCACCACAACCGACCTACCGTTATTAGGAATAGCAAGTACACTTATACTTGCAGGTTTTATAATTGTCTTGGCAAAAAACACTACATTCAACAAAGACGAAAATTAAAGCTCTTATTTCGTTAATCTTTAATTATTCGAAACAACAATGTGTTTTGGAATGTAATTGACTTATTACGCACAAAAAACAATCTTCCATCAACTGGGCTTTTAATTTCACACACTAAACGACCTTCGTACGGATGCATAATTTTGGCAATAACTTCATCTTTTGAAACACATTCTCCTGCATCTTTTTCAATAATAAGAATCCCAGCATGAGGTGCTTGTATATTCACCAAATTCTTGCTCGTAACTAATACAGTGTCAACATTTTCTATTGATTTTTGTATGGTAATAAAACCTTTTTTAGCCATAAAGTGCAAAATAGAATCTATTGCAACCTGCACCATTTCGTGGTCAATAACATCAGTTGTTCCCGCATACAATGAAAACGCCTTCGTGTCCCAAATTTGCCAGTTGTAGTTAAGTAACACTGTATCGAATGGTTCAGGTTCTCGAATTGCAACATACGGCAAACCAAATTCTTTTGCACTTTCCACATCTTCAAATCCAGTGTGTATCATACGAATATGTGGTAAAAAATGCCCAGGCAAATAGTACGAAGCCAATTGTACGCCATACGAAAAGTCTTTTACAAACTCAAACAAACCTGCTGCAATTCGCTGTGTAGTTTCACCTTGTTCATACCCAGGAAACATTCTATTGATATCGGTTGTATCAAGCGCCCAAAATCTTTTTTCTATATTGATACTGAACGGATTAACAGACGGAACGACAGAAATAGAACAATTTGCTTGTATTGCATTCTCCGCCTCCAA
>DCIX01000003.1 GCA_002317135.1 Bacteroidales bacterium UBA1715
TCGACTACTACACAATCTACCGTGAAACGGAAGGCAAGGACATCTACGAGATGGTTGACAGGGTTCCATATTCAGAGTTGAGCGTTTACGAAGACTTGGAAGCAGATCCAAATATCCGTTCGTGGAGATATAAGATGACGGCAACGGATGTGTGCGGTACGGAGACAGAGATGAGTGCCCACCACAAGACCATCCACTTGAGAAAGAACATGGGTATGAACAATACCTACAACTTGGAATGGGACGAATACGAAGGTCTGGACTTCTCATCATTCGTAATCTACCGCGAATACAAGGTCGGCACGGTGTTAATGCTTGATACGATAGCGACGTTGCCATCGAACGTGACGGCGATAACGGATTTGGAACCGGTAAAGAGAACGACGGGTTACTATATCGGTATCGTGTTGCCAGAGGAAATCAATCCAAAGACACAATTCATGAAAGCTGAATCAGGTCCATTCTCATTGGCATTGTCTAACATTGCTGAAGCAGAAAACGACGATGAAGGTCCAACAGCAGTAGAGGAGGTTGAAAATCAAGTGGTTATTTATGCAATCGGTCATACAATCTATGTAAAGAATGCCGAAGGCAAGGTCATCACGATTTACGACAATAATGGTCGTACAATCGCCAATGTTGCTGATGAAAACGAAATCTTTGTTCGTTTGGATGGAACCTATTTCGTGAAGGTTGGAAACGAGTCATTTGCAGTTGTGATTAAATAAGGAACTGTTGAGGCGTATGGTCATACGCCTCAACAATTCCAATAGACAATATTGGTAAATATATGGGCTGGGTTTTGCTCTGCCCTTATTATATAAAGAGATATATTATGATAGATTACAAAAACGAGATTCTTCGTCTTAAAAAGGAAAAGAATGCGGTGATTTTAGCACATTATTATCAAGAAGACGACATTCAGGATATTGCAGATTTTTTAGGTGATAGTTTGAATTTAAGTCAAACTGCAAAAGATACCGATGCCGACATTATTGTTTTTTGTGGTGTTCATTTTATGGCGGAAACAGCTAAGGTTCTTTCTCCACAAAAGAAAGTCTTGTTGCCGGTTATGAATGCCGGTTGTGCTATGGCAAATACCATAAATGCAGCTGATTTACAGAAATATAAATCAGAACATCCTGATACAAAGATTGTTACTTATGTTAATACAACTGCCGAAATCAAAGCTTTGAGCGATTGTATTTGTACATCGACGAATGGTTTGAAGATAATCAGTCATTATCTTGAACAAGGAGATAAAATTTTATATACACCAGATCAAAATCTTGGTAAATATGCAATGAAAATCCTAAACAAACAGTTTGAGGTTTGGAATGGTTGCTGTCCAATTCATCATTATTTGGATAAAAATAAAGTGTTGGAACAAAAACGCCTACATCCTGATGCTTTGATTGTTGCTCATCCAGAGTGTCAGTTGGATATATTGGAAATTTCTGACTATGTTGGCTCTACGGCTCAACTTTTGTCGTTTGTGAGCAAATCGGATGCACAAGAATTTATTGTATGTACAGAAAAAGGCGTGTTGCATCCTATGCAGGTAAAAAATCCTAATAAGAAATTCTATATTGGAAGTCCAACATTGAATTGCCACGATATGAAAAAGACTCGTTTGGAAGATGTGTACGATTGTCTTTTAAATGAAACAAATGAAATTTTTGTGGATGAATCAGTACGAGTTAATGCAGTTAAATCGTTAGATACGATGTTGGAGTTATCGAAATAGCCTGATGAAACTACTGCGAGGTATATTGTTTTTTATGGCCCTTCATATTTCGCAGTATGTTGTCTCACAGGAATTTAAGCAATTTTTCTATTCTAATGGTGTGGTTTCTTCCGAAGGGTTTTTGGTGGACGGAAAACCAGATGGTTTGTGGAAGTCATATTATGAAACTGGTGTGTTGAAGTCTATTGGCAAACGCACTGATTATATGCTTGATAGTGTATGGTCTTTTTACGACATACATGGTCGTTTGGAGAGAGAGATTTCCTATTTGGAGAATAAGAAAAATGGCTATTCAAAGGAATTTGCACAAAATGATTCGGTAACATATTTATCTGCAATTGTATTGTTTGTAAACGACCAAAAGCAGGGAGAGGAATGGTATTTTTCGCCAGAAGGCAAAAAAATACAGATGATTCCCTATAAAGATAATCTTCGTGAAGGTACTGGTTATGAGTATGTTGATACTACAATTGTTACTATTTCAGTTTATGAAAACAATGTAAATGTTTCGAATCTTTCCATTAACAGATTAGACTCACAAGGTGAAAAGACAGGTTTGTACATGTCTTTTTATCCTAATGGCATGGTTCGGACCGAATCTATGTATTCTCATGGCAAATTGTCTGGGCAAGTTAGGACTTTTAATAAACACGGGCAATTGCAACAAACCACCGTTTATGAGAATGATACAGTTGTATATTCATCCAATGTTGCAGATTTTATAGAGCCGACAGAAAAAAAGACGTATTACTCTGATTCAAAGGTGCGTACGAAAGGTGCGTATCGTGGTAAAACTCCAATTGGCGTTCATCGGCAATATGATAGACAGGGGAATATTGTTGGAGGAGAGTTGTATGATACGTTGGGTACGCTTGTCGCGACTGGTATAACGTTGGAAAATGGCGATAAGGAAGGGAAATGGATATACTATAGTAAATCAGGGAAAAAACTGTCGGAAGGGGAATATTCTGCTGGCAAAAAGATAGGACTCTGGAAGTTCTATTATCCAGACGAAACTTTGAAACAAACGGGATATTTTTCTCAGGATTTATATAGTGGAGTATGGGAATTCTATAATGTGGCTGGTGATGTTCAAAAACGAGAGGAATATAGTGCCGGTAAACGTGAAGGATTAAGTATAGAATATGACGACGATGAGGAAAAAATCTTAGAGGGAATGTATAAGAACGACCTTCGTCATGGATTTTGGATAGACAAAACGGGTGATCTTGTTACGCAAGGTGAGTATATTTACGGTGAACGTACAGGTGTGTGGAAGAGTACGTATAAGAACGGAAATAAAGCTTTCAAAGGGGAATATTTTTCCGACAAACCACAAGGCAAGCATGTGTACTACTATAAAAATGGTCAAGTAGAACACGATGAATATTGGAAGCAAGGCAAGGCAATAAAGACGTGGAATTACTACGAAGAAGATGGCAGTCTAAAATATTCCGTGTATTATAAGGACGGTAAAGAATACCGTGTTACATCGCCTTTAAAATAAAAGAGACGCAAAAAAAATAGAGACGCAAAAAATCGCGTCTCTACATGTAGTCTATCGGAACATCTCAATCTTTTTGTCGTCTTTTTCTTTGTTGCCGTGATAAAGCCAGCTGTCGATTTCTGATTTCAAAAAGGTTAGTTTCTTACCATACTTATGGTATGGGATAGAACCTTGCGAAACCCATCCGTACACAGTTGCGCGTGATGTTCGGTCTGGAAGATACGCAATTAAATCATTAAGAGATAACCATTTGTCGCTCAGCCTTTCCGAGGAGACTAGATGTTGAATGAGCAAATCTTGCCATTCCCTTATTTCATTGCGAAGACCTTGTAGCTCTTTCGCAAAGAAATCGTTTTCATGTTTCATAACATAATTTTAAATGTGTTAAACAATCCGTTAATTAGGTAGTTGTGCAAATATTAAAAAAAAAAACGAATTATAAAAGTATGGAATTTTCTTGAAACCGCGTAAATACGCAAAATGCGGACTTTTTGCCATTTTTTGTATGATTTGTTTATGGTTATTTATGAAAATAGTTTTGAAAAAATTACTGAAGTGTAATTGAATGGTAAAATCAGGTCCACCAATATATCATATTCCAGTAGAATTATTATTTTTGTTGCATCCATAGAGATATGGAAGACATAGTAAAGGCGTTTATCTAACGCTTTGTTCTTGGCGCATAAAAACTCGCAATTTTTAATTTCAAAGTCGGGAATGAGGCAACGGTAGATGTCTGCGTGTTCCGGTATGCCGAGGGTTTACCCTCTACTGAATGCGTGGGCTTCGAGGTTGCTCGTTTTGCTTTGAAGGGTCATGCGAGTACCTCGTGCGCGAAGCGAGCGATAGACTTGATTCCCACGTTTTTTTATGTTAATTAGGTAGATGCTCTACTTGAATGTGGAGGCAAAAAGGGAATGAGGGTAGGCTTCAAACCTACCCTTATATTTTGTGGCTTAATCACTTATAATTTTCTTGTCTCAATCTTTTTTATTCATTGATAGGTAAATAATTGGACGGAAGAACTTTGTTTTTCTCAAAAAAAAATACCTTTGTCCTAGAAAATTAGAACAAACGATGAGTATTCCAGTAATTAGCGCCGATGAGGCTGCATCATACATCAAGAATGGTTATAGTATTGGTGTAAGTGGATTTACGGCAGTAGGTTGCCCAAAAGCAATCGGAACTGCTATTGCAAAAAAGGCTGAGGCTGAACACGCCGCAGGAAGAGAGTTTAAAATCAATTTGTTTACCGGTGCATCTACTGGTGAGTCGCTTGATGGCGTTCTTGCTCGTGCCGATGCTATTGATTTTCGTTCTCCTTACCAAACAAATAAAGATTCTCGTGCTGCTCTAAATGAACAACGCATTCGTTATTGCGACTACCATTTATCGCAATTGTCGCAAGATGTCCGTTATGGCTATTTTGGTAAAATAAATGTAGCTGTAATCGAAGTTTGCGACTACGACGAACAAGGCAACTTGGTTTTGACAACAGCTGTAGGTAATGTGCCTACATTTGCTCAGTTAGCCGATATTATCATATTGGAACACAATGCAAACCGTCCAAAGGAAATGCGTGGTATGCACGACATCTATATTCCGCTTGATCCTCCTTACCGTAAGGAAATTCCTCTATATAAACCAAGTGACCGTATTGGTGATCCAATTCTAAAAGTTGATCCAAAGAAAATCGTTGGTGTAATCGAAACATTCTTCGATGACGAAATCAAGGGATTTACAGAATTAGATGAAACTACAATAAAGATTGGTGAAAATGTTGCTAATTTCTTGGCTAACGAAATTAAAGTTGGTCGCATTCCAAAGACATTTTTACCAATTCAATCTGGTGTAGGAAATATTGCAAATGCAGTACTTCATGGTATTGGAGCTAGCGAGGATATTCCTGCTTTCGAAATGTATACTGAAGTAATCCAAGATTCAGTTATTGACTTAATAAAGGATGGTAACATTAAATTTGCCAGTGGTAGCTCATTAACTTGTAGCAAGACTGCAATGGATAAGGTTATGGGTGATTTGGATTTCTTCCACAAACACGTAGTGCTTCGTCCACAGGAAATTTCTAACCACCCTGAAATCGTTCGCCGAATAGGACTTATTGCTATCAATACAGCAATTGAGTGTGATATTTTCGGTAATATGAACTCAAGCCATTTCTATGGAACTAAAATGATGAACGGTATCGGTGGTTCTGGTGATTTCTTGAGAAATGCATACCTTTCAATCTGTACAACTCCATCGACTGCCAAAGGTGGAATGGTTAGTGCTATTGTTCCTATGGTTACTCACCAAGATCATTCTGAACACTCATTGAAAGTGATTGTTTCTGAATATGGTGTGGCAGATTTGCGTGCAAAATCTCCAATGGATAAGGCAAAGGAAATCATTGAAAAAGTTGCTCATCCAGACTACAGAGAGTTATTGTGGGATTACCTAAAACTTTCAACAAAACCTTCTCATACAATGCAAAAACTTGATAAAGCATTTGCAATGCACCTTGAATTCTTGAATTCTGGTGATATGAGAAATACAAAATGGTAATATAAAGTAGAGACGCGGTTTATCGCGTCTCTTTTAAAATGAATAATAGTATGAAAAAAATCCTTCTTTCTCTTTCGGCAATTCTTTGTTTTGCCTTCACAACAGAATACCCTTGTGATGAAATGGTGTGGGTTTGTGCTACAAATATGGCATATCACAAAACAAACACTTGTCCTCAAATAAAAAATTGTAATCCTACGCAGGTTGCTTTGAGTGAAGCAAAAACAAAAGGGAAAAATGTTTGTAGCATTTGTTATCCTAAACAAAAACAAGCAGTGAAGAAATCAACTGAAAAGCAATCATCAAATGCAACTGCTACAAGTAGCCAAGCAAGTAAGACGCAAAAATCTACAACAACGCAGGCTACTAAGAAGAAAAAGAAATAGGTTCTGAATAGTGTACTTATAAGGGCGGGGTTTTTACTCCGCCCTTTTTTATTTAATGAATATGGAATTCATTATTTATTCAAGAATTGTCAATTTGTTTATGGTTATTAGAAAAAATAAACCATTGAACATGAGGATAGTTATTCTATATTTGTGACTGAAAAAAGTCGCAAAATATGGAAATTCAAACTTTACAAAATGATAGAGGGGAGATAGTATTGTATTGTCCCAACGAGGAGATACGAATGGATGTGCGTATAGCCAATGAGACGGTTTGGTTAAATTTATCCCAAATAGCAATTTTGTTTGATAGGGACAAGTCTGTAATATCGAGACATATTAGAAATGTGTTTTGGGAGAAAGAACAGGATAGAAATTCAACTGTTGCAAAAATTGCAACAGTTCAAATTGAGAGTGGACGTTCCATTGTCCGTCAAATTGAGTATTATAATCTTGATATTATTATTTCAGTCGGTTATCGAGTAAAATCTGTAGCAGGTGTTCGTTTTAGAAAATGGGCGAATGAGGTTTTAAAAAACTATTTGTTAAATGGATTTTCTATAAATCAACGGTTCTATCACTTGGAGATGCAAGTATTACAACATCAAAAAGACTTGGAACGTCATGAAGAAAAAATAGAATTGTTTCTTAAAACTCCACTTCCATCAAAGGATGGCATATTTTTTAATGGACAAATCTTTGATGCGTATGTTTTTGTCTCTGATGTGATTAAGAAGGCAAATAAACGGATTTTACTGATAGATAATTATATAGATGAATCTGTTTTGTCTCTTTTTTCAAAACGAAAAGACAATGTTTATGCTGCAATATATACGCAAGAAATTTCGGAACAATTACGGTTTGATATTCAAAAATATAATAACCAATATCCGCCAATAGATGTGAAAATATTTAGACAATCACACGATAGGTTTCTAATAATTGATGATGAGTTGTATTTGGTTGGTGCTAGTTTAAAAGATTTGGGAAAGAAATGGTTTGGCTTCTCGAAAATGGAGTCATTTTCTGCTGATGAAATTATAGCAAGGTTAGAATCGTAGGAGGGGAATCCGCCTTTTTTTATTTTTCTATCGGCAATGTTATTCGCATTGTTGTTCCTTTGTCGATTTCCGAAGAACGAACGTGTATTTTGCCATGATGGTATTCCTTCACTATGCGTTGAGCAAGGCTCAATCCTAATCCCCACCCACGGGATTTTGTTGTGTAGCCAGGTTGGAATATTGTTTTGAATTTGTTGCGTGGCAAGCCTTTGCCTGTGTCGGTTATATCTATGTAGGCCTTGTCGTTATCTTGCCCGACTTCAATAGTGAGCGTTCCGGTTCCTTGCATTGCATCTACAGCATTTTTCCAAATGTTCTCTATTACCCATGCTAATAGAGATGGATTTACCATAGCATATAATGCTTTGTTTTTGATAGTTATAGATGTTTCGATATTCTTCGATGTACGTGTTTTTAGATACGTTACAGCGTTTTCTACAACCTCGCCAAGGTTTTCCCTTGTTAAATCGGGATTTGAGCCTATTTTCGAAAACCTACGTGCTATTGTTTCGAGTCGAACTACATCTTTGTTGATTTCGTCGGTGATTGTCTGGTCAACATTCTGCATTTTCAAAATTTCCACCCAAGCCATAAGCGATGAAATTGGTGTACCCAATTGGTGGGCGGTTTCCTTCGACATTCCTACCCAAAGTTGGTCTTTGTCGGATTTAACAAAAGAAGAAAGGGTGTAATACACAATGATTGCGAGTAGCAAAACAACAGCAAAAAGGAATAACGGATAGTATTTTAAACTGATAATAAGCGGCGAATCCTGATAGAATATATAACCTTCCTCATTTTGATTTAATAGGATAGGAATAGGTTGATTTTCAGAAAGATATTCTTGCACATAGTCTTTAATATCTTGTCGTTCCACCTTTTTAAGCATCTTTTCGGGAAGATTTCCGTAGGCAAGAATACTCGATGTGTCTTTGGGTGTAATAATAACTGGAACAGAAACTGAGTTCTTCACAACTTCGACTACAAATGAATGTATTAGGTCGTTGATCATTGTATTCAGTTCGTTAAACAGCTGAGAGTCTGAATAATACAGGTAATTTATAATTTTACCTTGATACACAACTTGCAGTGGTTCGTATTTTTTGAATTTTGTAAGAATGCTACGGGGAATTGTACGACCTGTAGCAATATTATCCTCCAAGTTCATTGTGGTAATTACCTTCCGTTCTGCATCGGTAAGAATAATAGGAATATTCTTATTGTTGCTGATGATTTTTAATAAGAAAGTAAGGAACTGTGTGTCTTCTGTTTCAAGAATCAACTGTTGTGATTCACGCCATAGATCTACTTTTTGTAGCTCTTCTTGTTCCAGTTTTTCAAAGAGTTTGGCAGCATATTCCAACAATGAATTTCGTTGTTGGATTGCATCGGCCCAAAGTAATACTTTATGTCGTTCTTCTTCCCGAATTTCATGAATTGTGCGGTTCACAAACACGAAAATAATCGCTATAAGGATTACAGCAAGTATTAGGAATGCGAGTTTTATTCCATTTCGACTGCGATGGGTAAGGCTCATACTAATATTCTATTTGAAAACCAGATTCTATTGGTTTCTTTTTCTCCTCTTCGGCTTTAATGTCTTCTTCGGACTTACCGGCATTGATAATCTCTTTCCATTCAGACTTTTGTTCGTCCATTTCTTTTTTGACATTCTTCTTTGTCTTTCCAAAGTCATAGTCAATATTGAACTTGTCTGGGTTACCGAATATTTTTAATGGGATTCTAAAGTTACCGTCGGTATTTTTTTCGATTTCGCCAAAGTCTTCCTCTTCCTTGTTTTTGCTGTTGAATTTAAGCGAAAGCGTTTTCTTTAGGAAAACGGTAACATAGTAGGAAAATGAATTTGATTCAATGTTGTGTTTGCCTGCAAACGACATTTCAAAAGCGTTTGATTGGATTTTCATATCGGGAATGAAAAGTGTGTCTTGTTGGATGCGTATGGTATTTTTCAATGTTGAGAATGAAACATCGGCGAACTCTTCTTTCATCTTTAATTTCTTGCCGATTTCCATAAGAGTGTTCACATTTTTTGCCGTACCATTTTCTATCACAAAATCGGCCGTCACATCCATAGATGGTAGAATTGGATCATAATTTTCGTCCATTGTAGAAGCGAATTGGAATGTTCCCGAAAGGGCACCTTCTATTTGTTGGTCGGTAATGTAATCTTGGTCGAAGTTGTTGAATGTCTTGAAGATATCTTTGGCAGACATTTTCTTAATTGTACCTGATGCAACGCATTTTGTTTGCTTATTAGGAAGATTGGTAAACGACACATTCGTGTTGCTTACAGTTCCTTGCAAAGTAGTTGCCTGTATTTGTAGAACGTCTATTCCGTTTGCTTTTAGACGAATAATTGCTCGTGTGTTATTTAAGTGATATGGTTCAAAATCAATATGGTTGGCATCGCAAGCAATGTCGCCCATGAGCATTCCTGTTCCTGTTGATTCTGCTAAACTTTCGTAGTGGTTGTAGAATGGAAGTAGGTCAATATTGTCGATGGAAGCCGTTAGATTGCAGCGTGTATCAACGTTGTCGAATAGAATGTACGAGAAGAAATCCGTTGCCGTTCCTTGTAGTGAAAATGATGTTCCTTGTAGCGTGCCGTTTACGCTGTCAACAGAAAGTTTTTCTTTGTTTACGACAAGATGGCCGTTCACACTAGAAAAGTTATATGGCGAATCTTTCGGTGCTTGAATTGCAAGATTTTGACAGTGTACATCGGCTTGCAATTGAATTTGTTTGAAGAAGTTTGGAGTAAAGTCCGAAAACACATCTGTTGAACCTGCACACGAGAATGTTCCGGCAACATTCCCCGAAGTTTTGTAGTCATCTATATCTGCAAGATAATCAATATCTTCTATATTCCCATTAATTGTTCCTTCTAACGAAAATTGTGGCTTTTCGAAATTTTTCACTGTTAGTTTTGATGCAGAAATTGTTGATTTCCCCGTTGTGATTTTTGTATTGGTTGTAGAGTAGTTGTAGGTATGCAACTGTGCTATATCTTTCGCCTGCAATTCTCCTTTAGTGTAGAAATTGTATGTTGTGTTTTGCAGACGTGCTTCGCCTTTTGTACACGCTATATTGCAGACAATGCTCGGCATTGATTTTGAACCGATTTTTCCCTTTAGGTTGCCTTCCACAAAAATATCGGCTGCTGGTTTGTATTCGGCAAGACTGTCGGTAATGTTTTGCGGTAGAACTTTCAGGATTTTCTTTACCGAAGTTTCCACATTAACGTGAAGATCAACGTCGAAATCGTTGTTTTTGTCGGTTTTAACAATTCCATCGGAGATGATGGTTCCTACAGGTGTTTCTATGGTCGTTTTCTTTACTATGTACGATGCGTTATCGCGCATAATTGCAAGGTCGCAGCGGAATGCCGACTTTGCAAAATAATCTTTACCTTGATAGAGGAATTTCTTGTTGGTGAAAGTCGTAAACACGTCCACATTAAAGTCATCTCCCTGGAATTTGCCCGAGAAGTGAATTTTGTCGAACCACTCGTTTGCCTCTATGTTCGATTTCCTATCATGGTAGAGCAGTTGTGCATTGCGGAAACGTATCTTCGACAGTTCCAAAAACATATCCGAGCCTGTGGTGTCCGATTCCATAGAAATCTCGCAGTTATGCTTGCCGTTGGAATCCAAGAAAAAGTTTATAAAAGAATCGTGCACAACGATTTGTTTTATCACATAGTTCTTGAATAAAAAATCCAATGCATTGAATGAGAGAAGTACCCGTTGGGCGTAAACTGCCGTGTCGTGGGCGTAGCCGGGAAATTCCTTTGTGTTAAATGTTTTTGTTGACTGTACTACAACATTATGTAGTTGTATGGAGATATTCGGAAAATCGCCAAGCAGTGTTAGGTCAACATTGCTTACCGAAATATCGGCTTTTACTTGTTTACCTAACTTTTCGGTAGCAAAAACAACAATTTCGTCTTTATATAGGTAGGGAATAGTAACTGATGCAATCAGGAAGACAAAGACAACGACTGCAAGCGTTATTCCTATATATTTCAGTACAGTTTTCATTATCGCAAAGGTATATAATTTTGCAAAACTTGTACTCATAACGAATGTTTGCGCAGAAAAATTACTACATTTCGGCAAGATTTTTCAGGAAATGAGTGCTTGCCAGATATTAGAAGACGAAGAAATACGCTTGCGTGCCGTTGAGCCTGCCGATGCCGATTTGTTATATTTGTGGGAAAACGACACACATTTGTGGCAATATGGTTCCACGGTTACACCGTTTTCCAGACATATTTTGCAGGAATATGTACGCAATGCCCAAGCCGACATATACGAAGCCAAGCAGCTTCGTTTAATGATAGTGCAGAAGTCGAATGGGAAAACGGTTGGTTCTATAGATTTATACGACTTTGACCCACGGAACCGACGAGCCGGCATAGGAGTTTTGGTAGTGGAAGAATCTCGTAATCAACATATTGCAACCCGTTCTTTGCAATTGCTTGTAACATATTGTCGGGATATTTTGTTGCTTCATCAGTTGTATGCCGATGTGCAGGCAAGCAATGCCATAAGTTTACAATTATTTGCAAATGTTGGATTTGTGCATGCTGGCGTAAAAAAGGATTGGTTGCAAACCGCTTCAGGTTACGAAGATGTGGTTTTATTGCAGAAAATCTTGTAGAGATTTAACTCAATTGAATTGCGGCAGTAACGGATAATTCCAAAAAATCAGATTTTCTAAAAAAAAATTCAAAACCCATGCAGTCTTTTGTAATTTTTAGGACTATATACATAGGGATCTTAGAATCTAAATGGAGATAACTCAACTGATAGAACGGTGCAGGCAGCGAGATGCAGAAGCTCTCAGTGAACTGTATATGACATACTCAGCTGCAATGAGGAATGTGTGTCGACGGTATCTATCAGACAAACAAGCGATTGACGATGTAGTGCACGACTCGTTTGTTATTATTTATACATCTCTTGATACATTGCGCGATACCGACAAAGCTGTTGCGTGGATGATGTCCATAACCAGAAATGTAGCGTCGAAATATAAAGATTACCAGAAAAAACATCCGACAGTTTTGGCAGCTGGTGCGGAAACAAAAGAACCTTTGGGTTCCGAAGTGCAGGATGAGTTAACAGGCGAAATCGCTTTAAGCGAACTGAAGAATTTGGTTGACAAATTGCCTGAAGGCTATGGTCAGGTATTTCGGTTGGCTGTATTTGAAGGCTTGTCGCATAAGGAGATTGCGGCCTTGTTGAATATAGAACCACATTCATCGGCTTCGCAATTGGCACGGGCAAAGAAGATGCTCCGTAACATGATGCTACAATCGTGGCCAATATTGTTATTGCTCCTTTTCCCTATTTTGTATTTCATTATCGAAAAAGAAAAACCTATTGCTGTTGAAGAAGAGAAACCTATAGTGGCACAACAAGAAGAAACACCGAAGGTGGTGCCTGTGGAACCAGAACCGTTGTTTGTTCAGCAATCAAATTCTCATACCGTTATATCTTCTGCCGATAGAACTCAGTTGGTAGCAGACTATACAAGCGATACGATAGCAGTTGATACGTTGGCAACAATAGTTGCCCAAGAGGAATCTGTATTTGATACTGTGCAGACGAATCAGATACAATCTAATCAGAATGAAACAATTCCGAATTATGAACTTGCCGATATATATCCGAAAAAGCAATCCAATGTTGCCGATAAACAAAAATGGTCGTTAGGCTTTGCGTATGCAGGAAATGTTAGCCACATGAAATATGGTGATGTTGAATTTTCAGATGGTCCTCATCAGAATGGTGTTGTTAAAGAAGAATTAGTACAAATAAGAAAAGACTTTACCTATCCAATTTCATACGCTGTGTCTGTACGCTATAAACAAAACAAGTGGTTGGGAGTAGAATCTGGAATAATTATTAGCAGACATAGCTACGATTTCGTGATGAAAACATCGTTAGGAGAATTGTACGACAAATCTAAAGAGGTCCGTTTTCTTGGCATTCCTGCAAAGCTAACCTACAATGTGTGTATGGGTAAGAAAGGCGGCTTGTATGGAAACCTTGGTTTAACTATGGGAATACCACTTCGTTCGTATGATGGAGTTATTCCATGGCAATGGTCGGTTGGTACAGGTTTGGGCTTGCAATACAACATTGCACGCCACATAGGTATCTTTACCGAGCCAAGTGTACAATATCAACTTCCAAATAGAAAAGAAATCTACGACAGTAAAAATCCGTATTTGTTCACAATGCCTGTGGGAATAAAATTTATTTGGTAAAAATTGAGTATAGTAGAAATACATCTTTTTTGTAATGGCATATACCTTTAATTTGTCAGACCTAAAGCAAGGCGTCTATTTAGTTATAGTAAAAACATCAACCAGTAAGTTTAGAAACCTTAAAATTGAAAAAATATGAAAAAATTATTTCTCGTAATCACATGTACTGCGTTATTTTATGCTTGCACCGAATATTGTGAACAATTTCCTAAAGAATATAAGGACTATACACCCTATGAGAAAGATGATGTTCTTTGTTTTGAGAACACTACAGGAGAGTACTTTACATTTGAGGTGACGAAGATGGATGCCGATGAAGGCCAGAAAAAAATACCATGGGGGTGTAAATGTGTATGTGGGAGTTATTTATCTTATGAAATCCATTCTCAAAAAAACAATAGTACAATAAAGATTTCTTCAGATTATAGAAACAATAATTATTGGGATGTTTTTTGTCAAATAATTGATTCAACAAATAGGAAAGTAGCTTATGTTGAATTTGAAAAAAAATCTGATACACTTCTTCTTTATCCTTCAAAAGATTCTAAAAGAAAAGAAACTATCAAACTTGTAAAAGGCGTCGGTTTAGTAAATTTGTTTATTGCAGATGAGGAATATACTTTGAAAAAAGAATAATGAAATGATAGAAACTGGTGAATTTTTCACACACGAAAGTGTTAAGAGAATAAAATAGAAAATGTTTGTGTAATAACCGTATGCCGTTAGGCATACACGCTTGGTAGAAACAAAGGATTTCCGCCACCATACATTCCGTAGGAATGAACCAAAAAGATTCGTTTCTGCGGAATTTTTGCATGCTAATGTTGAAAGCAAATCTTTTGTTGTAATGGCTTTCAGCCATTGAGTGATATTGTTTATGCTCTTCCCGAGACTTCGTCACGGGTTACTTAATTATTGCCTTGCCAGGCAATAGTATATTTTGATTCATATTGCACATAAAAAAGTAATGGCTGTAAGCCATTATTTGAGTAACCTGCGACGCAGTCTCAGGATTGGAATGTGTGGAATACATTTGGCTGGAAGCCAATACAAAAATTAGGTGGTTTGTAATGTTTTTTGCAAAATCTTCAAAAAAAATGAATTTCTCATGCAGTCTTTTGCAATTTTTAGGACTATATAAGAAAAACAAAAAAGTATGAAAAAATTTTTCTTATTTCTTGCCACAGGTTTAATGGCAATGGGTGCATTTGCACAACAATGGAGTGGAAGTTCAACAACTTCGGGAACAATTAACAGAACAGGAACGGTACAAATTTTGCCAACCCAAAATGCTAAACCGTATATTAAAATTGATTCAACAATTCAGATTACGGAGAAATATAATTCTCAGTATCCAGAAGGAAGACTTTCTTTATCGCACTCGTCAATTTATCTAAGTTATCTTGTCCCAAGTGGTACAACTGATGCAAGTATTATAAGGCGAGGTGAATTCACGTTCAATCATTATATAGGAAGTAATAATAAGTTTTTTACATTAACAAAGAATGGAATACTATCTACTAATTGCAAGATTAATAGTACCGACTCTATATTAGCATCGAATATAAAGGTTTCAAACTTAATTCAAGCGAATAAGATAATCACCCCAGCATTAACAATAAACGGAACATCAAATCCTTCAAATTTCAAATTTGGAGTAGTTGGGAAATCGTATTTTTCTGATTTTGTTGGTATAGGAACAGTAAACTTAAGTTCGACTTCTGGTTTTAAACTAGCAGTTAAAGGCGGCATTTTATGCGAAGAAGTTAAGGTTATTGCAAATGTGCCGTCTGCGGATTATGTGTTTGAAAAGGATTACAAACTTCATAGTATAGAAGAAGTTGCAGAATATGTAAAAGAGAACAAACACCTTCCTGATGTTCCATCGGCAAAAGATTTCCAAGAAAATGGTTATAAGATAGGTGATATGGACAATTTGCTGCTGCAAAAGATTGAAGAGTTGACTTTATACATTATTGAGCAACAAAAGCAAATCAAAGAATTACAATCACGCTTGTCTGAATAAAAACAAGAACAACTATGAAGAAAATATTTCTTAGTCTGCTGTTCTCACTCTTGGGATTTGTCTGTTTTTCTCAAGAGGTTGATGAAAAAGTTTCTCGGATAATTGCAGAAAACTTTTTTCTTGAAAATTACGGATTAAAAAAGAATGTAACAGAAACATTGGTAAAGGAATATAAAGGTCATCCGAGCCTTTATATAAACAATATGCAGGATGGCGGTTGGGTAATCGTTCCAGCAAATAGGAATTTAAATCCTGTGGTCGCACATTCCGACGAAGGAGCTATTAGTTTAAATGAAGGTCCCGATGTTTTTTGGGATTGGATGGAGCAATATGAGTTCATTGTTGATATAGCCGTAGAAGAGAATTGGCATAAGGAGGACCGACACAAAAAATGGGACAAACTGCTTTCTGAAGACTCCAAAATGCAATTAAAGACATATATTGAAGAAACTTATTTGGTTTCCTCAAGATGGGGACAATACATTAGTAATGATTCTTGTGCTGTTCCTGCGTATAATATACTTATGCCTGATATTTATAGTTGCGTATATTTAGGAGGGAAAGCAGCTGCAGGCTGTATGGCTGTTGCTATTGGACAGATTATGAACTATTGGGGATATGCTACAGGTGATTATGCTGATTTTGACTGGTGGAATATGCCAGATGTTTTGTTATATCGTAATAATCCACAATTCGATATAGAAAGTTATGCTATTTCGTATTTGTTCAAAAGAATAGGCGATAGAGTTTCTATGCAATATGGTTGCAAATCAAGTGCATTAACTAGCACAGCGGAATATGCATTTGAAAAATTTGGCTACAAAAATGATATGAACTACAAAAAGAAATCATTGAATACTTATAATTCATGGGTTAATATACTTAGTAACGAGATTTATGCCGAAAGACCTGTATTATATTTTTATTTAGGTAAACATGCGTTTGTTTGTGATGGTTATAATTCGAGGAATGATAATTTCCATTTTAATTTTGGTTGGAATCATCGTTATGACAGTTGGATTGATTTTGAAGATATAGATGACATTGATGGTTGTATTCCTTGCCGTGAGTACAATAAGCTTTCTGAACACGCTTGTTGGATAAATATTCGTCCAAATGTTTCTACAAATGTGTCTTTAAAGAATATTACTATACAAACAAGTAGTTCTGATAGTTGGGCAACGAATAAAACTTATCAAACAAAAGGTTCAATATCTATAGCAGGTGATAACACTACGTTCTCGATTCAAGACAGTTCAAGTTGTAGATTTGTTTCAAAAGATAGTATTGTATTAAAACCTGGTTTTCATGCCAATGCAGGAACATCATTGTTATGTAAAATATTTAAAAGACCAACTTTAAAATCGTATATAGAAGATAACTATCAAAACCCATTTGTAACTATAGACGAAGAATATCCGATAGTTGCAGATAAAATTTTGATATACCCGAACCCTGTAAAGGATAATGTTACAATTCAATTCTGTGAATCAGATATATGTGATTATCAGATAACGATTTTTAATGTAATGGGAAAGGAAATAGAAAAATTTGCAACAGAAAAAAATAAGATAGTTATAAATACTATCAAATATCCTTCTGGAATATATTTTGTAGATATAAAAACTGACGGAAAAATTTATTCTAAATCATTTATAAAACAGTAAAATTTATGAAAACAAAAATTATTAAAATGCTATGTGCATCATTTCTACTATCCATTATGTTTGCATGTAAAAAAGAAGAATTAATAGTAGGTAGTGAAGATATTTTCAAATACATTTCGGTAGTTAAGACTTCAGAGGACTACTCAAACTATGTATCGGTGAGTAGTAGAAACGGTCGTGTGATTGGTTATCCTGGTCCAGACGGTGGTGAACCTCGTTTGATACCATTAGTTGATGGATATTATATGATTGATTGTAGAACCACATTTAAAGCTACTTACACAAATATAACTTTCTCTGAATATAAAGACGTTTGGAAAGAACATAAAGGGGATATAAGAGACACGTTATCTTCTCGTATTCTTACTACAGATCCATATATAGAAGGTTATGAGGTTGAAAGAAGATATTTTATGGTTCCAATGGATGATAGGCATGATGGTTTAAATATAGAATTAATAAGAGATATGATAAAATCTGGTGAATTTTTCACACACGAAAGTGTTAAGAGAATAAAATAGAAAATGTTTGTGTAATAACCGTATGCCGTTAGGCATACTCACTTGGTAGCTGCCACCATACATTCCGTAGGAATGAACCAAAACGGTTTGTTTCTGCGGAATTTTTATTGTTAATGCAGAAAGCCTATCATTTTTTGTAATGGCTTTCAGCCATTGGGTGATATTGTTTATGCTCTTCCCGAGACTTCGTCACGGGTTACTTAATTATTGCCTTGCCAGGCAATAATATATTTTGATTCTTATTCGCATAAAAAAGTAATGGCTGTAAGCCATTATTTGAGTAACCTGCGACGCAGTTTCAGGATTAGAATGTGTGGAATACATTTGGCTGGAAGCCAATACAAAAACTAGGTGGCTTGTAATGTTTTTTGCAAAATCCTCAAAAAAAATGAATTTCTCATGCAGTCTTTTGCAATTTTTAGGACTATATAAGAAAAACAAAAAAGTATGAAAAAAATTTTCTTATTTCTTGTTATAAGTGTAGTGGCAATAACAGTTTCCGCACAAGAGAAAGTAAGTAATTTTCAAATTGAAATTGGAACCGTTCATTCCAATTGTAATATTCTTGGTTTTAAATCAAGTTATGGTGGTGAAATCCATTTCAATAAAATTATAAATAAACAAAGTTTCGGTATAGGTTTTAGTCGTTTACACTATCATGGAAATGGTTTTGATTACTATCCTGGACCGTATATTTGCTATGGCACGCCACCTATGATTGCTGTAGAATTTTCCAGTAAATGGTTTAATGCAAGTTTTAACTATAATTATACATTGCTTTCGTATAAACACTTTGCTGTTGCAGTTGGACTTTATGTAAGTTTGAATAAAATGAAAATACGTGAGAAGTTTAACATAGAGGAAGATGTACTACCACCTTCTGTTTATCATTTGAATGATTATGATGTGCAGATGGACAGTAAGGCAGAACTTGGAGGTGGAGCAAATCTTGGTTTGGAATATATTTATAATGCCTTCTCTGCATCGTTTAACTTGGCACTGGGTAAGGTCGGTGGTGAAAATTCAGATGTCTGCATATCTCGAAACTTTAACCAAAGTATAACTTTAAAATATACCTTTGGAAGGTAAATTAAATCTCTTTGGATTCGATAAAACAATACCCCAAGATTGGTTTTCATTTGGAATAACAGTAGGAATAGAATATAAATTAAGTAAGTTTATGAAAATAAAGAGATGGATTAAAAATTCTATGATAAGGAAGGGTATTTTGATAATTTCCTTTATTTCGTATAGTGCTAATGTATTTTCTCAAGTAAGTCCCATCTGTTATGGACAAACATTTTGGGCTAATTCGTCATTTTCAATATGTGATGAAAATCCATGGATTTTAGTGTTTGAGGATGAATTTAACGACAATAGTTTGGATACATGTTTTTGGAACCCGTTTACAGGTGTTCCAAGAGATCTGGATTTTATAAAACAAAAGGCATGGCATAGTCCTAATAATGTAGAGGAGTCAGGAGGAATGCTTAAGATAGTGTCCAAGCGGGAAGATGTTTTTAATAAACCTATTGTCAAAAGTTGGAATCCGTATATTGTTGAATATGAAAATTTTGCATATACGACTGGGGAAGTGTGGTCTATATATAAATTTGGTTATGGAAAATATGAAGCACGGATAAAAATCCCTAAAGGTAAAGGTTTTTGGCCTGCATTTTGGTTATGGACAGGAAGTCCTAAATATAATGAGAATGATATTTTCGAATTTTGGAAGAATAATACGACAACGCACAATATAACAACATATTACGATTTTAATAATGATGGTAATGTGTTGAGATGTGTTTCTTCGTATTCTTCGTTTGATTTTTCCAATGATTTCCATATTTTTACATTAGAATGGGAAAAGGGGCAAACACGATGGTATGTAGATGGTGTTTTAAAAAGAATAGATTTTAAGTATTATAATATAATGGGACAACCTTTTGTTGGTTGTACGGTACAAAAGAACGATGCTTATGTTTTAAATAAAGTGTATCCAAATTCTCCAATGAATATTATAATAAATACCGCTATAGAATCAGGTAGTTTTGCACCAAATGCAAGTACCCCTTTCCCTGCTTATTTATTAGTAGATTGGGTAAGGTATTATAAAAGAAGAGAAAATGAAGATGTTTGTGTTGATAGCACGAGTATTGAAATTAATGAGAGTTATTTTAA
>DCIX01000019.1 GCA_002317135.1 Bacteroidales bacterium UBA1715
ATTGTCTATGGAAAGTTGTTGTTTGTATAGACAAAATTTGTAGTTCGGAAAGTAATAATTACTTTCGCACCGTTAAAAAAATATAGGATGAAACAACCACTTTTAATTGTAACGCTTTTCTTGGGACTCTGCAGTATGGCGTATGCCCAGGAGGAAGAGAATACATTATCTCTTTCATTGGAAGAAGCTCGTCAGTATGCTGTTCAGCATAATAAGACACTTCAAAATGCTTCGTTAGATGTACAAATTGCAGAAGCAAATCGTTGGCAAACAATTTCAACTATGTTGCCACAGGTAAGCGCTTCGTATGATTATAGCAATATGTGCGGCTACGAAATGGAAATGATGGGTATGAAAATTGCCATGCCTCCATACGGAACTTTAGGTATGACAGCTTCTGTGGCATTGACAGGTGCTCAAATTGTTGGTTTGCAGATGCAGAAGATTGCATTAAACATGTCGGAGATTTCGTTGAAGAAAAACGAACAAGATATTCGTTCTAGTGTGACGACAATCTATATGTCAATTCTTGCAATGGAATCGACGGTAGATTTGTTGGACCAAAACTTAGAAAACTTGAAAAAGTTGCATGAAATGACTGCAAAAGCTGTAACTATTGGTGTTGCAGAACAAACTTCGGCAGATCAGTTGTTGGTACAAGTTGCAACTATGGAGACAAGTATAAATTCAACGAAACGTTCTCTTGAAATGTTGTATAATTCTTTGATTTTGCAATTAGGATGTAAGGTAAATACGAAATTGGTGTTAACAGATAAAGTAGATAATCTATTGAATGTAGAAGAAACAATGAATTTGTTGAATACACAATTTGATTTGGAAAATAATTATAACTATCAATTGCTAAATAAAAATTTGGAATTGTCAAAGAAACAAGTTCTTGCAGAAGAAGTTGCTTTTGCTCCAACTATTAGTGCGTTCTATCAATATAGCAACAAACACTATTTTAGTGATGAAAAAACTATGGATATGACTCCTCCAAATGTTGTAGGTGCTTCAGTTAGCATTCCATTGTGGAAAAGCTGGCAAAGAATGAGCAATATTAAGGAAGCAAAAATCTCCTATAATAAGACTGCTAATACATTAGAAACATCGAAAGATGGCTTGTTGGTACAAGATAAACAACTTCGTTACAATCTAACTTCAGCATACGAAACATATCAAACACAAGAAAGCAATTTGGATGTTACAAAACGTGTGTTTGAAAATATATCAATCAAGTTTGAACACGGTGCTGCTTCAAGTATGGAAGTAACAAATGCCAGTACAAATTTGGTTGCGGCACAAAGTAGCTATATCAACGCCATGTTACAGTTGATTACAGCAAAAGTTGAATTAGAAGTTTTGTTAAATAAGTAATAATAGGAAAACAATAGAATAGGTATGAAAAAGATTTTAGTAAACACAGTACTTGCAGTTGCAACATTGGGAATGGTAAGCTGCGGTGGCAAGTCAGAACAAAAAGAAAATGCAACTGTTGATAGTGCTGCTTCTGCAGAAATTGTAAAAGTTGTGACATTGGAAGAATCAACAATTGCAAAGAATTTGGATATAACAACGAATTTGGAAGGATATGAAACTATGAACATATCTCCTTCTGTTACTGGTAATATCGAAAAAATCCATGTTGAAGTTGGTAGTAAGGTTGCAAAAGGACAAAGCCTTGTAACAATGGATCAACAACAATATATCAATGCTAAGTTAACAATGTCAAATCTTGAAACAGAAATGAAACGTGTTGAGGCATTGAAAGAAACTGGTAACGTAACTCAACAAGTGTATGATCAAACTAAGTTAGGTTATGACCAAGCAAAACAAGCACTTGATTTCTTGACAAAAAATACTTTTGTAAAGGCTGATTTCGCAGGTGTGATTTCTGCTAAGAATTATGAAAATGGTGAGTTGTATTCAGGTATGCCTATCCTTGTTTTAACTCAAATCAAGACACTAAAAGCGTATATCAATGTTCCAGAAACATATTTCCCAATGGTAAAAGAGGGAATGAAAGTTGATGTGATTACAGATATTTATCCTGACAAATCGTATGCAGGAACTGTTGAAGTTGTTTATCCTACATTGGATGCAACTACTCATACTTTCAAGATTAAAGTTAAAATTCCTAACGATTCTGAAGAACTTCGTCCAGGTATGTATGCACATGCAAAACTTGCATTGGGCGAAATGAACGCTATTGTTGTTCCTTATCAAGCTGTATTGAAATTGCAAGGTTCTAACGATCGTTATGTATTCGTAAACGAGAATGGCGTAGCAAAACGTGTTGCTGTAGAATTAGGTCAACGTTTTGACGATAAGATTGAAGTTATCTCTACTGAATTATCAAAAGGTATGCAGTTGATCACAACTGGTCAATCTCGTTTGAATGATGGCGTTGCTATAGAAATTGCTGAATAATCTGTAAAATGTAAGGACTATGATTTACAAGACCGCCATAAATAAACCAGTTACCACAGCATTGATTTTCGTTGCTGTGATGATTTTAGGTGTATTTTCTTTTAAAAAATTACCTATCGATCAGTTCCCAGAAATTGAACCTCCTTATGTTACAGTAATGACAGCATATCCAGGTGCCAATGCTTCTGAAATTGAAACAAACGTAACTAAGGTTATCGAAAATGCCTTGAACTCTGTTGATGGTTTGAAGGATTTGCATTCAAATTCAAAGGATAATATATCTGTTGTTACTATGGAGTTTGAATGGGGTTCTAACATCGATGAAACCATGAACGATATTCGTTCGTATGTTGACTTGGTGTACGATAATTTACCTGATGGTGTGGGCCGTCCAACTATCTTGAAATTGAATTCAAGTGCAATGCCTATTATCGTATATGGTTTCACAGCAGGTGAAAGTTATTCTGGTTTGGACAAAATCTTGGAAGATAAGGTTACAAACGTGTTGAACCGTATCGATGGCATTGGTAACTTGACAATCTCTGGTGCTCCAGATCGCTATATCTATATAGACCTTGACCCAAATCAACTTGATGCGTATCATTTAAGTGTTGAGGCTGTTGGTAATGCGATTAGTACAAACAACTTTAACTTGGCATCAGGTACTGTTAAAATGGGTAAGGAACAATATCAACTTCGTGTTGAAAGTGAATATAAAGAAAGTTCCGAAATTAACGATGTTGTAGTCATGACAACTCCTGATGGAAAACAAGTGTTTGTTCGTGATTTGGCAACAGTTCGTGATACTATTAAAGATGTTACCTTGGATGAAAAAATTGACGGTCGTGATGCTGCTCGTTTGATTATTTCAAAGCAAACAGGTGCAAATACGGTTGAAATATGTCGTCAAGTACGTAAGCAAATGGAGAAAATCAAGAAAACTCTTCCTCCTGATGTGAACGTAATCTTAATCCGTGATGGTTCTGAAGAAATTGAAAATGCAATTAATTCTTTGGAAGAATCGGTAATGTACGCGTTGTTATTCGTGGTATTAGTTGTATGGTTCTTCTTGGGTAATTGGCGTACGACTATTATTATTGGTGTGACTATTCCGATTGCATTGGTAACGGCATTCATTTATTTGCTTGCAACTGGAAGTTCGTTGAACATCATTTCGTTGGCTTCTCTTTCTATTGCCATCGGTATGGTTGTGGATGATGCCATTGTGGTCTTGGAAAATATTTCAAAACATATCGATCGTGGCGCTAGTCCGCGTGAAGCTTCTATTTATGCAACCAATGAGGTATGGACTTCGGTTATTGCAACAACATTGGTAATTGTTGTGGTATTCGTTCCGCTTACATTCTTAACAGGTATCGCAGGTATCATGTTTAAGGAACTTGGTTGGATTGTAACTATCGTTGTTTGTACTTCTACAACAGTCGCAATTTCTTTAACACCGATGATGTCTTCTAAGATATTGAAAGGTAAACCTGTTTATTTGTCGGTTGCTGAAAGAATTGAAGCAGAAAAGAAGCAAGCCGAAAAGAATACAAAATCATTGTGGGGTAGAATAAACGCTATGTTTGAAGCTGTTGAAGCTTGGTATGCTCGTGTTCTTCGTGTTTGTTTGAACCATAAAAAGACTACAATTTTTGTGTCTATTCTTTTGTTTGTCATCTCTATGTTGCCTATGGCTATGGGTAAGATTGGTATGGACTTTATGAAAGAACAAGATAATGGTCAGTTCTCTTTAACAATAGAGTTACAACGTGGTACTCGTTTGGAAGAAACTATGGCAACAGCACGTAAGGCTGAAGCAACTATCCGTGAAGTTATCGGTGAAGATTTGATTTTGATTTCAACTTCAACAGGTTCTAACGACGATGGTGGTCTTTCTGCATTGTTCTCTTCTACTGATAATATTACTATCAGTATGACGGTAAGAACTACAAAGAAATATGCTCGTAAAACTGATAGAACTATCTTCGATATGCAGGAACAAGTTCGTCAGGCTATGAAGAAATATCCAGAGATAATCAACTGTATCGTTGGCTCAAGCGGTATGGGTATGGGCGGTAACTCTATCGATGTTGAAATTTATGGTTATGATTTCGACAAAACCATGAATACGGCATTGGCACTTAAAAATTCTTTGAAGGATGTTGAAGGTGCTCGTGACGTTAAAATTGACCGTAAGGAAGACCGTGCAGAATTACAGATTATCTTCGATAAAGAAAAAATAGCTCGTCTTGGTTTGAACTCAACAACTGCTGCAGCTTATGTTCGTTATAGAATTTATGGTATGACTGCAGGATATTTCCGAGAAGATGGTGAAGAATACGATATTGTTGTTCGTTTGAAAGAAGAATATCGTAGTAGTATTTCTGATATAGAAAATCTTTCATTTATGACTGCAACTGGTCAACAAGTTAAATTGAAAGAAATTGCAGAAATCAAAGAATATTGGTGTCCTCCAGAAATTGCAAGAAAGAACCGTCAACGTATCGTTACAGTATCGGTAACTCCATACCAAACATCTTTGAGTGAGTTGGCACAAGGTATCCAAGCTGTAATCGATAAGATGGATGTACCACAAGGTGTGTCTTTGAATGTAGGTGGTAGTTATGAAGATCAACAAGAGTCATTTGGTGACATGGGAATGTTGGCATTATTGATACTTTTGTTGGTGTACATCGTAATGGCGTCTCAGTTCGAATCATTCTCGAAACCATTCTTAATTATGATGGCAGTTCCTTTCGCTCTATCAGGTGTGGTACTTGCTCTTCTTGTTACAGGTGAAAACTTGGATATGGTCGGCGCACTTGGTATAGTCTTATTGATTGGTATTGTTGTGAAGAACGGTATCGTGCTTGTTGACTATATCAACTTGATGCGTGAACGCGGTTACGAAATGAACGAAGCTATCGCTTTGTCTGGTCAATCTCGTATGCGTCCGGTATTGATGACTGCTTTCACAACCGTACTTGGTATGGTGCCAATGGCGTTGAGTCGTAGTGAAGGTTCTGAACTTTGGAATACAATGGGATATGTGGTAATTGGTGGTTTGACAGTTTCAACATTGGTTACATTGATTATCGTTCCTGTATTGTATGGCGTCATGGCAAAACATGGAGAGCAAGATAAGGAAGCTGAAGTTCGTAAATCATTCGTATTCATGAATATCGAATTAGAAGAAGAAAATAATAATCAAAATCAAAACTAAATTGCCGATTGACAATTGGGGAACTTCCTCAATTGTCAATTATCAATTGTCAATTATCAATTATTATGAAAGCGGTATTTATTACATTTAATCAAGCAAACACAGAACGTGTTGAATATATATTGGATTCATTGAATGTTCGTGGATTCACATTTTGGGAAGATGTGCAAGGTCGTGGTTCAAAAACAGGTGATCCACATCGTGGTACCCATACATGGCCGGAAATGAACTCGGCTGTAATTTCAATTGTAGAAGATGACCAAGTTGAGCCAATTCTTACATTGGTAAAGAAACTTGACAAACGAAATACTGATGTGGGTATTCGTGCTTTTGTTTGGAATGTGGAACAAACAGTGTAGTGTGTTATTCCCTATTGGTTTTCCAATAGGGATTTTTTTTGA
Organism: Bacteroidales bacterium UBA1715; assembly: GCA_002317135.1. Classification (GTDB taxonomy): domain Bacteria; phylum Bacteroidota; class Bacteroidia; order Bacteroidales; family UBA1715; genus UBA1715. The sequence goes on from DCIX01000019.1 coordinate 6,058, forward strand.
AACGCGCCTTGTCGTTTCTTTGGTATTTCTCTTATTATTTGTATGATTTCAATGATGATTTTTGCCGCCATTGTGTTAGGAATTTTAGTAGCTATTATTCCGCAAATTGCTTGGCTTTTGGTGTTTCTTATTTCAAAGGTTTTTCATTTTAGTTGCTCGTACGCTTCGTTTGGATATACTTCGGTAGGTTTGGTTGTATTCGCATGGGCAATATTAGCCTATGGTTTCTTTTTTGGACGTTTCACATTGGATATTAATTCGGTGAAATATGCTAATAAAGACTTACCAGAAGCTTTTAATGGATATAGAATTGTTCATATAAGTGACTTGCATTTATCTACATTTGACGATAATCATCAAAAGTTACAAGACTTCGTAGATAGTATTAATGCGCAAAATCCAGATGCTATTTGTTTTACTGGTGATTTGGTAACAATAGGTGTGGAGGAAGCGTTGCCTTACAAAGATATTTTAGGCAAATTACAAGCTACCGATGGTGTATATTCAGTTTTGGGAAATCACGATTTCTTGATTTATTCCCGTAGCTTTGCTTCGGCAAAAGAAAGAGAAGATGCCGTAGAAAAACTTGCAAGTTTTGAAAGAAACGAGTTAGGATGGAATTTGCTTCGAAATCAAAATAAAGTTATAACTCGTAATGGTGAGACACTTACAATTGTTGGTGTCGATAATCAAAATTGTGCAAACCAAGGTTTTAAGACAATCGCTCGTGGTAAACTACAAAACGCACTATTTGGTACGGAAGGTTATACAATCCTTCTATCGCACGATCCAAGTCATTGGCAAGGTGAAGTTCTGCCACAAACAAGTATTCCTTTAACGTTAAGTGGTCATACACATGCAGCACAAATAAAACTATTTGGTTGGACACCAGCAAAATGGTCTTTTATTGAAACAGATGGAATGTATGTGAACGGTAATCAAAGTCTGTATGTAAATGTTGGCTTAGGTTGCACCTTACCGGTCCGTTTAGGTGCAAATGCTGAGATTACGGTAATAGATTTACAAAAGGAGTAAAACTTCGTTATATGGCATAAAAAAAGCAGAACCAGCGGTTCTGCTTTTTGGGGTTGTTGAATGATTTTACATTCCTAATTCTTTTTTCACAGCTGGCATTACATCAATACTCTTGTCTGAGAAGAAAAGAATTTGACTTCCTGTGCTTATATCAAAAATGTATATAAATCCTTCTTTTGTCGCAACAGTTTTAATTGCTTTTTCTGCTTTGTCTAATATTGGATTTAACAATTCTTGTTGGCGTTGGTTTAATTGTGCCTCAGCATTTTGTTGATATTGTTGAATTCTGTTTTGCATATCTTGTAATTCTTGTTCCAACAACTGTTTGCTAGTCTTTGTTAAAGTATCTGCTTGGTTGTTGTAAGTCAAGTATTTTTTGTTGAATTCAACTGTCATACTTTCAATGATACCTTTCATCTCATTGTATTCTTTTTCTAGTGTTTTTTGTGCTTCTGCTCTTTCTGGCATAGCTGCAACTAATTCTTCCAAATTGATATGTCCGAATTTTTGTGCTTGAGAAGCTAATGAAAATCCCAAGAAACAGAATGCTACGGTTACTACTTTTACTAATTGTTTCATTGTTTACTATTTTTATTGTTATTATTTTATGTATCCTAATTTTCGTAATACATCATCGCTAATGTCGTATTTTGAATCGCTATAAAGCAATGTGTATGTGCTTGATGCCGCATCTAATACAAATGCATATCCTTGATTTGCTGCAAGATCTTTAATTGCGTTAAAAATCTCGTCTTGGATAGGTTTGATGAGTTCTTCTTCTTTCTTAACTCTATCGCCATTCTCTCCAAAGCGCTTCTTTTGAAGTTCTTTTAACTCTTTTTCTTTATCCAAGATTTCTTGTTCTCTCTTGGCTTTCATATCATTTGATAAAAGGACTTTATCTACTTGATATTGTTTGTACATTGCGTCAAGTTTGGAGCGTTGCTCTTCAATTTCAGTCTTCCAAGTTTTTGTTAAAGCGTCAATTTGTTGTTGTGCTTCTTTATATGCTGGTATTTTACTTAATAAATAGTCTGTGTCAACATACACGGTTTTTTGTCCGTAACTAACTAATGCAAAACAAACAGTTGCTAAAAGAATTACTAATTTTTTCATAATACATATTTTTAAAATTGTTGTCCTAATACAAATGTTGGCTGCCATCCACGAACATCTTTTGATTTGCCGGCAATTGGATCAAATCCATAACCCATATCAAATCCTAATAGTCCCATCATTGGGATGAAAAGCCGTATGCCTGCACCGGCACTTCGTTTCACATCAAACGGATTGTAGTCCGCAATGTCCATCCAAGCATTGGCAGCTTCGGCAAACGCTAATACATAAATTGTTGTCTCTTGTTTTAACGCTAATGGGTAACGTAATTCTAGAGAGAATTTATCGTATAGGAATGCTCCACCGTCAGATTCTGGATTAAGTGCTGACGCATCATAACCACGCATAGGAACAAAATCTGTGCCATAATAATAAACATTACTCAAACCGTCTCCACCAATGTCAAATCGTTCAAATGGAGTTTGGAAATTTTTATTGTAATGTCCCACATAACCAAAGTCAATTCGAGTTTCTAACACTAAATCACCGATGATTTGCGTATACATTTTTGATTTGAATGTCCATTTGTGGTATTCAATCCATTTGTATCGTTCTTCGTCTGGTAGATTTGTGTCATCTGCATCGTTTCTAAATAAAGAGAATGGAGGTGTTAATTCTACTCGTAGGGCAAACGAAGAACCTCGACGTGGATATAATGGTTGGTCAATTGAACTACGGGCCAATGTTGTTCCGAGTGTTAAACAACGAGCTGTTAGACTATCAGGTAGCGATGTTGGCAAGTATAGGTTGTAATTATTTAATTTATATCTCTTTATGCTGATATCGTTATAGAGAGAAAAATAGTCGTCAGGAATTTTTAGGTCTCTTTCTAATCCTACAGAAGCACCTAATGTTCTCCAGTTTCCATAATATTCGCTTGTACGTGCATATCCATTTGCACGCACAGAATAGTATGCCGAAACTGTTAATGCATTAGGCTTTTTACCTCCAAACCAAGGTTCTGTGAATGAGAAGTTGTAATATTGATAATATCTTGTATTTGCAGAAACACCAAGACTTAATTGTTGACCATCACCAGTTGGAATAGGGCGCCAATATTCTTTTTTGAGAGTGTTTTTTAATGAAAAATTATTGAGAACAAGTCTAACTGAGCCCAAAAAATAACTGCCACTCCAACCGAGTGAAACTTCAATTTGGTCTGTTGACTTTTCTTGGAGGACGTACTCAATGTCAACTGTTCCGTCCATTGGATTTGGTTGTGGGTTTACTTGCATTGACTCAGCATCAAAATAACCAAGCATAGCAAGTTCACGCTGTGTTCTTATAATGTCAGAACGACTAAATAACTCTCCTGGTTTTGTTCGCAATTCTCGATAAATTACATGGTCATTTGTCTTTGTGTTACCAGCAACTGTTATGTTGTTTATGACGGCTTGTTGCCCTTCGTAAACACGGATTTGAATATCTATAGAGTCACTGTTTGAACCTAATTCAACAGGATCTGCATTAAAAAACAAGTAACCGTTGTCAAGATACAATGAACTAATTCCCTCTAAACCATAAATTTTTTCCTGTAGACGACTTTCGTCATATACATCACCTTTGTTTATCGCAAGTATTTTATTAAGGATATCTGTATTGTAAACCGAGTTACCTAACCAAGAGATAGTTCCGAAGTAGTATTTTTTACCTTCGTCTATTGTCATCTCAATGTTTAATAATGTAGAATCAATGTTGTAAATCGTATCTGTTACGATTGTTGCATCACGATATCCTATTTTTTTGTATTTTTCAATAATGTTCTTTTTGTCTTTTTCGTAATTTTTTGCAATGTATTTCGAGCGTTTTAGGATATACCATTTCTTTCGTTTGGTATCTTTCATTGCTCTATGAAGTTTCGCATCTTTTATTGCTGTATTGCCGTGAAATACAATATCATTGACTTTTACTCTCTCGTTTTTCTGGATTGTAATTGTTATGTTTGATGAGTTGAAGGCTGTTGTGTCTATTGTTTCTCGTATATCAATATCAGCATTCTTAAAGCCTTTTTCATCATAGTATGCTTTTATTTTCTTTTGTGCGTTATCTTTTTGGTTTTCTGTGATTTGCATGTGTGTTTTAAAGTCAAGCAAATCGTTAATGTCATTTTGTTCAGATTTCTTTATTCCTATATATTTTAGGGAATTTAATCGAGTGCGTTCTTTTATTTCTATGGTAAGGTAAATGTTTTCTCCTTCTATTCTTGATGCAGATATTTTTGCATCAGCAAATAAACCTTGATTCCAAAGTTTCTCTATTGCTGCTGTGATTTCTGGCCCAGGTACAGTTATTTCTTGTCCGACAAATAGACCAGTTGTACGAATAATGGGAGGTGCTTGTAATGATTGATTACCTTCCACTTTTATTTCCGCGATTTTGTATCTTTTTATACTATTTTGTGCATACACGCTAGTGATGCAACCGATAAGTATGAAAAATATAGCAAGAAATTTCTTCATTGGTTCGTTTAAATTTGCTCTTGTGTAAGTCCAAAACGACGAGTTCTAGTTTGGAAATCTTTGATTGCTTTCAAAAACTCTTCTTTTGTGAAGTCCGGCCATAGAACATCTGTAAAATAGAGCTCTGTGTAGGCAATTTGCCACAATAAGAAGTTACTGATACGATATTCTCCACTTGTACGTATAAGTAGTTCTGGATCAGGAATATTTGCAGTACAAAGATTGTTTTGGATTGTTTCGTTTGTTATTTCTTCTGGATTGATTGTGCCATTAGCACATTTACTAGCTATTTGTTTTACCATATTGGTAATTTCCCATCTACCGCTGTAACTGATTGCCAATATTAAATTCATTCCAGTATTGTTAGCAGTTTTGTCTATTACAAATTGTAGAGATTCTTTTACCGATTCTGGTAATCCTGAAAAATCACCAATAACTAACAATTTTACATTGTTTTTTGTTAGTTTATCTATGTATTTTTTTGTTGCTTTTATTAGCAAATCCATTAAACCGGAAACTTCATCTTTGGGTCTGTTCCAGTTCTCTGTAGAAAAAGTGTACAGTGTTAGGTATTTGATACCAATTTCTGCAGCAATGGAAACAATGTCATTTACTGTTGCAACTCCTTGTTGGTGACCAAAAAGTCGAATGTTTCCTTTACCTTTTGCCCATCTTCCATTTCCATCCATTGTGATGGCAATATGTTGAGGAAGTTTTGTGTAATCTATTTCTTCTTGTTTCATTGTTTGTCGTATACAGACATTTTATGGGCAAAAATAACAATCTTTTCCCGATTTTCAATCTAAAAACGGCTATGCTTATATATTATTGTATGAAATTCTTTATTTCTGATTGCATTTCTAATGATTTAACTCTCATTTTCTCTTTGTCGCAGCCTTGAAATATGTTGCTTTGTAGCCAAGCGTCAAAGCATCCGAAAATAAAAACGATGTCAAAACAGTGACAACAGCGTGTTTTGTTGTTTGGGGTAGGAAACGAAAATTCCGTAATTGTTGCTGGTATGCTATTGGTGATTTGTCGCACAGGATTTTTAAAAACAGCATCAGATGTTATGTCAACAACAGTTTGGTATTTGTCATTAGTCTGCTTATACTTTTCTCGTATGGCTTTTGTTGTAATTGTTGGTGCATATTTCTTTAGAAATGGCTTTAATATGAAGGCGGGAATTATGTTTGTAATCGGATATTTATATGTGTATGCCGCACATTCATCTTTGGTGAATTGGAAATGAATTTTCTTTTTTGACAGTAGGCAATCTTTTTGAAAATCACTGCTGATATATCCTTTTTCTATCGTTGGTATGAATGGAACAAAGAAATTATATTTCTTTTTGTTTGTGTGACCAGTTATTTTTTGTGCATATAATAGCTGGTCTATTGGAATTTTGTTACAATCTGTGTATGTTGTGTTTCCGATTTTAGAAGCTTCTGCAAGAAAGTTCTTGTATATTGTTTGTGCGGTTGCGGGGTCGATGGCTTTCATGCTTCCTGGCCAACTAAACAATATGGTCTTCTTGAATAGGTGTTGGAGTAGTGGTGCAGTATGTATAGCCATTGCATACCAAGCACCAGAAGATTGTCCTCCAATAGTAATATTTTGGGGATTTCCTGAGAATGCTTCTATATGCTTGTTTGTCCATTCTAAAGCAGTGATAATATCGTGATAACCACAATTTTGTTGTGGAATTCCATCGTAGTAGGCTGTTCCTAAAATACCAAGTCTGTATGTCGGACTAACGACAACGATATCTGCGTTTTTGGAAAGGATTTCTGCGTCATTTTGTGGGTCGCAACTCGAGCCGTGGGTGAATGCTCCTCCGTGTATCCAAAATAAAATAGGCTTTTTACCTTCTGTGTTTGGAGTCCAAATGTCCAAGAAAAAGGAATCTTCATTTTCCTGACATTTTCCGTGAAGAAGCAATTTTTCTAAACTTCCTTGGGTTTGGGGAAATTCGCACGGAGGATAATTTGTTTGAGATATGTCATCAAATATTGTACAAGGTTGTAGTCTTCCGTTGTATGTTGCATATCGTACTCGGAAATGTGCCATGTTGATTAAATTGAACCTTGTTCCAACAATAAGACAATGCGTTCTATCATTTTGTCTTCTCCACTTGCATCGTATGTGTTTTTTAAGTCTTCACCAAACACTTTAGCCATACTTTGATACATTGCAGCCTTGACACCACCACGTAATTCTCTCAAAATTTCAAATGGAGATTGTTTTAATTCCCTGTTTACTAATTTGATCAGTATTTGCCCTTGACGAAAAGTTAATTTCATAAGTTCTCTTGCATACAAATCAAGCATTTCGTCTTCTTTCTGTTTTATGTATTTCTTTTGTGCTTTCTTGTTTGGCAAAGTATCCATAATCATTTGCACTTCGTCAAATGTGTTTTTGGCAATCATAACATACGGATACACTTTTTTTACATCGCGTACCAACTTTTTGTATTTGTTGTATTCGTCTTGCGTTACGAATTTTAGTTTAGGAAAGACATATACTTTCGGCAGTTTAACCAACGCAAGCGTGTCCCCGTCAACAATAACTGCAGGAAGAAGATAACCTTTTTCTGCAACTTTTTGTTGTGCGAAAATTTGTAATACTGAGAAAATCAGTATGATGCATGTTAATAATGTCTTTTTCATACGCCGACAAATTTATTTAAAAATGTTGGTTGCAAAAACAATACCAAATTTATTTTGACGATTTCTTGTTCTTTGTAATAAATAGCATATTGTTTCGTTTTTCCTTTTATGATTATCTTTGCGAAAAAAAGTACATGGATTTAGTTGTAGATGCGGGAAATTCAACAGTGAAATTGTATGCGTTTGAGGCAAATGTGTTACGAAATAGTTTGGCTCTCTCGTATGATGATTTCTTCTCTAATTCATGCTTTTACGAATCGTATTTATCTGCAAAACAAGGAATTATATGTAATGTTTCCAAATACGATTCTCAAAAAATTGTTGAACAATTGTCTTCTGTTTGTTTTACGGAATTTACGCATGAAACACCTTGTTTAATTACAAATGCATATAAAACTCCACATACATTAGGCTTAGATAGGCTCGCTGCTGCAATAGGTGCGGAGGCATTATCTCCACAACGAAATAAGTTGATAATTGATATAGGGACGGCAATGACTATTGATTTTGTTGACGAAACGGGTCGCTTTGTTGGTGGAAATATTTCGTTGGGACTAGAAACTCGTTTTCGTGCGTTACATGAATTTACAGGAAAATTACCGCTTTGCTCTGAAACAGAAAATGTTACTCTGATGGGGAAAACAACAGAAGAAGCTATTCGTAATGGTGTTGTGCAAGGTATGCTTTATGAAATTGAAGGATATATTCGTGAATATGAGTCTAAATATCAAGATGTTGCAGTCTTTTTAACAGGTGGCGGCTCTCATTCCTTTGAAAAACGAATAAAAAATCTCATCTTTGCAAACAAAAATTTGGTTGCATTGGGTTTATATGCAACATTACTATATGTTTCAAAAGCGAAATAAACGACATAGTATTTTGATTTTGTGTTTGCTTTGTGGCATGCAACTTATGGCACAAAGACAGACTAGTTCTCCGTTTTCTCGCTATGGTTATGGTGATTTGTTTTCTAATACGACTGTGTATAATCAGGCTATGGGAAACATTGCAATTGGCGTAAGCAATCCAACTCAAATTAATTTCGCAAATCCGGCAAGTCAGGCTACAATAAAAAAAGAGACATTCTTGTTCTCGGTAAATGCAGGTGTGAATTTACGACATACTCAAGAGGGAGATAATTCTGCAACATTGACAAGAGTTGGCTTTGAGTCATTTTCTATGGCTTTCCCAATCATTGCAAATCGTTGGGGTGCAGCTATTGGTTGCCTACCTTTTAATAGTGTAGGGTATTCAATGAGTTCTAGTACCGAAAATGTAAAATATACCTATAACGGTGATGGTGGTGTAAATCAATTCGCTCTCAGTACAGGCATACGTATATTTAAAGGCTTGTCGTTAGGTGCTAATGTTGGCTATTTGTTTGGTACGACATATTATACTGCAGAAAATGAATTTTCTGACGCGACAGCATTCTCTACTCGAAAAGAATTGGAATATAAAACTCATGGATTTATATGGAATCTTGGATTACAATATAAATATGATATAAAGGAAGACCAGTCTTTGACAGTTGGTTTGACATATCGCTCTGCTCAGTCAGCTTCATATAAGGAAATTACTAGTTTAACGTCTTATTTTATAAGTACTTATACGGAATATCAAAAGGATACTGCAGTAATGTGTACGCTTGAGTCGGAGACAGATATCCCTTCTGAATTTTGTATTGGGGTTAGTTATGCGTCCGAAAATAAATGTCTTTTCGGCGTAGATTTTGGTATGAAGAATTGGAGTGACGTGTCTATTTACGGTAAGAAAGATGCTGATTTAGAACAAACTAAGTTTGTTCGTGTTGGTGGAGAATGGATACCGAACTATCGTTCTTCTAAGTTAATTAGTCGTATTCCATTGCGATTAGGTTTTCATTATGAAGATTTACCAATTGTATTTGAATCAAATGGAGAATTTGCCCAGGCAAAAGAGATAGGTTTTTCTTTGGGAACTCGAATAAAGTCAAAGCATAATCAAAATTCAATGGCCATTGCTTTTGATTTTGGTACTCGAGGGAATAAAAGTTTGGCAAGCTCTTTGCATGAGACATATATGTTAGCAAAGTTTAATGTTACTTTGCAAGAAGTATGGTTTATAAAACGAAAAATTAATTAAGTTATGAAACGCATATTCAAAATTTTTACAACAATTGCACTTGGCTGTTCAGCCATGTCTGTTTTTGCACAAGAAGTTGACTCTGCTTGTCTAAAATATCAAGCAATTTATCAACAACGCTACAAAAATGAAAACGCAATGAATAAGTTCTCTGATGTTACGATTAATAACTGGAGAAGTTTGTTCTTTACTTGTCCTACAGCATCGAAAAATATGTATGTTCCTCACGGTACAAACATGATGCGCTATTTGTATCAAAATGAAAAAGATGCAGCTAAAAAGCAACAATATTTGGACACTTTGATGATGATTTACGATCGCCGTATTCAATATATAGGTGAAGAATCAAACTATATTGGTAAAAAAGGTGCTGAATTGTATTTCTTAAGCCCATTACAATATGAACAAGCATACGAATATTGTAGAAAATCGGTTGATGCAATGGCAAGAAATGCAGAACCTCGTGTTATGTATGTTTGTTTGAAAACGGCTGTTTTGAAATTCCAAAAAGGAACAATGGAGAAAGGTGAAGTTATTGCTTTGTACCAAGCAATACGTGCTATAATGGATGCGAATATTGCTAAGGGTGGAAAAGTTGCAGAACAAAATTCAAAATACAGTAACGATGTTGACAATCTATTTATCGAAATTAAACCAGATTGTAGCGATTTAGTTGCATTGTTTGAACCACAATTCAATGCCAATCCACAAGATACTGCATTGTTGGTTAAGATAACTGATAATTTAGCAAAAGATTGTGCTTCTTCTGATTTGTATGTAAAAGCAGCTGTTGAACTAGATAAGTTACAACCTTCAGCACAGTCAAAACGTAAATTGGGTGATATGTACGCCGAAAAGAAACAAACTTCTTTGGCTATGCAATATTATAAAGAAGCAGCTGGCTTAGAACAAGATGATTCTAAAAAAGCAATTATCTACTATAACATGGCTCGTATGACTTCAGGTGCAACAGCGGTTAACTATGCAAAACAAGCGTTGGCATTTAATTCTAATTATGGTGCTGCATATTTGGTGATTGCAAGTAAATACGCAGAAAGTGCAAATAGTTGTTCTAGTGGAGCAGAATTTCCAGACTTGGAAAAATGGAAAGTGTACTGGTTGGCATACGATATGTGCCAAAAAGCAAAAGCTGTAGACCCTTCTGTTGCTGGTACTGCAAATAGTTATGCTGCAAGTTATAAATCACATTTTCCAGACACAGAAACATTGTTTGGATATAATGTTACAGAAGGTTCTTCTCAAACTGTAGGTTGTTGGATTAATGCTTCAACAACAGCAAAAGTAAAATAGTGAGATCTGTCGGTAAAAACGGAATTTGTTTAAGCAGTATGATGGCAATGGTTGCTGTCATACTGTTTTTTTCGTGTAGCAATGATATGAAAAATGTCATTCAGGTGTCTGAATTAGAAAAACTTCCATTGCTTTCTGGTGACTCGATTTGTTTTGTACAAAAAGAATATGGGAAAATCGTTTTGAGTATAACGACTCCTAAAATTTTGAAGCGTAAGGCCGAGGGTAGTGACCAGGAAGATGTAATGGAGTTCCCTGATGGCGTTGTGGTTGTCCAATATTCTTCGTATCCTGATACATTATCTATGATATCGACAAATTATGCAATAAACTATGAATCCCAAAATGTTTGGGAAGCACGTGGAAATGTTGTTGCAAAAAATGTACAAAAACAGGAATGCCTACAAACAGAATTCTTGATTTGGGATCAGAAAAAAGGAACGATTTCTTCTAATAAAAAGGTGCAGGTAACATCACCTGATGATATTATTATAGGAGAGGGATTTGTTTCTGATGATCAATTCACCGATTGGCAAGTGCAAAAAGTAACGGGAGTAATTACTTTTGAAAACGAAAATATTTTAGAGGCAGAAATAGAAGAATAATGGGAAAAGATCGCAGCGACATATATTTGATTATAATGGAATATGCATGGCTTGTAATTGCAGTTACATCTTTGCTTACAGCTGGAACGGAAGCTTTTTATCATGGATGTAATACGGAATTTGCAAAGTTTATGGTTCTTTCCGCCCTTGCATTTGTAATGTATGGTTTTCGTCGATACAAGCGGAAGAAAAATCAAAATGCTTGTAAGTAAAAATAATGCCTTTATTGGTTTGCAAGTTTTGCTTTTTTATTATCTTTGCCAACTTGAAAATATGAACTAAACAAAAAAGAAATAGATATTTATTATGGCGGCTATTCAATCTTTACGCAAAAATTCGTGGATTTTAACATTAGTAATTGGTTTGGCACTTCTTGCCTTCATCGTAACAGGTCTAGATACATCTCTTTTCTCCTCGAGACAAAGTAATGTTGTTGCAAAGATAAACGGTGAAGAATTTACATACGATGAATACTATTCTATGTATGAAATGTTGGAAAACCAACAAAAAAGCAATGGACAAGAGTTGTCGAATTCGCAAAGAGAACAATTACATACAATGGCTTGGAGACAATTCTTGACAGGTAAATTGTTCGAAAAAGCATATTCTAATCTTGGAATTAGTGAATATAAGTCATACTTGAATATGCAAGGTATTTCTGATGACGAAATTCAAGATATTACTGTAGGTGAAAATATTGATCCAGAATTACAATATTATTTTAGAAACCCACAAACAGGACAATTCGATAAAGATGTTTTGTTGAATGTGTTGAGTAATTTGTCTGCTGCAAAAGAAAATAATCCAGAGTTCTATGAAAGTTGGGTTCAATTTGAAAAAACATTGCATGAAAATACATTGCGTAGAAAATATGTTTCTTTAGTTGCCAATGGTGTTTATGTGACTAAATTGGACGCTGAAGATATTGCTACTTCGAAAAATGAACAATTTACAATTGAATATGTGAAGTTGCCTTATGAAGATATCGCTGATTCTTCAATTGTTGTGAAGGATTCTGAATTAGCATCTTTCTATAAAACAATAAAGAATGAAAAGCGTTTCAAAAGAGAAAAAGGTGTAGCTTTAAATTACGTTACATTTGATATTCTTCCAACTTCTGATGATATTAAGGCTGTTGAAAATGCAGTTGTGGCAAAAGCAGAGGATTTCAAGAATACGAAAAACGAAAAATTGTTCTTAAACTTAAATTCAGATGTTGCTTTTGATGCTAACTATTATAAGAAAGGTTCTTTAGCTGCATCGGTTGATTCATTTGCTTTCTCTGGCTCTATTGGTGATATAACTCCAGTATACTTTGAAAACAATAGTTATAATATTGCGAAAATCTCTGATATTCGTTTAGGTGCAGATTCAGCAAAAGTTCAACATATACTTGTGACTTCAGAAAATGCTTATAATGTTGTAGATAGTTTGAAGAAAGTTGTTGAGAACGGTGGCGATTTCGCTGCATTGGCAAAACAATATTCTGCAGACTCCGCTTCTGCTGTAAATGGTGGCTTAATTGACTGGTTCCAAGAAGGCCAAATGGTACGCTCATTCCAAGATTCTAGTTTCTTTGGAAATGTAAATGGTTTATATATTGTTCCTTCTCAATATGGTGTTCACTTAGTGAAAATCTTAGCACAAGGTCCTAAATCTAAACGAGTTCAAGTACAAGTATTATCAAAAGCAGTTACCTATTCTCAACAAACTCGTTCAAAAGTTTATCAAAATGCTGTGAAATTTGTTTCTGAGAACAGAACAAAAGAACAATTTGAAGCTACAATTGAGGCAGATCAATCATTGATTATGAGAACTGCCACAACAGAGGAAAATCAACGATTGTTGCCTGGTATTGATGATTCAAGACAAGTAATTCGTTGGGCTCATCAAAATAAGAAAAAAGTAGGAGAGGTTTCTGAAATTTTCCGTTGCGGCGATAGATTTGTTGTTGCTGTAATTGATAAGGTTTTAGAAGAAGGCGTTCAATCTTTGGATGAGGTTAAGGACGTTGTAAAAGTAGAGTTCATAAATGAACAAAAGAAAAAACAATTACTTGCAGAGTTGAAAAATGTAGATTGTTCAAGTGTTGCTTCTGTAGCACAAGCAAAATCAAAAACAGTAGAAGAATCAGCAAATCTTTCTTATGCTTCTATGAGTGGTCCAAATATTGGTTTTGAACCAGCTGTATTTGCAACTCTTTCAACTATGGAAAAAGGAGCTGTTTCTAAACCAATTGCTGGCGAACGCGGTGTATATGTTGCACAAGTAACAGCAAAACAAACAGCAGATGTTACTACTGCAGAAAAAGAAAAAGAAGTTCTTAAACAACGTGCTTCATCTGTAATGACAAATAGTATCTATAAAATTTTGGAAGACGGTTCTGATATAGAAGATAATAGAATTAATTTTAACTAGTTATTCTAAGTTCTAAAAAAAGTTTATATTTGCTTACTGTCAAAAAATAGATTTATATAATTAAAATTTAGTGACAATGAAGAACTATTTCGCATCGGCTCTTGTGCTAGTAGGCTTTGGCGCATTGATACTATCTTCTTGTAAAAAAACAGAAGAATGTCTTGATTGTAAAATTGAAGGACTAGTAAAAACAACAATTATTCCGGATACAGCAACTCCTAATAAGACAATAACTGTGTATCCGGTAATGACTCCAAGTAATCACCCTATGTGTGATTCTATGGCGTATAGTCCAATGATGGGTGCGTATGTGTATCCATATATGGTACACAAAGATTTCCAAAAGTTGTGTACTGTAAAAGAAGCACAAGATTCATTGAAAGCAGGTAATGATACAGCTTGTCCTTGTCGTGTGAATCCAGATACAGCATTTAATGATGATAAGAACTCTTATTTCCATATAGGTGGAATTACTAATTTCCCATACAATCGATTAATTATTAAGACTACTGAGGATACAACAAAAATGCGTGTTTATTCTGATTATGATAACAAGAATAACTTGTTTATCGGTGAGGTTGCTATGGATACGACATTAGGTTACTATGAATGGAATAACACAAAACCATTAACTTCAGGTGTGTACTCTTATATGTTGGTTTTGTATAAAGAAGAACAACATTTTACTCAAATCGGCGATACTATAAAAGGTAAATTTGCAATTATTAGAAACGATAGATTCAAGAATAGATATTGCAAAGAACAAGCATTTGACGAAGGAGATAATTTATTGAAGTAAAAAATACACTTGTAATATTTTGATAATTAAATAATAAGTGTACATTTGCACATCTTTTGAAAAAGGATTTTATAATAATAATAATATAAAAAATAAAGAAATGACAAAGGCTGATATCGTAAACGAAGTTTCGAAAAAAACAGGCATCGAAAAAGTTGTAGTTCAAAGAGCCCTAGAATCTTCGATGGAAGCAATTAAGAAATCTTTGAAAGAAAACAACAATGTTTATTTGAGAGGATTTGGAAGTTTTGTAGTTAAAAAACGTGCAGAAAAAACAGCTCGTAACATTACTAAGAATACTACAATTAAGATTCCAGCTCATAATGTTCCTGATTTCAAACCAGCAAAAACATTTATGAATTTAGTTAAAAATAACGTAAAATAATTGGAGGATTAAGTTATGCCAAACGGAAAAAAACATAAACGCCATAAAATGGCTACACACAAAAGAAAAAAACGCCTAAGAAAGAATCGTCATAAGAAGAAATAATTGTAGAGTTATTTCTATAAATTCTTAAGTTTTTACATTATAGAGATCCATTATTGATTCAATAATGGATTTCTTTTAATACATAAATCGTGAGTAAGGGAATAGTTATTCGAGGAAGAGAAAAGTCTGTTGATATAGCATTGTTGGAAAATTCTAAATTGCTTGAGGTTGTTTCTAGCAATAATGAATGCAATTTTGCTGTAGGGGACATTTATCTTGCCAAGGTAAAAAAAATAATGCCTTCTCTTAATGCCATTTTCGTAAATGTTGGTTACGAACATGCTGCATTTTTACATTACAATGACCTCGGTCCACAATTTGAGTCTTTCCATAATTATTTGAAAAATGTTGCAGAAGGAAGACCAAATGAGTTGTTTGAATCTATATCTCTCGAGCCGGAAATAGATAAAAACGGTGTCGTTACGGATTTGTTTCATCTTAATGAATTGATTTTGGTTCAAGTTGCTAAAGAACCGATATCGACAAAAGGACCAAAACTTACATCAGAAATATCGTTAGCGGGAAGAAATATCATATTGCTACCGTTTTCAAATAAAATTTCAATTTCTCAGAAAATTGAATCTTCGGAGGAGAGAAATCGACTTCGTAAAATCACAAAAAATCTGTTGCCAAATAATTATGGTGTAATTATTCGAACAGCAGCAGCAGGATGTGATGTTGAAACACTTGAAAAAGAAATTATAGAGTTGACTCAAAAATGGAGTGCTATTCTTGTAAAAATAAAAGAGGCACGTAATAAAACTCCGTATTTGGTTCAAAGAGAAGTTGATAGAGTCTCATCTTTGTTGAGAGATGTTTATAATCCGTCTTTTTCTGAAATTGTTGTTGATACGCAGGAATTATATGAAGAAGTAAAAAGTTATATTGCTAGCATCTCTCCAGAAAATGAAGGACTTGTGAAATTATACACTGCTGGTCCTCCTATTTTTGAGCAATATGGAATAGAACGTCAAATAAAAAGTTCTTTTGGCAAAACTGTTCCTGTAAAATGTGGTGCCTATTTGATTATTGAGAAAACGGAGGCGTTGCATGTAATAGATGTAAACAGTGGTAATAGAACAAAGGCCGATAAGGATCAGGAAGGGAATGCTATTGAAGTAAATATTGCTTCTGCATTGGAAATTGCACGCCAAATTCGTTTGCGCGATTTGGGTGGAATTGTAATTGTTGATTTCATTGATATGAAAGATAATGATAATAAAAATCTTTTATATGAAACGATGAAGGAGGCAATGGCGGACGATAGAGCAAAACATAACATCTTGCCACTGTCTAAGTTTGGTTTAATGCAGATAACTCGTCAGAGAGTGCGCCCAGAACAAAAAATAAATACAAACGAAGTTTGTCCTTCTTGTAAAGGAACAGGAACGATTTCGCCAAGTATAAATTTTGTTCAGGAAATAGAAAATGAAATTTCTTATATAGTTCAGAATACTCCATATAAGAAAATTGTTGTAAAAACACATCCATATATTGCTTCATATATAAAGAAAGGTTTGTTCTCGATTGAGTTTCAGTGGAAGCGAAAATATGGTTTTGGTATTAAGGTTATGGAATCAAATGAAAATGCCTTTATGGAATACAAGTTTGAAACTCCCGATCATGAAGAAATAATTTATTAAAATTGCTTGATATGAAAAAAATAGCAGTTCTTTTTGTGATGTTTATTGCTGCATTTTCAGTTAATGCACAGACATTAAACTATATGGATGCCAACGGAAAGAAACAAGGTAAATGGTTGGTGAAATATCCAAATGGAAATATAAAAATGGAAGGCTATTTTAAAAACAATACGCCTGTTGGTACCTTGAAAAAATACCATGAAAATGGTATGTTGAAATTTGAAATGATATATGATACAAAGGATACTAACTCTGTTCAAGTTAGCATGTATGATGTCTCTGGTGAATTGTCTGCAAAAGGTGCATATTATGCAAAAAAGAAAAATGGTTTGTGGCAATATTATGGAGAGAAAGACAAAGTGATAATGGAAGAAACCTATAATCACGGTATGTTGGACGGAAAAAGTGTTGTGTATTGGCAAACCCAGGAAAATCAACCAATGGAGATAAAAAACTGGAAGGACAGTTTAAAAGATGGTGAATGGATTTGGTTTTATGAAGACGGAAAGATTCGTCAAAAAGCAAAATATAAGGAAGATAAGCTTGACGGTGAATTTAAAGTATTCTTTTCTGATGGACTCTGCCATATTGATGGGAAATATAGTGAAAATGTTCGCGATGGACTTTGGCAATATTTTAAAGAAGATGGATCACTACAAATTAGAATAGAGTACAATAAAGGAAAAATTGTAAATGAGGATGAATATGAACGTATGGAAACAAAGATGATTGACGAAGAGATTCTTGGTCAAGAAGGTAAACATGTTGATCCTCAGGATTATTTAGACAACCCAGAAGCATACATTTTTGGCTCTCAAAGTGTAGAAGAACAAGCACCTGCGCCAAAAGCAAAGAAGAATAAAGAGAAAAAAAAGAAATAAGTTTGAAGATTAAATATTTTGTGTATCTTTGCCACACGAAAAAATAAGGAAGTAATTTAATACAAAAGCAATGAAAAAAGATATCCATCCAGAAAATTATCGCTTAGTTGCGTTTAAGGATATGTCAAACGAACAAGTTTTCATCACTCGTTCTTGTGCACCTTCAAAAGAAACTATTACAGTTGACGGCGTAGAATATCCTGTAATAAAATTGGAAATTTCAAGTTATTCACATCCATTCTTCACAGGTAAGATGAAATTTGTTGACACAGCTGGTCGTGTTGATAAATTCCGTAATAAATACAAAGCACACTACGAAAAAGTTGCTGCAAACAAATAGTAGATTAAATTTGTTTTTCATAATATTTGGTAAATCCTTGTGTCTTTTGGTGCAAGGATTTATTTTTTTTGTAACCTAATTTGAGAATAATTATATTTGTAAAAAAATAAAGTTATGTTAGGATTGATTATTTCATTATGTATTGGTGCTTTGGCTGGTTATCTTGGAAGTAAATTATTCAGCGGTGCAGGTAAAGGTTTACTAGTAAATCTTATTGTTGGTATTATTGGCGGTGCCATTGGTAACTGGTTGTTTGGTTTAGTTGGTGTAGGTGGTAATACGTTATTGTGGGAATTGATTAGCGCAACAATTGGTGCGATCGTATTTCTTTGGTTGATACGTTTGATTCAAAAATAAATTATACGGCAAATGATTTTGTCGTGAATTGAATTTAGGCGTTTTGTTTTAGAAAGATTTTGTTCTTTTTCTAAACTTTTTCAGAAAAAAGTCTTGATTTATAAATAAAAATAATACTTTTGCACCACCAAATACGACTTCGTAGCTCAGTTGGTAGAGCAATTGACTCTTAATCAATGGGTCGAGGGTTCGAGCCCCTCCGAGGTCACCAAGGCACTTGCAGATTTTGTGAGTGCCTTTTTTTGTTGTTATGAAAGATTGAGAATAAAGACATATTTATATGTCTTATTGCAAAAATGTTTTGAAAGAAAAATAGTACTTTTAGTTGGTGTAATCAAAATAATTATTATTTTTGCGTCCCGATTAATGGGAAAAGTATATAATTAAAACTAACACAAGTGGATACTGTAAGTTACAAGACAAAGTCGGCCAATAAGGCTACTGTAGAAAAGAAATGGTTCGTTGTGGATGCAACAGACCAAGTTGTAGGTAGATTGGCTTCTCAAATTGCAAAAATCGTGAGAGGCAAACACAAACCTTCATTTACTCCAAACGTGAATTGTGGTGATGCTGTTATCGTTGTTAACGCAGAAAAAATCAAATTCACAGGTAAAAAAATGACAGATAAGGTATACATTCATCACACAATGTATCCTGGCGGTCAAAGAAGACAAACACCAGAGGATTTGATGGCTAAAGATCCTACTAGAATTATTAAGAATGCGGTTGCTGGAATGCTTCCAAAAAATTCTTTAGGTAGAGAATGCTTGAAGAATTTGTTTGTGTATGCAGGTCCAACTCACAACCAAGAAGCTCAACAACCAGAAGAATTAAAGTTTTAAGATAGATAGACAATGGAAGTAATCAACGCATTAGGCAGAAGAAAATCTGCAATTGCAAGAATTTATGTGAAAGAAGGTAAAGGCCAAATCACAATCAACAACCGTGAGTTGGATAACTACTTCGCAGAAGACCGTCTTCGTTTCATCGTAAAACAACCTTTGGCTCTTCTTGCAAAAGAAGCTGACTTCGATATTAAGGTTAACCTTTGCGGTGGCGGTATTAAAGGTCAAGCAGAAGCTGTTCGTTTGGCAATTGCGAGAGCAATGGTAAAAATGGACGAAGAAAATAAGAGTCCTCTTAAAAAACAAGGATTCCTAACTCGTGACCCACGTGAGGTTGAACGTAAGAAACCAGGTCAAAAGAAAGCACGTAAAAGATTTCAATTTAGTAAACGTTAGTATTATAAACTTATTCGAATTAGAGCGTTGTTTAGACTCAAAATTTGCAAGACCATCGGTGTCGGTGCTACTTGTGAATTGCTTTAATATTGAATGCAAACAACAAAAAATATGGCAAGAGCAGAATTTGAAGAATTGCTAGAAGCAGGTGTACATTTCGGTCACCTAAAAAGAAAATGGCATCCAGCTATGGCTCCATACATCTTTATGGAGAAGAATGGTATCCACATTATAGATCTTCACAAAACAGTTGTAAAGATTGATGAGTCGGCTGAAGCCCTTAAAAAAATCGCTAAATCAGGACGTAAAATCTTGTTCGTAGCAACAAAAAAACAAGCTAAGGATATCGTTGCTGAAAAAGTACAATCAATTGGTATGCCTTACATCACAGAACGTTGGAGTGGTGGTATGTTGACTAACTTCCCAACTATTAGAAAAGCTGTGAAAAAAATGTCTTCTATCGATAAGATGGAACAAGATGGAACGTTCGCTTCTCTTTCAAAACGTGAAGTTTTACAAATCAACCGTCAACGTGAAAAACTACAAAAGAACTTAGGAAGCATCGTGAGCTTAACTCGTCTTCCTGCTGCATTGTTCGTAGTTGACGTTGTTCGTGAACATATTGCAATCAAAGAAGCTACTCGTTTGGGTATTCCAGTATTTGCAATCGTTGATACAAACGCCGATCCAAACTTGGTTGATTTCGCAATCCCAGGAAATGATGATGCTGCAAAATCTGTAGATGTAATCCTTTCTAAAGTTTGTGCTGCTATCCAAGAAGGTTTGGACGAAAGAAAAGTAGAAAAAGATAAAGAAGTAGTAGAAGTTGCTGCTAAGGCAGAAGCTGAAGAGGCTGAAGCAAAACCAGCAAGAAAAACTGCAGCAAGAAAAACTGCAAAAAAATAATTGAATATGGCTATAACTGCATCTGATATTGCAAAGCTTCGTGGTATGACAGGCGCTGGTCTTATGGACTGTAAAGGTGCCTTGACAGAAGCTGAAGGTGATTTCGATAAAGCTATTGAAATCCTTCGTAAAAAAGGTCAAAAAATTGCTAGCAAACGTCAAGACCGTGATGCTAAAGAAGGTTGCGTACTAAGTGGCGTAACTGCTGATGGCAAAACTGCTGTTATCGTTTGTGTAAATTGCGAAACAGACTTCGTTGCTAAAAACGGTGATTTCATCGCATTTACTCAATCTGTTCTTGATGTTGCTTTGAATGTTCTTCCAGCTAATGCAGAAGAATTAAAACAACAAGAAATCGGTGGTCGTAAAATTGCTGATTTGTTGACAGACCAAATGGGTAAAATTGGTGAAAAAATTGATTTAGGTTGCTATGAAAAAGTAACTTCTGAACAATCATTCGCTTACACTCACATGGGTAACAAACTTGCAACTGTTGTTGGTTTCAACGCTTCTGTTGCCGATGCTCAAGTTGGTAAGGATGTTGCTATGCAAGTTGCTGCAATGAGTCCAGTAGCTGTTGATCAAAACGATGTTCCACAATCAGTAATTGATTCGGAAATCGAAATCGCTAAAGAAAAAACAGTTCAAGAACAAATTCAAAAAGCAATTGACGTAGAACTTAAGAAAGCTGGTATCAATCCTAACCATGTTGATTCAGAAGACCACATGGCTTCTAACGCTGCAAAAGGATGGATTACAGAAGAACAGGTTGCTCAAGCAAAAGCTATCATTGCTAAAGTAACAGAAGAAAAGAAAAACAGCATTCCTGCTGCTATGGTTGAAAACATTGCAAAAGGTCGTTTGAATAAATTCTTCAAAGAATCTACATTGATGAACCAAGAATTTGTGAAAGATTCAAAAATGACTATTGCTCAATATTTGGAATCTGCACAAAAAGGTTTGAAAGTAACAGGTTTCAAACGTTTTGGTCTTTAATATTTAGAAATCAAAAAAGAAAAGGAGAGTTTTATATAAGCTCTCCTTTTTTTTTATATATTAGTCGCACAAATACTTAACTAAAATGGTTTACAAGAAAATCTTATTGAAATTTAGCGGAGAGTCTTTGTTGGCCGAAGATGGCTATTGTATTGACTCCGATAAATTAATGAAATATGCATATCAAGTAAAAGAAGTAATTGACCTTGGGGTGCGTGTTGCTGTTGTTATTGGCGGTGGTAACATTTATCGAGGATTAAATAGTAAAAATAGTGGTTTTGATAGAGTGAAGGGCGACTATATGGGCATGTTAGCCACTGTGATTAATGCTATGGCTCTTCATTCTGCATTGGAAACAATTAATGTAAAATCTCGTGTGTTAACGGGAATAAAGATGGAACCTGTTGGAGAAGCATATTCTCAACGTAAGGTTCAAGATGCATTTGAACAAAATGAAGTTGTAATCTTTGGTGGAGGAACAGGAAATCCATTTTTTACAACTGATTCTGCTGCTGCACTTCGTGCCGTAGAAATTGGAGCAGATGTGTTGTTGAAGGGAACTCGTGTTGATGGAGTGTACGATTCTGACCCAGAAAAAAATCCAAATGCGGTAAAATTTGACGAAATAACTTTTGATGAAGCATACGCAAAAGGATTAAAGATTATGGACTTGACTGCATTTACAATGTGTAAGGAAAATAATCTTCCTATTATTGTTTTTAATGTTGGTGACGAAACTTCGTTAAAGAAAATTGTGTCTGGTTCTAAGATAGGTACAATCATAAAAAAATAAATCGTTAGCTATGAAGCGTTTATTGTATGTTACATTTGCATGTTCTTTGGTTTGCACTCTTTCGTGTAAAAGAAACAATGGTAAAGATGTTCCAGAGGGCTACATTGAATATCAAGGTGAATTGTTGAAACAAACAGAACCACTTCGATACGACTCGAATGGTGATGGAGTAATTGATGAAAAGGATAAATCGATAGAAATCCTTGGGACAAACTTGAACATTACTCAGGCACCAGATGGAAAAGCTTTTTATCAAGGTTCGAATTCTGGTAATGGTGGTGAAGGTTCTGGCGAAGGAACAGGTGAAGGTGGAAGTTCTAACCCATCTGCATCGGAATCCAAAGTTCCTGTGGGAGAAAAACTATGTTATCTTGATTTAGAAAAGTATTGCACGAAAAATGGTGGCTTGTATGCATTTGAGACAACAGTAAATACAGCTCAATCAGATGTAAAAACTTCTATTTCTTCTGTTGATGCAAACCAAAATTCTATTCCTGATTATATAGAAGAAATTCGTAGTTCTGCGGCTATTAGCTCTTTGGCTACAACATATTCAAAGAAATTCTCTAAAGAAACAGAACAAGCGTTGGAAAAAGCCTCTGATAATGCTCAAATTAGTGAAGCTTATCTTGCAGAATGTATAAAACAAGCTATAATTGTTGCTTTAGAGGAAGCGTTATATGAATCAAGTGAATCTGTTGATATAACAAGTGTAGAAACGGTTGTTAAGACTCGTGTAACAAGTGCTGTCGCAGAGGCTGTGAATGAAGTTGGTATGTATGAAAAGATAGATAAGGTAAAACTTGCTGAAATTACAGCATCGGTATCTACCAAAGTTTCAGAAGCGGTTGCTGACCATGTTGCTACTTCTGTTTCAACAGCTATTCTTTCGCAATATGAATCTCAACTTGCCAGTGGTGCTATTCAAAAAGTTCAAGGTATTTGTCCGAATGGATATCATATTCCATCTGATGTTGAATGGATGATATTTGAACAGGCTCTTGGAATGTCGGCAGCAGATTTAACAAAATGTGGTGAAACAGAAATTACTCGTGGTGCTGATGCACAAGTTGTTAAGAAAATGGTTGACAATTTTGGCTTTAATTTCGGTGGTTATGCAAGTATCAATGGTACATACGCTCAACGTGGGGAAGCGGGCGTATATTGGTCTTCAACAACTGGAACGGATTTAAAAGGTGACTATGTTTGGGTTCGTCAAATTGATACAAGTTATAGCGGTGTTGTTCGCTTTAAAATGTATGAAAAGTCGGGCTTAAGCATTCGATGCTTTAAAGATTAGAAACAAACTTAGCAGCCACGACAATTGTTGTGGCTGTTTTTTTATTACGCAACATCATGAACAACTCAATTAAGAATTGGGCGGAGGCAGACCGTCCACGCGAAAAAATGATGCAACATGGAGTATCGGTGCTAACCGAGACAGAGTTGCTTGCAATTATTATTGGTAGCGGAACGAAAGATGAATCAGCGTTGGATTTGTCGAAAAAGTTATTTGCTTATGCTCATAATAACTTACATGAGATGAGCAAGTTTAGTCTTGAAGATTTTACGAAGGTAAAAGGTATTGGACCAGCAAAAGCGGTTTCGTTGCTTGCTACTTTTGAACTTGGTCGAAGGAGGAGTCTTGCGGAAGTGGGTACCAAAGATTCCATTCGTTCTAGTAAAGAAATTTATTCTATTATGCATTCCAAAATAGGGGACCTTTCTCATGAAGAATTTTGGGCCATTTATTTGAATAATAAGAATGTGGTAATTGGTATGAAACGCATTAGTTCCGGTGGTGTGAATCAAACAATTGTCGACACAAAAATCATTGCAAAACATGCTATTACGTTGTTGGCAACGGGCATAATTGTTTGTCATAATCATCCTGCGGAAAATTGTAGTCCGAGCAGACAGGATACAGAAATAACAAACCAGATTAAAGAAGCCGTAAAGTTGATAGATTGTCGGTTGTTAGATCATATAATTGTTTCTGGCACAACCTACTATAGCTTTTGCGACGAAGGATTGCTTTAGTTTCTTTTTCTTATGAAAAATGCTTTCCCATTGGTTGTCGCACAAAAAATGCTACCATCGTCTAAAATGATAGGAGAAGAGAAAATTTTCCCGTAAAGACAGACTTTATCTATTACTTCTCCAGTGACAGATAGGATATAGAGATGTTTGTCGTATGAACCAACTACAGCATTGTCGTTGTTGAAAATTGATGCAGATGAAACGACTCGTTTCTTGGTTGGGATTTCTGCTACTTTTTGTCCAGTTTGATCTATGATATAGATGTTTTTATCGAAGGAACCACATATAATGTTTCCATTCGTAAACTGTTGTGGAGAAGCGTGAATCTTTCCGTTTGTTTCAAAAAACCATAGAAGTTTTCCCGACGAGGAAATAGAGTATAGTCGATTGTCGTATGAACCAAATACAATAGTGGAATCAGAAAGAGGAAGTGCTTTTGAATGCATTACCCAACCAGTGGTATTATAACTAGAAATAAGTTTACCGTTCTTGTCAAAGAAATACATAGTTTTATCGTTGCTGCCAACGCATACTTGATTTTCTCCCAATTTTGTTGGGCTTCCATGAGTGAATTTATCTATAGGAGAGAGGAAAATGCTGTCGGAATGTATGTTATAATACCAAAGTCCTTTGGAGGCTGTCGCAAACGAAACCCAGTTGTCGTCGAGTTGCACAGGGTTTGTGAAAACTCTTCCTCCGGGACGGATTGTCTTGTGGATTTTGCCGTCTTCTGTGAAAAAGTACATGTTCCCATCGTACGAACCAATTGCAATGAGTGAGTCATACACAATTTCTGGAGTCGCATGTACCCAAAGTTTTGTGCGAAATACATTTTTGATGGAATCAGGTGTTAGGAAATATATTGATTTCTTGTGCGTTCCTAATACAACAGTATTGTTTTCTGTTTTTATTGGCGTTGAGTAAGCAGCACCTTTTATTTTTATTTCTGTAATCTCATAATTCCCTTGATTTGTCTTGGATACAAGACCCTCGTGACTTGCACACGATGTTGCAAGTAGGGAACAAATTGTTATGTAGCAAAGTAATCGTTTCATAGTCAATTACAAATGTATGGTTTTAATTGACAAATGACAATTGATAATGGATAATTATTGTTGTAAAATATACAAATTACTATTACTTGAATTGTGAATTTTTGAAGTTGAGTTGCAACTTTCTTTTATTAATAGGTTTGTTGGTTGTCTTAGTGTATTTTATACCATATACGTTCGTAGAATTTGTTACTGAAAAGCGAATAAAAACGAATAAAATTCGTACCTTTGAAAGCTTTTTATACAATGATAAAAATGAAACTTTTTTCTTGTAAAAGAGTCTTTTTATAATAACGTTTTTTTGATATGAAAAAATATATATCGGCATTTGTATATGCGTTGTTCGTTGTTCTTGCAGTAGAGGCACAAAACGAAGTGACAGTTCATATAAATTCTGGAAATCCAGCATTCCCGTTCCCGCAATTTCTTTCCTATAGTTATGGTGAAAATCACACTTTGGACAATTTGGGTACTGTTAACCCTGAGGGTGTTGTTCATGCCGAAATGGAACAAGATATTCGTGACGCATACCAGATTTTTGCTAATGAATGGACATATACAGGTGATGAAGTTAACGGTGTAAAGTATATCCGTGGTAATTTAGGTTGTCCATACGACTGTCGTGAAGGTGATGGATATTCTCTTTTGGCAGCGGCAATTATGGGTGACAAGGTTTCGTTTGATGGTTTGTGGATGTGTGTTCACGATAAGTCAAGAGTAAAACAACCTCGATATATTGATGGTGTGGTATTTTCACCAGATTATGGTTATGGTGATTTCTCTATCAAGGATAATCAAGATGCAGCAACCGATGGTGACGTGGATATCGCTTTAGCTTTGTATATTGCTTGGCGTCAGTGGGGTGATTTTATGGGTGTGAATGATTCAAAAGGCAATCCGATTTCGTATAAGAAAGAACTTATTGATGTATTGAAAGGTTTCATTCATTTGCAAACACGTTTCCCTGATGATGGTGAACCTCGTCGTTATCTTTCAGGTGAGATTGGGTTGGATGGGTATTTGAAAAATGGTAATACGTGGCCGGAAGCATCAAATTATGTGACGCAGAATCCTATGACAGTTGATGGCATATTAATGCGTCCAGAGTTTGCGGGGCCTACAAATATTCACTCCGATTATTTGGCACCTTCGTATTTTAGAGAATTTTATGATTTGTTGGGAGAATTGAATCCAGAAGGTGTGTCTGAATTTGAGAGAAATCAATTTAAACGTTGTGAAGCATCTTCGGATTGGTTAGTAGGTAATTGGATTTCGCAAAATCCAAAATATATTTTCGTGGGTGAGGAAACCACGGTAAATGAGGCATCGGCTTCAGTAACAGTTCATGCTGGAAATCAAGGTGGTCGTTTCCGTTCTGTTTGGCGTACGGCTATGAACTATGTTTGGCACGGAAATCCGGACTATACATGGGATCCTGTAACCCATACATTGAAAAATACTTCAAACACATACGAGTATGATGGAGCTGTTCGCTATTCTCAGTTTATGAATGATCCTCAAAAGTGGGGTAATGCAGGGTGTACTGAATTTGGTGGAGGACCGTCTGTGACATATAAAGGCCCTGCAACATTGCATTGGGACATTGGTCCTACAGGTGATTTTATTAAGAGTGAGTTCATTTTTAACTGGATTGCTGGTTGTGGTTCTATGTCGGCTATTGCTGCTCAGGATATGGATTTGTTAGGAGTTTTGTATAGAACTTGTAACATAGAATGGGATGTAACAACAGGTGGTGACGGATATTTATCTTCTGTTCCTCATTATTTTCATGGTTGGTTCCGTTTACTTGGTATGTTGACGGCAACTGGTAACCATATCGCACCTAGTCAGATGTTGCCAAAGGCAAATATGAAGGTATATAGATCAATAGAAGATAGTTTGTCGTTTGCTTATACTGGTGATGAATTTACTTACTTTTTGGATTATAGAAACTATGGTTCTGTTGACGGTAAGGATGTTAAAATTGTAGAACATGTTCCTGAAGATTTTATTTTTGTAAGTGCAGCTAATGGTGGTGTGTATGATGCTGCATCTCATACAGTTACATGGGATATTGGGACAGTGCCTGGAGTGAAAACAGGTTCCATAGATGTAACAAAAGGGCAAGTTTCATATAAAGTAAAAGTTGGACCTAAAGCTTCTGGACGCTATTGTACAACAGCTGAAATTTCTTGCTCGAATGGTTTGGGATGGACATCGAATGAATATCCAAATTATGTGACTTCAACAATGCAACGTAACTGTGTTGATGTCATTAAGCGTTCTTTAATTATAGAAAAAACGGCAAATCTTGAAGAATGTAACCCGGGAAATGTTGTTACTTATACAATTAATTTCGAAAACTCTTCGGAGGCAGGTTGGTTGGACGGTGGTCGTCCTCGTGTAAATATCGGTTTCTCTAATGGTGGTTTGGCTACTCAACAAGAATGGTTGCGTTTCCGTTTGTATAATGATGCAATAGAACCATATATCAACTATGGAAACTATCGTATTTCATACTATATGTACGATGCGGCTCGTAAAAGTTTAGGAGATCCGGGATGGGGCTGGTATACAGCAATTTATGAGGGGAAACGTTCTGCTTCTGATAAGATAAGTGTCTCGCATGAAACTGTGGTGGAAGGTTCGGATTCCTATGGTAAATGGAATCAGCGTATGATTTTACAATTTGCTCCATTATTGGTTACAACCACTGGACATTTGAGTAACTATTATGGTATGGGAGCTCGTATTCACCGTGGTGGAACGGAACCATTGCGTGTGGCTGGTTATATACACCCAAATCCTTGGGTTGATACTGATTTCTCTGATGACTGGTCTTGGGATGCTGCGGCACAAGGAGCAGAAGATGGAAACTATTATCCGGTTACTCCAAGTTGGCAAAGAATAGATCAGGAAACAGGAAAATCCATAGAAACTCCTGTGAATGAATATATTCCATCGGTTTGCGATGTCCCGACACACACGGTATCTAATGTCTTGGTAGAAGAATTTGATGGATATGTTTGGCGTCGAATTTTAGGAACGGGACCTATGGCTGGTCGTGATATGTATAATGTAGTCGTGTGTGATACGTTACCAAAGGGCTTGTCGTTCTTGGCTTTTCAAAACAATTGTCCTTTGGAATCTTTTGGTGCAACAATGACGACAAAGAAAACAGCAGATGGCCGTGATGTGATAATTTGGAAAATTCCGACCATGCAAATAAAACAGAAAGGAACTATAAAATATACGGCAACGGCAACATTCCCTTCTGGAAAATCTTGTCAAACAGATAATGAAGACATAGATAATGTCGCATGGATATATGCGGATATGAACTCTCCAGTAGGAGATACTGCTACGGTTACAGTGACTTGTGCTAAAGTTCCTGCTCCAATAGTTCCAACAACGCTTACAAAAACACCTGATCAGGAAACAGTTTCGGTTGGTGATGATGTGACATATATGTTGGAATATGAACAAACACATGGATTTGTTACCAATGATGCAGCCGCAAATGCCAGCGATTGGACTGTTTCTGGCGGATCGGTATCTGGTGGTGTAGCATCAGTTGCTGCTAATTCAAATAGTAATGTAAAGTATAATTATTCGTATGCAAAAAATATATTCGTAGAGGCAGATTGCAATTTTACACAATATGCTGATACATATTGGTATTTTAGAGATAACATCAGTTTGTCTTTGAAAGTTGACTATGGAGTTCTAAAGGTACAATGCGGTTCTAAGTCTGCAGATTTGGTAGCTGCTTCTGGTGATTTACATGTAGCTGTGGATGTAACCGATGATATTTTGCGTATGTGGGTAGGGGCTACTTCTGTTGATACTTCAGAATCTGCGGCATTTACGGTAGAAAATGTTTCTACAACTCCAGGTTATTTTGGATTTAAGAATTTGTCGCATGGAAATCATAAATATTCAAATATTCATGTTCACACTGATTATGCCTACGATTTATCTATCATAGATGAAATGCCGTCAGAATTAACGTATGTTTCAAGCGATAATGGTGGTGCTCTTTCTGGTTCAAATGTAGTTTGGGAATTTGAACAGGGATTAGCAAATCCTATTCCGTTTGGTAAGAAATACACGGTGACAGTAACAGCATCGGTAAATGAGTGTTCTGAAAAAATTATAAATGAAGCACATGTCTCGTTGTTGGGTCATGCAGATGATGAAATTCGTGCACAAGCTGTTGTTGAATGTGGATCAAGTTGTCCAGGAAAACCAAAGGTTACATCTCCTGTAACATACTGTCAAGGAGACGAAGCATCTGCTTTGGAAGCGACAGGAACTGCTTTGAAATGGTATACAAAAGAAACAGGTGGAACAGCTACAACTTCGGTTATTCCATCAACATCGACTGCGGGAAAAACAACATATTATGTTTCGCAAACAGAAAATGGATGTGAAAGTCCTCGTGCAGCAGTTGAAGTTGAGGTTTTTGCAAAACCAGAAACTCCAACAATAACAACCAATTCTCCTGTATGTGTGGGTGATGAATTGACTCTTGAAATTTCAGAAGTAACTGGTGCAACATACGCGTGGGAAGGTCCGGAAAGTTTTACTTCAACAGATCAAAATCCAACAATTGCATCGGTTTCTTTAACTGCTGCAGGTGATTATTCTGTTATTATTACAGATGCAAATGGTTGTGTTAGTGAGGCAGGAACAACTACGGTTGTTGTAAATGAAATTCCAGAAAAACCAACTGTTGAATCTCCAATACAATACTGTCAAGGCGAAACAGTTACAGAAGAGGTTTCTGCAACAGGAACTGCTTTGAAATGGTACACAACGGAAGATGGAACAGTTGAGTTTGCAACTTTGGTTCCAGTAACAACAAAAGTTGGTAGTGTTCATTATTATGTTTCACAAACAGTAAAAGGATGTGAAAGTGAACGTGCTGACTTAGAAGTGAAAACATTGGCTCCACCTTCAGTTCCTGTTATTACGACAAATTCTCCTGTTTGTCCAGGTGGTTCTATTGAATTGAGTACAACTTCAGAAGGATCGTATACTTGGACAGGTCCAAATAGTTTTACTTCAACGGAACAAAATCCGGTAATTGACGATGTTGTTGCTGCTTCTGCTGGTGAATATACATTGATGGTAAAAGTTGGTAATTGTTCAAGTGAAGTAACGACGGCAACAGTCGTTGTAAAATCAACTCCAGCAACACCATCGCCTTCTAATAATGGTCCGAAATGTGACGGAGAAGATGTTACCTTGTCGGTAACAGCAGTAGCTGGTGCAACCTATTCTTGGGTTGGACCAAATGGATTTACTTCTACCGATCAAAATCCAAAAACAACAGTTGCAGGCGAATATAGTCTTGTTGTCACTGTTGCTGATTGTCCAAGTGAGGCGGCTACAACAACAGTGGTTATCAACGAAATTCCAGAAAAACCAGAAATTCCAACTGCACCTTATCAATTCTGTAAAGGCGAAACAGTTTCGGATGAGGTTACTGCAACAGGTGAAAATCTTACTTGGTATACAACTGCAGACGGTTCAACTAAATTTGTCTCATTAGTTCCATCTACAACAACTGTTGGCTCTGTTCATTATTATGTGTCTCAAACAGTTGTCGGTTGTGAAAGTGAACGTGCTGATATTGAAGTGAAAACATTGGAACCACCTTCTGTTCCTGTCATTACAACTAATTCACCAGTTTGTCTTGGTGAAGATTTGTCGTTGGAAACAACGGCAGAGGGAACTTATGCTTGGACGGGTCCAAATGGATTTACTTCTACAGAAAAGAATCCTGTGTTTGCTTCAACTGCAGATGCTGCAGGCGATTATTCATTAATCGTAACTGTTGGTAATTGTACAAGCGAAGCAGGAGAGACAACCGTTGTTGTTAATCCAATTCCTTCGGTAATTATCAATCCTGTTGATGCACAATGTGTTGATGCTGCCGATCTTACATTGTCGGTTACTGCTACACCTGTAGGTGGTATAGGAACTTTTAGCGGCGAAGGTGTGACGGGAACAACATTCTCTCCTTCGAAGGCAGGTGTTGGTTCTCATACGATTACGTATTCATACGAGGTAAATGGTTGTTCTAAATCAGAATCTATAACGATAGATGTACAGGAAAAACCAGAAGTATCATTTACTTTACCTACAACTACTTGTAAATCAAATTCTGTAATTACATTGACGGGAAATCAAACTGGAGGAACGTTCTCGGCAAATCCAAGTCTTGATGTTACTGCAGGTTTTAATCCAGCAAATGCAACTATCGGACAGGAATATACGATTACTTACGACTATACCGATGGTGTATGTTCAAATTCCGTAGCTCATTCTATTACGGTTTATGATCCAATAAAACCTGTTGGTACTGATGTCTCAAAAGTTTATACGAAAGTAACTGCTAGTGATATTCCTACTTTGTCGGCAACAGGTGTTAATCAAATTTGGTATAGCGATGCTGCTCTAACAAATAAAGTGGGCGAGGGGGCAACGTTTACGCCTGCCGCTGCAGATGTAATTGATGGCACAACTGGTAAAGTTGGTGTACATACATATTATGTTGTAAGTACAGAAGGTGGTTGCGTTTCTGAAAAAACTCCAGTTGCTTTAGAAATTTCAAGTTGTGCTGCAGAAGCACCTGTTCCTGTTAAAAATATGGTTGCTGTTTGTGCGGGAGAAACTTCTGATGCAGCAAAAACATTATCGGTAACGGCTGGTACAGGAAATATTCGTTGGTACTATAACGATACAAAGATACAAGATGATGCTGCAACGACATTTGTTCCGACAGAAACTGCAGAAGGTTCTTATACATTCTATGTTTCGTTATACGATACTGATGCAAATTGCGAAAGTGGAAAGTCAAGTATTACATACATTATTAATAAACTTCCTTCTGTAAGTTTTGATTTGCCAGCAGAGGTTTGTGCTGGTTCTGGAGAAATAGACTTGACTACCTATAAGTCGCAAGTGGCAGGAACAATTGTAGATGAATCTTTGGCAACGGTAACGAAATTTAAACCAATAACGGCTGGAACATATTCATTTACCTATTCTTACACCGATGAAAATTCTTGTACGAATACAGCAAGTGATAACATTATAGTAAATGACTTGCCTTCAATAACGGTAACGCCTGTTGCCGCTATGTGCGAATATGATTCGCCATTGGATTTGACAAGCGTTGTTTCTCCAAAAGGTGGTAAATTTAGCGGTGATGGCGTGGTCGCTTCTACATTCAATCCTGCAGCTGTAGTTGCCGGTTCGACAGCGTCAATTACTTATTCTTACACCGATTCTAAATCGTGTGCGAATAGCGAAACTTTTGATATTGCAGTAGTTGCAACACCGCAAATCAAATTCTCTACAATTGCAAATTCTTGTATTGGCGACGCAGCATTCGATTTGATGCAATATGTAACACCAACAACAGGAACATTCTCAGGTGAACATATTTCAGGTTCAAAGTTCGATCCTTCTGCTTCTGGCAGCTTTGAAATTACATATACAGTTACGGAAAATGGTTGTGAAAATGCAATGACAAAATTTGCAAAAGTGAATAAACTTCCAACAGTTTCTATAACAACAAATGCTGTAGAATGTGTGAATACAGGTCTCGTTGAACCAGTTATTTCTCCAACTGGTGGTGCATTGAAGATAGATGGTGCAGTTGCAAGTTCAATTAATACGAACGTGTTGGCTGTTGGTGACCATACAATCTTATATGAATACACCGATGCGACTACGAACTGTTCAAATTCAGATTCGAAGACATTTGAATTGAGGGAAATTGCAGCTCCATCTGTTTCCGATAAAACAGTTGTTGTGGCTTCGGGTGATTTGTCGCTTACGGTTACAGGAAATGGTGGTGCATATACTTGGACAGATGAATCTGGTAATCTTGTTGGTATAGGACCTTCTATTTCTCATATATATGCAGACGAAGTAGGTGACTGGACGTATTGCGTAGCAGAAACCGATGGTGTTTGTACGAGTGAACCAGCTTGTATGACATTCTCTATTATTGAATGTCCAATCCCTGCACCAGATGTGGTTGAATCAGTTGTTTCTGGTTGTACGAATGGCACGATGCCGACTCTTGCTGCGAATGGTGACTACACGATTCAATGGTATAAGGAATATGATAGAAATGCTGTTATTGCAGTCGGTTCGACTTATGTTCCAAACGATGTTGTCACAACTGGTGTGTACAATTATTATGTAACACAAAGTGATGCTGTTTGCGAAAGTCAGGCATCGAAAGTTACTTTGCAAATGTTTGTTACTCCACAACCTAAGGTTATGGGTAATAAGGAAATTTGCGAAAACGAAGATTTGGAACTTCTTGCAGACCAAGAAGCATTGTGGTATACTGAATCTTCATTAAGTCACGCAGATAAAATTGGCGTTTCGCATACAGTTTCGTATGCTACAGCAGGTACTTATCAGTTGTATGTAACTCGTCAGGATGAACATTGCGTAAGCAATCCGGTTACTGTAACAATAAAAGTAAATGCAATACCTGATGCACCAACTATCAATGTTGACGATGCTTGTCAAGGTGAAGATGTTGAGTTTACTGCTATAGGTTCAAATATTCAATGGTATAGAAGTGGAATATTAATGTCTGACGAGGATTCCTATGTTGAAAAAGATGCACTTCCTGGAATGGTAACGATTGGAGCAACTCAAACAGTTTCTGGTTGTGTTAGTCCGATTGCGGAAGCAACGGCTACAATCTTTGCCGTTCCATCGGCTCCACAAACTATCGATGTATCAATATGTGACTACGACAAAATTCAACCATTGTCGGTAGTAATTAACAGCGATGCAACAGCACAATGGTATGCCGATGAGGATTGTACAGCATTGCTTTCTGCTGGTATGACTGAATACACACCAAAGGATAAAAAGACACAATCGTTCTATGTTACACAAACAGAAAATAATTGTGTAAGCGAACCTGCAAAAGTGACACTTACGGTTAATCCAAAACCAGAAAAAGTCAACTTTAAACAATCTACCGATGTGGTTGCCTGCGAAGGTAATCAGGTAGTTCTTATTGCAGAATCAAGTAATAAGGTTTATTGGTATGATTCTCCAACAGATTTCCCAATATTTACAGGTCGTTATTTTACATTGCCAACATCTGAAGTTGGTGAATACACATTCTATGCTTCGCAAACCGATGCAGCCGGTTGTAAGAGTGATTTGTCTTCAAAGAATGTTAGCATACAAGCAGGACCACAACCTGCACTATTGATTCAATCGGATACAATCTGTGAATATGAAGATCCAGGACGACTTATCGTTGCCCGTAATTCTGAACATGAAACAGTTTCATGGATATCTCCTACAGGTGCAACATTAAGTTTAGGCGATACTTTGGATATTCCAGCTGGCTTAATAAAAAAGGCTGGGGTTTACACATTCAAGGCTCGTACGACAGTTGCTTCTTGTTCTTTCGACACAAAACGCGAGACAAAAGTAGTATATGTCGTATATAAGAAACCAGATGCACCAACATTGACGAAAAAAGCATTCTGCCATGATGGACAAACAGTGACGCTTACAACAAAAGCAAAGAATCCAATGTGGTTTAATAGCGACAAACATGTTGTTATGACTGGTTCAGAATATCAAACATTGAATTCGGCTGTTGGTAATTATGAGGTTTGGATGACTCAGATGGAGAATGGTTGTATTAGCGATACCACAAAAATCTCTTATTTGATTAGTGCAATTCCAAATCCGGTAATTACTGGTGAAACAGGCGTTTGTACAGGCTCGAATGAAGTGTATGTTGTTACAAAAGAAAGTGATGCAAACACGATTGCATGGTCAATTACAGGTAATCGAGTTTCGTATGAATTGTCTTCATATTCTTCAGGATTTGTTCGTTCTGTAGATTGGACAGAAGAAGGTTTTGATACAATTACTGTACGAGAAACAAATAAATACGGTTGTGTGGGAACAAATTCGTTGGCAGTTGCGGTAACTCCAAGTCCTGATGTTCAATTTATTACTGAAAATCTTGGACAAGAAGGCGTTGTGACTTTCACAAACTTGTCGGAAGCACAAATATTGTATCAAGGTGAAGTAGAGAAAGAATTTGCTGTAGATTATTTCTGGGATTTCGGAAGAAAATTGGATACAGCTCTTGTGTTAGATAACAGAAAAATCTTTGATCAAAACTATCGATATGGAAATTATACAGCTGAGTTGACAGCTGTGAATGAATTTGGTTGTTCTTCGTCGTTGAAGGTCCCATTCTTTGTTGATGTTGAACATGGTTTGTATGTACCAACAGCATTTGCTCCAGAAAATCCAGCCGATGAGGTGCGTAAATTTAAACCAAAAGGATTCAACTGTCGTACATTTGAAATTTGGATTTACGACAACTGGAATAACTTGGTATACTACTCTTCGGGTGTAAATGAACACGGTTGCCCATTGGCAGAATGGGATGGTATGGTGAATGGCAAATTAATGCAAGCAGGTACTTATCGATATAAGATAGAGGTAACTTTTGAAGATCATTCGGAAGAGAATTTCAAAATAGCCCAATCGGTAAAACCAATTTGGGGTAATGTGGTTTTGATTCGATAATAAAGCAATTTTTAATGATTTGATGTAGAGTCGCTCTATAGAGCGGCTCTTTTTTTATAAAGAATAATTTGCTTATAGCAAAATAGACCGAAAAATTGTATATTTGTAGAAAATCATTTAGTGCTAATAAAATTATAAGACTATGAAGAAAAGTGTTTTTGTTTTAGGTATGGCATTATCGGCAATGGTGTTGGTAGGCTGTGGTGATAAGAAAAAATCAGACTCTGATATTACCGAAGGTGATGTAAAACAAGCAGTAGAAAGTTTATCGGATTTTCAGGAGGGGAAATATAATGTTGCTGTAGAGGTAGGTTATTATGAATTAAACGATGAGAACCAACGCTTGAATTTAAGAAAACTTGCTTCAAATGGAGTGTTGACATATAACGCAGAACAAATCAACGAATATGATGATAACAATAATTTTATTGCAGCGCATGTGTTTGTAAATGTTGATGTTACTGCAGAAGGACAAAAATATGTACTTGCAAAGTCATATATAGATTCGTTGAATTGTGATGTTGATACTTTGAATCGTTTTGCATCGGAAACATATCCAATGGATGAGGTTTCAAAGAAGGAAATCGTACCAGTACGTAATCCTTTGGTTGTAATACAAAATGATTCGGAAGAAATGCCAGAAACTCAACCAGAAAGTCTTTCTGATCTTGCACAGAAAACTCCTACATTGTACGAGGCAGCAAAGGCAAAAGAAACAAAAAGAGAAGTTTCATTTTTGTCTATGAAAAAATCTATTTATAAAATTAAAGATGTGGTTTGTGATGATTTGATGAAAAAACAAGGAAATGCACAGGCCGATGTAATTGTTGAACAATCAGAAGTAACTCCATTTGGTCGTATTCTTGATGGATATACAAAAGGTGAAAAGAAAACACTTCATGTTACTCTTAAATATTATATAGAAAGAGGTTGGGGTGTAGAAAGTCAAGCACCTGTACAAAACAATTAATAGTTATTCAATTAAAAATAGACAAATATGTCGTTGAAAAAAATATTGATAATTCTACTTGGTCTGACAGTCATTCTTGGCGGATGTTTTCTCGGCTGTATGTATCATAACAGTTCTGCTAAACAATCGTATGGTTTGGCTAAGGACTTTGTTGCGAAGAGTGTATTCAATAGCGATTCTTCGTTGAAGTATATCAAGGCGTTAGATGCATCTTCTTGTTTGTTGTGTATGGATGGATTTCATCAAGAAGATTCTGTATTACAGTTAGTTACAGAATTAAAAATGCAGGATACTATCTGTCAGATATTTGCAGTTGTTCGCGAAAAATTACAGTCTTCACGTATCGATTTTTCTGTTTTGTTGAACACAAAGATTGCAATTGATTCGTTTCCGCAAGTAAAGAACGGCTCGTTTATGTATGATGAGTCTTGTGCACAGTTGTATGCAGAATTAAATGACTTATGCACCGTTGGTTTGTTTATGGATAATGTATCGAATTATCTCCAAACAGACGAATGGAATTATTCCGTGTTAAATGGTCATCTAAAACAATTGCTTGACTTGGATATTGTTAGCTCTGGTGCATATACAGAACCAAAGTACAAGAACTTTTTGAATCGATATAATCAGCTTGTTTCGGATAGAAAACTTCGTTCGCGTTTGAATAGAGGTGAGTTTTGGGATTTGGTTGAATTATTTAATGAAGAAGGTATAGATAATTTGTTATTTGCAGAAAAATATGCTCTTCTAAAAGATTTTGTTCAAGATGAGGCATTTTTCGCGGGATTTTATAATCGTAATAAGAACATCATAAAAAATGCAGGCTTTAGCCAAGTACAATCGTTGTGGAACGATTACAAAGCTGAAAAAACACCTGTTGTTGCAGAAACAGAAGCAATTACCGAATTCGAAATAGAAATGCAGGCTCCTGCAGAAAAACCAGTGGTAGAAGAAAAACCAGTTGTTTCTGAACCAGTGAAGAAAACAGAACCGAAATCTTCTACTGTAAAAACAGCATCTTCGGATAGCAAGAAGACTACAACGAAAAAGTCATCGGAAAAACAAACAAAACCGACTGCTGCGGCAAATCGTTCATATTCCGATATGATGTACGGTGATGCAGTTGCAATGGATGAAGGTAAAACATACTCTTCTGATGCAGATGTTTTGGATGTGATTTCAACACGATCGGCATTGTATCAGTTGAACAAAAACAATGTAATTGGTTCAAGTTTGAAGGCCAAAGTTCAATCGTTGAAGAACCAGTTGGAAAAAGTTACAGAATCGGAATATTCACATTGCTATAGTTCAGCATCTTCATTGTCGGAGTTGAATGAAGCATTAACAAAGATTTCTCAAA
Source organism: Bacteroidales bacterium UBA1715 (assembly GCA_002317135.1). Taxonomy (GTDB): domain Bacteria; phylum Bacteroidota; class Bacteroidia; order Bacteroidales; family UBA1715; genus UBA1715. Next base: position 44,274 of record DCIX01000019.1, read on the forward strand.
ATAGGTAATCGGTTAATTATGATACAAAAAAAGCGAGGCAAAGTGTCTCGCTTTTTTTGCTTGAAAGAATCTGTTATTGGATCTTTTTTATTGATGTAATACCACTTACTTTTCCTAAAGTTAACGCCCCTAGATTCATCGAATTTCGAACGACCGATGATATTAGTAGGGGATAATCTTTAGTAATAGAGGAAAAAACAAATAGATCGTTTTTTTGTAATTTGCTATTTATTGATTCTAACACTACACATTGCGAGTCTTTATATTGGAAAGTGACTTTGCGCATTGGTTCATAGCAAAATTCGTAAGTGTCGTTTTGGGAAAGATTACTAGCTTTTATTTCCTCTATTGTTACAAATTCGCTACTTTCATTTTTCCCTGCCAAAATCTCTAAATATTCGTCCCAGTTTTTGTATCCAATGTATTTGGCAATAACATCTAATGTATAAGTTCTTGGCTCTGTTCCAGAAATAAAACCAAAGAATCGTTTGAGTGTGGAAGCACTAATTCGTTCATTGCATTTCTGTGAAATGTCAATTGCTAATGCTTCACAGTCGAGCGGATATCTAATTTCTTTCCCAAAAACTTCTTCTATTCTAAAACGAATATGCTTTGAAACCATAGTTTTTTTTTTGTTTTATTTTGAATATCTGTTTCAATGCCAAAGATACAAATTAAAAAACACGGATTTTGAAATGAACAAAATGAACGAATTGAATGAAATGAATGAAATGATTGAACAATTTGTTTAGTAAAGACACAATCATAAATCGCAAGACCATGTTTTTTCGTATATTTGAAAAAAAGATTCTAATGACAGACGATTCTTCGGAATTTATTCAAGATGTGCAACATACAAGTGAAGAACGAGTAGAGTTATATCGTTCCCGATATTTTGTTGTATCAAAAATTCGTTTGTTCAATAAATGGAGAATTGAAAAGCGTTTGACTGCGGAATACGAATTTCAGCCACTTCAGAGGAGTTCTTTGGAGCGAGAGTTTGAAATTGGTTATCAACTTGATCATCCTAATATTGTACGTTATTTAGAGTTACGAAAAACAGAACAGGGCGTTCCTTTCATAATAATGGAGTATGTGGATGGAATGAATTTGCAGGAATATATGCACTCAAACGAAATTTGTACGGAACAAGATTTTATTACAATCTTTACTTCGCTACTTTCTGCATTGACTTACTTGCAACAAAGACAAATTTATCATCTTGACATAAAGCCAGAAAACATTGTTGTTACCTATAAGGAACATATTCCCAAGCTGATAGATTTTGGCGTTTCCAATAACGATACCTACCAAACTTCGCTGGGTGCAACTAAGCAATACAGCACCGATGAACATATTGATTATAGCAAAGTTTCTTCGAAAACGGATATGTATTCGTTTGCAAAGACGATGAATGAATTTGCTAACACCAAACAGATAACTTTAGGTCGAAAAGAAAAACATATTTTGCGTATCTGTTCCCAAGAAAATCCACAAAAGCGGCTGGATGCAAGCACCGCATTACAGATGATGCAAAAAAAATCATCTAAGGGTATTTTGGGGGTTGGGATAACTTTTGTTCTTACATTGATTATCTGTAGTTTGCTTTATTTAGGGAAAAACAATCAGATAGAAAAAAATGACATTGTGGAACAATATGACTCTGTAGGTATTGTTGACAATGCAGTTTCAGACGATGTTGTTGAACATGACAGTACGGAAGTTACTCAGCAAAACAACACGACTAATAAAAAGGAATTTGTGCAACAAAGTAACCATAACGAAACAGTTGAAACTACAGAAATAGCAGAGAACAATGAACCAGAACAATGGATTAAAGATAGTATAAGTCGTATGTATGAATCAGTTATGGGTATAGTGCATGATTCATTTACGAAAGATTCTTTATTTATTGAAACTATAGCACAGCAAAAACTAACACAGTTTAAAGATACAATTGCAACGAGAAGTATTATAGATAAAAATGTCATAAAACTTCAGTTAATTAATCAATACAAGAAAACTGCGGACAGTGTGATTCAAGTCTATATGAAGGCCAATAAATTTGGCATGGTTGAAGCCTTGGGAAAAATTGAATATTCTGTTATGGACAAATTGGACATAACAATGGATTCGTTGGCTAAAACAAAATAGAACGTTTTGTTTGTTGATTATAAGTATTCCTAAAAATAGTATAATTTACATTTAGATACTCCAAATATTTTAGAATATTATGAAATACAACTCCAAATATTTTAAAATATTTGGAGTATAATACCTAAAAAACATATCTTTGTTAAAGAAATTTAAACGACATAAGTAAATGATACAAAGGATTTTTAATATAACTAAGGATGTAGAAGAAGGTAGTATTTTTCTTTTTGGAGCACGACAAACAGGGAAAAGTATTTTTCTTGAGCAACAATTTTCGAATTGTATATTGTTTGATTTACTGGACAGTGATTTAAAATTGCGTTTGCAAGCTCGTCCTGCGTTGCTATTCGAAATGTTACAAGATAAACCAGAAAACACACTGGTTGTAATAGATGAAATACCAGAAGTTCCCGAATTGCTCAACGAAGTTCATAGACTTATTCAGCGAAAAAAACTCCGTTTTGTTTTATCTGGTAGTAGTGCCCGTAAGTTAAAAAGAAAAGGATACAATACACTTGGCGGTCGTGCCACACCTTGCTATTTTTTCCCGTTTGTGAGTGCAGAATTACCAGATTTAAATTTAGACAAGGCTTTGCTATACGGACTGCTTCCTCCTCATTATTTAGCAAAAAATCCAACGAAGTTATTGGCGGGATATATAGATGTTTATTTAAAGGAAGAAATCAAAGAGGAAGCTTTGGTACGAAATCTTGATGATTTTCAACAATTTCTTTCGGCTGCAGCTCTCACAAGTGGAGAAATTGTAAACTATAGCAACATTGCAAGCGATTGTGGAGTTAGTGTAAAAACTGCAAAATCATATTTCGGTATTTTGTGCGACACGCTTATTGGCTATATGTTACCTGCTTACACAAAAGTGATGAAACGTAAGGTTACTCAGGCACCAAAATTCTATTTCTTCGATGTTGGAGTTTACAATTATCTTATGAAACGTTCTGCTCTTGCACAAGGAACACCTGAATATGGACATGCCTTTGAACATTTTGTTTTACAAGAATTGCAGGCGTATGTTGCTTACACACATTCTCGTGAAAAACTGAGTTATTGGCACACGTACAATGGTAAAGAAGTTGATGTGGTTATTGGAGATGCAAAAATTGGAATTGAAATAAAATCAGCGAGAGAAATAATGCCGAAGCATTACGCTAATTTTAAAGAATATAAAGAAGAATTTCCTGATAGTAGGTGTATAGTTGTTAGTTTAGACAAATTTACTCGTCGTAGCGGTGACATAGAAATCTATTATGTGTTTGACTTTTTTAAGAAACTTTGGAATAAGGAGATATTTTAATTGGAGACAGAATACTGCATTTTATAAAGATGGAATAATCAGAGTCTTTCTTGCTCCCTATAAAAGTCTTGTTAATTAAAATATTAGCAAGACTTTTTTTTGAATACAGAACATTCTTCTAACTATAAAACCAAATCTTTCCAAATGAACGAAATGAACGTAATGAATTAAATGGATTTAGGAATTGCAGTTTACGCTATTTACTTTTGAAAAAAAAAAAGGAGAATGCCGAAAATCCTATAAAGAGTAGGAGTAATTATTCTTATAAATAATGAATGACATTTATCTTTTGGTAGAATCTTTTGAAAAGAGAAGAGGAGGTTTTGATGTTTATTTTGATTTTGCAACAGAACAAGATTTTGCTTCGTTTAAACAATTAGTTCCATTGGATATGTCGCCATATTCGGAGACAATGGTTTTGTTCCATTGTAATGAAAATTGTTCTGCAAAAAGTGCAATTAAATTAAGACTGCTTCAAGGTGTTTATCGAAAAATAAAAAAAGAAATGTTAGAAAAGATAAGTCACGATTTTATTGTTCGAGATTCTTATTTAGTTGCTTGTGAAGTTACAGTTTCTCTAGAGGATTTTAATAATCTTTTGGATTCTTCAGATAAAGCTTTTCGAAGAAATAAATATTAATAGAAAGGAATATGGTCAAAGCAATACAGAATCTTTTAGATTTCAAACCCAAAGAAGTTCTTATAAAAGATGTCGGTCAAGCAAATTGGATTGAAATCCTCGATGAAAAAAATCAAGTACGTATAGTGTTTGATATGGGAGTTCCTATTTCTGCTGGTAAAAATGAGGTGTTAGCAAAAATTAATGAAATTAATTGGAAAGATAATACTGTTAAACCTGTTTTTGTATTGTCACATTGGCATTTAGATCATTTTCATGCATTGTATGCGATAAAAGAACATTTGACAGATTATTTTTCTGCAATCATTGTTCCCAATTGTCCCCAAAAGTCAATGATAAGAACAACTTTAGCTGAATTAGTTCAAAACAATATGTCTCTTTATGAATTTGTTGATTATTTGTGTCCTTCTAGCGAAGAAAGAATAGAGAAAATTTTAAATAAAACAAATGTGTCAATGTTTCGATTTAAATATGAAAAAAATGAAAATTATCGATGTTTAGGTTTGATCGTTCATTCAGATAAAAAATACTGTATATTATCTGGTGATATGTCTAATGCTCAAATAAACGAAATGTTGGATTTGGAAGCGTTGGATGGAACAGAAACATTGTATTTGGTCGTGCCTCATCATGGAGGTAAAGCAGGCAAGGATTCTTTAATGAGGACTTTTAGCGAATGTGTAATATCTGTAGGAAAAAATAATCCTTATGGTCACCCGAAGAAAGTTATTCTAAATGCCCTAAAAAAAAGAAGTAAGGTGTTTTTAACAAGTATACAGGGAACCCAAAAAATACTATTAAATTAATTTATTATGAAAAAATATATGTTTTTGGTGTAATACTATGTATTGCGTAATTTCAAATTAGAAGTGCAATTTTCTCCATTGTAAAAATTAAGAATTATAAACATTATCTGAAAATTAATAATAAAAAAGTTATGAAAAAAATATTCACCTTTATTGCATGTGTTTCCCTTATATCGTTTTTTGTTATAGGGTGTAAAAAAGTAAAACCTGAATTTGAAAATCATAGAGAAGTCTATAAAGAATCCCAATTATATTTAGGAATAGCTGGTTTTAATGACCGATTGGATTTTTTTGAGGTTGCAAACAAACATTTTGTTCCTGTAGAATCAGAGGATAAGTTGAAATCGTTTGTTGCAGGATTAAGTTTGAGAAATGGTACCGTTTTGTACTATGCAGTTGATTCTGCATTGAATTGGTTGGAGTCGGTGGAATTTCCGACAGATTTAACGAATGTGTCACTTGTTACATTTACTGATGGATTGGACCAAGGTTCAACTGCGTTGAATCCTACATATAATTCACGTTCTGACTATTTGGATGCTATGAGTTACAGAATTAGAAACGAAAAGATAGGAAAATCAATACCGATTAATGCATATTCTATAGGGGTGAAAGGTAGTGATGTTATGGATGAAATCCAATTTAAGGCAAATTTGACAAAATTGGCAAGCGATGTTCTTAATGTGTATGAAGTTACGGATATGACCGCCGTTAATATAAATTTTAAGAGAATCGCAAGACAAATTCGTGCCAGTATAACGCCAGATATGTCAGTGCAAATTGTTGCACCAGATAATAATACAAAAATACGTTTTACTTTTGATGATGTGAAATCAGCATCGTTATCAACGTGTTATATTGAAGGTGTTTATTCCAATGGTAGTTTAACAAATATAAAAACCGTAGGATGTACTTGTGATAATAGTGGTACATTACCAACAACAGTTGAAGGTATTCATAGAACAGTTACTTTCCCTGATTTAAAGGCAACCTTGGGAACTTTAAAAACCACAAATATTAGACAGTGGGATTGGTCTTCGAATATAGGTGGCTGGCAAATCAATTCGGAGTTCAATCCTCAAACAGAACTAAAGTATAGAAAAACATCTGTGATTATGTTGGTATTGGATTGTTCAAGTTCGTTAGGTTCTAACTTCCCATTAATGAAAAATTCTGTCAACGAATTTATTTCGATTCTTTCTGGTTCGTGGTCGGATTATTCAGTTCCTCCATTGGTACAAACAACAGAGGTAACCGATATAACAAACTCAACTGCTACTGTTGCTGGTATGATTTCAGATGATGGTGATGCTTCGGTAACAGAGCGTGGTGTATGTTGGGGAACAAATGAAAATCCAACTATATCAAACAGTAAGACTACAGCAGGAACGGGTATGGGTAGTTTTAGTGCAAGTATTACTGGATTGAAGGGTAGCACTACTTATTATGTTCGTGCGTATGCAATTAATAGTGCAGGTACATCATACGGTGATCAAAAGACATTTACAACTCAAACACCAAAAGAACCAACAGTAGTTACATCTGCTGCGAAAGCAATTGAATATACAAGTGTAACTATAGGTGGAAATATAACCGACGATGGCGGTGCTACGATAACTGAACGTGGCGTTTGTTGGAGTACCTCTGCTTCCCCAACAATATCTAACAACAAGAAATCTATAGGCTGGGTTACAGACGATTTTAGCACAAGTATTACAGGGTTGAAAGCAGGAACTACTTATTATGTTCGTGCGTATGCAATTAATAGTGCAGGCATATCATACGGCGATCAAAAGACATTTACGACAAAGATCTCACTACCAATAGTAGTTACATCTGCTGCGTCAGATATTACTACAACAAGTGTAACATTAGGTGGAAATATAACCGATGCTGGAAGAGCGACAGTAACAGAGCGTGGCGTTTGTTGGAGTACCTCTGCTTCCCCTACAATATTTAG
>DCIX01000018.1:0-2301 GCA_002317135.1 Bacteroidales bacterium UBA1715
GTTTGGTTTCAAAAGAGAAAGATGTAGTTGTCTTGATGGACGCCACGTATTGGGGCCACAGATTCGGTGTATTGGTGTTTAAAGATGCGCATAGAAATAAAATATTATGGAGAAAGTTTCTATCCAAGAAAGAGACCCTAGCCGATTATATAGAAGGCATAGAATTGCTTGAAAAGAATGGCTTTAATATATTAGGACTCGTTTGTGGCGGGTTAAAAGGTCTCAGTGCAGCACTATCCAAGTACAAAGTTCAGTATTGTCAGTTTCATCAAGTAAAAACAGTGAAATTTTATCTTACAAATAAGCCTGAACTACAAGCTTCAAAGGAACTTCTACATATAGCATTACAACTTTGTCATACGGATAAATAATCGTTTGTAGGAATGTTTGAAGAGTGGTTCTTGCGATGGAAAGACTTCTTAAAAGAAAGGAGTATTGAACCCAAAACAGGAAAGACTCGTTTTACGCATCAACGCTTATGTAGCGCCTTTTTAAGCATAAAACGGAATATGACTTTATTGTGGACTTTTTACGATTATCCTGAAACTACCTTGCCAAACACTAACAACGGTATAGAAGCACTCTTTACAGATCTAAAAACCAAAATTCGAGTTCATAATGGATTATCTAAGCTAAATAGAATGAAATTTATTGACCAATACTTTTACAACAAAAAGTAGGTACTTTTTTGACCATTAAATAAAAACATTCAAATTTTAGGTACCGTTTTGACCATTAAGCCTAAAAAATTGCATTATTTGAGGGAAATGTTTGGCTTGATAAAATAAAAAGAGTATTTTTTGCAACAAATTTAGGCTGGTATTCATAAAATAAACGAAGATGGCGACAAAAATACAGCAAATATTAGAGACGGCACCCAATGAATCTGTCTTATTTGGTTCGTGGCTTTCAAGTCAGGGATTGGATGCTCGTGGTCAGTATGCTTATATGAAAAGTGGATGGCTTGATCGTATATCGAAAGGAGTTTATAAGATACATGGGACAGAACCAAGCTTATATGCTGCTGTATCGTCATATAACACGCAACTCAGTAAGAGTTGTGTTGTAGGTGCATATACAGCTTTGGAACTTCGAGGATACTCTCATTACCTGTCAATGGGGAAGCCTTTGGCTTATCTGTTTACGGATAAAAGCAATAAGTTACCTTTGTGGTTACTAAAAGAGGAGTGGGATATGACTATAAAATACATGACTACCTCTTTCTTGGGTGATGAATTGTTGGGTGTAGAAACTATGACTATCAATCAGCATGATTTGCTAGTGTCATCTCCAGAGCGTGCCATATTGGAGTGTCTGAACTTGCCAGATGCCTCTTCTTCTTTGCTCGATATCTATTATATCATGGAGGGTTTGACTACATTACGTCCCAAGTTGGTTCAGACGTTACTAGAGGCATGCACATCACAGAAAGTGAAACGCCTGTTCCTCTATATGGCAGAAAAGGCTGGCCACGCTTGGTATAAGGCTTTGAAACTGGAAAATGTCAATCTTGGTACTTCCAGGTTTATGATCACGCCTACAGGAAAGTACATCAACAAATATAACATGACAATCTCTAAAGAACTTGCAGAATATGAATAAGAATCTGACATTATCAATAACTACTATAGGTGATTTACTTCTTCGCCAAACTATAACTAATGGAGAGGAACCCATTAAGGATGTAAGTCTTTGTGTGCCTATCTATCAACGTCCATATAAATGGACAACTCGTAACGCTATTCAATTGCTTGAAGACATTATTGATGCCAAAAATAGCAATAAGGAAAGATATAGAGTCGGAACGCTTATCCTTCATAAACCTAAGGATAAAGATCAATATGATATTGTTGATGGTCAGCAACGGACTATCACATTCTCGCTTCTTTTGACAGCATTAGGAGAAGAAGGTATAAAATTCATGCAACAGAATTTATATGATAATGAGCATAATAACCATAACATTGCAAACAACTATAATGCACTTTACCGAAGGGTTGGATTAAAATCTGAGGAAAGCGAGTCAGCTATAGAACATCAACGAGAAATGGAACGTCTTAAGGAGTACATTGAGAATAGGTGTGAGTTGATAGTTGTGATAACCTCCGATGTATCAGAAGCGTTCCAATTCTTTGATTCTCAAAATGCTCGAGGTAAGGCTCTTTACCCTCATGATTTACTGAAAGCGTACCATCTTCGTGAAATGAATCACATTAGTGATGAAGAAACAGAAAAGATGGTAAAGGATTGGGAACAGGTCTCACAAAGTGGTTTAGCCGATTTCTTTGGTAATTATCTATA
>DCIX01000018.1:2315-34694 GCA_002317135.1 Bacteroidales bacterium UBA1715
AGTGGGTAAGTGGCAACAAAGCCAATGTCTTAAATGAGCATAATATCCAGATGTTCAAAGGTATTACACGTTCTGCAAGGACACCTTATGCCCAATTCTATAAGAGTGCCTATTGCTATGCCGACATGGTTAACTCTTCTGCTATGCCTTTTGTTTCGGGAACTCGAAATGTAAATGCGTTCCAGCTGAACACACCAATAATTGCAGGCAAGCCATTCTTTGAATATACAAAACACTACTATAAAATACTCAAGGATATACAGAACAACAATAAGTATGAGGGGTTCTATATCAATGATAATATTATAGTTAAAACTCTGGATCGATATTTCAAAAAAGGTATAGGTAATGGCATAGCACGTCTGATGTTTGATACCTCTGTTCTACTTTATGTTGATAGATTTTGTCCAGAAACATATCCGACGAAAGAAGATATGGAACTATTTGAACAATTTGTTATATATGCGTTTATATGGGCTTATTCATTGAGAGCGCAATACACTAACCTCGGCTGGCTTTCTGCACAGAATTATATTATGGGGTGGAGTGATAAAATTAATACATTCAATATGTATAAGCTGATTGCTAAACAAGATACGCCAGCCTCTTTACTAAGTGCTTTGGCAGATAAACTTAATCCGCTTTCTAATGAGGACATTAAAGATGGTTGGGCGCAGGAATGCTGTGAGTATAGTGGCAATGGTGAAATATTGAAGAATCTTAAGGATGAAAAAGATGGTGTGTATAAAAACTATCTGTATTTCTTCCAATTAAATGGTTTCTATAAATAATAATGGCTATGAAAGATTTGAAAACTATTCTTGAAGAATGTTCGATTAACGACATCTATTTCTCGAACAGAGGGACATCTATCTTATACAAAATACCTATCTATCAGCGTAATTATGCTTGGGAACGTGAAGAAATACGTGCTTTGATAAATGATGTATATGATTCGATGACGAAGTCAGTTTACTATATCGGTACTCTTGTCACATACAAGCGTGACGAGAATATCTATGAAGTTATTGATGGTCAACAGCGTCTGACAACAATTTACATTATCTTGAAGGCTTTGGGTATTGAAACGATTGGAAACCATCTTACTTATTCTGCAAGAAAGATTTCTGCTACGACAATAGAGAAAATGCCTAAGTTTAGTGAAGAAAAAGATCAGGGTATTGTTGACGGATTCAATTATGCAAAGGAAGCACTCAAAGACATTGTTGGCGAAAAGAAGGCTGACATGGAAACATTCCAGGATTTTTTCTTGAACAAGGTACATATCATTCACTATCGTGTGCCGAAAGATGTGGATTTAAATCACTATTTTGAGGTTATGAACTCTCGTGGTGAGCAGTTAGAAAAGCATGAGATAATAAAAGCTAAACTCAGCAATCAATTAACAGGTGATGACGACGCTATGCAGAAGTTTAGTCGTATATGGGAGGCTTGTAGCGACATGGGGTTCTATATTCAACAGAAACTTCCTGATATAAATGTCTTTGGTAAAACTATGGAAGATTTTGTTATAGAGTCTTTCGACGAGTTTCCTAGTTCTAATGTAGGCTCATCTTCGTCATTAGGTATGAAAACTATTTCAGAGCTTTTATATTCACCTATAAGAATGATAGATAAATATGGAGAATTTGACAATAACGATCATTTCCAACCGATAATAGACTTTCCGAATTTTCTATTGATTGTCTTGAAAATTACAAGGTCGTGGAATGAAGATGATTTCGATCCTTTGAATTTTACGCTTGACGATAAAGAACTCATTAAGGAGTTTGAGAAGGTAAATCTTACCCCAGAGTTCGTTAAGGACTTTGCATACAATCTCCTCTTGGCTAAATATTTTCTTGATAATTATGTGATTCATCATGCAAATGGAGAAGACAGAGTCTTAGAGAATCCCTGGAAGTTGCAATATTATTATAAGAAAGGTAATAAGGCTGCTTATCTAAAGGATTTGTATGAGGATAGAAAAGCACAACAAAACGAAGTAATCCAATTACTTTCCATGTTTGAAGTCGCTTTCACACCCAAACAAAGAAAGAACTATCTGTTCTATTGTTTATACCATTTGTTCGAGGATTGTGACCTTGATAACTATGTGGAGTTCTTAAGAAAACTGGCAGATAAATATTTCTTCGATGTGTATCTTGATGCGAGCAAACTCAATGATATGAATCAGCCCAAACCTAATAGTTTTGATGATACTATTCTTAATGGAAGTGAACTAAACGTTGAATTAGAAGATGTTGAGCGAGATTTTGATAGTATTTATTCTATTGGTTCATGCAATATACCTCTTTACGTATTTAACTATACGGATTATAAAATTTGGAAGAAATATGCAGAGGAACTTCGTGGAAACAAAGCAAAGAAGGACTCTCGTAATAGAATAGACTTTTTCAAAGCATTAGGTTGTAGTGACTTTGAGTTAGATGTTTTCAATAACTTCTATTTCTCACGAACTAGAAAAAGTTTGGAACATTATTATCCACAAGCCAAGGCTGGTGATGATATGCCAATTAGTACGCAAGATATAAATTGCTTTGGCAATTTTGCCATGATAGGGTCTGATGCAAATAGTTCTGGTTCGAATTGGAATCCAATTGATAAAAAGAATCGCTATCTTGATACAAAGTCAAACCCAGTGAGTGTAGCTTCTTTAAAGTTCCGAATTATGCTACAGATATGTCAGGATAATTACGATGCAGGAATTAAGAACAAAAATATTAAGCGTCTATTTGGTTTAGAATGGAATGTCGAAGATATGGTTCAACATCAAGAGAAAATGCTCGAGATTATTATGAACTATTAATCTCTGTAACAAGAAGTGTATAAAAGGTTTATTATTCAAAGAACTTGCAGAATATGAATGATATAAGATCAAGTGTTTACGCTCAGAAAGTAGAACTGCTACTACGTCTTATTCCGATAGTGATGGAAGAGCATGTGTTTGCAATACATGGAGGTACTGCCATCAATCTTTTCTTGAAGGACCTACCACGTTATTCTGTAGATATTGATTTGACCTATATCCCATTGGCTGACCGTCAGACAAGTTTGGATGACATCAATTTGCATCTAAAAACCATTGCAGATAAGGCAAAGAAAGCATTCAAAGGAATGCACATCGTTCCAAACTTCAGTACCTGCAAACTGTTGTGCGAATATCGAGGTAGGCAGGTGAAGATAGAGGTTAACCAGACTAAGAGAGGAATTATAGGTGGTGATGTTCAGACAATACCATTGAGCGAAAAGGCACAGGAAGAGTTTTCCCTCTTTTGTGAGGCAAATGTTGTGCCCCTAACTCAATTGTATGGTGGCAAGATTGCAGCAGCACTTTCGCGCCAACATCCTCGTGACTTGTTTGATGTAAAGTATATGGATATTCCATTAAGTGAATGCCGAGAGGGACTCATCTTCTGTTTGTTGGGAAGCGACAGACCAATTTTTGAGTCATTTGCTCCACGCTTGATTGACCAGCGAGAGGCAATGGAAAACCAGTTTGCCGGAATGACAGATATTCCATTTACATACGAAGAGTTTGAAGAAACTCGTGCAAAACTCATTAATGATGTCAAGTCTCTGATGACAGAAGCGGACAAGAAGTTCCTAGCCAGTTTTGAATCTGGTCAGCCTGAATGGGAAGGCTATGAATTTGAGTACTTCAAGGATTATCCGTCTGTGCAATGGAAATTGCTCAATCTGAAAAAACTTGCCAAGCAGAATTCGCAGAAATTGCAGAAAGAGGTGGAGAAACTATGGAATGTGTTCGGTATTCCTTATGACTAAAATGGACAGAAAATTGTAGTTGTAACAACTAAATTATAAAATGTATGTTGTATTTTGACGAGGCTGGATATACAGGGCCAGATTTAACAAATAAAGAACAACCTTATTTTGCTTTGGCATCTATTAGGATGACAGATGATGAGGTCGCTTGCATGAAGAAAGATATCGGTTATTGTGAATGGGGAAAGGAACTACATTTCAAAAGTATGTATACCAATCCTCATGGTAGGGCGATGCTGGATAAAATATTTAACCATCCACTAATGGATGATAATCATGTACTTCCATCATTTGCATACAAAATATATTGTATCTATGCCAATATTGTTAATATATTAGTCGAGACTATGTATTATAATCAGGGGGTAAATTTATACGAGGGAGCTAAGAATCTGATATTGGCTAATGGCTTGTATTATTTTGCTACTTTGCATCCTAACAAGGATTTGATGACTGAATTTGAGAATTGTTTTGTTACAATGGTTAGGGAACCATCTGTTGGATCTGTTGCAAATTTCTATAGGACTACAGACAAGCTAGTGTATAATGCTGATACAAAAGATGGTTTCTTCGAAATGCTGTCAGAGATACCTCCTACAATACAATATATTAAAGAGGCTTTAACCGACAAGAAATTTTATATTGATCTAACAATACCATTGTTTTCCGTGTCAATTCAAGAATGGTATAAAAGAACTGGGGAAAAAGATACTGTTCTTTTTGATACTTCTGAACCATTCTATGCAAATAAAGAGTTTATGGAACACCTAAGAGATATGGATGTGCCAGAAACTGTTGTGGGGTATGGTAAAGAAAAACACGTATATCCTCTGCCTGTTGGTAATATGGAAATTGTAAAGTCTCATGAAGAGTTCGGAATACAGTTGGCAGATGTGTTCGCAAGTGCATTGTGCTTTGCTCTTACACCGCGAGAAGATAAGTTCGTGAAGTATCAAGATAAGATAAAATCGCTGCCAATATTCCAGAATATTAAGCTTAATATAGCACCTTCTACTAATGATTTTATTGAAGAAAGGATGAAGGAAACAGCCGAGATTGATCCTTTGGTTTTTCTTTGTGAACATAGTGATGAGATAAACCCAGAACAAAACTAAGATATTATATTATGGATTATACAGAGATCAGTAATAGCATCAGAATGATGATAAAAGCTCAAGGCGTAGATGATAAGTATATTGATAAAGAGGAAACTTTATACTATGATGAATCAGGTAACATAAAACACTTGATTGTAAAAGAGGGTAAGCTTAATGCAGATTCAGATACTGTATTTGTGCTGGGTGGTGTTCAGGCGGATGATACTATTTCTTTGGAAGAGCTAAAAACAGCATTAGGAAAAAGCTTAGAAAAAGAAATGAAATCAACAAAGGATTTGAAAGGATCTTTTATTGAGATATTGCGCAAGGATAATTTTAGAAAAATACTCCAACTGATTCAAGACAAAGGATGGCATATTCATTTTTGTATTGTGCAGGTGTTGTATTATGGTTTTGTAGACATTGTTGATTCAATAAATGGACTAGGATTTGCTCCTCTCGAATTCAAGGCTGAACTATACAAGGTCTTGAAAAAGAATCCAAATGTAACTGTTTCAATATTCAAGAAATATAAATATCCAAATGTTGCGACAAAAGATATTAAAAATTTCTTGTCAGAGATTATAACCCTTATTGAGAGTGTTATTACTGAAGATGCGAAAAGATTCATTATTAATCCTTTCCTCCTTGTACTCAAAAGCTGTATTGAGAATTCTAAAGAACAGAAAGAATTGACTTTTATTCAGGAAGAAACAGCTCATGAGTGGGTCGGAGAATTTGAACAATTTTACAAGCAACAGATTCTCAACTTTTCGAAAAAAAACTTGGTGTTCGATGAAGAAAAACAAGTTATGAACCAAATTGCAGGAGAAGATATTATTATCGATGGTAAAACTCTTAATAACTATAGTTTTAAGGAGTCTGGATCTGATGCAATGATACAAGTCTGTGATTACGTGGTTTCTATTTTACGTAAATATATAATATTCCTTGACAGATTAGAGTCGGAGGTTGATGCTGATATCCAAAATTTTGATGAAAATCAAATGAACAACTACAAGCTTTTAAATAGAATACTAGCAGCCTCTCTTGATTATAATCCGTTGTTTGTACATTTTGTTGCTAGTCAGCATACTGTTGCCAAGTATCATATGTACATAAAAAAGTATGGTAAAATAGAGTAAAAGAGTGACTTTACAATAATTGTAATTCGCTGATTTTGTTCTACTTTATGTGGATTGTTGTTTTTTAAAAAATGAAACTTCGTTATAACGCATGGGTAATAATAATCTTTTCAAACTAATGACTCTTGATGCTAACATGAATACTTCTGGCATCGAAGAGCGTTTTGAACAAATTGCAAAGATGCTGTTTGAAAGTTTTGCTATTCAAAAGGGTGAGAAGAAGTATCTCTTTAAAGAGATTGAGTTTTACTTCTACAACAAGAATCATCGTGATATCATCACTCATCCACGAGCATCAAAATCTTTATGCTGGTACGTAAATGACTTTGGAGGGATTGATTTAAATTTTGCCAGTAATATTAAGCGTGAGTCTAGAGCTAACAGTAAAGGAAAGAGTGTTGAGAAGTATGTTCTCGATGATAGTGCATATTTTGGTGGCATCCTCATTCGTCAACTAATAAGTGAAGATGGTTGTGAAGTTCTAAATGGACCATGGGCTTGTGCTGAATTGTTTAGGTGCTATGAAGCTGCTGGTGTCGACAATGAATTTCCTGTTCTTTTGGAGCATGATAATGGTATGGTGGGCTATATTCGTGAACCACGTATCAATCTACTTACATCCAAACAAACAGTAGAGGGTAAGGTTGATTATATTCTTGAAGAATATCATGAAGTTTCTGAAAGGAAATGTCTATATAGTAATTTTTCGAGATTTGTGGATAGACGATATAGATATGTGCGTTGTGATACATTAATGCACGATAAAGATACAATCCTCGTGTATTTCTCTCCTTGGTTAAAAGACAATAAAGAAGGACATCCAGAGTTTTATAAGCGTCTGAAGGATGTGCTTAATGAAATGGGAATTGAGTCCAAAGAACTGAAATCTACAAATGATTATTGGGCTCGAGATTATATGCCGATTCAATTGGGCGAAAATGAGTTCTTGAAGTATCGCTATTATCCCGATTATCTTGTGAAGAGCAAGAATAAAAAAGATATTGAGACAATTACTGATGCTACCAAAGTGTTACGAGGTATGGGGATTAGCTGTCGTTCGACTGACCTCATCATAGATGGTGGTAATATGGTGCCATGCGGTACATATATTGTGATGACTGATAAAGTATTTATGGAAAATGGACGTGAGAAAGGAGATACAGATTTCAAGGTTTTGCTGGAATCTGAAATTGGGCATCCTGTTATCATTATTCCTTGGACTCCGCATGAAGATGATGTGTATGGACATTCGGATGGATTCATTAAATGGTGTGGCGATAATCGAATACTGATGGGTAATCATGGTGACTGCTATCCAGATGAAGCTGCATCCATCCGTAGGATTCTTGAAAGTTATGGTTTTGAAGTTACAGAAATTCGTTTCAAGGGCAAAGTTGAAAAACCTTGTTATGAACTCAACTGGGCATATATCAACTTTCTACAAGTAGGCAAGAATATCATAATGCCTATATTCGATATTCCAGAAGATGCAATAGCCCAACAATATATTCAAACTGCTTTCCCTGATTGCAATATTCGTCAAATTGAAATGAAAGAGATAACAAAAGAAGGTGGCGCTTTACATTGTTTAAGCTGGAATGTATATCTTCCAAAATCACATGTGAAAACGTAAATCACCACCCATGAGATATTCTTGTCCCTCGGCTATTTTTGACTATCTCGGGGGACAGATGGGGGACAAAATGGGTGATAATCTGCAAGTATCGAAGTTAAAAATCAAAAATCTGCAAAAATGGACGAAATTTTAAATGCCTGAAATTATGCGATTTACGAGCTATATTTGCAGATAGTATGCTTTTCTTTGCAAAAAATCACTTTCCCACGCAGAATCTACTTGCCGATGCAAAATTTTCACTTCCCGATGCAAAAATGTGCAAAAATATTGCCTAACATTTCTTCTTCGCTGATTTCTCCGGTAATTTCTCCAAGATAATGAAGAACCTGACGTAACTCAAGGCTTATTAAGTCGTTTGTTAAACCATTTTGGAAACCTTCGTCAATTATATGTAAGGATTCTAACGCATGTTGTAATGCTTCAAAATGACGGAAATTGGTAACGATAGCGTCTTCTTGGCTAATGTTGTTTGCATTGACGTCAGATAGGAGCTTTTCTATAAGTGCATCAACTGCAATTTGTTGTTTTGCAGAGATATAGATGAATTCATCTTCGCTTGATAGATCTTCGAAATCGTCTTTTTTGATAACATCTCTATAGTTTGGAACAAGGTCAATTTTATTGATGATTAGGAACATCTTTTTGTCTTTTACTTGTTCTTTTATAGTAGAGATTGTTTGTTGTATTTCTTGTTTGTTGGCAGTAATGTCGAACAAAACAAAGATATACGATGCTTTTTCAATGTTCTCGAAGGTTCTTTGTATACCGATTTTTTCTATTTCATTCTCTGTTTCTCGTATGCCGGCAGTGTCGATAAATCTGAATGTAATTCCGTTAATGACGATAGTGTCTTCTATAACATCGCGGGTAGTACCAGGAATGGATGAAACTATTGCTTTGTCTTCATTGAGTATAGCGTTTAGTAGGGTAGATTTACCCACATTTGGCTCGCCGACAATACAAACAGGAATGCCTTTTTTTATAGCATTGCCTAATTTGAATGAAGCTACCAATTTTTCTACACGTTTTGTGAGATCGCTACAAAGGTCGGTAAGTTGTTTTCTATCAGCAAATTCCAGATCTTCTTCGCTAAAGTCTAATTCTAATTCTAATAAAGATAAGAATGTCAGTAGCACATCACGCAAATCTTTCAATTCTTTTGCATATCCACCTTTCATTTGTGACATAGCGAGATGGTGCGATGCTTTTGAATTAGATGCAATTAAGTCTGCAACAGCTTCGGCTTGCGATAAGTCGAGCTTTTTGTTTAGAAATGCTCGTTGGGTGAATTCTCCCGGATGTGCTAAGCGGGCTCCGTTTTCTATTAATAGATTAAGAATCTCATTTTGAATATAAGTAGAAGCATGGCAACTAATTTCTGCAGAGTCTTCGCCAGTATAAGAATTAGGGTTGTTAAAGATAGAAACTAAAACAGAATCGATAGTTTCACCATTTTTTGTGATTTCTCCATAGTGGATTTTATATCCTTCGTTGTACCAATTTTCGGATGGCTTGTATGGTTTGAAAACACGTTGAATGATGTTCTTTGTCTCTTCGCCACTTATTCGTATAACGGCAATAGCACCTTTCCCTTGAGCTGTTGCTATTGCACAAATGGTATTAGTTTCTACTATCATCTTTATTTGTGTTGTATAATTGGCACATTGTGTCCTGTTACATCATCTTGTCCTACCGGGTAGAATGCATTGTATATAGCAAATAATCCAAATAGCATAAGAATGATGCCAGCCACTTTATTGATGTAGAATATAATTCGTAGGCGAAAATATTTTCTGAAGATATTTACGAATGTTGACAGCAGAAACCAGATACTAATTGCTCCGCAAAATATACCCGAAAGCAATACTACGAGTGAGTAGATGTTATCTTGTACTATACCTAAACTTGCGAATACTATACCATAGAAAATGATAGTGATAGGGTTCGTAATCGTTAGCACAAATACAGAAATGAAGTCGGAGAGAGGGTTCGATTTCTGATATTTAAATGCACGTGCCTGTTTTATTGTGTTCTTGAAAAACATTCGTAATCCAAGTGCAATAAGTACGGCCGATCCAATAAGCATAATTGGAGTGTGTTGCTCTTTGAAAAAGTCCGATACTAATGTTAGACCAAGACCAGCAATACTTGCAAAAACTGTATCGGCACAAGCTGCACCAAGTCCAGAGATGAATCCTGAAAGCCTACCTTGTTGCAAAGTTCGTTGAATGCACAATATTCCTATAGGTCCCATCGGTATCGATACGAACAAACCTATAAGCACGCCTTGTATAAATATGGTTGTAGTAAGCATTTCAACAAGTATTGTGGACAAAAATAATATTTATCGTAAAACTATAGGGATGTTTTTTTGTAAAAATTCATCTCGTCAAGATATTTCCAAGCCGCAACAGGCATAAAACCTTGCACATTTTTATTGTGTTGTATGCAATCGCGGATAAAACTAGATGAAATTTCCATTAGTGGTGCTTGTACGATTTGTATGTTTGGTAATTCCTTAAATTCCTCAGGAATAGTATATTCTGGACGTGGATATACATAAATTGTGTAGCCGTCAAGTATTCGTTGGTAGTTTTTCCACTTTTTGAATGACTGAAGATTGTCGCCACCCATAATTAAAGAGAATGTATGCTGTGGATATTTATCTTCTAAGTGTGCCAATGTATTGACTGTATACGATGGCTGCGGAAGCGAAAATTCTATGGACGAAGCCCGTAGATGTGGAATGTCTTCTATCGCCAGTTCTACCATACGAAGTCGTTGGTAGTCGTCTAAAAGAGAAGATTTTTCTTTTAATGGGTTTTGTGGAGAAATTACAAACCAAAGTTCATCTAATTGGGTGAATTCCACTATATAATTGGCAATTACCAAGTGTCCGACGTGAATAGGATTGAAGGAACCGAAATATAGACCTATGTTCATAAGATAAAAAATGCTGTCCACGAATTCGTAGACAGCATTGTTTTAGTGATTGAAATTTTTTTTATTCAGCAACTTCGGCTGTTTCTTCTGTGCCGAAAACAAGACCTTTGTCTACAAGAATACGACCACAGTATTCACATACGATGATTTTCTTGTGGCTCTTGATGTCAAGTTGTCTTTGTGCAGGGATTTTGTTGAAGCAACCGCCACAAGCGTCGCGTTCTACAGTAGCAACTGCAACGCCATTGCGTGCGTTTTTACGAAGACGGCTGTATGCGTTAAGAAGACGTTCTTCTATTGTTTCTGCAATAGTTGTTTTTTCGGCAGTAAGCTTTTCTTCTTCGTCTTTTGTTTCGTTGATAATAGTATCAAGTTCTTTTTCTTTTGCATCTAAGTCAATTTTACGATCTTCATATTTTGCTTTAGAATCGCTTAATTGAACTTTTTTCTTTTCAATATCGTTCGTGTATTCACGAATACGTTTTTCGAAAAGTTGTATGTTTAGATTTTGGAATTCGATTTCTTTTGCAATTGATTCGAATTCACGGTTGTTAGAAACATGATTTTGTTGTTCTTCATATTTTCTAACTTGTGCTTGTGCATCTTTTATTTCTTCTTTTTTAGTGGCAACATCTTTTTCCTTTTGAGAAATTTCTTCTTGGATTTTCTCGATGCGTGTCTCTAATCCCGCTAATTCATCTTCCAAATCTTTAACTTCCAATGGAAGTTCGCCACGTTGGCGAGTGATTTCGTCAATCTTAGAATCTGCTTCTTGTAATTTAAACAATGCTGTAAGTTTTTCTTCTACAGTTTGTTGAGCAGTAGCTTCTGCTTGTTTCTTTGCCATTTTATAAGTAGTTTATCGGATTCGTACTAACCTTTGAAATTTGGATTGCAAATGTATAAAATTTTTTCTTTAATATTTCATAAAATAATTCTTTTGTGAATTGCTCTGATTCAAAATGTCCGATGTCGGCTATGATAGTCTTGTTTTCGGCTTGAAAGAAATCGTGGTATTTTACATCTGCGGTTATAAAGACATCGGCACCGTTGCGTATTGCGTCCTCAATGAGGAAGCTTCCGGAACCGCCACAAACTGCAATTCTTTTAACAGAATTTTTCGTTATGGCTGTATGTCTGATTATTCCACAACCAAATGTTGTTTTTACATTTTGTAAAAATGTTTTTGTATCCATTGCTTCGGGTAGTTCGCCAATCATTCCGTCACCGACCAAATTGAATGTGTTTTGCAATGGAAATAGATCGTAGGCAACTTCTTCATACGGATGTGCTTCAAGCAATGCGTTAACAACGGCGTGTGTTCTTTCGTTAGGTAATATAACTTCAATGCGTTGTTCAGGTTCTTTGTGGAACTCATTTTTATTTCCAATAAATGGATTTGCTTGTTCGTTGGCTCTGTATGTGCCTATGCCTTCTGCAGAGAAACTGCATTTGTCGTAGTTCCCGATGCATCCGGCTCCAGCTGCGAATAATGCTTCTTGAACTTTTTCGACATACGCATGTGGAACATAGGTCGCAAGTTTCGTAAGGCTGTTCGTTTTGGGTTGTAATATTCTTGTGTTGATAAGTCCGAGTTTTTCACAGATTTTTGCGTTTACGCCTGCGTTTGCCGAATCCATGTTGGTGTGGCAAGCATAGATTGCAATGTCGTTCTTGATTGCAAGTTGAATGCATCGTTCTGTCTCGCTGTTTCCGTTAATCTTTTTGATTCCTTTGAAAATCAGTGGATGATGCGATATAATTAGGTCTGCTTTGCAAGCAATTGCTTCTTGTAGAACAACTTCGGTTACATCTAAAGTGATAAGAATGTTTGTCACCTTGTCGTTTGGGTTGCCTATAATCAATCCAGCATTGTCGTATGGCTCTTGGTAACGAAGGGGAGCGATTTTCTCAATCTCAGAAATACAGTCTTTGACAGTCATAATATAATTTTTTCAAAGTTACGAATTTATGTATATTTGCAAAAACATAAACTATTTATTATGGCAACTTTAAAAAAATCTTCAGATAAAAAAATCGCTGGCGTAGCAGGTGGTGTAGGAATGTATCTTGGTATTGACCCAACTATCATGAGAATAATTTGGCTTTGTGCTGTTCTTTTTGGTGGTTTCGGTCTTCTTGCATACGTAATTGGCTGGTTGTTGATGCCAGAAAACTAATATGAATGTTTCTCTCATAAGCATTGGAGACGAATTGCTGATAGGTAAGACTATCAATACCAATGCTTCGTGGTTAGGTGAACATTTGTCGGCTATAGGATTTGATATTTCTTGTGTAGAAACGATTTCCGATAGTCGAGAAGCTATTATGAACTCTTTGACTCGTCTTGTTGATGAGTCAAAGGTTGTTATTGTCACAGGTGGACTTGGTCCAACGAATGACGATATTACCAAACATATTTTATGTGAGTTTTTTCATACGGAACTTGTTTATAATCAGCAGGCTTACGATGGAATGGCTCGATATGTTTTGGCACGAAATCAAGAAATCAATGAGAACAATGTAACGCAGGCTCAGTTTCCTAAGTCTGCTCGATTGATTCCTAGCCCTTGCGGTACGGCTTCGGGTATGTGGTTTCAGCAAGGACAATCTGTTGTTATTTCGTTGCCTGGTGTTCCTTCGGAAATGAAGTGTATGATGACGGAGTCTGTCATTCCGTGGCTTCGTGAAATGTACGAATTGCCTGCAATTGTGCATAGACATATAAATGTTGCAGGTATTGCGGAATCAAAATTGGCGGAAATAATTGCAGATTGGGAAGCTGCATTACCACCTCAAATTCATTTGGCTTATCTTCCTTCTTTTGGTATTGTGAAGTTACGCATGACTTGTAAGGCAACTGATACTTTGACAGCTCATACACTCATAAAGGAGCAAGAGGAAAAACTTTTGCCTTTGATTGCACAATATGTATGGGGATATGATGACGAAACCATAGAAGAAGTGGTTGGTAATTTGTTGGTACAATATGGCGAAACGGTATCGACTGCAGAAAGTTGTACGGGGGGCAATATTTCCGCAAAATTGACTCGGATTTCTGGTAGTTCTGCCTATTATTGGGGAAGTGTGATTTCATACGATAACTCAGTGAAAATTCGTGAATTACAGGTTTCTCCTACGGATATTGAAAATTATGGTGTAGTGAGTGAAGCTGTGGTACAAACAATGGCTTCGCAAGTTCGCCGTAAGATTGGAACAACATACGGTGTTGCAACATCTGGAATAGCTGGTCCTACGGGTGGCTCCGAAGAAAAACCAGTTGGTACGGTTTGGATTGCCGTTGCTTCAGAAAAAAATGTTATTGCAAAACGTTTTCAGTTTGGACAGGAACGGGAAGAAAATGTTGCCAAAGCGGCTTTTTCTGCACTACGAATGTTACAATTGTTAATTTTACAAGAGCATAGAAATTAGATGGAATCGCACAAGAAAAAATTGTTGTTTGTTTGCTTAGGAAATATTTGTCGTTCTCCCTTGGCTGATACTATTATGAATAAGTTAGTAGAAGACAGAGGATTGACAGATAAATATGAAATAGATTCAGCAGGAATTCTTGATTATCACGAAGGTGATAAGGCTGATTATCGTATGCGTTGTCATGCAGGCGATCGTGGTTATTTTATTACACATCTATCGCGACCGGTTGTGAAATCAGATTTTGATGAGTTTGACCTTATTTTCGGTATGGATGACCAAAATATTCGCGATTTGGAATCTATTGCAACAACGGATGAGCAACGTGCAAAGATTCATCGTATGGTAGATTATTGTCCAAATTTTGGCAAATCGTCTGTTCCAGATCCTTATTATGGTGGCGAAGATGGCTTTAAACTCGTGATTGATATGCTTGAAGTTGCTTGTGCAAATTTGTTAGATGAATTAGAAAATAATAAAAACTAAAAAAAATGAAGATACTTTTTAGAATATCTATTGTTTGTTCCCTTGTTGGAGCGTTGGTATTTACTTCTTGTACAAAGAAAAATCAAAAGCCTGGTGAAGGTGAAATTACACCTGAAGATACAACCATTGTTGATACAACGGATTCTGTTGTCGTAATGGATTCGTTGGGTATGCGTACAGCAAAACAAGTAATATATTCTATCTACGCAGGTTGGAATTTAGGAAATACTTTGGAAGCTGTTGGTGGTGAAACGGCTTGGGGGGAAACGAAAACAACTCCAGACATTATTGCGTATGTGAAAAATAAAGGATTTAATGCAGTTCGTATACCTTGTTCTTGGGATTTACATGCAAAAAACGGACAAATTGATGCCGCTTGGATGAAACGCGTACACGAGGTTGTTGATTATGTAATCAATCAAGATATGTATGCACTCATTAATATTCATTGGGATGGTGGATGGATTGAAAACGACATTGAAAATGGCTATAGTGAAGAGGTAAATTTAAAATATATTGAATATTGGCAACAAATAGCAACAGAATTTGCCGATTATGATGATCATTTGCTTTTTGCTGCTCTAAATGAACCAAATAGTTATAATGGAAGTGACAAAGTAAATACTGCAACTATATTGCAATATGAACAATCATTTGTTTCAACAGTTCGTGCAACTGGTGGAAAGAATATGTTCCGTACTCTTGTTCTTCAAGGTCCAAATGCCGATATAGATAAATCATACAATTATTTCAAAACTATGCCAACAGATACTGTACCAAATCGTTTGGCTATGGAGGCTCATTGTTATTTACCATACACATTCTGTGGCTTGACCGAAGACGAAAGTTGGGGAAAAATGCAATATTATTGGGGTGATTATTTGTCTGATATTCAAACTGATCGTAATGCGTCGTCAACATACGGTCCGAAATATATTGTAACGGAAATGAATAAATTGCAGAAACGATATGTAAGTAATGGTATACCTGTAATTTTAGGTGAATTTGGTTGTTTGTATAGAGACAATGATGAAAATGTATTAGATCAAGAAAATCACCATAAGAGTGTATGTCAATGGTTGGAAACAGTAGGTCGTGAATCAAGAAATCATGGTTGTGTTCCTTTTTACTGGGATTGTACGGAAGGACAAAATTTCAACCTAATAAACCGTCGTAAATTGACTCTTCGTGATCAAGATATGTACGATGCGTTGATGAAAGGACTTTCGGAAGGAACATATCCGATAGAGTAGACTATTTAATTGTATATTTTTATTGATTGTTGTAATTATATAAAATAAATTACGTTACAACATAGTGTGATGGGTTGTAAATAAAGAAGGAAAGAGATACTATTAAAAAATAGAACTATGCTAAATTTTGTCATAGAAAATACAAACAAGTTTATTGCTTCAGTTCCAAAATCGAGACGTAAACAGTATGGGCAATTTTTTACATCAAAGGCATCTGCTAAGTTCATGGCAGAACTATTTGATGTAGATTTTTCTATGCCAGAAATTACACTTCTTGATGCTGGTTGTGGAACAGGTGTTTTGACAGCTGCATGGGTAGATATGGTACGCTCTCGAGGTTACAAAGGTAATATAAAAGTGACGTGC
Organism: Bacteroidales bacterium UBA1715; assembly: GCA_002317135.1. Lineage (GTDB taxonomy): Bacteria > Bacteroidota > Bacteroidia > Bacteroidales > UBA1715 > UBA1715. The sequence goes on from DCIX01000018.1 coordinate 18,481, forward strand.
TATGAAACGGATACAATGGTTGTGTCTGTCTTGATTGAAAACTTGGAATATATTAAAAAACATTGTCATATTGAATATGAAGTCAGAGAGGAAAACTATATAACCACTCAGCAATTTGAACAAAACATGCTATTTGGTGATGAACCACAACAATTTGACTACATTATTGGCAATCCACCTTATAAGAAGATTCCAAAGGATACTCCAGAGGCAAAAGCTATGTCGTCTGTTTGCTATGGTGCTCCAAATTTGTATTCGTTGTTTTGTTGTATGGGAATCCGCAATTTAAAAGAAGGAAAGGAGATGGTTTACATAATCCCTCGATCCTGGACTTCAGGTGCTTATTTTGAGTATTTCCGCCGTTATATGTTTGCAAATTGTGTTTTAACTGATATTCATTTGTTTGAAAGTCGCGACAAGGTGTTTGATGGAGAATCAGTTCTTCAGGAAACTATTATAATCAAATTGAAGAAACAGAGACACAAACCAGAATCGATTCGAATGACTACATCATCAACATCAGATTTTTCTGATATTTCGACTTTTAATGCACCATATGATGCTGTTGTTGCTAGAAATCATTATGTGTTTCTTGTGACCAATAAAAAACAAGCGGACGTACTGGAGAAGGTGAACAAGATGCCAGCAACGCTTCTTACTATCAATATGCCGATGAAAACAGGACTAATTGTTGATTTCCGCACTCGTGAAATTTTACGAGATGAACTGGAAGATGGTTGCTATCCTTTACTTTATTCACAGCATATAAAGGATGGTCGTGTTGTTTGGCCACAAGGGAAAGAAGGTGAATGCATTTTGACTGACCGAAAGGCATTCCTCCAGAAAAATGATAATTATTTGTTGGTAAAGCGTTTTACAGCAAAAGAAGAAAAACGTCGTTTGCAATGTGGTATTTATTTGAAACAACGTTATCCCCAATTTAAATATATAAGTACCCAGAATAAGGTGAATTTTATCAAATGCGATTCTCCTTGTGTAGCTTATGGATTGTATGTATTGTTGAACTCTACAATGTATGATACCTATTATAGGCTTCTTAACGGATCAACACAGGTAAATTCCACGGAAATAAACTCTATTCCTGTACCAGAACGTAGTGTTATAGAAGAGATGGGCCGGGCGCTTATGTACCAAGAACTAACAGAAATAAATTGTAATCAAATCGTAGAACAATGGATAAGATAGTTAAGGCAAAACGTATTCTTAAAGCAATTGGATTACCAGAGCGTCAGCAAAGTGATTTATGTGCACTTACTCTTCTTGCTCTTGCATGCATCAAAAAAACTTCTGCTTGGAGTACTGCATCAAACGAGTGGATAAGGATTCACGATATTATAGCTTTTGTGAATAAAAATTACGGAACAAAGTATGCGGAGAATTCGAGGGAGACGTTCCGTAAACAGGCTCTTCATCATTTTCGTACGGCAGCTATTGTAGAAGACAATGGTGTGGCTACCAATAGTCCAAATTATCGTTGGCGCTTGACTAATGAGTTTTTGACTTTGCTTCAAGTAAATGCATCATCTTCTTTTGTTGCGGAGTTTAATAGTAAACATGAACGGTTAATTGATGTTTATGCTTCAAAGAAACGTATGAAAATGATGCCTGTTAAAATCAATGGTATTGATTTGACTTTTAGCACAGGTAAACATAACGAGTTGCAGAAATCTATCATAGAGCAGTTCGCTCCGCGATTTGCTCCTAACTCTGAATGCTTGTATGTTGGTGACACGATAGAGAAAGACTTGGTGAAAAATGTGGAACGTCTGTCTGAGATAGTTTTTTCTATTACTCTTCACGACAAAATGCCTGACGTTGTCTTTTATTGTGAAGAAAAAAACTGGATTTATTTTATAGAGTCAGTTACATCTGTAGGTCCTATGGATCCGAAGCGGATTGTAGAAATTAAGTCTATGACAGAGAATGTTACAGCAGGAATGATTTTTGTAACAGCCTTCCTTGATTTCAAGACATACAAAAAGTTTTCAGATCAACTAGCCTGGGAAACGGAAGTATGGATTGCGGAAATGCCAGACCATATGATTCATCTTAATGGTGATAAGTTCATTGGACCTAGATAGAATGTTGAGAAAATTACTTCTCGAAAGTTTTGGTTGTGAAAATGAAGGTTGACAAACTTTATATCGTCACACCGCGAAGAGTATATAGTTTTTTTTGATATTCAAAGTGCAAAAAATGCACTTTAGAAGAGGTTGCAGTACTTCTCATAGTGCAAAAAAATCCGATTGTTACCCAGAAAGAAATTGCCATGGAGATAGGTAAATCGGAAAGAACAATAAAAACGATAACTGTAAATCTGCAAAAGAAAAGGGATTCAGAAAAGACAGAATGGAAAAAGAAATGGATATTGGATTATTGTTAAAGATTAGGGTAAATCTTTGAATTATTTATGTCGTTTCCACAATTTCCGTAACCACATTGATGGATAGCCATATACTATGGCAATAAAGCAGAGGCAAGTGTTAAGTAAACTGATCCGCACAAAGTCTTTGGTTGGACGGAAGTGTGATACGCGTTCTTCTTTTGGTGGATAATACACGTCTATGTTTATTGGAATCAATGGAATTGCTTTCCAGGCACAGCGTACAAGCATTTCCAATTCTGCTTCATATCGATTATTGAGAGGGCCTTTGTATTTCATCGCAACAAGAGGATAGGCTCTATATCCGGTTTGGGTATCTGGCAACGAAATGCTTGTTTGTACTGTAAACCAAAAGTTCGAAAATCTATTTGCAAAACTGTTTTTCGACGGCATATTAGGCTGGTCAAATGAACGGCTTCCAATTATGAGTGCATCTGGATTCTCTTTGATTGCTTGTGCAAATAACGGTAAATCACTTGCTTTATGTTGACCATCGGCATCAAGTGTTATGGCTGTTTTATAGCTTCGTTTTTTTGCTTCTGCAAATGCTTGCTGTAATGCGTAGCCTTTACCGTGATTCGGAACATACGAAACAATCGTAATCTTGTCTGCAAATGTTTTTAAAATAGAATCAGTTGTGTCGGTAGAACCATCGTTTACGACAATCACATTGGATGAGTATGGCAAGACCGATTCAATAACAGAGGCTATTGTTCTCTCGTTATTATAGGTAGGAATGACAATGCAAATGTCGTTTGTAAGTTCCATTATGCTAATTCAAAGTTGATTTTTGAATAGACATTTCCTTCAGATAGAATCTGCACTTTGGCTTGGTATGTATTTTCTGATTGTGAAATGTTGATGGCAAAATCCAAAAATTCATTTGCAATAGGAGTAATGATGTTGATGAATTTTACCGATTTAACAAATGCAACCTGTATTTGCTTTCCTATGTGTTTTTCACATAATTCCTTCGCAATTTCAATTAAGCAAGCACCTGGGGTAATAGGTGAGCCTGGGAAATGTGCTTTGAAGATTTCATTACTCTTATTCTGACGAATAGAATATGTTATGGTATCTTTTATAACGTGTTTGTGTTCAATGAGATAAAGCTTGTTTTCTAACATATTATTGAGCGATGAAAAGTTTTGGGTCTATTGTTTGGTTTATTTTGTGGTTAGAGAAAAGAATGGTCATTGAGTCACCGTTCTTCTCTTGCATACAAATACTTTTAGCAACTTTTGTTTGTTTATCGATTAGTAATGTTATGTTTGAATAAATTGCTGCAATTCTTTTGTTTATTGGAGTAAGTACGACTTTGTATGTCGTTTGATTTGCGGAAACTTCCGAAGAAAAGTTTTTGCTGTCATTTAAGCCAGAACCGTCAATTGTGCTCATAATGATTGTTGCCAACTCTTTGAACATTCTTGTGTTGTTGGTCGTGGTTCCTTTGTCTGTTTTTATCGCAACATCGTTTCCGTTCACAATGAGTGCAGTTGCTTGTGGAGATGTGTATTCCCAACGAAGTGCGTTGGGTGATTTGTAGTACATTATTCCTTTGGAAATGGCTTTGTCGGCAACTAATGTGCTCGTTTTCTCTTGTACAAAATTACAAGATAGAGTTTTGTTGTTTTTTGAACTTGCCGAAACTTCGGACAGAATGTTTTGCTTGGTTGTAGCGTCAACTTTCTTGAAATCGCTTTGAGCACATACTTGTAATGCGAGCAAAAGACATAGGATACTATTGCAAATAAATTTCTTCATACAACTATTTCGCAACAAAAATTACGCCAATTATTATGCAGGCAACACCAATCCATCGAGTGAATGGAATAGATTCGTGTAATAGAAACATTGCGGCAAACATTCCAAAAACAAAACTCATACAAGTCATTGGGTAGGCTGACGAGAGTGGATATTGTTTGAGAATATGAAGCCAAAGAACCGTAGCACTTCCCATTGCGATACCTGTGGCTAGAAACCACCAATTGGTAAGTAGGTTTTGAAAATAGTTCCAAGTCCACGAAAATGCGGTCATTTTGTTCATGGCAAGTTTGAGAAACACTTGTCCTGCAGCAAGACAAAATGATTGAATAACCGATAAAACAATGAGTCTTAGCATTTTGATAAAAGAATCAACGAGTGGTCTTTGTTTTGGAAGTGGTTGTAAACCAATATAGTGCGTAATTCTTGTTCTTGTATGTTATTGTAGCGTAGATGTTGTGGAATAATTCCTTTCTTAAGGCAAGTTGCCGCTGTATATACGCCAAATCCTGGTGCAGTAAACGACTCTCCAAATATATTTTTATACCAACAAATAGGTTTGTTTGCAAAGAATGTTTCTGCAAAATCTTTATAAATGTCGTCGTTTTTTTGATCTCCACTTATGCCAAGCATTACAGCATCTATCGAAGATATGTTTGCTTGTGTCATCATATCTTGAAGGACTTCTTGCATTCTTTCTTTGGAAGGTTTGTAAAGCAATTCAACATCGTGTAGTTTACAAAGTGATTGTTCTTTTTGTTCAGTTCCTAATGTAATTGCTGCCGAACATTCTCCCGCAAAAGAACCGTTGCTATTGCTTGTTTGTAGGATTTCTGGAGAAATTTCTGTTTTCCAATAGCCGATTTTTCCCAACATATTGAAATAATCAGGAGTCATTTCGTCTTGACCACCAACAAGGGCGTTCTTGATTTTTCCAAGTTTTAATTGGATGAATGCATCGGAAAGTGCTGATTCAAAAGAAGTTCCACGATGTGAATACGTACAATTGTATCCATTACATTTTAGAAATAATGCAACCTGCGAACTGATAGTGTTGTGAGTAGATTGCATGAAAAAAGTTGGTTGTAGGAATTCTTCACCTTCTTTTACCATTGCCGAAAGAAACTTTTCTGTGTTTTCTACACAGCCTAATCCCGTTCCTGTTATTATAGCGTCAAGTTCTTGTATATCAGCTTGTTTTAATGCCGACAATGATGTAGCAATTGCTCTTTTTATTAGTTTTCCCATTCTTCGTGATGCAATAGGCAAGATAAACTGTTTGTAATCAGGCTCTATTGAACGATTGTAGGGAAGAGTAGGAATGATAGGAGTTTCAAACCAATCTTCGCATAGAGGATTTTGAATTGAAATTTGTGCAGCTGATTGAATGAAAATCTCCATATTATTTGATTTTTGAGAATATACAAGACGAATCGTTACCGCCGAAGCCGAAAGAGTTATTCATAATATGATTCATTTCTTTCTTTTTTGTCTTCGTGTTTGGTTGAATGTCTATGTTTTCGATTTTTTCTGCAAAGTTGAGGTTGGCTGGCACGAAATTGTTTTCCATTGCTAAAATGGAAATGACAGATTCAACACTTCCGGCAGCACTTGTTGTGTGTCCGGTGAAAGCTTTGGTTGACGAAAAATCTGGAGTATGTTCTCCAAAAACTCTCGTTATTGCAATACTTTCGGTTTCGTCGTTATTGCCAGTTCCTGTGCCGTGTGCACTGATGTAGTCAATGTCTTTTGGTTGTAGCCCTGCGTTTTGTAAAGCGCCTTGCATAGCCAAGAAAGGACCTTGTCCGTTAGGAGATGTAGCAGTTTGGTGGAATGCATCGCAGAAGTTTGCATATCCGCTTAGTTCACATAGTGCGGTTGCACCTCGTTGTTTGGCCTCGTCTGCTTTCTCCAACACAAGATATGCAGCACCTTCTCCTAAATTCAATCCTGCACGATTTTGTGAAAATGGTTTGCAAGTTGCTCTGTCTAAAATCATTAGAGTGTTAAAACCATTAAGGTGAAATTTACTTAAGCATTCAGTTCCGCCAACTACTGCAGCGTCTACTTTTCCTGCTTTGATAAGGTTTGCACCAATAATAAGTGCATTTATTGCAGAAGAACAAGCAGTGGATATTGTTGTTGTTGTATTGAAAATGCCAAAATAGTCCGCAATGTCGTCTGTTCCGGCACCACAATCGTGAGCGGCTATGTATTCGGAGTGCGAGTCGTTTTCCAGAAAGTCAATGTAGAATTGCTCGCTTTTCTCCATACCTCCAACAGTAGTACCATTTATGAACGCAATGCGTTTTGGTTTGTTTTCGGTAAGTTTAGCTTGTTGAATAGCTTCTTGTGCCGCAACAATACCCATTAAAGGAGTACGTGTAATTAGTTGTTCCTCAGGTATATTGAGCATCTGTTTCATATCAGAATCAGAAAATGGAACTTCGGAAACAGGAATGTCGTTGTGCATAGTTTGTATGTAACGTATGGTACCAACAGCAGATTTTTCAGCTAATAAAGCAGATACTGTTGCTTCTTTCCCTTTTCCTAATCCCGAAATGATGCCCATTCCGGTTACAACTAATTTGTCGTTCATTGTGCTTATTTCGTTCTGTTATTAGAAATAAATTCAGCCATTACGCGAATAGACTTGAAGATTTCTTTTCCTTTTTCAGAATTGTCAACCTTGATGCCGTAGTTCTTTTGCATCAACATCATTAATTCCAAAGCGTCGATAGAATCCAAGCCAAGACCTTCACCGAATAGAGGTGCGTCAGTGTCGATATCTTCTGGAGTGATTTCTTCCAAGTTCAATACTTCGATAATTTCTTTCTTTAATTCTAAAATTAATTCTTCCATATTATAAATTGTATAATGTATGTATAGTATCTATGTTTAATTCTTTGTTATTCTTTGAGTTGCGTGTTATGTATGTGAATAGAACATCGCAATTTTCATTGTAATATTCAACCCAACCACAAATGCACGCTTGTATGTTAGAATCTAAAAATGCACTTTCTGCAAAGGAACAAAATTTTTGTGGATTAAATTGTTCCATAACATAAAAAGCACTTTCGCCCATTGTTTTATTTCTAATAGAAATTTCGCCAGTTACAATGTTTGCCAAAGTGTACACAAAAACGGCTGGACTCGGATAGTAGTCGTCGTTGTTTTGTATGGTTTTTTGGTAAGAAGTATCGTCATCGAGCGAAGAACTACGGTTGCAACAAACTACTGCAATGTCTTCTTTGATAGTATTTTTGTCAAATTCGAGTGGTTGTAAGGCAAGTTCGGAACCTAAGAATCCGCTTTTTGCCAAATTGTCCATTTTGAAAAATTTAGGATATGAGATTTTTGCAGAATGGTATATATCTGTCAACCACGATTGTTCACAAGTAATTGCTATTGTTTTGTCATTTACAATAACTTTCTCGTTCGTAATTCTACAATATGACTCAATTCCTAACTTCATTATCTTGTTTTTCTAAATAGTAATGCAGCATTACTGCCACCGAATCCGGAAAGGACTTTCATAAAATAGTCCTCTGTGCAAGTTTGATTTTGCATAAGAGAATTGATAGGAGCAACTGTTCCTCTTTCTTGTAAGTTATTGGTCTTTAATGCAGTATTATCAATTATTGCTAATGACGAGATTATTGTTTCTAATACTCCAGCAGCACCAAGTGTGTGTCCGAAATATGCTTTTAGGCTGTTTACAGGTCGATTTTGTAAGCCTGCACTTGTAAGGGCCAACGATTCCATATCGTCGTTGTAGGCAGTTGCTGTTCCGTGCGCATTTACGAATGCAATTTGTTCAGGTTGAATAGATTGCATAGCTTTTTTTATGGCAAGATATAGTCCAGCTCCAGTTCGTGACGGACCAGAAATATGATTTGCGTCGTTTGCCATAGCTCCGCAGACAAGTTCTATGCTATTTGCAGGAACAGTATCGTTTGTTTTGCTATAAATTATTGTAGCGGCAGCTTCGCCTAAGTTGAGTCCAACACGGTTTTTATCGTATGGTTTACATAGTTCTGGTGCTAAAGCCTTGAACGATTGGAATCCAGAAACAATAAATTTGGAAAGCATATCAGCTCCAACTACAATCACTGTTTGAATGTTTTCGGATTGTAATAATCGTAAAACTGTAATTTGTGCTGCAGCTCCTGAAATACAAGCATTTGAGATGATTGTAACTTCGTTTTTGTTTCCGAAAAATTCAGCAATCAGTTGTGCTGATTTCCATAGGTGAATTCTATCAGATTCAAATCCATCAAGATTTTCAAGTAGATGAACATTTCCTTTTGTAGTTGAAAGTACAAATTGTACAGAATGGTCATTTGCTTGAATACCAGTTGTTTGTAGTGCATTGTAAATGCTCAAAATAGCCATCTTTTCAAACTTTGTATAGCGAAAGTTTGAATGGTTTATTTTTGAAAATTCATTGTCAAGTAGGTCATTTTCAATGATTGAGCCCATAAATGCTTCCGGTAACCCAAATTCGTTTTCGTGTAAACGAATGTTTGTTTTCCCGGATTTTACCGCACGATAATTTTCTTCAGATGAAAATCCGAGTGGAGAAATAATGGTATGTCCTACTTGATAAATCATTATTCGTATGTTGGAAGTCCGTTCATTTTTTTCCATTCGTTAATGAATGGAGGAGTTGTCCATAATAGATTGTAATCAGTGTCAAGAAAAACTTGTACAGTTCGTCCTGTTGCACACAACTCGTTTGTGTTACGATCGTAAATTTCGTAGTCGAAGATAAGTTTGGCCGCAGGAGTATTTTTGAACTTGATTACAATTCGTGCTTGATCTTCGTATTTTAGTGGACGTTTGTAATTGAATTTTAGTTCAACCAATGGTGCGTAGAAACCGAATTCGTACATACGCATATATTCCAATTGGTATTTTCTGCCAAATTCTTCGCGTGCATCTTCAAAGTATAGAGCATAGTTTCCGTGCCATACAATGCGCATAGAATCGACTTCGCTAAAACGGATGTCGAAATTTTTTTCTGCTTGTAAGACAATTTCCTCGCTCATATTATTTGCTTTCTTTATCTGTTAATGCGACTTTTACTTCACCTTCGGCTATTACTGTATTGTTACAAGTAACTTTTGCATTAAGGATAGTCATATTCATAAATCCACCTAATGTTTCTTCTACGGTTGTTGTAAGTTCTTCATCAATAGAAGGATAGGAGTGTATTGTTATGTTTTTTAATGATGCGACAACGCCAATTTTAACCGTTTGCGCTTCCAACACTTTGTTGATGTATCCAATTCTTGCAGCACAAGTTTGTGCCATATTTTCGAGTATGCCGCCAGCAGATAGTTTGCCATTTGAGTCAAGTAGAACATTGTCTTTGGTAATTAGAAATGTTGACTGTGCGACTTTCCCTTCGAAAGACACCAATTTGTCCACCATTACGAATGGTGGGCGTTGTGGAATAAGTTCAGCAATTGGAATATCAATCATCTTATTTCAATTTGCAAACAATGATACTATGTCCAAGACCAAGACCATCGTGGATTGTTTCTACTTGTAGGCCAGCGTCTTCCACACAACGAATCATATCTTGTGAGTAATACATTTTTGAATTTCCGTTAGCCAAAGCAGTGAAATAAATACTGATTTGTGCTAAGCAGTAGGAAGCGGTTTCGAATTTTTGTCTATCCCAAAGCGTTTCCATAATGTATAGGCGAGTTTCTTTGCCCATAGATTTAGCTGCACGTGAAAGAATGCTTGTCACTTCTTCTTCGGAGAAGCAGTCAAGGAACTGGCTCATCCAAATAGCGTCGAAGTTTGTTGGGAATGGCACATTTTTGTCTAGTAGATTTGCTCCGTGACCAAGTATTCTATCTGCACCGTTCAAGCCTTTTGTTTGGTTGCGCATCATTTCCAATTGTTGTGGCAAGTCCATAATAGTAACTTTCACATCCTTGTCGTATCCAACACATTGTAATGCCCAACGGCCAGTGTTTCCACCAACATCGAGCAATGATTTTGGTTTATTTGCGAAAACGATTTCCAAAGCTTGTTGGAAAGAATTATCTGAATAGAAATGGTCGAATCCGAACCAACTTTTTTGTACTTGTGCAGGTAATTGCGAAAGACCTTCGTAGATTGTTGGCCATGTGCCGAAAACTTTCAAACCTTCAGGTTTGCCATTTAGGAGAGCTTCTTCTAAGTTGAACAAACCAAGATAGTTAACATCGTGGTTAAAATCCATATTTACACGAGCCATATCGTCGTGAATTAAGAACCAACCGGCTTTTGCAAGATAGAATTTCTTGTCTTTTAAAAGAACAGTTCCTATTGTAAGAGACGATTCAAGCAAGCATTGAGCGGCATAGCGTGATAGTTTTGCTTTTTCTGCGATTTCTTCCAATGAAAGTCCGTTTTTCTCATTGTTTAGCATTTCGAAAATACCGAATTTTACCATAAGTCGAGATACTTGGAATACGATAGGTCCAAATGCTATTTCCTGTGCCAAGCGTTGTGCTTGTGCTGCATTAAATCTCTCTTTTGAGTATATCTCTTTTTGAGGTGATTGTAATTCCATTTCAATCAATTTTTACAAAGGTATAAATTTATGCAAGTTCTTCCCAAAAATCGTAATAGTTAAACCATTGTTCTGGATATTTTTTTAGGATTTCTTCCAATGTTGCAACGAATTGTTTTCCTAAACATTCCGCTTTTTTTACCGAAGAGCGTTCGTCGGCAGGATATTCCAGTTTACGTACATATCCTTGGTACGAAAGTCCTTTCCCTTTCATTATATATACGACATAAATTGGAGCGTCAAGTTGTGCGGCGATGCGGAATGCACCGATGGGGAATTTCGCAGGTTTTCCAAGAAAATCTGCCGAGAATGATTTTGGACTACCAAATAGTCTATCTCCGTGTATTATAACCATATTGCCAGTTTCTATTGCGTCTTTTATTGCAAATAGATGTGACATATCGTTTGTAACGGAGATGAGATTCATGTTGAATTTTGAAAGCGTTTGTTCCCTGCGTTCTACTATTGCTTGCGATTCGCCACCATAGACAAGACTATAGAATTGCTTTTTATCTTGATGAAGACAGTGAGCCGCAAGTTCAAAATTGCCGATATGGGCACTCATAACAAAAGCACCTTCAGGCTTGCATGTTGCTTCGTTAAAGATTTCGATATTTTCGACTTCAATATTGAATTGCTTTGCGTTGCCTGCCAAAAGAGCAAATTTGTCTAATACAACTTTGCCAAAGGTTATATGGTTTTTGTAAGTGGCTTTGAACGCTTGAAACCAAGTCATTCCCAAATGTTGGCGGAAATAAGTCATTGCGCAGGTATAACCTTTTCTGCCGAATAGTAGATAGAAAGGAATGACAAGATATAAAACAAGATATAGGGCAGAAACTTTTATTTTTCCTAATACGGTAAATAAAAACCACTGTCCAAAAGAACCGCCACCGGTTTTACCTTTCCATTGACGGTTTTGTGAATCCATTTATTGAAGTTTGCTTTCTACGTAATCGTAGAATTGAGATAGCGTTTGGATGTTTTTCATTTCTTCTGGCTTGATTTTGAAGCCGAAGTTACTTTCGATTAGTGCAACAATATCAATAAAATCAAGACTTTCAATACCAAGGTCTTTTTTTAGAAGTGCATTGTCATTGATTTTTTCTTGATCAATTTCTATATCATCTACCAAAATAGTGTTAATTGTTGTAATAATTTCCTCGCGTGTCATTGTTATTCTTATTTGTTGCAAAGATAACGAAATATTAAGAACTTTTCTACCTATTAATCACTAATCATTAATAGCTAATAACAAATCAGGTCTTTTGTTTTTTCTTTTTAGCAGCTGGAAATAAGACATTATTTAGAATAAGTCTATATCCTGGAGAATTTTTGTGATTATCGAGGTTTGTTGGTTGGTCTCCAACATAGTGTCGATAGTCTTCTGGATCGTGACCACCATAGAATGTCCATGTTCCTTTACCGAATGTTCCGTGAATGTATTTTGCTTCGTTGGCAGATTTTAGTTCTCCCATAATTATGGTTGTTGGTTTTATCAATTTTTCGTTGAATGCTGTAGTTTGTCCCATAAAGCCTTTGATTGTAGTTGTATGGTTTTGACACAACATTGTAGGGACTTGATCCCATTTCGCTGAAAATTCAAATAATGTGAAAAAATCTGCGTTTTCGTTTACCTTTCGGGTATCGGTAACATCAATGTCGGAATATTCATATTCCAGTGGATTTTTTCGTAAAGTGAAGTTCTGGAATGCAAGGCAATTGTTGTAGTCAAGTTTTTCTTGTGCTTGTGGATCGGCAGGGTCACCATCGTACATAGATTCGCAAATGTCGACATTCTCAGCAGCAAGAGCAATGTCGAAAGAGTCTGTACCAGAGCACATTGCAAATAGAAATCCGCCGTTTTCTACGTATGCTTTAATTGTTTTAGCAACATATAGTTTTAGGTCAGAGACTTTCGAAAATCCGTATGATTTTGCTTCTGCTTCAGCGTTTCGTTGTTGTTCTCTGTACCAAGGTGCATTTTTATAACTCGCATAGAATTTTCCGTATTGTCCAGTAAAATCTTCGTGATGCATGTGAAGCCAGTCATATTTTTGCAAATCACCTTTAACAATTTCGCCATCGTAAATTACCGTGTATGGAATTTCGGCATAGGTGAGTGCAAGAGTAACAGCATCGTCCCAAGGAAGTTTGTCTTTGGGAGAATATACCGCCATCTTGGGTGCTTTTTCAAGTTTGACAACATCCATGTTAACATCGTCGGAAGCAACCTCGGCAAGGATAGAAGAAACTTTTACATCAGCGATTATTTCGTAGGAAACGCCGCGGATGTCGCATTCGCTTTTTATATCTGGATTATATTCAATAAGAAAACTGCCACCACGATAGTTTAAAAGCCAATCAACTGTTACATTGTTTTGTAATACCCAATATGCAATTCCGTATGCTTTTAGATGGTTTTTTTGAGTACCGTCCATTGGAATCAGAAATCCAAAAGCAAACGATAGTTGAACAAGAAATAGAAAAAAATATGTGAGAACTATTTTTCTCATTCATCAAGGTGGTCAAATTGATTTTGGGCTAGTTGATTGAATATGTCGTTAGCATCTGTTTTGTCGTCAGAAAATCCCAATGTACTTGGTTGATATTCTTCGGTTTGTGTATTTCTTCTTTCTCTTGCTTTCAGTCTTTTTTGTAATTCGTCTTCTTGTAGGTTTTCGAATGACATAAAGTTTCCTTCAAATACAAGTTCAACTTTTCCTTGAGAACCATGACGGTTTTTAGAAACGAATACGTGGGCTTCTTTACGGATATCTTTAGGAACACCGTTTTCGTCTTCTATTGTATCTACTTTAAGGGACACTGTGCGTCGGTTAAGGAACATAACCATATCGGCGTCCTGTTCGATAGAACCAGATTCACGCAAGTCGGCTAATCGAGGTTCTTTTTCTGCACCTTGTCGGTTTTCCAAACCACGGTTTAACTGAGCCAAGGCAATGATAGGAATTTGTAGTTCCATGGCAATTTCCTTAATCTGTCGAGAAATAGAACTTACTTCTTGCTCACGGCTGAAACTTCCTTTTGCCGTCATTAATTGCAAGTAATCGACTATTACGCATTGGATGTCTTCTTTCTCTTTTAATTTTCTACATTTCGATTTAAAATCATAGATAGAAAGGGCAGGAGTATCATCTAACCAAATAGGTGCTTTTGCTATTTTTTCTAACGCGGTTGTAAGTCTGTCCACATCGTTGTCGTCAAGGTCTCCTTTTTGAAGAACCCCTTGTGGAATGCGTGCTTCTCCAACAAATAGACGTGTCGCTAATTGTTCGCAACTCATTTCCAATGAGAACATTGCGATAGGTTTGTTTTGTTTGATTGCAATGTTTCGCACCATAGAAAGCACAAAGGCTGTTTTTCCCATTGCTGGTCGGGCTGCAATGACAATCATGTGACCTTTTTGCCATCCCGAAGTTAAGAAGTCTAATTCTGGATATCCCGAAGAAATACCAACTTCAACACCTTTGCCTCTTCTTTCAAGTAATTTTTCATACAAAAGTTCCGATACAGATTTGATGTCTTTGTAGGTTCTTCTTTGTACATTTTGTTCCGTAATGGACATGATTTGACTTTCGGCATAATCTGTCAATTCGGAAATTTCGGCAGTTGAGTCAAATGCTTTTTCACAAATTAGTGATGAAGCTTTGATTATTTCTCGTTGTATATATTTTTGAATCAATATCTTAGCATGGCTTTCGATATTTGCCGAAGAAGAAACTTTTAATGTTAATTCAGTAATATGGCTAATACCGCCAACAAGTTCAAGTTGTTCTTTTGCCTCAAGTCGTTCCGAAACAGTGATTAAGTCGACTGGTTGATTGCTCTTTGCAAGTTCAAAGATTGCTTCAAAAATAATTTGGTTGTTTGGAACATAGAAAACCTCTTTTTTGAGCATGTTGATGACCTCGTTGATAGCTTCGCTGTCAATAAGTATCTGTCCAAGAATTATATCTTCGATTTGTTCAGAATACGGTGGTTTTTTACCATTATAGTCAACTTTTACGACTTTCTCTATTTCAATTTTTTTTGCCATGTGTATTATATTTTTGTTCAAAAGTACATAAGACTTTGAACTTGCACAAAGTTAATTTATGAACAAGGATAGGTTTGGAATTTGTTTAGAACTTGGTCTAATCCACTATTGATGCACCTTCGAAGGAAAAACCATTCATAAAGTCATGGATGTTCATGCGGCGTTTGCCTTCCATTTGTATTTCAATAGGTTGAATGAAACCATCTGAAGTTGCAATTGCAATGCTATTATTTTTATTAACAATAGTGCCTATTGCATAATTGTGATTTTCTTGTATGTAAGAAGAAGACAATATCTTCAAAGTTGCGTTTGTGTCATTCTTTTGTATTGTTGTCCACGCTCCTGGATATGGTGAGAATCCTCGGATTGCATTATGGATATCTATGCAAGGTTTGCTCCAATCTATTTTACACGTTTCCTTGAAAATTTTTGGTGCAGGTTTTAATTCGCTTTCGTTAGAAAACAATGTTTCTTGGTTTATGCCAGTTTGTTTTCCTGCTTCAAGTAATTCTAGAGTTTCAATAAGTAATTCAGAACCACTTTCTTGTAGTTTATCGTGAAGAGTTCCAGCAGTTTCTTCATCAGTGATTGTAACCTCTTTTTGAAGAAGAATGTTTCCCGTGTCAATTACTTCATTTATAAGGAAACTGGTAACACCGGTTTTCTTTTCTCCGTTGATAATTGCCCAATTGATAGGTGCTGCTCCTCTGTATTGTGGTAGGAGAGAAGCGTGTATGTTGATTGTTCCGATAGAAGGAATTTGCCATACGATTTTAGGAAGCATTTTAAACGCAACAACTACGATTAAATCGATGTTGAGTTTTTGTAGTTCTTCAATAAAATCTTCGGATTTAAGTGATTCCGGTTGAAGAATAGGTAGATTTTGGGTCTTTGCGTATTGTTTTACAGCAGATTCGTTTATTTTCTTTCCGCGACCTGCAGGTTTGTCTTGTCCTGTAACAACCGCAACAACATTATAATTATGTTCCAGCATAATTTGCAATGGACGAACTGCAAAATCTGGATTACCCATATATACTATTCGTAAAGGACTTGCCATTATTTCTTTCTTTTGAACATTTTTGACAAAGTTGATTTTTGTTCTTCATCTTCGTCAGAATAGTAGCCATGTTTGCTATTTATATCGCGATATGTTCCGTAGCCATATCCATAACCGTAACCTTGGCCGTTAATATCAACATCGTTTAGCATAATGCACAAGTTTTCTATTTGGTGTTCTTTTGCCAAAGAATTTGCCAACGAAATAGAATCTTTACTTGTATAATTTTGACGCATTACAAAGATGCTTGTATCTGCATATTTTGCTATTGAAATAGTATCTGCAACCAAACCAATAGGAGGAGTATCAAGGATAATGTAGTCGTATCCACGGCTTTTACAGTTTGCAATGAATG
>DCIX01000018.1:34758-37739 GCA_002317135.1 Bacteroidales bacterium UBA1715
GCAACAATAGCATCAAGGTTGTTTACTTCGGTTTGTATAATGATATCGTCTAAACTATCGCGACCAATAAGATGGGTTGTTACACCCATATTGTTGGATACATTTAGCATTTCTGCAACTCTCGGTTTTCTAAGGTCGAGACCTATAAGTAATACCTTTTTGTTTACCAACGAAAGGATAGATGCAAGGTTTAATGCACAGAATGATTTACCTTCTCCCGAAACCGTAGATGTTAATGCGATAACCCCCGTACCTTGTATGTTTTTCATGAAGAACGGAAGATTAGAACGAATTGCACGGAATGATTCGGCAATAGAAGACTTTGGTTTTGTTTTTACAGGAATTGTATCGGAATGTCTGTTGTGTAAAATAGAACCAATAATTGGCACATTTGTGCTTGATTCTATTTCTTGTTTATTCTTGATTGTTTTGTCTAATGCATTTAATAACAATATTATACCGCATGGAATACCAATTCCAAGTAGTAATGCTATCAACAATAAGAATTTAAGCTTAGGGAATGATTGTTGTGCATTAACAGGAAGAGCTTTGTCAAGAATCTTTATGTCTGAAATATTTGCAGCCTTTGTCAAACCGATTTCAGCTCTCTTTTGTAGCAAGAAACTATAAACGGTATTGTTTACATCAAATTTTCTTTGAATGTTTATCAATTCACGTTCAGTACTTGGCAATTGTTGGATGTTAGCATCTGTTTTTTCGATTTCTTTCTTGATTTCTGCAATTTCCAATTGTGTTGATTCTATCAAACTATTTACATTGTCTACCAATGAATTTATAGTTTGTTCTATCTTCATATTGATAATCTGAAGATTAGGGTTATCAGGAGTTGCACTGAAAGCCAATACTTGTTTGTCAGTGTACAATTTATTTAATTGAGAAATCAGCGAATTCAAAAGAGGATCGTCGATGCCTGTGATAGAAGGCATTTTTATGTCTTGTTCGTTCGATTTGATAGAGCGAAGAATGTAATTGTAATATTTTAGGCGAATGTCTAAGTTCGACTTATTTTTCTCTTGTTCTTCAAGTTTTTTATACAATAATGAACCTTCGTCGCTTAGGTTTACAATTTTGTTATTTGAACGGAATTCTTCCAAATTTGATTCTGCAAAAATCAAAGAATCAGTGATTTGTGTTAATTGATCATTGATAAATTCTTCTGATTTTCTAGATGTTTGGTTTTTGTCAGCCAAATCTTGTTCTATGCAAGCTTCAATTAAACCATTTAGGAAATCGGTTGCTTTTTCTGGAACATTATCTTTTATTGAAAGACTAACGATAGTTCCTTTTTTTGAACTTGCTTCAACAACCAAATTCTTTTGATATTGTTTTGTCATTTTGTTGTAATTGTTTACAACAAAACAGTATTCGTTTTTTTGGTCTTCAAGTTTTTTGAAGTCGAAATCTTCGTCTTTTCTAACTGTAAATTTATACAAAGTATCTTGGTATTGTTCACCCCAAACCATTAGTTTGGAAATTTCACAGCTATCTCTGTCAATTGTAAGTCTGTATTCATCGTCAGAGATGATCTTGATAAAGATTTTCTCTGGTTTGTAGTTTTCATTCTCGTCGTATTTGTAGTACGAAGTGTCCAAATCAACAGAGAACGGACATTTTTTGTAAATTTCTACATCGTGAACACGACCGTGGTTGAAATAAGAAATACGGAAGTCAATGTTTTCTAATGTTTTGCGTATTAGTGAGTATGACTGTAAAATACCAATTTGATTGTCGATGTTTGCCTTGCCAGCACCCATTTGTCCAAAATCTTTTAAGAGTGATGACATGCTTCCAAGGGCATCTTCTTTTTCTTGTATAATTATGGTTGCATTTGCATCGAAAACTTTTGTTGCATATCGGTTTATGCATAAGGCAAGTATTCCGCAAATTATGCAAGAAAGAGCAATCCAATACCATTTTGATAAGAAAAGATGGATGTATGCAAGAATGTCAATTTCTTCTTCTTCCAATTCAGCGTTTTGTTCTAGTGTAGCCATTGAAATCCAATTATTTAAGTACAGAGTTGAAGAATGTTAAGGTTGTAACTAATGTTGTTAAACCTGAGAAAATCAAAGAAATTGTGGTTGTATTTAAGCGGAATGCTCGTAATGGAAGTGGTTCTACAATTACAATGTCGTTTGGTAGCAGATAAAATTGTTCTGTGGCAATGGTGTTTTCTTTTGTTAAATCAACGCGGAATGAAATGTTTTCGTTGTTGATAGTGCGAACAATTAATATACTTTTTCTGTTACCATAGTCGGTAATGTCGCCTGCAAGTGCCAAGGCTTCAAATAAATTGATACTATTTCTAAGAATACTATAAGTACCAGGTCTGTTTACTTCTCCTAATACCGAAATTTTTGTATTTAAAAGTTTTAGGATTACAGTGGCATTTTTGAAATATCCGTCAATATGCTTTTGTACGGTCTTTTCTGCTTCGCTGATTGTTAATCCAGCCACATGTATAGTGTCAATTACTGGTAGGTGTATTATTCCTTTTTCGTCTATAGTATATCCTTTCAATGCGGTAGAAACTTCGCCTGTTGCACTGCTACCGGCAACGTCTAGGTTGAAAAGACCGCTCGTTTCTTTGTCTATGCTAAGCACACGAATGTAAACGACATCTCCTGGCTGAAGAATTACGCTTAAATCGTTTTGGTTGAATGTCATTACCGTATCACCTTTTGGGTGGTCGTTCATGTAAACCAATTTCTTACGAGATGTACAGTTGCTGAAAAGAAATACCCCTACACACAACAAACAGAACAATACAGATTTCTTCATACTAAAAATTTTCGTAAGCAAAGTTACGAAAGTGTTTTGAATATTTATATCTTTTTTTTGAATAGAGAGCATTTTATTTTCCGTTATGTCGTGTTTTGTTACTGAAAATAAAGAAGCATACGAAAAAACTTCGTATGCTTCTTTTGAAAAATAGTTATCCCGTCCTAAAAAAGCGTTAC
>DCIX01000033.1 GCA_002317135.1 Bacteroidales bacterium UBA1715
CGTATGTTGTTACGCCGGCTCGTTCAGTTTCAACCAAGTCACCATACGGATTCTTCGTGCAACAGTCTTCAACTATAATCACTATGGAATCTGTTGCTGTACTGTCACATTTAGTTACAGTATATTTATACTTATATTCTCCACACATACCATGTGGTTCTATTTTCAAAGTATCCCATTTACCGTTTTCTGGTGTCACCTTAATACTGTCAAGAGTAAATGATTCCCAATCCGAATACGAAATGTGTAGAGTATCGGGCATGTTTACTTTTTCCGGCTCGCAACAACGGTAAATCTCTATAGGAATAGATTCCCGTACTGATCCACATTCGTTTGTTTCTTCATAGGTCAATGTGTATTGTCCGCAAGTGTCAATTTGTGGTATAGTCCAATTTGATTCGGCGTATTCCGTGCTTACCGCCCTTACACCTAATTCATTCCAGTCTTTCCATAAGATTGAATCAGGTGGAGTAATGCTAAAGTTTGGCTTATCCAACACTGTCGTTTGGGTATTTAAATGTAAGGTTTCACACGAGCCAACCACATTCGCCGAAATAGTGGCAACACCTTTTTCTGTATAGTGCAGATTTGCCGTTTGCCCATTAGAGGTAATAGTCCCTATTGTTTCTGGTGATACAGTCCATTCTATTGATTCTATTCCTATGTCTGAAACAATGTATGTTTCCTTGTTGCCTTTACATGTAGATTCAATTTCAGAAATCGTGGCGGATAATTGCGGATTAGGAGTGGTTACAGTCAAGGTAACAGCACCGGTGCTGTTTTTAAAGTCGCATTCCGTTCCGTCGCAGTCACGCATTTTTCTCAATAACGTGCCTTGCGTCAGAACCTCCAATGCCTGTCCGCAGAGTTGCTTCGCCTGCAATTGATAATAAACGGTAATTTGTTCGTGTGGGGCTAAATGTATGCCTTCCTGTAGTTTCCATTCCACAGTCGTTGTTCCATCGTTGTTATCAATTATCTCTTCATCTACCACCCCAGTACTTCGTGTGGCATCATAGCCCATATATTGCAGATTATTAGGAATAGTTATCGTTACATACGCACTGTCAACCAACGCATTCGACAAATTTTGTACAGTAGCGGTAAAATTTCGTACTCCGCCATATTCAAAATCTCTATCATCAACTGTTGCCTGTACAGAGAGAGAATCTAAATCTTTAAATTCTTCAAAATTTGGAGTAAATCGGAATCTCCTTTGCTGCTCAACAAGGCAATTAGTGTATCCTCCGACTAAAAATTCAATTGCACCGATTCTATTACTAATTCCATTGTCGGTACGACAATGCATTTGTATGTTAAAGTCTATATCAAAATAAGAAGCACCACTTAATACGCCTTTGTTTGGTGTTAATACGTTTTGAGATAAAATAGAGTTTGAACTATAAGAGGAAGACACTCCTGATATTTCATTTGTTTGACCATTATAACTCCACATAAGGGCATCATTGGTTACAGCATATATGTTGGGTAAAGAACTAAACCAGAATCCTAATTGATTTAAATCAGCCCGTCCAATATTACTGATGTTCAAGTGTATTGGTATATCCTCGCAAAGATGGAAATATTCTTTAGGGTAAGTTTCCACAACATTTAGTACCGCAACCATATTTTCCAGTTCAAGTTCTGCTGTGCCTCCACAATTAAAATCATTAAAATTGTTTTCTGTTAATTTTTCACAACTCCAAGCAGATTCTACTGATATCGTACTCGTTCCATTTGATTGACAGTTTCGATAAGACACCTCTATTTGTGTATCCCTGATCTGATTTATTGATAAAGAACCAATATTCACAAAGAAAGAACCATCTTCATTTTGTTCATAATCTACTATCTTATTTCCTGCCACGTATATGTTTTCCACATATAAATCCATCATGTTTTCTGGATTTATGGTGAACTTTAGCATTACATTTTCTGCTGTTTCGTGCCCTTCGTTCACAACACGCACCGTCCAGGTTGTTGTTTGTCCAATACTTTGCTGTTTTTCTGTTGGATATAATTGAATAATAGGAGAATAATAGCGGAGATTTGCGGTTGAGAGGCCCACCTGCTTTCTTTCTGCACATTCTGGTTTGTCGGCAAAATCTATATATGTCACAACTATTTTTGAATCTTTGTTAGTTCTCATGCTATTTGTGGCACATTGCGAATATAAATCCGTACTAATATATTCACATCCACCTGGTTTTACATAATATTGTTTATTTATCGTTAATCCTTCGTTTATTGTTTTTAGACTTTGGTCTTTATAATAAATATTTTCAAATCCTGGGAAATCAACTTTCTCTATTCTGATACCACTCAAACCTGTATAATCAGATTTTTCCATATCAACGTCAACTCCGATATCTCCACAGCCACCCACAGACACAAACGAATCGAAAGTTGGTTTTGAATCATAAACCACCAATCGTTCTCCCCATGAATATAACGACATCAGGTTGGAATCATTAACTTCGATTCCTATACCAACCTGAATATTTGCATCTACTCTATTTTTCAACAAATGCTTATGTGGCATTTCTATCGTTGCTGTGATAGGAATTTCCGTTCTAATAACTGTATCCTCACCTTCTGGACAAATAGCGGAATAATTACAACGATACAGTTTACTGTATTTCTGTGTTGTGTCATACACTTCCGCAACACTGTTGTTTATTACAATACTTGATATATAGAAATCATTTAACTGCCTATTGTGGTCGAATATTTCAACAATAATACCAGATGGACGGACGCAACTGTCACTACAATGGTAATCCAATCTTGCTTGTGCGTTTACTATTACAGATTCACAGGTCCCAACAGATTTCTTATCCAAATATGCCGTATCAACTATTATATTGTAACATCCTTGTATAGTATCGTAACAACGCTGTACGACATCCGCAATCTCAGTCTTAACTTTTACCGATTGGGGACAGCCATTTGTTCTTGCTTCCATTGAGAAATAAATGTCATCCGATATGCATGCATGAATAGACCTTTCTAACACACCTTCATACTTGCCTTTAGAATCTATTGGTAATTTTTCACCAGATGAGTTTGGAGAAGTTACATACAAATCATAGTCTATAAACGAAGACAGTTTGGAGTCCTTCATGTATCTGTCTGCCGAATAAGAAAGGGTGTAGTTTCCGACAGGCAAAGTCTTTTCATCTATTGTGCCAGGACCATCAATGTGCATTTCTGTATTATAAACACCATCATATTGAATATCAAAAGTACTTATTTTTTTGCCTACTACATTTTGTCCATTCAAATTAACAATAAAGTTCACATAAGACATTGACGAAGGTACCTTTGCAGTAGCATAAACTTGTAAGTGCAGAGATTGCCCTGATATCAAATCTGATGATATTCCATTTCTGTTTTTGTCATATCCGGTTGGAAGATAAAACTTTCCATCACTCGTTCTAAGAAGCTCCTGTCCTTCACAGATAACTCTATCTACCAGTGAATATGATTCGTCAAATGTTAGATATGAATCAAGAAGTACATTGTTTCCTGACTGTGTGGATTTATTTTTTACTGTAAATTCGCCAATATATGGAGTCCCGCACCAATTTGCCAACTGAACAGTCTCCAAGTCTAATGACAAATCGGTATTGGGATAATCTTGTCTGAAATACATCACTCCTTCCGAATTTTCAAACTCACGACAGACGATATTTTGAGAGTAATAGTCAACATTGTATCGTACCTGCATATTGGGGAAATAAGCCTTTGTAAGTCCATATAAATCAACTTGCAATTCAGAACTAGAACGAAAGACTCCTTCTGTAAATTCCAAAGATGATAATCTTGAACTATCTAATTGTAAAACAACAGAACTATCTGTAGATGAACCTATATTAAAGTAAACACCATTTATCTTTACAGAATCTATTTCCAATGCTTGAGGAATTGCCCATACTATTGTCAATGTTAGGAATTGTACCGGACCTGCATTGGGCTCATTTCTGATTGTAAAATGATCGGAAAATGATTCTCCATATTCAACGTTCATATTGTTCAATGGAGATTCCGGCACGATTACGGATAGTCCTGGAAACAACACGGGGTATGAATTCGTTTGACCCGAATAGTTTGTTCCCAATACGGTTATATCGTCAATCACTTGCATGGAATAGCCCGAAGAGGCTTCTGGTACTATTTCACAAGTCGCACGTTTTTCGTATCTGAAAATTATCTGCTCGCCAGCATATAAGGGCAACGAACCGTTTGTTTTTACTAAATCTTCTGTCACACTTGCAGAATACACCGTACCTCTGTACTCATACGTCGCATTCGTCAGTATTTCCAATCCTTCCAAACCGCCAAGAGGAGAAACCTTTATCCCCGTAATACTTTCAACACCACTTTTGTTTTTTACTATGGTTTCAAAATGCCCAGTCCCAACGCCCACGTTTATGGCTTCGTCAAATCCCGTCGGAACTGTTGTTTCAATTTCTAACTGTGCAAACACTGCATGAATAGCAACAATGTGTGTAATTAATACAAAAAATAATCTTTTCATTTTTAGTTAACTTATACCTTTCTTATTTAATAATTATCTTTTGTGTTTCATCTCCATCTACGAGCATATAGATTC
>DCIX01000022.1:0-2216 GCA_002317135.1 Bacteroidales bacterium UBA1715
TCTATCTACACAAATATCCGTCCTACAGGTGTTTACACAGCATTTACATCGGCCAAACATAATGTTGGCGATATTCCAATGGTAAGCGCGAACGGTTTCTTGTTCTACGACAAAAACACTCGTATCTATAAGGTCGGTTCAAAAGAAAAGATTCTTGACGATAGCAAATGCGGAAACTTGATTACATACCACCCATCTTACTGTAATTCAACTGGCGAAGGTCCATTGAATCTTGGCTTGAATTTCGGTCAAGTGAAACTTGGCACATACGGTACGGTAAGTCATGCAATGAGTTCTGGCCGTGTTACTTTGGAAACATTCACAACTGTTGATTTCATGTTCGACGATGCTGTGATGAAACGAATTGCCGACACATTGAATACAAGCCTTCAAAGTACGAAGTTGAAGAGTGTTAGTATGACTACTCCATCATTCAAGAAATGTTTCACAGAAATGATTGGCAACAAAGCGAAGGCAGACGAATATCTTGCAGAAATTCAATTGTATGGTAACATCCGTAAGTTCCCTAAAGAACTCGAACATACAATCACATTCTCAAAACTTGACTTTGCTTGGGATTCTGTTGCACACGCATATCGTTCTGTTGGTCAAATTGGTATCTATAGCATTGGAAATACTTTGGTTAACAGAATGGTTAATGGTTTTGTTGAATATGCGAACTTGTACGATGGCGACATTCTTACTATCTATATCGAAATAGAAAAGAACAAATGGTACTTCTTCAACTATAGCGACGGTGCAATGCAGTTTGTAACTTCCGACAGTGAAAAACCTCTTATGAAGATTATAAACGATACAAAAGAAGTAAAACGTACAATGGTTGTTGCCAAGAAAGACGCTCCATACAAATATGGTGTTGGTGGCGATGCCTTAAAACGTACATTTGTTGAACGCTTCCGCAAAAATCAAGCATACATTGACGTTATGCCTGACGAAGATGAAGATGAAACACCTGTACGAGGCGGCAAAAAGCCAAAGTCAAATGACGATGACGAATATGACGATTACGATGATTAATCAAAATAAAAAAGAGTCAAGGTTTTTACTTTGACTCTTTTTTATAATATTGATTTTTAATAATATAACGACAATTATATGCAATATTTCTTACCTATTCTCCTACTTATTTGTGCAAATGTATTTATGACATTTGCTTGGTACGGTCATTTAAAACTAAATCAACTTGGCGTTTCTACCAATTGGCCTGTAATCGGTATTATTCTGTTTAGTTGGGGCATTGCCTTTGTTGAATACTGTTTTCAAGTTCCAGCAAATAGAATCGGCTTTATCGACAATGGTGGTCCTTTCACATTGATGCAATTGAAAGTTATCCAAGAAGCTTTGTCTATATTTGTTTTCTGCGTGATTGCCAATATCCTATTCCAAGGAGAAAAGATTGCCTGGAATCACCTTGCCGCTTTTGGTTGTTTGATTATGGCAGTAGTTTTCGTATTCTGGAAAGCATAACAAAACAGATTTATCGTATATTTGCGATGTCGAATCAGGCTTTTTTCCCTGGTTCTTTTCAACAAACTTATATATACGGGATAGCACTGAGAAGTGCTATCTTTTTTTATGCGTTATTGTAGAGACGGTGTGCACACCGTCTCTACCTGGCGCAATAAAGAACAGAATGAATTTCTATCAAAACACAAAAGGCCTATCCAAACGGATAAGCCTTTCATATAAAACACGTTAATCTCTTATTCTTCCGAATTTGCACTTCCATTCAACGTATTTGCAACTGCACCAAATACTTTTTGAATAATATCACTAGCCCATTGGAAAGGATTCTTACGAATTTCCTTTTCTTGTGCACCAACTTTTACAAACAAACCGTCCAATGCTTTGGCTGTAACAAATTCACCAAGGTTAGTATCAACTTCCTTAAAAGAAACATCCTTACCGGCAAGAGCAGCTGCTGTACTAGCTAGTTTGCCATATTGAGAAACAAAACCATTATAATTTGAAGTAATGTCATTCCATAAACTTGTTGCAGAAGCATTTCCTACGAATTTCTTGTCCAACGCAGCATCCATTTTTGGAGAATACGCATCAACTAATGCATTGTATGTCTGATTTTTAAGATATTTTGTTGCAGCCAATGAGTCAAAACCAGAACCTGCTTTTTCCGATCCACCAGGAACAACACCGTTCAAAATTTCCCAACCATCTACAATTGAAAGATTGGTAAT
>DCIX01000022.1:2291-6891 GCA_002317135.1 Bacteroidales bacterium UBA1715
TTGATTGCCTCACGCAAACTTTCCATCTTTGTCTCTATAAGTTCTTGTGCAGTACTAGAGTATTTTCCAATATACTCCATCTTTTCCATAATCATTTCTGCTTCGTCAGGTAGTGGAATCTTAATCAATGGATTACCATAATAACCATCTTTTAAAGACAATTCTGCTGTTGAAGAATCTGTACCGATGTTCAACGCTGTTTTCAAACCTTTTACAACTTCCGCAGTAGAAAGATCGCCATCACCAGTTAATCCAAGTTCATCACAAGAAACCATAGCAAACATTGAGGCTGCTAATGCTAATAAAGGTAATTTTTTCATATAATTATTTTTAGATTTTACATTTACAAATGTAATTAATTCAGTAAATTTGAAGACAAATGATTCTTGTAAATAATGAACATTTCTGAAAAATATACATACTGCATTGCAAAGTTTGAGGAAACAATGCCAAATCCCAAAACGGAACTGAATTATACAAATCCGTTTCAATTGCTTGTTGCAGTAATTTTATCGGCTCAATGTACGGATAAACGGGTGAATATGATTACTCCTGCTCTATTTCGTGCATTCCCCACCCCAGAATCCTTATCACAAGCAAGCGAAGAACAGATATTCGAGCTTATAAAGTCATGTTCGTATCCGCAAAATAAGGCAAAACATCTTAAAAATATGGCGCAAATGCTTCATTACGAGTTTAACGATGTTATTCCCGACGATGTTGAAAAAATGCAACTACTTCCTGGTGTTGGACGAAAAACGGCAAATGTAATGGCTGCAGTTGTTTTTAATAAACCGGCAATGGCAGTCGATACTCACGTGTTCCGTGTGTCTGCACGAATCGGTCTTGTTCGCAATGCAAAAACGCCTTTGGAAACAGAAAAACAGCTTATGAAGCATATTCCAAGCGAAAAGGTACACGATATGCATCATTGGCTTATTCTACACGGACGATATACTTGTAAAGCAATTAATCCCGATTGCCTAAACTGCCCTATAACAGCAGCCTGTGCAACATTTAATAAAGAACAAAAACAATCTAACAACCTACAATTAGAATTATGAAAATTGCAATAGCACAACAAAGTTATCTCGTTGATTCTCTTGGTAAAAACGCAACAAAAATAGCAAAAGCAATATTTGAAGCACGAAGCAAAAAGGCTGATCTTGTGGTATTTCCAGAGATGAGTATTTGTGGCTACTCTCCTTGTGAATCACTCTTACGCGAGGATTATATGGAACCAATGATGCAAGTCCTACAACGAATTGCAACCGAAGCATACGAAATCACCGTGTTAATTGGATGCCCAACCTACTGCGAAGATGAAAACGAAACAAAAGTGTATGATTCTGCAATATTGATTGAAAACGGAACTATCACTCGTCGCTTTAATAAAAAGGGGTTATCTAACGAAGAATCAGCATATTGCATAACCGACAAAGAACCTAACATATTGGATTGGAACAAGAAAAAAATTGCAATTTGCGTCGGAAACGATATGCCCGAAGATACCAACGCAGACATTGTTATTAATATCTCTGCAGACAATAACGCAGACAAATCTAAACAATTTGCCGATTGCCAAAACACCGTTATCTGCGTTAGACAATGTGGCAACGGATTTTCTGGTGCGTCATTCATAAAAGATGAAGGAAAAATACTAACAGAATTATCCATAGACAATGATGAACTTGTAGTTTTTGATACAGAAAGTTCTCCTTTAATCTAATATACATAAAATACACATAACCAATTATATAGTACTCATTATGAAAACATTTTTAGATCTTTGTGTAGCCGACATTTTGCAAAAACACGGAAACGATTTGGCAAATACAACCATTGTCTTTCCAAGTAAGCGTGCGATGGTATTTTTCCGAAAATCTTTAGGAGAACAAATCACCTCTCCTGTTTTCGTGCCACACACAACTACTATCCAAGACTTCTGTTTATCACGGCAACAAGCAACTATCCCTGATGATTTTTCATTAGTATACAATCTATATGAATCCTATAGAAAAATAACGAACACAAGCGAATCCTTCGAGGAATTTTTTCCTTGGGGAGAAATGCTTCTATCCGACTTTGACGACATAGATAAATACCTAATTGACGCTCAAAGTATATTTGCGAATATTGCTGATATAAAGCAAATTAACTCTATATACGATTATCTTGACGAAGAACAAAAAGCAATAATTAAACGCTTTTGGGAAGCAACAAAAATTGACGATGCACAGGACAACGATGTACGAAAAAACTTCATCAATTTCTGGAATTTACTCTATCCAATTTATGTGGATTTCAACGAAAATTTATCTCCAAAAGGTCTTAGCTACGAGGGAAAAGCAATACGCAGAGTTGCAGAATCGTCAAAAGAAGATTATGATAAACTATTCGGAAATTCAAAATATATCTTCTTAGGATTCAATGCATTAAGTAAATCAGAGACAAAGATTTTTCAGACATTACAAAATAGAAAACAAGCGTTTTTTTATTGGGATTACGATGTCTATTACAAAGAAGATAAAACTCACGAAGCAGGTATTTTTATTCGTAAGAATCTTGAACTGTTCAAAAACGAAATTGAAGATATTCAACAATTTCAGAATTTCGAAAGCGATAAAAATATTCATATCGTGAAGTTGCCAAATTCTGTTGCACAAGCAAAATATTGTTCTGAACTTTTACAAAAGATAAAAGAATCTAACTCAAACAAAACCAATATGTTTGAGTCAACGGCAATTTTGCTTGCAGACGAAAAAATGATAGATCCTATTCTATCATCTATCCCTAACGATATTGCCTACAATATCACCTTAGGATACCCTATTCGTTCTTCGGCAGCATACACATTATTTGAATCTATTCTGGATATGTGTATGAATAAAAATGGGGAAAATCTATACTTTAAAGATGTTTTGCGTATTTGCGAAAATCCATTGATTCCTATTGCCTTACAAGAATCCGCAGCAAACTTAAAGAAACATATTACCGAAAATCGCACGATTACAATTTCTCCTAAAGAATGTAATGAAAAATGTAATTTACCTTACATTTTTAACATAAACACTTCGTTAGATTCATACATACAATCAATTACAGATTGTGTTTTGGAAATATGTAGAAATCATCAACTTACAGCAATTGACCGAAGTATTTTCTATACGATTTACACCGAATTAGTTTCACTAAAAGACATTATTGAAAACAATAATATCCAATTCCAGAAGATAAAGTTCATTAACTCGTTGCTCAAAAAGACATTACAAGGAAAGAATATTGCTATTGAAGGGCAACCACTTGAAGGTCTACAAGTTATGGGTATTTTGGAATCTCGTATGATAGATTTCAAACACATAATTATGATGTCGGTAAACGATGGAAATTTGCCAAAAACATCTGCTGGAAGTTCGTTCATACCCTATCATTTACGCACAGCTTTTGGAATGCCGACAATCAAAGAGCAATCGGCAATGTATTCGTACTATTTTTACCGACTAATTCAACGTTGTGAAACCTTAACAATAATGTATAGCGAAAACGACAACGGCAAAAAAAGCGAAAGAAGCCGTTTCATTATGCAATTGCTATACGAAAGTCCTTTTAAAAATTTAAATCAAAAAGACAGCCCGGAATACAAAAAATATAACTGTATACAAACCGAAGAAATCGGATATTCAATTGAAACACGCAAACCTATTGAATGGCATGTTTCAAAACAACTCGAGGAAGTCAAGAGCTATCTTGCTGATATTCAAAATCCAGAAGGTAAAAACAAACTATCCCCTTCGTCCTTGTCCAAGTTCATTCAATGTGAATTGAAGTTCTATTTTTCTACAATAAAAAAACTTCAAAAGCCAGAAAACATAGAGGATTTACCACAGTCTAACGAAATGGGTACTTATTTCCACGACACTATGGAAAAACTGTATGAACACTATTTGGGAAAAGAAATTACAGCCGATATTATTAACAAAGAAATCCTAAACGAAGAAAACATCATAAACACCATTGCTGCCGTTATGAAGAAACATAAAGCCGCAGCAAGCGTCTACGACAAAAATAGCAAGGAAATGCAAATTATTCTCCATCAAGTGAAAAGCATGCTTGCCTACGACGCTCAGAAACCGTTTAAACCTGTTATTCTTGAAGAAAACAAATCTGACAACGCGTTTGAAGCATCTACAATGTTGTCTATAGACAGTGGCAAATCCGTAAAAATTGGTGGGAAAATCGACCGTTTAGATGTCTGTGACGGCGTATATAGAATTGTAGATTATAAAACAGGAAAATGCCAGGATATAGACAAAAAATTAAACTGTTCTATAGATACAATGTTCAGTTCAGACCCGAAGGTTTCTACCAAAGAAGCTTTTCAAACTACTTTGTATAGTTATATATTGAAGAAGAACAATGAGAATTTACAGTTCCAACCAAATTTGTTTTTCTTACAAAATATAACCAGCGGCGAAACAATAAAAACGACATTACAAGTAAAGCCGGTGAAAGACAGCGAACAATCTAACGAGAAATTGTTTGAAAATCAATTAAAAGAAACTATCGATCGCCTACTAAACGACAACGATTTTAGAAAAAC
>DCIX01000027.1:0-407 GCA_002317135.1 Bacteroidales bacterium UBA1715
GATTTTGAATTTTGATATTCCACTATAGTTCCATCCACATCCTTTATAGCATTTTCATATACTGTTTCTTTCAACGCAAAACCAACACGAAGAATATCACCCGGTTTAAATACACCATCCACATCTGTCCAACCAACAAAATCCTCTGTTGCATCAAAAGATTCTATAACTGAAAAATCATTCAAACCTGCCTTTAATTCATTCGAAACACTTTGCATGTTTATCGCACTAGAATCTTTAGTAGGAACTTGCAACAAATAACAACCCAACACATCATCTTCGTTAGCAGACTTATATGTCCACCAATTCAATGCCAATTTACCTTCTCTTGTCTTAGTTGCCTGCAAATATGAAGAACGATATTCTCCACTCATAGCTTCATTTCCACAACCATCGGTTGTAATCAA
>DCIX01000027.1:588-25231 GCA_002317135.1 Bacteroidales bacterium UBA1715
TCAGAATAGGTTACAACACCTATGGATTCCGGATATGGATACGTGAACGTAACATTTACCGTATCGAAGTTTTCGCACATATTTTCATCGGTGATTTTTACCGTTACGTATGCTGAAGAGTCCAAGCTAATAGATTGAGCATTATCAACAATTGTCTCTTTATTTGCTTTTGTTATGTTCCAATCATACGTATAACCTGCACCAGCGTCCAATGTTAGTGTTTCTTTGTCACATAATGTTTTGTCGCCTCCCAAATCAAGTTTTGGTAAAGCATTTACCTTTGTCACCTTAAACGAAGCACTACTTTCGCAACCCATATCGTCTGTAGTCACAACCTTGTATGTTGCAACCGCAGCAGGAATTTCAATTGAACGAGAAGTCGCTCCTGTATTCCAAGAATACGATTCGTATTCATCTTGTGTTTCCAAAAGATACGTTGTTCCTGCGCACATAACAGAATCTCGCGGAAGTTGTACTGGAACAGACACACGTACATCCACTGTATCGTGGAACGTTGTCAGACCTTTTCTCATAATCAACGTATATTGTTCGGATTTTGCCGGTTCAACATAAATCGAAGGAGATGTTGCACCATTGCTCCAGATATATGAATCCATACCTTCCGTTGCCGAAAGCTGCGCACTTGAACCAACACAAATTTCTTCGTGACGATTTGCCACACCAACTACTCCAATTTCTGTTTTTACAGAATCTTTATTATCAACTGAACCTTCCCATTGTACTTTGAAAGTAACATCATAATAACCTAATTCATTGAATGTCAATGTTTGAATTAAAGCATTTGGATCTTGCAACTCAACTCCTGGGATTTCCCAAAGACAAGTACATTCTGTACCATAATATGTTCCTATAAGAGTGAATGACTCTCCCGGAGTTCCATAGTAACGAGAAGAATAAATACTGATTTGCGGTTTACCATACCAACTGAATTGTTTTTCATCTTCGGTTGTAGCCATTTCTCGATAGAATGTAACCTTTTGAGAAGATGTTAAACCACCTTGGTCCATAGCCGTGAATGTAATCACCTCTGCGCCACGCCAATAGGCATTCAAATCGTAGATTTCTGCACGACTTCCTACAATTTTTACTGCAACATTTTCCGAAGTAGTTGCCGACCACACAATTGCAGAAGGAGACGTGAAATCATCTAACACATATTTAGACAAATCTATATCTTTAAACAAAGACGAGTCTGTTTCAAACTGTCTAGGAATTTCAAGTATTGTAGGAGGCGTATTTTCGGCAGGTTGCACAATTACAGTAATATTTTTTGAAGTAGAAAGACCTTCGGCATCTGTAACAGTGATTTGAAGTTCTTCATTGCCAGACCAATCATCCTCAGCAGCCATAATTTTTATAGTCTTTGCTTTTTCAATTACATCAAGATTATCGCCCGCAGAAATTTCCAAATTCAATTCTGCAAACGGAGTATAGTCATCGGTAATCACATCCGATTTTACCAACTGAACAAATTTTCCAAATGGAACAACTATAGTATCGCACGCAATAATTGGAGCTTCGTTTGGCTTTCTGTCAACTTCAATTCCTACAACACGAGTTGTAGTAAGATTATCACTATCTTTTACGGAAAGAATCATTTCTGTTGTTCCCAAGAAATCGGCATTTTTCAACGAGAACATCGCAACAGTTCCTACCATTTGCACAGCGATGTTTTCATTTTCATTGAATGAGAATAGAAGATTTTCTACTGCAGTTGAATCATCATATACATATTCCGCTAAATTAAGAGTGACTGCAGAACCTGGTTGTTGCATTACAACAGTTGGAATATAGGAAATTGTTGGAGCATTAGAATTGGTAACATACACATTTATTTTTTCGTCAATAGATGTTTTGTATGAAACATACAAGAACATTTCTCCTACTTTCTTTGCAGTCAAAACGCCACTTGACGAAACATCTGCGATTTCGCTATCACCAGCAGACCATTTCAAATCGTTTGCCTTAATGGTAGCCGGCGAAACCTTGCACGAAACAGTTTTTGTTTCACCCACTTTCAAGAAAATATTCTTTTCGCCATTATTCAATTGAATCTTTACAATATCATCTTCACTAGATGTTACATAGACCAACGTTTGAGCCTGTAAGCCTTCTTTTGTAGAAGCCGTTACTATAGAAGTACCCATAGCCTTACCGTGAACTGTACCATCGGCAGAAACGGTAATCACATCATCATCTTTTTCCATGAAAACCACATCAACATAACTTGCATCGGCAGGAATAATTGTTGCCGAAAGAGTTGTGTCGCTACCTTCTTTTATAGTAATCATGCTTGGCAATGAGATTTCTTTTGCCGAAATAAATTTCTTAATAAGAATTGAAACTGTATCGCGTAATTCTTCATTTGTAGAACAAATTGCATAAGCTTTAATCTCGCCCTCGGCAAGAGCAGAAATCATTTTATCAACAACCTCTGCCTTTTCAGGATCGGAAACTTCTACACGATAATCATTACCAAGAATCGCGTGAACTTCGGCATCAAGCAATACGTGTTCCCCGACAAACATTTCAATTGATTTTTCCTTACAAATCACCGTTTCCACTATATTTTCAACTATCACTTCGCAAGAATCTTTCAATATGAACTCCCAACCAGTTTCTTCATCAGTAAATGTCTTTGTCGCATAACATTTTGTTGTTCCCACGGCAATTGCCGAGAATTCACCAGATTGATTAGCTTCTACAATAGAACTATTCGCAGAATTCCAAGTTAGTGTACCTGCACCACAACCCGTTTCTACTACTGGCAAAGCTACTTTCTGTCCTTTATATATTGCAGCTGATTTTTTTTCGAAAGCAAACTGAGGCAAAGATTTAACACGAATTGTTGTCTTTTGTGAATTAGAGCAACCAGCCACAGATGTCTGCGTCACACCAATTACATACGTTCCATTTTCAGGAAATGCTGTCTTGTATTGATTTTCTGTACCAGTTTCTACTCCGTTCACTGTCCAAACAAAAGAATCGGTTGATTCAAATGCATCTAAACTAACAGTCAACAACGAATCTGCATAAATCGTTGTAACCGGATTATTTTGAGTTCCTTGAGCAAAAACAATAAGTTCACTTATTGGAGCAGAAATTATAGCTACATCAATCTTCACCTTATCACTCTCCTCTTTTGTACCTATAGTTTGCGAAACATAATATGTAGCTGTTCCTACTACATCTGTTTCCACTATTGGAGTTGCATTCAAGGCATTATAAGATGCATCGTACCAATGAATGGTTGCATTTGGAGAAGCTTCCACAACCAATTCCTCGGCAGTAGAACCTTGACAGAACGAATATTCCTTCTTGATAACTTTTGGAGCAATACTTACCGCACTATTCACAGCAACAATTGTACATTCCGCTTCAGGATATATTGTTTGGTTTGTTTCCGAATCATAATAATTTGCTTTTACCGTCAAAACACCTGTACCAGCATTTACTGCTGTTAATGTAGCGGAACCATCCTCACTATTTATAGTGATTTGGAACAAACTATAATCAGGAGTCCATGTTAACTGTGACAAATTATCCAAACCAACATAAGTAGGATTTATTGTAATAGACTCGCCAACTTCCACACTATATTCATCGCTACCAAACGTAATCGAAGGATAAGCTTTTACCTTATACTCCAATGTAGCAGACGACGAACAACCATTTTCAGTTGTTGTTTCTTGTATTGTTATAGTTTGAATACCTGCTTCATTAAATGTGAAAGATTTCTTTAAATTATAATCAACAACTTCTTCCTCATCTATTTTTTCACCATTCAAATACCAGACAAATGTTCCACCAGGAACCGATGACGTTGCCGTTACTTCTACTTCATCACCGACATACGAAGCTGCAGCAGCAGACAAAGTAACCATAGGTGCTTCAATAACAGATACGGTAATTTGCACTTTATCACTTTCGTCTTTACCATCTTCTATTTGTGATACATAATAATATTGCACACCTGAATATTCTGTATTTGGGATTGGAGCTTTATCTAATACCATATTAGATTGATCGGACCATATCAATGTGGCTCCACTTTTTGCAACTGCTTCCAATGAAGATGCCTCCTGATTCTGACAATACAACAATTCAACATTGGCAACTTCTGGTTTAGCTGATTTCTCGCCAGCGGAAACAGCCACACTTAGATTTTGTGTGGCGGAACAGCCTTCCGCAGTTTGAGCAAATACTTTTACCACATACGAACCCGATTTAGAAAAAGCAATGGCAAACGAATTTGAAGTTTCATCCTGTTTTTCTTCGTCAACATACCATTCATACGAAACAAATGGTGTTTCAGAATGTATTGTATATGATAAATCTTCATTTAATCCAGCAGAAGTACTTCCCTCCAATGTGAAATACGGAACCGGAATAATCGTGAATGAAGCCGGAACAGTATCGCTATTACAAGCGTTATCTTTTTTTGCATACACCCCAAACGACTTAGTTCCTGGAGTCATCTCCGTTTGACTTAATGTTTTGTCGGTTGTTACAATCTGATTATCCTTATTTATCCATACAACTTGATTTTCACTCGTTGCAACAATAACAACAGGCGTTCCTGCACAGACAGATATATTATCATCAGAAAGTGTTGGTACGTCAAGTTTTTCCTTTACAACTACTTGTATTGGTTCCAAATCACTTTCTGGTTCAGAACCATTTTTTTGAGAGACATAATATGTTACCACACCAACCACATCTGTTGAAGGTATTGGAGCACCAGGCAACACATTCTTATCTGCATCGTACCAAGTTAGTACAGCGCCCACAGCCCCTTGAGCAGACAAGGCAACTGCATCCGCACCTGCACAATATTCAATTGGGGATTTTACCATAAGCTCGTCAGCAACAGACAAACTATAGTTAAACGTAAGGTTGTCATAAGTAAGCGTAAGTGTATCTACACCTTCTATACGATCCCACACTTGAATGACAAAATGATATTCTCCCTCTCTTGGATTTGCGGCAGTTTTTGCAACATACATCTTGGCAGAAGCAGAACTCACGACATGATTTGCTTCCAAATCCTGAACAACAATTGCATATTCATCATTCAATTCAGTCCAGAAATTTGCACCCATTGAAATATCGGCAATATTCACGCGCAACTCTCCAACATATCCGTTCACAGAAAAGTTAGTGAATGTGACCTTGTTTATAGTATTTTCTACTGCAAAATATCCACTGGAAGGATTACTCTTATAGTTTTCTATTGCTATTTCACCTTGGTAATAATACTTGCCATTATATTCCATTGGAACTAACTGTATTGTCTCAGCAAACGTGGCTATACCAACTAATACAGAAAGAAGTAAAAAGTAAAATTTTCGCATATTATCATTCATTTTTACACCTTGCAAGGTAAATGTTTTTCCGCAAGCATACAGAGTATGCTTTGAATTATAGACCAACAAATAGGTGCAAAGTTTCGTCTAATGTACGACTAAAAAACTAAAATGTGTTTATTTCACACTGAAGTGTTTGCAGACTTCGCCAGCTATTGTAAAACCAAAAATAGCAGTAACATGTGCCAGCGAACCATTAACTCGTTTGTTTTTTCCGTCAACAAGCATTAGTTGCGATTCGTATGCAGCTTGTTCGGTGCTATACACACAAGGGAATGATTTTGCCGGAAGTTCACCTTTGCGAAGATTTTTACGTAATCTTCTTGCAAACAAATCGTTATGAACATTCCAAAAATCATCTACCCGAATTTGAAGCGGATCAATTTTGAGAGCAGCTCCCATCGAAGAAATAAAGAAGGCTTCTGTTTTAGTCGCCTCACGAATAAGATGCATCTTACATTGAACTGAATCAATACAATCAATAATTGCATCATACTCGGCAAGAGGAAACGTGTAAGCATTTTCCTCCGAATACATTTCATTGCGAACAATTATTTCTACATCAGGATTGATTTCCCTCATTCGTTCAGCCAAAGCATCAGCTTTTTTCATGCCGACAGTTTTTGTAGTTGCCGGCAATTGACGATTGATATTGGAAGCAACTACTTCATCGAAATCTACGATAGTGATATGCGAAAAACCCGTACGGACAAGACTTTCAAGACACCAACTTCCTACTCCGCCAACTCCAAATTGAATGATTTTTACCGATGCAAAACGCTCCAATGCTTGTTTGCCAAGCATCATTTCAACACGAAGAAATTGATCTTCCATTAGTCTATTCGAATTTCAAATCACAACTTTGATATTCTTCCGATTTGATAGACAAGAAGATTTGCGACATTTTATTTTTCATCCATTGATTTAATGTCCGTTCTTTTTTGTCTTCCAACGCCATTTCCTTCACATCGGAATAGTCTTCGACCAGTGTTGCAGAATGTTCTGGAGAATACGAGACAAGTTTTATGATTTTGTAAACCTGCGAACCTTTGTCGTCATACGAAAGGAATGGTTCTGAAATATCACCAACTTGCATTGATTTGATTGTATACCAAATAGTTGGTTCTACCATTCCCTCTTCAAACTTTGACGTTCCTGTATATGGGTTCATATACAAGCCACCATTTTTATTTGTCTTTTCGTCTGACGAAAATTTTTGCGCTGCTTGTTCAAACGAGAATGTGTCGCAAATAGCCTTACGAACGCTGTCGGCCTTTGCAAATGTTTTTTGCATCTCTGCAACTGTGATTTGTGGTTTCAACAAGATGTGTTTCAATTTTGCCTTCTCACCCTTCAACTCAATCATTTGGATAATATGATAACCAAAATCCGTTTTTACAATACGAGAAATCTCACCTTCCTTTAGGCGAAATGCCACTGCTGCAAACTCAGGAACCAATTCTGCACGAGAAAGATAGTCACCCAACAAACCGCCAATCTTTGCCGATTCTGTATCGTCGCTATACAAGACAGCCAATTTCGAGAAATTCTCTCCATTTATCGCACGCTGACGAATGTCTTCCAATTTCTTTCTCAACGCCTTATCGGCTTCTACAGAAACTTCTGGTTTTATTACAATTTGAGCATATTCATATCGAGTTGGAATTTTCGGCATACTATCGTGATGTTCCTTGTAGTACAAGCGCACATCATTTGGAGAAACCTCAACCTCACCAATAATAGAATTCTGTTCCTTTTGAGCGAGCAATTGATCTTTAATTACTGGTTTCCAATCATTACGGATTTCAAATTCCGACTTGCCATAAAACGATTCCAACTGTGCCAAGCCACCCTTTGTTCCTGATATTGTCGCAATTCTACGGTCAATTTCCTTATTTACCTCAGCTGCAGTAACTTCGATACTATCAATTTTAGCTTGGTCTATTAGAAATTTCTGCATAACCATTTCGCGAAAAATCGTGCATTTATCGGACTTTTCACCTTGTTGTTCCATAAGCATTTGCTGATTGTCGACATCTGACTGCTTAATCATATCGTCACCGACAACAACAATAATTTGATCCAAAACCTGTGCTGAAAGAACACCATTCAAACAGCAAAAACAGATAACGAAACTTAGTATGTTTTTAAAGTTCATATTCATACATTTTTAATAAAACACCTCGAATTGTTTTTTATGCTCAGCATCTTGAAACACCTTATTACGCATATTTTTTAACAACTCGACTTTACGAGATTGCAATATTATTTTCGCGATATTATCGTGTGCCAATTCAACAGGCATTCTATTTCCTGCATTCAATTGTTCTTCGATTCGCACAAAATACACATTTAACGAATCTTGCACTCTCACTTTTTTACCCACTTGCAACGATTCGTTACGAATATCCAAAGGTAACTCTTGTGTCAATGAGGAAAGTGCAACCCATTGATTTGCAAACGAAAACTTTTGGCAATGAACAAAACAGAAATCTTTCAACTCATCTTCGTCAGCCTCCTTTTTCGAGAAAAACAACTTATCTACATGAGCAATTTCCATTTCTTTTTGCACAGGGAAAACTATCAAAGTCGGTTTCACAACCGGCGAAGAAAGCACATATTCATTTTTATGCTTTTCGTAATATGCGTCAATTTGCGATTGAGGAATAAGCGTATCCAATTTCTGTTGTAAAAATAATTGTTCGTAAGCATTGATATACAATTCCTTACGAAATCGTTCCACTTGTTCCGAAATAGCATTATTTGCATCAGAAATATTATCGTTTGCCTTTTCGTATAACACATTCACGCGCACCCACTCGTCTACATAACTTTTTATGAATGCAACGCTGTCTTCAGGCGACAACGAGATTGGCAAAGCACTCAATACATCTTTTTTAAGAAGGACTTGCGATTCTGTTTTCGCCAAAATCTCGTCTGCTTCCTCCGTTACCGAAGAACAAGCGACGCAAAACAACATTGATATGAATAGTATTTGTATCGTTTTCATTATTCTGTTACATATAACTGTAAATATTGAGCAAGTTTGTCAAATGCACCTTGATTTATCTGTACTTGGTGGCGTTTTTTCACATCGCGCATCCATCTTTCCTC
This sequence comes from Bacteroidales bacterium UBA1715, assembly GCA_002317135.1. Taxonomy (GTDB): domain Bacteria; phylum Bacteroidota; class Bacteroidia; order Bacteroidales; family UBA1715; genus UBA1715. The sequence goes on from DCIX01000027.1 coordinate 9,090, forward strand.
CACCTCGTGTTGATAGTCTACTAATAACTGATCTTTTGCCTCATTTATTGTTTGCTGACGCTTAGATAGATAATAATATGTTACCTGAAGAGAATCCCCATAATCTCCAATCTTCTCTGGCATAATACAGGAAGATGTATTAGGCCAACAGCCATCACTTACTATGTCATTGGGCAAACGCAATGGTTCTTTCGTACTAACATCGATAGCATTGGGAGTTTTTGCGTTAATTATATTCAAAATATATAATTGAGGAGAGCCTAAAGATTCATAATAAGCCATTTTGTTCGCATTCTTCGCTTTTGGGTTTGAGCCATTATACCAACTCTGTTGGCTATAAAGCATAGCCAATACTTTATCGTGTACCTTAGGATTATGTATGTAAATTGTAACAGTAGCATTCCGTGGTTCTACCATATAGTTTTCCTTATGCTGATTAAAATAGAATTTCATACCAACAGAATCGCGAGCAACCTCTTGTATAACCTCATCGTTATACAAATCATAGACAATCATACCATCGTGATATTCCTGCATAGTATATTGAAAATCAGTATCATGTTGCTGTAAGTTACGCATTTTAACAAGTTCCAAAGAACGAAGCACAAAGTCTTCGAAACGCACACGCACCAACATATCTTTATCGTGTACATCTGGCAAACGATTCTTTTGTATTGCCGACAAATAGGTCAGGAATGTTTCGCGCGTATATTTCTCTCCATTAATTTCGAATAAAACAACATCTTTGCACGCAGGTTTTGTCCATTTTCCTAACAATACCGACTGGTCAACATATTGCATAGTATTTTCAAGCTCCGCACGATTTTCCGTATAGTGCAATTCTTTCTTCAGCTTACTAATAAAGTAATTGTTAATATAAGCGCTACGGCTTTTATCCGACTCAATACGCTTTTCGTATCCTAGTTTATATGCCTCATAATCAGGCAAATCAGCAGCATACAATCGTTGTACAATCGCATAACCATACGGAAGACGCATTGGGTTTGAAAAAGAACCATCTGATGGCAAATTAAACAGCGTTTCCTTTATGTCTCGACTATATGGCAAACCATTGTCAATCAAACCCAAAAAACCACGAGATTGACGAAGATTTTCATTCTGATTATAGACAAGACTCAACGAATCGAACGAAGCGCCATTCTGTAATTTAGTGTAGATAGAATCGATGGTTAAACGAGCAGAATCCCAACCCATTGCTGTTTCGGATTGTGGATAAATGAGAATAATTGCAGCGCCTACAGCACCACGAGTTTTTCGTTTATCCAAAACACGCAAGATATACCAACCTTCTTCGGTACGAACAATAGTTTGTTGTCCTTTTTCTGTTTGGTATAGAGCATTCTCATACTCTATTGGCGAAACCATTGCCGTTATCCAACCAACATTCCCATCGTATTCTTTACTTAGGTTATCGTCGGAATATTTTTGTACACAATCCTTAAACGATACGCCACGGTTTAACTCATTTTTTACCGTTTCCAATCGTTTTAGTGCAGCAAGTGTGTCTGCCGGGGTATCGAATTTATTTGATTTTATGAAAATATGAGCAACCTCATAATCAGAATGCAATCGCTCATACTCAAGCAGAGCCATATCCGAGCGCATTTTTTCTAAACCAGAATACATACGATCGTGAGCGGTTGCTTTCATATACTTGAAAAATCCGTCTACAAAAGTACGGGAGGAATCAAGTTGTAGATATTCAGCCTCAGCAACCTTAGTACGATAGTCTACAAATTTGTCTAGGTAATTACGCAAAGACTCATCTTGCATTTGGTCATTTGCGCTATATTTTGAATAAAACCACACAAAATCCCCCACGTTGAAATCCGAAGAATCAACGCGCAAGAGAGTTTGTCTGATTAGTGAATCAGGAATCTGAAGTTTTTCCTGCGAATATGTAATGAAAGAAACAAGAAGAAAAACCAGCGTTATAATCTGTTGTTTCTTCATATTTCTATTCTCTACTATAGTTTGGAGCTTCGCGAGTAATTGTTACATCGTGTGGATGACTTTCTGCATAACCAGCATTAGTTATCTTCACGAATTTCACATTACGCAATTCTTCAATTGTAGGAGCACCACAGTAACCCATACCAGAACGAAGACCACCAAGTAATTGGTATATTTCTTCGGAAAGAGTACCACGATACGGAACGCGAGCAACAATACCTTCTGGAACCAATTTTTTAGCATCAGATACATTTGATTGGAAGTAACGGTCTTTTGAACCTTGTTGCATTGCTTCCAAAGAGCCCATACCACGGTATGATTTAAACTTACGACCTTGGTAGATAATTGTATCACCTGGAGATTCTTCCAAACCAGCAAGCAATGAACCAAGCATTACAGAACTAGCACCAGCAGCCAAAGCCTTAACAATATCACCTGAATAACGAATACCACCATCGGCAATGATAGGAACACCAGTGCCTTTTAATGCTTCTGCTACATCAAATACAGCAGACAATTGAGGAACACCGATACCAGCAATAATACGAGTTGTACAAATTGAACCAGGACCGATACCAACTTTTACCGCATCTGCACCAGCTTCAACCAAAGCAAGAGCAGCTTCTGCTGTTGCAATATTACCAGCGATAAAATCTATCTGTGGATATAATTGTTTTGCTTTACGAACAGTGTCGATAACACCTTTTGAATGACCATGAGCTGTATCTACTACTACAACATCAACGCCAGCTTGTGCAAGAGCTTCAAGACGATCAAATGTATTAGGTGCAGTACCAATAGACGCACCTACGCGCAAACGACCTTTGTCATCTTTACAAGCGTGAGGATTATCAATTGCTTTGAAAATATCTTTGTATGTCAACAAGCCAACCAATTTACCTTTGTCGTCAACAACAGGCAATTTTTCAATCTTATGTTGTTGAAGAATTTCAGCAGCTTTCGAGACCTCATTTTGTGTAATAGTAACCAAGTTATCCTTAGTCATTACTTCTGCGATAGTTTTTGTCTTGTCCAAAACGAAACGCAAGTCGCGATTTGTAACAATACCTACAAGTTTTCGTGTTTCATCAACAACAGGAATGCCACCGATTTTGAATTCGTGCATCAACTCCAAGGCATCAGAAACTTTTGCTTCTGGTGTGATTGTTACAGGATCGTAAATCATACCATTTTCGCAGCGTTTTACTCTTTTGACTTCCAACGCTTGTTGCTCAACAGACATATTTTTGTGGATGATACCGATACCACCTTCACGAGCTATGGCAATAGCTAAACGGGAATCAGTGATTGTATCCATTGCAGCCGAAATAATCGGGCAATTCAATGAAATGTTCCTTGTCAATTTTGTTGATACATCTACTTGACTAGGAAGTACTTCCGAATAACGAGGTATAATCAACACATCGTCGAAGGTTAAACCTTCACCAATAATTCTATCCGTTTTGTATGACATAGCACTTGTATTTTTTGATTTGAGCAAAGGTAGAGAAATTTCTGTACTTGACAAAGAACTTATGCGAGAGATTACGATAAGACAAAAATAAATTATCAACCAATTTATTTACAGTTTTTTACAAATTGAATATTCAAGAAAAGAAATATGATTTCGCCCTACAAATATTCTACAAGCGCACGAAATTAATCAGCCCAATAAGAGCTTCACGACATTCATTTTCGGGAAACGAACGACAAAGTTCGATTGCCAAATCACAAAATTCACGATTCTTATCTGTGACGAACACAATGCCACCTTTTTCTTCCACAAAGTCAGCAATTTTTTGCAAAGTTTTCTTTTTATTATTATGTGTTTTCAGCATAAAAAGAATCTTGGTACGCTCCGTAAATGACGCCTGCTGCAACGCATATAATAAAGGTAAAGTCATTTTCTTTTCTTGCAAATCGTTTAGCGGTGCCTTGCCCAATACCTCGGATTTTGCATAATCCAAGACATCGTCGCGTACCTGAAATGCTATACCCAAATACTCAGCAATTTTTTCGATTTTTTGCACATCCTCATCAGTTGCTTTTCCCGAAGAATGTGCTCCCATAATCATAGCCGCATGAAACAAAGCAGCCGTTTTACAAGAAATAATATCGTAATACGATTGTTCATTGTTTTTCAGAGCCTTGGCGTGATCTATTTGCTTCAATTCACCTTCGCTCATTTCGCGAACGGCATTTGAAATTATCTCCAAGAACTTAATTTCATTCTGTTCAATTGCAAACAAAAGTCCTTTTGCCAAATAATAATCGCCAACCAAAACAGCAATTTTATTTTTCCATACAGCTTTCACAGAAGCAAGTCCACGACGTTTTTCCGAATCATCAACAACATCATCGTGAACCAATGTCGCATTATGCAACAATTCCACCATATATGCCGCCGAATAAGTTGATTCTGTTACATTTCCCAACATTCTTGCAGTCAAAAATACCAATGCCGGACGCAATTGTTTCCCTGTATTTCCAAATACATAGGAAGTTACGGCATTTAAAAGTGTTGTTTTAGACAACAACTGTGAACCAAACATTTTATTCAATGTTTGCATATCTTCTTGAATGATATTTGGAAACGAATACTTTGCCATAACAATACAAAGGTACTGTTTTAATTGGTTTTGCTTGCTGAAAATCAACAAATCTTATTAAAAATAAAAAAACTTATTACTTTTGCAGAACACTAACCAATACATAATTTTAATGGAGACACCTGATAAAAGCCAAATCGGCAAATGGGGAGAAGAGACTGCCCGTACATATTTGGAAAACAATGGCTATGAAATATTAGAAACCAACTGGCATTGTTCCCACAAGGAAGTGGACATAATTGCAAAAATAAAGGAAACTATCGTTTTTGTGGAGGTAAAAACAAGGACCACAACATTCATAAACCCAGCGGAGGCGGTCAACTTACAAAAGCAAAAACTATTGATTGCAGCGGCAAATTCTTATATGCGTTCCAAAGGTTTAGATGCCAATGTCCGTTTTGACATAATTTCGATTGTAAAATTGAACAATTCTACCAACTTGGAGCATATTCCCGACGCCTTCTATCCACGCATTTCTCGCCGAAGATAAAATTGGTGTGATTTGTTACTATTTACTCATATTTGTTAGAGAAAAAAGTTGTTGCATGATAAAAATTGTTGTTCTATGTTTGCAATGCACAAATAACAACGCAATTAACCAATTTAATTTTATATCATGAAAAAACAACAATTTTTCAAAATGCTTACGAGCATCACAATGAGTATGGGATTAGCCTGTTCTATAATGGCAGAACCATACAATCCAGAAACAACTTACAAAAAAGGAGACGAAGTAACAATTTCCATCAATGGAACAGAGGTGTCCATCGTCTATTTGAGCGACACTCCATCGTCTATGTTTCACACATCGACTCCCTACGATGCCAACAATAGTTGGTTATGGAGCGTAGCAAGTTCATATACAGGAGAATGGGTTCCTTTCCATTATGTTATGCAAAACGATAAGGAAATTACAACCACATATTCAGGCAATACCTATAGATTATTACAGGAAATGTGGCCAACATCAGCCAGTCCTTCTGTTGCCGCATCAGAAAATTGGGGTTGGGAATGTTTGGACTGCAAAGAATCATCTGCAAATATGTGTCCCAATGCATTTAGTACCGACTACTTCCCTATTTCACTTGCACAACAAAACAATGGAGCCGACAATACATCACCAGCGAATGCAAGCGGGAACGGTGGTATTGTCGCAGGACAAGGCGGTAACTTTATCAATATAAACCAGTTACGATCTTGCAACACTCCATTTTCTTTATACAATAACGACATCTATTTTAGAGATGCGTGCGATCCTCATTCTGGTTTGGGATACTATGGTGTAAGCGACAATGTAAATGTACCTGCTCCAGAAAAAAGATTGTTTGCAGATACCGATATGGATGGACCAGTATTATACGGTTTTGGTGGTGGTGCCTTGGGCGTTCGTCAAAGAAACAATTTAGATGTAGTTAATGGACCACATATTGAAAAAATTGCTTTGCAATGGACCCCAAGCACCGTTTTTATCGGAACAGAGAAACTACCTATGCTACTAACATCCTATAATACAATAGCTATAAAAGGATTAACTGGTACAAAAAGTGGATTTACTTTTTCTGGAACAGAAAAAACAAAAGCAATTGTCGTAAACAATACTACCAACAACAAGAATTCATTCGTTGTGTATGGCAATGGTACTGTTAATGCAAAGAAAATCTATGCGGAAGAGATAGAAGTTCTCCCTACAGTGAATGGAAACAAATGGCCAGATTATGTATTTGAAGAAAACTATAATCTACGCTCTATGGAAGAACTACATTCGTATATAACAGAAAACAAACATTTACCAGATGTTCCTTCGGCAGAAGAGATAGCAAATGGTTCAATGAACCTTGCTGAAATGAATGTAACCTTACTAAAAAAGATCGAAGAATTAACGCTGTATGTGATTGACTTACAAGAACAAATAAATACAGCAAAAAGTGCAAAATAAGTCAAATTGCTATGAATACAATTAAAACAATACTTTGTAGTACTCTATTGTGTATCTCCGGCGGAAGTTTTGCACAGACAGAAGCAATAGACAACTACAAAAGAATAATAACCGATGTCTTTTCTGGGATTCCTACACAAAAAATCACAACAGGACTCCTTATCGAAAAAGCAATCCCAACCGTTGACATTTCAAAATATGACGGTTACTCCAATAGTGATACCGCAGATTTTTCTATATGGAAAAAAATCTATGCTGAATATTACTTCGCTCACAATGACTATGCAAATATTCAATATCGAGACAATTTTGACAAGCAAAATAGTGATTCTACAAACATCTCATTAGGATTGCTTTGTTTTGAGTACAATCAAATAAAAGCAAGTGCATTGCAAGCAAGACAAATTGTAATGGACAGTGTTAGCGGTAAGTTTATCGACAGAACTAGTTCTGAGGTACAAACCTTGGACAAACATAGTTGTGCGGCATTTTCACCTATGTGTAATCAGAAAAAAACTGGTACGTTTATATTTTCCATTAGTTCTGAAAATATGATAGGTAATCTATGTACGCAAATACAGGAACTTTCCGTCAATTTTGATGATGGTAGAGGATTTATAACAATCCACCCCAATAAAGAATATGTTGTAAACTATGATGAACCAGGTATAAAAACCATACAAGCACAATTTACCGTTCAAAATAAACCATATCGCTGCTTTAGTTCTTTAATTATAGAGGGAGACTCGTATGCATTCCCTTCTTTACTTAAAAGCTCAACTATAAGTATAGAACCAGACGAAGGTCCTACTGAATATTATAGCAATGATCTTAAAGCAGAATATGCCATTTTTAACAGATGCGAATCCGATGGAAAAATCCGTAAACCATATATTATCGTTTCTGGATTTGATCCAATGGATAAAAACAGAATGGTTGACGATGGAAATAAAGTAAACCTATATCGTGTATCAAACAAAAATGGATATTTGGATCAACTTCGTAACGACGGCTACGATATTATTATCTATCGTTCAAAAGAAAGCACTCGCTCAATTATTGATAACGCGTTGAATCTGGTTTCATTTATTCAAAAGATAAACAATGAAAAGACTTCGAACAACGAATTAATAATAGCGGGCGCAAGTATGGGCGGATTGGTCGTTCGATACGCACTAACCTATATGGAACACAATAAGATAGATCATCAAACAAAGTTATTTATCTCTGTTGATTCACCACAAGAAGGTGCAAATGTGCCACTTGGAATCCAATATATGGTCAAATATCTCAATAAAGACTTGCTTGATGCTATTGATGCACTAAAACAAGCAGAGAAAGAAATGCTCAACAGCGAAGCGGCAAAACAAATGTTATTGTACCACCATTCTGGAATGAGTGGAAAAACAGCACAGTGTGCACAAGAACGAACTGATTTTCTTGCAGAGCTGAGAAAAATTGGAAATTTTCCGAAACAATGTAGAAGTATAACCATATCTATGGGAAGTGGTGCAGGAAAGACGCAAGGTTTTAATGATGGTGCATTGTTATTAGATAAAGATCCACAATTATCTCTCCTTGTACCTGGATTGACACCTGTTCCGCGCCTTACTTGGGAATTTTCGGTGTATGCCGCTCCTAAAAATACAGAAAAGACCATTTACAAAGAGTCTGTAAAAATGCAAACATGCTATCGTCTGTTGGGTAAAACCTATTGCAATTCATTATCGAATATAGCGACAAGAAATGTGGTAGTAAACAACACTATGCCAATAGATAACGCTCCTGGAAGTATTCAGAATCTCCATAATACAGGTGCATTCAGAGGAAACGGAAGTGTGTTGGGACTTGATTATCTTGATATTATCGGATATCTTGGAGATATAGATTATGATTCACATCCAGATAATTTCATTCCAACATTTAGTGCTTTAGGATTACAAAACATCAATAATCCACAGTTACATGCGAAAAACTATCTTGTTAGTTCAGGAAAATTCAACCGAATTTCCGATCATGTTTTTGTAAAAAACAGCGATAACAACATTTCCTTATTCGATGTTCTATATGTTGAAGACGACAATCTTGATCACATCTATGATGACCACAAAGAAGGTGTTTTCTCCGAAGATATGATTTCTTATATGCTTGAAGAGTCCTCTCCCGAAAACGTCTACATAGAAAATAAAACCTATTCAGACGGCCATAGAAGTGCTATAGAAGCACCCAAAAGCGTATTCATTGGCAACAGTGTTGACAATATAAATTACAATAATGGTGATGTTATTGTCGAAAATGGCGCAAAAATGTCTATTTTAGCAAATGAAAAGATAATTCTTGCATCTGGAATGAAAATTTCTAAAGGATCAACATTTAGTGCAAAAATTGGGAACAACACCTATTGCGATGCAACAAATGGCAATTACATTAAGTCTGCAACAATTGATTTTCTAGAGGATGAAACTGATGAGAATTACAAAGAGAGCAACACCCTAGTTGAACTTATTAAAGATTATTCTGAGGCCGTTATTGTATATCCAAATCCAGTAACAACAACTCTGCTTATCTCTTCTAATAAAACAGATAATAAGGTTACTATTTTTAACTTACATGGAAAGAAAATGCTATCAAAATCATTCGCAAAAAACACAGAAATTGATTGCACACAATTACCTTCTGGAATGTATATGGTACAAGTAATACAAAAGAATGGAACCATTATAACAAAGCAAATTCTAAAACAATAATTATATGAAGAAGTATTTGTATTTACTACCGCTTTTTTTCTCAAGTTGTTCATCGATGTATATACCATCGATGCCCAATGCTCCCCTATTTACAGAGAAAGGTGACGCTCAAATCGAAACCTCAGTAAGCACAACAAGCTTGCAAGCATCTGCCGGTTACGCATTCTCAGACGGTTATTCTCTTTTGGTTGCAGGAAATCTTTCTTTTGGTAATGTGTGTAACTATAATGATCTTTTCACAGAAAAAGAATACGAATCTGCAAATAATAGTTACCTCAGTATCGATCTCACAACTCATGGCAGATATAGTCACCGAAATTCAGAGATAGCGGTTGGTAAATACAATCTTCTCCATAACGACAAATGGATTTTAGAAGCCTTTATTGGTGGCGGATATGGTCGAGCAATTGATAAAGATTTCTCAAACAAATATGCCGTAGGATTTGTTCAAGCAGATTTAGGCCAACGTATTGGTATCCTTGATTGGGGAACAGTTTGTCGTCTATCATCTACCTTCCACAATTACACTGGTATAGATAAAAATGACAAATCCTTTTCTAACAACTTTACATTGTTTCATATTGAACCTATGGCATTCGTTCGAATTGGTGGAGATCACTTCAAGTTTATACATAGAGCAGGACTATCATTGCCAATAAAAACTTCAGCCTATAGAGATACAGAAAATACTGTTGCAGACAAAGATTATTCAAGAACGACTATGTTGCATATTTCATTTGGTGTGCATTATACATTTTAAAGTATAATGTGGTTACGAAGGGATTTTTATTTTCTACCTTCGTTGGTTTTGTGTTTGGAGGGTGTATCAAAATGACATGCCCTCCTTTTTGTATACAAATAACCACAAATAGTAAGGACGGAACATACTCCACTTACATTTACTAAATTCGTTTATTGGAATAAAATGAGACGTATGATTATACGCCTCAACTGTTCCTTATTTAATCACAACTGCAAACGACTCGTTTCCAACCTTCACGAAGTATGTGCCGTCCAAACGAACAAAGATTTCGTTTTCATCAGCAACATTGGCGATTGTACGACCATTGTTGTCGTAAATCGTTATATCGTCACCTTCGGCATTCTTCACATAGATTGTATGACCGACTGCATAAACCACAACTTGATTTTCAAGATTTTCTACTATTGTTGGATTTTCATCATCATTCTCTACTTCTGCAATATTTGAGATAGCCATAACAAATGGTCCCGACTCTACCTTCATGAATTGTGTCTTTGGATTTATCTCCTCTGACAAGACAATACCGATATAGTAACCTGTCGTTCTCTTTACTGGCTCCAAATCTGTTATCGCCGTAACATTCGATGGCAATGTCGCTATCGTATCAAGCATAAACACCGTGCCGACCTTATACTCGCGGTAGATTACAAATGATGAGAAGTCCAAACCTTCGTATTCGTCCCATTCCAAGTTGTAGGTATTGTTCATACCCATGTTCTTTCTCAAGTGGATGGTCTTGTGGTGGGCACTCATCTCTGTTTCCGTACCACATACGTCTGTGGCTGTCATCTTGTATCTCCATGCACGCACATTTGGATCGGCTTCCAAGTCTTCATATACACTCAACTCTGAATATGGAACCCTGTCAACCATCTCGTAGATGTCCTTGCCTTCCGTTTCACGGTAGATTGTATAGTAGTCTATCAAATCCGTATTTTCCTTCAACCAGACTACCAAGTTCTTGCCTGTTTCCTGACTTACTGTTACCAACGAGATTTCTGGTTGTTTCAACGCGATGCTTGGAACTGTTACTGCAAGACTTGCTTTACAGTTCGTCTCTGGATTTACTACCTCCAATGTGTAATCTCCTGCATAAACATCCGTCAAGTTCTTCGTAGCACGGCTGTTGCTCCATTTGTAGATTAAATTGTCAGCTCCACTTATAATTACCGCACCGTTGTTCTCGTTACAAGCAGTTTCAATTACATCAGAAATCTTCACTACCGGAGCATCTGGTTCCGTTAATACTACCGAAGTTTCTACCTTACAACCAGTTTCATTGTTTATTACAACCAAATTGTATTCACCACTAGCAATATTTATAAGACTACGGGTTGTAGTATCATTATTCCAGATGTATGTAAAATTTGTTCCGCCACTTATGCCTGTTATAATTGAGCCATCTGCATTCCCGCAAGTCGGATTTGTAATAATTGTATTTACCACAATTTCTTGTGGTTGCAACACACTATACATTTTTTGATACATACACCCTTCAGCATCTTCAATTGATGCAATATAATTACCAGCTTTTATAGAAAATAAGGTATCATTGGACTCTTCAAGACCTATCCATTGTATCGAATAAGGTTCTGAAGCATTAGCTATATATAACGCTATTTGTCCATCACTTTCCCCATAACAACTGACATTTGTAATCGTTTCCGATACTACAATATTACAAGCAAATTCTACAGTTGCTTTTGCTTGTAATGATTTCTTTTCACCATTTGCAAGTGTTGCTGTCACAGTAATCTCGCTTTCACCCTCATATTCATATACTGTAAGAAATAGTTTTTGCTCACTAATTGCCGCGCTAACAACATTTGGAGTTGAAGATGTTGCCGTAAATATCAAATCTCCACCTTCTGTAGAATGAAAGAGTTTAGACAAATCTATTGGAGCAACTTCACGAGATGTTTTTAATATAGGGATGATTAGCTTATCTACTGCAAGAACCTTTTCTTTCTCCTTAAAGTTTGCAGTTACTGTTGTGTCTTTTGTTACAATAAATTGAGTCTTACTTTCAGTGGAACCATTGCTCCAATTAACGAATTCATAACCTTCATAAGCAACAGCTTTTAATGTTACCGTTGATTTATATTCAAAGATTCCACTCCCTTCAACTACACCATTTTCGGAAATAACAGAAACTTCATATTTATTAATAATCCATCTTGCCCAAAACTGTTTATCGCCCAAACTACCCGCTTCAATTTCTGTTACAGGCAGGCCATCAAAATAAGAATTACTATACCAACCTTTAAAGGTATAGCCCTCTAATTTTAGATTTTTTGGAAGTGGAACAGCAACTCCATACGAATACTCTGTCACTTTTTCATCTAATATATTTCCACCACTTGTATGCAATGTAACTGTATAATTTTTAGTCACCCATTTGGCATAAAAAATCCTATTTCCAACATCATCCATTGCAATAGAATACACTCGCTCTCCAGAACAATCTTCTTCCTCGTACCAACCAGCAAAATCATAGCCTACCTTAGTTACATCTACAGGCAATGTTGCACCATAACCAAAAGTATATGAGATAACATTACCACTATTAATATAACCACCATTAGGTATAAGATTCACATCATAACTGTTCACAAGCCATTGAGCATAAAAAGTTCTTGAACCAACTGACGAAACAGGTATCTCGGTATATTTAGAGCTAGTATAATTAGAATTATCATACCATCCATTAAAACGACATCCTTTTTTTGTAACATTTGCTGGCAACGATGCCGTTTCTCCTTCTACATAATATGTTATAATGCTATCGGTTGTACTTCCTTCATTAAAATTGAAAAATACAGGACTACAAGGTAAAACAGCACCTAACTCAGCACTTTCTTCCCCAAAAACCTTTAAATATGGGTAATACATATATTTTTTTAAGTCCTTTACCTCAAAAGGCATAATTGCCCAATCAGAAGAAAATAAATCGTTTGGCATTGTTCCATTGCACAATTCTTTCGTTTTTCTACCTTCTACATAACCCAATAAATCAATATTATTACTCCCTTTCACCGTACATCTTTCAGAGTCGTAATAACAATATTCAACAGTTCCTTCTCCTGCAATAGCACCTAAATTGGCTACACCTTCAACTTCACCTACATTTATACAAAAACGAACAGGATAACCAATAGCCCAACCAACAATACCTCCATTATGATACCCCGTAGAGTTTATCAAACCCATATTATAACAAGATTCTATTCGCATAGGACCAGCCCCACAAATTCCACCATTACCTCCTGCACCAGAAATAGTACCTTTATTGCAACAGTTTTTCACTAAAGAATTAAAAGACCCACCATATCCACAAATTCCAGCAGCCCAACTTGATGCAGATATAGAACCTTCATTGTAACAACCTATAATTTCCTCTCCTTCCATTCGTCCACAAATACCTCCAACAAATTGATATCCATTTATTGTAGCATAATTCTTACAATTTCTAATAATACCCATTGATGCACCACAAATACCACCAACATTTTCCCTACCTTGAATAAGACCTTGTTTTAAAACCACATTCATTACCAAACTTGTAGGCGCGATTAATTTAAAAATACCAACGGAATCCATATCCGGATAATCCATAACAAATCCAGAAAGACACTTGTTATTACCACTAAATTTACCAGTAAATTCTTGTATTGGAACCCATGCACCAATATCATGTATGTCTTGCATTACAACATAATTAGCAGAAGTATTTTCCTTAACCCTGTTTAATTCAGACAATGTGTATATTGGAATATATGTTTCCCAATCAGGCTGATTATTACCAAAATTATATAACAAATTCTTTGCTATAGGATGTTCGTGCATCCACATTAAACGAGGATATCGACCATTTATAGTATATCCAAAAACAGTATCATCTGAATTTATACTTGACTCTATCAATGAGTTACCTTTCACCCAAATTGATTCGTCTAAATTCATTAGAAAACCACTACATAGATTTTCCGTAGAAATCCCTGTTCCATACTCATCTGATACCCAAGAGACATTACTGTCATAATAATTATTATCTATCGTTTGAGAATCATCTAAACTACTCCAAGAAAGAGGTGCAAACATCGATTCTGCATGTACAGGACCAACATTAATACAGGACAACATCGAACAATTATTTGATAGTTCACCTATGCCACAGACCTGATTTTCTCCCCAAATTGTGCCTGAATTAATATTGTTTTTTAATACAACATTAGAATCACTACAACCTATAATTCCAGCAGCTTTTTCTTTGGTACTAATATCTCCACTATTATAGCATTCTTCTATCAAGATATCACCACCACGACCTACAATACCGCCAGAAACAAAATTATTATCTATTTTACCACCATTAAGACATCTTTTTACAGAAACAGAAATATTTTCAATTAATCCCAAAATACCTCCAGCATAAGAAACAGATTGTATGGCACCCTTATTCTCACTATCTTCAATTATCACATGATATGTTTCTCTATTATAAGCAGAAACAGAGCCAAACAAACCACCGGCAAACTCTCCATAAACATCACCATAATTAACACATTGACTAATACTTATATTTGTTTCGTAACCATTTCCAAATAATCCTCCAACATTATTTGTAGCTGAAACCTTAGCATAATTAATACTATTCTTTATCGTATTTAATAACTCTTTCGAAGACGATCCCAATGCACCAATAAGTCCCCCAACATTCCTGTTCCCTTGTACGCGACCTGCCACACAACAACCATCGATTATTGATTCATAAGCTTGACCAGCTAAAACTCCAACATTGTCAAAACCAGAAATAAAACAATCCAACAAAGTGAGATTTTTTACTGTCGCATTTAATAACGTTGAGAAAAAGCCACTACTATTGGAGCTATTCATATATATTCCAGAAACAGAATGACCATTACCATCGAACACACCACTAAATTGAGAAATCGATATCCATTCTTGCAATCCAACAACTTCATAATCGTTTCTCAAATCTCCATTAGTGTCCAAAACTCGTTCATTTAAAACAATATCTGCAAGTAATACAACATTTGCAGAACACATTGCTTCATTACTATTAACTAAATTACGGAAAGTCTCTAAGTCAGTAGAATTTTCTATTACATAATAACCTTCATATTCTAAGGATAAACCATACTCTTCAAAATTGCCATTAATTTGAACGAATGTAGCAAAAGATTGAGTTACATAAACTAACATAGAAATTAGTATAAGTAAAAACAAACGAACTTTCATAAGTTTTTTTATAAAATAAAGGCGAGGTAAAAACCCCGCCCTAAATTAATTGTTTATCTTTTCATATTTACTTTACCACAACTGCAAACGACTCGTTTCCAACCTTTACGAAATATGTGCCGTCCAAACGAACAAAGATTTCGTTTTCATCAGCAACATTGGCGATTGTACGACCATTATTGTCGTAAATCTTGATGTCTTTGCCTTCGGCATTCTTTACATAGATTGTATGACCGATTGCATAAACCACAACTTGATTTTCAACCTCCTCTACTGCTGTTGGACCTTCATCGTCGTTCTCTGCTTCAGCTATGTTTGACAATGCGATTGAGAATGGTCCCGACTCTGCCTTCATGAATTGTGTCTTTGGATTTATCTCCTCTGGCAATACGATACCGATATAGTAGCCCGTCGTTCTCTTCACTGGTTCCAAGTCTGTTATCGCTGTAACATTCGATGGCAATGTCGCTATCGTATCCAAGACTGCTTTCGTACCCACCTTGTACTCGCGGTAGATTACGAATGATGAGAAGTCCAAACCTTCGTATTCGTCCCATTCCAAGTTGTAGGTATTGTTCATACCCATGTTCTTTCTCAAGTGGATGGTCTTGTGGTGGGCGCTCATCTCTGTTTCCGTACCGCACACATCTGTTGCCGTCATCTTGTATCTCCATGCACGCACATTTGGATCGGCTTCCAAGTCTTCGTATACACTCAACTCTGAATATGGAACCCTGTCAACCATCTCGTAGATGTCCTTGCCTTCCGTCTCACGGTAGATTGTGTAGTAGTCGTTCAAATCCGTATTTTCCTTCAACCAGACTACCAAGTTCTTGCCTGTTTCCTGGCTT
>DCIX01000002.1 GCA_002317135.1 Bacteroidales bacterium UBA1715
TGAAGAATCGGCTACAATCCTTACAAAACCAACGTTGTAATCCTCTTTGAACACCTTTCTTGATTACATTTTGCCCCTTACAATAAAAGCAGATTTTTACTCATTTTCTTAAAAAATACTGTAAATATATAAAATTCAAGTAATTACAAGGTTTTTAGGTACTTTTTTGACCATTAGACCGGAAAATGTAAATCGTGTTTGGAACGATTTGTCCCATCGTTTCCCGATGGTGAAATTGCATTCGTTTATTGTAATGCCCAATCATATTCACGAAATCGTACAAATCGTAGGGGCGGGGCTCTGCTCCACCCAAAATGATGGTGTAAATAATGAAATATATGGGGGCAGAGCAGAGCCCAGCCCCTACGGTGAACATTGGATATAATGTGGCCGTATGCGATAGGTCCGTACGAACGCAATCATTCATTAATCATTCAATTTGCCACATCTATAATAATCAATGGTGATCGTCTTTTTAATGCTTCTAATTCTGCTGGTTGAATGTGTTCGTTAATGATTATGCTTTTAATTTTCTTGGCAGAATAAAAAGGTGTTAGGTCGGAAATCATAGTGTGGCCAATGTTAATCTTTGTAAGATTAATGCATTGATCCATACCTGCGATTGATGATAGTGGTGTGTTGGAGCAATCAAAGTCTATTAGTGCTGTACAGCCTGAAAGGGCAGAAACATCTGTAATGTTTGAATGGGAAATATTGAGACGTTTTAACTTTGTCATGTTATGGAGAAAGTTTATGCTGTCTACTTGGGTATATGAAACATCCAATCGTTCCAATTCGATGCTTTGTGCCAATTCAGAAATAGAAGAAACTTCTGTGTGAGATAGACGCAAGTCTTTTATATATAATTTATTAACTAAAAATTTTACATTCTTTGCAGAACTATTTGAGATATCTACTTTCTTTAGCTTTTGGCAACGAATAAGCATATCGAAGTTCCCAATGTTTGTACATCCAACAGCGTAAAATTCCTGTAATTTCCCCGTACTTCCGTATAAAAAGCCCAATGATTTAAGATTTTCACAATAGGAAACATCCACTTTTGTAAGTGTGCTTACATCGGAAAATACATCAAGATTGTCGGCTGTTGCTTGTGGGTTATAGGAAACATCGAGTGTAGTAAGTTGGTTTAATTTTCTTAACGTGTCGTAGTTTGTGAATGTGTGGTTTGTTCCTGATAGAGTAAGCTTTTTTAAACCTTTTATTTGTGAAAGAAACCCTAACGATGCAAGTTGTGTGTTCACAAATGAGACACTTTCCAATTCTGTTAGTGTAGAAATTACTTCGGTATCGGTTACTCTTTTCCCAAGAATGTGGATTTCTTTTAGTGAGGTAAGTTCTGCAAGCGATGCCAACGAAACACTGTCGTCGGTTGGATGTGACCCATTGTCGATTTTAAGATATTCAAGATCTTTTAATTTTTTGAGAGACGACCAATCCGTAATGTCGGTTGTTTTTTCTATGCTAAATTTCTGTATCCACTTCAGTTTTGCACAAATGTTGTCGAAATCCGATTGTGATGTTTCAGCACCAAGTTGTACCAATCGTTTTTCTTTCCCGTCTATTTTATTTATTTCCGATAGAACCGAGGCACTTGCATCGTAAATGCGTATTCCTGCAGAAGAAAGTGCGTATCCATTATATTGCGCTACAGAATAAAGGGAAATAATGATGCAGTTTATGAGTAAAATTATTTGTTTCATACAAAAACATTTTTTCAAATGTACGTATTTCTCCTAAAAAAAAGAATTATTAGTTGCAAACTTCCGTTATGTAGTTGCCGAAAACGTGTATTTTTGCTATAAAATTTACGGATATGTTTGTAGAAAACGAGTGGAAGATTATAGAAGACAGTTTTGATGCCAATCGTCATCAAATGGCGGAAAGTATTTTCAGTATTGGCAATGGTCACATGGGACAGCGCGCCAATTTTGAGGAGGCGTATTCTGGAAAAACATTGCCTGGAAACTATATTGGCGGTGTGTTTTTCCCAGATAAGACCCGTGTTGGTTGGTGGAAAAATGGATATCCTGATTATTTCGCAAAAGTTGTAAATGCTCCAACTTGGATAGGAATTCATTCGTGGATAGATGGTGAATTGTTGGATTTGGCGAATGTTACGATTCTTTCGTTTGAACGTGTGTTGAATATGAAAGAAGGAACATTGTCGAAGACATGCGTTGTTGAAATGAAAAATGGTGCTCAAGTAGAAATAAAAAGCACTCGTTTCATTAGCATGACAGAATCCGAAATAGGTGTAATTCACTATGAATTAACTGCTTTGAATTTTGATTGTACTTTGTGCATGAGTTCATTGATAAAGTCGGATGTGAGAAATCAAGATTCAAATTATGATGAATGTTTTTGGCAATCAATAGCGCAAATCAATACAGAAAAAGAATGTGTTGCTGTCGATAAAACTATTCCAAATCCATTTGGTGTTCCGCAGTTTTCAGTTGCCACCGCTATGAAGAATGTCTTTTCTCGAGATATTATAACCGTTCATAAAACCGAAGGAGGCATTTTGTCGGAAATCGCAGGAATGAAGATGAGAAAAGGCGAACCTGTAACACTTGATAAATATGCAGCACAAGTTTCTACGCTCAATTATGAAGAACAAGAGTTGGCTCAAATAGCTTTGCAAAGAGCGGAAGATGCTGCCAAAAAAGGCTATGAATCTCTTTTGAAGTCACATAAGAAAGTATGGGCTGAAAAATGGAAACAAAGTGATATTGTTATAAAAGGCGATGTAAAGGCACAACAAGGTATTCGTTTCAATATCTTTCAGTTACAGCAAACATATACAGGAGAAGATAGTCGTTTGAATATTGGTCCAAAAGGATTTACTGGAGAAAAATATGGTGGTGTAACATATTGGGATACAGAGGCATTTTGCTTTCCGTTCTATCTTTCAACATCTCCAGAAACAGTTTCAAGAAATTTGTTATTGTATCGCTACAAACAATTAGATAGAGCAATTGCAAATGCTGAAAAATTAGGATTTACTCGTGGGGCAGCATTGTATCCAATGGTTACAATGACAGGTGATGAATGTCATAATGAGTGGGAAATTACATTTGAAGAAATACATAGAAATGGTGCCATTGCCCACGCAATCTACGATTATGTGACATATACTGGTGACAGAACCTATCTTGTTGAATATGGTTTGGAAGTTTTGATTGGTATTTCCCGTTTTTGGGCACAACGCGTTACGTTGTCACCGACAAAACGCAAGTATATGATTTTGGGTGTTACTGGTCCTAATGAATATGAAAATAATGTTTCAAATAACTGGTATACAAATTATTACGCTCGTTGGTGCTTGCGTTATACATTAGAGATAATAACTTGGACTAAACGTGTTGCCAGTGAAAAATATGCTGAGTTACAAAAGAAAATTTCGTTTGACGAACGCGAAATCGGACTTTGGTCGGATATTGTGAACAATATGTATTTACCACACGATGATAAATATGGTATTATCTTGCAACAAGATGGTTATTTAGATAAAGAACCTGTTACTGTTGCAGACTTGCCTGCCGACCAGCGACCAATCAATCAACATTGGTCATGGGATAGAATTCTTCGTTCCCCATACATTAAACAAGCCGATGTTGTACAAGGTTTGTATGTGTTCGAAGATGAATTTGAGTTAGAAACAATTCAAAAGAACTTCAATTTCTACGAAGCCCGTTGTGTACATGAATCTTCGCTTTCTCCTTGTATTCACTCGGTAGTTGCTTCAAAAATTGGTAATGAGGAAAAAGCATACGAATTGTATTTACGCACGGCTCGTTTGGATTTGGATGACTATAATAAAGAAGCACACGAAGGCTTGCATATTACGAGTATGTCGGGTTCGTGGTTGGCAATTGTCAAAGGATTTGCAGGAATGCGTGTGGCAAACAACTCGCTTCATTTTAGTCCATATATTCCAAAAGAATGGAATTCTTATTCGTTTTCAATAAATTATCGAGGTGCAGTTCTTACGGTAACAGTTTCAAAGAAGAATGTCACTATGTCTTTGACAACAGGAACAATTCCAAGTATTCAAGTTTATGGAACTGAATATAAATTGAATACAGGAGATAATATTGAGATTGAATTAAAGAAATAATATCGTAGGGGCGTATTGCATACGTCCCCAATTTCTGAACATTATGAAATTATACAATTCAATAGGTTTGGTTTTGGAAGGTGGAGGAATGCGTGGTGCATACACGGCAGGCATACTGGATGTTTTTCATGATAATGGTCTTCGTTTTGGTGGAAATGTTGGTACTTCTGCTGGAGCAACGCATCTCTGTAATTTTATTGCAGAACAAAAAGGACGAAATCTACGAATTGATACGGTACATAGTAAGAATCCAAATTACAAAAGTTGGGGAAGTTTAATTCGTACAGGAAATTATTTTAATGTTGATTTCTGTTATAGGGTGCTTCCATACGAATTAGATCCATTTGATTTCAAAACATTTTATAAACATGCTCTCGAGACTGAAATATATGCTTGTGTAACAAATGTTGAGACAGGTTTGGCAGAATACAAACGATTGATGGACATAGATCTTGACGGAGAAATTAAATATGTTCAAGCGTCAGCATCGTTGCCTCTTTGTGCAAAAATTGTGGAGGTTGATGGCAAGAAATTCCTTGACGGAGGTGTAGCCGATAGTATTCCGTTTGCGTTTCTTGACAAAAAAGGCTTCAAAAAA
Source organism: Bacteroidales bacterium UBA1715 (assembly GCA_002317135.1). GTDB lineage: Bacteria > Bacteroidota > Bacteroidia > Bacteroidales > UBA1715 > UBA1715. Next base: position 4,737 of record DCIX01000002.1, read on the forward strand.
CAAGTTGTCGTTTTGACGCGTCCACAAGGGTATCAGAAAGAAAAAAATCCACTGATTCCGTTAATGAAAATTGTATATCGAAACTATCCCAAATTCGTAGAGGCTGTGGCAAATCGTCATATTATATATAATGAAAGCTTGAAACAACTCGAATCTTGGGAGCAACAAGGAAAGACATTTGTGTTCCGTCCAAGTGTGGATATGAAGATTGACCGTTTAGAAACGAATACCGATAAACTTGTTGAACTATATAAATTAGGCGTACGAGATGCAGAAGCAAATATGCCTGCATTATTAGATTTTCTAGAAAAATAGTTCTACAATACTGCTTCAATTATTGGGATAACGATAGTTGTAGAAACTCCCATTAGACCAATAGCCATACCAGAAATAGCACCTTCGATAGGTCCCATTTTTATTGCTGTTGAAGTTCCCACACCGTGAGAGGCTGCTCCCATAGCAAGTCCTTTTGCTACAGGACTTTTTACACGAAGAACCGATAAAAACCAAGGACCGATAATGCTTCCAAAAATGCCACAGGTAGCAACAGAAACGGCAGTTAGTGCTAATATTCCGCCAGAACGTTCCGAAATACCTAATGCAATCGGCATAGTTACCGATTTAGGTTCCATGGAAACCATTAGTTGCGTAGGCACATTGAATGCATAACAAATACCAACTATGCTGAGAACACCGACAATACTGCCAATAAAAATGGTAATTAAAATCGGAAAAAGATTGCTTTTTATAGATTGCACTTGCTTGTGCATATTGTATCCTAAAGCAACAACAGTCGGACCAAGAAGAAATGTTATTACATGCGTTTTTTGTTCGTATGTTTCGTAATCAATGTCAAGCAGTAATACAATAGGAATAATAAGTATTAATCCTATCAGAATAGGGCTGGTTATAGGCTTTTTATACTTATTGTTTATTAGTGTGCCAATCCAATAACAAAGAATTGTTAGGCCGACAATAAATATCTCGCTATTGATTATCTCCTTCATCTTTTTTACCTAAAATATCTTGTAATTTACCAACAATAGCCATAACAAGCAATGTGCTTACAATAATTGCCAAAATAATAGTAAGGATATGGTTTCCTAGTAGTTCGTATGCTGCAATAAGTCCTACAGCAGGAGGTAGGAACATGAGTGTCATATTTTGTGTAAGAAAATCACAAATCGGTTTTACAGTTTCCTCTTTTACTAAATGTAATTGTAAAGCAAAGAAAAAAAGCACCATGCCAATTACATTCCCAGGAATTACCTTATGCATAAGCAAACTAATTCCTTCGCCAACGGCAAGATAGAATAGAATAACAAGAACACCTTTCATTATACTTGTTTTTTCATTATATAATCGTTCATAAAAAAGCCTTCTCCGATAGGAATGTCAACAGTACGGTCGATACTCATTCCCATGTGCTGATAGAATTGTAAGGCTTTGTTGTTTCTGTTTACATTTAATTCGACGAAACAATGTTCTGGAGTTGCAGAATGTTGTTTTGCATGTTCGAAGATTTTGGTTATCAATATTTTGCCTAAACCAGTACCCTGTTTTTTCGGCTCTACATATAGTTTTTGTAAGTGGAAGATTTCTTCACTTTGTTTTTCTACAGAAACATAGCCACAAGGTTCCCCGTTGTCGTATGCAATATAAAAAGTCTGTCCTTCGTCAAGTTGTTGTGTAAGAGATTCATTTGAATACATCATCTCGAACATATAATCCAATTGATGTTCCGACAAAATAGAACCGTATGTGATATTCCATGTTTTTCCAGCTATGCTTTGGATAACGGGAATGTCTTTTTTTGATGCGATTTGTAATTCTATCATTGTATTTTATCTCTGAATATGTTCTTTTTGCGACGCAAACTTATAGAATTTTCGGAATGGTTTTCCAAACACTTATGGATTTTCATTGTTGCTTCGTGTTATTTATGGTTATTAGATGAAATTTTTCATTGGAAAAATAATCTGTTTGGTATCTTTGTAAAAGTCAAACACTAAATCTATACTTATGAAACAACAACTGTTTATTGCTTCTCTTTGTCTTATTGGGAGTTTTGTATTATGTGCTTGTGAAAAAGAAAAACAAGCGAATTCCAATAGTGATGAAACATCCGAATTATGGTTAGATGCAAATTCGTTAGCGAGTTTGGAACTTCGTGGTCAGGTTCGTTCTGTAAATCAACAACTTGATGAGGATAATTCTGTGTATATGGAATTTGACGTAATGGGAAATCTTATTCTTGTTTCAGATCAAACAGAGTTTGGTAGAGAGGAAATAGTATATACTTATAATGATGATAATCAGTTGGTTTCGGAAACTACAAACGATGAAGTTGTTCGGTATGAATATTCGCATAGTGAGAAATATGTGCCGCAAAATCCACGGCATTGGTCTGAATCTCGTTTGGTGAAGTCTTTGGCAAGTATTTCTTCAACGTATGGTGAATCGTGGCATTTTATTGAAGAAGAGAATCTATTGTATGCCGTGAGTGAAACTGACACTGTTACAATACAATATGAAGGAATGTTTCCTGTTTCGTGTGAATATGTTTTGGAAGGAATTAGATATTTTATTGGTCCAATTACCTATTATAAAAATGGAATGTTTAAGGAATATGTAGAAGGTTTTTATAGCCAAGAAGGTGGTCGGGTAAATACAACAGAAATGACGTTTATAGCAAATCAAGACTGGCAGTTGGTACAGAGTTCCAAAACAGATGAAGGAACAGCGGAATCAACTTATAATAAATTCCATCACCTTGAAACAATGACAATACAAGGAGCGTTGCCAATTGTTTCTAATTATCACTATGAGTATGATGCAAAAGGGAATTGGACAAAGTCAACGATGATGTTACAATATGCAAACTATCCGGAGGTAACAACAGAAACAACTCGACAAATAACATATTATTAGTCATAAAAATGTTATTTTTGATAGCATTAAAAAAGAAGGAATTACTATGAATATTTTACACGAAGATTTTACATTGTCAAATGGATTGAACATTCCGCAATTAGGATTGGGTACTTGGCAAATTGACGATTCAGATGCAGAGAGAGTTGTTTCATTTGCGTTGAAAAATGGCTATAGACATATTGATACGGCATTGGCGTATGGAAACGAGGTTGGAGTAGGTAATGCCGTTCGTAAAAGTGGATTAGAACGTGAATCTATATTTGTTACGACAAAGATTCCAGCAGAAGTAAAAACATACGAAGAAGCAAAGGTGTCAATACAACAATCGTTGCAAAACCTTAATGTTGAATACGTAGATTTATTGTTGATTCATGCCCCAAAGCCGTGGTCAGAGATGTTTAAACTTGAAATAACGAAAACATATCATGAGGAAAATCTTCAGGTGTGGAAAGCCATGGAAGAAGCTGTTTCGTCAGGATTGGTGAAAACAATAGGTGTTTCTAATTTTAGTATTCTGGAATTGCAGAATATTACGAAAAACTCAAATACAAAACCAACTGTAAACCAAGTTCGTTTTTGTATTGGTGATACGAAAAATGAATTGGTGGCATATTGTCAGCAAAATGGTATTTTAGTAGAGGGTTATTCACCGAATGCAACGGGACAATTACTACAAAAAGCGGAATTACAACCGATTGCGGCAAAATATGGCGTGTCGGTTGCACAAATCGCAATTCGATATGTTTTGCAAAAAAATGTGCTACCGTTACCAAAATCTGTTCATGAGGAATTTATCGTTGCAAATTCTCAGATAGACTTTGAAATAACTAAAGATGATATGGCAATTTTAGATTTGATGGTAGGATAGTGGTGACTCAATTATCAAATAATTCTCAATTGTCAATTTTCAATTGTCAATTATTTATATCTTTGGGCATTAAAACAAAAAATTACAATAATGAGCGATAAAATCCCTTACAAAATTTACTTGACAGAGGACGAAATACCTACACAATGGTATAATGTTCGTGCTGATATGAAAAATAAACCTGCTCCACTAATCAATCCAGGAACAGGAAAACCGCTAGGTTTAGATGATTTAGCACCAATTTTCTGCGATGAGCTTAATAAGCAAGAATTGGATAACGATACAAAATTCTTTGACATTCCAGAAGAAATTTTGAAATTTTACAAGATGTATCGTCCATCTCCACTTGTTCGTGCGTATTTCTTGGAAAAAGCATTGGGTACTCCAGCGAAGATTTATTATAAATTCGAAGGAAATAATACTTCAGGTAGCCACAAACTAAATTCTGCAATAGCACAAGCATATTATGCAAAGAAACAAGGTTTGAAAGGTGTTACAACAGAAACAGGTGCAGGACAATGGGGTACAGCTTTAAGTATGGCTTGTTCTTATTTTGATCTTGATTGTCGTGTATATATGGTGAAATGTTCGTATGAACAAAAACCATTCCGTCGTGAGGTTATGAGAACATACGGTGCGAATGTAACTCCTTCTCCAAGTGACACAACAAATGTTGGTCGTAAGATTTTGGCAGAACATCCTGGAACAACAGGTTCTCTAGGTTGTGCAATTTCAGAAGCAGTAGAAGCTGCAGTAAGTACAGAAGGTTATCGTTATGTATTAGGTTCTGTGTTAAACCAAGTGTTGTTACATCAAACAATTATTGGTTTGGAAACACAAGTAGCTTTGAAGAAATATGGTATTAAACCAGATATGATTATTGGTTGTGCTGGTGGTGGTTCAAACCTCGGTGGTTTGGTAAGTCCATTCATTGGTGAAATGTTGCGTGGTGAAGCAAACTATCAAGTTATTGCTGTAGAACCAGCTTCTTGTCCAAGTTTCACTCGTGGTAAATATGCATACGATTTCTGTGATACTGGTATGATTTGTCCATTGGCGAAAATGTACACATTAGGTAGCCAATTCATTCCTTCTGCAAGTCACGCAGGTGGTCTTCGTTTCCATGGTATGAGTTCAATTCTTTCTCAATTGTACCACGATGGTTATATGGAAGCTCGCGCTGTAGAACAAACTGCAGTATTTGAAGCAGCACAAAAATTTGCTCGTGTTGAAGGTATTCTTCCGGCTCCAGAAAGTAGTCACGCTATTAAGGTTGCTATTGATGAAGCATTGAAATGCAAAGAAACAGGCGAAGAAAAGACTATCGTCTTTGGTTTGACTGGTACTGGTTATTTTGACTTGGTTGCTTACGAACAATTCAACTCAAAAACAATGACAGATACGATTCCGACAGATGAAGATATTGCTGCAAGTTTGGCAAAACTTCCAAATGTGAATTTCTAAGGATTTTTCCTTTTCTTTTTAAAAGCACTTGCAGAACTGTAAGTGCTTTTTTATTTCCTTTGCATATAAGTACAAAAAATTGATATGAATCAATCTTTTCTTGATAAGGTACAAACGACAATAGAACAAAACAAATTGTTTTCTATCGCGAACGATGAGGTTTTAGTTGGCGTTAGTGGTGGAGCTGATTCTATGGTTTTGCTTGATACTTTGCGACAATTAGGATGTAAAGTTGCAATTGCACATTGTAATTTCAAGTTACGAGGACTCGAGTCAGATGGAGATCAAACGTTTGTGGAAGAATATGCCCAAAAGTATCATATTCCTATTCATATTTGTTCCTTTGAAACCGCTACAGTGGCAAAGGAGCAGAAGATTTCCATTGAAATGGCTGCTCGCAATTTACGATATGATTGGTTCGAGATTTTATGCCAATTGCATGGCTATACATGTATTGCCATTGCTCATAATCAAAATGATAGCATAGAAACATTTTTTATTAATTTGTTACGGTCGGCTGGTTTGCGTGGACTGCAAGGTATTCCAATCAGAAATGGGAAAGTTGTTCGACCTTTGCTATATGTTACAAGAAAAGAAATAGAGGCTTTTGCAAACATGCAAAAGATATGTTTCCGTACAGATTCCTCTAATCTTACAAACGATTATGTCCGCAATAAGATTCGTAATATTATTCTTCCAGAATTACAACAGATTGCTCCAAATTGTACTCGTTCCATAACTACAAGTATGAACTATTTGCAAAGTTCATTTGCTTTATATCAGGAGCATATTTCTTTATTGCGGGATAAATGTTGTAAGCAAACGGATAAAGGTTTGGAAATTGATGAACAGGAATTAGTTTGTCAGACAGAATCGCAAACATTGTTGTTCGAAATACTTCATACATACGGATTTAATACAGATACGATTTCTCAGATTTACGATGTGCTAAATCAACAATCAGGAAAAACATTTGAATCAGCAACGCATAAGGCTATTCATGATAGAAATACATTGTATATTGTTGAAAAAGAGGAATCTATTGTAGAACCTGTGATGATATCGGTTCCGTGTGGTTCATATAATCTTGCAGGCAAAACTATTACGTTGTCTATCGAGGAAAAGGATTCTTGTTCTCTTTGCAAAGAGAAAACAGTTGCAATGCTTGATTATGAAAGCATATCGTTTCCGATAACATTGCGGATTTGGAAACAAGGAGATGTGTTTGTACCATTTGGAATGAAGGGCAAAAAGAAAATTAGTGATTTTTTGATTAACGAGAAAGTTCCATTGATTCAAAAGCAATCTGTGGTGGTATTGGAATCGAACGGACAAATTGCCTGGGTTGTTGGAATGAGAATTAGTCAGGATTTTGCTATTACAGAAAGAACCAAGAAAATCCTTGTCGTAAAACTTACTTAAAAAATAAATGCGTATTTTCGCATACGAGTTTAGAATTTACAAAATGAAATTCAAAAAGTTTACATTCAATCTTTTACAAGAAAATACCTATGTTGTGTATGATGAAAATTCATCAGATTGTGCAATTATTGACCCTGGAAATTTTTATCCTGAAGAAGGCGTTGAATTGGTGAATTTCATAAAAAATCATAATCTCGTTCCAAGTAAGGTTTTGTTTACGCATTGTCATCTCGACCACATATTTGGAGCCCGTTTTTTAGCCGAAGAGTTTCCTCTTCTACAATGGTATGGTCATCAGGAGGAACAATATTTTATCGATAATGTTCAAGAACAAGGTGAAATGTTTGGTGTTCGAATGGATGTGCCTCCTTCAATTTCTCATTATGTGTATGATGGAGAGAAAATCTCTGTCGCTGACAGTGAATTACAGGTGATACATACACCTGGACATAGTCGTGGATGTGTTTGTTACTATTGCGAGAAGGATAACATTTTGTTTAGCGGCGATACATTATTTTGCTCGGGCATAGGTCGTACGGACTTGCATGGTGGAAGCATGGAGGCAATTATTAACTCCATACAAACAAAATTGTTTGTCCTACCAGAAGATACAATGGTTTATTGCGGTCATTCGGGGGCTACGACTATAGGATACGAAAAACACTCAAATCCATATATATGAAAAGAATTTTAAGTATTGAAACAGCAACAGGAGTTTGTTCTGTTGCAATCCATGAAGATGGCAAATGTGTCGCTCTTCGTGAAATTAAGGAGGCAAATGCACACTCTGAAAAATTGACTGTTCTTATAGAAGGACTTTTGCAAGAAAATTCATTGCAAGTAAAAGATTGTGATGCAGTTGCCGTATCTATTGGGCCGGGTTCATACACAGGATTGCGCATTGGTGCATCTGTCGCAAAAGGTCTTTGTTATGCATGTTCCTTACCTGTGATTACTGTAGATACATTGCAAGCCTTGGCTCTGTCTTGCAAGAAAAAAGTTGGATGTGACAATCCAGATGCTATTTATATGCCAATGATAGATGCACGCCGTATGGAAGTGTATACCGCACAATGGGATTGGCAAATGCAGAAGTTGGAAGATACTCACGCATTAGTTGTAACATACGAAGCAAAAGCATCTTTTGAACCTATAAAGCAGTATTATTTTTGTGGCGATGGAAGTGAAAAATGTCGTGAAACATTGGAAAGTCCGAACATTACTTTTGTTGACGGTATTTATGCTACGGCAGAAACAATAGGTGAGATTGCATCGGAAATGTATGATAGAAAAGAATTTGCCGATGTCGCATATTTTGAGCCTTTTTATCTAAAAGAATTTCAAGCGGCTGCTCCGAAGAAACTTTTGTAGTTAATGACAGAAGCTTTTTTGCAATATGTCTGGCGCCATCAATTGATGTGCACGGACAGATTGTGCACGCTTTCTGGTGAGGACATTCGTGTTCTCTCTATAGGTGTGTTCAATTCTAATGCTGGTCCTGATTTTTTGAATGCAAAAATTCAAATTGGAGAAACAATCTGGGCGGGAGATGTAGAAATTCATTTGAAATCAAGTGATTGGGATGCTCATAAACACCATCTTCAGCAGGCGTATAATAGTGTGATTTTACATGTTGTGTTATATCACGATAAAGAGGTTTTTACAGAAAATGGAAGGATGCTTCCAACTTTGATAACACCAATATTGCCACATGTTCGGGAGAATTATATGCGTCTGTCTGATATTCAAAATGAAGTAAAGTGTGGTAAGGTTTTATCTGAAATAGATTCGTCCCGAATTACTCTTTTTATGGATCGTTTAGTTGCTGAACGATTTGAACGAAAAGCAGAACAAATTGTAGAGATTTTTCGAGAAACAATATCCAATTGGAATGAAACATGGTATCGGCTTTTTGTACGCTATTTTGGTTGTAAGGTAAATGGCGATGCAATGGATTTGTTGGCTAAATCATTGCCATTGAGAATTATACAAAAACATACTGATGACTCGTTTCAGGTAGAAGCTTTGTTATTTGGTGTAGCAAATCTATGGTCTTCATTTCCAGATGAATATGAGAAACAATTACACAATGAGGCAGATTTTTTGCTGAAAAAATATGGTTTAACGCCAATGAGTCCTACTTGGTGGAAGTTTGCCCGAATGCGACCGTATAATTTCCCGACCATACGAATTGCGCAAATGGCTCGTTTGTTCGTTTCTTCAACATCAATGGTAAATGTCGTTCTCGAAATGAAAGACTTGCACCAACTACAAACACTATTTTCTGGTTCTCCCAATGATTATTGGCAAACGCATTTTGTTTTTGGAAAACAAACTAACAAACATTCGGTACAATTAGGTGAGCAGGCGTTGAACACGCTGATTATCAATACTGTTATTCCTTTTTTGTTCGCTTATGGAAAAGAACGGAATGAAGAATGTTTTTGTGAACAAGCATACGATTTGTTGATGGCAATTCCGCCAGAGAAGAATCATATTATAACTGAGTTTAAACAATATGGTGTGGAGGCGAAGTCGGCATACGAAACGCAGGCGTTGGTGCAATTATATAGCGAATATTGTAGTAAAGGAAATTGTGTCCGTTGTGCTATCGGACATGTAGTTTTGAAAAAGCAAGCGTAGGACGTATTGTATATTTTTATGATGAAGGATTATTTCACTGGCGTTACGATAGTGGTATAGTCAGGAATGTCTTGTAGGAATTGGTAGGTTTTAGCCTCGTGGTCTATGCTACAAGAATAATGTTCTAATCCGTTGGAAACCAATAAGTATTTGGATTTTAACGACATGTTGTATTGAGCGATTTGCTCAAAAACATTTTGGGTAATTTTTACTTCAGGTGCTTTACATTCCACGATGAGTAAAACATTTGCTTGTGAATCGTAGCAAACAATGTCCGCTCGCCTTGTCATAGAACGAATGTTCATTCCTACTTCTACATTCATCAGTGTGGCAGGGTAGTGCTTGTGGTTAATAAGAAAATGTACAATGTGCTGTCGTACCCATTCTTCAGGAGTAAGAACGACATATTTTTTTCGAATACTGTCGTATATGAAAATTTGTTCTTTTTCTTTTTTCAAACGAAAATCAAAAGTAGGAAGGTTTAGTTCGTACATTTTTACTATTTTTACAATACAAAGTTACGAATAACATTTAGTATTTTACAAATGGCATTTTATCAATATAAAGTAGAGCAAGACTACAAAAAAATTATTGCAGAGTTGGAGAAAAATCAATATAGCCCTTTGTATGTTCTGCAAGGCGAAGAACCATATTATATTGATAAGATTTCGGATTATATAGAAGCTAACAGTTTGTCGGAAGACGATAAAGAGTTTGGATTACATATTTTGTATGGTGCTGATACAACAGCCGAAAATATCGCTTTGTTGGCCCGCGAATATCCTGCATTTGGCTTACAAAGGCAGGTGATTATTGTAAAAGAAGCCCAATCGTTGAAGAAAATTGATGACATTGCAATTTATGCGGAGAAATGTATGCCGACAACGGTTCTTGTAATTTGTTATAAAGGGAAAAAATTAGATGGTCGCTCTTCGGCAGCAAAGACGATTGCAAAAAATGGTTGCTTGTTTTCGTCGGAAAAATTACCAGACTATAATTTGGAAGCATGGATTAGTAATTATTTGACAGATAGTAAAATACAAGCTGACTATGGCATTTCTCAAATGCTTGCGGATTATTTGGGTAATGATTTGCAAAAGATTGAAAATGAGATTGCAAAGTTGAAGCAGGCAGTTCCCGAAATGACTAAAATCACCAAGGATATTGTAGAGAAAAATATTGGTATTAGTAAGAAATACAACATCTTTGAATTGGTTGATGCTTTTGTAGAGAGAGATGTAACAAAAGTTTTTTCTATAACAAAATACTTTTCTAGTAATCCTAAAGAATTAACTCCGAATACATTAAGTAGCTTGTACGAAAGCTTTAAAAATATTTTTCTTTTGTATTATTTGGATGGCAAAGGTTTATCGGATGAAGATATTGCAAAAGAACTTGGGCTTTCTTCAAATCGTGCATTTTTAATTCGTATGAAATATAGACCTGCGAAGCAACGCTATTCGGCTATGAAATTGTTTAATGTTATAGCATTGATTCGTGAATATGATATGAAAATGAAGGGTATGAATGTTGGTAGTGCGACTCCACCTGAATTGTTACGTGAACTTGCTATGAAAATTTTAGCGTAATGAAGCGCATTCTGTATATTGTTCCGCATCGTCCGAATCGTAGTCCTGGGCAACGATTTCGTTGTGAGCATTTTATACCGATTTTACAGAAAAATGGTTACGAAATAACTTATTCAAATATATTGTCGGCTTGGGACGATCGCTATTTTTATAAAAAGGGGAAATATGTAGCAAAGGCATTTATTTTTTGTAAATCGTTCGTACATAGATGTTTTGATGTTCTTCGTGCCAGCAGATATGATGCAATTTTCATCTATCGCGAAGCATTTATGGTGGGAACTACAATATTTGAAAAAGGATTGGCCAAAAGTAAGACGCCAATTATTTTTGACTTTGATGATTCTATTTGGATACAGGATATTTCTGACGGGAATCAGAATTTGGCGTGGATGAAAAATGCGTCGAAAACAGATGTGATTATTCAATTGTCGAAAATGGTAATAGTTGGTAATCAATATCTTGCAAATCATGCAAAATTGTTCTCTAACAATGTACAAATTATTCCTACAACAATAGATACCAATTATCATAAACCACAAACAAAAGAAACTCACCAAACAATTTGTATTGGTTGGACCGGAAGTGAAACAACCATTCGTCATTTTAAGTTGATAATTCCTGTTTTAAAACAATTGAAAGAAAAATATGGCGATAAGGTTCATTTTATACAAATTAGTAATGTTTTGTATGATGTGCCGGAAATAGAGTTGGAGTCTGTTTTGTGGAATGCGGAAACGGAAGTTTCTGACTTACAAAGGATAGATATTGGCATAATGCCATTGCCAGATGATGAGTGGGCAAAAGGTAAGTGTGGATTCAAAGGCTTGCAATATATGGCGATGGAAATCCCGACAATAATGTCGCCAGTTGGAGTAAATACCGAAATAATTGAAGATGGAGTGAATGGTTTCTTCGCCACTTCGGAGCAAGAATGGTTTTCTGTTTTATGTCGTTTGATAGATGATGCACAATTACGAAACGAAATTGGCAAAAAAGGCAGACAAACCGTTGTGGAACGTTATTCCATTGATTCTCAAAAAGAAAAATATCTGAGTTTGTTCGAAGGTTCTTTCTTGACTTGTAGCAATAAAGAACAAGATTAAAGTTCATAATACCTTTAATTAAACATAGAATAGCGTGTGAACAAAATGGCGACATTTTGTGAGCTTTTTCGTGGTTCAACATTGTATAGATTCATTTTTTTTATTCATTTTTGTTTTTGGATATGATAGTCTTGAAACACTATGTTATAAGTCCTATTTGTGAATGATAAAATGGGAAGCGAATATTTTTTGAAAATAAATAATAACAATTAATATATATAAATAAAAATCATGAAACATTTCTTTAAAACAATTGCCATGTTCTGCCTAGGTGCATGTACGATGGCATCGTGTGGTGACGAACCAATACCAGAAAAACAAGAGGAAGAAGTAAAGTTGGAGGTTTCGAAAACGGAACTTGGATTTTCTCAAAAAGCCGACTCCAAGGTTGTAAGTGTAACAACGACCGGCGTATGGTATGTTGAAAACAATTCCGACTGGATTAGCATTTCTCCAATGGGCGGTAAGGGTAACGGTGCGATAACTGTTTCTGTTTCCCAAAACGCAAGCGGCCAATCCCGTGAATCGTATTTCTCTGTTGCAATAGATTCCGATTCCAAGGTTATCGTAGTTTCGCAATCTGCAACGGATACGCCTGAGGAAGAAAATAATGGAGA
>DCIX01000042.1 GCA_002317135.1 Bacteroidales bacterium UBA1715
CTTCAGCAACTCACGAATTGGAATTTCCATTCGGTTTAGGTGCAGATTTCAAAGTAAACCAAGCATTGTCTTTCTATGTTGATGCAAGAATGACTCCTGTTAAATCGGATAAAGTTGATGCTTGTGTATCTAACTACAATGATAAATTATTGGCTGATATGTTCAGCACAGTGTCTGTAGGTTTTGCATACAAATTTGGTTACCGCGACTGCGATAGAGATGGCGTTGTAAACAGATTAGACAAATGTCCAGAAACTCCATACGGAGTAACTGTTGATGCTAATGGTTGCCCACTTGATAGCGATGGTGATGGTATTCCTGATTTCGAAGATCAATGTCCAAACGAAGTTGGTTTAGCTGAATTCAACGGTTGCCCAGATACTGATGGTGATGGTATTCCAGATAAAGATGATAAATGTCCAAAAGAAGCAGGTTTAGCTCAATTCAACGGTTGTCCTGATACTGATGGTGACGGTATTCCAGATCCAGAAGATACTTGTCCAGAAGTTGCAGGTTTAGCTCAATTCAACGGTTGTCCTGATACTGACGGTGATGGTATCCAAGATTCAGAAGATGCTTGTCCAGAAGTTGCTGGTTTAGCAAAATACAATGGTTGTCCTGATACTGATGGTGACGGTATTCCTGATAACGAAGATGCTTGTCCTGAAGTAGCTGGTCAAAAAGCAAACAATGGTTGTCCTGCTGTTAAGAAAGAAGTCTTGAGAGTATTCGAAAAAGCCTTGACTGGTATCCAATTTGAAACAGGTAAGGATGTAATCAAGAAACAATCATTCCCTATCCTTGACCAAGTTGTTAAGGCAATGAAGGAAAATCCTGAATATAACTTGGAAATCAACGGTCACACAGATAATGTTGGTGATCCAGCTAAGAACCAAGTTCTTTCGGAAAAACGTGCCGCTTCTGTTCGTAAATACTTAACAGATAAGGGTGTTGAAAGTTCACGTATGGTTTCTCACGGTTATGGTGATACTCAACCAGTAGCAGACAACTCAACTGCTGCAGGAAGAACTAAGAACCGTCGTGTAGAATTCAAGGTAAACTTCTCAAAAGTTGAAATCGTAGAAGAAAAATAGTTCTTCATACTGATAAAAAAGAAAAGGGCTGCAGGTTGCTGTAGCCCTTTTTTATTTTCTAAGAATGTACGTGATACACCTCCAACTGTTATCATTTATCTTTAATCATTCAAATAATTTTCAATTGTCAATTGTCCATTATCAATTATCATTTATTTTTGCAAAAAAGAAACAATTCTGTCTATGGTGCTTGACAAATTTGTTGGAATAGGTATTATTAGTCAGAATAAATACAAAACAATATGAATAAAGATTTTAGAAATTTTGCGACAAAACACTTAGGTATCAATGGATTGGCTTTAGACCAATATGTATCAGCTATGGAAGGTAGTTACATTTCTCCGACTATTATAGAAGAACGTCAGTTGAATGTGGCAACTATGGATATATTCTCTCGTTTGATGATGGATAGAATCATTTTCCTTGGTTCTCCAATCGACGATTATGTAGCAAATATTGTTCAAGGCCAATTGTTGTATTTGGAATCTGCAGATTCAAGTAAGGATATTCAAATATATTTGAACTCTCCTGGTGGATCGGTTTCTGCTGGTTTAGGTATCTACGATACTATGCAATATATCAATGCTGATGTTGCAACTATCTGTACTGGTATGGCGGCTTCTATGGCTGCGGTTCTTCTTGCTGGTGGTGCACAAGGAAAACGTATGGCATTGACTCATTCACGTGTGATGATACATCAACCTCTTGGTGGAGCGCAAGGTCAGGCGTCGGATATGGAAATCACCGTTCGTGAAATTCAAAAATTGAAGAAAGAATTGTATGATATTCTTGCATTCCATACTGGACATCCTTACGAAAAAATCTTAGCTGATTCAGATCGTGATTACTGGATGACTGCTGCAGAAGCAAAAGAATATGGTATGATAGATACAATAATGGTAAAAAAATAAAATAGAGAACGGCGTATGCCGTTCTTTTTCATTCTATGTTACAATTATTTTTGATAGTATTATTTATTGTTGCGCTTTGCTTTATAGGCTTGGCTGTAAATATTTTGTTCTTTAACAAGCCATTCCCAGATACGGAAGTAGGCCATAATAAGGAAATGCGTAAGCGTGGCATTAAATGTGCAAAAGGCGAGGAATTACGTATTTATCGTTCACAACAACGTAAAAAACGTGTTTTCCAATCTGCTACACTTGATGTAGAACGATTACAACAATCCGATGAGCGTTGATGGTAATATACCAAAACTGTACATTATTCGTTGTGCAAAGTGGTTCATGTTGTACATGCCTATTATAGGCTTGTTTTACGATGCAAATGGACTTTCTTCTACGGAAATATTTTTAGTGCAGGCTGCATATTCGTTTGCAAGTGCTTTATTTGCAATTCCGTCAGGTTATTTTGCCGATGTTATAGGCAGAAAAAAGACCTTGGTGATAGGAACAGTGTTTGCCGCATCAGGTTTTCTTATTTATGCAACCATACATTCGTTTTGGGCATTCTTTATTGCTGAAGCAATTATGGGTATAGGAAACAGTTGTATTTCCGGAACGGATTCTGCCATGTTGTATGATTCTTTACAACAGTCACAAAATCAAAGCAAATATCTAAAATATGAAGGCAGGGTTACGTCGTTAGGCTGTCTTGCAGAAACGACGGCGGCTTTGTTCGGAGGTTCTGTTGCAGCATTGATTTCTAACAATACGGTTTTCTGGTTGCAGGCATGTATAGCAGCTACGGCAATACCGGCAGCTTTGTTATTGGTTGAGCCTTCTCGGGGAAAATTACTTCATAAGACGTTTAAACAAGTGTTTGATATAGGTTTCTATGCTTTGTTTAAGCATAAAGGACTCAGTAGAACTACGGTTATGTCGTCGGTTACAGGCATCGCAACTCTTACCATGGCTTGGACCATTCAAACATTTTTTGTAGAAAAAGAATTTACTGAAATTCAGACAACTATAGTTTGGGTTCTTTTGAATTTAACTGTGGCGTTGTCATCGATGTTTTCCGATACGCTGGAAACAAAATTTGGTGTGAAGCCTATGATAGTAATGATGGTGCTTTTTATACCGTTCGGTTATTTGGCATTTAGTTTCTCTAATGTATTGATATCTTTATTCTTTGCATTTGTGTTTTATTTTGTCCGTGGCTATGCAACACCAATATTGAAAGAATTGATTCAAAACTATTGTGATTCGGAAATCAGGGCAACAGTGCTTTCTGTGCGCGATTTGCTGATACGTCTTGGATTTTCTGTAGTCGGACCATTTATAGGCTATTTGTCGGATACTTACTCGTTCTCGTTTGCGGTAATATCTGCGGGAATATTGTTCTTGGTAACGTCGTTAGGAGGCTATTTGTCGTATCTGCAATTACGAAAATACGAAAAGCAACACGGTTTGGATAGTTTATAGAATTTGAAGAACAATAATTCAAAGAATCTTTTATTTTTGTGTGTTAATAACATAAAACAATGAAAAAACAATATTTCTTTTCGTTAGTGTGTATGGTGTTACTTGCAGCAATGCAAGCAACTGCACAGTATCTTTCTTTTGATAAAGTAGAACATGATTTTGGAATTATTTCTTCAAAATATCCAGTTAGTGTGAATTTTTCATGTACTAACCGTGGTTCAAATCCTATCGTGATTTCAAAGGTAGAAACGTCAAATCCTAATATAACGGTTGAAATTACAAGAGATACTTTGCAACCAAATTTTCGTGCTTCGTTAATGGTGACGTTAAATCCTGAAAATCTCTCTTCTATGTTTACTGAGACATTGGAAGTGTACACAGATGATCCGATTATGAAACGAGTTTTCTTGAAATTAAAAGGAACAGTTAAGGATATTAATCCGGAAATAGAAAAGCAGTTTCCGATAATGCTTGACGTTGCTCGTTTATCGAAAACGTCAATTGTATTTGATACGATAAACTATCCATCGATAGTTACGGATACAATTCGTGTGTATAATCCACAGGATACGGCAATTGCATTGATATTTCCTAATATTCCGGAATATATGACGGTACGTATGCTTCCTGAAGTTATACAACCAAATTCTACGGCGTTATTGATATTGTCATATAATTCAGGTATTCGTAAGGAATGGGGCAATATTTATGACCGACTATATATCGGATTTCAAGGAAGAAAGATTAATTACAAAATGAAGATTTCTGTGTCTGGTATTATAAGTCAGGATTTTTCAAAGATGACACGTAAGCAGTTGAAAAATGCTCCGAAAATTGCATTTGTACAAGATACAATTCCATTTGGAACTGTAAAACAAGGCGATCCAGTTGAATGTAAGTTTGAGTTTTCAAATGAAGGAAAATCTACATTGGAAATCTTAAAAATAAAGACTTCATGTGGTTGTACTGCTGGTACAATGGATAAAATGTCGTATGAAAAAGGAGAGAAAGGTGTTGTAAATGTTACGTTGAACACCCGAAACAAGCGTAATCACGTACGACAAACAATAACAATTATTTCCAACGATCCGAAAAATTCTGAACATCGATTGTTTATCGATGGACAAGTTGAAGTAAACGAATAATTCAATTATTTATTGTAGGGAAGGGGCGCTAAATACGCCCCTTTTTTGTTTTGATTTATTCAAACATTTGTCGTTTTCCCATTGTCTATGGAAAGTTGTTGTTTG
>DCIX01000010.1 GCA_002317135.1 Bacteroidales bacterium UBA1715
TTTGAATTAACTTTAAACAGTTTCTTATGGAACACGGGAAATATAGAACTTATTTCTATAGACGACGGGTTTGCCAATATACAAGCAAGTCATTTCTATGCAAATGTTGCAAAAGAGCAACAAAATAATACAGCCTATGCAGGAGCACAAGGACGACTTTACATAAGCAATGGTGTGCTATCTGTACAATTTAGATTTCTTGTTGGAGATGATGTTACAATACTTAAAGATGCCGGTGTTATTATTGATGGCGACCAAACATCATATTTGTTAATATATGATATGCAACACTCGAGTTCAGCAAAAAATTGGCTTACCGTATTAAACAATTCTAAGTTAGAAATTATTTTAGGTAATGACAATAACAATGGAGTTGCACCAGGAACCGCAGCATTTGACAATAATCCAATGCAGTGGGAATTTGTAGAAAGCCCTGTTATGGCAGGAATTGATTGCGAGAACGATCTTTTAGATGCACCTGATGGCTACAACTATTACAAAGTAATACCTGACATCGACATTGCAGGTATAGGCCTATCGTCTTCATGTCTGTACTTTAAAGTTCCACAAAACATACATATTGTAGGTGATGTTCATAGAGGAGGTGTAACCAACACTAATGAACACTCTAAAGATGTTGGTATTGTAAGTATAAACAAAGGTGAAACTACTATTGACAAAACTTTGGCAATTCTTCTACCTATACTCCTTACAAATTTCGATGTTCAACAAAACGGACAAGCAATAGAATTCAATTGGACAACTGCATCGGAAATCAATAACGATTATTTTGAAATAGAATATTCATACGATGGTAAGAATTTCAATCCATTAGTATGGACAGAAGGTGCTGGCACCACTACAAAAGAGCATGACTACACAATAACTGTAACAAACTGTCACGACATAACAGGTCTTGTGTATTTTCGCTTGAAACAAACAGATTTCGATGGGAAATCTTCATATTCAGATGTGAAAATATTACAAATCAGTGGCAACGATAACAATCTATTCATTTATCCAAATCCAGCAAATACAACAATAACAATTGCCGGAGAATACGAATCTGTCCGCTTTGTTGACATGCAAAGCCGAACAATCTCACTTCCTTGTATTGGAAAAGCGATGTATTCGGTTGAGAACCTTTTTAACGGCACCTATTTTGCCATAATTTCCATAAAAGGTGGCACCAAGGTACTTATGTTTATTAAAGAATAAAAGAACATTTTCTAAAACAAAAAGCCGATTATCAATAGATAACCGGCTTTTTTATATGCAATTTAATCTTATGCTTTTTTACCTCTTGCAGCTTGCAATGTGTTAATCATCAACGAGCAAATTGTCATTGGACCTACACCACCAGGAACTGGAGTAATATAGCTACATTTTGGGGCAACTTCGTCGAATTGAACATCGCCACACAAACGCCATCCACGTTCGCGAGTAGCATCGGCAACGCGTGTTGTTCCAACATCGATAACAACAGCACCCTCTTTCACCATATTTGCTTTAACAAATCCTGGAGTTCCAAGTGCAGCTATCAAAATATCGGCTGATGCACAAATTTCTTCCAAATTCTTTGTACGGCTATGACACAAAGTTACCGTACAATCCCAACCTTTTTGACCAAGAAGTACGCTCATCGGTTTACCTACAATATTGCTTCGACCAATTACAACACAATGTTTACCAGCTGTTTCAATATTATAGAATTTCAACAATTCCAAAATACCAGCAGGAGTTGCCGATTTGAAACATGGAAGACCTATCATCATTTTTCCCACATTCATAGGATGGAAACCATCAACGTCCTTCGTTGGATCGATTGCTTCAATAACTTTTTGTGAGTCAATATGTTTTGGCAATGGCAATTGCACAATAAAACCATCAATGTCAGGGTCATTATTGAATTCCTGCACAGTTTGCAACAAAGTTTCTTCAGAAATATTTTCATCAAATGTCTTCAATGTTGATGTAAATCCACATTGTTCACACGATTTAACTTTGTTGTTTACATAGGTAACACTACCACCATCATTACCTACAAGAATTGCAGCCAAGTGCGGAACTTTCTCGCCTCTTGCTTTTAATGCTTCAACTTCCTTAGCGATATTTTGTTTAATTGATTCGCTAACTTTTTTACCGTCTATTAATTCCATAATATCTTATGATTATTTTACAAAATAGTTTTTTAACAAAGTATCATTTGAATAATTCTGCAGGATTTATTTTAAATTGTAACATTTTTGCAGTATCACGACCACCATCTCCACCTTTTCGTTGCATTGTAATACGACCTATTTTAAAATTTCCTTTTTTAGTTATCTCAACATCTCCTTGAGCAAAAAAATTCATACAATAATTCATTGGTTTTAAAACCCATCGAGAATCCTTATCTATCTTCTGTGCTACAAGCATCCATTCTGCAGCTAATTTCCCACGTCCCTTTAAAATATCTGAAACAATAAACCCTTTATTATCAGTCAACCATGTAATGATTATTTTTTGATCTACTTTCCTGAATTCATCAGCAAACATTCTTCGTTCATCTCTTGGATTTTTAATTGTAGGCAATATTTCTCCAGTATATTTTTTAAGGATAGTAACAACTTTTTCTGGCAAATTCCACATCTCAGCATAAGTATCAACTCGGCGTTTATCAATTTGATTAAAACCTTGCATATTACTCACCAATTTTACCTGTAAATTTTCAACATCTAACCCCTTCTTAAGCTTTATAGACACTTGTACTTGAACATCTGTTTTATACCCAGAAAGTTTTTCTGCTTTCACATATTCAATTTCGTCCAAAGAATATCTCATTATGCTTAACCAATTTTTCGCATCAGAATCCTTTCGCCAATTGTTAAACTTTTTTACAACATCATCCTCGTTTTTGAATCCGTTTTTTGCTGTTTGAGATCCTTTATCTACTAAATTCATTTATAACACTTTTGAAAATTCAACTGAAACTTCTTGCAACACATTAATGGAAACACTATTTCCAAACTGTTTATATGCCTGATTTTTATTTACATCCATCTTAAATGACTCAGGGAAACCCTGTACTCGTGCACACTCACGAGGAGAAAGTTTTCTTACCTTCCCATCTATCAAATATAGTCCTGTTTTTGAGCCAACTCCTCCACCATAGGCCGATAAAGTTATTGCATGTCCTAAAGGATGATATATTCGTTCTCCTTGTCCACCCTTATTTACCTTTCCAATCTGAACTGGCTTATTTGGTATTATTTCTCCAAATAAGGTTTTTGTACATGCAAAATCCTTTTCTATAACAATATCATCCCGTTCAATAACTTTTGCATCACATTGTTTTTCAAGAATATCAGAAAGTTTAGAGAAAAGATTCCCTGTAGGAAATTTAAAATGCTCTGCTTTTGAAATATCACCTCTAAATGCAACAATATAGATTCTTTCTCTATGCTGTGGTAATCCAAAATTACTTGAATTCATAACTTTGTAAAAAACACGATATCCTAAATTCTCCAACTTTGACTGAATAACTTTAAAAGTTTTTCCACCATCGTGTTTTAAGAGATTTTTTACATTTTCAAGAAAAAGAACCTTAGGTTTATGATATGAAGCAATTCTCACAATATCAAAAAACAATGTTCCTCGAACATCATCGAATCCTTTTTGATTCCCAGAAATTGAAAATGCTTGACACGGAAAACCACCACATAAAATATCATGAGAAGGTATAGAAGACTCATCAATTTTTGTTATATCTCCAGCTGGTACAATCCCAAAATTTTCAGAATACACCTTTTGAGCAGCTTTATCCCATTCTGAAGCAAAAACGCATTCTGCCCCTAACGATGACAACGCATAGTGAAAGCCACCAATACCTGCAAACAAATCTATAAATGTAAAACCTTCTAATGTCTTTTCCTTAATATCAAGCATATATGGATTTATCTCATATTTTGCATCATACTTTGCATCATTCTACCGCCTTTGGCGCCAGTAATCATTTTCATCATCTTCTTCGTTTCGTCGAATTGTTTGATAAGTTTGTTTACGTCCTGAATGGAAGTACCGCTACCCAACGCGATTCTCTTACGGCGAGAACCATTCAAAATAATTGGATTCGCACGTTCTTCTGGTGTCATTGAGCGAATGATTGCCTCAATACCTTTGAATGCATTGTCATCAATATCAACATTTTTCAAAGCTTTACCCATTCCAGGAATCATCGAAGCAAGGTCTTTCAAGTTACCCATCTTCTTAATTTGTTGGATTTGAGCAAGGAAGTCTTCGAAATTGAATTGATTCTTAGAAATCTTCTTTTGAAGTTTTTTAGCTTCTTCTTCGTCGTATTGTTCTTGTGCGCGTTCCACCAACGAAACGATATCACCCATACCCAAGATACGATCGGCCATACGTTCAGGATAGAAAATGTCGATTGCTTCGAGTTTTTCACCTGTACCGACAAATTTAATTGGCTTATTTACCACAGAACGGATAGAAAGCGCCGCACCACCACGAGTATCACCGTCAAGTTTAGTAAGAACTACACCATCGAAATCCAATCTGTCGTTGAATTCTTTTGCTGTATTTACCGCATCTTGACCAGTCATCGAGTCAACAACGAACAAGATTTCTTGAGGATCAATAGCGTTTTTGATGTTTGTGATTTCGGTCATCATTGCCTCATCAACAGCCAAACGACCGGCAGTATCGACAATCACAATATCTTGACCATTTTGTTTAGCTTGGCGAATAGCAGCTTGCGCAATATCAACCGGATTACTGCTTGACAAGTCAGCATATACTGGAACACCGATTTGTTCACCAAGAACCTGCAGCTGGTTGATTGCAGCAGGACGATACACGTCACAGGCAACCAAAAGAGGGTGACGACCTTGTTTAGTTTTAAGCATATTTGCCAATTTACCCGACATGGTTGTCTTACCAGAACCTTGCAAACCCGACATTAAAATTACAGCAGGATTTCCCTTAATGTTGATGTCCGTTTTTTGTCCGCCCATCAATGCAGTCAACTCATCGTGAACGATTTTCGTCATCATTTCACCTGGCTTCACTGCTGTCAACACGTTTTGACCAAGTGCTTTTTGTTTTACGTCTTCGGTGAATTGCTTAGCAATTTTATAGTTAACATCGGCATCAAGCAATGCACGACGTACGTCTTTCAATGTTTCAGCAACATTGATTTCCGTGATTTTTCCTTGTCCTTTTAAGAGTTTGAACGACTTCTCTAATCGTTCCGATAGGTTCTCAAACATAACAGTGTATCTAATTCAGTCTTTGCAAAGATAATGATAATTGATAATTGACAATTGATAATTGACAATTATCGGTATGATTACAACAGTGATTCTGCTAAACTTGTATTGCTCAATCTTTCACGGATTGCTTCAATTGAAGATGATGTTTGTATAATTTCGTCGAATTTATTCCATCGAACAGCGGATAAAAGGGAATCTTCGACCCAATACAAGAACCGTGTTTGTGGGAATTTTCGTTCGTACTTTTTTGTGCACACATATAGTGGCAGACCATCGGAAACATCGTGCCACAAGTCAACAAACGCATAATCAAAATCATGCGAATCCATTTTGTCGAGATATGCAAAAGCATCGGATTGAACTATGTTGATTTTATTCTTTTCCGAAAATTGTGGGAAAATAAAATCCTTATACAATCGTATAACATTTTCGTCACGCTCCACAATTGTGATAGATTCTACCGTATTTTTTAGCGAAACCATATACGGGAAATATCCCAAACCAAGGCCAAAAACAACAACCTTCCCTGAGACCTTCTCAATAGCACATTTCATTGTTTCAATTTCGCTCGGCTTTATTGCCATCCACTCGCGACCATTTTCGTGAACCGCAGGGAAAGAAAATTCCTCATTAAAAAAACCAATCTGTGGAATTTCGCGAAAGTCATTCTTCAAAACAATATCGTTCCAAACAAATGCTTCGTATGGCTTATACGTTGTGTGAGTAAAGTTCCACGAACGAATTGTGAGCTCTGGAATACAAATGTTTTTGTAATACGGATTGTTCTTGTATTCTTCTGGATAACATTGTTTTACAGCCGGTCGTACATATTCATCATTCAAAATCCTATCGTCCTGACTTTCTTCTGGATTTAGGTTGAAAAAGCCTGCAAGAAGTGCGGAATACAACATTTCGTCTGGAAGTATGCCGTCCTCGTTCATTTCTTGCATAATTTCCTTAGAAATTGCACGAGGATTATCGGTAAGATAATTGCTTACCAACCACAAAAAAGTATTATTCCTCTGACGGATATTTTGTAATGTCTGTATAGCAACAGTATCCATCACAATGACCTATAGGCTATTGTATATTTCGGACTTTTTTCTCCCAATTCCAAGCAGAATTTAGCACCTCGGCAAGCGGAGTTTTCGCTGTCCAACCAAGTTCTTTTTCTGCATACGAACTATCGGCCCAAACTTGTTCAATATCGCCAGCACGACGACCAACAATTTTGTATGGAAGATTTACACCAGTCGCTTCCATAAATGTGTTCACCAATTCAAGAACCGAAACGCCACTGCCAGTACCAAGATTAAAGATTTCGCAGTCAGATTTATTAGAACCAGAAAGCAATCGTTGCATAGCCTTTACATGTGCCTTTGCCAAATCAACTACATAAATATAGTCACGAATTGCAGAACCATCAGGCGTATTGTAGTCATCGCCAAATACCGACAATTCTTTTCGTAAACCAGCAGCAGTTTGTGTGATATATGGAACCAAATTATTTGGAACGCCTTTCGGTAATTCACCAATCATAGCAGATGGATGAGCACCAATAGGATTGAAATAACGCAATAAAATAGCGTTGAAATCATGATATGAAATTATCGCGTCGCGAATGATATCCTCACACATTTGCTTTGTATTTCCGTATGGAGACGTTGCCGTTTGACGAGGAGCTGTTTCATCTATAGGCAATTGTTCTGCCTGTCCATACACAGTACAAGAAGAAGAGAAAATAATATGTTTTATATCGTTCTTTCTCATAAGTGTAAGAAGCTGTATCAAGCCATACACATTATTACGATAATAGTCTAGGGATTTTTCTACCGACTCTCCGACTGCCTTTGAAGCAGCAAAGTGAATAACGGCATCAATACCGTTATGTTTTGTTAGACATACTTGAAAAGCCTTGTCATCACAAATATCGAGTTGCTCGAAATGTGGACGAATGCCCGTAATTGCCTCGATTCCATCTAAAACCTTTATTTCTGAATTAGATAGATTATCAACTATAACAACCTCATAACCATTCTGTTGCAATTCAACAACTGTATGAGAACCAATGTAACCTAAACCTCCTGTAACTAAAATTTTTGCCATATATCTTCTATTTTTTCCATTCAAACGAACTAATCAATTCTATTATATCGTCGCGCACAAATTGTATAACGGGTGCAAGTGAATCTTTATTGGGAGTTACATTAAAATATAATGCTCCGCGTACAAAGTTCTTTGTACTGTCGGTAATACAGAACTGCATTACCGATGCTGCGTCTCCTTTTATATCGAACAATAATCCGTGAACATTCTTCTCATCATAATGAAACTCTTGGGCATTTATTGCATCTGCACGTACTTCGTGCTTAAAAGCAAGCAAATGAGCATCTTCAACAGCAGCATCAAGATTATTTGATAACTTTCTATAACTAATATGAACCGTCGCATTCATTGTAGGATATTCCACATTCACCCAATATGGTTCCGCATCCTTATCGGTATCTTTTACCACATTCGAATACTTTGGAGTTGCGAATGAATAAGGAAAATCAGACTCATTAAATTGAGTGTACGAATGTTCTGGCAAATCTATACGGAAATAGCCTCGTTGCTTCGGAACCTTGATTTCGCGTTCCTCACATGCCTGAAAAAGGCAACATACTAGAATAAATAGGACTAATCGTTTCATAATGTAAAGGTATGAAATAAATCGCATACACTTACTTAAAAGAATAAAAAAGCGTGACATTGCCACGCTTTTACCATAACACACAAACTATTTTTGTCTAATAACTAAAATGGAAGATCTTCCTCCGTATCACCCTGACTCATATACGTGTTCTGAGCCTCGGCAACAATTTCTTCGGCAGTCTGCTGACGAACGGGAGCAACTGATTGCGGTTGCATAGTAGTTTGAGATTGTTGCTGATCAAGAATACCATTGCTGTCAGTTCTACGACCCAATTTGCGAAGTTCATCAACAATAATCTCTGTAGAATAACGTGTTTCATTATTCTTATCTTGATACTGCGAATAATGCAAACGTCCCTCAACATACAATTGGTCACCTTTTTTGATATACAATTCTGCGAACTTCGCTGAATGTCCCCAAACAGTCAAACGATGCCATTCTGTTCTTTCAGGAACCTCTGTCCCATCTTGACGTTTAAAACCTCTTTCTGTTGTTGCAAGACGAATGTTTGCAACAGGCTGGTCTTCCTTAATGTAACGAACTTCAGGATCGGCTCCAGCATTTCCAATTAAAATTACTTTGTTAATCATGATATGTATTGGTTAAATTTCTATGGTAAAATTATACCATCAATCTTAATTACGCAAGTACAATTTTTGACTTTTTTCATTAGTATTTATAGATAAATCATACTAATTATTGAATCAACTGTTCGCGGTTCGCATCAAGCTTCACAAAAATGAACAATAAGATAGTAAAACCCCATAACGAAGAACCTCCATAACTAAAAAATGGAAGTGGAATACCAATTACTGGCATAAGACCAATTGTCATTCCTATATTTACTGCGATATGGAAAAATAACACACTCGCAACGCAATAGCCATAAATTCTACTAAACTTGGTTCGTTGCCGTTCCGCATCACGCATAATTCGACAAATCAGATACACAAATAAGGCAATTACTATCACGGAACCAACAAATCCCCATTCTTCACCAATCGTACAGAAAATAAAGTCGGTACTTTGTTCTGGCACAAAGTCATTCTTTGTTTGTGTTCCATCCAAAAAGCCCTTGCCAAACCAGTCACCAGAACCAATGGCAATCTTTGATTGTATCACATTAAATTCACTTCCTCTTGGATCCGACTCCAAACCAAAAAACACATTGATACGTTTTTGTTGGTGAGCTTCCAAAATATGAGAAAATACATAATCTACCGATTGGGAAATAGCAACCGAACCAAAGGCAATACCAAACAATACCATTAGCATGGCCACCTTTTTCTTATATGTATATACTGCAAGTGGAATTATTGTTAGTATAAATCCTGCAAAAAGCAGACTGATATATTTCTCTTCCATTATTATGTAACACACCAATGGAAGTAGAAAAGCAGCAAGAACCAACAACAATGTAGTCAATGGTAATTTATGTTTTTTTTGCGTACCGTAAATCACAAATGCAATAAGACAACCTATAATAGAAAGTATTGAGATTATTTCTGCACCCCAAATAATTGACAGAGAAAAAATTAGAACTGCTCCAACACCAAACAATATAATAAAAAATGGCATGCCTTCTCTATAGAACACAAGAAATAATGATGCGAACACCAAGGCAGAACCTGCATCACCTTGCATAACAATTAACAAGGCAGGAATCAAAACAATAATACCTATTCGAAATATACCGCTTCTTTTCACAATGCTGACTCCGTGTTGTCCTAGGTTTTTAGCCACCATCAAACAAGTTGCAAGTTTCGCGAATTCCGAGGGTTGGAATCGAAATGGACCTATTTCTATCCATGAGCGTGCTCCCTTAATTTCGGGAGCAAACAAGTACACGCCTATCAAAGCCAGTAAGACAAGAACATAAAATATGTCGGCAAACGCATAATAGACACCACTGTCAATTATGAGTATAGACACAGCTAAAATAAAGGCAGCAATAATCCAGATTAACTGTTTTCCATACTTCTGATCAATATCCACAATTGATGCTGCTGTTTCGTCAAACACAGCAGAGTAGATGTTTATCCAGCCTGCAAACACAAGAAAGACATATATTAAAATTATATGCCAATCAATTTTCTGCAATATGTTACCAAACTGTTGTGCCATTACCGAGAATGTATGAAATCTTTTTCTAGAATTTGTTTTTCACGCCATGTAGCCGTGATAGTATCTTTTAGGTATTTTTCTATCATTAAGCTAGCAATTGGCGCTGCCCATGTAGCACCAAAACCAGCATTTTCAACATACACAGAGATTGCAATTTTAGGATCTTCGCGTGGAGCAAATGCCATGAAGATTGAGTGGTCAGCTCCATGAGGGTTTTGTGCCGTTCCTGTCTTTCCACACATCGCAATATCCTTTAAGGCTACAAACCATGCCGTAGCACCTGGACCACCTTGCACAACCTGATACATACCTTCCTGAACAATGTCAAAAAATTTTGGATCAATTGATGTTTGATGTTTTTGTATAAAACTTTTATCAAACACAGTATCGTCAATCTCTTGAACTACGTGAGGTGTATAATAATACCCTTTGTTCGCAATTGTCGCGGCAATATTTGCCATCTGCAATGGCGTCATAGAAATTTCACCTTGACCAATAGACAGAGAAACAATTGTCAATGATTTCCAACGATTTTTACCATACACTCTATCGTAGAATTCTGCTTTCGGAACAATACCCGGACGTTCGCTTGGCAAATCGACTCCTAAACGATCACCCAATCCAAAACTTAAAATATGTGAACGCCATTTTAAGAAACCTTCACGAACAGAAGGGAATTTGTTGGCATCAAGTATTGCACGGAATTCGTTACAATAGTATGCGTTACACGACATTTTGATTGATTCCACCAAATCTATCGGCGAAACGTGGTTGTGACAGCCCACATGCAAACCTCCAGAATTATACCCTGCCTGACAACCATACATAGTGTGACGATTGACAATACCTTCTTGCAATCCAACAAGTGCATTCAACGTTTTAAATGTAGAACCTGGAGGGTATCTATCACCTTGAATAGGACGATTATATAACGGTTTGAGCGGATCGTTCACCAATCGTTTATAGTTCTCACCAACCAAACGACCAACCATAATATTGGGGTCGAAAGTCGGAGCCGAAACAATAGCCAAAATTCCTCCTGTTTTCGGGTCAATAGCAACAATACTTCCTTTCTTGTTCTGCATTAAGCGTTCTCCGTATTGTTGTAATTCAATGTCAAGAGTTGTAGTAATGTTCTTCCCAAGAACTACATTCTTATCGTACTTACCATTTTCAAGAGAGCCTTTTACTCGACCTTTTACATCAACTTGGTAATATTTACCTCCTTTTACACCACGAAGATAGGACTCATACGATTTTTCAATACCAATTTTGCCAATATAATCTCCTTGTTCATAGTAATTATTTGCTTCAATCTCATTCTTGTCAACCTCACTAATATATCCGAGAACCAACGCACCACAATGGTATGGATACTTACGCACAGTACGAGTCTGTACATAAAATCCAGGGAAGTTATATAATTGCTCTTGCAATCGGACATAGTTTTCTGCGCTAATTTGTTTTACTATAGGATACGGTTTATATCTATTCTGTTTTGCTTTCTTTAATTCAGACATAAACACGTCTTTATTCACATTTATAAGGGAAAGTAACGCTATTGTATCAAGATTTTTTATCTGGCCGGTAACAACCATTAAATCGTAGGCAACCTCATTGGTTACAATCAACTTACCATTTCTATCGTACACAAGTCCACGAGCAGGATGATGCACCTCAAATCGACGGCTATTGTTTTGAGCATCAAGTTTATACGTATCGTCCATCACTTGAATATAGAACAAGCGTCCAACATAAACAATAGCCAAAGCTATCACAATAAAGGTAAGAATAGACCGCCTATGCTCCATATTATTTTCTTAAAATAAATTGTTCGCAGACAAACAGCACCAACATAGTAAGAAATATGTTTATACACATTCTTACCATCATAAATCCAATTTGCTCAGACAAAAATGTAAAGCAGAAATACAATACAATATGATGTATTGTAACACAAGCAAACAGATATTTCAATGCCCAAGTTGCACCAAAATTGGCAATAATTGGAGTCGGATTTGCCTCATATCCTTGTCGAGGTTGTAATAATTTTAGCACAGTTGGTCGTACAAATGCCATCGCTACCGAAGCACAAGAATGAACGCCAAGTGAATTTACCGACAAATCAACAAAAAAACCTACAACAAAAGACAAAAATAGAATCAATGTTGGCGATAGGTTTACTGGCAAAACAAGTATGAATAACAAATACAAGTACGGAGAAATCATACCTATTGCAGGAATGTTGTTGAAGATAAGCACCTGCAACAACAACACACAGAGGAATATTATACTATATCGAACAATTTTCTCCATTACTGTACAGCACCTTCAAGTCTTTCTCGTTCTTCTTTAAATAAATCTTTTACAACATACACATAATCAATGCGTTTGAAGTCAGTTGACAAGCGAACTTCGGCAGAGAAGAAATTATCATTTTGATAATACGACTCAACTGTTCCCACCATAATTTCACTTGGGAATAAATTCGAATATGAGTTTGTAACTAATGTATCGCCCACATTTATGATTGCGTGCAACGGAATCTCTTCTAATATTGCCGTTTTGTAGTCCTGTCCGTCCCAGGTTAATGAGCCGTAGAAACCAGACTTCTTCAATTTCGTACTAACACGGAATTGCGGATTCAGCACAGTCATTATCAATGAGAAATTCTGCGAAGTACGAACAACCACACCGACAATTCCCATAGGGCAGATTACCGCCATATCCTTACGAATACCTTGTCGCCAGCCCTTATTTATAGTAATAAAATTCTTTGGCTTATTTACCGAATTATTCAAAACCTTAGCGGCGATATATTCATATTGCTGTTGATATGCGGTATCAACAACCTTTGTTGCCGTAAAGGAATTGTTATACTTTGAAAATTCCTGATTTGCGTACAATCTGCCATTCTCTTCTACAAGACGCTGATTCGCAAAACGCAAGTAAAAGTATTTCGTAATACCTTCTGAAATAGAGTAAATTCTACCTTGAAACGCATTCGAAAGTGCTCCAAAT
The DNA here is from genome assembly GCA_002317135.1 of Bacteroidales bacterium UBA1715. Classification (GTDB taxonomy): domain Bacteria; phylum Bacteroidota; class Bacteroidia; order Bacteroidales; family UBA1715; genus UBA1715. The sequence goes on from DCIX01000010.1 coordinate 13,111, forward strand.
CGACTTTTTTGTGGTTCGTTGAAATTGACAATCAGAGTGATAGAAACTATTTGCAATAGTATAAAAAGCAAGATAAAACTATACTTTCCAATAAATGCAAATAGGTTCCTCATCTGTATATAGTATCATTATCGAATCAAGAATTTGAACTTGTCAATATTCTTCAACGCATAACCTGTACCACGAGCAACTGAGTGTAGTGGATCTTCGGCAACCTTGAATTTAATACCTGTTCTTTTCTCCAAACGAATATCAAGACCTTTCAATAAAGCACCACCACCAGTTAACCAAATTCCGTCACGAGAAATGTCGGAATACAATTCTGCAGGAGTTGCTTCCAAAGCAGCGATAATGGCATTCTCAATAGAGTTAAGCGATTCATCTAGCCATTGTGCTGTTTGCATATACGAAACATTTACATCCAATGGTTTAGCCGACACCAAGTGAGAACCTTTTACCATATAATCTGCTGGTGGATTTTCCAACTCGTCAACAGCGGCACCAACATGGATTTTAATTTCTTCGGCTGTACGTTCACCAATTTTAATATTTTCACTTGAACGAAGATTTTCTTGAATCTTAGAAGTGAACACATCACCGGCAATCTTAATAGACTTATCGCATACGATACCACCCAAAGAAATCACAGCGATTTCTGTTGTACCACCACCGATATCTACAATCATGTGACCTTGTGGCTCTTCAACATCCAAGCCGATACCAAGAGCAGCAGCCATAGGTTCGTGGATCATATATACCTCACGACCACCAGCATTTTCAGCAGAGTCACGAACGGCACGAAGTTCCACTTCAGTACAACCTGAAGGAATACAAACAACGATTTTTAATGAAGGAGTAAACAAAGGTGTTTTTTCCTGCATCATCTTAATCATACCACGGATCATAATTTCCGCACAGTTAAAGTCCGCAATCACACCATCCTTCATCGGACGAACAACCTTAATACCTGAGTGGTTCTTACCCATCATCTGACGAGCTTTCTTACCAATAGCAACAGGTTGTAGTGTGTGACTATCCAAAGCAACGATACTTGGTTCGTCAACAACGATTTTATCGTCTTGAATTATAATGGTATTTGCCGTACCTAAATCTATAGCAATTTCTTGCGAAAGAAATGAAAATAATCCCATAATCTATTAATGTTTAAAGTGTCTTCTACCAGTGAATACCATAGCGATATCAAACTTGTTGCAAGCATCAATAACTTCTTCGTCACGAATACTACCACCTGGTTGTACGATGTATTTAATACCATACTCATTACAAACCTCTACGCTATCGCTGAATGGGAAGAATGCATCTGAAATTAATACTGAGTCTTCGATTTTACATCCATCTTTCAAGTTGAAACGAGGAATTGTCAAAAGACGCAAACTATCAATACGGTTTGGTTGACCCATACCTGCACCTGTTAACCAATATGAGCCATCTTCTGCTTGTGAAACAAGTGACATTGAGTTACTCTTAAGGTATTTACAAGCTTGTGTTCCGAATTTAGCCAAATCGAGTTGCTTTTCAGAGAATACTTTGCTTGTAACTGGTTTATATTCAGTATCCATACCTTCATCTTCGTCTTGTACCAAAAGACCTCCATTTACAGAACGATATAACTTTTCACCCGTAATTGCTGGTTTTACTGGAGTAACCAATACACGAAGATTTTTCTTCTTAGCCAAAATTTCTTTTGCTTCTTCTGAATAAGAAGGAGCTATCATGATTTCGATAAACTTACCAGTGAACCAATTTGCGATTTCAGCATTTACCTCACAAGTAAAACATACAATACCTCCGTATGCACTTACAGGATCACCAGCCCAAGCCAATTCCAATGCTCTCATTGGTGTGCTTGCTACTGCCAAACCACAAGGATTCAAGTGTTTAACTACAGAAACTGCAACTTTATTTGGAACATTTGATACAGAATTATATGCATCACTTGCAGCTTTCCAAGCAGCATCTGCGTCAAGCATATTGTTGTAAGAGATTTCTTTCCCTTGTAGGCAAGGTGAATTTGCCAAAGTATGTTCTAAACCTGTGTTTGCAAATTGATAGAACACTGCTTTTTGGTGAGGGTTTTCACCATAACGAAGAACCTTACCGTTAGTCAAACTAATCTTTTCAGAACCTTCATTTCCTTGGTTAAAGTAGTTAAAGATTGCTGAATCATAGTGTGAAGAAACATTGAAAGCATCGCAAGCGAAACTCTTTCTGTCTTCTAATGAACTAACACCTTTCTTTTCTGCCAAAAGAGTGTCTAACTTACCATATTGTTGTTTTGATGCAACGATAATAACATCCTTGAAATTCTTAGCTGCAGCACGAATCAATGAAATACCACCGATATCTATCTTTTCAATAATATCTTGTTCAGAAGCACCCGATGCAACTGTTTGTTCAAATGGATACAAGTCAACAATAACCAAGTCAATTTCTGGAATTTCATATTTTGCCATTTGTTCTTGGTCACCTTCGTTATCACGACGACCCAAGATTCCACCAAATACTTTTGGATGAAGAGTTTTTACACGACCACCAAGAATTGATGGATATGTTGTTAAACTTTCAACAGCAGTTACTTTACAACCCAAACCTTCCAAGAATGTTTGTGTACCACCTGTTGAATAAAATGTAATTCCTAACTCTTTCAGTTTTAATACGATACTATCAAGACCGTCTTTGTGAAATACTGAAATTAACGCTGATTTAATTTGTTTATCTGAACTCATTGTACTGATTTTTTGCTCCCTACAAAAGTAAAATTTTATCTTTTATTATTAGTTTTTGAATACATATTTCCTCACATAAATATTTGAACCTACCTCCAACACATTGTTCAAGTCTGCTTTATTGATTTTTGCAAGACGTTCAGCCTTCATTCCATACAACTGAGAAATCGTATAGAATGTCTCGCCATCACGAACAGTGTGTGTCATATATTTACTATCGGCACGCATTGCTTTCTCTTCGAGATACACCATTGTGCCTTCTTGTAAATCTTGACCAGGAGTAAATTCATTTATTGCGAACAACTTCCACATTGGAACGCCAAATTTCTGCGATATTGTATAAATCGTTTCATTTTTCTCCAATATCACGAATTTCTTATGATTGTTCTTGTATACTCGTTTGCCGTGTTTTGTTGCAATTGGTTCACTTGTCCATGGTGTAGGAGCTTCAATTGTTGATGTTGGAGCATCGCCTTTAACAACAACCGTTTTTTCTTTTTCTTCAACTTTTTCCTTCTTCGTCTTTTTATCGAACATTTCAGGAGTCATTGCATCGTATTTCTGCAAATTATTGTCCTCAATAATCTTTATCAACATTTTTGGATACTCTGGATTTGTTGCATAACCGGCACGCTTCAAGCCGTATGCCCAAGAAGTATAATCACCTTTGTCAAAGTCAAATAAAAAGGCATAACGTTGCCCGTTTCTCAAAAAATTTGAATGGTCAACATACGAATCATACACCTGATCGTATACTCGGAAACATTCTCCCTTGGCATCATCATCGTGATACACACGCTTGCCTTGCCATGAACTATGGCATTTTATGCCAAAATGGTTATTCGATGCTATTGACAAATCACTGTTCCCATTGTTTGACTCCAAACATGCTTGTGCCAAAGTAATACTCGCAGGAATTCCCACACGCTGCATCTCTTGAACGGCTAATTTCGCATATTTTTCGATATATTCTTCTCGTGTTAATTTTGCATTTTGAGCAATACAAACAACTGAAACCCAGCATATTGTAAGAATTATCGAAATCGTTCTTTTCATTTGAGTGAGATTGAAATACCTATTTTTTGACGCTTTCAAAATTACAGATGTTCAAAAAATATATGTGCGTATTTCTTCAAAAGAATTTCACAAGTTATCAAACTTTATTCACAATTGTTATAAAGTTTGTGACCTGATTACAGTCGTGTGAAATCCATCACCAACGCATAGAAGAAAATAGCGAAAATTATAGCCATTCCTATCATCTGTGCATTCTCCAAAAACGAATCGCTCGGCTTTTTACGAGCAACTAATTCGTATAAAAGAAATAACAAATGACCACCATCTAATCCTGGAATTGGTAATATGTTCATAAAAGCAAGTATCACAGAAAATAAGGCAGCCAATGACCAGAAACTTCTCCAGTTCCAAGTTTCGTCGTACAATTTTCCCATAGAGACAAAACTACCGACTTGCTTTGAACCTTCTTTTGTGAACACCAACTTGAATTGCTTAATATAAAACACAAGCGTATTTGCTCCCATTTTTATTCCCTCAGGGATAGATTGCAAAAGCGTATAGTTTTCGGTCTTTAATTCAAACAAATCATACGCCGATTTTGTCCATGCCCCAATCTTACCTTCTGGCGAAATCGTAATCGGAATTTTCTCTTCATATCCGTGACGCGAAACTGTCAATTCAACCTCTTTGTTTTTGTATTGCGAGATTGTTTTTACAAAGTCATAGAATGCTGGAGTTTTAATTGAATCAACCGCTATAATTCTATCATTTACACGAAGTTTCGATTTTTCCGCAGGCGTATTTGGCATGATAGAATCTATAATAAAAGGAACATTTTCCGTAATAAAAAATGACTGTTGATTAGCAATTATTTGCTCACCTATTCCTTCGGGAATTGGAACCTCAACTGTACGACCATTTCGGTCAACAACAATTTTGTCGGATTTATCTAACAAAATCATACTTACAGCTTCACCCAAAGTTGCTGGAACTTTATCGTTTACTTGCAAAATCTTATCGCCATTCTGCAGACCCATGTTCAAAGCAACTGAATCACAATAAATTCCGTATTCAAGGTTTTGCAATGGAAGCGTTGTTTTGCCCCATGTAAATGAAATTGCCGCATAAATTAGAATTGCCGTAATAAAATTGTTTATTACACCACCGGTAATGATTAACATCCTCTGATACAATGGTCTACTTCGATATTCCCATGGTTGCGGTTCCGAATTCAATGATTCCGTATCCATAGACTCATCAACCATACCTGCTATCTTACAATATCCTCCCAAAGGAAGCCAACCTATTCCATATTCTGTTTCTCCCACTTTACGTTTGTATAACGAAAACCATGGGTTAAAAAACAAATAGAATTTATCTACGCGGACGCCAAAGATTTTCGCCCACATAAAATGACCAAGTTCATGGACGAAAACAAGCAAAGTTAAAGTTACTAATAATTGAATGGTTTGCATCATAACAACGACTGTGCGTATTTCATTGATTCTTCGTGTGTTTCAACATAATCTTGAAGCGTTGGTTCAATTACAAAAGATATATGTTGCATAGTTTTTTCTATCAAATCAGACATGCCGAAAAATGAAATCTCATCTTTTAGAAATGCTGCTACGGCAACCTCATTGGCAGCATTCATAATACATGGCATATTACCTCCTTGTTCTATTGCAGACAATGCAATATCCAAGTTTCTGAAATTCTTTCTGTCTGGTTTCTCAAACGTAAGATTACCCAATGCAAACAAATCGGTGCGTGGATAGCTTGCCTTTAGTCGTTCAGGGAAACTAAAAGCATATTGTATAGGAATACGCATATCTGGAGCACCTAACTGTGCCTTAATCGAGCCGTCTTCAAACTGTACTGCCGAATGCACAATAGACTGCGGATGTACCAATACTTCAATATTCTTGGCAGGCATATTGAACAACCATTTTGCCTCAATCACTTCCAAACCTTTGTTCATCAATGAGGCTGAGTCAATCGTTACTTTTGCACCCATACTCCAATTTGGGTGTTTCAATGCTTGAGCCTTTGTAACGGTAGCTAATTGCTCTGCAGAAAATCCTCTAAATGGTCCGCCAGATGCAGTCAAAAGAAGTTTTTCCGCCTTATTTCCACATTGAATTTCGCCTTGCAAACATTGGTAAATAGCAGAATGTTCAGAATCAACAGGAATGATTGCAGATTTTGGATGTTGTGTAAGCAATTTATTTACTAACTGACCTGCTACCACAAGCACTTCCTTATTTGCCAAGGCGATAATTTTATCGTGTTCTATCGCGTGGATAATTGGTGCCAAACCTGCATAACCAACAAGTGCACCAAGAACCATATCAACAGAACTCATCTCTACCACATCCTTCAAAGAATCCGGACCAGTAAAGACTTTTATCATCTCGTCCTTGAGTTGCTCCGCAACATATTCGTATTTTTCAGGATTAGAAATAACAACAACATTTGGATTGAACTTCTTCGCTTGTTCTATCAGCAAATCTGCGTTATTATGTGCAGTCAAAACCTCAACCGAAAATTCCTTCGGATGACGTGATATAACATCCAATGCCTGTGTTCCAATAGAACCTGTTGAACCTAAAAGTGCTATTCTTTTCATTCTTAGTATACTATATAATTCTCTGAATTGACTGGTTTGCCTTCGTGCCACAATTCAAAATGAAGATGTGGGCCAAGGGTTAAATCGCCCGTATTCCCCAACAAGGCAATTCCTTCGCCAGCCTTAACTTGATCTCCAGCTTGTTTCAATAACTTCGAGTTATGTTTATACACAGAAATAAAATTGTTGCTATGTTGAATCATAATAACATAGCCAGTTTCAATTGTCCAAGTTGATAGCAATACCGTGCCATCCAAAACAGAATGGATAATACTATTTTCGGCAGCAACAACATCGGTACCAAAGTGACCTTGGCTAAAATTACTTGAAACAACACCAGAAACTGGTGGATAGAAAAATAAGTTTTCTATTCTCACACCAGCTGTTTTTGAATGGAAGTTAACATTCAACGCTTCACTTTCCTGAATTTCCATACGCATCATTGAATCCGCAGGAGAAATGTCGAAATTAAGATTTGCATAATTCTCCGTCTGCTGAACAATAATAGAATCAATTGCAGCATACTCCGAAGGATCGTCTCCACTTAAAATTGTTTCCAAAACCTGCATTTTCTGGGCATACAACTTCATTTGATATTCCAAGGAATCAACAAGTTCGGCATTGTGTTCAATCTTTTCGCGTTCTTCCAATTCAGGATAATTCGGAATAATATATTCCTTAATTGGCGTGTAGGCAATTATGAGATACACCACCAAAATCAAAAATAACGAAAGCGTAGCAACAATAAGAAATACGTTATGGATAGACAAACGAAACGAAACAATATGGGCAAATGTTTTCTCGTTGGTAATAGTCAATCGATACTTCATACGAAGTTTCTTCCAACGTAAAGCCCGTTTTTGTTTTCCTGTCAGTTTTTTCTTATCTGCCATCTTCAATAATTTTTCCGTCTTCCATTTTTATAACGCGGTCTGAAATTGCCGCCAAGTTATCATCGTGCGTTACAATCACAAATGTTTGATTAAATGTGTCACGCAAGCGAAGTAATAACTCGTGTAATTCTTTTTTATTGTGTGAGTCAAGATTTCCCGAAGGTTCATCGGCAAAAACCACGGCTGGATTATTCATAATTGCTCGGGCAACCGCAACGCGTTGTTGTTCTCCACCCGACATTTCCGCTGGTTTATGCGTCATTCGTTCCGAAAGATTCAAAAAATCCAATAACTCTTTTGCTCGTGTCTCGCATTGTTTGCCACTTTTCCCTTGTATCATTGCTGGCAGACAAACATTCTCCAACGCCGTAAATTCTGGCAATAATTGGTGGAACTGAAACACAAAACCAATATGTTCGTTGCGAAATGTAGCAAGTTCTTTTTCTTTCAATTTGCCGACATCTGTCCCCAATATAGAAAGCGTTCCTTCGTCAGCATTGAGCAACGTTCCCATAATCTGAAGCAAAGTCGTTTTCCCCGCACCACTTTTACCTACAATTGAAACAATCTCACCACTCGCAACATCCAAATCAATTCCATTAAGCACTGGTAAAGTTCCAAACGATTTTCGTATGTTTCGTGTCTCTATAATCATACTGCAAAGTAACAAAAAATATGGTTTGATTAATAACCTTCTTTGTTCAACCATTTTTGATATTCGGTCGCATACAAAAGATGCTTGGCGAATGTTGACGAAAAGTTACTATAACCAGAATAATTTGGTTGTGCACAGAAGTAATAATAATTATGATGCTCGTAATTCAACACCGCATCGATGCCGGCTTTCGAAGGAATGCAGATTGGGCCTGGAGGCAGACCTTTCCATTCGTATGTACTGTATGGGGACGATTTTGCACGTTCAATATGACCTTTGCGTACACGTTTTATTTCAAAATCGTTCAATGCAAATTTAATTGTTGGATCGGCTTGTAACTTTCCTGCCGTTTCATTTCCATTCAATCGATTCATGTAAACTCCGGCAATTTTTGGTTTTTCATCATTGTGGCGAGTTTCCTGATCAACTATGGAAGCCAGCGTCATAACTTCTTGTGGAGTAAGCCCGATTTGCTTCGCCTTTGCCAAACGTTTCTCTGTCCAAAATTTATTGTATTCTTTAGCCATACGTTCCATAAACTGACGCGCCGAAGTATTCCAATAGAATTCGTATGTGTCGGGCATGAAAAGACAAATAATTGTTTCTCGTTTAAATCCCAATGAATCAATAAAATCTCTGTCGCGGCACAAATCCGAAAGCTCCTCATAACTTGCTTCCAATTTCGTCGAAGCAAGTTGTAACACTTCGTCGTAATGGCGGGCATTTGTTATGACAACATCAACCGTTTTTCTCTTGCCGGAACGGAATAATCGCACAACATCGAACGCCGACATTCCATCGGTCAATTCATACATTCCTGGGTAAATATGATCTTCTAAATCAAGGACTTTAGCTACAATCTGCAAGCCAGTAACATTGCCAACCTGTAACTTTTGCTCTAACTTATTTGTAATGTCTTCTACATTAGAATTAGTTTCTATAGCAAAATTCATCTTCCCTTCGGATATAGACACACATTTCCCCAAAACAACCATCGCCAAATATCCGCCTACAATTGCAACTAATGCTACAATTCCCAACAAGATAGGTGCAACAGATGACTTCTTCTTTCCCATATTTTATTCTGTAATTAGTGGTTTCCAAACATCTGCATGTAATTCACCAAATACTCCTTGTAAAGATTTAACTATCAAATCCTTTATAGTCATATCTGCTTTACTACATACTTCCGACATAGTATCATCAATAAATTCCATTACCGTAGTTACATCAAGTCTCCATATATCTCTTTCCTTATTAAAATTAAGGAAAATCGGCGTTTCCTTTTTTTCAACTAAACATTGTGCCTGGGCAGAATTGCCATAGACAGAAATGTCACCCAATGTCCACTTTGGAGGATTAATCAAACCAAGATTCACACTTGTCACATAAAAAGTCGTACCATCTAAATTTGCAATATCTAGTTCTATTTTTTTAGACAAATACAGCTGTCGGAAATTCAACACACAAACCATTTCTGAAAATGCCAAAGCGGCTACCTGCGACGAATCAGCAGTCTTTATTAAATTTACCATTGAATCATAGTATGCAATAGATTTACTGTCAAGGCATAGTACGGCTATTTCCCCTTCTTTGTCTGAAACAGCTTTTACATAATTCAAATACGCTCCCTTTACCTGTGCCTTAACTTGCTTTGCATCTTTGCCTTGCGCAAACGACAATTGAATAGCACAGAAAAAACAAAGTATTCCAATTAATGAAAATTTCCCTACAAAGTTTAGTAGTTTCATTTTTACAAAATTTAGTAGTTTCATTTTTACAAAGGAAAGGAAAAAAGATTAAAAATAAATACCTTTGCAAAAAATCAATCTATGTTTGATATTCAATCTATACGAAACGATTTCCCGATTTTGAGCCAAAAGGTTCATAATCACGATTTAATATACTTCGACAATGGTGCCACAACGCAGAAACCGCAGGTGGTAATCGATGCCATTGTTGATGCCTACACAAAAACAAACAGCAACATTCATCGTGGCATCCATACATTGAGCCAGTTGTCAACTACAATGTACGAGCAAGCACGCCAAATGGTACAAGTTTTTATTAACGCACCACACGATTACGAGATCATTTTTACCAAAGGTGTTACCGAATCGTTAAACCTTGTTGCTCAAACATTTAGCGAAGCTTTTCTGAACGAAGGCGACGAAATTATAGTTTCGGCCATGGAACACCATTCCAATCTTGTTCCTTGGCAAATGGTTTGTGAACGCAAAAAGGCTAAACTAAAATGTATACCATTTAACCACGATGGCGTTCTTGATATTGAGGCATACAAAAATCTTTTTACCGAAAAAACAAAATTCGTTTCGGTCGTTCACGTTTCCAACACATTGGGAACTGTCAATCCTATAAAAGAAATTATCGATATTGCCCATAGTCACAATGTTCCTATTATGATAGACGGGGCACAGTCGGTTCAACATATTCCTATTGATGTTCAAGAACTTGACTGTGATTTCTTTGCTTTTTCCGGGCACAAGATTTATGCTCCGACAGGAACCGGCGTTCTTTGGGGAAAAGAAGAATGGTTGGAAAAACTTCCTCCATATCAGGGTGGCGGCGATATGATAAAAACGGTGACGCTCGAAAAAACTATCTACAACGATTTGCCTTTCAAATTCGAGGCGGGAACGACAAATTATGTCGGCGCACATGCTCTTGGAGTTGCCTTGCATTATCTTATGAATATTGGAATGCCATATATTCAGAAATATGAATCGGAACTGATTCAATATGCAAACCAAAAACTTGCCGAAATTCCGCAAGTTACAATTATCGGCAACGCTCCTGAAAAAGCCGGCGCAATTTCCTTCGAAGTTGACGGCGCACATTGTGCCGATATTGGTATGATACTCGACAAACAAGGTATCGCCATCCGTACAGGCACACATTGTACAGAACCAATTATGCAGTACTACGGAGTTCCAGGCACTGCACGCATGTCGTTGGCAATGTACAACACGAAAGAAGAAATTGACTATTTTGTGAAAACACTTGCAAAAGTGGCTATGATGTTTGAATAATTTCGTTATGAAAAAATTATTTCCATTTCTGTTAATTCTTGCAATTTTCAGCAGTTGTAAAAAAGAATATAACTACTACTATGTCACAAATGTGGATAGTATCTATAGAAGTTATTATTACCAAACTATATTAAGTGAACAACAGGAAATAACTGCCGAAAAGCAACCTGCCTTTCTTAAAAAAGGTGACACAATTGCTGTCTTTGCCTTATCAAACGCAGTATCGAAAACAGAGTTAGCAAGAGGCATCGACACTCTAAAGAAATGGGGACTTGTCGTTATCGAAGCCGACAACTTATATAAACAAGACGGACGGTACGCCGGCACACAAAGTGAACGTATCGAAAGCTTCCAAAAGCTTGTCGACAATCCGAACATTAAGGCGTTAATCTCTGCACGAGGCGGCTACGGCGCTGCGCAAGTGCTTTCGTATATAGATTTTTCATCATTCGAACAAAATCCGAAATGGGTTATTGGCTACAGCGATGTAACAGCTTTACACATCGCCTTGAACAACATGGGATACGCAACTATTCACGGCCCAATGGTGAAAAATTTCACCGACGCCGAAAGTGTTCAATCACTTAAAAAGGCGTTGTTCGGAGAATTAACAACAAATTCAATTACTACCAACAACAACTGCGCAACTGGTAGTGCCGAAGGTCGTTTAGTCGGTGGAAATCTTTCGCTTATCTACAGCATGGGAGGCACATTATACGATCTTAACGTGAAAAATTCTATCTTGCTGATTGAAGACACCGGTGAAGCAAACTACGCCATAGATAGAATGTTGGCAAATCTTAAATTAAGCGGTAAACTCGACGCTCTTAAAGGTGTAGTTGTCGGCGAATTTTCACAAATGACTCAAAGTTCAGATTTGCCAATAAACGAAATTATTCACAACTATTTTGATGACCTCAACATTCCTATTCTATACGGCATCAATATGGGACACGACACAAAAAATCTTGCCACATATCTTGGTAGAACAGTGAAATTGACCGTATCAAAAGATAAAGCAACTATTTCTTACTAAACTGGCATCTCTTTACATTCATATTCCGTACTGTAAAAAGTTGTGTTACTATTGCGACTTCCATTTTAGTCTCAACTGTAAAACACAAACGGAGATGGTTTCTGCACTTTGCAAAGAAATCGAAATGCGGAATGGTTTTCTAAATGCTCCTCTCGAAACAATATATTTCGGTGGCGGAACTCCTTCTGTATTACAACCTTATGAATTAGAACAACTCTTTGCAACCATACACAAACAGTTCTCAATTCTTCCGAATGCAGAAATTAACTTTGAATGTAATCCCGACGATATTACCAAAGAATATTGCCAAAAACTCCGCTCACTTGGCGTCAATCGCTTGAGTATTGGCATACAATCATTTTACGATGACGACTTACAATTACTCAATCGCCGACATTCAGCAAATTCTGCGAAAAAAGCGGTAGAAATCGCACAAAATTGTGGCTTTTCGAACATTACAGTCGATCTCATTTACGGACTTCCTAATATGACCTTAGAGCGCTGGAAACAAAACCTCAACGAAGTTGCAAAGTTGCATGTACAACATCTTTCTGCCTATTCACTTATGGTGGAAGAACATACGGCACTACATAAATTTGTACGAACTGGGAAGTTTATCTTGCCAACCGAAGAATCTGTTCTTGAACAGTTCAATTATCTCATAGATTGGTCGCAACAAACTGGTTTTGAGCAATATGAGATTTCGAATTTCGCGAAGAAAGATTTTCAATCACGACATAATTCTGCCTATTGGTGCGGCAAGCCATATTTAGGAATTGGTCCGTCGGCACACTCCTACGATGGCAACAATCGCTATTGGAATATTGCCCACAATGCAAAGTATATTGCTGCAATTCAGTCGAATACAATCCCTTGCGAAGAAGAACATCTATCCGTACAAGACAAATATAATGAAATAATAATGACGGGATTACGCACCCAAAAAGGTGTTAATATTGATTCAATTAAAAATAATTTCCCTAAAGAATATTATAATACCTTTGTAGAACAGAAAAATCACTTTCTTGAACAAAAACTGATTCAAGAAAAAAATAATAGCATTGCGCTAACTCGCAATGGCATAATGCTTTCTGATATGATTATGAGCGAATTTTTTATTACAAAATAATATGGGACTAATTTCAAAACTTGTTGGTCAAACTGCAATTTACGGACTAAGCACCATTATCGGACGCTTTCTAAACTTTATGCTCGTTCCTCTCTATACACGTTGTTTTTCACAAGCAGAATATGGAGTTGTTACCGAGTTATATAGCTACACGGTTTTCCTTATGATTTTCCTTACATACGGAATGGAAACTGGTTTCTTCCGTTTTATGCAAAACAAAGATGACGAACCAAAGGTTTTCTCAACAATAACCACAAGTTTATTCTCATCTTCAGCAATATTTATAGGACTTGTTTTTCTTCTACTGTCGCCAATTTCAAGTGTACTTGGCTATAGCGACCATCAGGATTTTGTGATGATTATGGCAATCATTATTGGTATTGACGCCTTTACCAGTGTTCCTTTTGCCAAACTACGACACGAAAACAAAGCACTACAATTTGCGGCAATAAAACTTACGAATATTGGCATAAATATTGGTCTTAACATATTGTTTATCATTATTTTACCAACCATAGCAAAGACAAGTTCCAATCAATGGTTGGTAGATAATTTCTCAACTCCGAAAGTTGTCTATATTTTCATATCAAACCTGGCTGCCAGTGTAGTTACATTGATTCTATTATTGCCTGACATTTTGAAAAACCGTAATGGTTTTGACTACGATTTGCTTAAAAGAATTTTCAGTTACTCGTGGCCTCTTCTCATTTCTGGACTTGCGGGCAGTATCAACGAAGTGTACGATAGAGTTTCGCTTCGCTATTTCCTAACCGTTCCCGACGGCGTTGACGCATCGCAATATATTCTTTCGCAAGTAGGAATTTATGGTGCAAACTATAAACTTGCCATGATTATTTCAATCTTCAACCAGGCATTCCGTTTCGCAGCAGAGCCATTCTTCTTTTCAAGAATGAAGGAAAAAGATTCACGCCAGATGTATGCTAAAATTATGAACTATTTTACCATTTTCACTTTACTACTATTTTTGGTAATTATGTTGTATCTTAACATATTCAAACTATTTATTGGTAGCAATTTCCACGATGGATTGGGTATTATTCCGGTATTGTTGATGGCTAATATATTCCTTGGAATTGTATTTAACCTTTCAATTTGGTATAAAGTAACAAACCAAACTACATTCGGAATCTGGATTACCGGATTCGGTGCATTAATTACCTTGGCAATCAATATCGTTTTTGTACCGATTTACGGATACGTTGCTTGTGCGTGGGCAACACTTGCCTGCTACGTGCTGATGGCAGTCCTATCATACATACTCTGCCAAAAACACTATGGTATTCCATACAAAATAGGAACATTGGCGGCATATTTCATATTGGCTGGCGTGCTATATTATGCCGATAGTGCCATTACATTTGATGGGCTTATTCTCTCATACACATACAAAACCGTACTTGTGGGTATCTTCCTGATTCTTACTGTCGGTAACGAATGGAGAATACTTAAAGCTGAAAAGAAGTTATAACAAATTGTAGTCGTACAACTATGGAAGAAAAAACAATATACGAAGGTTCTCCTTCACAATGGATTAACATAAAAGTTTTCCTTTTATGCGGATTGTTTTGTTGGCTTATCGTTCCAATCTTTTTCGCATTATACCATTACTATCTGCTAAAATGCACAAAAACAACCATAACAACAAAACGCATTATCGTTGAACGTGGTTTATTTTCAAAAAGAACAGATGAAATTCTCTTAAAACGCGTAACAGATACCAAACTATTTGAACCTTTTTTACTTCGCTTAGTTGGCTTGTCAAACCTTACAATCTACTCTACCGACAAAACCAGAGGCGAACTATTTGTTGATGCCATTCACAATGGCAAACAGATATGGAATGAACTTCGTGCAGCCGTAGAAATGGAACGAGTAGGCGTAAAAGAATTTGAACAAAGATTCGTGTAAAATCACTTCTTCCGAATAACACGATGCTTTAATTTAACCATTGCCAAGTTAATTTCCTTCCTCCAAATTCATAATATAGTCAGAATAGATTTTCTGATACTGAGGACGGAGTTTGATAGAGTTTTCTTGTAACAAATCACCATACTGCAATTTGTCTTTTTCGGTTTGCTGAAATTTTTTCTTGGCACTTTCCGAAGGTGTTTCTACAGCAGTCTTTGACTCACGCTCTTTGTCCATATCACGTTCGTGTTTAGAATTTTCCGCTTCGAGCATACGAGTCAATATCTGCTCCTGGCGCATCAATGTTTGCGGTGTTATGGTTTGATTTACAATGTCTCGCTCTGTTTGGTCCATAAGACGCTGAATATCTTTTAATTGCTGAACTCCTTCAGGCGAAAGTTCACCATTCTGCATCATCGTGTTTGCCATCTGTTTGAGCATCTGCTCTTTCATCAGCATTTCGCTTAACTGCTTCTGCATCTGCTGCGATGGCATTCCACCGTTTTTCATCTGCTTCATCATCTCCTGCATCTGCGATTTCAACGATTCTTGCATCTGCTTCATCTGTTGAAATGATGGCTTCGCTCCTTTTCCCGAACTACGCGGATTCTGACATTGCTGCTGTCCTTCCATTTGCTGTGCAGCCTGTTGTTGCATAGCATCCAACACTTCCGATAGCATCAACGCCAAATTATTGGCCGCAGTCATAATGTATTGCTGGCTCATTTGTGCAAGACCACGCTGTCTTTGTTCCAAATAATCAAGCACAACATTTCCATTCTTATAAATTTCGAAAACTTCATTATTTATCGACTGGGAAATCTGTGGTACACGAGTACTCAAAGCATACAATGAATCTTTTATAATCTTGAAATTCTCTGACAATGCATTTTGACCATCTGCTGTTTCGGCATACTTCGGATCAGCGTACGAAAGCTTTTTGGTCTGATTTAACAAATCCTCTTGCTTGAACGAGAACGTCACTAAATTTTCAAGTATCTGACGCAAATTTGCCATATCTTCCATAGCTTGCTGCTGCATTTGTTGTTGCATCATTCCTTGCATAGACTGAGCTAACTTTTCAGTCTCCTCTGCAGCCTTTTTCATAGACTTCGATGCCTTGTTCGACTGTTTTTGTTCTTGCTCAGACTGACTCTGTTGCATACTATTTTGTATATCTTGGAATTGTTGGTCAAAGTTCTGTAAATCATACTTTTGCTGCAATTCCTCGTTCTTTTCTTTGGCATCGTTATAGTTCTTCTCAATTGACTGCAATTCCTCGGAAAGTTCCTTCATTTTCTGTTGCATAGCATCGGTATTCTTACCGTTTTTCATATCTTCCGAAAGTTGCTGCTGTTCCTTCGCCAATTCCTCCAATCTATTGCTCGAAGACTGAATTTGTTCCTCAACATCCATACGCTTCAACAACTCTAAATCTCTATCAAGTTGTTTCGACAGCTCTTCATACGACATCTTCATTTCTTCCGATTTCTTAATGAAGTCATTTTTGTTGAACTCCTCACGCATTTGGTTGAATTCTTCCATCATCTTACGAAGTTCATCGTCCATAAGACTATTGAGCAAATCATTTATTTCCTGTTGTTTACGAAGTAACTCCTCGTCTTTTTCCGACATTTTTTGCTGCAAATCATTCTTTTGCTGCAACGATTGTTGAAGATTTTCAACCTGCTTTTTAATTTGCTCCTGTTTTTCCTGCATTTCGTCAAGAACTTGCTTACGCTCCCAGTCAGAAAGATTTTCATTCAAGAGTTTTTGCTTCAACTTATCTAAATCTTTCATCATTTCCTGAGCCAACGATGTTGACTGCTCGAATGAAGATTGTATCTGTTGACTAAATTGTTCCTGCATTTTCTCCATCTCCTCTTGAGTTGGAATAGCAAATTCATACATTGCTGTACGCGCAGATTTTCTTCCATTAACCGCATCATTATCAAATACTTCAAAGTAATATTGAATAGCATCTCCTTTCGAAAACTGCGAAAAATCAAACATATAAAAGAACTGCTGATGCGTAACCGATGGCGAAAATTCCACTGGAATACGAACAGCTTCTGCTTCCCTGTCTTTCAAATAGTACACAAAATCCAGCGACGAAAATCCATAATCGTCTTGAATTTCCCCTTTGAAATAATAAGTGAAGTATTCCGTGCTATCCTGCTTTTGTTCTACTTGTATAGCTGGTCGAATATCTGGAATAACCGTAAATGTGTAATCAATAATTCGAATTGAATCCAAATAGGAATTCTTACCGATAAGCGAATATTCCATAGTTTGTTTAATATGCTGATTCAAAACGAATGTATCGTCTTTTTTCTTGAAAAATTCTGTCCCGTTTTCCGATACAAAAAGCAAGGAATCCGTATCAACAGCATTGACTTGCCATGTAACTTTTGAACCTGCTGGAAACGTTACATCACCCGTATTCTTCTCAACAAAATTATCTATCTGTGTATATGTCGGTGTTTCTACCGAAATCGTAAATTCATATAACTGTGGCAACGGATATACCTCTAAATTAAACTGTTGCGACGAATACTCATCGGCAACAAAGCTAAATGTTAGTGATTGGTTACAACCATGTAAATCATATTCGAAAGAATTGGCTGTTTTTTTCGTCATAGCAAAGCGATTACCGCCAAAAGATATTTGTACCTCATCGGGAACAAATTTTCCTTCTATATGCATTAAAATGGAAAAATCGGAGCCTTTTAATACCGACAAAGAGTCGTTATCTAAAACAAATGTAAATGGCGCAGGTTTTTCAAAATATTCGTTGTGTTTCACAATACGAGTCGCTCCGTCCACTATTGCCCGTGGATACAACAACGAAACGAGCAGTATTACAGCCAATAAAGCAACTGCATATTTCCAATACGATAAAAATGTACGGAAATCAAAAGCCGACAAAAATGGAATTGGTCGTAGTGCATCAATTTTTTGATTGATTGCCGCTATTGCTAACTGATTATCTGTTAGTGATTTATCGTTTGCAAGTTCTAAAGTATTTAATAATGTATCTTGAACTTCTGGGAAAAATTTTGTGACGATTTTTGCTGCTTCAACATGGGAAAGCACTTTCCCAATCTTATAAATATGAGCAAATGGAACCAACACATATTTCACCAGTGTTATGGCGGCTATCGTTAATGAAACATAAAAAACTATGGTGCGTACCGATGTAGGTAAAAAAGTAAAATATTCTATGCAACTGATTGTGATAAAATAACATACGCCTATCAAAACAAACAAAATTAAACCTTTCAGAAATTCATTTACATAGAATCTTCTGATAAACTCGTCTAATTTTGTCAGTATGATATTGATATTGGATTTCTCCATAGGCAGTCTTATTTAGAAAGCCATTGTTCTGGATCCAATTTTTCTAGTTCTTGCCAAATTTGCAATTGAATAACTGTTGAGTTCGTTTCCGGATCGGTGTAAATTGTTCCAATTTCCTGTTTTGCCTTCACTTGTTGTCCGGCTTTTACAGTGACACTCACTAAGTTATCGTAAACTGTATAATAATTTCCGTGTTTAATAAGCACAGCGGTATTTCTACCTGGAATCAAGACAATCTTTGAAACTGTTCCATCGAAAATTGCGCGTGCTTTTGCCCCCTTGGTAGTAGCAATTGAAACACCATTACTTTCAACTTCAACATATTCCAAAGTTGGATGTTTGTGACGACCAAAATGTTCAGTGATTTTACCCGTTGCCGTTGGCCAAGGCAAACGACCTTTATTACCAGAAAACTGTGTAGATACAAGTTTTTCCTCTGGTGTCAGTGTGGAAACAGTAGTCGATTTTGTAGTCGTATTCTTGTTTTTTGCAGCTTCTGCTTTGCGTTTCGCCTCAATTTCTGCTTTAATCAAGTCTGCAATTTGTTTATCAAGTTTTTTTGCAAGTGCTTGCTTTTCAGCAAGTTTTTGTTTTAATTCTTGCTGTTTGCTATTCAATTTTTTTATTGTAGCATCTTCCAAATATTTATCTTGCTCAAGCTTTCGTGCTTCAGATTGCTTCTCTCCCACTATATTCTTTTTGTGTAGCAATAATTTGTCCAACTCTGCCTTACGAGAACCTAAACTGTCTTGTAAAGACTTGATTCGTTCCGATTGTTGAATCATATAATCGGAATAATACTGCAAGTATTTTAAACGATTGTATGCTTGATTAAAATCTTCCGAAGAAAGCAAAAAAATCAACTGCTGATACTGACCATTCACTTTGTAAACCGTAAATAAAGCCTTTTTATAATCTGCCTGAATTTGCTCTAATTGCGTAGAAAGCGTATGAATTTGCGTGTTTGTAGCGGCAATATCACCCTCGATATATTCAATTTCCTGTTGAAGAGTATTCACATATCTGTTTCTCTCTTCAATTTGCTGGCTCAACAATGTGACACGTTCAATAGAAACAGACTTACTTTTTTCTGTTTCCTTTAACAATTTACTTGTGCGTTCTATGTCCTTTTTTGCCTTATTTAGTTCAGCCTGAACTTGTGCTTTTGTTTTCTTTTTCTGGCAATATACTTCATTTGAAAAACAAAAGAATAAAGCAAATAATATGAACAAATACTTTTTCATTAATTCTTTAAATCAAGTTTTCTATAATCAGCATTTTGACTAAACGGAAAAGACAAATCTTCGTTGAATTTTATCTTTGAATATTCCATATCAATTGTAACCTTATTGCTATTCTTTTTTGCCTTTACACTAACTAAACTTGGGAAGTTTATGTCCTGAATAGTCTCGAAATTTCCATAATGAACTCTAAGATTTAGCTCGTCTTTTTCCTCAACATTAACATTAGTAAGTTCTACATCGGAAATTCTGAAATTATCGTTATCAATTGTCCAAACTTGTTGCAACGAAAGTGTGTCATTTTTCTTAAACTCTTTCTTTGAGTATGTTTTCATTACAGAAATATTATTCTTGATGTTAACTTCAAAATTCTTTAACATACCGATTGTGTCGGTAATGTGCTGGTCAACAAAGAATAATTCATTCAAGAAAATTGACTGAATCGTTTTGAAATCAATTGAATTTCCGTTTCGATTCAATGAGTCTATTGAACCGTCGTAATAGACTTTTTGAATCTTCGAATAAAACTTCACACTATCCTGCGTAAGCACGCAACGAACCATTTCTATGTTCATTGTTGGCGCGATTGATATCCAGATTATGCTATCTTTTTTAATACGGACAGTTCCTTTTACCTGAATTGGTAATGATTTTAACAACTCTTTTGAATCAATCGAAAACTTAAAAGAAACTGTTGAAAAATCTCCGTAATGTTTTATTATTGAATCATATAACGAAATTGCTTCGTATTGTTTATAGTCGTTTGAACTCACAATTTTTTTAGAAGAGTGACACGACGAAAACAATACAATGCTCAGCATTATGTAAAGGACTACTTTACGCATACATAGTTTTTTGCAAAATTATCTTTTTTTGCCCATTTTTATGTATAAATCGTCTAAAAAGCGTTTATACTCTACATTACTGCCTTTTGAGACCTTTATAGCCTTATTTATAGCGATTTCTGCATCGGAAAATTTACCTTGGGAAAGATAAATCTGAGCCATTTCGTAATAAACAGCGTCATTTTCACCCAATAATTTGTTGCAATCAAAGTATAATGCTAACGCTTGATCATAATTCTGGCGATTTTTTTCAAGATTCGCCTGAACGAACATTTTCTCAAATTCAACCTTCTTTCTGTCGTACTTCACAGAATCTTCGTATGTTTTCAATTTTTGGGAATATGCGAATACAGATAAAAAAAATGATATAAAAAGTAAAGATAAGTATCTCATATTCTATAAATTGAAATTAAAAACGAAATATTTTTGATAAATTTTATTCTTCAATTTCAATTCCTTTTTCCTTACAATATGCTTCTATTTCACTATCATTTTCAAAATAAGAATCACATATTTTTTCTAATACTTCCATTTGAGCATCTGAATATCTTTCTTCTGCCGAAATATATTTCTCTACGCATTCTATAAATGAAGAAAAGTCTTTATTTGCCCTACATAATTTATCAATTGTTTTGAAATCAAGTTTATGATATACAGCAGGATAAAGTATTTTTGATTCAAAAGGATTGGGCTTTAAATGAATGATACCTATACCAAATGACTGGTTTAATCTTTCCATTTCATCTTTTAACTCGTCGTTAAATTCAAATGTTACAAGATAACCATAATTTGCCCAACTTGAATTAGAAACCGCCTGAAAAAAATATTGCTTTAAATCATAATCATTATTTATTGAACATTTTAATTCATACGATAGCAACTTGAAAGAATCCATTTTATCAGCAGTTTCCAAAAGATGTTTTGCTTCTTTTGAATGTAAATTTGAAAAACTAACACCAACAATATCAGGATGAACCCACTTTAAATTCCTATCTTTTCCGTGTTCACTTTTTTCGTGAAAAATTGTTTTAGCACTAATTTTTTGATTATGAAGATACGTAGTAAACAGTTTATGTAAATCTCTTTCCTTAAAATTAACTTTTATCTCAGAATTTTGACTATCACTTTGTATATTATCTTGATTTTCAGTAAGAAAATATACCATAGTTCCCTTAGAATTTTTTTTACGCATTACGCGTTCATCACCTTTTTTGACAAAATTAGCTAAAAAGATATTAACTGTTTTCATAGGTGTTTTTGCTTCTCCAAAATCGTGAAGATTATGTTCTATAATATAGTTATAAACCTCCATATAATCAGAAGGTTTACCTATTTTACCTAATGCATATAAAACGGATTCTTTAATAGTCATTTTTATAACTCATTATAATCTCCAACACTCAATTCGTCTGCAGACTTTTTCATTATAACTGAATTTCCTATCATAGAATTAGTGATATTAGTATTTTCTAAAACACTGTTAGTTTGAATAATAGAATTAGAAACTACCGAATTTACAATTTTTGTGTCTTTTCCAACAGAAACAAATGGACCAACTACAGAATTTTCAATTTTTGCTCCTTCGGCTATACAACAAGGTTCTATAATTTGTGAATTTGTGATTGTAGCTTTTTCTGAAATTTCACTGCCATAATTTGCTAATACTCTTTGATTTGTATTTACTGTAGCATTTTTATTTCCGCAATCCAACCATTCATTTACTTGACCAGTATAGAACTTTTTACCTTTGTTTTTCATATTTTCCAATGCATCGGTCAACTGGTATTCTGTTCCTCTAATTACATTATTATCAATTAAATACTGTAATTCCGAACGAAGATTTCTACCATCTTTAAAGTAGTAAATACCAATAATTGCTAAATCAGATACAAATTCTTTTGGTTTTTCTACGAAATCTGTAATCATTCCGTCTGAATCTAATTTTACTACACCAAAAGCAGATGGATCAGCAACTTTTTGTACCCAAATAATTGAATCTTTTGAAGTATCTAAATTGAAATCTGCAACAAATAATGTATCGGCAAAAGCAACAATTACATTACCTGAAAGAGATGTAGAAGCACATAAAATAGCATGTGCAGTTCCCTTTGGTTCTTCTTGATAACAAATTTTACCTATGGCACCTAGTTGAGATGCTATGTCTAACAACATTTTTTCTACATCTTTACCAAAACTTGGATGAATAATAAACGCTATTTCTTCTATATGTTGCATACAAACACGAGAAATATCTTCTACAAGTCTTTGTACGATTGGCTTACCAGCAACAGGAATTAATGGCTTTGGAATTGAAAGTGTATGGGGACGCATTCTTTTTCCCATACCAGCCATAGGGATAATTAATTTCATTCTATTTTATTATAAATAAGTATATATAATCTTAATCTATTTCACTCCTGTATGTCCAAAACCACCTTCACCACGAACAGTTTCCGATAGTTCTGTAACTTCTATTATTTCTGCTTTTGAATATTTAGTAATTACCATCTGACAAATTCTTTCACCATCGTTAATTACAAATGGTTCTTTTGAAAGATTTACCAAAATCGCTTTAATTTCTCCACGATAATCTGCATCAATAGTACCAGGAGAGTTTAATACAGTGATACCAAATTTTGCTGCCAAACCACTTCTTGGACGAATTTGTGCTTCATAACCTTCAGGTAGTTCTATAAATAAACCTGTTGGTACTATTGTTCTCTCCATTGGTTGTAATGTAATAGGAGAGTCTATGTTTGCTCGCAAATCCATTCCTGCAGAATATTCTGTTGAATAAGCAGGCAATTGATGTTTAGACTTATTTACTATTCGTAATTCCATAATTTTAATTTTCCGTGAAAGTAGTATTATTTTTGAAATTGTCAACAATCATTATTTACTTAAATATAAAATTTAAAAATTTAAAATAATCAAATAGGGAATAATATAGGCTGTTAATTTGTTGCTATTTTTCTTTGAATTTTCTTGTATTGAACAATATTAAAAATTTATTGGCAGATATGAACATTTTATTATAGGTTTATCTATTTGATAATCAATTACAATATGAGTTTATTAACATTCTTCATGTATAACTGTTCACACAAGGTAGTTAATTAGTTTTAGTTGTTAATATGTTATTTTATATGTTAAAAACTAATAACACTGAAATCGTAAATATTTTTGTAAAAATCAAAATCTTTTTTACGGAGTACTTCATTTATAAATCCAAATTTTTTATTTGTTTTTTATTCATTTTTCTATCAACAGAAAAAAGTGCGTTATTAACAGAAATTAACAAAGTAATTATCTTGAATAATTACAATTTTCTGTAATTAGTAAAGATACGAAATTTCTTACTATTACACTATATATTTGAAAAACATACTACTTTTGTCTTGTTTTATACTAATAAGCAATGCAGATAAATTTTTTTACTGAGGATGCGTCATTTCCTTCTGGTTTAAAGAAAACAATGTTTCGCTCTGTGGCACAGACAATTGTAAAGAATGAGTCAAAAAAAAAGATTGACTATATTAATTTTATTGCTTGTTCTGACGAATATTTATTGTCGGTTAATCAGAAATTTTTGAAGCATGATTATTTTACTGATGTAATAACATTCGATTATTCTGAAACAGAAATTGCTTCGGATGTTATGATGAGCATGGATAGAATAGGGGAGAATGCAAAAAATAACAAAGTGTCTAAATTAAACGAATGTTATAGAATTTTGATTCACGGTGTGCTTCATCTTGTTGGTTATAAGGATAAAAATCCTGAAGACAAGAAGGTTATGACTGAAAAGGAAAATTTTTATTTGGATTTGATACAATAATATATGTTACAAAAATACGATGTAATAGTTGTAGGAGCGGGTCACGCTGGTTGTGAAGCAGCAGCGGCAGCTGCTCGTTTAGGTTCACAAACGTTGTTGATTACTATGGATATGACTAAATTAGGGTCTATGTCTTGTAATCCTGCTGTTGGTGGAATTGCTAAAGGTCAGATAGTTAGAGAAATAGATGCTTTAGGAGGATCTATGGCTAAAATAACCGATGCTTCTTCTATTCAATTTAGAATGCTTAATAAGTCGAAGGGTCCAGCTATGTGGAGTCCTCGTTCTCAAGCAGATAGAGCATTATTTGTATCAAATTGGCGTGAAGAATTAGAATCTATTCCAAATCTTGATTTTTGGCAAGATTCTGTGTGTGAATTACTTATAGAAAAAAATAGAGTTATTGGTGTTAAAACTGTCTGGGGAATATCTATTTATGCAACATCTGTTGTTTTAACAAATGGAACATTCTTAAATGGTTTAATGCACATTGGTCGTTCACAAGTTGAAGGTGGTAGAATAGGGGAAATGTCAGCATATAGACTTTCTGATCAAATTCGTGATTTTGGTTTTGAAGTTGGAAGAATGAAGACAGGTACACCTGCTCGTATTGATGGTCGTACAATAGATTTTTCAAAATGTAAGGAACAGAAAGGTGATGATGAATTAGGTCAGTTTTCGTATTTGCCAAGAAAAAAAGCATTGCTTCCACAATTGAGTTGTTGGATGACTTACACAAATCCACAAGTACACGATGTATTGCGTTCTGGTTTTGCTGATTCACCATTATATAATGGAACTATAAAAAGTATTGGTCCACGATATTGTCCAAGTATTGAAACAAAACTTGTAACATTTGCCGATAAAGATAAACATCAATTATTTTTGGAACCAGAAGGTGTAAATACATGTGAATATTATATCAATGGTTTTTCATCTTCATTACCAGCCGATGTTCAATATAAGGCTATAAAATTATTACCAGGTTTGGAAAATTGTAAGATTTTCCGTCCAGGTTATGCAATAGAGTATGACTTTTTTATGCCAACTCAGCTACAACCTTCGTTGGAAACAAAGATGATAGAAAATCTATTTTTTGCTGGACAAATAAATGGTACAACAGGTTACGAGGAGGCTGGTGCTCAAGGACTTATTGCTGGTATAAATGCAAGCAAAAAGGCGTCTGAAAAAGATTTACTTGTTCTTCATCGTGATGAAGCATATATTGGTGTTTTGATTGACGATCTTGTAACGAAAGGTGTAAATGAACCATATCGAATGTTTACTTCTCGTGCGGAATTTAGAATATTATTACGTCAAGATGATGCTGATGCTCGTTTGACTCCAAAAGGAATTGAAATAGGTTTAGTAGACGATGAACGTAAATCTGCTTTTGAGCACAAGATGGAAACAATTGCAAAATTGAAAGAATATGCTTCGGAAACAAAAATAACTATGGCTGAAGCAAATCCTATTCTTACTGAACTTGGAAGTAAAGAACTAACTGAGTCAACTAGATTAAGTTCATTGATTGCTCGTCCGAATGTATCTATTAAAAATTTCCACGTGGAACAATCACAGTTTTCTAATTACGATGATGTGGATTGGAATACGATTTTGGAGGCTGTTGATATAGATATAAAGTATTCGGGATATATAAATAAGGAAAGACAAATTGCTGAAAAGATTTCCCGATTGGATTATATAAAAATAAAAGATAAAATTCCATACGAAAAGATAGAATCTCTTTCAACGGAGGCAAGACAAAAATTATCGAGCATTAATCCGGAAACTATTGGTCAAGCATCAAGAATTAGTGGAATTTCACCATCAGATATTAATGTGTTGTTGGTGTATTTGAAGCGATAAAAATAAAACTTTCCACGTGGAACAAAAGAAAGAATTATTATTGAAATTGAAAAATGGGGTCAGGTTGGTGATTGCTTCTGCTCCATCTTCTGCTTCGTATGTCGGAATGTTTGTTGCTACTGGTTCACGTGATGATGGAAAAAATCTTGGAATTTCCCATTTGGTTGAACATACGATTTTTAAGGGAACATCGAAACGAAATTATTCACAGTTAATGGATATGATTGAATCTGTCGGCGGTGAAATGAATGCATATACGGCAAAAGAAGAAACGTGTTATCAAATTTCTATTGCAAATGATTATGTAGAAAATGCTTTTTCTGTTTTGAGTGAGATTTTCTCTGATTCTGAGTTTCCAGAAAATGAACTTGAAAAAGAAAAAACTGTTGTGATAGACGAAATTGAATCGTATGAGGATGTTCCAAATGAAATGATTTTTGATGAATTTGAAGAACAAATGTTTCAAGGTCATTCGTTAGCAACGAATATATTAGGTACCAAAAAGTCTGTAAAAAAATTACAACGAGCTGATTTGATACAACAATATAAAAAGAAATATATTCCAGAAAATCTTGTTGTTTCGTATGTTGGTTCGGTAGATTATTCTAAAATAGAACAATTAGCTAGAAAATATTTTGAAAATGTTTTAGTTGAACAAAGTGAAAAAGTAGCAGAAAATACATTTGTTCCACGTGAAACAAAATTCGATATAGTGAAAAATAAACGAACTCATCAGGCTCATTGTATGATGGGATCGTTTGCTCCATCAATAAAAGATGATTTGAGGTTTGCAACTGCAATGGTGACAAATATTCTTGGTGGAATATCATTCAATGCACTTCTGAATATGAAGTTGCGTGAGGAAAGAGGGCTTACTTATAATATTGAAGCAAATTATACAGCTTATTCAGATACAGGATTTTTCTCAGTTTATTTTGGAACTGATTTTTCGAAAGTACCTTTGTGTAGAGAAATTATTGCAGATTTGTTCAATGAAATAATAACGAATGGTTTTACTGAAGAAAAGTTAGAGGCTTATAAAAAACAAATAATCGGACAGTTTGAAGTTTCCGATGATAATTATATGTCTTTGATGATAAATAATGCGAAATCATTCTACTGGTTCAATCATATTGATTCCTTACAAGAGGTAATTGAAAAAGTCAAACAAATCGATAATAATACTATCAAACAAGTTGCTAAACAAATCCTCTCTCCCGAAAAATTAAATGTACTTATTTATAAATAGTAATTTATATAAAATTGCTATAAATAAATGAATATCAATTATTTGAATAATAATATTTTATAAAAAATAATACCTAAAAGCATAGTTTGGGAATACTCTGCTGGTACGTTAAACATTTTAGTAATTATTCAAATTAAGAATCTACAAGGTTGTACAGATAATTCTGTAATAACATCAAAATAAATTTCACAATTTCTTATTTTTACAAATCAAAAAACATTGTATGAAAGAAGATGTAAAAAAATGTTGTGAAATCCTTAAAACAGGAGGAACAATCTTGTATCCAACCGATACAATTTGGGGTTTAGGTTGCGATGCAACAAATGCTGAAGCAGTCAATAAAATATTTACAATTAAAAATCGTGCGGGCGATATACCGCTACTTGTTTTGGTGAATTCCGTAGCAATGTTAGAACGCTATGTGGTTGATATGCCACAGGTTGCCTACGATCTCATTGATTGTGCAACGTCACCGCTTACAATCATTTTTGACCAGGCACGCAATCTTCCTGAAAATCTTATTGGTAAGGACGGCAGCATAGGCATTCGAGTTACACACGAAGCCTTTACCGATAATCTCATTCAACAATTCCGTAAACCGATTGTTTCAACATCGGCAAATATCCACGGAAATCCTTCTCCAGAATTTTATAAAGACATTGATAACCAAATAATTAGTTCTGTTGATTATGTGGTTAACTATCGACAAAATGACATGAAAAAATCTAAGCCTTCTCAAATAATAAAGTTGGGAAATAATGGCCAAATAACTATAATCCGAAAATAATGACAAAAGAGGAAGTTTTACAGCAAACATTTTTGCATTCTGTTGATATTCAGATTCGTTTTACCGATATGGATACCAATGGTCATATCAACAATGGCATTTATCATACATACTATGATTTAGGACGAATGGGTTTCTTTAAAGAAGTACTTAAAGAAAAGACATCTAACAGTATTATTGCTCAGGTAAATACTACCTATGTTAAACCATTATATTTGAATGATATAATTTGCGTGAAAAATAAAGTTGTTCGTTGGGGAAATAGCAGTTTTGATATGCTTCAAGCAATCTTTAAAAAAGATGGAGATTCTCTTGTTCTTGCAAACTTTAATGTCACAACTTTTGTCCATATTGAAAACGAAAAACCGTCGCCTGTTCCTGTTGAGTGGAAAAATGCGGTGATGGCATTCGAAAATTCGATTTTGTAAATCTTATTTTCTAACAAAATTTCGTTTTCTTTGTAGTTGGTCTAACTGAATAATGAAAAAAATTCTCTTCTGCTGGCTTTTGTTTCCGCTGTTTGTCTTTGCACAGATAGGTGGTTCGTCAGTATTTGAATTTACTGCTTTACCGTACTCAGCCCGTGAAACTGCTTTGGGTGGAAGTTGTATTGCAAGTTATTCCAAGGATCTGTCTATTGCGTTAAAAAATCCATCTCTTCTTGATTCAAGTTATTTGAATGATGCGTTTTTCAGTTTTGGACAAATGCATGTTGCTCGTTTGGGCTTGTTTTATGGAACAATAGGTTATGCCCAAACAGGAAAATTTGATATGATGTATGAAGGTGGTATTCATTTTATAAATTACGGAAAATGTGAAGGTTACGATGAAGATGGTGTCTATACCGGCGATTTTTTCCCATCTGAATATGAATTGATTTTCGGTGCTTCCAAACAACTATCTGATCATTGGTATGTGGGAGCTTCTGTAAAACCAATTTTGTCATATTTAGAAAGTTATTCTTCATACGGATTATTATTTGATTTTGGTGCGAATTATCGATCAGAACTATCGTGTGCGTCAGTTGAAATTCGCAACATTGGTTGGCAGTTAAAACCATATACATCAAAAAATCGCGAACCTATTCCTTATAGCATTGATTTGGGCGTTTCACAACGCTTGAACCATGCTCCAATTCAGTTTTATTTTGGTTATTCTGATTTGCAAAAATTTGATCTTTCATACGATGATCCGTATGCTCAATCTAATTCGTTAATCAACGATGATGACCAAAAAGAACGTGGCTTTGTTTTGGTAGGAAAGAATTTCCTAAAACATATTACTGTATCTGCAGAATTTATGTTAGGAAATCATTTTGTTCTTATGGGAGGATATAATTATAGAAAATCTGAGGAATTATCGTTTGGAAACTCAAAACATGGTGCTGGTTTAAGTTTTGGTTTCGAATTACTTTTCTCACGTTTCAATTTGTCGTATGGACTTGCTAAACAGCAAGCTGCTGGCTCTTGGCATTTATTTACATTGGGATTTAATACAAAAACGATATATTCGGCGTACCAAAATCGTAAAAACTCTAAAACTCAGGAATAATGATTATTGCTATTGATGGACATTCATCTTGTGGAAAAAGTACTATTGCTAAAGCTTTGGCTAAAAAGTTGAATTTTACTTATGTCGATACTGGTGCTATGTATCGCGCTGTGACATTGTTTTGCTTACAGAATTCGTTGATTACCAACGATGTAGTTGATGAAACTGCTTTGGAATCTCGTCTACATGAAGTGCAGATTTCATTTGTAAAAAATGCTGATGTACAAGAAACATATTTGAATGGAGTAAATGTTGAACGAGAAATACGTAGTATGACTGTAGCTCAACATGTTAGCACTGTCAGCAAAATAGGATTTGTTCGTGCGTTCCTTGTGAAAAAACAACAGGAATATGGGGAAAATGCGAGTGTTGTTATGGATGGCCGTGATATTGGTACTAAAGTATTTCCAAATGCTGACTACAAATTCTTTGTTACTGCGTCTGCAGAAATTCGTGCTCAACGCCGTTACGATGAGTTGATGCAAAAAGAGGGAAAGGCTAATTATGAGGAAATTCTTGAAAATTTGAAACAACGTGATTATGCTGACTCTACTCGCAAAGAAAGTCCGTTGAAGCAAGCCGACGATGCAATTTTAGTTGACACTAGTAATATGACTCGTGAAGGACAATTAGAATGGATATTGAACAAAATACAATAATTGCAATTGATTCTAAATCAGGATTTTGTTTTGGCGTAATTAATGCAATACAACAAGCAGAAAAAGCGTTAGAACAACAGGGTAAACTTTATTGTCTTGGGGATATTGTCCACAATGGGGCAGAGGTTTCTCGCTTGAATGAGAAAGGGTTGGTTACCATTTCTCACGAACAATTCAAAGAATTACATGATTGTACGGTCTTACTTCGTGCTCATGGCGAACCACCTGAAACATACGAGATTGCTAAGCAAAATAACATTACCATTATTGATGCTACTTGTCCGGTTGTTTTGAATCTGCAAAAAAATATACGGAAGGCGTATCTGGCAATTGCACAGAAAAAAGGTCAAATCCTTATTTTTGGTAAACCTGGTCATGCCGAGGTTGTTGGATTACTTGGGCAAACCGATAATACTGCGATAGTTGTTTCCAATGTGACTGATTTAGAAAATATCGATTTTTCAAAACCAACCGTTTTGTTCTCTCAGACTACGAAGAATATTCATGGGCTGATGGAAATCAAAGCTTTGATTGAAGAAAAATGTGCGTTGCAACAAAATACCGATTTCGAATTCCACGATACCATTTGCCGACGTGTTGCCAATCGTGAGGCTGATTTGAAAAAATTTTCACAACAATATGACTACATCATTTTTGTGAGTGGCAAAAAAAGTTCAAATGGTAAAGTGCTGTACGATATTTGTAAACAGATGAACGATAACACTTTCTTTGTATCAAGTAGTGAGGATATTGACGATATTCCTTTCTATGCGAATAAGTCTGTTGGTATTTGTGGAGCAACTTCAACACCGAAATGGTTAATGGAGGAAATTGCTGATAAAATAAAGGAAATCAAAAAGTTATAATATGTATTTAGAACGATCTCGAGAGCGACATAAGAAAAGAATGAATCGTAATTTTTTAATAATTACGGTAGGTTTTGCTGTTGTTGCAATTTTTGTTGCGTATGCTTTACAGCATATTATGATTCGTTCGGCAGCTTCCAAAGATTTGCATATTCTTCATTGTGTGGTTGACAACCAATCTAATCAAAGTTTACCGTGCAAAATCAAAATAGGCGATGTTATCGTTTTTGAAGATACTATCGCAACTGGAAAAATAGATTTTGAAAAGAAGTGGCATTTTTCTGTACCACAAACCATAACGATGGATTGCAATGGAAAAGTTGATGAAATCCACAATGTCGTTCTTCAAGATAGTATCAGTTATCTTATGATTCAAGTAACTGATACTGCGAATTTTAAAATGCAGTTTTTCGATTAAAAATGAATTATTTATTCCTTGTTAATTACAGTAATAATTGAAGGGAATGTATTCGCAAAAACTTGAGGAAATTTATCTTCCGAAAGCCATTGTAATTCCGTGATTTCTTCTTCGGTTTGTGGAGCACTTTTCTGATTTTTTTCTGCTTCCATGTCAAACCAATATGTCTGTTTCAAGACTTTCTGGCCATACATTTCGTACGTGTGCCAAGTCGAGCATCGGTAATTTTTTTCAATTACGTTTTGTAATCCAGTTTCTTCTGCTACTTCACGCAAAGCTGCCACTTCCGGCGTTTCGCCTTTTTCTAGTTTGCCTTTAGGCAAATCCCATTTTTCTCGTCGGTATATGAAAAGGTATTCGTTGAATTCATTTTTTATGAAACCTCCAGCTGCTTCGATGTATGTGTAATTTGACTTGAAAAGATTTAGCAAAAAATCAAAGTTCGTGTTATACAAAACAGCGGAATTATGGGCTTCCTGTGCCAGTGAATCTATGGCTTGCAATAGGGTAGAATTGTCGTTGCAGATGTAAAAATTCTCGATTTTTTTTGTACCTTTGCAATCAGTTAAAAGTACAAATTTTGTGTCAAAATAAATCTTTAGTTCCATGAGTACTACAATTGAGAGCACAATTATAGAAAATTTATTGCAAATAAAGGCAATAAAATTACAACCTGAAAATCCATTTACTTGGGCAAGTGGTTGGAAGTCACCAATTTATTGTGATAATAGAAAGACATTATCGTATCCAAATGTGCGTGAGGTGTTGAAGCAAGCTTTTGCTGAAAAAGTTCGCACAATGTATCCTGATGCAGAAGTAATTGCTGGTGTTGCAACTGGTGCTATCGCAGTAGGTGTACTTGTGGCAGAAGCATTGAATCTTCCTTTCATCTATGTTCGTTCGGCTTCGAAAGACCACGGTTTGGGAAATCAAATCGAAGGTTATTATGAAGAAGGTCAAAAAGTTGTGGTTATAGAAGATTTGATTTCAACTGGCGGTAGCAGTTTGAAAGCTGTTGAAGCACTTCGTGCTGCAAATGTGAATGTTCTTGGAATGTTGGCAATTTTCACATATCAATTCCCTGTTTCTGTAGAAGCGTTTGAAAAGGCTCAATGTAAGGTTGATACGCTTACAAACTACACTGCTTTGGTGGAATTGGCAACGGAACGAAATTATATCAACGCCGATCAAATGGCAAGTTTGAAAGAATGGCGTATGCATCCTGATACTTGGGGAAAATAATTGAGTATGTCTATTTCGGTTCAAAATATTACAAAACTGTACGGAACGCAACGCGCCGTTGACGGCATCTCTTTCGAGGTTTCTTCGGGCGAGATTGTTGGTTTCATTGGACCGAATGGTGCTGGAAAATCTACAACCATGAAAATTATTACAGGTTTCCTTTCTGATTTCGAAGGTACTGTAATGGTGAATGGAATGGATGTGAGGACAAATGCTTTGGAAGTTAAAAAGCATATCGGCTATTTGCCAGAACATAATCCGCTATACACGGAAATGTATGTTCGTGAGTACCTTACATTCGTTGCTAAAATGTATGGTTTAGGTAAAAATACGAAATCTGCTGTAGATAAAGTAATTGAGGAAATTGGATTGACAAAAGAACAACATAAGAAAATCGGCATGCTTTCGAAAGGATATCGTCAACGTGTTGGTTTGGCTTCGGTGTTAGTTCATGATCCTGAGGTACTTATACTTGATGAACCGACTACTGGTTTAGATCCAAATCAGTTGTTGGAGATTCGTGGTTTGATTGAGCAAGTTGGTAAATCTAAGACTGTTCTTCTTTCTACGCATATTATGCAAGAAGTCGAGGCAATTTGTAATAAAGTCATTGTGATTAGCAACGGACATATTGTTGCAAATGATACTGCCGATAATGTGAAACAAAATAAATCGCTGGAACAAGCGTTTCATGAATTAACTGTACAGCCTACTGAATGAGGAAACTATTTTGCTATATTACCGCTGGATTGTTCTGTGTGTCTGTACAGGCACAGGATACTTTGACAACGGTTGATGCTGTAGCTTCTGATATTCAGGTTGAAAGTAGTGCTATCATTCAAAATTATAATACTCAATTAGATAGCGTAGTTAATCTGTGGTATGCTCAAAAGGCTGGTGCACTTGAATATCCAAAAGGTAAGCGACACCACGATAGCACTTATGTTCCAAAATTTTCGGAAAAGGAATACAAGCAACGCATTGAGCAGATGAACTCTGTGGTGAATATTACGTACAATGCGAAGGTGCAGGCGTATATTGATGTGTATGCAAGTAAACGCCGAAATTCTGTTTCAACTATGTTGGGACTGGCAGAACATTATTTCCCAATTTTTGAAGATATTTTTGATGAATATGATGTGCCGCAAGAGCTTAAATATCTTGCAATTATAGAGTCTGCCTTAAACCCAAAGGCGAAGTCACCTATGGGTGCTCGTGGTATTTGGCAATTTATGCCTTCAACTGCTAAAGTATATAACTTGAAGATTACTTCGTATATTGACGAACGCTGCGATCCTGTTAAATCGACCAGAGCAGCTGCGGCTTACTTGAAAAACTTATATGCAATTTTTAATGATTGGATTCTCGCAATTGCTGCATATAACTGTGGACCAGGAAATGTGAAAAAAGCAATCGCTCGTTCTGGTGGAAAAACAGATTATTGGCAGATTTACAATAACTTACCAAAAGAAACTCGTGGATATGTGCCAGCATATATTGCTGCGTATTATGTGTTTGAACATCATGAACTTCATAATCTGTATCCTCGAACGGTGAAAATGCCACAGCTTGACACGGTGGTTGTGAAAAAGAAACTACACTTCAAACAAATTGCTGAATATCTTGATGTTCCTGTAAAGGAGATTAGTGACGTGAATCCACAGTATAAAGCCGATATGGTTCCATATAGCGAGGAAGGTTCTCCACTATATCTGCCAATCGAAATAGTTTCTCCGTTCTTGCGTTTGCAAGATTCCATTTATGCGTATAAAGATAGTTTATATCAAAACTTGAAACCTGAAGTTGAGTTCGCTTCGTCTTCTGTGAAAACAGGAACAAGTACATCTGGAAAAACTAAGGTTTATTATACCGTTCGAAAAGGTGATACGTATGCGAAAATCGCATCAAAATATGGCGTATCTGTAAATTCACTTAAGTCGTGGAATCATAAGAGTAGCAATATGTTACATATAGGAGACAAATTAGTCGTATATGTTTCTGCTCCGGGTAGGGGAAACTATGCCCAAACCAAAACGACAGCTACTTCTACAGCTGCGTCTAAGTCAACTACAACAGCTTCTTCACAACAAAAATCTTCGACGGTGACAAAATCATCTTCGTCGGCTTCATATCATACGGTTCAATCTGGCGATACTCTTTGGAGTATTTCGCAACGGTATGGAACTACTGTCGATGATTTGAAGAGTGTGAACGGTTTGACTTCTTCCCGCCTTTCATTAGGCATGAAATTACGTATCCCATAATGTGTGGAATTGCTGGATATTACTCCATTGATAATGTGTTTAATTCTAGTGAATTAGATGCAGTCGGGAAAAGTATTACTTCACGTGGTCCGGAATATCAGGGAGTGTTTTCTGATGATCGTGCAGGGCTTGTTCATAGACGTCTTAAAATCATTGATTTGTCTGATGAATCCAATCAACCGATGTTCTCGGATGATAGACGTTATGTGATAGCATATAATGGCGAGGTATATAATTATGATGAAATTCGTCGTTGCTTGCGTGGACAAATGCATACGAAATCTGATACGGAAGTTGTCCTTAAGTCATTAATAGAGTATGGGTTAGAGGCTATTGCCGATTTTAATGGCATGTTTGCAATTGCCTTATACGATAGCATTGAAAAGAAGCTACTTCTTATTCGCGATAGAATGGGGGTAAAGCCTTTATACTATTATTGGGATGGAAAGAATTTTGCTTTTGCTTCCGAAATTAAAGCATTACTTCAATTTAATGCTATAAATAAAAATAAAACAATAAATTATTCTGCCTTAAATCAATTTTTACATCTTGGCTATTCTGGTGTTGACGAGACTATATATAATGGTATTTTTAAATTGCCTGCTGGCTCTTACATGGAAGTAACCGAAACAGGTATTCATATTGAGAAGTATTGGTCTCCGCAAGATTGCATTACTAAAGATACGGTTGATGAATTATATTCTGCTAAAGAGATTCTTCGTGATTTGGTTGAACAGTCTGTTCGTTATCGCCTTCGTAGCGATGTTCCGTATGGTACATTCTTAAGCGGTGGCATTGACTCTTCGTTGGTTACAGCAGTTGCACAACGGAATCTTTCAACTCGATTGAAAACGTTTACAATTGGCTTTGCAGAGAGTAATTTTGATGAACGAACTCATGCAAAAGAAATTGCTGAGTATCTTGGTACAGATCATACAGATCTTGTTGTTACTGAGAAAGATGCACTTGCACTTGTTCCCCGTATTCTCGATATTTACGATGAACCTTTTGCCGATTCTTCGGCAATACCAACTCTTATGGTTTCGCAACTTGCAAAAACGCAAACAACTATGGTTCTTTCTGGAGATGGTGGCGATGAATTGTTTATGGGATATGGTGCATATACCTGGGCGGAACGATTACAGAAACCTTTGGTTCAAACATTTCATAAACCAATTTCGCTTGTTTTAAGCTGTGGAAACTCTTGGAGTAAACGTGCAAGTAAGGTTGTTAATTATCCTGATAAAGAACGAATTCAATCTCATATTTTTTCTCAAGAACAATATTTGTTTTCTCAAAAAGAAATAGCTTCGTTGGTGTCTAAAGAATTTGTGCACGACTTTGTTGTTCCACAAGAAAGTGAGCTTGCACGCGAGTTGTCTGCAAAGGAAAAACAGGCATTGTTCGATATGAATTATTACTTGCGCGAAGATTTGCTTACGAAAGTTGACCGTGCTTCTATGCATCACTCGTTGGAAGTTCGTGTGCCTTTGTTGGATTATACTATTGTTGAGTTTGCATTAAATTTGAATGAAAATCTAAAAGTACATAATGGAGTTCAAAAATATTTGTTAAAACAAGTTTTGTATGACTATGTTCCTGCTCATTTGTTTGCTCGTCCAAAGTGGGGATTTTCAATACCGTTGTGTAAATGGCTACACACAGATCTTCATTATTTGATTGATGACTATTTGAATGAAACTGCTTTGACGAAAACTGGTATTTTCAGTCAGAAAAAAGTTCGCTCGCTTGTACGCCAATTCAATAATGGCCGAAATGATTATTTATATAACAGAATTTGGCAGTTGATTTTGGTACAAAAATTCCTTCTAGAAAAAATATAACAAGGTGTAGGGGCGAATCGCATACGCCCATACGGTTTTGTTAATCATTTTATTGTCAATTATCAATTATCAATTGTCAATTAATATTATCTTTGCCTAACAAAAACCTATCAAAATTATGTTTTCCGGAATAGTTGAAGAATGTGCCAAAGTAGTTGGCATAGAGAAAGACCAAACAAACATTCATTTTACGCTTTCGTGTAGTTTCGTGAACGAGTTGGGCATTGACCAAAGTATTGCGCACAACGGCGTTTGCCTTACTGTTGTTCGTAAAACCGACACAACATACACAGTTACTGCTATGCAAGAAACACTTTTGAAGTCGAATTTGGGGGATTTGACAGTTGGAAGTGAAGTAAATGTGGAACGAAGCATGAATATGAACGGACGCTTAGACGGTCACATTGTACAAGGACATGTGGATCAAACTGCAACCTGCACTAAAATAGAAGAGGCAGATGGCAGTTGGTATTTCACGTTTGAATATGAACCTTCACAAAAGGATTATATTACAGTGGAAAAAGGTTCGGTTACAGTGAATGGCGTGAGTTTGACAGTGGTCAATTCTCAAAGGAAATCATTCCAAGTCGCAATCATTCCTTATACATATGAGCATACGAACTTTCATACATTCAAAGTTGGTTCTCGTGTGAATCTTGAGTTCGATATTATTGGCAAATATATTGCCCGCTACTTGGAATTACAAGGTACTGTAAAATAGCACGTTTTTTTATTTGGCAGCGTCTTCGGGAGCTCATTCAACTATTCTTTCCCGAGACCTGT
This sequence comes from Bacteroidales bacterium UBA1715, assembly GCA_002317135.1. Taxonomy (GTDB): domain Bacteria; phylum Bacteroidota; class Bacteroidia; order Bacteroidales; family UBA1715; genus UBA1715. The sequence goes on from DCIX01000010.1 coordinate 51,012, forward strand.
GAGGTTTGTGGTACCAATCTCCGGTTTGGTGAACATTTGCTTTGTACGGATTGTCTGCTCGACCTTCCGCAGTTGCACATGCATAACCTGGAGCATAATCCTACAGAAAAGTTATTTATTGGGCGTGTGCCGTTTATTCGGGCAACATCTTTCTTTTCGTACCAGAAGCATACAAATTATGCGCATCTTATTCATAAGCTAAAATATCAGCATCGTGATGATATCGGAACCTTGTTAGGAGAAATGTGTGGCGTGGAATTGCAAAAATCTGGCTTTCTAAGCGATGTTGATGCATTGGTGCCTATTCCTCTTCATCCAAAGCGAGAACGCAAGCGTGGATACAATCAAAGCGAAATTATAGCACAAGGAATTAGCCGAGTGACAGGCATTCCTGTTCTATCGGATGCGGTAATTCGTTCTATTCATACAAATACACAAACTAAGAAGAATAAAACTGAACGCGCAAAGAATGTTTCAGGCATTTTTTCTGTTGTTGACGCAGCAGTTTTAGAGGGCAAACATATTGTTATTGTTGACGATGTAATAACCACCGGGGCAACCTGTATTTCGTGTGCCGAAACGATTTTACAAAATGCACATACGAAAGGCATTAGTTTCGTTAGCATTGCATTGGCGTAATTAATTGACAATTGATAATGGACAATTGACAATTGTTTAAATGATTAATGTTTAATGTTGTAGGGGCGTATTGCATACGCCCTTGTTTATTGTATTACATTAATTCCAACAACAACCATATACAAAAAAAGAACCCCCGCCGATTGGCGAGGGTTCCGATATAATTGAATTTATATTATTTCAATTATTTTACGATTTTAGCTGTACCTTCAGCAGTTGCTACGAAGTAAACACCAGCTTCCAAAGAAGCGATAGAGAATTCTTGAGAAGCAGTTGCTACAACTTGACCAGCTACGTTGTAAACTACGATTTGACCAGCTGAGTAAACAACACCGTTTTCAATTGCTACAGCAGAAACTTCTTCTACAGCAGTTGGTTCAGCATATTTAGGAGCATCTGTTACATCAACAACAATTTTTGCGTTTTCGAAGATTACATATACACCTGATTTTGGAGATTGTGCTAAGAAGATATCTTTGAATGCAGGTGCTTTAGATGGATCATCAGTTAATTCCATTGAGAAGTTTACTGATACATTGTCGTTTTCTTTGATGTTAGCTTTGAATGTAGTCATTTCGCAAAGTGGTTTGTACCAACCAGCTACTTCTGAGCCATCGATCAATGTGAACATTACTTGAGAAACTTCGTTCAATGCTTTACCTGTGAAAGAAACGTTTACGAATTGACCTTTTTTTGCAGCAGCAACAGCGCTGTTAGTAGATGATTGGAATTTGTAACCATCTTCAGCATTGTCAGCAGCACCTTGGTAAGTTAAGAAAAGACCTTCAACATCAAGAGCAGCTTGGTAGTTAACTTCCAAGTTGCAGTTAGAGATTGTACGAACTGGAGCTTGATCTGATTCTTTGTATGTAGTACCAGTCATTTCAGCAGCGATTACAAGGTTAGCAACTGTTAAGTCATTACCGAAAGAAGCTTTGTCAGGATCTGTTTGAGTTGTGTTAGTGATTGACAATACTGCAGTGTATTCGAATGCTACGTCTTTAGTAACTTCAATTGTTACCATTTCTGACCATGCACCCCAGTAGTTTAATGCTTCAGTTTCGTCGATCAAAGCTAATTGGAATTTACCAGTGTAGTCAGGAGTACCTGATACTGTTACCATGAAAACTTCACCTTTAGCTGGAGTCCAACCTGTTTCTTCAGTTGCATCGAAAACTGCTTGATCCAAAATCTTAGCAGCACCACCTTGGTATTGTACTGATTCACCGTTAGCATCCTTAGTACCCCAGCTGTTGTAAGGAATTGTAAGTGTGTTGTCAGAGTAGTCCCATTCACCTGCAAATGAAGCAACACCCATCAATGCAGATGTTAATAGTAAAAATACTTTTTTCATAATTTTTTGTTTTTAATTAATACAATAAATTTTTAACAAGGCAAATATAATGTTTTTTAAATATGTTGGCAATATAAAATATATTTTTTTGTAGAGATATGTTTATCCATTGTAGAGAGGCGATTAATCGCGTCTTTACCTGTGCGTGTATTGTGTTTTTGTTATGTGGACGTTGTTAAATTTTAGGGGCAGCAACGGTTTCTTGCGAGGTCACAATTGCTTGCGAAACATTTATAACAAAGTCACCGATTTTTTCGTAGATAGCATATAAACTACTATATAATGTACCAACTTCGTAGGTGTATTCTCCCGATTTGATTGCTTCCAAATGGGCGTCGCGGAGTAAGTTGCGGAATTCATTAATGTCTTCTTCTGCTTGATATGCCGAAGTTATGTCCACATCCTCGTAATTCTTCGAAAGGTTTGCATCCATAATAATTAATGCATGGCGTACACAGTCATACATCTTAAATAAATGTCCGTCGTTGTTCGCACCAAAGTTCATGTCTTGCTCGCGTTGTGCTTTCTTGGTAATGGAAATATGATAGATACTGTCGCCAATGCTTTCAAGATTATCGATAATTCTCAACATTGCACTAATCTTCTTTGAACCTTCTTTACTACCAACGGCTTCGGAAATATGGGTAAGGAATTTTGCGATTTCAATCTCAAGTTTGTCGGTAATGTCTTCATCTTTAGAAATTTTCGCCATAATTGCATCGAAATCCTCGTTGGATTTAGCGTTGGTAAGTTTTGGAAGCAAGTCAAACATATTTACCACACGCGAAGAAAATAGGCGAATTTCTTGTTGTGCACTTTCAATGTCAAGTTCCGAAGTATTAACAAAGTGACTTGGAATATATTTTAATTTGAATACTTCCTCGCCTTCGGTTTCTGGTGTTTTCACCATCCAGTTTACAATGCGAATAATTTGTGGAATGAACCATGCTAAAATCATAGTATTCACCACATTAAAGAATGTGTGGAATATAGAAAGAGCCATTGGGATTGCCGTCGGTTCGTAGCCTTCTTGTCCAGGAAGTATGTATGGGTCGGCACCCATAACGGCAATAGTTATTTTGGCAATTAGTCGGAGTAACGGATAAAATACTATAAGCGTAATCACTACGCCAAGCACATTGAATACAAGGTGGGCGCGTGCTGCTTTTTTCGCCATTGTGTTGGCAACCATTGCGGCTATATTTGCAGTAATAGTTGTTCCGATATTTTGTCCCATAACCAATGCTACGGCAACGTCAAATCCTATCCAACCTTTGTAACACATTACCAATGTAATGGCCATCATTGCGGCACTGGCTTGTACAACACAAGTCAAAATTGCTCCCACACAAATAAAAAGAAGGATAGAAAGGTAACCATAATCAGAAAGACGGCCTAATGTCTCAAGAAAACGAGGATATTGCGACAAGTCTGGCATAGCTTCTTGCAAGAAATGCATACCCATAAGTAACAATGCAAGTCCTATTATGAATTCATGAATAGATTTCAGTTTGTCTTTTTTCATAAACATAAATGGAAGGGCAATGGCAATTGCGACTAGTGGGAATGTGAACGCATTGCTTGATTCGCTCAATCCAAATAATGAAATAATCCATGCAGTGACTGTGGTACCAATGTTCGCTCCCATAATAACTGCAATGGCACCTGCAAGCGAAAGTAGTCCGGCGTTTACGAAACTCACCACCATAACTGTTGTTGCCGAAGATGATTGGATAGCTGTTGTAACGATAGTTCCAGTAAGAATTCCGCGGACAGGTTTATCTGTCATTTTTGCAAGAATAGTACGCATTTTGTTACCGGCAATTTTCTGCAAACTGTCGCTCATGAGCTTCATGCCGTACAAAAATACTCCTAATGCACCCGCTGCGACTGCTATCATTATTACAATGTTTATGAATGATTCCATGTTTTATCTAATTTTTCGATGTAAAAATAGAACGCTATTGTTATGTGAATGTTAATCAATGTTAAATTAATGTTAAATTAATTGATAATTGAGAATGGACAATTGACAATTATTTTTGAATGATTAATGTTCAATGATATGATTAATATTGTAGGAGCAGGGCTCTGCTCTGCCCAAAATAAAACGCATATCCAAAATAAATATCGTTTTATTGGAATTGTTGATACGTACGGCCGTATGTATCAACAAAAAGGGCGGAGAAAATCCCCGCCCCTTACAACACAATTGTCGTTATGTTATTTTTTGAAATAACGGTTGAATAGACCTTCGAAACCTTTTCCGTGACGTGCTTCGTCTTTTGCCATTTCGTGAACAGTGTCGTGAATAGCGTCAAGATCAAGGGCTTTTGCATTTTTAGCAATACGCATTTTGTCTTCGCAAGCACCAGATTCAGCCAACATACGTTTTTCAAGGTTAGTTTTAGTGTCCCATACAACGTCGCCAAGTAATTCAGCGAATTTTGCAGCATGTTCTGCTTCTTCTAATGCATAACGTTTGAATGCTTCAGCGATTTCTGGGTAACCTTCGCGGTCAGCTTGACGGCTCATAGCCAAATACATACCAACTTCTGAACATTCACCCATAAAGTGAGCATTCAAGTCTTTTTTCATTTCTTCGCTACAATTTTTTGCTACACCAATAACATGTTCAGTAACGAATGTTAGAGCTGCAGATGCATCAGCAACTTTCCATTCTACGATTTGTTTACATTGTGGGCAACGCTCTGGAGCCTCAGTACCTTCGTGTACGAAACCACATATAGGGCAAATAAATTTCTTTGACATTATGTTTATTATTAAGTTAAACCTCTATCCTTTTGTCCTTAGACTTTAGTCTTTAGACTAATAATTCTCTGCTTTTACTTGGAAGTAAGCTTGTGGGTGGTCGCAAACTGGGCATTTTTCAGGAGCTTGTTTACCAATAACAATATGACCGCAGTTTGAACATTGCCAAATCATGTCGTTATCTTTTGAGAATACAAGACCACCTTCGATGTTTGCTAACAATTTACGGTAGCGTTCTTCGTGCTCTTTTTCGATTTTGCCAACTGATTCAAATAAGAATGCAATATGATCGAAACCTTCTTCTTTTGCTTCTTTTGCGAATTGAGCATACATATCAGTCCATTCGTAGTTTTCACCATCGGCAGCATCTTTCAAATTTGCGATAGTGTCAGGCACTGAACCATTATGTAATAATTTGAACCAAATTTTAGCATGTTCTTTTTCGTTTGCTGCAGTTTCTTCGAAAATGTTAGCAATTTGAACATAGCCATCTTTTTTTGCTTTTGATGCGTAATAAGTATATTTATTACGAGCTTGAGATTCACCTGCAAACGCTGTTTGTAGGTTTTTTTCTGTTTTAGAACCTTTTAATTCCATAATGTTAGTTTATTTTGTTAAACAATCTTTACAAGTACCAGTATAATACACTTCCGTGTTGCTCACTGTAAATCCTTCTGGAACAGCTGCTTGCGGAATTTCGAAATTCTGATCAATATCGAAAACTTTACGACATTTCGTACACAAAAAGTGTGCGTGAACATGAGTGTATCCATCATAATGAATCACTTTGCCGTCAATCGAAATTGCTTTGATTAAACCTTTCTCGCAGAATTGCTCCAAGGTGTTGTACACCGTTGTCAGTGACAATGTTGGAATTTGTTCAGAAAGCTGGTTGTATATTTCATCAATAGATGGATGCGTGCGATGTTCCAAAAGATAACGCAAAATCGCCATGCGTTGAACAGAAGGGCGTATGCCTTTCTCTTCTAATTTGTTAACCACTGTCTCTTTTGTTATTACTTCCATGTTTTGAAGTTTTTTGCAAATTTGTAAAAATTACAATTTATATCCAAATATTTTCTTTTTTTTTATTGAAACTGTTGTAAAAATGTTTTTGTTGTATTGACAAAATAGAGATTTCTTATTGAAAAATCAAATAATGTCAATTAGTTAGATTTTGTAAAAAAGAAACTTTAGATGTTCAAAAGTAACTTTTTTCTGTCATGTAAAAATGCAAAAGCAAAAAAATATCTGCCACTTGCTAAATATTTTCTACCTTTGACACAATTAAAAAATCTAATAAAAGTAATATGAGAAAATCTATTCTTAGTATGATGGCAATTGCATTCATGGGAATTACCTGTATGAGTTGCAAAGAAAAGGAAGAAGAAATTTCTTCGTTGACTTGTTCTGATGAAACTGTTATGTTGCAAGGTGGTGAAACTGCGTCGTTAACGGTTGAAGCACTTCCAAAAGGAGCGAAAAATCTTGATTATTATTGGGAAATTGCCAATACCGATATCGTTTCTATCGATGGCGATGTGGTAACTGCAAAATCGTTTGGTGAAACATGGATTTATGTGGTAAGTTCTGCTAAACCAGATATTAAAGATTCTGTGAAAGTGATAGTTTCTGCCGATGCAACATCAAAAATAGAATGCTCTCCAAAAACAATCCGATTGTTTGCTGGCGAAACAAGCGAAGTTTCTGCTACTGTAATAAATACGTATGATACGAATTATGATTGGCAAATTTCTGATTTGACAGTTGCAAAAATCGAAGGTAATACAATTACTGCTAACAAAATTGGAACTACTTGGTTATATGCAATTAATTCAAGTATTCCTTCAATTAAAGATTCAATAAAAATTACTGTTATGCCAAACCAAAAATCTGTTTCGTTTACTGACGAGAACATCGCATACGAAGGACGTTTCAACTTCACTTCGAGCGAAGCACAATATTTCTATCCAGGAAGTACAATCACAACAACATTTACTGGTACTTCTGTCTATGCACGATTCAATAAAGTGGAAGCGTATTATTGGATAGAAATTGATGACATTGAACCATTCAAAATTGGTACAAAATCAAATAAAAATTTGGTTAAAAACGATATATACAGATTGGCTGAAGACCTTGCCGAAGGCACTCACACTCTTCGCATAACTCTTTGTTCAGAAGGAATTTACAAAAATCCTAAGTTCTACGGACTTGTAATTGACGAAAACGCTTCGTTGGCAAAACCTGCTGCAAAACCTGTTAAATTTGAGTTCATCGGAAATTCAATCACTTGTGGCTACGGAACAGAAGTAACTGACCGTTCTGCATTTAAGGATTCAACATCGAATTTCTGTCATGGTTTCGCATATTTAACAACAAAAGAATTCAATGCAGAATTGATGGTTGTTGCTCGCTCGGGAATTGGAATCTATCGTAACTATGGCAATGCAGAAAAGGCCGATGGTTATGGATCTATGCCTGATAACTACGAAAAATTATGGTTGCAAAGTTCAATTAACTGGGATTTTACAAAATATACTCCTGATGTACTTTTCATAAATTTAGGTACTAACGATACTTGGGAAATGAAAAGCTTTAATGCCGAAACGTATGAAACTTGCTACAGAGGTCTTATGGATAAAATCTACTCTCACTATCCAAATGTAAAAATCGTTCTTCTTACAGGAAGTATGATGGACGCAACTGCTTTGAAGGCAGTGAAGCCAATTTTGAATAAGATTCAAGAAGATTATAGTACCGATGAACATCCTATTTATCGTTACGATTTTGCACAAACTGCAGGAACTGGTGCTGATTGGCATCCATGTGCAGCACAACAAGCAACTATGGGTAAAAATCTTATTAAATTCTTGAAAGACAATAATATAGTTGAATAATTACAGGAATGTTACAATAACGTAGAGACGCGATTAATCGCGTCTTTACACATAAAAAACACGAAAATGAATAGACAAGAACTTATTTCAGAAATAAAGAAAAAACAAAGTTTCTTATGTGTTGGTCTTGATACAGACATAAACAAAATTCCAGCACACCTTCAATCTGCAGATGATCCAATTTTTGCTTTCAATAAGCAAATTATTGACGCAACTGCACCATATACAGTGGCGTATAAACCAAATATTGCATTCTATGAATGTTATGGTATCGCTGGCTGGAAAAGTTTGGAGAAGACAGTGAACTACATAAAAAGCAACTATCCTGAAATTTTCCTAATTGCCGATGCAAAACGTGGTGATATTGGTAATACTTCAAAAATGTATGCACAAGCATTTCTTGAAAACCTTCCATTTGACTCTGTAACAATTGCTCCATATATGGGCGAAGATTCTGTAACTCCATTTTTGTCTTACCAAGGTAAATGGGCAATTCTTCTTGCATTAACTTCAAATAAAGGAGCATTTGATTTCCAATTTAAAGAAAGCGATGGAAAATGCTTGTATGAATCGGTACTTGAAACTTCGCAAAAATGGGGCAACGACGAAAATATGATGTATGTTGTTGGTGCTACAAAGGCAGAAATGCTTGGCAATGTTCGTGCTATTGCACCAAACCACTTCTTGCTTGTTCCAGGTGTTGGTGCACAAGGTGGTAGTTTAGAGGCAGTTGCACAATTCGGCATGAATAAGGATTGTGGTTTGTTAGTAAACTCATCTCGTGGAATTATTTATGCCGACAATACCGAAAACTTTGCTAAGGTTGCAGGCAAAAAAGCTAAAGAACTACAGGTTCAAATGGCAGATTTAATGAATCAATATATGAAGTAACATGAAACGAATTGCGATTTTAGGAGCAATCATTTCATTGTTTTTTTCGTGTGCAAATTCCTCTGTAGAGACGAAACACAATTCGTCTCTACAAGGCAAAAATGTCTTTAAGTACGCTCAAAATATTTATTCTCGTCCGGGAAGTGATTCCGTTATTGTTTATTGTAACTGGGGAGATTCACGAGATAGCATAATTTATTGCTTACATTCTGCAAGAGAAACGAATCACGCGTCGTTTTTACAAAATATAGCAACGCCAAGTCAATCAATTGCAACGCTTTCCACTACCGACATTGCAATGTTGGCAGAAATAGGGGAAATCAATCGTGTTTCTGGCGTTTGTGATCCTTTTCGAATCTCGAATGAGCAAGTTCGTAAACGAGTTTCCGAAGGAAAGATAGCCAATGTTGGCAGTAGTATGGAGGTGAATTTGGAAGCACTTGTTGCACTTCAACCAGATCTTGTAATCAGTTCTGCATATAGTAAGGCAGACTTACAAAAATATCAGACTATTTCAAAGATTCCCGTGGTTTTCACTATGAGTTGGCAGGAAAATTCACCATTGGCTCGAGTTGAATGGATAAAGTTCATTGGTATGCTCGTTGGTGAATACCAAAAAGCTGACAGTGTTTTTTGTGAAATTGAGAGAAGATACCTTGCCGCTAAATCATTGGCAGAGAATGTTGCAAAAAGACCAAAAGTTCTTGCGGGCGCGGCTGCGAACGATATTTGGTATATGCCTGGTGGTCAAAGTTATGTTGCTGCATTTATTGCCGATGCCGGAGGTGATTTCGTTGGCAAAGACGATAATCATACTGGAAGTGTAGTTGTTAATTTCGAACAAGTCCTTGCTACAACACAAGATGTTGATTTATGGATAGGCTGTGATGAAAAAACAGTGGCAGATTTAGAAGGTAACAATAAAAATTATGCTCTGCTTTCTGTCTTTAAGACAAGACAGATTTATCATAGAGGGAAACGTTGTAATTCCGATGGCGGAAATGATTATTGGGAATACGGATATGTTCGTCCAGATTTGGTGTTACAAGACTATATCTGGGCAATTCATCCAGAATTGCTTCCTGAATATGAAACTGTTTTTTTTGAAAGGATACAATAAAGTTTGTATTGGTGGTTAATTTGAGTATATTTGTGCAAACAAATACCAAAAATCATGGCCAAACCAATTAGAAACACACCTGTTCTTTATGGAGATGATGCAACAACTTTCATAAAGAATGCAGAAAAACAACGAAATGAACAGCAGTGTTTGCTAGAAAGAGAGCGTATTGCTCAAAATGTTAAGAAACTTCAGGGGCTGTTACATAATTTGAAATAATGGAATCTATGCCTTTTAAAAGATTGACAGAAGGACACTCTTTCTGTCAATTTGATTGTGGGGATTCTGATTTGAATTCTTTTCTTCTTGATGATGCAATTAATTATCAAAAACAGCTTTTGTCAGTTACGTATTATGTTGATACAGCTGATAAAACAGTTTTGTTTTTTAGTTTGTCTAATGATAAAATCACAGCTGTAGAAAATAGTAATGGTTTTTGGAGAAAAATAAAATTATTATTTCCACACTCAAAACATCGAAAGGATTATCCTGCTGTTAAAATTGGAAGATTTGCAGTACATAAAGATTTTCAACACACCAATGTGCATTGGGGTACAATGGTATTAGATTTCATTAAACAGTGGATGATAGAAAGTAATAAAACAGGTTGTCGATTTATTACTGTTGACGCATATGCATCGGCGGTTCCATTTTATCTAAAAAATGGTTTTATTTTTATGGGTACTCAAGAAAAACTCCGTTATGAAAAAGGAGATAATGAAATTATTGCGATGTACTATGATTTAATGAAATTACAATAAAAAAACCTAGTCAAATGACTAGGTTTTCTATTTGAATGTCGGAATTGATATTACATCATTCCGCCCATGCCACCCATTCCTGGAGCACCCATTGGAGCAGCTGGTTCATCTTTCTTTTCTTCTGCTAAAACACATTCTGTTGTAAGCAACATACCTGCTACAGATGCAGCATTTTCAAGGGCAATACGAGTAACTTTCTTAGGATCGATGATACCTGCTTTTTTCAAGTCTTCGTATTGTTCTGTGCGAGCATTGTAACCGAAATCGCCTTTACCTTCGCGAACTTTGTTTACAACTACAGAACCTTCGCCACCAGCATTTGCAACGATTTGACGAAGTGGTTCTTCGATAGCACGTTTAATGATTTCGATACCAGTTGTTTCGTCTTCGTTTGCACCAGTCATATCTTCCAAAGCAGCTTGTGCACGAACAAGAGCAACACCACCACCAGGGATGATACCTTCTTCAACAGCAGCACGAGTAGCACTCAAAGCGTCTTCAACACGGTCTTTCTTTTCTTTCATTTCAACTTCAGTAGTTGCACCTACATATAGAACTGCAACACCACCAGCTAATTTTGCCAAGCGTTCTTGAAGTTTTTCTTTGTCGTAATCAGAAGTGCTTGCTGCGATTTGTGCTTTGATTTGAGTAGCACGATCGTCAATAGCTTCTTTTGCACCTTTACCGCCAACGATAGTAGTATTTTCTTTGTTGATAGAAACCTTTTCACATTGACCAAGCATATCAATAGTTGCAGTGTCAAGTTTCAAACCTGTTTCTTCGCTGATAACTGTACCGTTAGTAAGAATAGCGATATCTTGCAACATTTCTTTTCTTCTGTCACCGAAACCAGGAGCTTTAACAGCTGCAATTCGTAAAGAACCACGAAGTTTGTTCAATACTAAACCTGTAAGAGCTTCGCCATCAACATCTTCGGCAATCAACAACAAAGGACGGTTTGTTTGAAGAGTAGCTTCAAGAATTGGCATAATTTCTTTCATTGAAGAAATTTTCTTGTCGTAGATTAAGATGTATGGATTGTCAAGAATAGTCTCCATTTTTTCAGTGTTTGTTACGAAATATGGAGAGATGTAGCCACGGTCGAATTGCATACCTTCGACAACTTCTACAGTTGTTTGAGTACCTTTTGCTTCTTCTACAGTGATAACGCCTTCTTTCTTAACTTTTTTCATAGCTTCGGCAATCAATTTACCGATTTCTTCGTCGTTGTTAGCAGAAATGCGTGCAACTTGTTCAACTTTTTCACCTTCGACAGTTACTGGTTCTGCTTGTGAGTTTAAGTTTTCAACGATAGCTGCAACAGCTTTGTCGATACCACGTTTCAAATCCATTGGGTTTGCACCAGCAGCAACATTCTTCAAACCAACGCCAACGATTGCTTGAGCAAGAACAGTAGCGGTAGTAGTACCGTCACCAGCGTTGTCGTTTGTACGAGAAGCAACTTCCTTAACCATTTGAGCACCCATATTTTCGAATGCATCTGGAAGTTCAATTTCTTTTGCTACAGAAACACCGTCTTTTGTGATTTGAGGTGCACCGAATTTCTTTTCAATAACAACATTACGACCTTTAGGACCTAATGTAACTTTTACTGCATTTGCCAATGCGTCAACACCTCTTTTTAGAGATTCGCGGGCATCAATATCGAATTTTATTTCTTTTGCCATGATTATGATATTTTAGATATTACAATATTAAAAGGATGTCTGATTGAGAAAGAAGAAGGTATTTTTCGCCTTCGAATGTTAGTTCAGTACCTGCATATTTACCGTACAAAACACTGTCGCCAACAGCAACTTCCATTTCTTCGTCTTTTTTAGCTTTACCAACAGCGATAACCTTACCTTGAAGAGGTTTTTCTTTTGCTGAATCTGGAAGGATGATTCCTGAAACAGTTTTTTCTTCTGCGGCTTCTGGTTTTACTAAAACCTTGCCTGCAAGTGGTTTACCTTTAAAATCTGCCATAATATGTAATTTTTATGTTTAACAATAAAATTTGTCTTTTGTATGTCATATTTTGTGCCAAGAAGTGAAAAGAGTTTTTTTGGCAGAAAAACAATTATCTTGATTGTCATTATGACATACTTTCATATAGTAAACTATTCTTTCTTTGTCGGTATTATAAATCCAACAGGTTTCCTATCTATATTGCATTTATTGAATGTTTGTACTTTCAAACTTAATTCAGTTAAAGAATCAGTGATAGCATCAATTTGTCCTTGAATAAGTTCGTTTGTGTCATTTTGATCTCGTAAAATATCTTCAATATAATCTTTCTGTTTATCCATTTCTAACTTTAAATTATGATATTGCATAGAGTCTAACGCCATTTTGTGAATTTGTTCACGCATAGCAACAAATGCTCTCATTATGTTGATATTTACTTGAATAGCAATAGGAGAACGAAGGACGCTACTTAGCATTGCAACACCTAACTCTGTAAAAGCGTAGGGCATATATTTTAGATGTTTTCCTTGCTCTGTTTTTAAGGTCGCAAATTGCGACCTTAAACATTCTTCTTTAGTTAATTGGAACATAAAATCTTCGGGGAAACGCTCTTTGTTCCTTCGAACTTGTTCGTTGATTCGTTTTACCTCTACACCATAAAGTACGGCTAGATCTCTATCAAGTATAACATACTTCCCTCGGAATTCATAAATCTTACCTTGTACGGTGGTTATACAATCCACCATAGTTGATTGTGTTTCTTTCATAGATATTTGCGTTAATTGGTTAATACGCAAATATACAGTATTTATAAAAAAAAGTGTCAATATATGACATATTGACACTCTAACCATAAAAACTTAAAACTTATGAGAACAAAATTACTTTTGTAAATCTTCAGCAGTTGGTACATCTGAAGGGATGTTCATTTGTACTGCTGGTGCATTTTCTTCGAATAAAGAGTGAGATTCTTGTGCAACATTTTTTGGTAGCAATGCTGACAACACGATGCATAATACAACAAGTGCTCCAGCTAATGACCAAGTTGCTTTTTCAACAAAATCAGTTGTGCGGGCAACACCCATTTCATAGCGAGATGACATGATACCGCCACCTTTTGAGTTTTGGATTAACACTACACAAACTAATAATACACTTACAATTATTAATAATACATTAACGATTACCATAGTATTTTTCTTTTTTAATGCTTAATTTCCTTAATTCGGTTTGCAAAGTAAACACTTTTTTGTGGATATTTCAAACTTAATTGCTCATATATCTTTATTGCTTTGCCAAAAAGTTTTTGCTTTTCATAAACCTTAGCCATTGCTTCGGTCACAAATTCTATTTCTGCTTCGCCTGCTTGCAAGAATTTCTTTTGCTTTTCGATATCGAATTTTTCTTCGTTATCGTCGATTGCTTCTGTCTTTAGAGGTGTGCGATAGTTTGAATTGATAAATGTATTTATGATATCCTGTGAATGGCTATCTTCTTTGTGCTGCGAACTTTCGTACCAATCGTGAACTTCTTGAACTTCAGGTTCTTCTATGGCTTGCTCCTCTATTGTTGGTTCTTCAATTTGAATCTCAAAAGTGAGTTCTGGTTGCTCTTCAGACTGAGTTTCAATTTTTTGTTGAGGTTCTTCTTGTTGTACTGTTTCTTCAATTTCGAATGAGATAGGTTCTTCCGAAAATTCAACTAAAGATTCTTCTGTTTCTTCTATATTGTTCTCTATTATAGTGTTTGTAGGCTCAGATATTTCTTCAGAAAAATCTGTGACAGAAAAACTTAAAACATTTTCCTCTTCTTGAACAGGCTCAGTTTCGACTTCGTTGTTTGTCGTTTCTGTATGCTGTTCTTCTATAATAGGAATTTCAACGGCATCCGTTTTTTGAACTTCTTCTTCCGTTGCTTCAAAAACAGGTTCTTTTGCAATCGTTTGTTCTTCTGTTATTGTTTCGACAGCTTCTTTTACAGTTTCTGTAACTTGCTCTGTAACATCTTCCTTCTCTGTTTGTGGAGCGATGGATTCTTGAACCGGTTGCTCTTGTGCCTTCATTTCGCGGTATTTGCGAAGGATTTGATCTGCAAGAGATTCAACAACAGGTTCTGTTTTACTAACAACTTCTTCTGTTTCTGTAACTTGTTCAGTTTTATCTTCTTGAATGACTTCTTCAATAGTCTCTTGAATAGTCTCTTCAATAACAGGCGTTTCTTCTATGGTAGTTTCGACAACTTCTTCTGTTTGTTCAACGGTTTCTATAACTTGTTCAGTTACATCTTCTTGAATGACTTCTTCAATAGTCTCTTGAATAGGTTCCTCAATAGCAGGAGTTTCTTCTATGGTAGTTTCGACAA
>DCIX01000011.1 GCA_002317135.1 Bacteroidales bacterium UBA1715
TTTTTTTCTTTTCGCTGAATATCACTCTCTTACAAGCATGATTTTTTGCGATATTCATATGTTTTTAGGACTGTTTAGGGCAGTTTTTGCAGTTTTTGCTACACCAAAAACATCATTTTTCCACCGGAACCTCAAAAAACACCCTCATTTTTGACTAAAAAACGACGGGTTTTCAACCGGTAATTAACAAACAAATACTTGCAAATATAAATCGTATACATATTAATGTATATGTTTCATTCTTACTTTATGTAAAATATCACTTGTCACAAAACGATAGCACATATATTCAATATAACAATATCCATACGAATAATACCGTTTCGAACACATAAGCATTGAGCAAAACTCAATATACATATACTATATAGATAACGCAAATCTTCCATAATTAATATATAACAATTATCTAGACCACTTTCTCCAGTTCTAAAAGTAGAACTATCTAAATTTTTTCTTACTGATTTTCAGTTATTTACGATATTACTCTAAAAATAACCTATCAACTTAGTAGGTTAATAGGAAATTATATATATATTTGCATTGTCAAATTAAAACAATAACGAACAATATAAACAAGGAGGTCTATCATGGCACAGAAACAATACAAATTCGAAACATTACAATTACACGTAGGACAAGAATCAGCAGATCCAACAACAGATTCACGCGCAGTGCCAATTTATCAAACGGCTTCGTACGTATTCCATAATGCAAAACATGCAGCAGATCGTTTTGGTCTTGCAGATGCAGGAAACATCTATGGCCGTTTAACAAACTCTACACAAGATGTATTAGAAAAACGTATCGCTGCATTGGAAGGCGGTGTTGCAGCATTAGCACTTGCATCTGGAGCTGCAGCAATTACTTATACAATTCAAGCATTGGCACAAAACGGCGACCACATTGTTGCTCAAAAAACAATCTACGGTGGAAGCTACAACCTACTCGCACATACATTAAGTCAATTTGGAATAAAAACGACTTTTGTCGATGCACACAATTTGAGTGAAGTAGAGAAAGCAATTCAACCAAACACAAAAGCGATATATTTGGAAACTTTAGGTAACCCTAACAGTGATATTCCAGACATTGATGCAATTGCAGAAATCGCACACAAAAACGGTCTACCATTAGTAATAGACAACACATTCGGAACTCCATATTTAATTAGACCGATAGAACACGGAGCCGACATAGTTGTACATTCAGCTACAAAATTCATCGGCGGTCACGGAACTACTCTTGGTGGTATCATAGTTGACAGCGGAAAATTTGATTGGAAAAAATCTGGCAAATACGCACCTATCGCTGCACCAAACCCAAGCTATCATGGAGTATCATTTGCTGATGCAGTTGGTCCTGCAGCATTCGTAACATACATTCGAGCAATTTTGCTACGTGACCAAGGAGCAACTATCAGTCCATTCAACGCATTCATCTTATTACAGGGAGTTGAAACATTGTCATTACGTTTGGATAGACATGTTGAAAACACGAAGAAAGTAGTTGAATTTTTGAAAAGCCACCCACAAGTAGCAAAAGTAAACCACCCTTCTATCGAAAATCATCCAGATCACGCATTGTATCAAAAATATTTTCCTAATGGTGGTGCAAGTATCTTTACATTCGAAATCAAAGGTGGTCAAGAAGCAGCATGGAAATTCATAGACAGTTTATCAATATTCAGTTTGTTGGCAAACGTTGCAGATGTTAAGTCTTTGGTAATTCACCCAGCAACAACAACCCACTCACAATTGACAGAAGAAGAACTTGCAGATCAAGGAATCACACCAAGTACAATTCGTTTATCTATCGGTACAGAACATATTGATGATATTATTGACGATTTACGTTCAGCATTTGAAGCAATTAAATAAATTTGAAGAAAATATAGGAGATTATAGCTATGGCAAAAATATTTAAATCAGCAGACGAGTTAATTGGACACACACCACTTTTGGAACTAACTCATATTGAAGCAATTTACAACACAAAAGCAAGAATACTTGCAAAATTGGAATACTTTAACCCTGCAGGTAGCGTAAAAGACCGTGTTGCAAAAGCAATGATCGACGATGCCGAAAAATCAGGTAAATTAAAACCTAACTCGGTAATTATAGAACCAACAAGCGGGAACACCGGTATAGGTTTGGCAAGTGTTGCTGCTGCCCGTGGATATAAAATCATAATTGTAATGCCAGAAACCATGAGCGTTGAGCGTCGTCAATTAATGAAGGCATACGGAGCAGAGTTAGTTCTTTCTGACGGAGCAAAAGGAATGAAAGGTGCAATTGCAAAAGCACAAGAAATTGCCGATGCAACTCCAAACAGCTTCATTGCAGGTCAATTTGTAAACCCAGCAAACCCTAAAGCTCACTTGGAGACAACCGGTCCTGAAATTTATGAAGACACAGACGGAAAAGTTGACATATTTGTAGCAGGTGTTGGAACAGGCGGAACAATAACCGGTGTTGGAACATATTTGAAGTCAAAAAATCCTAGCACAAAAGTAGTAGCAGTAGAACCTGCAACTTCTGCAGTTCTTTCAACAGGTGTTGCCGGACCTCACAAAATACAAGGTATTGGTGCAGGATTCATACCAGATGTTCTTGACACAAAAATCTACGATGAAATTATTACTGTAGCCAATGAAGATGCTTTCGCAACAGGAAAAGAATTTGGGAAAAAAGAAGGTGTTTTGGTAGGTATCTCTTCAGGAGCCGCTCTATGGGCAGCTATCCAATTAGCACAAAAAGAAGAAAATGCAGGCAAAACAATTGTAGTTCTTCTACCAGATACAGGTGACAGATATTTAAGCACTCCTCTATTTGCTGAATAAATCTCAAACATTCATATTTTTTGAAGCCATAACAAAAAGTTATGGCTTTTTTTTTGAAACTTTTACCTATTAACATGGTAGGGAATAGGATAATTAGCTATATTTGTAAAAAAAACAAATGAACACAAGACAAATACAAGACGAAATACTACGTATTAAAAAAGAAAAGAACGTATGTATACTTGCCCATGCGTATCAAAGTCATGATATTTGGGATATTGCCGACTATGTTGGTGATTCATTTGGACTTAGTCAAAAGGCGGCACAATCAGATGCAGATACAATATTAATGTGCGGTGTACGATTTATGGCAGAGACGGTTAAAATTCTTGCCCCACAGAAAAAAGTACTTTTAGCAAACCCAAATGCTGGATGCCCTATGGCAGAACAAATCTCGCCTGCATTTATCACAAAATTAAAAGAACAATATCCAGAGCATACCGTTGTTGCCTACATAAATACAACAGCCGAACTCAAAACATTTTGCGACGTATGCGTAACATCGTCATCGGCAGTTAAAGTTGTAAAAGCTATACAGAACAACAAAATTCTATTTATACCGGACTGCAACTTAGGATCATGGGTTCAACAACAAATACCAGAAAAAGAATTCCAATTTGTACCAGGAGGTTGCCCTACCCACCTTTTAATGTCGGTGAAAGATGTACAAAAAGCGAGAGAACAACATCCTAATGCCTTATTACTTGTGCATCCCGAATGTCAGCCAGCAGTAACAAAGGAAGCAGATTTTGTTGGAAGTACAACCGAAATCATTGCATTTGCGAAGAACAGCGACAAAAAGGAATTCATTATAGGTACAGAAAATAGTATTGTGCAACACTTGCAATTTGATTGTATTGGAGATGGCAAGCAATTTTACGCTCTTTCGAAAAACTGTGTATGCCACAATATGAAACTTACCACCTTGGGAGATGTTTATGGCAGTATTGTCGGCACAAGTGGTGAAGAAATTATTTTAGACGAAGCATTGCGGCTACAAGCAAAACGAAGTATAGATGAAATGTTACGATTAGGTTAAAAATTTATTATTATGATGATTTCAACAAGAGGACGATATGCAATTCGTCTTATGATAGATTTAGCAGAACACGGAACAACAGACTACATCCGTTTGAAAGATATTTCAGAACGTCAAGATATTTCACAAAAATATCTCGAAAGTATAACAACCACTCTTTCAAAAAGTGGCCTAATTGACGGAGCACACGGAAAAGGAGGCGGCTATCGATTAAACAGGGCACCAGAAGAATATACTATTGGCGAAATCCTACGAACCACCGAAGGATCACTCGCACCTGTAGCCTGTTTAGGTTGCGATGCAAAAAAATGTGAGCGAGAATCTGTTTGCCGAACACTCCCAATGTGGGAAAAGCTATATAACTTAGTCAATGACTTTTTTGACAGCATGACAGTTGCCGACCTTATGAAACAAGATGCAGCTGCCGGTTTTTTTGGAGCATCATTATAAAGCAAAAAAGCTCGTAAGAAATTACGAGCTTTTTTTATAATTTGAACCGGTTGCTTATTTTTTACAACAAGCTGTATCTGACACACATTTTTGTTCTTTTGAACAACAAGCTGTTGAATCAATACATGTTTCTGCACATTTACAATCGCCCTTGCAACAAGCATTGCAATCAGCACAACAACCACAACCTTGAACTTGTTCAGTTGAACATTTTTTATCTTCACAAGATTTTGCTTTTTCACAATTACAGCAAGCACTTACCAACAATGCACCTAGTGCAATAGTAGTAAAACCAATTAAAAATTTCTTCATAACCATTTTTATTTTCTACAAAAATAACAAAACCATTAAACCTACCAAATCAATAGGTTTAATTATAGATATTCTTAAACAATAAGACGATATTGCTTACAACTAACTTGGAGAAATCTGTAAAATCATAGAATTATAGCCATCAAAACATCTCCCCTATCAAAAACCTTACTATGTCCTTCTAAATGAGAAAAACCTAACTTTTCATATAAATGAATAGCAGTTTCACATAAATGATTTGTTTCTAAATAGATTCTATTTTTCCCCATCTCTTTAGCACGTTGCAAAGCTGCACGAATCAATTTTGACCCCAAACCTAAGCCCTGTGCACATGGAGAAACACAAAATTTTGCTAATTCAAAATCATATTTCTCGCCATCCATGGGAATCATAGCACAAGTACCGACAGCCTTGCCATCTAACAAAGCAATAAGCAAATAACCTCCATCGTCAATCATAGATTGAACTTCACGAAGTTCTTCGTAGTCACGAGACTCCATTACCCAATGTTTGGTAATCCATTCTTCTGTCAATCTACAATAATCATCAAGATATTGCGGTTTATAATCAACTATTTCTATTGCCATATCTCTATTAAAAATGAGATACAAATATATAAAATTTTATAATAACCTATCAATCCGGTAGGTTATCAAATAATTATTAAATCAAATATATTTCCAGGGATCAACGACGATAGATAATTTATAGGTATAAACACTTATTTTGAATATTAACCTATCAACATAGTAGGTTAGTGCAATTTTATTTATATATTTGCCAATAAAACTTTTCATTTTCGATATGGAACAAACAAAAACCCATCTAAAAGAATTGGAAGCAGAGTCCATCTACATCCTACGAGAAGTAGCTGCCCAGTTCGAAAAACCAGCGATTCTTTTCTCAGGAGGAAAAGATTCTATTGTAGTAACTCACTTAGCATACAAAGCTTTCTATCCGGCAAAACTTCCCTTTCCTCTTGTACATATTGATACAGGTCATAATTTTGTGGAAACTATTCAATATCGTGACGAATTAGTAAAGAAACTTGGTGCAGAACTAATTGTTGGTTCGGTCCAAGAATCTATAGATACAGGTAGAGTAAAAGAAGAAAGCGGATTTAATGCAAGCCGAAACTCATTGCAAACAACCACTCTACTCGACACTATTGAAAAATACAAATTCGATGCTTGTATTGGTGGTGCTCGCCGTGACGAAGAAAAAGCTCGTGCAAAAGAACGTATATTCTCGCACCGAGATGATTTCGGTCAATGGAATCCAAAGAATCAAAGACCTGAATTGTGGAACATATTTAACGGCCGCAAAAATATTGGCGAACATTTTCGCGTGTTCCCTATCAGCAACTGGACAGAAATGGATGTTTGGCAATACATTTTGCAAGAAGGTATTGAACTTCCAAGTCTATACTATACACATACTCGCAAGGTATTCCAACGCGATGGTCAATGGCTTGCAGCCGAAGATTGCATAAAACGGCGTCCAGAAGAAGTTGTTATAGAAAAAGACGTTCGTTGCCGCACAATTGGCGACATTACATGTACAGGTCTTACACTTTCAACAGCCCATAATCTTGAGGATATAATTGCAGAAATTGCTGCTACTCGTGTAACAGAACGTGGTGGTCGTGCCGATGACAAACGTTCGGAAACTGCGATGGAAGACAGAAAGAAATTAGGTTACTTTTAAACTTTTGTAGAAATGAATAATGGATATTTAGATATGCAGCTTCTTCGCTTTACAACAGCAGGAAGCGTTGACGACGGAAAAAGTACATTAATTGGTCGTTTGCTTTATGACAGCAAATCGATTTTCGAAGATCAATTGGAAGCTGTTGAAACAGCATCAAAAAGTAGAGGTAATGAAGAAGTAAACCTTGCATTATTAACCGATGGCTTACGAGCAGAACGTGAGCAAGGTATTACCATTGACGTTGCATATCGTTATTTCGCAACGCCAAAACGAAAATTCATTATTGCCGATACTCCCGGACATATTGAATATACTCGAAACATGGTTACAGGCGCATCAACTGCCGATTTAGCTGTTATTTTGATTGATGCCCGTCATGGAGTTATGGAACAAACCATACGTCATTCGTACGTTGCAGCATTGTTAGCAATAAAACAAATTGTGGTATGTGTAAACAAAATGGACCTTGTTGATTTTTCGCAAGAAGTTTTCGATAAAATTGTTGCAAACTACAAAGCAATGTCTGCAAATCTTCCTATAGGAAAAGTTGATTTTATTCCTATTTCAGCGAAAAACGGCGATAACGTAGTAAATGCGTCAACTCAAACTCCTTGGTACACAGGAAAACCATTATTGGAATTTTTAGAAACAGTCAATATCAATGTAAACTCTACCGATCCTTTTAGAATGGCTGTACAATATGTTATCCGCCCTATCTCCGATAAGTTTGCTGATTTCCGTGGTTACGCAGGACGTATTGCCAGCGGTGTTGTGAAAGTTGGAGACAAAGTTAAAGTTCTACCTTCGGGACAAACCTCTGAAGTTGCTTCAATATGGTTATCCGACAAAGAGTTACAAGAAGCTTCACAAGGAGATTCGGTAAACATTTGCTTAAAAAACGACATCGACATTAGCCGTGGAGATGTGTTGGTTGCAGGCAATACTGCTGAACCAGAAGTCGGACAAACAATTGCAATGAACATCTGTTGGTTTAGAGAAACTCCTCTACAATTAGGAAAACGTTACATCATTCGTCATGCTACACAAGAAGTTCAAGGTATGTTCAAATCTATCGACTACAAGATAGACATCAATTCACAAGAAAAACAAACTGGTATTTCTCAATTGACAATGAACGACATTGCTTTTGTACAATTAAAAACAGCAAGTCCACTAGTTTTCGAGAATTATCATACAAACAAAGTTTTAGGCAGTATAATTGTTGTTGACCCTGACACAAACGACACTCTCGGTGCCGGAATGATTGAATAATTATGAATATAGAAGCACTTAACAAACAGTTTGAGAACGCAACAGCTGAAGATTTGTTGCAATATTTTCTACGAGAATATAAAGGAGAAATTGCACTCTCTTCTAGTTTAAGCTATGAAGACCAAGTGTTAACCGACATGATTTGCAATATAGACAAATCTACTCGTATATTCACACTTGACACCGGACGTTGTTTCCCTGAAACATACTCATTAATAGCTCGTACAAATGCACGATATGAAATTGCCATTGAAGTGTTTTTTCCAGATCATGAAAAAGTAGAACAAATGGTACGCGAGCATGGTATCAACCTTTTCTACGAAAGTATCGAAAAACGTCATCTTTGCTGTCAGATTCGAAAATTAGAACCACTTGCTCGTGCAAGAAAAGGACTAAAAGTTTGGATTTGCGGACTTCGCCGACAACAAAGTGTTACCCGAAAAGACATGCAAATGGTTGAATTTGACGAAGTAAACAACCTCATCAAATTGAATCCACTTATTAATTGGACAGAAGACGAAGTTAAACAATATGTAAAAGACCATGGTGTACCATACAATAAGCTACATGACAAAGGTTTTCCAAGCATAGGCTGCCAACCTTGTACAAGAGCTGTAGAACCCGGCGAAGACATTCGTTCCGGTCGATGGTGGTGGGAAGATCCTGATCATAGAGAATGTGGATTGCATGTGAAATAAATTTTTTTATCCATTTAACCTACCTAATTAATAGGTTGATCTACAAATGAAACGATTATATACAATTTTATTTATATCACTACTTTCGGCAGCATCGTTTGCGCAAAGTGAACAAAAAGCAGAACCTGCAACCGAATCAAAACAAGCATTGGTAACTCCTTCTGGATTTTTGCAGGCTGGTTACAATTATTCAGAAGATGTATCAACATTTCTTTTACGTCGTGCTCGTTTGGTTTTAGCGGGTGATCTTTACAAAGGTGATGCAGGAAAAGCTGACTACAAATTACAAGTAGAATTAACTGGGACACCAAAAATTCTAGACTTATATTTCCGCTACAAACCAATTGACGAATTTGGAATTAAACTAGGACAATTCAAATCTCCATTGTCGATTGAAAACTCGGAATACAATCCAACAAAACTTGAATTCATAAATTACTCTCTTGTAGTCCAAAGACTTGCAAGAATGAGTAAACAAGATTTATCAGGATTTAATCAAAACGGCCGTGATTTAGGTTTCGAATTCTTAGGAAGCGCATTTAAACAAGATGACTATTCTTTGTTAAACTATGAGTTAGCTATATTCAACGGATACACATTAAATGCCAACGACAACAACAAAGGAAAAGATATTGTAGGTCGTATTATTGTAAATCCATTCAAAGAATTATCTATCGCAGGATACTATCAATGGGGAGAAGGAGCACTTCCTACATACGACGAAGCCACACAAAAATTCACTGCACAAACCGAAGATAAATATGTGCAATTGCAACGATACGGAGGTGGTGTTGCCTACATAGCTAAAAAAGGATTTGCCCGTGCTGAATATATCGCCGGAAAAACAGGTGATTTGAACTCTGGCGGTTTCTATGTAGCGGGGGGCTACGAAATCATCAAAAATTGGACAGCAGTTGCTCGCCTTGATTACTTTGACGACGACATTGATAACAAAGATTACTCAGAACAAGACTACACAATTGGTATTAACTACGCACCTTGGAAACCAGTAAATTTAAAATTGAACTATACATTACAAAACTACAAAGGTCGTGACAATGCAAGTGGAATCTATTTCTTAGCAACAATAAAATACTAATAAACATATCTATTATCTTTCTTAAAATATATAACCATGAAAAAAATAACAACATATTTATTAATAGGATTAACATCTGTCGCAACATTAGTATCATGCGGCGGTAGTAGCGAACAAAAGTCTTCTAATAACGAAGAAACACTTTCAGGTGAATTATCACTATCTGGTGCATTTGCATTGTATCCATTAGCTGTAGAATGGGCAAATAGTTTCCAAGAATTGTATCCCGATGTTAAAGTAGATGTATCTGCAGGTGGTGCCGGTAAAGGTATGACTGATGCATTAGCAGGTGTAGTTGACTTCGGAATGGTTTCTCGCGAAGTTTACCCACAAGAAATTGAGAAAGGAGCTGTTGGTTTTGCTGTAGCAAAAGATGCTGTGGTTCCAACAATCAACGCAAACAACCCTTTAATCAAAGAAATTCTTGCCCATGGTTTAAGTCAAGAAACTGCTATTAAAATTTGGATTACCGGTGAAGCAAAAACATGGGGCGACATACTTGGTACTGACGATAAAACGCCATTACATGTATATACTCGTTCGGACGCTTGCGGTGCTGCAGAAACTTGGGCTAAATGGTTAGGCAAAAAACAAGAAGATCTTGGTGGTACAGCAGTATTCGGTGACCCTGGAGTTGCAGCTGCCGTACAAAAAGACATCTATGGTATAGGTTTGAACAACATTGGTTATGCATACGACAACGATAGCCACAAACCAAACGCCGGCATACTTGTATTGCCTATAGATTCCAACAACGACGGACAAATCTCTGCAGACGAAAACTTCTACGATTTAAAGGATCAACTTACTAAAGCAATTGCCGAAGGTAAATATCCTTCGCCTCCAGCACGTGACCTTTATCTTGTAACAAAGGGTAACCCTGAAAATCCTGTAGTAAAAGCATTCCTAAAATATGTATTAACAGAAGGACAAAAGAAAAACGAACCAACTGGATACATTGCTATTCCACAGGAAAAAATAGAAAAATCGCTATAATTCTAAAGTAATATATGAATAAACTAAGAATCATAAAAGATAGAGCTACAGGTGCAATAATGGCTACAATAACCATTGTTGCCCTTTTGCTTGTTATCGTAATGGGCATAGGCCTCTATCTAAAATCAGCACCTATTCTTGCAGAACATTCCCTTTGGGATTTGCTTACCGCTTCATCGTGGAGACCGTTTAAAAACGAATTCGGCTTTCTTCCATTTTTTATGGGAACAATTTGGGTGACACTAATAGCCATCACTATTGCATTACCATTGTCGTTGCTTACAGCAATATACCTAACCGAATACGCCCATCGAATCGTTAAACGTTTCGTATTCCCGGCATTAGACATTTTGGCTTCACTACCATCTGTTATCTATGGCGTTTGGGGAACACTCATAATTGTCCCATGGATTTCGGATACATTGGCTCCGCATTTTGTTGATTTTTCTGCCGGCTATACAACTTTAGCAGCTGGAATTGTGCTAAGTATTATGGTTCTACCTTTATTGGTTAGCCTTTTCGTTGAATTATTCAGCAGTGTTTCCGACGAACTTCGTGCCGCATCTTATTCTTTAGGATCAACTCGATGGCAAACCGCCATATCTGTTGTTACAAAAAAATCCTTGCCTGGTATTTTTGCCGCTGTTGTTCTCGCTATCTCACGTGCATTAGGAGAAACTATAGCAGTACTTATGGTTTGCGGTAATCTACCACAAATACCACACTCTTTATTCGACGCCTGCTATCCGTTGCCGGCATTAATTGCAAACAACTATGGGGAAATGCTTTCGCTACCGCTATATGAAGCTGCTCTCATGTTTGCCGCATTAATTCTATTTTTTGTCGTGCTTTTGTTCAATGTAACATCACGAGTGATTTTGTATCGAATTGAAAAACAACAATAACAATGAAGAAAAGTGTAATAAAAGAGAAAATCGCTCAAAGCATTATGGCTATAGCCATTGTTGCTGTTTTAATTCTCGTTGTCAGCATTATCTGGACAATCTTCAGTCGTGGATTTTCATGCATCACATGGGAAATGGTTACATCATTACCTGGTGGAGGTTTCTATATCGGAAAAGAAGGCGGTTTCCTAAACGCCATCGTTGGTTCTCTTTACATAGTACTTGCATCAACGGCAATAGGACTACTAATTAGTATTCCTATAGTTTTTTACCTTAATGTTTTTCTAAAAGAAACTTCCAAATTCGCTTACATAGCACGATTGGCATTCGATGTATTATTTGGAATACCTTCTATCGTGTATGGCGCATTTGCATTTACACTAATGATTTATCTTGGATTAAAGACATCGCTACTCGGTGGTATTATAGTAACAACATTGCTCATTATTCCAATATTTATTCGTTCTATGGATGAAGTTGCAAAGACATTTCCCAAAGACTTGCTCGAAGCATCTTTTTCTCTTGGCGCTACTCGTTTAGAAACCTTGGGCATTGTTGTACGACAAATTGCACCTGGTATAGCAACGGCAACACTATTATCGGTTGGTCGAGCAATTGGTGACGCTGCCGGCGTAATGTTTACGGCAGGATTCTCGGATTCTATCCCAACATCATTTACACAACAGGCTGCCACATTGCCTTTGTCCATATTCTTTCAATTAAGTGCACCTCAAATCGAAGTGCAGAACCGAGCATACGCAGCAGCGTTAGTATTAACTATCATCGTATTAGTTATTAGCCTACTCGGAAGATTTATTACTAATCATTTTTCTAAAAACAGACTAAAATGAGAAATCCATTTCTACGTTGGTTTATACCAGCAGACACTAACGAACCGTTCGTTCCTAATGCAAAATTCCAGCATCCTGCAGTTGCTCCAGAAATAACAGTTGACCACTTCAATCTTTCAATTGACGGAGCGCAAATACTGAAAGATGTATGCGTAAAACTTCCTGCTAATAAAATTACGTGTATCATTGGTCCTTCTGGTTGTGGAAAATCTACTCTACTAAAAAGTTTAAACCGTCTCTCCGACTCCATCGAAGGAGTTAAAACAAGCGGAGACATTCGATTAGGTGACCAAAGCATTGTAAACTGTTCGGAATCAGACTTAGTCGAACTACGAAGACGTATTGGTTTAGTACCACAACGTCCTACTCCACTACCGATGTCGATTTTTGGAAATATTGCCTATGGTTGCAAAATCCATGGCTTAAAAGGGCGAAGACAATTGAAGAAAATCGTGCATCATTACTTGAAAGTGGTTGGTTTATGGGATGAAGTAAAAGACCGTCTCGGCAATCCTGCAACTCGTTTGTCTATCGGACAACAACAACGTTTATGCTTAGCTCGTAGTCTTGCCGTTGAACCAGAATTTATTCTTGCCGATGAAGCAACTTCCGCATTAGACCCTGTTTCTAGTAAAACGATTGAGGACTTGTTCGTAAAACTTAAGAAACAATATTCCATTATTATGGTGACACACACACTGCGTCAAGCATTACGTATTGCTGACTACGTAGTATTTATATATATGGGAGAAGTGATTGAAGTTGGCGATGCAAAACAAGTATTCGAAAACCCACAACACGAGCTCACAAAGAAATATCTATCTGGCGCTATTAGCTAAATTTCACATAATTATTCGCATATTGTAATGAAGAAAATTGGTTTAATCGGCGGTATAGGTCCTGCATCCACAATCGACTATTATTGGGAAATTAATCGATTGTATCACGCAGATTTCGGTCTTGATGACTATCCTGAATTAGTTATCGACAGCATTAAAATGAACACAATTGTTGCCGCACTTGATGAAGGAAATATCAAGGAGATTCAAAAAATCTTAAGCAAAAGTGTAAACTCTTTACAAGCTGCAGGTGCTGAAATTGTAGCAATTTGCTCTAATACCCCACACACTGTTTTAAACAAAATTAACGAACCTTTTTCTTTACCTCTCATTAATATTGTTGATGCCGTTGTTGATACAATTAAACAAGGGAATTTTCACAATATTCTGATTTTAGGTACAGTTACCACAATGAGCAGCAGAATGTACGAACAAGCACTACACGCCTGCAATATTCAATCGGTAACTCCATCTTGTATTGATCAAAAAATAATTGGAAGCATTATCTTTCCAAACCTTGAAAATGGCATCATTCTCCAAGAAGAGAAAGAAGCAATAATTGCATTAGCCGAGAAATATATACAACGATACAATATTGACGGCGTATTACTAGGATGTACCGAATTACCATTAATTATAAAAGATGGCGACTTATCGGTTCCTGCATTAAACTCAACAATTATTCATTCTGCAGCGATTTACGATAAAGCAAAATAACATGGAATTTATAGAGCAAGAGTTGCCTAAAGCTGGCAACACTGTTTTAGTAGGAATGTCGGGAGGTGTTGATTCAACTCTTACAGCTCTTCTTCTAAAAAAACGTGGATGTAAAGTAATCGGTGTAACAATGTCTCTTTGGGATGACAGTTTTCCTAAAATACAAAGTGCAAAAGAACATTGTTTTGACGCCAATGAGTCCGATAGTATAGCAGAATGTGAGCAATTCTGTAAAGAAAACAATATTGAATATCACGTAATTGATCTTCACGAAGAATACAAAGCCAATGTCTTAGAATATTTCAAAAAAGAATATCGTGCTGGCCGTACTCCAAATCCATGCATTAAATGTAATGCTACGATGAAATTCAAAGCAATGCTTACAAACATTGAAAAACTAGGTATCTCGTACGATTACTTCTGTACCGGACATTATGCAAAAGTTGTGAAACCGAAAGATGGGCTATATGGTACCGACCAGAAACCATATATGATTGCACAAGCAAAAGACATAACAAAAGACCAGACATATTTTATTTACCGAGTTCCAAGTACAACATTGGAAAAAGTTCGCTTTCCACTCGCAAACATCAGCAAAAAAGAAGTTTTTGAACTGGCTCACGAAGCAAAACTACAGGCAGCAAATCATTTAGAAAGCCAGGATTTTATCGATCCACAATACTTTGATATCCTTTTTGCCGACAAGCCATGTGTTGAAGGCGACATAGTTGATTTGGAAGGAAAATTTCTTGGAAAGCATAAAGGCATTGAACACTACACAATTGGTCAACGAAAAGGTTTAGGCGTTGCTGTTTCATATCCTGTATATGTACATTCCATCGATGCCGAAAAAAATCAAGTAGTACTTGCTCCCATCGAAGCATTACAAGTACAGTCATTTATCGCTGACGATTTTGTCTGGCCAAACAACATTGAACCACAGGAATCTTTTGAAGCAACAATAAAAACCAGATTAGCCAGTAAAGTCGTTTCTGCAATTATAGAAAAATATACTCCAACAGACAATGAAACATTCATTGGTCAAGCATGGAAGTTTACATTTGCAACACCACAAAAAGCAATAGCTCCAGGCCAGTCTGTTGTTATTTACGAAAATGGTGTGGTACTTGGCGGCGGAATCATAAACAAAAGAATTTAGATTCCTCAAATCCAAATAAATAAAATAAGGGATTTTTACCAATAATTATTTCGACAACAAATTGGGCGGAGCAGAGCCCCGCCCCGACGGCTTCCATTTTAATCGTACGGGCAGTGTTATGCCCCAACAAATCATTATCAATGTAACGTAATTACCGTAATCTCTGCATTTGCACCTAAACGAACAGGCATTGTACATCCAAGACCTACATTCACATACATATTTTGTCCATCTTTTTCATACATTCCATCTGTTTCAATGAAAGACCATTTTGCCGGAGTCCAACCAAATAATTTTATTTGTGCGGCATGTGTATGTCCACTCAATGTTAGTGGAATATCGGTTTGTGGCAAAACCTCTCCTTGCCAATGGCTTGGATCGTGCGACAACAAGATTCTGAAACCATCTGTTCCTTGCAATGCATCTTGCAATCTACCACGAGCTATAGTTTTAAATCCTTGATTCGCACAGTTCTGATTGTCAACTCCAACAAAAGTAAGCGTTTCACCATTGCGAGTAATAACACAATTTTGATTACGCAACAAATTCCAACCAAGCTCTTCACGCTCAAATCTTGCCAATTGTTCCACTGCCTCTTCTCGCTCAGTTGCAGAATTAAATTTACGAGAATAAATTAAAAAATCATGATTTCCAAGTACCGAGAAGATACCATCACGTGCATGAAGATTTTTCAATATTTCCTTACACGGCAACACTTCCTCTACACCTAAAGAAACCAAATCGCCTGTAAAACAAATTGCATCTGGATTTTGCGCATTAATACTATCGACTAATCTTTGTAGTTTTGCCGGATTATCTTCGAATGTAGATAAATGTAAATCACTAATATGTACAATTTTATATCCTTCAAAAGCTTGAGGAAGTTCTTTGTTTTTGTAATCTATAGGTACAATATCCAACAAAAAACGTCCGATAAAGAAACCATAGGCTAATATTGCCCATACAACTAAAACAAGTATTAGCGATGTATATCCAAATGGAGCATACTGACAACCGCAGTGAAAGATCTTCGAAACAAGAAACACAAACAACCATGTAATTTGTGGTATTAAAGCTACAACTATAGCCAAAACAATGGTTGCAAAAATCATCATTGAAATCATAATCTACACTATTGAAATAAACGATATAGAATCGTTTTGACATAAAAAATCCCTATCGGAAACCTCCAATAGGGATTAAAAATTTTTCTTTAAACAAGCAACTTATGCTTTCTTTTCGCGTTTGCGTTCGTTTTCATCAAGAATAATCTTACGTAAGCGAAGAGATTTTGGAGTAACTTCCAAGTATTCATCTTTACGAATATATTCCATACATTCTTCCAAAGACATTTTCTTTGCAGGAGCAATAGCAACTTTTTCGTCCGAGCCAGAAGCACGCATATTTGTTAACTTCTTACTCTTACAAACATTGATAACAAGGTCGTTTTCGCGAATATGTTCACCAATTACTTGACCAGCATATACTTCTTCGCCAGGTTCAATGAAGAATGTACCACGATCTTGCAATTTGTCGATTGCGTATGCGAATGTTTGTCCAGATTCCATTGCAATAAGTGCACCATTGTTTTTATCTGGCATTTCACCTTTCCAAGGTTCAAATCCTGTAAACAAGTGAGAAATAACAGCCTCACCTTCTGTTGCAGTCAACATACTACTTGTTAAACCAATCAAACCACGAGAAGGGATTGAGAATTCAAGATGAACACGGTCATTCTTCGTTGTCATATTTTTCATTTCACCTTTGCGCTGAGTCAAAAGTTCAATAACTTTACCAGAAAGACGTTCAGGAACGTGAACCGTAACTTGTTCCATTGGTTCACATTTTTCACCATTAATTTCTTTTATGATAACCTGTGGTTGACCAATTTGTAATTCATAACCTTCACGACGCATAGTTTCAATCAACACTGACAAGTGCATAATACCACGGCCAAATACATTGAATGAATCTGCAGCACCAGTTTCTTCGATACGAAGAGCAAGGTTCTTTTCCAATTCCTTATACAAACGTTCGCGTAAGTGACGAGATGTTACGAATTTACCTTCTTTACCAAACAATGGCGAGTCATTGTTTGTAAACACCATAGACATTGTTGGTTCATCGATTGTGATAGCAGGAAGTGCTTCTGGATTTTCGAAATCAGCAACAGTATCACCGATATCAAAACCTTCAAGACCTACGATAGCACAAATTTCACCACATTGAATTTCTTGTTTTGTTTTTTCTTTACCAAGACCCTCGAATGTGTATAATTCTTTGATTTTCGATTTAACCATAGAACCATCACGCTTCATAAGAGTCACATTTTGTCCGCCAACTAATGTACCACGAGCGATACGACCTACAGCAATACGACCGATATACGAAGAATAGTCAAGAGAAGTGATTCTCATTTGTGTTGTACCTTCAACAACTTTTGGTGCTGGGATTACTTCCAAAATTGTATCCAACAAGTATGTAAAGTCTGCGGTTGGAGTTTTCCAATCTGGACCCATCCATCCTTGTTTTGAAGAACCATATACAGTTCTAAAATCAAGTTGGTCTTCGCTCGCATTTAGGTTACACATCAAATCGAACACTGCTTCGTTTGCTCCTTCAGGATCGCAGTTCGGTTTGTCAACCTTGTTCACAACCACGATAGGTTTTAAGTTCATTTCAATGGCTTTTTCAAGCACGAAACGAGTTTGAGGCATAGGACCTTCAAACGCATCAACAAGAAGCAAGCAACCATCGGCCATATTCAACACACGTTCAACCTCACCACCAAAGTCAGAGTGTCCCGGAGTATCAATAATATTGATTTTTACACCTTTATAACGAACAGATACATTCTTAGAAAGAATAGTGATACCACGTTCTCTTTCCAAATCGTTATTATCAAGAATTAAATCTTGTACTTCTTCATTTTCACGAAATGTTTTAACTTGATGTAAAATTCTGTCAACCAATGTCGTTTTTCCGTGGTCAACGTGTGCGATAATCGCAATGTTTCTAATATCTTGCATTTGTCTATATTTTTCGGTGCAAAGTTCGTTTAATTTTTGTTTTTTGCAAGTTATAAAGACCTTTTCACTAAAATTTGAAAGAAATAATTGCCATACATATAAAAAAAGGAAGTCCAAAATGAACTTCCTTTTACATTATATATATAGTCTAACTATTTTACTGTGAAATTTCTCATTTCATCTGAGTCATATTCACCTCTTTCCAATTTTTCCTTAACTTCTTTAAATGCATTCAAAGTGTAGTCAACATCTTCGATTGTGTGAGAAGCAGTCGAAATCATACGGAAGATAATCATTCCAAGAGGAATAACTGGGTACACAACAATAGAGCAGAAAATCTTATAGTTTTCGCGCAAATCGTATGCAATATTTGCAGCTTGGTTAGGACCACCTTTCAATGAAATTGGAGTTACACAAGCTTCAGAAGGACCGATATCGAAGCCAAGGTCACGGAAACCTTTTTGTAGACGACGAGTAACTGTCCACAATTTCTTACGAAGTTCATCACCTTCTGGGCTATCAATGATTTCCAAACGTTTCAAACAGCCTTCTACGATTGGTAGAGGTAAAGCTTTTGCGTAGATTTGAGAACGCATATTGTAACGAAGGAAGTCAATTACATGTTTTTTAGTTGCGATGAAACCACCGATAATAGCCATTGATTTTGCGTATGCACCAATGTAGATATCGATTTCGTCCATTACGCCGAAATGTTCTGAAGTACCACGACCAGTAGGACCCATGTTACCGAAACCATGAGCATCATCAATCATAATACGGAAGTTGTATTTTTTCTTAAGTGCAACGATTTGGTCAAGAATACCAAGAGCACCAGTCATACCATATACACCTTCAGTAATAAGAAGAACGCCACCACCTTGTGCTTCAGCTTCTTTAGTAGCTATTTTCAATTTTTGTTCGCAGCTAACGATATCGTTATGTTTAAATTTGTACGATTTTGCGTTGCTCAAACGAATACCATCAAGCAAACAAGCGTGTGCTTCAGCATCAACAACGATAATATCGTGGCGAGTTAATAATGAATCAATAGTTGAAACAATACCTTGATAACCGAAGTTGAACAAGAAAGCAGCTTCTTTCTTTTCGAAAGCAGCAAGTCTTCTTTCCAATTCTTCGTGAAGGCTTGTATTACCTGTCAACATACGACTACCCATAGGAGCAGCAAGTCCCCAACGAACAGCAGCTTCGCCATCAACACGACGAACTTCAGGGTGATTAGCCAAACCTAAATAGTTATTTAAACTCCAGCAAAGAACATCTTTACCTTGGAACTTCATATGAGCACCAATTTCACCTTCCAATTTTGGGAAAGCAAAATATCCCTCCACTCTTTCTCTAAACTGACCTATTGGACCACCAGTAGATTCAGCAATTCGATCAAAAATATCCATAAACTTTTATTAAATTTTACATCGTTTTATGCAAAAATACATTTTTTCTATTTTCAAAGTTAGATATAGTCCTTTTTTTAACAACTAACCTATCATATTTTTACAAATTATCCGTAATCTTGCATCATAGAACAAAAAAATGTTTCATCTATTTTCTTCCGACATATCTTCAATTTCCCTACCGAATGCATTTACCTGTCCGTTTTGCTACCAACCTCATCCATTGTGTATTATAGCAAAAAACGAAGTTATAAACTATTTAGAACAACAGTCTAATTTGATAGAAAGTGCGAAAGAAGGGAAAATGTTCGGGGTTTTGGTTGTTCAAAATGAAAGGAATGAAATTGGATTTGTTTCTGCTTTTTCTGGGCAATTAGCTGGTAAAAATCGTTTAGATTACTTTGTTCCTCCCGTATTCGACATTCTTGAAGACAGAAAATTCTACATTGATGAGGATATTACAATATCGAATATAAACCAAGAAATCAAAAACATAGAAAATTCAGCAGAATTTATTCTAAGTCTTAATTGTATACAAAAGTATACCGAAGAGAAACGCGCACAACTGGCTTCCGCCAAAGAGGAAATGTACAGAGCTAAATTAGAACGCGACAGAAAAAGAGAAACTGGTATTTCTGAAATAGAATTACAACAACTTGTGAAAGAAAGTCAATTTCAAAAAGCCGAATACAAACGATTGGAACGACATTATGACGACCTAATCAACGTGGAAACTCAACGCCACACTATTCTATTAGAACAAATCTGTGCATTAAAACAGAAACGAAAAAGACTATCGGCAGAATTGCAAGAAAAACTATTTTCTGGATTTATATTTTATAATGCAGAAGGCAAACAGAAAAGTCTATTTGACATATTCAAAGAATATAAACACGCACTACCACCAGCAGGTGCAGGAGAATGTGCAGCCCCACGCCTACTTCAATATGCCTACAAAAACAAACTTCAGCCAATTGCAATGGCAGAATTCTGGTATGGGAAATCGCCAAAACAAGAAATAAAAATACACGGGAATTTCTATCCTGCTTGTAAACATAAATGTGAACCAATCCTGACATTTATGCTCCAAGGTTTGCACGTTGAGGAAAATCGGCTTATTAAAAGCAACCTAAATATCAGCACATTATACGAAGATGACACAATTTTAGTTATAGACAAACCATCGGGAATGCTCTCGATTCCTGGCACAGATGGGCAAAAATCAGCATTAGACTTTGCAAAAGAGCACTGTCAATCCAACTTATTTATTGTGCATAGACTTGACATGGACACATCAGGAATTTTAGTATTTGCCAAAACAGAAGATGCACAAATCAATCTACAGAAACAATTTGCAAACAGACAAACACAAAAGAAATATGTTGCTTTATTAGAAGGAACACCGACAAAACAAATAGGAACAATCTCACTCCCACTTATTCCAGACATACACAATAGACCATATCAGATTGTTGATTTTGAAAACGGAAAACAAGCAGAAACGCAATTCGAAATAATTGAACAAAAAGAAACGCTAACACGGATTGCATTTTTCCCCAAAACAGGAAGAACACATCAATTACGCGTACATTCCGCCCATAGCGACGGTTTAGGCTGTCCTATCGTTGGTGACAATTTATATGGAAAACCAGCAGATAGACTCTATTTGCACGCAGAACAATTACAAATCATACATCCAAAAACAAACGAGTACATAACATTTACTTGTAACTCACCATTTTAAAACCAATGAAACAGATTTCTACCATCATATTCGACCTTGACGGCACACTAATGGATTCTTTGCAAGATCTTGCAAACAGTGTAAATTTTACATTACAAACAATGGATTTACCCCAACGATTGATTGATGAAATCAGAGAATTTGTTGGCAATGGTGTACGAATGTTAGTTGTGCGGGCATTGCAAGCATCATTACAAGACATTCATTCCGAGCAACTCTTTACAGATGAGCTTGTAGAAAACGCTTTACAGTGTTTTCGAACACATTATATGACTCATTGCAAAGAGAATACAAAACCATACGATGGAATTATGGAAATGCTACACGACCTACACTCCCATGGTTTCAAATTGGCAATCGTTTCCAATAAGCCACAAAAAGGTGTTTCTATTCTACAAAAAGATTTTTTCTCTGACTATGTTTCCGTAGCAATTGGCGAAAATGAAGCCGAAGGTATAGCCAAGAAACCAGCACCAGATATGGTAAACAAGGCATTACTCGAGTTACATGAAACAAAAGAAAACGCTATTTATGTAGGAG
Source organism: Bacteroidales bacterium UBA1715 (assembly GCA_002317135.1). GTDB lineage: Bacteria > Bacteroidota > Bacteroidia > Bacteroidales > UBA1715 > UBA1715. The sequence continues at coordinate 21,615 of DCIX01000011.1, forward strand.
ATTCCGATGTTGATATTGCTACAGCACAAAATGCTGGTCTACAATGTATTTCCGTACTATGGGGATTTCGTTCTAAGGAGTTTTTATTGCGTCATGGTGCAACACTTTTCGCCTCGTCGCCTTCGGAAATTGTTTCTTTAGTTTCCGAATAAGTTTTTTCCTTCACGGCAACATATTCCACAAAGTCAGGAATTGGATACCGCCCATATCCCATAAAACGTTGGTTATAATAAGCCGTAGAAGGATAATTTGTTAAGATTACACCGCCATGAGTAGCCGCATGAATAAATCGTACAACATGATTTGCCGTATCAACATCCACAACAATACCAACATGCCCAACCGATTTACGACCATTTCTTCCCATAAAAAATATTAAATCGCCTTGTTGCACGCTATCGTTTGCAACCTTTTGAGTAGCACCTACATATTGTGCAGTAGAACTAGAAGGCAATTTTACACCAAAATGAGAAAAAACATATCCGGTAAAACCTGAACAATCGAAATAATTCGGTCCTTTTGAACCATAATTATACGGCGTTCCCAAAAAACTTTCAGCGTAACAAATCAATGAGTCTATACAAGACGCCTTAAATACGCCAACGGTATCGTATGCAATTGGTTGTGGCAAAACGACTGAATCTTTTTTTGCAACTGCAACATCTTCGTTTATAGCTTCAACAATAAGATACTCAAGACTTTGAGAAAAGACGGTATTACAAGACAAAGAAATCACCAGTGTAAATACGAATCTATGTAATTGAAATACTCTTTTCACTATCTTTTATTTGTGTGCAAAAGTACGAAAAAAAGTATGTAGACAATCTTTCACTTGAAAAATTGACAAAGACAACCATAGTTGAAACATTTTTTTCTACCTTTAACCCAAAATCTTACAGACATGCAAAGTCCATTTGTACAATATATTTCCAATGCTGGTGTAACCGTGGGAATCATTCCTGAAATTGGCGGAACAATCGTATTTCTTTCAAAAGACGGTTCTCCTAATTTAATCAAATCGAATCCTGAACTTTGGGATTTTTCAAAGAAACCACAAGTCAATGAAAACACTGATTTTGTTTCGTATTGTGGTCATACTGTTTGGCTTGGTCCACAAAAGGAATGGTGGATTCATCAATCAGTAAATCCTGAAAAAAAACATAGTGCAGCAGATTGGCCACCAGATCCATATTTGTACATTGCCGACTATACAGTCATCACAAAAACAGACTCTGCTATTCACTTACAAGGTCCACATAGTCCGATTTCTGGCGTAACAATAGAAAAAGAAATTGCTGTAAATCCAGACGGAAGTGTTTTTATTCAAGCAAGTATTACAAATACAAGTAATGAACCACAAGCTTGGGACATTTGGCACAACACCCGCTTTGATGGAATGTGCAGAATGTCGGTTGAAGCGACAAAAGATAATATCCAGGTCGTGCCTGTTTTAAACGAACACTCAACAGAAATGCCTTACTCTACCGAAGCGGATAGATTTTCGTATATTCCAACAAAACCATCGGCGGAATTTTCTGAACGAAGTTCAAAAACATTTATTTATCCAACAAAACCAGAAATCACAATAGAAACGCCAACGCATTTCGTACAGGTTTTGTTTACATTACACGACAAAAAGGAAATTCACCCTGCACAAGGATTGGTTGAAATCTATAACCACACAGAACATTGCGAAGGAAACGACTTATTAGAAATTGAATACCATTCCCAATACAAACAATTACAAGTAGGGGAAAAATTCTCGGCTTGGGAAGTATGGAAAATCACAAACAAATAGTATTATGGAAATAGAAATCATAACCAACGAAGAAGAATATACTGCTGTGTTACAACGCATTGACGAAATTTTAAATGCAAAAAAAGGCACACCAGAATACGATGAATTACAAAAATTGACAGATTTAGTCGAAGATTACGAAGACGGACTTTGCTCATAATGAAACAGTTACTATCACTTATCATAGCTTTTGGTTTTTGTTTGTGCACCTTTGCGAAACAAACCGACAGTTCGTTTGTAGTCCAAGACACCGTTGTGTCACAAATTCATATTTCTTCGGAACCTGAAGATTCCGCAAAAGAAGTTTTGCCACAACTCATTTTGTTGAATAGAACCCAAGCGACTAAACCTGTCATAGAAAACATTGCTTCGGAACTACCAAATACCGATACAGCACAACAAGTAGTACGCATAAAGGTTGTAACGACAGAGGAATTAGTTGCTAAAGAAAAGAAGATTGCAAAAGAAGAATCGGCACCGTTAAAAGACAAAGTTACAGCTACCGACACTAAGAAAAAAGAATCATACGCAGATCCGGAAGATACAACTATTGTTGCTGGTCGTACCTATAAAATACAAGTTCTTGCGTTGAAAAAAGAATCAAAAGAAACGCTTCTTTCTATACAAAAAAACATAGACAAGCAAGTTCCTGCATCTATTGAGTACGATGCCGAATTCTATAAATATATGGTTGGTGAATTCAATACATACTATAATGCCGCAACATTCCGAGACGAATTGGTTAAAAACGGATTCAAAGGAGCTTTTGTTGTGGTTTATTTCAAAGGCACTCGTGTTTCACGCCAAGAGAACGGTTTTGTAAAAGTCAAAAAATAACGAGTTAAACACGACTTTTGCCGGCAAAACAGTAATTTTGTGCACATTTTTATTCAAATGAAGACTCGATTATCCATTCTAATATATTACGCATTAATTTGGTTATGCTTCTTTGAATGTAGTCGAGCATTTTTCATTGCATACAACCACGAACTTGCTTCGGATATATCGTTCCAAACAATTATACAATGTTTTACATCAGGATTTGCACACGATATTTCCCTGACTGGATATTTCATTGAAATAATTGGTATTCTGATACTTATATCAATATTCTATCCTAAATCGAATCTATATAGAAAGATTGGTAATTGGTTCACTGGCATTCTTATTTCTATTTGCTCTATCATTACCGTGATTGATGCAGAATTATATAGAAATTGGGGCTATCGTATGGATTGTTCTGTGTTACAATACCTAAAAACTCCCAAAGAAGCAATGGCTTCTACTCCACTTTGGCAGATGATTCTTTTGTGGTCACTAATCATTTGCATAGCTTGTTTATTTATTTTTATCCATAGAAAAATCTACAATGCAATAACAGAAAAAATAAAACCAACATCAAAATGGACCTGCCTTATTTTCATTGTAATAATGGGAGCAACTATTATTCCAATGCGAGGAGGTTTAGGAGTTGCCGCACTACGAACAGGTACGGTTTATTTTAGTTCACAACCATTTGCAAATCACGCTGCAATCAATGTCCATTGGCATTTTCTTTACTCTTTTGGCTATGCCAAAAAAGAAGTTGCAACCATATTTATGGAGGAATCAGAAAGCGAAACAATTTGCAACGCATTGCTTGCCTCCAAACAAGAAAAGCCAACACAACTACTCACCAAGCAAAGACCAAACATCATCCTTTTCATATTGGAAAGTTTTACGGCTGAACAAATTGGCTGTCTTGGTGGTCAACCAGGCATCACGCCACAGTTGGATTCGCTTGCAAAAAGTGGTGTCTTATTTTCAAATTGTTATGGGAACGGCACCAAAAGCGAAATGGGCATCGTTTCCATATTAAGTGGCTATCCAGCACAACCAACAACGGCGATTATAAAATACACAAGCAAAGCAGAAAAGTTACCATATCTCAGCCATACATTTGATTCATTAGGTTACAATCTATCGTTATTTCACGGAGGTGACTTGCGATTTGCAAACCTAAATTCATACTTCCGTAACGGGAAATTTAACAAATGTGTAACGATAGATGATTTTGATAAAAACGAAGGTAACACAAAATGGGGTGCCTACGACCACATTGTTTTCAACAGAATGTTCCAAGACCTACAACAAGAAAAAGAACCTTTTTTCTCTGTTTGCTATACGTTAAGCAGCCACGAACCATTCGACGTCCCAATGCACAGCGAATTTTATGGCGACAGCGAATATTCGAAATTTCTTAATTCTGTTCACTATACCGATAGCTGCATTGGCGATTTTGTGCAAAAAGCCAAACGCGAACCTTGGTGGGAAAACACAGTAGTTATTTTCATTTCCGACCATGGAGCACGAATTAGTAAAAACAAAAAACACGCTTCTTCTATAGATAAATTCCATATCCCTATGATTTGGACTGGTGGGGCAATACACACAGACACCGTAATCACTTCATTAGTAAACCAATGCGATTTACCAATGATGCTATGCAATCAATTGCAGTTACCAAGTAATCAATTCTATTTTAGCAAAGACGTACTAAGAGGCGACAACCCCTTTGTGTTTTATGCGTACAACAATGGTTTCGGATATATTCGTGATAATCAATTTGTTTCGTGGGATAATGAGAGTTCTAAAATAATTGAACAATCCACAAATTTACAAGACACAACACTTCGCCAAGGTCAGGCTTTTCTACAAAAAGTAACAACCGATTTCTGCCGAAAGTAATAGTTTGAAATAGACTATTTTGTATATTTGGCAATCATTTTTAGGAATATGAAAAAATTGCTTACATTTTTGTTGTCCATCGCTATTTTCAGTGCTTGTACGGACGACTTTCTCGATAAACAACCTTCAAACTATTCTCCACAAGGAAATTTGCTTTCCACCACACAAGGAGTTAACTCTGCGCTAATTGGTTGCTATAGCGACTTACAAAGTTATACGTATTACGGTAGAAATTTTGTTTTAATTGGTGATGTATATGCCGACAACGCAAAATTATCGTCACAAAATACTGGTAATTTTTCTTCATTCTACAACTATAGTGTTACTGCTGACGACGACGATTTAAAATCTTTTTGGTCAACAGCTTATCGCATTATTAAGAATGCCGATAACATTATAAAAGTATGCCAAGATTCTACACGCACAGACATAAAGAAATCGGTTTATGGTGAAGCATTGGCAATTCGTAGTTTGGCATATTTTGACCTTGTACGAATGTTTGCACCAAAATATTCGAACTCCGACAAAAACGCATTAGGTATTCCTATCGCAAGCGATACTGTTGCGACTCCAGATAAAGCAAAAGTTTCCGATGTTTATTCAATGATTGTCAGTGACTTGCTTAAAGCAGCAGAATTGTTGGATGGCAGCGAAGTAAGTCCATATCGCTTTAACAAATATAGCGTAGAAGCATTGTTGGTTGTTGTTTACATGTCATCTTTAAGTTACACCAAAGCAATGGATCTTGCTGAACAAGTTATTGCAAACGGTCAATATTCACTTCTAACTGCCGAAAACTATATTGATAGTTGGAAATTAGAATCAACAACAGAAAGCATTTTCTCGTTAGCCATGTCTTCTACTGACAATCCAGGAACAAACAGTATCGGTCACATGCTTTCTCCTGACGGCTACGGCGGTTTGGTTCCAACAGAAGATTTATTGGAATTATTTTCTGATTCAGACATACGCACAACATTTATAACCAAACGATCGGAAAAATTCTACATCAAGTATCCTGGCAGAGACGGTTTAGGTATAGACAATGTTCCTGTGCTACGACTTTCTGAAATCTATTTCATCTTAGCAGACTGCTATATGTACAAGTTAATTATGGAAAAAGATGTAGCAAAACAAACAATGTACTACGAAAAAGTACTTGATGTTATGGAAAAACTAACCAAACGTGTTGATCCAACTTGCGTATTTGACAATCTATCAATGGATGACCTACTTTTGAAAATTCACGAAGAATATAGAAAAGAATTTGCTTTTGAGGGAAAACGATTCTTCCAACTAAAACGATCAATCTACGCATTTGGAATTAATAGAAATGATTGTAATTCTGCTATTTGCAGCATTCCTAATCCAAGTGATAAATTCACTTTCCCTATTCCTATTGCTGAGACAAACACAAATCCTAATTTGAAAAAATAAGCAAGATGAAACTACGCATACTTACGATTATAACTTGTTGCTTTGTTTTGATATCTTGTTCCAAGAACGAATATCTTGACACAACTATAGATAAACCTACTGTTGAGTTTACACAAGCAACTTTCAATAAAACTATATCATTCGTTGAAAATAGTTCTTCATACGATATCGCTGTTCCTATTCAAGTATTTGGTGGCACATCAGACGCATCATTATCCGTGTCGGTTGAAACATCTGCCCCATCTGATATTTATAGCATAGAAAGCACAAAATCATTACAGAATACCGTATTGGACAGCATACACATTCTTGTAAATACAACAAAACTTAAAAAAGCTCAAACATATAGCATTACATTGACAATTTCTTCGGAAAAAGTTGCTATTGCCAAAAACTACGAAACCTGTGTTGTTACGTTCTCACAACAAGCATTTATGGATTTCTTCACAGGCTCATATTCTTGCTATGAATCATCAACCAATTCAACATACAATGTTGATTTTACAAAATTGAACGACACAACTGTAAAGAATAACAACTTCTGGGATTTTCCACTTCCTGGACAATATGTACCGTTTGTCTTCCACCAAAATGAAGAGCAAACTGTTTCTATTCCTGACGATTACGAATGGACAGATTTGTTAGGTAACAAATATTTGGTTTCGGGTTCAGGCAACTATGACCTACAAGGTAATTTCTTCGTAAATTTCACGATGAAACAAGCAGAAAGCGAAGCAATTTACCAAACAGGAAAACAAACCTACACAAAGAAATAACACATTCGTATGGATACGATTTCGCAAGAACAACGAAGTCGTACTATGAGTAAAATTCATAGTAAAAACACGAAACCGGAACTACTAGTTCGTCGGTATTTATATGCGAACGGATTTCGGTATAGGCTTAATGTAAAGACACTCCCAGGTTCTCCTGACATTGTTCTTGCCAAATATCACACGGCAATATTTATTCATGGTTGTTTTTGGCATAGTCATTCTTGTTTGCAAGGAAGACTTCCGAAATCAAATGTTGAATTTTGGACTAACAAACTCAATAGAAATCACGAGCGTGATATTACTGTACGAGAACAACTTACAGCATTCGGTTGGAAAACGATAGTTGTATGGGAATGCCAATTAAAGCCTGCCGTCCGTGAACAAACATTGAAGGAAATCGTTTCTATTCTAAATGAAATCAACCTGAAACAACTCCATAAAAAATATCAATTACCGGAAAGCACTCCTATTCGTATTGCTGCAGAGGATGCAAAAACTTACGGAGAATAAATTATCTTTGCCAGCAAATGAGAGTATACCATTCCATAGAAGAATTTTCTGCCAAAAATCCTATCATAACGATAGGAATGTTTGACGGTGTTCACGCTGGACATAGATCTATTCTGCAAAAAATAAACGAGGAAAAGAAAACTATCAACGGAGAATCGGTTTTACTCACATTTTGGCCACATCCACGTATTTTCTTTGGAAAAGCAGAAGGCTTACAATTACTCACCAGCGTAGATGAAAAATTAGAACTCCTCGAACAAACAGGCCTCGATGCTTGCATAGTTCTTCCTTTCTCAAAGGCATTTGCACAACTCACACCAACAGAATACATTACCAATATTCTACACAATGGTATCAAGGCAAAAAAAGTAATAGTTGGATACGATCATAAATATGGAAATAATGGATCTGGCACATTTGAATTTCTACAAACAATGGCAACCAAACTCCATTTTGAAGTAGAACAAATCCAAGCATATTCATTAGAAACTGAAAACATCAGTTCCACAAAAATCCGGAACGCTATAGCTGAAGGCAACATACAAAAAGCAAACAGATTCCTCTGCTACAATTACTTTCTTAGCGGAACAGTTGTACACGGAGCAGAAATCGGAAGAACTATCGGATTCCCAACAGCAAATCTACAACTAAACTTTCCATACAAACAAATTCCACAATATGGTGTTTATGCCGCTTACGTTCAATTAGAAGGGGAAAAATACAAAGCTGTCATAAACATAGGAAACAACCCTACAATAAATACAAACTTACCAATGTCCATAGAAATACATTTATTGAACTTCAATGGAGATATTTACGGTAAACAACTACGAGTTCAATTTATAGATACAATTCGTGGAGAGCAACGATTTGCATCATTAGCAGAGCTACAATCTGCAATTGCGAAAGATATAGAATCTGCAAAACAACTATTGTTTTGATTTACGAGAGTTTAATTCGTCACGGATTAAAGAAGCGAGCTCGTAATTTTCTTCTTCCACAGCCTTATTCAACTTCTCTTGTAATTCATCGTCACTATCGAATATAAAAGAGAGACTGCGTTCCATTTTTTCCAACTCCTCTTCTGTCGCTCCTTCGCCTTCTTCCTCAAACTCTTCTTCCTGAGATTCATCTTCAGCTTTCGCATCTTCAATAGTTATTCCAGCACGGACAACTATATCTTCGGAAGTATAAATAGGACATTTAAAACGAATTGCAAGCGCAACAGCATCAGATGTACGAGAATCTACAACGATATCTTTTTCCCCTTGTTGAATATAGACTTTTGAATAAAAAACACCATCAATAAAATCCTCAATAAAAACTTTATATACACTAAAACCTAATTCATTCGCTACAGTGCGAAACAAATCGTGTGTAAGAGGACGTGGCGTCTTTATTCCTTCCAATTCAATAACAATTGCCTGCGCTTCCGCAACACCAACTATTATCGGAATACGACGAGTTCCATTACATTCACCAAGAATCAAAATATATGAATCCTTTTGCGAATGAACAGACGAAAACCCTACAACTTCAAGTTCTACAATATCCATACAAATCAATTATTCAAAAATACAAAATTTTCTATACCTTGCCGAAAAATTAACAAGAACAGACAATGAAAAAAATATACTACATACTTTTGTGTACACTTGTTACACTGTCGTGTAACAATACCGAAAAAGAAACATCAACAGATAAGAACATACCTATTTGCACCGTACAGGTTTCAAAACCAGAAGTAAAACCTATTAACGAAAATGAATTTAAAACACTTGTTTTTGACTTTGAGAAAAATCCACAAACCTGGGTTTTCAAAGGAGAAAAACCTTGTATAGTTGATTGCTACGCAGATTGGTGCCGACCATGTAAAATGATAGCTCCGTTTTTCGATACATTAGCAATTGAATATGAAGGGAAAGTTAATTTTTATAAAATTAATGTAGACAAAGCGCAAGCCCTTTCATACTTTTTTCAAATAAAGTCTATTCCTACTGTATTTTTCTGTCAGAAAGGAGATTTTCAGTATGCAGTTGGAGCAAATTCAATAGACTATTATCGTAAAGCTATTGATAGCTTATTGTTAGGGAAATAAAAAAGAGACGATGCGTGCATCGTCTCCACAAAAACAAATCATTTTATTTTCTATCGAAGAAAGGACTCTTTCCACTTACCGAAAGCGGAACGCCCAATATCATACTGCAATTTGGTAGAATATCCATTTTTGCAGCTGTATAACCAATAGTGTACATCACACGATTGTCAACACGGCAATCGGCAGCAATTGACACAGCCGAACCAATAGCAAGACCTAAATCGTTTGCATTAAAGAAACAAGGAATTTCAGGATGTTCTTCTTTTTTAGCACATGTATCGAAACCACAAAACTTACAATTCAAACCCAAAGTTTCTACTTTTGTGCCGAACAACATCACAACCTGGCTTTTACGGCAATTGCCTGCATCACGAACAAACGACATGCGACCTTCTTGTTCTGCAACTTCACACATTTTCTGTGCAAGTTTTTCAATATCATCGCCAGTTAGAATTGCCACTTCTACATTATCAACACCTTTTGCTTTTGGCGCAGTTCGAGCAGCAATAGCAATACGCTTTGCAATAGCAAGAACTTCCTCGTCACGAATATCTTCTTCTTTGAAAATCATGTTCTATCTATTTTACACAAACTGTATATGATTTGCCATCAGCAATAACAAAATAAACACCTGTATTAGCAACAGTTGTTGTATTATTTTTACTTATGCAAGCACCCATTACATTGTACACGGCAACATTTTTAGCATTTTGAACCGATATTGTATTTCCTAATACAGAAACAACATTTTTTACAGCAATATTTTCTATTGCTGTTGGAAGTTGATCCACAGGTTCATTACATACGGGGAATGGAATAATAGACTTAAATTTACCCCAAACAGCATCAGCTTCATAGACACTAACACTACCTTCTGGAACCTCTAAGACGATATCATTTATTGCAAAATTTTTGAATGTTTTTTCCGTAACAGAAGGTGGAACTGTAGCTAACAAAGTAATTTCCTCTATTCCACTACCATTAAAGATAAAATTACCGAAATTAACAACAGAAGCAGGAATAGAAATGTAGTTCAATGCACTTGCATCATAAAAAGCATTAGTTGCAATCGTAGTAATTGTATTTGGCAATGTTACACTAGTCAATTCTTTACAATAATAAAAAGCACCTTCACCTATTTCTGTTACTGTATATTCATATCCCGCAGAAACTGTTTCCGGAATTACAATTTCACCTTTATATAAATCGCTTGGCTTATTTGCAACAGATGCTGTTTTTGTATCATCATCCAAGTTGTAATAAATGCCATTTATTTTTGTTTGTGCTAAAGCAGAAATGCTCAACAATGCCGTAAATGCAAGAGTAATAAAATGTTTCATAATCATAAATTTTGTTTTTCAAATATACAAAATTTTGATAATTAAGGAACTACGCGAATATAATTTGGGATTATAACATTACTCCTTCACAAATGGCAAGACCGTTTTACCGTTGTCTGTAGTTACAACCACATAATATGTTCCTACAGACAAACCAGCGACATTTAACATATTTGCTGACATTGGTTGGACAGCTACATTTCTACCTGACCTATCAACAACTACGGCAGATTTAAAATTGCCAGAAATGGTTATGTATTCCGACGCAGGATTTGGATATACCGTAAGTGTTTCAGCATTTGAATCAAGTACCACACTAACAACATTCGAATACTGGTAACTTGCATCATTATCAACTATTTTTAATCTAAAGTAAATAACTCCAGAAGGAAATTTTTCCGAAGAAACCGAAGTCGAATAAATATGTCTTTCCGAAGTTGTTCCATTTGCCTCCACCTTCTGCATTGTATTAAAATGTATGCCATCAAACGAAACCTGAATTTCAAATAGTTTAGCATTTTTTTCTGATGCCGTAGCCCAATAAAAATCTACAGTATTATTTGAAAGTGTAACCTCAAAAGTCTCTAATTCTACTGGCAATAGCATAATAATGTCACGATAGTTTTTGTTGTTCGCCACATCAACATAACCAATATTTTTATCATAAGTCGTTTGATTCATATCAGGATAACCTCCAGCATGTATTCCTCCACTAACATGTATATTATTTGGAACTTTAAAATATAAATATGAGGTCTTTTCAGGCATTCCTGCAATGTGATCTAATATAATCTTACCATTTTTATCTTTATATACATAATTCCCATCCATTTTATAATAGGTATAATCACCGTCAACAAATAAAGCATCTGTTTTGCCTGGCATTACAACAAACTCCCAGACTTTATTATCATCTTTAAAAAGTACAGCAGCTGTTCCAGGATTTATACCTGCGTTTTTACTATTGCTAGCATTTGATACAATATACAATTCAGAATTACCTATTACTGTTAACCAATTCTTACCTGCATTGTTGTGTGTCATTTCCTCCACCAAAATGTAGGTATCTTTGTCACCTTTGACAATAATTCCTCTATCCTCCAAATGAGTTTTATCATCACCAACCCAAATTTTCCCATCAACTCTTAGAAGACTATTACTTAAATATATTAGACCTTGTGAATCCACAAATTCGTCGTGTCTTTTCACATATTCTATTTGAAAAAGATCGTGTTTTACGTGCAATACAGCAAAACTATTAGCTGTGGAAATTACAGATATATCCCCCATATTACACAAATCAGCATTCTTATCATTACCTGTCATTTCTAATTTTCCGTATATATTTATAATTCCATTTTCTTTATTAGTCAAATACTTAGCCAGAGTTAAAGTAGCATTTGCCGAAACCGTTATTGTTCCACCACTATTATTTGTTACATTATTAGAAATGTTTACTGTGGACATATTATTAAGAATTATAGTTCCATTATTTGTTAATGTTGATTTTAGAAGCTGTTTAAATTTTTCTA
>DCIX01000021.1 GCA_002317135.1 Bacteroidales bacterium UBA1715
GATGATTTTGCCATTTTTACCGATGTTACCCATTGTTGGTGGTCGGCATTACCATCACCAACTTGTGAGTAAAATGTAGAAGCATTTGGCGTACATTTTATAAACCATTCGCAAGCAGCACGAACTTCGTCCAAAATATCTGGAATGCCATTTGGCTTACCTTTTTTACCTTCCCACGTAAAATCTTTTGCGGCACGATAACCAGAGTAATCGTATGAATAGTAGTCGTCGTAACCTTCAGGGAATTCGCTATATCCTTTTATAAGAATGTAGGCAGAGTAGAATGCTGTTTGTCCAAATTTTACGTGGTCACCACAGTCGAACCAACCACCTGTAAGGTCAACGCTGCCATCGGCATCTTTATCGAAGTCGTAACCAACATCATGATCCATAACCAACCAGTTAGGAACAGAGTGGTCTTTCGCACTACTTCGTTGTGCACCATAAAAACGGGTTGTCATCCAAAGTGCTTTTTGGTAGTCTCCAGTAGTAAATGTTTGGCCTATAGAAAAATAGGCTGAAAATAAAAGCGAAATTGCAAGTGTAATTCTTCGTTTCATACGATATAGTTAATTTCTTCTATAAGACAATTTTTATTTTAAAAACCCTATAATTATAGGACTCTTAAAATCGGTATAAAGTTACGAATTTTATTGGAACTACAATTGGGATAGTTGGTGATTTGGTCTATTTTTTTACACAAAAAAAGCCTGAAGATTTCTTCAGGCTTTAGATATAAAAGCATGTTCTTAATTATGCTTTGTATTCTTTAAGATATGCAAGAACTTGGTTTACGATATTTTCTGCAGTATAACCGAATTTCTCATCCAAAACTGTGTATGGGGCAGAGAAACCGAAATGGTTCAATCCCCAGATTTTACCTTTAGGTCCAACCAAACCTTGTAGATTTGTTGAAAGTCCGGCAGTAACACCATAGATTGGTTTGTTTGAAGGAATTACTTGTTCTTGGTATTCTGCAGATTGGTCACGGAATAAACCTTCAGATGGAGCAGATACTACTTGTACAGAAAGTTTGTGTTCTGCTTCAAGAATTTGCGAAGCCGCATAGATTGTGCTAACTTCAGAACCATTCGCTACCAAAACAATATCTACGTCTTTCTTTGGCTCGTTCACAATGTATGCACCTTTAACAGCTTGCTGTGCATCTTTATATCGTGTAGAACCTTGTTTTGCAGGAAGATCGTTGATATTTTGACGAGAGAAAATCAATCCCGAAGGACGGTCTTTTGTTTTCATTGCAATTTCCCAACACACAGTTGCTTCTTGTGCATCGGCTGGACGAAGAACAACGAAACTACGTTTGCCGCTGTGGTTATAAACTTGTTCCATCAAGCGAATTTGTGCTTCTTGTTCTATTGGTTGGTGAGTAGGACCATCTTCGCCGACACGGAATGCATCATGTGTCCAGATGTATTTTACTGGCAATTCCATCAAAGCAGAAAGACGCATTGCAGGTTTCATGTATTCTGAGAATACGAAGAATGTGCCGCAAGATGCGAAAATTCCACCGTGAAGAACGATACCGTTCATAATCGAGGCCATTGTTAATTCTGCAACACCGGCTTCAAGGAATTTTCCTGAGAAATCATCTTTTGTTATGTCTTGTGTTTTCTTTAAGAAACCGTCAGTGTTATCGCTATTTGACAAGTCGGCAGAAGAACAAATCATATTTTCGATGTTTTCTGCAAAATAGCCTAAAACTGTTTTTGAAGCAACACGTGTTGCAATATTTTCTTTTTGTTCGATTTTTGAGAAATCTATCGTACTTGGCATATCACCAGATTGGAATTGTGCAAATTTTTGTGCCAATTCTGGATTTTGTTTTTCCCAAGTCGCTTGTTCTGCTTTGCGTTTTTGTGCAGCTTTTGCTTTTTCTGCATTAACATTAGCCCAATATTCTTTTACGTCTGCAAATACAGCAAATGGATCTTCTGGATTTCCACCTAAGTTCAAGATGGTTTTTTCTACAGATGCACCAGCTTTGCTAACAGGTTGACCATGAGTTGATGTTTTTCCTTCGAAAGAATTTCCTTCAGCGTCAAGTAAGCCTTTACCCATAGTTGTCTTACCGATAATCAACGAAGGTTTATCCGTTTTTTCGTTAGCCCATTGTAGTGCTTTACGAATTTCATCGTGGTCGTTACCTTTGATTGTAATAACGCGCCATCCCCAAGCTTCATATTTCTTTGCAGTATCTTCGCTCGAAACGGCATCAGTTTTTGTAGAAAGTTGTATGTCGTTAGAATCAAAGAACATAATCAAGTTGTCCAATCCAAGGTGACCAGCGATACGACCTGCACCTTGAGAAATTTCTTCTTGAATACCACCGTCAGAAATGAATGCGTAGATTTTATGTTGCATCCAATCGCCAAAGCGTTGACGAAGGAATTTTTCTGCTATTGCAGCACCAACAGCCATTGTATGTCCTTGACCAAGAGGTCCAGATGTATTTTCTATACCTAATTTGAAATTAACTTCTGGGTGACCAGGAGTTATGCTTCCCCATTGACGGAAGTTTTTCAAATCATCAATAGAAAGTGAACCAACCATGCATAGGGTAGAGTAAAGCATAGGAGACATGTGTCCTGGGTCAAGGAAGAATCTGTCTCTGTTTACCCATTGTAAGTCTGTTGGATCGTATTGTAAGAATTCTGAATAAAGAACGGAGATGAAATCCATTCCGCCCATTGCTCCACCTGGATGACCTGACTTTGCTTTCTCTACCATAGAAAGCGCTAAAATTCGCATATTATCCGCAGAGCGTTCCGATATAGTTTTCATGTAAAATCTTGTAAATAATTTGCTCGCAAGGTACTTCTTTTTTCTTAATTAACAGAGATAGAATTTGCTTTTTTATTGACAGATTTTATGTTAATAAAACAATATGTGATATGTATGTAATGCCTTTTTTCTTATTTTTATGAAATTTTTGACGAAAATGGATGTTTCTATGTGGTATTCAAAGGAGAGTTCCAGTTTTTCTCCGCAAGAAGAATTGCTTGAATTACACAAAAAAGCAAATCGTATAACAATTGGTATCCCTGCCGAAATGGACGAATGGGAATATCGTACTCCGCTTACTCCTCAGGCTGTACATATATTAACTACACAAGGCGTTTCTGTGTATAAAGAAAAAAATGCTGGTAAAAAGGCTAAATATTCTGACTTGGAATATTCAGAAGCAGGGGCACGTATTTGTTCGTCAAAAGAAGAGGTTTTTCAATGTGACATATTGGTCAAAATTGGTTGTATTTCAGAAAGTGAAGTTGCTTTATTACACGAAAGACAAGTGGTACTTTCAAGCGTGTCGTTGCAGCAGTTTTCGAAGGATGTATTGTTGGATATGACTCGTAAAAAAATTACAGCTTTGGGTTATGAGTTTGTACACGATGAACATTATAATTATCCTATACTTCGTTCTATGAATGAATTGGTTGGCTCATTGTCTATTATTGTTGCTGCTGAATGCTTGAGTAATGTGGAATATGGGAAAGGGGTTTTGCTTGGTGGTGAAACGGGCGTAAGTCCTACGGAAGTCGTGATTTTGGGAGCGAACACCGCAGGAGAGTTTGCTGCTCGTGCTGCATTAGGTTTTGGTGCGAGTGTGAAAATCTTTGATTCTAGTATTCAAAGACTTATGGCTATTCAGCAAACACTTTCACAACGTTTGTTCACATCTACATATCATGAAACGGTTTTCCGTAAAGCGTTGCTTTCAGCTGATGTTGTTATCGGTGCGACTCAATTGGAATCGGATGATCGTTTTATTGTTTCCGATGAATTGGTTCAAAGTATGAAGGCGGGAACAGTTGTGGTTGATGTATGTATGAACCAAGGTGGTTGTTTTGAAACATCTCGTCCAACGAATTTGGGAAATCCGTTGTTTGTAAAGCATAATGTGATTCATTATTGTGTTCCGAATATTACTTCTAAAACAGCGAGAACTGCGTCTATTGCATTGAGTAACATTTTGTTACCTATGATAAAAAGCATTAGCGAATATGGCAGTTTTTCTTTGTTCTTGAAGCAAAACTATGTAGCTCGCCAAGGTGTATATGTGTTTAACGGCATTGTTTCGAATGCAACAGTTGCTAATTATTTTGGCGTAGGCTATAAAGATATTGATTTGCTTTCGGCTGCGTTTTAGTTTTGCTCTGCTTTCGCTTTACTCTTATTTACTAAGTAAACACCTGAAAATACGAGTATTGCAGCAACGACTTTTTTCCAAGTTACAATGTCCATTTGCAAAATAATTCCCATTATAGCTGCAATAAATGGTTGAATGTAGGTGTACATACTTACAACGGTTGGTCGTAGTCGTTTTTGACCAATAGGTACTAGAAAATACGATAGGAATGTAGCACAAAAAACAGTAAAGGAAAGGTTTGCGATAAATCCCCAAGGTATGCTTGTATAGTCAATAGTACAAAGTTCTTGTATATCAAATGGAACAGAAACAAGCATAGAAAACAAAAACATCCATTTCATAAACGTAATGGTGCTATATTTTTCAACTAGTGGTCGGAAGGCACCAAGATAAATACCGAAAAACAAACCATTACAAATCATGAGAAAAACACCGAGTGGTTGGGTTTGTGTAACACCATTAGAACTTTGTACGCTGTTCATTATGAGTAATGTAACACCAATAAAACTGAGTGCAACACCTCCGGCTTTCTTTAGTGTAATAGGTTCTTTCAAAAATAGTGCAGCCATGAACATGGTAAATACTGGCGTAAGTGCTGCCAATATGGATGCATCCATAGGAGTGGTTATTTTTATAGCAAATAAGAAACTGATTTGGGTTAGGAAAAGTCCAAACATGGATGCAAGAAATATTTTAGGGAAATCTTGCTTATCTATTTTTTCTTTAGGTAAAAATAATGAAACAAGCCAAAAGCAAATAGTAGCTCCAATTGCTCGGAAACAAAATATTCCAAGAGGAGATACGATTCCGTATGTGGCAAGATTTTTACAGGTTATAATGTTGAACCCGAAAATCACATACGCTAGGAAAATCGCAATATGTCCTACAAGTTTACTATTCATTGTTTTCTGTTGGAGCAATATCCAAATCACATTCAATTTGTGTTGTTGGTATAACCTTAATTTGTTCCAGCCAATTCTTTAAAAGTTTGTCAGCCCAATTTTTCGTTTGTTCTGATTTTGTTTTAAACATACCAAATCCATGTCCACCTACAGGAAGTTCGGTAAACATATAATTGCTTATTTGTTTTTGTTGTAAGGCATCAAATAAAGCACGACTGTTGCGAATATCCACTACATCGTCGTCAGTACAAGCCAAAATGAATGTAGGTGGCATGTCGTCTGGTACATTTTGTTCAAGTGAGAATTTGTGTATGTCTTTTTCTGTATAATTTTTTGTAAGAAGATTCTTACGTGAGCGAACATGGGCAATACTATCTTCCATTGATATTACAGGGTAGATAGGCATTACAAAATTAGGACGAAGGTCGTATTTTGCAGAAATAGGGATTTCTTTTTTAATAAAGTTTTCGTGTGTAATGGCAGCGTGAGCAACTAAATGACCTCCAGCAGAAAAACCTATTGCACCAATTTTTGTAGTGTCAATTTTGTAGACATCGGCGAATGTTTTTAGATAGGTAATTGTTGCCTGTATGTCTTGTATCATATCTGGATGATGTGCTCCGTGGCTACTAACTCTATATCGAAGAACAAAAGCAGCAATGCCTTGTTCCACGAACCATTGTGCAACTTGATGTCCTTCGTGTGGCATACCAAGATGGTGGTAACTTCCACCAGGACAAATGATTACTGCAGGAGTTTTTGTGTCACTTGTGTCATAACTTGCAGGCAAATAAGTATATAAACGGGTTGTCTTTTTGCTTCCGTCTATTAAATCCCATAGTGCAATTTCGTCTGTACAGTTTGCTTTTTTGCAAGTGGAAACCTGTGCGTTCACATTGAATAATGCAATAGATAGTACAGCAAGAGTTGCTAAAAAATGTCTCATAAACGAATAACCTCCTTAATTTCTTCTTCAGAAAGTTGACGGTATTTTGGTTGGTTTGCAAATTGACCATCAACAATGTCGAATGATACTTCAAAAAATTCTTCGTCGTAGAATGAAAGTTTTGAACTTGTGTCAGGATTACATTCTATATAAGTTACGTTTTCTACATTGTAACCTTTAGCTTCGCATATTTGGTTCGCTAGGAAAGTACCTGCGTATGTAACAGATGTACCAGGATTATCTTGATATAATTCTGTTACGATAATAATTTGTTTTCCGTTTAATTCATACGATTTCAAACCACATTTTGATGGCATATCCCATTGTCCTTTGAAATCAAAAATTTCGTCGTAATATTTTTCTGGAACCTTCATCTTTAATGTTTAATGATTAGTGATTAATGATTAATGATTAATGATTAACTTTTTCTATGTTTTGTTTTGCCGTTTTGATGGATGCGGTTATTAATTTCATTAATTCTAAACTTTGTTTTTGTAGTTGTTTGAATTGTTCTTCTTCTATATAATTTGTTTGATACAGTAATTCAATCCAATAGATTGTTTCGTTTACTTCTTTTTGTGAGATAGATAATTTATGAATAAAGTCCAATTTGCTTTCTGAAAATTCAGATTCGCAAATATTAGCTCCTATACTTGTTCCGCTTCGGAGTAATTGTTTACTTATCACATATTCTTTTTTATCATCACATAAATATTTATATAAATTAATGATAGAAATGGAAAATGAGAAACTTTTTGTCTTTAGGATATTCTCTTTCATTACTCATTAAACATTTATCATTTTTTTATATTTCTTGTGACGTCTTTCCCGAAACTCTTATTTGCTAATTTTCTATCTCTTGGTCTATATGTACCATCTTCCATTTCGCGTAAAACAACATTTGAGAATAGTTTGAACATTTTCTCTTCTTGTGTTTCGTCTTTGTAGAATGCTTTCCAAGCATATTCATAAAGTTCTTGTAAGCGTTCTGCAGACATGTGTTTAGGATGATATACAACTTGTCCAGCGTTGTAGTGATCCCAGTCAAAGTCGAAGATTCTTCCTTGACGAAGTAAGTCGTCGTATGCTTTTGTGTGTGGGAATGGAGCAAGAACGGTAAATTCTGCTAAATCCAAGTCTATTTCTAACAAGAAGTCTATCAATCGTTTTATGTCGTCTTCTGTTTGGTTGTCTAGACCAAGAAGGATTGTTCCTTCAACGCCAATTCCATAGTCATGATAGCGTTTTACACGTTCACGAATGTAATTTGACGTATCATATACAGCTTGATATACATACCAAGCGCCTGCTTGTGCTGCAAGGTCAAGCACTTGTGGATCATCTTCAATTGTATGGCTAATCCATTTCTTTTTCAAAGGAATCATTTCTTTGAAAAGTTGCATTTCCCATTCTTTATTTTGTGCCAAAGAGTTATCCACGATAAACAAACGGTTGTTGTCGATTGTTTCTAAATCGGCGATTGTCTTATCTATTGGTCTTGGACGGAAACAACGGCTACCAAGGTATGAAACAGCACAAGGGTAGCAACTGAAACGACAACCACGTGATGCGTGGAATAGGTCAACCATAGGTACACCTTTGTGGTTATATAATTCGCGTTTATATAAATCACGGCGTGCAGGACCTACCAATGAAATATCTGGCATTTGGCCCATAAAGTTATATACTTTTTTTAGTTGACCATTTTTCCAATCGTTCATAACTGCTTCCATACGACCTTCCGATTCGCCAAGAAATACAGAGTCGGCGTGAAGCATTGTTTCTTCGGCATGAAGCATTGTAGAAATACCACCGAACATAACTTGAAGACCTTTTTCACGATATTTGTCGGCAATTGCCCAACCGCGTTTTACTTGCGTAGAAAGCATCATAGAAATTGCCACCATATCGCAAGGTTCATCAAAGTCTATATCTTCCACATTTTCGTCTGTAAACGATACGTCAACCCATTCTGGCAATGTAGCTGCGAATACTACAGGTCCGTGAGGAGGTAGGTTAAATGTCGTTTGGCCAGGAAGTTTTTTCCAACGAGGATAGATAAGTTTTAGTTTCATACCTTTATGTTTTGTATTTGTTTCTCCAAAGATAGTTTATTTAACTTGTTTGCAATAACATTCTTGCATTGTTTAATGCAGCTTCTGTTATTGTTTTACCGCTCAACATTTTTGCAATTTCTTCTATTCTTTGTTCGTTTGTTAGCTGAATAATATTTGATGTGGTAGTTTCGTCTGTTTCTGTTTTGTAGACTTTGTACTGTGCTTGGGCTTTAACTGCAATTTGTGGAAGGTGTGTAATGGTGATGACTTGCATGTCGTTGGCCATTGTTTGCATCATATTTCCCATTTGGTCTGCAATTTCACCAGAAACACCAGTATCAATTTCATCGAAAATGACTGTTTGTACTGATTTGTTTTTCGCTAATATGTATTTCAAGCAAAGCATTACACGCGAAAGTTCACCACCGGAACTAATTTCACCCAACCATTGTGGTTGTATGTTTTTGTTTGCCGAAAATTCCATACGAATTTCGTCTTTACCATTGCTGTGAAAATCAGACGATTCTGTCATTGAAATTGTGAATGTAACCGATGGCATTCCCAATTTTTGTAGTAAATCTACAATTTCAGGACAAAGTTTTTTGATTGCTTTTTCTCGGCGTGTATGAATTTCTTTGGCAAGTTTATTTACCGTTTCTTTTTGTCGTTCAAATGATTTCTGTAGTTCTTCACAATGGAAATCAGCATTTTCAAGATTGTCAACTATTTGTTGTAGTTCTTCTTGTTTTGCCAACAATTCGTTTTCATCTTGTGATGAATACTTGTGGAGTAGGGTATTAAGTACGTCTATACGTTCGTCAATACTCTCTTTTTGTTGTGGATCAAAATCAAGGTTCGCATTGTATTTTGCGATTTCGTCTGCAATGTCAGAAAGTTCTATGTACGATTGTGACAATCTTTCTGCAAATGATTGAATTTGAGCTGTGTTAGAATTATCTCTTTCGAAGTTTTGAACAATCGATTTTAATTGTGAAAGAATGGCATTTTCTCCGGAAAATGCTTCGTCGGCTTGTGAAAACAAGGTCTTTATTTCTTCGCTATGTTCAATAAAAGAAGATTCTTGTTCCAGTTCTGCAAGTTCGCCAACGCGTATTTTTGCCTTAGTTAATTCATCTAATCGAAATGTATAGTAGGCTAAATCGTCTTTCTTTTGCTTTGTTTCGGAAAGAAATGTGTCTAATTCTTTTCTGATTTTTTGCAGTGTAGAAAATTCATTTCTGTATTTTTCTAATATCTCATTGTTGTCTGCTTCGGCATCTACAACTTGGCATTGGAAGGAAGATTCTTTGAGAAACAAATTTTGATGTTGGGAATGAATATCCAACAAAACTGTGCCTAAATCTTTAAGCACTTGTAAACCAACTGGTGTGTCGTTTACAAAAGAACGTGATTTCCCTTGTGGAGTAATCTCTCTTCGTATGATTGTTTCCGTATCAAAATCAATGTCTTCTGCCTCAAAAAAAGGTTGTAGACTATTGTCGTTGAATGTGAATGTTGCCTCAATAACGCTTTTTTGCGTTTTGTCTTTGAGTACGGATGTGTCTGCTCGTTTCCCTAAAAGCAGCGATAATGCACCTAATATGATAGATTTTCCGGCACCAGTTTCCCCAGTAATGGTAGCCATTCCGTTAGCGAATTGTATGCTAAGCGTATCAATAAGTGCATAATTTGAAATTGTTAGTTTATGCAGCATGGTTATTTTGTGGATTTGATTTTATCGTAGTCGTTTACATTAGCAGGATTTAACTTCTTCGCTAATGTGACAATTCTATTTTTTTCGTCCGGGTTGCTTTCGGAGTACATTTGTACGATTTCGTCTTTCTTTGCATAAAAGAAAGCAGTCAATAAATAGGAACTAGGTTTTAGTTTGAATACTTTTTCTAGTTCTGCAATTGCATTATACACTTCTTTACGACCTTCTTCTGGTTTGTCGTACATTATATCCAATCCTAATCTATGATATTTGTATAATGCTGTGTGAAATGCTGAATATGAAGAGTTTAGCATGTTTTCTACTAACCAATAGCGAGTTTTGTCGTCTCGCGACGATGAACTCCAACCTGCTTCGTCGTTTGCCTGTGCTGCAGTTACGACATTTTGTGCTTTTTGGTAAAATTCAATGCCTCCATTGGGACTAAAAGTATCGTAGTCTATACCTAATACTATATATGCATAATAGGATAGGATAGATGATAGGTTTGATACAAAGGCGTTTTCCGAAAATTCAATTGGTTCGTTTTCTTCGTATTGGAACGAAACCTTGTCGTCAACATGGTTGAATAATGTTGTTGTATAAGTTGAATTATATACAGGTCGTGAGGACTGTATTTGTAAGGTTCCCGCAAAGTTTTTCGATGATTGTGATGTAATGCGAAGATTAAGTTTTACTTCGATTTTTTCTTGCTCTTCGTATGAATGTGATGTCCACGATTGTGCGTTCATAAATTCTTCTATAGTTGAACGCAATGTGTTAAATAAATCTTTGTCTGCGTTTGCAATTTCGTTGTATTGAATGTTTACTCTACAGCGAAGTTCCTGTGCGAAAGTTCCTGTCGTAAATAATATACATAGTATGGCAAACAAATATTTTTTCATATTCTATCAAGACATGATGCTAAGATACTAATAATATCTTTTGCGACTTCTTTTTTTGATTTTAATTCAAAGTCTTTTTTTTCACCATTTCTTTGGATTATGGTGACTTTATTTGTGTCGTATCCAAAACCTGCACCTTTGTCTGCCAAAGAATTGAGCACAATGAAATCGAAGTTTTTTCTTTCGAGTTTTCCCATTGCGTGTGCCATTTCATCGTTGGTTTCTAAGGCAAAGCCGGCAAGAATTTGTTTGTTTGTTTTAATAGAACCCAGTTTTTGTGCAATATCTGGATTTGGTTTTAGATGTATGGTTAAAGACTGTTTTTCTTTAATCTTTATGTCATACTTTGTTTCTGGAGTAAAATCGGCAACGGCGGCGCTCAAAATTCCTGCATCCATTTCAGGGAATAGTTTAACAGCAACATCATGCATTTCTTGTGCAGACTTTACATCTATTCTTGTAATATTGGGATGAGTAGTTTTGAGTTGTACGGGACCAGCAATCAATGTTACTTGTGCTCCGCGATTTGCTGCTTCTTCGGCAATAGCAAATCCCATTTTTCCAGTAGAGTAGTTTCCAATAAACCGTACAGGGTCTATTGCCTCATAAGTCGGACCAGCCGTTATTAGGATTTTTTTTTTAAGTGATTCCTTTGTTTCAAAGAAATCTGATAGCCATTGTGCTATCGCTTCGGGTTCAGCCATTCGGCCTTTACCGTCAAGTCCGCTTGCTAATTCTCCGCTTGTTGGTTCTATAAATGAAACTCCATCATTTTTGAGTGTTGTAATGTTGCGTTGAGTTGCTTTGTGGGCAAACATATCCATATCCATAGCAGGAGCAACAACAACAGGACAGCGTACAGAAAGATAGGTTGTGAGTAATAGGTTGTCGGCAATACCATTTGCCATTTTTGCCAATGTGTTAGCCGTACAAGGAGCAATAACGAACACATCTGCCCAAATACCTAAATCTACATGACTATTCCACGTTCCGTCGTCGTGATGGAAAAAGTCGGAGAGGACTGTGTTTTTGGAAAGCGTAGCCAATGTCACAGGTGTAATGAATTCCTTAGCAAGAGGAGTCATTACAATTTTAACTGTGGCACCTTGCTTAATAAGAAGACGGGTTAGTAATGCAGTCTTGTAGGCTGCAATACTTCCCGTTATACCTATAATAATATGCTTTCCTTGTAGCATAATTAATTTTCGCTTTCTGTTGTTTCTGGCGTTCTGAAGTATACTTGGTCATCAACATACTCTTGGATAGCCATAAGAACAGGGTTTGGTAATTTTTCGTAGAATTTTGATATTTCGATTTGTTCACGATTTTCGAAAGTTTCTTCCAACGTGTCGTTAACCGAAGCAAATTCTTCCAATTTAGCATCAAGTTCTTTCTTAAGATCTGTTTCAATTTGGTCTGCGCGTTTAGCGATGATTGCAATTGATTCATAGATGTTATTCGTGCCTTTTTCTAAGGTTTGAATGTCTCTGGTAATCGTAGAAGCAGGTGCTTTTGTTTTTTTGTAATCCATATCTGTTAATAATTATTTATTTCGTTTTTGTATTGAGTTATAAATTTTTTCCGCGTCTTTTGCCCATTGACCGTTTGGATATTCATCTATATACGAACGGTATGAGTCAGCCGCCATATCGTAGCGGTCTTGTTTTTTGTCTTCCACACTATTTTCTGCCAATAAATACGAGGAACGAAGTGCAAGATAGAGCAACTCTTCGCGGTATTTTGTATCAGGATATTGTTTTAAACAATTCTGAATAGATGTAACCGCTGCTTTGTATTCTTCTAAATCGTAGAAAATCTTACTGTTCTTAAACGCTTTTTCTTCTAATTTGTTACGCAATTTTCCAATGTATTCGTTGCTTTCCGAAACATACGCTCCATTAGGGAATTTGTTGATGTACATTTGGAACGATTGAATTGCTTTTTCTGTATATGTTTGATCAAGTGTTACCGCAGGAGATAAGTTATAGTAGCATACAGCATCGTGAAAATATGCGTATTCTATTTGTGAACTTGTAGGGTACGTTAGTGCATATCGTTCGTAATAGTATGCCGCCATTAAATAGTCTTGTTCTTCATAATAGCTTTTGGCTAACATAATTGTGATGTTTTCTCCTTTTTCTGTCATTCGTAATGCAGGTAAGGCTTTTTCAAACAACTCGTAACTTTTATAGAAATCTTTTTGCTCGAAATATTTTACACCACCTTCGTATATAGCGTTATAGTCATCAGATTTCATGAGTTTTTGATATTCACTCTGACATCCGATGCAGGCCACTAATGCAAGTAAAAACAAGACCTTCTTCATACGCTACAATTAACGAGCAAAAGTACAAAATATTTTATGAAAAAACATAAATTAAATCAAAGTTTTTCCGCTGATTTTTGTATGCTATGGTAAAATCAATAATTTTGTTTTTGCATGACACAAAAAGAATGTTTCTGTTTTATCTTGCAATCGTTATTGGAAACGAAATAAATAGTTGTTCTAATGCTTGTAAATGAGTAACTTATGAATCAAAACCGAACATATATTGCTATTGATTTGAAGTCTTTTTATGCTTCGGTTGAGTGTGTGGATTTAGGTGATGATTTCGATACAATGGACCTTAATCTTGTCGTTGCCGATGAGAGCAGGACGGAAAAAACTATTTGTTTGGCTGTTTCTCCGTCTTTAAAGACACTTGGTTTGCCTGGTCGTGCTCGCTTGTTTGAGGTCGTTCAGAAAATTAGTTCTCTGAATGCGGTTCGTCGTTCTTTGGCTCCTGGTGGAATATTCACGGGAAAGTCTTGTCTTGCTTCGGAGTTACAAGAAAATCCAAGTCTTGAAATCGATTTCAAAATTGCACGACCTCGTATGGCTCGTTATATGGAGGTGAGCAAGGAAATTTATGCGATTTATCTTCGCTATGTCTCTTCGGAAGATATTCATGTCTATTCTATTGACGAAGTCATTATGGATGTGACGAATTAT
The DNA here is from genome assembly GCA_002317135.1 of Bacteroidales bacterium UBA1715. GTDB lineage: Bacteria > Bacteroidota > Bacteroidia > Bacteroidales > UBA1715 > UBA1715. Next base: position 13,682 of record DCIX01000021.1, read on the forward strand.
CTTGATACATACAAACTTACGGCAAATCAACTTGCTTCGAAAATGATTCTTGATGTGCAAAAGGAAAAGAAAATTGTTGCTACTGCTGGAATTGGTTCGAATATGTATTTGTGTAAAGTGGCGATGGATGTTCTTGCAAAACATTCAGAACCAAATGAATATGGTGTTCGCATTGCCGAGTTGGACGAAATGTCGTATAGAAAACGACTTTGGGGTCATAAACCGCTAACGGATTTTTGGCGTGTTGGCCGTGGTTATGCAAAAAAATTGGAAGACTATGGCTTGTGTACAATGGGGGCGATTGCTCGTTGTTCTTTGGAAAACGAGGATTTTTTGTATCATTTATTTGGTGTAAATGCGGAATTGCTGATTGATCATGCTTGGGGCTGGGAACCATGTACCATGGATAAGGTTAAGGCTTATATGCCAGAGGTTAATTCGCTAAGTTCTGGACAGGTTTTGCATTGCCCGTATGATTATAAAAAGGCCTTGGTTGTAGTTCAAGAAATGGCTGATGCACTTGCACTTGATTTGGTTGACAAGGGGTTGGTAACCAATCAGTTGGTGCTTACGATTGGGTTTGATTCTGAATGTTTGACTAATCCAACAATCAGAAATTTGTATCATGGCGAAATCTCTACGGATTTTTATGGACGACAAGTTCCAAAGCATGTGCAGGGTACTGTGAATACAAATGGGTACTCGTCTTCGTCAAGGGAATTTATGGCACTTTTGGCTGATTCTTATGCCCGAATTGTTGACAAACATCTGCTGATTCGTCGTATAACGCTTGTTGCAAATCATGTGATTCCGGAAACGAAAGTCTCGAAGCAAACTGTGCAAAATAAACAGTTGGATTTGTTTGCGGATTACGATGATTTGAAACAACAGGAAGAAACTCACAATCGGAATTTGGAAAAGGAGCGGAGTGTGCAGCAAACGCTTTTGAATATTAAAAAGAAATTCGGTAAAAATTCTATCTTGCGTGGCTTAAATCTGCAGGAAGGAGCAACGGCAAAGGATAGAAATCAACAAATAGGAGGACATAAAGCATGACAGAAGAAAATTATGACGATATAATCAATTTACCGCATCATGTGTCTTCGAAACATCCGCACATGTCTATGGAAAAGCGTGCTGCGCAATTTGCACCGTTTGCAGCTCTTACTGGTTATAAAGAAGTTATTGAAAATACGAATAGGGAAGTCAATGCAGATGAAATTCCGGAAAATCCAGATGAAATAGATTGGGGTGCGTAGCTATTGGAAATCGTATTCAATTGCACATAACGACAATCCACAAGCGGGAATGGAAACTCCTGCTTTTTGTCGGTCTTTACATTGAATGATGGTGTCGATATCTTCTATTTGAATTTTTCCTCGTCCGACATCTATGAGTGTGCCGACAATAGAACGAACCATATTTCGTAGAAATCTATTTGCCGATATTCTGAAAATCAGTTTGTTGCCGTCTTGTTTCCAGTTTGCTTCGGTGATTGTGCAGATGTTATTGTTTACGTCGGTGTGCAATTTGCTAAAGCTGGTAAAATCTTTTGTCCCAAGGAGATATTTACACGCAGCATTCATTTTTTCTATGTTTAATTGCGCGGGGTAATAATATTCTGTTTCTGCGTTAAATGGATTCTTCTTTGTTGTAATTGTGTATGTATATGTTCGTTTTTGTGCCGAAAAACGAGCGTGTAAATCGTTGTGTACTAAAAATATATCAAAGATTACAATATCGTAGGGAAGAATACGGTTGAGTTTGTATACAATATCCTTACAATCAATTGATTTCTCTGTTTCAAAATGTGCATAATAATCCGATGCATGTACGCCAGAGTCTGTTCTTCCTGCTCCTACAATAGAATAACTTTCGCCTAGTAATTTTGTTAGCGCTTGCTCGATTGTTTCCTGTACGGATGGTGCGTTGGGTTGAATTTGCCAACCGCAGAAACGTGTTCCGTTATATGCCAAGTGAATGAAGTATCTCATAGATTTTGCAAAATAAGACATAAGAATTTGGTTTCGCAAATTGTTAATAAGTTTTTTATTCAATATGATTTTTTTTGTCTTAATTTTCTAATTTTGTCTCTTGCATAGTTTTATGGAATTTCAATTTGCTCTCATATTACAAGAAACTGACTCTTTAGGTTGGATATTGTCTTCGTTCGAATTGGTGAAGGAAGACGACAGGAATTTTTATCAAATTTCTGAATATCTAACACCAGAGACGAACAAAAAATATTTGGCTCCACACGAGAAAAAAATTGTGGAGATTCTTGCAAATTGTGAGGAAAGTGCTTTGTATCAACGATATAATCAAGACCCGAAAGAAACAGCGACTTCGCGTAAGTTGGTCCATAAAAAAGATGAACAGAAAGAATTTTTGTTCAAGATAAAGGAACGCGATAGACGTTTGGCCGATAAGGATAAACATTTCGACAACATTATTCGTCCGTATGTGGAACGAAATTTGGCAGAAGCGTTTTTGGTCGCTCGAGAACACGGTGTGCCAATTTACAATAAGGTGATTGGTGCGAATTTTTATCCGGAAGATAGAATTTCTGTGTACGAAGGAAATCCAGATGTGACTTTTGTTTTCAATAATACTCCTGAAGGATTGGAGCGTAGCGTACGTGTTGTTGTTAAAAATACGGAATTACGTTTGTTTAAACAATCGTATGTGGTTCTTTCGAATTCTCCAAGCGTGATAAAAATTGGTCAGACATTCTATCATTTTCCGAACTTGGAAGCGGTAAAGTTGAAAACCTATTTTACCATAGAAAAGCCAAAAACAAGTCCGTCGTACTTGCAACAAACATTTGATGGATTTGTGTTGAACTGTGTTCGAAACTATAAAGTTTCGGTAAAAGGTTTTGATGTTCTTGACGAATATGCAGAACCAAAGATTTCTGCGTCTATTATTCGCAATACGAAAGGTGCTGCAAATATAGAATTTACATTTGCATATCGTTCTTGGAAAATTTCCAATCTACATACGGCAAGAAATTTTGATGTTGATTATCAATGGATTGGAGGAAAACCACGCTATACTCGTCTACAACGAAATTTTGCTTTTGAACAAATGTTCGTGGCCGATATGGAAAAAATCGGTTTGGTGGAAGAGGATGGCTTATGGCGTAAAGCTGAAACAACTGGTGGAGACGATTATTTTGCTTTGTTGCAGTGGATTCAGGTACATAAAAAGTTGCTTGATACATATAATGTTGAAGTGTTTGCTGAATCAGATCAAAAGGTTCAGAATTTACAGGCAAAACTTGAAATGGAGGTTGTGTCTGATTCAATTGACTGGTTTGATGTACACGCTGTTGTAACATTTGGCGAATATAAGATTCCGTTCAAAAAGTTGCGTAAGAATATTTTGAACGAAGATCCGGTTGTGCAACTTCCTAATAATCAGATAGGTATTATTCCGAATGAATGGTTTGCAAAATATAAAGAGTTGTTCTTGTTCTCTACGAAAAATGGAAATCAAGAATACTTCTCGGTAAGCACAGTTCACTATAAGACAATACAACGCTTGCCGGTTACATTAACGGATGCGCTTAAAACTCGTTTGCTTCATATCGAAACAAATGGCTTAAAGGACAACGAAGTTCCTTCTGAAATTCAGGCAACTTTACGTCCATACCAAGTAGAAGGCTACCGTTGGTTGTGTTTTTTGAATGCAAACAATTTTGGTGGCTGTTTGGCCGATGATATGGGTTTGGGTAAAACATTGCAGACGATTTCTCTTATTCAGAAAGTTCTGAATATGCAGAAGGAGATGGGGCAACATAAACCAAGTTTGATTGTTTCGCCAGCGTCTATTGTGTATAACTGGGATAATGAATTTGAAAAATTTACACCTAATATCAAGGTTTTTAAATATATAGGTAATGAACGAAATCGTGAGTTCTCGTACTTTAACGACTACGATGTAATTCTTACAACGTACGGATTGTTGCGTAACGATATTGAAAGTTTTGAGAAATTTCCATTCTATTATATTGTTTTGGATGAAAGCCAAATGATAAAAAATCCTGGCTCAAAAATTTATAGTAGTGTTCTTAAATTGAATTCCGACCGTAAGTTGTTGTTGACAGGTACGCCAATAGAAAACACGTTGATTGACTTGTGGACGCAATTGAACTTTGTGAACCGCGATATGTTAGGTAGCCAAAAGTTCTTTAAAGATTATTTCGTAAAAGGTATTGAGCGCCACGACGAAAATATTGCAAATCAATTACGAAGAATTATAAAACCCTTTATTTTCCGTCGTGAGAAACAGGAGGTTGCAAAAGACCTACCTGCATTGACAGAACAGGTTCGTTATTGTAAGATGTCGGATGTTCAGTCTAAATTGTACGAAACGGAAAAATCGAAGGTTCGTAATATGATTTTCGAATCAATAGAACATGATACATTCCAAAAAACTACAATCAATGTGTTACAAGCCTTGATGCGTTTGCGTTTGCTTGCAAACCATCCGCAGTTGGTTGAAGGTTCACATGGTAGTTCCGGCAAGTTCGACGAAGTATTGCGTATGTTACCAAATATTATTCACCACCATAAAGTGCTGATATTCTCTTCGTTTGTACGCCATCTGGATTTGTTCAAGGAACATTTTAAGAAAGAAGGACTGAAGTTCGCATATTTGATAGGAAGCACTTCGAATAGAGAGGAAGTTATCCGTAAGTTTCAGGAAGACGAAGAGTGTAAATTATTCTTGATTTCCATAAAAGCAGGTGGTGTAGGTTTGAACTTAACGCAGGCTGATTATGTATTTATTCTTGACCCATGGTGGAATCCTTCGGTGGAAAATCAGGCAGTAAGTCGTGCACACCGTATTGGACAAAAAAATAATGTGACAGTATATCGTTTTATCTCTGAAAATACAATAGAGGAGAAGATCCAAACGTTGCAACAACGCAAAACGCAATTGGTCTCTAATTTCGTTCCTGACGAACAAACAATACCATTCTCACAAGAAGAAATCTCGTATTTGGTGGAATAGTTTGTTTTTTTGTTAGCCGATATGATATAATCAAGTAATTTGAAATTGATTTAATTGATTTTTCTTTTGCCTATCACAATCAAGGTAACTGCAGTCAAAATCAAAACGATACCACAAAGAATACGCATTGTTATTACTTCGTCAAATACGGTAATACCAATTGTTACGGCTGTAATCGGTTCCAAGGCTCCCATAATTGCAGTTGGAGTTGAACCTATATTTTTTACCGCTATTGCCATAAATACCAAAGAACAAACTGTTGGCAATATGGCAAGCATTATTGCAAATCCCCAGGCTTTTGCAGTTGTAAGCAATTGTATATGATTGTTGGGAGTAGTGAACGAGTATAGGACGATTATGATGGAGCAGAATATAAGCACATAGAATGTCATTTTATACGATGACAACGTAGGTTTTGTTTTATTTACCACAACAATGTACAGTGCGTAGGCTAATGACGACGCAAATATTAAAATTCCTCCCAAAGTACTGACGGAAATTTCTCCGTCACCTAAATACAATAAAAATACACCAACTAATCCTAATATGATGGAAATGATAGTGATACCGTTTATTTTCTCCTTAAAGAAAATTGCCATAATGAGTGCAACTAAAATAGGGTAGAAAAACAACATGGAACAGGCGATACCTGCGTCCATGTGCTTAAAACTTGTATAGAATGTGATGGATGATATTGCGAATAATGAACCTAAAATTGCGGTAATACCCAATTCTTTTGTTGTAAGTTTGAATGACTCCCGTTTCAAAAGTAAAATTCCACCTAAAATAATTACAGCAAGAAAGTAGCGGTAAAATAACACGGAATTGACATTATATCCGTAATCATATAAAAATAATGCTCCCAATGGATTGGTTCCATAGCATACGGCAGATGCTATTCCGAAAAAACAGCCTTTAATTGTTGTGTTGGAACGTTTAGTTTGCATTATAAAAGAATGTAAGCAATTACGATTGCTGCTATAATGCCGGCAAAATCAGCTATTAAACCGCATGTTACGGCATGTCTTGTTTTGCGTATGCCAACAGCCCCGAAATACACAGCTAAAACATAGAATGTTGTATCGGTTGAACCTTGGAATATGCAAGAAAGTTTTCCTACAAAAGAATCTGCACCGTAGGTGTTCATTGCGTCTATCATCATTCCACGGGCACCAGAACCACTTAATGGTTTCATGAATGCGGTAGGAAGTGAAGGAACAAAGTCAGTGTTTATGCCAATTTTTTCGAAACACCATGCAAGTCCATCGGTAATAATGTCTAAACCGCCAACCGTTCTGAAAATACCAATAGCAACAAGTATTGCAATAAGATTTGGTATTATTTTAATTGCTACTTCAAATCCGTCTTTTGCACCTTCAATAAATGCATCAAACACATTGACTTTTTTAAGTAATCCAGCAACAATGAACGAAATTATGATTGAGAACAAAATGACATTGCCAATCACATTGGAAATAATTCGCAAATCTTCTCCTGGTAAACTTTTAAGATAAAACAAAAGCCCCAGAATAATAGCCGTCAGTGTTCCTAAATAGAGTAGGATAGTTTTGCTGAATATGTTGATTTTCTGTAGGATAGCAACGGTAAGGAAACCTATAATTGTCGAGAAAAATGTTGCGAATAATATTGGTAGAAATACGTCTGTAGGATCGGCAGCACCTGCTTGGGCACGATAGACCATAATTGTTGTTGGAATAAGTGTCAAACCAGATGTGTTGAGCACTAAAAACATAATTTGTGCATTGGATGCAGTATCTTTTTGTTTGTTGAATTCCTGCATTTCATTCATTGCCTTCAATCCCATAGGAGTAGCGGCATTGTCGAGACCAAGCATATTGGCAGCAATGTTGAGCATTATTGTTCCATAAACAGGATGGTCTTTGGGAATTTCTGGGAATATTTTTCTAAAAAATGGGGCAATTAGTTTTGCTAAAAGGTCTATGATGCCACCTTTTTCACCGATTTTCATAAAACCAAGCCATAAAGCAAGAACTCCTGTCAGTCCAATTGATATTTCAAAGCCATTTTTTGCATCGGAAAATGCTCCTTGCATTACTTGTGAGAAAATTTCTGTATCTCCCCAAAAAATAAGGCGCACAAGAGCGACCACAAAACCGATTAAGAAAAATGCTATCCAAATATAGTTGAGTGCCATTGTATTAGTGTATCGTTCTATTTTTCCATTGGGTTGAAATAACCATTGCAAAAATAGGAATTATCGTGATATAAAAGAAGTATATACATTGAAAAGGAAGCACTAACCACAATGATTTTTTCGTTTTGTAATAGTTTGCTGTAATTGCAAAAATTGCAAAGTCAGCAATTGTTTTGATTGTAAATAAGAGTATGAAGCAAATAAGTGCGTTCACGCTTCCGCAACACATTCCAACAAATAATGTTGTCAATGCAAGACAGATACTATATACGATTATGGCAACTGCAATTGCGTCAAAATCTTTGTAACCTCCTGATTTTGAAGTCCATCTAATTCGTTGTTTAATGAATTCCCGTAATGTTTTCGGTACAGCTGTTTGTATTGCAGCGTCTGGGTTTTGTATGAATGAGATAGTCCTTTTGTCTTTTTGTTTTGCAGTGTGGAGTAGGAATACATCGTCGCCAGATGTATATGTGCTATTTGTATTGTAACTATTTTGGTAGAATTGCTTGCTGATAGCCATATTGGCTCCATTACAACTAAATGCGTGTCCGATTTTTGCTAGTCCGGATTGTACGGCAAGAATTCCCACAAAGTCTAATTGAAAAAAACGCTCTAAAATTGAGTTTTTCGATAAACTTGGAATCACATTCCCGAATAAAAATGAATTTTTTGTTTGTAAATAATGTACAACGTATGTTTCAATCCAGTTTTCTGGAACCAAACAATCTGCATCAGTAAATAAAAGTAAATCTCCTTTTGCGTGTGACAGTGCTATTTGTAAGGCCTGTTTTTTACCAGTTGATTCTTGTGGAGCATCGAGAATTATAAATCGTTTGTCTTTTGTTGCAAATTCTTGTAAAATTTGAAGTGTGTTGTCTTGCGAATGGTCGTTTATGATTATGAATTCTATTTGTTCGTAGTTATATGATTGATTTGATAAACAAATACATACGTCGGAAATAGAAGATTCTTCGTTTCGTGCTGCAATAATGACCGAACAAAAAGGGTAGGAATGTTCTGGTTGTGTTGAAATTTCCTTTTTTATCCATCCGCGAATAGCAAATGCAATAAGCAGTAAGTAGCAATAGCCAATAAAAATGGATGCGATAAAAAGAGTCATAAATGTCGTTTCTATTTGTTCAAAGGTAGATATTTTCAAATAATACCGATATAAATCAGCGAAAAATGTTAATTTAGCACAAATTTTAGGTAAAAATCCATGTGGGTTAAAGTAGCGAGATTTATTCTCAAATATAGAGTAGCAATTATTGTCGCATTGTCCATTTGTACAATAGGAATGGCGTATGAGGCAAAAAAAGTTCATCTGTCGTATGAATATGCAGCATTATTGCCAGAGACAGATTCTTCATTTATACAATTCAAACAATTTAAAAGCGATTTTGGTTCTGATGCCAATGGTATGATTGTTGGTTTGAAAACTAGTGATATTTTCAAATTGGAGAAATTCAATGCCTTGGCAGATATGTGCGATACATTGAGTAGCATCGATGGGGTTGATAATATAATGTCTGTTGTTCATGCGGTACGCATTAGCGAATCTGGAACTCGTGTGAAGAAATTCTTCGAAGAGCGCCCACAGACACAGGAAGAGTTGGACTCAATTTCAAATATGCTTTTGAATCAACCTTTGTACGAAGATATGTTATTTTCAAAAGAACACGATGTGTTTCTTGTAATGTTGACAATTCGTCAAAGTATTTTGGATAGTCCAGACCGTGAGGAATTGATTGCTCAAATAGAGTCTATTGTTAGAGAATTTTCGGAACAATCGTCTATACCGGTATTTATAACAGGTATGCCGTATGTGCGTACGCAGACATCGTTGAAACTGCAGGGTGAATTGAAATTTTTCGCGGTATTGGCAGTGTTTATTTGTGCTTTGATTTTGTTTGTTATTTTCCGCTCGCTTAAGAATGTTCTTTTCTCAATGTTGGTTGTTCTCATTTCTGTAGTTTGGGTACTTGGATGGATGGGAATTTTCAATTATGAATTGACTATGCTTAGTGCGATGATGCCTTCGTTAATCATCGTCATTAGCGTGCCGAACTGCGTATTCTTCTTGAATAAATATCATCAGGAATATGCAGCTCATGGAAATAAGATAAAAGCCTTACAACGAGTTATTTACAAAGTAGGTAATTCGTTGTTCTTGTCGAACTTAACGACTGCTGTAGGATTCCTTACTTTCTTGGTAACAGAAAGTACAATAATGAAGGAATTTGGTTTGGTTGCAGCTTTGGGTATTCTTGGAATTTTTGTGTTTTCAATCACATTGTTGACTATTATTTTCAGTTACTTGAAACCACCTTCAAAACAAATGTTGAAGCATTTGGATAGCAAGTTGTTTGAAAAAGTGGTGGATGTAATTGTAAATTGGACTTCTACAAAACGTCCTGTTCTTTATACTGCAACAATTTTGTTGACAGCTGTTGTTATTTTTGGAATGACAAAAATCCAACGAACAGGTTATGTTGTTGACGATTTGCCACAGCATGATCAGATTATGATTGACTTGCATTTTGCTGAAGAAAAATTCAATGGGGTACTTCCATTGGAATTCCAGATTGAAGACACTGCCAAGATTAATATTCTTCGTGATAAGGAATTTCTTCGCAAAATAGATCAGTTGGTAGATAGTCTTGCTACCTATGATGAGATTGCAAAACCGTTGTCAATCATAGACTTTTTGAAATTTAGTTGGCAAGCACATAATGGCGGAAATCCTGATTATTATACATTGCCAAATTCCACCGATATTTTCTATCAAAATAAGTTGAAAAAATTGGCGAAAGGGGCAGGACAAGGATTGGGTTCTTTACAATATTCTATGGTTGATTCAACGGGAACGAAAATTCGTGTTCGTTGTAGTGTGAAAGATATTGGAACAACCAAAATGGCAAAACTTGAGAAAGATTTGCAGGAAGATTTGAATGCTATTTTCCCTGCAGACCGTTACAAAACATTGATTACAGGTACGAGTGTGATTTATTTCAAAGGTTCGCAATATCTTTTGAAGAACTTGTTTAGTAGTGTCGCGCTTGCAATTGTAATTGTTGGCTTGTTTATGGCTTTGTTGTTCCGTTCCAAGAGAATGGTGCTTGTTTCGTTGGTGCCAAATATTTTGCCAATGTTCTTTACTGCCGCATTGATGGGTTTCTTCGGTATTCCGATAAAAGTTTCGACAATCTTAGTTTTCAGCATTGCCTTCGGTATTTCTGTTGACGATACAATACATTTCTTGTCGCGTTATAGACAAGGATTGAAAACTTCGGGCTGGAGTATAAAAGAAGCCGTTGAATTGGCTATCCGTGAAACTTCGCCAAGTATGGTGTCAACATCAATTATTTTGTTCTTTGGTTTTGGAATTTTTATGTTTTCACAATTTGGTGGAACAGAGGCAATGGGTAGCTTAGTGGCTATGACCTTGTTGTTTGCTATGGTTTTCAATAATTTATTATTGCCAAGTCTTCTTCTTACATTGGATAAGAAAATCACAACCAAACATTTTCAAGAACCATTGCTTGATATTTATAACGAAGAAGAAGATATTGAACTAGAAGATTTGCAAATAGAATAACGATATGAAAATCAATATTCTTGTTACTGGCGGCGCAGGGTTTATTGGTAGTTGCTTGGTAGAAAAACTACTAAAAAATGAGTCTTATTATATTGTCATTGCCGACGATTTGTCTACGGGAGATATGCGCAAACTTCCATCAAAGGAAAATCCAAATTGGAAGTTTTTCAAATGTGATGTCAATAATTACGAAAGCATAGCGCACATAATGCGTACCTATCAATTTGATTATGTGTTCCATTACGCCGCAATGGTTGGCGTACAACGAACACAAGCACATCCACTACAGGTATTACAAGACATTGATGGTATTCGTAATATCTGTAAGTTGTCGGAAGAAACAGGAGTAAAACGATTATTCTTTTCGTCTTCTTCGGAAGTGTATGGAGAACCGTTCGAAATACCACAACGTGTAGATACTACACCGCTGAATTCGCGCGTACCGTATGCTGTAGTGAAGAATTTGGGTGAAGCATATCTTCGTTCCTATAATCAGGAATATGGTTTGGAATATTCTATTTTCCGTTTCTTTAATACATACGGACCACGACAAAGTCTTGATTTTGTGATGAGTAGATTCATTATCAAAGCTATGAAAAATCAAGATATTGAAATCTATGGGGATGGATCACAAACGCGCACATTCTGTTATGTGGACGATAATGTTGATGCTTGCGTGAATGCGTTTGAGAAAAATCTAATGATAAATCAGGTTGCGAATATTGGTGGTAATCAGGAAATTACTATACAAAGTCTTGCTGAATTAATTGTGAAGAAAACAAATTCTGCATCAAAGATTGTGCATATTGCACCATTAAAAGATGGAGATATGAAGAGACGCTGTCCTGATAATACCTTTATGTGTACAGAATTGTTACAGAGACCATTGACTACATTGGAAGATGGTATTGACAAAATGTTGTCGCAAGGTTTGTTTGATATGAATAAATAGTTGCTTATGAAAAGTTTGGAGTCTTATCAATCTTGTGTGAATGATGCTTTGGTTGCTCGATTGCAACAAAAGAATTTTGATGAACCAGCAGGATTGTATGAACCGTGTAAATATATTTTGCAAAATGGTGGCAAGCGTGTTCGTGCTTCTTTAGTGCTTCTTGCTTCAAAGATGTTTTCTGGTTCGTTTGAAAAAGCATTGTCAGTTGCGTTGGCGTTTGAAACATTCCATAATTTTACCTTGATTCACGATGATATCATGGACAAAGCGTCTATTCGTCGTGGTATTCCAACCGTACATATTAAATGGGATGAAAATACAGCCATTCTTTCTGGAGATGCGGTAATGATTATTGCCTATCGTTTTTTTGAAGAAGCAGGGGAGAATGTAATGAAGTTATTCCCTTTGCTTAATAAAACAGCTTTGGAAGTGTGCGAAGGACAACAATACGATATAGACTTGGAAAAAGCGGCTTTGCAAGATGCTTTGGTTACAGAGTCTGTGTATTTGAAAATGATTGAATTAAAAACATCTGTGTTGTTAGCTGCGTGCTTAAAAGCGGGCTCTATTGTTGGTGGTGCGAATGAAGTTGATGCACAGAAAATGTATGAAATAGGTCGTTTGCTTGGTGTTGCTTTTCAGTTACAAGACGATGTGCTTGATACATACGGAAACGAAAAGACTTTTGGTAAAAAAATCGGTGGCGACATTCGTGTAAATAAAAAGACTTATTTGCTTATTAAAGCATTGGAAACATTACAAGGAGAGGATAAGAAACAATTGTCATCTTTAATGTCTGAAACTGCTGGTAATGAGAATGATAAGTTTAATGCAGTTGTATCTTTATACAACAAAGCCGATGTTAAAGGGCAAACGGTTGCGTTGATAAAAGAATATTTTGTTAAAGCAAAAACATTGGTTGATGAAATAGCTGTGCCAGAAACGCAAAAACAAGAATTGCGTTTGTTTATGGATGAGTTACTGAATAGAGAATATTAAATAAAAAAGCATCGTTTTACGATGTTTTTTATTTAGGCTATCATGGTAAGACTCTTTTCTGTAATCATTTTTCGCAGATTAATAATTGCATATCGCATTCTTCCTAAAGCTGTATTTATGCTAATTCCTTGTGCATCTGCAATTTCCTTGAAACTCATTTGTAAATTTACGCGCATGAGAACTGTTGTTTTTTGATCTTCGGGTAGGAGATGAATCAGTTCCTTTAAGTCGCTGTTGATTTGCGTCTTAATTAGTTTGTTTTCAATAGTTTCGTCTGAGTATTTTGCATTGTTGAATAGGTCGACTTCTGTCGTTTCGTTTGAAACGGTTTTTAATTTTGCTTCTTTACGGAAATGATCGATAATAAGATTATGAGCAATGCGGAATAACCAAGCAGAAAAATAGCCTTCGTCGTGGTAGCCATTTTGGCGTAATGAATTGATAGCCTTCATAAAAGTTTCCTGGCACAAGTCTTCTGAAACCATTGTGTCTTTTATAGAATGGCGAATATAGTACAAGATTTTCTTGTGATATCTGCTTATAATGATGTCCATTGCTGAATTATTACCTGAGATGAAGGCAAGGACCAATTCTTGGTCGGATAACATACTTTTCATAACAATTCTTTTTAGAATTAAACAATTTTGAAAAGTAGATATATCCTATAGGCAATAATTTTTGTATTTATATGTGCAATTATATGACTTATTTTGGAAAAAAGCAAGAAGAGACGCGTAATTTTGCGTCTCTCTTATTATTTTTTTCTGTCTGCTTCGTTGTAGCCAAGAATGTTGAACATATCTTCGGCACTTTGTTCTTCTCGATAAAGATAGTCAATAATGTTACCAGTATCGTCTCTGTCAATAACAATATATTTAGGAGAAGGAATCAAGCAGTGTTTAATTCCACCATATCCACTGATTGAATCTTGATATGCACCAGTATGGAAGAAACCGATATATAATGGTTCTTTTTCTTTTTCAGAATACGAAGGCAACATAACTTCCTGATTCAAGTCTTCGGAATTGTAGTAGTCGGAATGGTCACAACTAATACCGCCAATATTTACACGCTTGTATTCGTTTTTCCACTTGTTGATAGGGAGTAGGATGAACTTTTCGTGAATACTCCAAGCATCAGGAATAGTGTTCATCAAACTATTATTGATAATGTACCAACATTCCGTATCGTTTTGTTGCTTTTGTTCAAGCACTTGGAAGATGATTGCGCCACTTTCTCCAACAGTATATTTACCAAATTCAGTAAAAATATTTGGATCATCAACTTTATCTCTTGCACAAGCTTCTTTAATGTTTTTGATGATTTCGCCGATAATGTAGTCGTAGTCATATTCGAAACCGAGGTGGTTTCGAATAGGAAGACCGCCACCTAAATCAAGAGAGTCAAGTGTTTCGCATTGCTTTTTCAAGTCAATGTACACTTTTAATGCTTTTTGGAATTCTCCCCAATAATACAAACTATCTTTTATACCAGAATCAACAAAGAAGTGGAGCATTTTTAGTTCCAAATTCTTTTTGGTTTTTAGACGTTTGTAAAAATGTAAAATTTCATTTGGACGAATACCAAGACGAGAAGTATAATAAGCAGATTGTGACTCTTCGTTGATTGCCATACGGATACCAACTTTTAGTTTTTTTCTGCCCATAACTTTTTCCAAACGGTCAAGTTCTTCTGTACTATCAAGAATTGTGATAGTGTTATGGAATCCAAGGTCGCGAAGCATAACGATTTTACGTAGATATTCATCGGTTTTGTAACCGTTATGTACGACAGTCAGGTGTTTGTCAACCTTTTTTGCTTGGTATAATTTCAATATAAGGTCAATGTCAAACGAAGAAGACGTTTCAAGATTGACATTGTGCTTTAACGCTTCGTTAATGACGTGGTAGAAGTGGTTGCACTTAGTACAATAGCAATATTCGTAATTACCTTTATAATTGTAATATTTGATTGCTTTGTTAAAAAGATTGCGCGATTTACGAATTTGTTCGCCAATTTTCGGTAGATAAATAAACCGGAATGGCGTACCATATTTTTCTATTAAATATTTGAGAGAAACTCCTTGAAATGTAAGGAAACCATCGCGGAGATCAAATCCCTCCTGTGGGAAGTAGAAACTTTGTTCTATCAAATCAAAATAGGTATTCTTCATCGTTTTCTGTCAATCATAAAATTTGTAAATTTTTTGCAAATAAAGTAAAAAAAACAAGATAAATGGAAAATCATTGTTGAATTTGAAATAAATTTTCATAGAAGTTAAGAAGTCGCTTTTTTTCTTGTTTTATCGGTATAAGATTTCGTGGAAATTTTTATTTTTGCAACGTTTCTATAGAATAATTATACAAAATGTCAAAAACTATCAAATTAAGAAAGGGGTTTGACATAAATATGCAAGGCGTAGCCGAACATATTTTCGTACAAAACCCAATGCCAGACTCAGTGGCATTAAAACCGACCGATTTTGTTGGATTGACAGCAAAATTAATGGTGAAAGAAGGCGATAAAGTTTTAGCCGGCGATCCATTATTCATTAACAAGTTACAACCAGAAGTTAAGTTTACCTCTCCAGTGAGCGGTACCGTTTCTGCTGTTACTCGTGGTGAAAGACGTGCATTGCTTAACATTACTGTTACGCCAGATAAAGAAACGGAGTATAAAAAATTCGATGTTGCAGATCTCAACTCGATGTCGCGTGAACAAGTTGTTTCCGCTATGTTGGAAGCTGGGGTTTGGCCATTCGTAAAACAACGTCCATACGATGTTGTTGCAAATCCGAATGATAAGCCAAAATCTATCTTTGTGTCAGCTTTTGATTCAGCGCCACTTGCACCAGATTACACTTTCGCATTAGAAGAGTATGCCGATGATTTCCAAATTGGTATTAATGCGTTGAAGAAGTTGACAGATGGAGCAGTGAACCTTGATATTTATAAAGAAGGTCGTGCAAAAACAACTTTCACAAATATCACAGGTGTTGAACAAAATTTCTTCTCGGGCAAACACCCTGTAGGTAATGTTGGTGTTCAAATTCACCACATTGATCCTATTAATAAAGGTGATATTGTTTGGGTTGTAAATCCTCAAGATGTTGTTATCATCGGTAGATTATTCTCAAAAGGTGTTTTCGATGCTCGTGTGGTTGTTGCATTGACAGGTGCTGTGAAAAGTCCTCGTTACTACAAAACTATACTTGGTGCAAATATTCAATCACTCTTGGCACAAGAGCAACTTGGCGACAATATGCGTATAATCAGCGGTAATGTGTTGACAGGTACAAAACTTGGTGCTAATGATTTTATTGGTTACTACGATTCACAAGTAACAGTAATTGAAGAAGGTAACAAACCTACATTTATGGGTTGGTTGGCTCCTGGCTTTGATAAATATAGTTTCAGTAGAGCTTTCTTCTCTTGGTTGTCTCCAAAGAAGAAATATACTTTGAATACAAATACAAACGGTGGTAAACGTGCATTTGTATTTACAGGAATTTACGAAGATGTATTGCCTATGGATATTTATCCAATGCAATTAATCAAAGCAATTATGGCAGAAGATGTTGACAAGATGGAACAATTAGGTATCTACGAAGTTGTTCCAGAAGACTTGGCTATCTGTGAATTTGTATGTCCTTCAAAAATTGAAATGCAATCAATTTTACGTCAAGGACTTAATGTAATGAGAAAGGAATTTAATTAATTAGTTGTATATGAAAGCAATAGAAAATTGGATACAGAAAACCAAACCTAATTTTGAAAAGGGTGGTAAGTATGAGAAATGGCTTCCTATCTACGAAAGTTTCGAAACATTCCTACATGTTCCTGGAACAGTAACAACAACAGGTAGCCATGTCCGTGATGCGATAGATTTGAAACGTGCTTTGATTATTGTAATCTTTGCATTGGTTCCTACATTATTATATGGTATGTATAATGTGGGTTCGTTGTTCTACACATCAATCGGTGAAGATTATACAATGATGGAAGCATTCGGTTACGGTTTCATAAAAGTGTTACCTTTAATTGTTGTTTCGTACATTGTTGGTCTTGGTATAGAATTTATATTCTGTTATATCCGTGGACACGAAATTAGTGAAGGATATTTGGTAAGTGGTTTGATTATTCCTCTTATTGTTCCTGTAGATATTCCTCTTTGGGAGCTTGCTTTAGCTGTAGCTTTTGCAGTTATCATTGGTAAGGAAGCTTTCGGTGGAACAGGTATGAATATTGTTAACCCAGCATTGTTGGCTCGTGCATTCTTGTTCTTTGCATATCCAGGTAATATGTCTGGTTCTTCTGCTTGGGTACATTCTGTAGAAGGAAAGGCAACTGTAGATGCATTCTCTGGTGAGACAATTCTAGGTCAATTGAATGCAGGTGTAGCTCCTGATGCTATTCACGGTGTTGCAAACAATCAACTTTCAGTTTGTGATTTGATGATAGGTAACTATGCTGGTTGTGTTGGTGAAACATCAGTAATCGCAATTTTGATTGGTGCAGCATTATTATTATTCACAGGTATAGCAAGTTACAGAATCATCCTTTCTGTATTTGCTGGTGGATTTGTAATGGGTTTGTTAATGAATGTTATGGCTCCTGAAACAAATTATGTAATGCAATTACCTGCATTCCAACACTTGTTGATTGGCGGTTTCGCTTTTGGTGCAGTGTTTATGGCTACAGATCCAGTAACTGCAGCACAAACAAATACAGGTAAATGGATTTATGGTTTCTTGGTTGGTGTATTCGCAATTATGATTCGTTGTTTCAACCCAGCATATCCAGAAGGTATGATGCTTTCAATCTTGTTGATGAACGTATTTGCTCCACTTATCGACCACATGGTTGTTAAAGCAAATATCAACAGACGTTTAAAACGTGCAAAAGCTGCACAAGAAACTGTTACTAACGCTTAATAAGATACGACTATGGAAAAAAGTAATTCATACATTTTTATTTATTCGGTAGTAATGGTAGTTGCTATTGCAACATTGTTGTCGGTAGCAGCATATTCATTGAAACCTGCACAACAAGCAAATATGCAAGTTGAAAAAATGCAAAACGTTTTGTCTGCTGTAAAAATTAATGCAGATGCAAGCGAAGCAAAGCAATTATTTAATGATAATTTGAGCGAATTTTTCTATGTAAAAAATGGTGCAACAGAAAAAATCACAGGTGATGTTGCTGACTTTATTTCTGATGCTGCTGTTGAAGAAGGAAATTTGCCAATTATTGATATCAATAACTGTTATGTTATTCCATTGAAGGGTAACGGATTGTGGGGTCCAATTTGGGGCTACATTTCTATCAGTAAAGATGACTGCAGTACTGTAAAAGGTACCGTTTTCGACCACGCAAGTGAAACTGCTGGTTTGGGTGCAGAAATCGTGAAAGAAAAATTCCGTAACACATTCGAAGGAAAACAAATCTTTGTCAACAACGAATTTACATCTGTTAAGGTTGTAAAGGGTGGTGCAAAAGCAGACAACGAAGTTGACGCTATTTCAGGTTCAACAAAAACTTGTGATGGTGTAACTGCAATGTTGTTTGACTGCTTACAAGGTTATGCTGCTTTCCTACAAGCACAAGTAGGTCAAGCAGCACCAGTTGAAGCTGCTCCTGTTGCTGACTCAACAAATAATGTTCAATCTTTAAACTAATTAGGTCATGGCAGAAGAAAAAGAATCATTGTTTTCAAAGAAAAACTTACAATTGCTTACAGGACCTCTTGGTTCACAAAACCCAATTACAGTACAAGTATTAGGTATTTGTTCTGCATTGGCTGTAACTGCAAAAGTTGAATCTGCTATTGTGATGGCATTGGCGGTAACAATCGTTGTTGGCGTTGCAAATATGGCAATTTCACTTTTGAGAAAAACAATTCCAAACCGCATCCGTATCATCGTTCAATTGTTGGTAGTTGCGACATTGGTAATCTTGGTTGACCAAATCTTAAAAGCGTTCTCTTACGGTGTTAGTAAACAACTTTCGGTATATGTAGGTTTGATTATTACTAACTGTATCGTGATGGGTCGTATGGAAGCGTTTGGTTTGGGTAACAAACCTTGGCCTTCTCTTCTTGACGGTCTAGGAAATGGTTTAGGTTATGGTATGATATTAGTTATCATTGCTTTAGTTCGTGAATTGTTCGGTGCTGGTACAATTACTTTGCCAGCAATTGGTGAATTACGAATTATTCCTGAAGCATTCTACACAGCATGTGGATACGAAAACTGCGGTTTCATGTTAATGCCACCTATGGCATTGATTATTGTTGCTGTAATCATTTGGATCCAACGCTCAAGAAATAAAGATTTAATTAAAAAATAACCTTAAAAGATTGTGATCATGGAGTTGTTAAACTTATTTATTAAATCGATTTTTATAGACAATATGGTGTTCGCATTCTTTTTGGGAATGTGTTCATTCATCGCAGTGTCTAAAAATGTGGAAACAGCTGCCGGACTTGGTTTGGCTGTAACATTTGTGTTGGCAATCACTGTACCTATTGACTATTTATTGAACGAATTCGTGTTGAAACCAGGTGCATTGTCATGGTTGGGAGAAAGCTTTGCTGATGTTGACTTGAGTTTCTTGAGTTTTATTATTTTCATTGCTGTAATCGCTTCATTTGTACAATTAGTAGAAATGGTTGTTGAGAAATTTGCTCCAGCGTTGTATTCGTCTCTTGGTATCTTCTTGCCATTGATTGCTGTAAACTGTGCCATCCTTGGTGGTTCATTGTTTATGCAACAAAGAGGATATGAATCTCTTGCTGAAGCAACTGTATTTGGTTTAGGTTCTGGTATTGGATGGTTCTTGGCAATCGTTGGTATTGCTGCCATTAACGAAAAAATCAAATACTCTCATGTGCCAGCAGCATTGAAGGGTGTAGGTATCACATTTATCGTAACAGGATTGATGGGTATCGCATTCATGAGTTTTATGGGTATTAAATTGTAATAATTAAAATTGAGCAAAATGATAATTTTAGATGCATCGGCAGGCATTATGATAGGCGCGAGTGTTGTCGTCTTCCTGCTAGTAGTAATATTATTGGTGGCTCTTCTTTTGTTGGCAAAAGCAAAATTGTTGCCTTCAGGAAAAGTACAGTTGTATATCAACGATAAAGAACCAATGGAAGTAAATCCAGGTAGCTCTTTGTTGAGCACATTACAAGGACAAAATATTCTTTTGCCTTCTGCTTGTGGTGGTGGTGGTGCTTGTGGTATGTGCCGTTGCCGTGTAACAGAAGGTGGTGGAGATATTCTTCCTACAGAAAAGGGTTTCTTCTCTCGTAAAGAACAAAATGACAATTGGCGTTTGGCTTGTCAGGTGAAAGTTAAAAACGACATTCACATTAAAATTCCAGAATCAGTTCTTGGTATTAAAGAATGGGAATGTGAAGTTATTTCTAACAAGAATGTTGCTTCTTTCATTAAGGAATTCAAAGTTAAATTACCAGCTGGTGAACACATGGATTTCTTACCAGGTTCATACGCACAAATCAAGATTCCTGCATACGATATCAACTATGCAGATTTCGATAGAAGCTTGATAGGTGATTTGTATATTCCAACTTGGGAAAAATTCGGTTTGTTCGGTTTGCACCAAAAGAATACAGAACCTACTGTTCGTGCTTATTCTATGGCTAACTACCCAGATGAAGGTGATATCATTACATTGACTGTTCGTATTGCAACACCTCCATTCAAACCAAAAGATCAAGGTCCTGGTTTCATGGATGTTCCTTGTGGTATCGCTTCTACATATATCTTCAACTTAAAACCTGGAGATAAGGTAATGATGAGTGGTCCTTATGGAGATTTCCACCCAGTATTCGATAGCAAACGCGAAATGATTTGGGTTGGTGGTGGTGCCGGTATGGCTCCTCTTCGTGCTCAAATTATGCACATGCTTAAGACTTTGAATACTCGTGACCGTGAAATGCATTATTTCTATGGCGCTCGTGCTATCGATGAAGTATTCTTCTTGGAAGACTTCCTAGAATTGGAAAAAGAATTCCCTAATTTCCACTTCCACTTGGCACTTGACCGCCCAGATCCAAAGGCTGATGGTCTTGGTATTAAATACACTCCAGGTTTCATCGCTCCAGTAATGGGTGACACTTATTTGAAACAACACGAAGAACCTGAAGATATCGAATACTATTTGTGTGGTCCTCCAATGATGGCTAAGACTGTACTTGACTTGTTACACAGTCTTGGTGTTGAAGACGAAATGATTCGCTTCGATAACTTTGGTGGATAGTTCTTTTGAATAAAAAAAGAATATATATTTGTAGAGACGCAAAGTTTTGCGTCTCTATTTGTTTTAAATACATATCTTAATACACAGAATGAAACGAATACTAACTATTGTAACACTTTTATTTATTGGGATTTCTTCCTTTGCAGAAACAGTACAAGACTCTACAACAACCGACAAGTCTATTCTTGCGTATGTAGAAGATTGGTATAGTGAAAACATGAATTACGGAACAATCACGGCATTAATGACGATAGAGAGTTCGTTTATCCCATTTCCTTCGGAAGTTGTAATTCCACCAGCAGCTTATGTCGCTTGTAACGAAGGAAATGATATGAATATCATTCTTGTTGTGTTGTTTGCAACATTAGGTTCTATGTTGGGTGCAATGATTAATTATTTATTGTCGATTTGGCTAGGACGTCCAATTATATACAAATTTGCGGACAGTAAATGGGGGCATTTACTTGCACTAAATGGAGATAAACTTAAGAAAGCAGAAGATTACTTTAATGAACATGGTGTAGTTTCTACATTTATAGGTAGATTGATTCCGGTAATCCGTCAATTGATTTCAATACCTGCTGGTCTTGCAAAAATGAAATTACCGGTGTTTTTATTGTTTACTTTTCTTGGTGCTGGTATTTGGAATGTGATTTTAGCTGCATTAGGTTACATAGCACATGGACAACAAGATTTAATTAATCAGTATAGCCACGAAATAGGATATGTGATTGTGGGAGTTGTGGTTGTGGTTGCAATTATTTATGGATTAAAGTTTTTTATTAAGCAAAAGAAAGGGGCTTTTTAGTGAACAACTAAGGAAAATAACATATATCTTTGTGAAAAAATAAATGATATGGAAAAAGAAATAAAAACAATGGACATTCCAAAGGGTTGGGAGTTTGATAGAATTGAGGATGGCAAAGTTATTCTTAAAGAAACACAAAATCCATTAGCGTTATTGCCAAAATCTTGGGAAGACTATTGTAAAATTGCGGAACCAGATGCTTTGTTTTCAAAAACAAAGAATGGTAAAGTTCTTACATTAATGGATCAATTGTTGACTTTGCGTGATGTGTATCGTCAAGGATGGAAACCAGATTGGAGAAATCCAGAAAATAAATGGTGTGTAGAACTTTATAACGATTCTGCAATTAAAACTATTCGTACAACGGATAATGAAATATTCTCGTTCCAATCAATCATAATTCGTGATTTGTTCTATATGAACTTTAAAAGCGAATTGGAAAAATTATCGGCTATTTTCTAAGAAAAAATAATTTAGATAGAAAAAGGCGGAATTTCTCCGCCTTTCTTGTTTTTATCTTCTTGGATGATACATCATAATAGTGTCGTGAAGATGTTGTTTATCCAAATGGGTGTATAATTCTGTTGTTGTTATAGATTCGTGGCCAAGCATTTCTTGCACACTGCGCAAATCGGCTCCACCATTGACTAGGTGGGTTGCGAAGGAATGTCTGAATGTATGTGGACTAATATTCTTCGTAATGCCGGCGTCCTTTGCAGCTTCTTTTATAATAAGAAAAACCATCACTCGGGTAAGATGTTTTCCTCGTCGGTTCAAAAAGAGGTAATCTTTTTCTGATTCTGGTATAGTAAGGTGGCAACGCCATTCCAAATAATCGTGTATTTCGTGTATGGCTTTTTCGCTAATTGGCACCAATCGTTCTTTGTCTCCTTTACCGACCACACGAATGAATCCATCGTTGAAAAATAGGTTGTGTATTTGTAGGTTTACCAATTCACTTACGCGTAATCCGCAACTATAAAGAGTTTCGAGCATTGCTCTGTTTCTATGTCCTTCGGGTTTGCTAACGTCAATTACATTGAGAATTGCATCAATTTCTTGTATAGAAAGGTAAACAGGAAGTTTTTTAGGAATTTGTGGTGCATCCAACAAATCGGTTGGATCATTTTCTATGATGTCGTCTATTTGCAGGTAGGCGAAAAAGTTTTTTATGCCAGAGATAATCCGTGCTTGTGAACGCTCGCAAACAACCGTATCTATATGATTCAGCCAGTAAACAAAATCATGCAAATCGTCAATTGTAATTTTGTCTGGACCGCCTTTAATGTCTGTTGTTATGCAAAATTCTTGTAATTTTCTTACATCACGCTCGTATGCTAGTATGCTGTTCTCAGAAAGTGATTTTTCTAATTTTAGATACAACCTAAAGTCGTGAATACATTTTTCCCATTCCATAGTGGCAAAGTTTAAAAACAAATGTAATAGAGAAAAAATTGAAAAACAATATTTATACAACATTCGTTCGCATGCACCGTTATTTAGTAGTATATTTGTGAAAAAAGAGTGTGAGATATATTCTTGGAATAGTATTGTTAGGTGTGAGTTTTGCAGTTTCATCTCAGGAACTACGGCCAGTTGTTTGTACAGATGGTTTATTAGTGTATGAAGGTGAATATGGGGATATTTTGACATACTACGATCAGCACTCTGCCGACCAACCCGAAGGGAAGTGGGGGTATGTGGATAAAAAAGGACATGTTGTAATTCCTACACAATTCGAACATGCTGATTATTTTAGTTTTGGGTTAGCTTGCGTTCGTAAAGATGGAAAATATGGCTATATAGATTCCACTGGTGCTGTGAAAGTGTATTTTTATTTTGATGAAGCACGAGCATTTGATTCAAAATACCAAAGAGCATTAGTAAAGCGTAATGGAAAATGGGGATGGATTACAAAATATGGCGATTATGCTGTAAAATGCCGTTTTGATATGGCTTCGCCGTATGTTGATGGTTTAGCAATGGTTAGTCAAAATGGGAAATACGGCTATATAGATTTGCAGGGAAAATTCGTTGTTCCTTGCCGTTTTGATTGTGTTAGTCCGTTTGGAGAAAATGGACTTGCGTTGGTTGAACAAGGAGGTAGTTGGGGATATGTAGATACACTTGGAAATATAGCGATAGGCTGTCAGTATGACGAAGCCTATGTTTTTAACGAAGGTTTGGCTGCTGTAAAAATAAACGGTAAGTGGGGTTTTATTAATAGTAATGGCGTTTTTATAATTCAACCTCAGTTTGATTTTGCGGAAAATTTCTACAAAGGTATTGCGTTTGTCATACAAGACGATGAAAAAATCTATATAAACAAAAAAGGGGAGAAAATTGCCGATTAATTGTTTGTTTCAAAGCGATTTAATGCAGTATTTACCAAAAAAAGTTTGTTTGGGTAAAATAAAGTGATTTTGTCTGTTTTCTATCGCTTTTATTTGCAAATAATTTTTACTTTTGCAACGGACTGAACAAGAACCTTTTGATAAATGGAGTATTTAGAATTTTCCCGCCAGCAGGTGACAGATTTGCAGAACTCATTACAACGAGAGTTCCTTCGTACAAACAAAGCAGGTTCGTACGCTAACTCAACGATTGTAAATTGTAATACAAGAAAATACCACGGTTTGTTGGTTTGCCCAATAAAGGAAATCGACGGTGAAAATTATGTGTTGCTTTCGTCTTTGGATGAAACGGTTATTTTGGAAAATACACCGTTCCAATTGGCTACGCATAAATTCGGAAACGAAATTTATCCTACTGGTTATAAATATCTTGAGTCTTATAAAAATTCACCAGTTCTTACACTTGTGTATCGTGTAGGAGGATTGGTGCTTCAAAAGGGAATGGTGTTGGTTGATAACGATGAAAGATTCTTGATTCGTTATACTGTGTTGAGCTCGACATTGCCACAAGCAACATTACAATTGCGTCCATTTTTGGCATTCAGAAAAGTTCATGAATTGACACATGCAAATACCGGTGCGAATACTCGTCATCTTGTGATTGAAAATGGTATTTCCAATTGCTTGTATGAGTATTTCCCAACATTGAATATGCAATTGTCGAAGAAGAATGAATTTGTATCTGCACCAGATTGGTATCGTAATTTTACATACGATCGCGAAAGTGAACGTGGATTTGAATGCGCAGAAGATTTATTTACTCCGGGTTTCTTTGAAGTTTCTCTGAAAGAAGGTGATAGCGTCGTTTTCTCTGCTGGTTTAAAACCAGTAAAATCATCGACATTAAAAGGCCTTTTTGAGAAAGAAACAAAGAATAGAGATTCGCAAAATAATTTTGAAGAATGTCTTCGTCATGCTGCTCGTCAGTTTATGTATCGTTCGGCAAAAGGTTGCGAAGTAATTGCAAGTTTTCCATGGACAGGATTGTGGGGTCGTGATAGCTTGGTATCATTGCCAGGTTTAACATTGGCTCAAAATGATTGGGATACTTGTCGTGAAGTTTTGGATACAATGTCCAACGATATTGATGGATATGTGTACCGAAACAAAGGTAATATTGAACATACAAATACGGAATCTATTGATACTGCTTTGTGGTATATTCGTTCAGTTCAACAATTCAATTGGAATACCAAGGATGTTGCGTTGACAAGAAAATTATATCAGAAAAAAGTTGAAGAAATTCTAAACACATATATGTCTGGTGAAAATGGTAATGTCATTATGCATGATAATGGCTTGCTTTATTTGCCAGATGAAAATAAGGCCTTAACTTGGGTTGATGCTAAAATCAATGGCGTTCCAGTTGTAAAACGTTGGGGATATGTTGTTGAAGTTAACGCTTTGTGGTACAATGCAATATGCTTTGCGTTAGAATTGATTACAAAGAAATCATTCCAAGATAAATGGAAAGATGTTCCTGCTAAGATTGAAAAATCATTCACGGAAATGTTCTGGGATGAAGAAAAAGGTTATTTAGCAGATTTCTGTGTTGGCGACTACAAAGATTTCTCAATGAGACCAAGTCAGATTTTTGGTGCATCGTTACCATTTGCTCCATTGTCTGACGAAAAAAGACATTCTGTTTTGGAACATGTTCGTAAAGAATTATTGACACCTTGTGGTATTAGAACATTGTCTCCAAAGAGTCAAGATTATATTGGAACGATTACAGGTTCTATTGAGCAACGTGATAAAGCATATCATAATGGTGGTGTGTTAATGTGGTTGTTGGCACCATACGCAGAAGCATATTTGAAATTGCATGGCCGTTCTGGTGTTGCTGAAATAAAACGAATCTATGCTGATTTAGAGTCACTTGTGACAGAATATGGATTGGGAACTATTGGAGAAGTATTCGATGGAAATCCACCATATACAGCAAGAGGATCAATTTCTCAGGCATGGTCGGTAGGTGCCGCATTGCGTATTTGCAAGTTGATTGAAAATTTTGAGGCAGAGAAACAAAAATAAATAGGGGGTGATATGAAAGTCTTAATGTTTGGGTGGGAGTTTCCACCACATATTTCGGGCGGTCTTGGAACTGCTTGTTTAGGCTTGACCAAAGCAATGCTTCGTCAAGGTGTGGATATTATTTTTGTTGTACCTCGTGCGTATGGTGACGAAGACCAAAGTCAAATGCAGTTGGTTGGCGCAAGTTCAATTCGCGTTAAAATAAATCAATACCATTTTGGCGAAGAATTAACTTCAAAAAGAAATCAAAAAAATATCCAATATGTAACAATTGGTGCGAATTTAGTGCCATATGTTACAGAAGAAGAATACTACGATTTGATTAATAATCGTGTAACTGTAGATAGACAATTTAAAGTTCATTCAACTTCCGATACAGGAACTATAGACCTTCGTGGTGGATACGGCGGGGGCTTAATGAATGAAGTTAAGAGTTATGCATATATTGCAGAAGAAATCGCTCGAAAATTTGATTTTGATGTGATTCATGCTCACGATTGGATGACGTATGATGCTGGTATTGCAGCAAAAAGAGTTTCCGGTAAGCCATTGGTTGTACACGTACACGCAACGGAATTTGACCGTAGTGGTATGAATGTAAACCAAATAGTTTACGATATGGAACGTCGTGGTATGCATAATGCCGATAGGGTTTTGACTGTAAGTAATTTAACTCGCTCTACGGTTGTAAACCATTATGGTGTAGATGAGGCAAAAGTTACGACAGTATATAATGGTGTTGAAGCTATTTCAGCAAAGAAAAACCTTCATTTTGAAAAAGTTTCAGGCGACAAGATTGTAACTTTCTTGGGACGTATTACATATCAAAAAGGTCCAGAATACTTCTTGGAAGCGGCCGCAAAGGTTTTGCAACGCAAAAAGAATGTGAAATTTGTTATGGCCGGTAGTGGTGATATGTTGGAGAAAATGATGTGGAGAGCTGCGGAATTGGGAATTTCAAAGAATTTCTTCTTTACCGGTTTCTTACGAGGTGACGATGTAATTCACATGCTTTCAATCAGTGATGTGTATGTAATGCCTTCGGTTTCAGAACCTTTCGGTATATCTCCGCTTGAAGCAATGCGTTCAAATGTGCCAGTAATCATTTCAAAACAATCAGGTGTGGCAGAAGTGTTGAAGCACGCCATCAAGGTTGATTTTTGGGATGTTGATTCTATGGCAGATGCTATTTATGGTATTATTTCGTATGATGCACTTCCTCAAATGTTTAGGGAAAATGCTAAGAAAGAGGCCGATAGTATTAAATGGGATAACGCAGCGAAGCGTATAAAAGAAGTGTATAAGAATTTATCAGAAAAGAAATAAGATATGAAAAACATTTGTTTGCATTTTTCGGTTCATCAACCATTTCAGTTGCGTTCTTACCGATTCTTTGATATTGGTCAAGACCACTATTATTATGATGATTTTACCAACAGATCTAATGCGTTGACAATTGCAAAGCGTTGTTACATTCCAATGAACAACTTGTTGCTTTCATTGATTCACGCAAATAAAAAAGCGTTCAAAGTTAGTTTTTCGATTTCTGGCAGTGCGTTGGAACAATTCGAAATGTATACGCCAGAAGTATTGAATAGTTTCAAACAATTGGCTGCAACCGGTTGTGTTGAATTTGTTGTGGAACCAGATAATCACTCTTTGGTTTCTGTTGCAAACCAAGAAGAATTGGAATTGCAAATTCAAGCGAATGCCGAAAAAATAGAGGCATTGTTTGGTCAAAAACCAAAGACATTCTGCAATACCGGTCTTGTTTATTCTGATGAATTAGGTAAAAAGATTTACGATTTAGGGTTCCATACAATTTTGGCTGAAGGTGCTGACCAAATATTGGGATGGAAGAGTGCAAATTATGTATATTGCGATGATGCACAACCACGAATGAAGGTTTTGCTTCGTAATTATAAATTAACAGACGATGTTGCACTTCGTTTTTCAAATCAAGGCTGGTCTGAATGGCCATTGACTGCTGATAAATATGTAGGATGGGTTGCTTCATCTTTGGAAAAGGAAGATGTTGTAAATCTATTTTTCCAATACGAAACATTTGGCGATACACAAAGAGCTGAAACAGGAATCTTCGATTTCTTCAGTGCTTTTGTATCAATGATTGTTGCAAATAAAGACATTGCTTTTGCAACTCCATCGGAAGTTGTAAAGAATTTCCAACCAATCTCGGTATTGAGCGTTCCTCAATATTCATCTTGTGCTGATGAAGAAAGAGACTTGTCAGCATGGTTAGGTAATAACTTGCAAAAACAAGCATTCGATGCAATGTATTCTTTGCAAAAAACTGTGAGATTACATTCTGATTCTCAAATTTTGGCAGATTGGAACAGATTGCAAAGCAGTGAAAATCTTCGTTATATGAGTACGAAGTTCTTCTCTAATGGAAAAGGCAAAACTCCATATCAAACTCCATACGAAGCCTTCATTAACTTTATGAATGTTTTGTCGGATTTTACAGAACGAGTAAATGCTTTGCCTGCAGAAACAAAAATGTCGGTAATGTCTGCTGAAGAACTTGATTCTGAGATTGCTAAATACACAGAAATTTTGAAAGAGTTGGAAAATGCAAAGAAAAACTCTGGAAAAAAGAAACCTGTTGTGAAAAAAACAGCTACAAAGAAGGTTGCAGAAAAAGCAGAGAAACCAGCAAAAACAGTTGAGAAAAAGAAAACAGCAACTGCTACAAAAAAGAAAGTAACAAAAAAATAATATAAATACTATACATTAAATGACTGCAAATTTAAACCAAAACAGACACAATGATCCTCAATGGAGAAATGTGATTGTTCAATCTACATTCCCTAAAAATCTAGGTGAATTAAGCACATTGGCTAATAACCTATGGTGGTGTTGGAACTACGAAGCAATGGAATTGTTCCAAGAAATTGATTCTAAACTTTGGCAAAAAACACAAAATCCAATTGCTGTACTTAAAGGTATCAGTGCTGACAGATTAGCAGAATTGGAAAAAGATCAAAATTTCATCAACAAGTACAATGCTGTGTTGAAGAAATATAATGATTATATGTCTGTTCAACCAGATGCTAAAACTCCTCGTATCGCTTATTTTAGTATGGAGTATGGTCTTGATGATTCATTGAAGATTTTCTCTGGTGGTCTTGGTATTTTGGCAGGTGACTATTTGAAAGAAGCCAGCGATACAAATACAAATATGGTTGCTGTTGGTTTCTTGTATAAATATGGTTACTTCAAACAAACTTTGTCTATCGATGGTGAGCAATTAGCTATCTATAATCCTCAAAATCAATCAGAATTACCAATTTCTCCAGTAATGGATGCAAATGGTAACCGTATTATGATTCAAGTAGGAATGCCAGGCCGTTTGATGCATGCACAAGTATGGTTGGTAAAAGTTGGTCGTATCAAATTGTATTTGATGGATACTGACATTTCTGAAAACCGTGATGATGACAAAAACTGTACTCACGCATTGTATGGCGGTAACAACGAAAATCGTTTGAAACAAGAAATGTTGCTTGGTATCGGTGGTGTTCGTTTGTTGGAAGCTGTTGGCGAAAAATGTGAGTTGTATCACTGCAACGAAGGCCACGCTGCATTTATTAACTTGGAACGTCTTCGCAAGTTGATTAAACACGAAAACTATTCATTCCCAAAAGCTTTGGACATCGTTCGTGGTTCTTCACTATACACAACTCACACTCCAGTTCCTGCAGGTCACGATTCATTCCATGAAGATATGATGATGACTTACTTAGGTCAATTCCCAGAAAGATTGAACTTGAGCTGGAATGAATTTATGAACTTGGGTAGAATGTATCCAGATAATAAGGGTGAATTCTTCTCAATGAGTAACTTCGCTATCTGCACTTCTTGTGGTGTAAATGGTGTAAGCCGTCTTCACGGTGAAGTTTCTAAGAAAATGTTCAAAGATTTGTGGCCAGGTTATACTGTAGAAGAATCTCACATTGGTTATGTAACTAATGGTGTTCACTACGGAACATGGACATCAAAGGCATGGCAAAAACTTCACAAAGAAACATTCGGTGAAGGTTTCTTGAGCGATATGTCAAATGCAACATTGTGGAATAAGATTTTCGATGTTCCAGATGAAAAAATTTGGGATATTAAAGAATCTCAACGTGAACGTTTGATAGTGTATGCAAAAGAATCTTTGCGTAAAGCATGGACAGAAAAATTCGAAGATCCTAAGAAAATCGTTCGTGTTCACCAAACATTGAATAAGAGCGTTTTGACAATCGGTTTCGCTCGTCGTTTCGCTACATACAAACGTGCTTACTTGTTGTTCAGTAACTTAGAACGTTTGAGCAAAATCGTTAATAATCCTGATTCCCCTGTACAATTCGTATTCGCAGGTAAAGCTCACCCAGCAGATAAACCAGGACAAGATATTATCAAGGAAATCGTTCGTATTTCGAAATTGCCAGAATTTTTGGGCAAGATTATTTTCTTGGAAAACTACGATATGAACCTTGCAAAACAATTAGTTCAAGGTGTAGATATTTGGATGAACACTCCAACACGTCCATTGGAAGCATCTGGTACATCAGGTATGAAGGCTGTGATGAACGGTGCAATGAACTTCAGTGTGCTTGATGGTTGGTGGTGCGAAGGTTACCGTGAAGGTGCAGGATGGGCATTGCCAGAAAAACGTACATACCAAAATCAAGATTTGCAAAACAAACTTGACTCTGAAATGATTTATACAACATTGGAAAACGAAATTGTTCCATTGTTCTATAATCGTGGCGAAGATGGTATTCCTCACGGATGGATTCAATATATGAAGAAATGTATTGCCGAAATCGCTCCAGAATTCACAACAAAACGTATGATTGATGACTACAAGGATAGATTCTATTCTAAGTTAGGTGATCGTAACGCTATGTTGACAAAAGACAACTGTAAAGTAGCTGACGAATTAGTAGCATGGAAGCAAAAAGTTTCTGAAGTTTGGGATTCTATTTATGTTGAATCAGTTGAAATCGACAAATCAAACGAACCATTCAAGTTGGGTGAAACATACAATGGTATAGTTAAGGTTGATTTGAAGGGTTTAAGTCCAGAAGATATTAATTTCGAGTTTGTATTGTCTGAACAAAACGAAAACGAAGAAAGAGCAATTATTAGATGTCAAGAATTTACATTCTCTAAAATGGATGGAAACTTGGCTGTATATTCAATCTCTGTAGTTCCAGTTCGTTCAGGTATCTTCAACTATGGAATTAGAATGTACCCAACAAATAAATATCTTCCATATCGTCAAGATTTCTCTTATGTTCGTTGGATTTAGTCTTTTGAATATATAGAAAATCGATATACATCGAAATCCCGTTCAGAAATGAGCGGGATTTTTTTTATTTTTTTGTAGAAATTTCAAAAAAAATAGCGATAGGGTATTGTAGTTAAAATAAAAAGTGTACATTTGCACTGCAATCGCGAGAATAGCTCAGTTGGTAGAGCACGACCTTGCCAAGGTCGGGGTCGCGGGTTCGAGTCCCGTTTCTCGCTCCAGTAAGGCAATCGAAAGATTGCCTTTTTTATTTTGGGGATTTCGTTATTGAAAACTGTTACCGAATAATTTTTATCGATATTGTTCGTAAATTTAGGAGTGTTACTTCGGATTTTGTGAAAAAATCGGAAGTAGTACTTCGGATTTTATGACTTTTTTCTTTGTGGAAACGAATAAATTTTACATCTTTGTTGTATGAAAATAAGGATGTACTGTTATGATTTTGAATAGATTACTTCGGTTTGATGAGATACGGGATGATAGTTTTTTTTTATGGGGAGCACGTCAAACGGGAAAAAGTACGCTGTTGAATGCGTTATTCCCTTATGCACGATTTTATGACCTGTTAAAAAGTGAAGTGTATATTCGTTTAAAAGTGAATCCAGCGCTTCTTCGGGAGGAATGTGAATTGTTGGATGAGGGAACACTTGTGATTATTGATGAAGTTCAAAAACTTCCTACATTGATGGATGAAGTTCATTGGCTTATGTCTAATAAAGGTCTTCGTTTTATTTTATGTGGTTCTAGTGCACGAAAATTAAAACGCTGTGGGGCTAATTTGCTTGGAGGTCGGGCAATCCGTAAGTCTTTATTTCCTTTGGTTAGTGCAGAAATACCAGATTTTAATTTAGAAAAGGCATTAAACAATGGAATGGTACCTCGTCATTATCTTGTAAATGATGCAACGAAACGTCTTGAAGCATACATTGGAGATTATTTACAACAAGAAATTATAGCGGAATCAATAATTCGACAGATTGATTCGTTTACTCGTTTTTTACAAGTTGCAGCACTTAGTGATTCGGAAATAGTAAATTATACAAATATAGCACAAGATTGTGGTGTAAGTGCAAAATCCGTCAAAGAATATTTTTCTATTTTGGAAGAAACTATGTTGGGGTATATGATACCAGCATATTCCAAAGTAGTAAAGCGAAAACTCAATGCGGCACCAAAATTTTATTATTTTGATGTTGCAATTCCAAATTATTTATTGAATCGAACACCATTGCGTCAGGGGACAGTAGAATTTGGTCATGCGTTGGAGCATTTGATTTGTCAGGAACTTGTTGCTTTCCTTTCGTATAATGAAATGCGAAAACAACTCTCATATTGGCATACATCAGACAATAGATATGAAGTTGATTTTGTAATAGGCGATGCCGAAGTTGCCATAGAAGTTAAATCTTCAGACTCGGTATCATCTACCGATTGTAAAGGACTTTGTGCTTTTGCCAAAGAACATCCACATGCCAAGTTACTAATGGTTAGTATGGAAAAGCAAGCTCGTAAGCACAATAATATTGAGATATGGCCAGCAATAGATTTCTTACAACGATTGTGGAGTAGGAAGTTTTTATAAAAATTGTATAAACAAACATCAAATATATGCTTTGTAAAAAACGAATCCACTAATCGAATAGTTGATGAAGTTTATATTTCGCTTAATACGATAAGCAAAAACATTGCAAAATCGCTTATTGCGTTAAACGATTTCGTAATATTAGGTTGTCTCAACTATCTATTCCTTAAATTTCCCAAACTTTAAGGATTTAATTCCTTAAAGTTGGCGACTTTTGGGGATTGCAATAAAAATTCATCCATGTTTTCTGGAGAAATTACCTGAAAGGTGCTATTGGGATAAATCTCCGTAAATGATTTTGGCATTGTTGGCTTCCGCTTTGGGTTCCA
This sequence comes from Bacteroidales bacterium UBA1715, assembly GCA_002317135.1. Taxonomy (GTDB): domain Bacteria; phylum Bacteroidota; class Bacteroidia; order Bacteroidales; family UBA1715; genus UBA1715. The sequence continues at coordinate 47,204 of DCIX01000021.1, forward strand.
CTTAAATTCAAAAGTACTTAACACACCATCACACTCTTCGATATAGTCAATTTCAGTCTGAGTTTTTGTTCGCCAAAAATATTGGTTACAATACCTTTGAGTATAGTTGTTGTGTTTGATTCGTTCCGAAATAATGAAATTTTCCCACAAGGCTCCTGCGTCGTTACGTAGATTTATTTCGGCAAAATTTCCAAGTAAGGCATTTCTGATTCCATTATCGTAGAAATATATTTTTTTACTGAATTTCAACTCGTTACGAAGATTTCTTGCAAACGAAGGTAAGCGAAATATAATAAATGCTTGTTCCAAAAGGGCAATATATTTTTCGATGGTCTTATTGTCTAAACCGCAAATGTTTCCTAATTCGGTGTATGAAACCATAGAACCGATTTGTAAAGCAATTGCTTGCAATAATTTAAAAATTCTATCTGACTTTTTTAAGTTTTCCCACAGAAGAATATCCTTGTATAAGTAGCTGGACGTTAAATTGTTAAGAATCTCTTTTTCGTTAGCTGGATTGCATACAACTTCTGGGTAATAACCATAAATTAATCTATGATTTAATTGAGCTTTTTCCTCAAATAAGCCGTGATATTCAACTAGTTCGGAGAAAGAAAGTGGAAACATTTTATACTCCAACTTACGACCAGTTAAAGGCTCGTTTATTTTGTTGGCAAGGTCAAAAGAAGAACTTCCCGTTGCAATGATTTGTAGGTCGGGTAACGTGTCGTGAATGATTTTTAGTTGTAAACCAATATTTAATATATTTTGAGCCTCGTCTATTATTAAAATTTGTGTTCCAGAGAATAGCATAGATACATTTCGTGTGGATATTGTTTCGAACATGTTTCTTGTGCTCGAATCTTCGCCGTTTAACCAAAGCGTTTTGTCTTTGTTTTTAAATAAATAGTTGATTAATGACGTCTTTCCGACTTGTCTGGCTCCATAAATGATGAGGACTTTCTTTCTTGCAAGTTTATCTTGCATAATATTCTCAAGAGCACGATGTATCATCTTTCTACGTTTTTGTTTTTCACAAAAATATATAAAATCCTTAAAATACCCAAACTTTAAGGATTTAATTCCTTAGAGTTGGCGACTTTTGGGGATTATAAATTATAAAGGTCTCCACTAAATTTTTGCACACTCGTACTTTTCTTTTGTCAAAAAAAATAATATCCTATGGTGGAAAATATTTGTGAATATTGTATAACTTTAACAATAAAATAATTACTAAAAACGATGAAGATTTTGATTAAACCAATTTTGGAATGGTCTGAAGGAGAGGATGTTCCTTATTTTAGTGAAGAAGCAGAACAATATATGTTCAATGATGAAGAGTTAGAAATAGAAGATGGTGAAACCTTTGAAATACCTGATGGATGTATAGGTGAATTGTTGTTGGAAGAGGAAGAGACATTAGAAGTTCATCCTATCAAAGATGGAGTTGATTTAGGTTTACAGATGGGATTTGAAGTGGAAGATGGTGATGAATTAGATGCAGGGAAGTATGAGTTGAAGGGTGGGGTGGTAAGGAAGAATTTACAATAAATTATAAAAAAGACTGCATTTTTTGTGTGAAATTGTTATATAATATCTATAATACAATTAATATGAATAATATAAATTTATCGACAAAATTAGTTGGTGAAATTACTGGAAATTTCATCGTCCCTTCTTACCAACGCGGTTATCGTTGGCAAGAAGAAGTAAAAATGCTTCTTGATGACATTAACGAAATTCCTGATGGCGCAAAATATTGTTTGCAGCCTATTGTTGTAAAAAAGTTGCCAGATGACAAGTATGAACTGATTGATGGTCAACAACGATTGACAACCTTATTCTTAATTTGGTCTTATATTCGTACTTTCCGCCCGAAGTTGACGCAAAAATATTCTATTGAGTATGAAATTAGAGAGAAAAGTAAAGATTTCTTAAATAATATTGATTTTGAAAATCTAAATACAGATTTCAATAACATTGATGAGTATTTTATAAATGGAGCTGCTACGATCATCAAACGATGGTTTGACGATACTTCAGATGCTGATAACACAGCAAGTTTGATGGCAGATAAATTAAATAATAAAGTGAACGTGATTTGGTACGAAATAGCTGACTCTGAAGATGCTATATCGCTTTTCACCCGCTTGAATATCGGAAAAATTCCTTTGACAAATGCAGAGCTTGTGAAAGCTATATTCTTAAGCAAAAACAATGGCATTGATGAACGTTACCAACTGGAAATTTCTACGCAATGGGACAATATTGAAAAAGATTTGCACGATGACAAGTTTTGGTATTTTATAACCAACCAAAAAGCTGAAAAGTTCCCTACTCGTATAGAACTTTTGTTTGATATTATGGTTAATAAACGAGAAAGTGATAGAGAACGATATCGTACTTTTTTTGAATTTGTAAAGAAGACGAAGGAAGAAAAATATAAAGATAACAAGATTGCTCTGTGGAAAGAAGTTATAGAAACATTCCAAAGATTCAAAGAGTGGTATAATAATTCAGAATTATATCACAAAATTGGATATTTGATTGCAGTTGCAGTGAATCAATCAACTTTGAATGATTTGCTGAGAGAATCCTCAGAAAAAGGCAAAGATGAATTCAAACAATCCTTAAATACTCTGATAGCTAATAGCATTGATTATAATAAAGCGTATTTAGACCTTTCGTATGATAATAAATCAGATTATCCTAATATTGAAAAACTATTGCTTTTGTTTAATGTAGAAAGTGTCTTCCAAAATGGGGACAAATCAATGCGTTTCCCATTTGATAAGCACAAAAATCAGAATGGCGGTTGGTCGCTCGAACATATTCACGCACAGCAATCGAAAGGATTGAGCAAAAAAGAACAATGGAATGAATGGCTTGATTTGCATGTTCAATCATTGAAGAATATTGATGCTAAAAAGAACGAACCTTTAATTTATGAAATTGAGAGTCGTGACAACGAAAATCTTACGGAAAATCAATTCAATGAACTATTTGATAAGGTAATAGATGCACTAAATTTAGAATCAAATATTGAATATATTCACACATTGGCGAACATGGCATTGTTGAGTAAAAATGATAATTCTGCATTGAATAATTCAACATTTGACGTAAAACGTGATAAAATTTTGGAAATGGATAAAAATGGGGAGTATATTCCGATATGCACTCGCCGAGTATTTTTAAAGTATTACACACATTCTGGCGAAAATCAACTCCATTTCTGGGGACAAGCCGATAGAGATGCTTATTTACAAGCGATGAACGAAATGCTAAAACCTTATTTATTAATTATCAACAAACAAATTTAGTATTATGGCAACTCAACAATATACATTTAAAAGTTTATTCAAAGAAATAAACAAAATTGAGATTCCTATCATTCAACGTGATTATGCACAAGGTAGAAAAGATGAAAAGGTTGAACGTGTCCGCGAACGCTTTTTGGATACTATTTTTGATGCACTTAAAAACAAAAAAACTTTAACTCTCGATTTTGTTTATGGAGAGAAAGAGAATTGTAAATTCATACCACTTGATGGTCAACAACGATTGACAACATTATTTTTGCTTCATTGGTATATAGCAAAGAAAGAAAATGTAAATAATGCTGAGTCTGATTTTCTAAAAGGATTCTCATATTTTACTCGTCCAAGTTCAAGAGATTTCTGCCAAAAGTTGGTTAAATTTATACCTTCGTTCTCTAAAATTATTTCAAAAGAAATACAAGACCAATCGTGGTTCCAATATCAATGGAATAATGATCCAACCATTGAGGGAATGCTGGTGATGATTGATGCCATCAACGAAAAATATGGCAATTCTTCGGATTTATGGATGCAGTTAGAAAATATTACGTTCTATTTCTTAGAAATTTCTGGAATGGGACTTACCGATGAATTGTATATCAAGATGAATTCTCGTGGTAAACCATTGACTGAATTTGAGCATTTTAAGGCAGAGTTTGAAGGAATGATAAAAGAAGTCGATGAAAAATTGTCAAAAGAATTTAATCATAAATTTGATTTGGACTGGACAGATATGTTATTCCCTTATCGTGGTGAGAACCAAATCATTGATGATGAATTTATGCGATATTTCTTTTTTGTAAGTGATATTCTTTGTTTTATGCAAGATGTTGATTTACAGAAAGATGAGTTTAAATTGGCAAAACTTCTATATGGAAAAGATAATCCAAAAGCAAAAGAGAATTTAGAATTTTTAAAAAGTGCGTTTGACTGTTGGTGTGAATTAAAAATTGACGATTTCTTTAATACGATATTTACGAACAATGTATATGAGTCTGGTAAGGTAAAAATTTACCAAGAAAATTTGAATATCTTTAAGCAATGTTGCGATGATTATGGCGATGACAATGGTAGAAATCGTAAATTTCCTTTGAATATGACGCTGTTTTTGTATGCAGTGGTTGTTTATTTGCAAAATAGACAAAGCGTTCAAGAAGAAGATTTCAAACATCGTATCAGAATAGTGAGGAATTTGATATGGAACTCCCGTGACGAAATACGTGCTGATGGTCAAAGAAACAATATGCCTCAATTGTTGGCGGAAACAAAGGAAATCATTTTACAAGGGACAATTCCAACGAGTACGGGCTATAATAAACGTCAAAAAGAGGAAGAACAGGCTAAAATAGATTGGTTAATAACGAATTCAGATAAGCAAGACACTTTGTTCCATTTGGAAGACCACTCATTACTATATGGTTGCATTGCTGTCGTTGGACTGGAGAATATTGCAAACTTTGATAAGTTTAGAAAACTTTTCAACAACTGCGATTGGGATTTAATTTCACGTGCCTTACTTGCAAAAGGTGATTATTCGCAAGTAGTTGGTTGGCGTTGGCAACTCGGCACAAAAAATGTTTCAACATGGAAAGATTTGTTTCATCCTTCAAATCAAAGAGATGGATTTGATAAAACAAAAATTGTTTTAAATGATTTGTTGGCAAGTTTGAGTTCTGCTACTGGTGAAAATGAACTTAAAGGTGTTATTGATACATATTTGAATAATACTAACACTTTAAAAGATTGGCGATATTATTTTGTTAAATATGCTGAACCAATACTAACTAATTGGGAATTGCCAAGTACGTATGGCTTTTATTACACATACGATGATGGCGTCTACCATACACTACGAATGAATACAGAAGAGAGTATTCGTGGACGAAATTGGAATGTTTTTATTTTGACATTGTATTATCAATTGGATGAAAAATACCCATTGGATAATTATGCTTATCAAGGAAATAAGTTACAATTACCTAATGGTTTATGGTTGGATTGTCTCAATAATAAATTTGTATTCTATAAATGGACTATTGACCATTGGGAATTTGATTCAGAAATTGCTATACCTCAAGATGCAAATGGCATTGATACGGAAGATAGGGTTGTGTGGATGAAAAATAAATTGAATGAATTAGGATTTATTTAGTTGTTTTTTCGAAAGTTTTTAGAAATGTATAAAGATTTTTTAAAATTTCCCCAATCTCTCACGAGGTTGGGGATTTTTTTTGAAAAACATTTTGCTGTGCAAGTTTTTTGCCTAAGCTATGTTTTCTTTTGTCGAAAATACTAAATGTAAATACAATGAAAGAAAATGTATTAAGAGACAATGCCACAAGTTTGTTTACTAGCAATAGCTATGGTGATTACACTTATTATGCCCAGAGATTATATGCACTGCAATATGATAAACTTGCGTCGATTTTCCAATATAACTATAGTTTTGAGGATGAAGGTAATTCTGATGTTATCTATTTGTTTAATGCTCTGCAAAATGCAGGTTTTGAACAAGTTAATTCAATAGAGTCACGAGATGATATCCGTTTGTCAGAATCTGTTTCCCTGTCAGATAATTGTCCTTGTCGATATGGAGAAAACTATCATTTCTTTTGGAATCGAGAAAAACAAATCTATGTCTTTATAGAATACCGCGCTGTGTCGTGCGTTTACGAACTTCAAAATGTCGAAAGCAAAAAGTGGTGCGAGTCATTCCTTAACAATTTCAAAAATTTCTGTAAGATTTTTCATCCTAAAAAATCAAAAATTAAGTGCATTAGCTGTGACGACAGCCACTACTATCTCAAGGGGATGGACATAAAACCTGTGGAAAATATGGATATTGATTTGCTCTACAACGATGATTTTGCCGTTGTTGACGAAAATGTTCGTTCGTTTATGAAAAACGACAAAAACGGATTGGTTATCCTGCATGGCGAACAAGGAACAGGAAAAACATCGTACATCCGTCATTTAATTTCCATAACCGACAAACACTTTGTGTATTTGCCATTGGATATGGCATCGCACTTGTCCGATCCGCGAATGATAACATTTATTTGCGACAAATTAGCAGATGCTGTTATTGTTATTGAAGATTGCGAACAGTTGCTTGTCGATCGCAGCGATTCGTACAATTGCGTAAATACGGGTTTGGTAAATATTTTGAATATGGCAGACGGTTTGTTGGGCGACAGTCTCAACCTCAAATTCATCTGCACGTTTAACAGCGATGTTCGGAAAATCGACAAAGCGCTGCTGCGAAAAGGTCGTTTGGTCGATAAATATGAATTTGGAAAACTTTCAAAAGAAAAAACTACCACATTGATGCACAAACAGTATCATTTGAAAGGTGATTTCGAACCAATGACATTAGCCGAAATTTTTAACTATAATATTGAAAACCATGGAAAAAATAAAGAACGAAAATGCGTCGGATTTTGATAGAAACATTTGGTTTTTCAAAAAAATATTTTGAAAATTAAAATTTGTTCGTAGTTTTGTGTTACAAAATAGCACATAATGAGAATTATAGCACGCAGTAAAATAATAGAGTATTATACCAAACATCCCGATGCGGAAACCGCTTTGGAAGACTGGTATAAAAAGACGGCAAACGCAGAATGGTATTGCTTTGATGATATAAAGAAATCTTTTCGGACAGTCGATGCCGTTGGTAATCAACATTATGTGTTCAATATAAGAGGGAATAACTATCGTTTGATTGTGGTGATTAAATTCACGATTGGATTGGTGTTGATTCGTTTTATAGGAACACATTCGGAATACGACACAATTGATGCGAAAAATATATAGGAGGTTTTATGACAAGAATTAAGACAAAAGAGGCATACGAAGCAACAATGGAACGAATTGAAGAACTGTTGCCGTTAGTAACGGATGAGACACCTCTTACCGATAAAAATTCGGTAGAATTGGATTTACTTTCGGAAATGGTTGCTGAATATGAAGATGAACATTTCCCGATTAAAACTCCTCAATTGGTCGATGTAATGAAACTTAGAATGTACGAAATGGGACTCAACCAAGTTCGTTTGGCTAAATTGTTGGGTGTCAGTACTTCTCGAATAAGCGATATTTTTAATGGTCGTTGCGAACCAACATTACAAGTTGCACGAAAAATTTGTAAGGAAATGGACATCGACGCAAATATTGTTCTTGGTGTTTAAGATTTATTCTAATGTTCACACAATACATTTCCAACGAACAGCACTACACCGAGGTGATTTCCAGAATTGCTTCGGTGCACGAAACATTGTGGATTGGTACTGCCGACATAAAAGATTTGTATGTGAAACAAGGAAATGACACAATTCCGTTGTTGGGACAATTGGCAGGATTGCTCAAACGAGGCGTTGGAGTTCGGTTGATTCACGCAAAGGAACCTGGACCGAATTTTCGTGAAGATTTTGATAAATTTCCCATATTGGCCACAGCATTAGAACGGGTACTTTGTCCTCGTGTGCATTTTAAATTAATGATATTTGATTTGAATACTGTCTATATAGGATCTGCAAATTTAACAGGTGCTGGTATTGGTATGAAGAGTTCGTTACGAAGAAATTTTGAAGCAGGAATACTTACTAATGATCCACAGCTAGTGGAAGCGGCAATTAATCAGTTCGATACTCTTTGGATGGGAACACATTGCTCAAAATGTGGTAGAAAAGAGTTTTGCGGAGATAAGATAAAGTAACATTTGTGCGTAAATATTTTTGTTAAAACACATTCGTGTTTTAAAATTTTTTGATACATTTGTATTGTTCTTATGTATCAACATAAAGGCGAAAGCCCTGAATCATTCGAGCAGAAACCGATTAAGTTTCGGGAAATCTACCACCACGGTGAGCAAGATTATGAAGAGGAGAAATCCTCTTTTTTTATTTTGATAGATTCCAAAGTTTCTTGAATTGGTAATCGAAATTCTTTGACAATGCGATTTGTTTTGTAACTATTAGCAAACGCGAATTTTTTAGTAGAAAAATTTCTTTTAAATTTTCGTATTTTTGAAATGCACGTTTTATTTCCGCAGAGAAATGTTTTGTGTTACAATTATCAATTGCATTAAGAATTATTCTATCTGATTGTTTAATACCAGCTTCAAAGCAATGCACCAAAGAACTATTTCCAGTTGTCGTTTTTCCTTCTATGTACAGAAGTTTGTTCCTCTTCTGTATGATAAAATCTGCACTTTTTGTAAAACATGGATTTGAGAGCATAAATACATCGTATCCATTGGCAAGAATTTTTTTTGCAATATCTAAATTTTGTGGCATTTCGCCGTCTTCCAAAATTTTGTCGTACTGAAAAATGTTCAAGGCAAAAAGTTTATTTCTATTTGTTGAGAATCTTCTCATTTCATTAAATTGTGGCTGCGAAATTATCCATTTCAATATTGCATTTTTTTCTTTATTTGTGAAAACTTCGTAGTAATCCTTGATAGCATTGTTTATAGATGAACCAATGTATTCTGTATCTTTACTATAAGAAGTACTGGGTTCATACACAAGACTCGTTTCATTAGACTGAAGATACGAAAAATTAAATTCTCTGTCGTATTGTATCATCGTATGCGAAAGATGTATAAAGTTATGCGTTGCAAAATTAAGAATAATATGAACAGTCAATAAAAAAGAAATTATTTTATTGCTTTTTTTGACCTCTGCTTGCTTTTGGCAGAGGTTTCTTGTATATTTATACACGTAAAAAATTATGCAAAATGTATAGTAATGTTGTGAATAAATATATTTGGTTGATGAAGGTTCTTTTGCAAACCAAATATATTCCGTACGAGGAAATCAATCGTAGATGGGAAAATTCAGGATTTGGTGACGGCAAAAAATTGCCGAAACGAACATTTTCCACTTATTTACGTGAAACGGAAGAAATGTTCAATGTCACAATAAAATGCGACCCTCATTCTGGGTATGGATATTACATTGATGATTTGGATGCCTATAAGAAGGACAAAAACCGTCAATGGTTGTTTAATTCGTTTTGCACGAAAGATATGCTTGACGAAAGCAAGACTATTCCCGAAAAAATTGTGTACGAGGACATTCCCGAAAAGTCGGAATATCTTTCGCTTGTGGTTGATGCGATGAAAATAAATGCGAAACTAAAAATCACATATAAACCATATTATGCAAATGAAACGGCAGAATACACGATCCGACCATATTGCATTCGATTGTATAAACAACATTGGTATGTGTTGGGATTTAGCGAGCAGCATAATGAATTGCGACATTTTGCCATAAACAGAATGACAAATCTTGAATTTACAAAAGAGTCATTTGTCTATCCTGATGATTTTACGCCAGAGTTATATTATTACTTTAATGTAGGCATATATGTAGACCAAAAATTAGCACCAAAGACTATAAAATTACGCGTGTACGGAACCGAAGTGCATTATTTCCGTTCATTGCCATTGCACCATTCGCAAAAGGAAGATTTTACCGGTGCTGAATATTCTGATTTTACCTATAAACTCTGCGAAACTCCCGATTTGATACAAGAAATCCTGCGAAAAGGTAGCAAAGTTGAGGTCCTTGAACCCGAATCATTACGAACAAAAATTATAGATGAATTAAATACAATGTTGAACTATTATCAAAAGTAAAATGTTATGGGCTTTAAAGACACACAAGAAAAACATCAAATACAATTGTTTGAAAACAAATTCTTTGATAAGGCGAAAAACAATGGAGAATATAGAGGCAAAACTTATAAGCATATTCTTACTCCAGATACTACAATATATAATCTGTATGCAGACATTCGTAAAGAAGCATTACGATATTTTGAAGAAAATACCATATCGTGGTGGAGTGGAAATAAACCTACTGGCAATCTTTTGTCATCGCAAATAGCATGTTTGAATCATTTAATGCCGATTATGCACGATAGAAATTTGGTGTTGACTTTATTAAAGAAAATCGATAAGGATTTTGAGGATGTCCTTCCTATACAATGTGATAAAAATCCAGGGTTTATTGGGTTTGAAATAGTTAGTGATAATATATATTTAAATGAAAAGATTAATAATAGAGGTGCAAACTGTACATCTATTGATGCTATTATTTTAGGGAAAAAAGGTGATCAAAATATTCTTGTTGCCATAGAATGGAAATATACCGAAAAGTATAATTCCGAAGATAAAAGCAAAGATTCTGCAGGGAAAACTAGAATTGATCGATATAGTAATTTAATTAATCAATCTAAAATTTTATTTCCTAATGCAAATAATAAGGTTTATTGGCAAGAACCATTTTATCAATTGATGCGACAAACATTATGGTGTGAGGAAATGATAAAAAATAAAAATATAGAACGTATAAAAGCGGATGATTTTATTCATATCCACGTTATTCCTAAAAATAATTTACAGTTATTGGATAAAAGCTATAAGAATTGCCCACAGAAAAGTATGGATGTTGTATGGAAAGGAATGTTAAAGGATTGTCACTATCAAGTTGTTGATCCTCAAGAATGGTTTGCTTCAATAAAGAACAATATTCCTGCTGTTGCGGGCTATTTGTCAAATAGATACTGGATGTAAATAAAACAACATTTTTATGCGAATTTAACTTTTGACAAAATTTGATTGTTATGAACGACCAAGAACAAATCAACGATTTCATTGAGCAATGGCAAATGATGGATGCAATTACGTCGGTTGTTAATGGGAATGGGTTGTCGGTATGGAATTTGTGTAACAACGAAACTTCGTTTACGTTGGAATTAACATCGCATTTAACCGAGGAGGAAATTACCAATTTGTGCGGGCAATTCCCACTTCCTGCGAGTTATACTGGAGAAGGAGATCAAGGAAGTATTTTTGAATTACAATAAAATATTTTAAACCTCTGCTGGAATTTTGCCGAACTTCTGGGTATTATTGTGTTAAATTTATGTGATATGGAGATAAAGGTACACAGAGGGTTGGATCAGATTGGGGGATGTATTACGGAAATCAGGACGAATACATCACGGGTGTTTGTTGATTTTGGTAAGAATTTGCCAGGATGTGGAGTAGAGATAAGCAAGGATGAATTATCACAGTTATTTGAATCGAATCGGAAAAAACACGAAGCGGTTTTTTACACGCATTGTCACGAAGATCACGTTGGGTTGTTTATCTATGTTCCCAACAATATTCCACAATATATAGGCGAAGGTGCAAAATTTTTATATCAGTTAAAATTGAAATTGTTGTTAGAAGGCGGTAATCGTTCATTGCAAGATGCTAAGACAGAAGAAGAACAACAACAGATAAAGAAAAATCAAGAGGAGTTAAAACATAAAATTGAGCAATTTGATTGCTTCAAGACATGGAAAAGAACAGAATATGGTGAAAAGCCAAGGAAAATTCAGATTGGTGATATTCAAATTACACCGTTTTTCTGTTGTCATTCGGTGTACGATTCTTATATGTTTTTGATAGAAGCTGGTGGCGAACGCATTTGGCATACTGGCGACTTCCGTGAACATGGATATATGGGCAAAGGGTTATTGCCTGTGTTGCATAAATATGCAACAAATATCGATGTTTTGATTACGGAAGGGACTATGTTGGGAAGACAGGATAACTGTATTCATGAGGTTGAGGTCGCAAGTCGTATGACAAAAGTTATGAAGCAATACAAATATATATTTGTACTTTGCTCTTCTACTGATATAGAGCGACTTGCATCGGTGAAAAAGGCGACAGAATGGGCGAAAAAAAGTTTGTATGTAGATGGTGCGATGTCTTATGGTGCAATGAAGTTGTTTACCAAGCGTGAAAATAAATCTTCGAAAGGTCTATTCAAGTTTAAGCCAGCGTATCTTGATATGTCTAAACCGAATTGGAAAGATGAGAGTTTTGTGTTGACTATTGGTGTATCACACTATGAAAAAGTTATGGAAATCAAAAATCAATTGCCTGAAGACGAAGTAGTGTTGATTTATTCTTGTTGGGAAGGATACTGCCAAATTCCAGAACAAATTGTGTTGAATCCAAACTATAAGAATTTTTACGAGGCGTTCAAACATAAGGAAATTATTCACACTTCTGGACATGCAGATAGCAATACATTGAAAAAGGTAATAGAAACTATACGTCCTAAAAAGCAAATCATTGGAATCCATAAAGAAGCAGGGGCGTCCTTGTTGGATTTGGATTTGGATTTGAGTAAAGAATTACGAGCAAAAATCAAACAATAAAATTTATGAAGATATTACACATTTCAGACACACACGGATTTCACAAACAATTGGTTGATATGCCAGAAGCTGATGTTATTGTACATTCGGGAGATTTTTCAATGGGAGGAAGCGAGGACGAAGTTCTTGATTTTTTTCAATGGTTTTGCGATTTGCCATACAAACACAAAATTGCCGTTGCTGGAAACCACGATATGTGCCTATACGACGCTGGCATAGACGGTCAGCCCGACGATGTTCATTATCTACGAGAAGAGGGAATTGTGATTGATGGTATTAAATTCTGGGGTGTTCCATTGTTTATGGAATACGCTATGTACGATAAATATCCCGTAGTTGTTGCCAATATTCCAAAAGATGTGGATGTTTTAATTACTCATCAACCACCATACAATATTTTGGATAGTACATGTGGCGTACATTTCGGTAGTACAGAATTGTCAGATAGACTGAAAGTTATAAAACCAAAACTTCATCTTTTTGGACATGACCACAACTCCTATGGAATGATCAAAATTGATAAAACAATCTATTCCAATGGTGCAATCGTTGACAATCATTATAAAATCAAGTATTCTCCGAGAATAATTGAGATATAAATAAAAATCTTTGTTTTTATACACTGTGCCAACTTTTTGCCCAGTGTCACATTTGTTTTGTATCTGAAAACAAAAACAAATGATATGGAAACAACTACTTATTACCGTGATGGCAATCCAAAATTGCACAAATCAATTCGTACGTATTTTGACAACTTTGGTTATGAATCGGAATCGCTCTCAATTGAACAAAAACTTGTTGAGTTGGCTGTCGCTTTTCATGCCGACATCGATTTGATGCCCCTAATTAACGATATGAAAGACAATCACCCAGAAATGAGCGAAGGTACTGTTCGTGGCGTTATTCTTAGTTATATTGATTACCTTCGAGCTGGGCATGAATCCGATTTTACATGGCTTGTATTTTACGAGGATTCAACCATTCCTGATGAAATATTTTTAAATCTCCTCAAAAAAGAAATCGCAATTCGTTTCTCTCCAAGCTATACCGACTGGAGTTCTCTCTCTACTGGAAGAAACAACATCAAGCCGTGGTCATTTGCCGAATGTTTCAAAACAATTCATTGGGATTTTAATTCAATGTTTAAAGGAATGTCGAAAACTGAAGTTCGAAAACGATTATTGGAGCCGACAATGGAGAAAACAAAGGACAATATTCTAATTATAAAACACTAATATGAGAAGTTTCACTCTATGCAAAATTTTTGCTCAGTTATTTACTACTTTTGTGAAAAATAAAATAACGATGGATAAGTTTACAAAATGTGCATGGATAACGAGAACGATAATTAATGCGGGAAATGGTGGAATTACATTGAAAGATATTCAGCAGAAATGGGATAACGCATTTGGACAGGATGGGGAAAAGGAGTTGAAACGCCGATCATTTGAAAATTATAAGGTGTATATTGCATCAATGTTTGGTATTGATATTCAATGTAATAAGAGTGATAATACGTATTTCGTAGAGCAAGAAAATATAGCAACAGGCGATAGTTTGGCAATGTGGTTGTTGAATAGTTTTTCTATGCAGGCAAAGTTATCTGCGAATATAGCATTGCGTGAACGAGTTCTGTTTGAGGTTATTCCTGGTGGAACAAAGTATTTGGAGCCTTTGTTGCATGCTATACAAGAGTCTTTATGTGTAGAAATTTCGTATGAAAAATATTGGGAAGAACGAGTGGTTGTTCGACGGATTTGTCCGTATGCGTTAAAGCAATATAGGCAACGCTGGTATGTTATTGCAGAATCTGATGAATATGTGAAAATATTTGCCTTAGATAGAATAAAGGATTTACAAGTGACGGAACAGACATTTAAAATTACTTCTGATTTTAATATAAACGAATATTTTTCTGAGGATTATGGAATTATTCATGATCAAAGAATAACTCCTGAACTGGTGAAAATTCGTTTTAATAATGAACAGGCTAAATATGTCAATAGTCTTCCTTGGCACGAATCGCAGCGAGTGGTTGAAAAAAATGAAGATTATACTACATTTGCTTGGAATTTACGATGTACGCTTGATTTGGTTCAACAGATTCTATCTATGGGGGCTACTGCGGAAGTGTTAGAACCTGCAGGGTTGCGTAGTTGGGTTTTAGAAGAAATGAAACAGGCTGTAATGAATTATAAATGAAATGGATAATTTTATCGCTATAGATTTTGAAACGGCTAATGCGCAGCAAAGTAGTGTGTGTAGTGTTGGTGTTGTGATTGTGAAGGAGGGCAAGCAAGTCGGTTCTTTCTATAGTCTTATAAAACCAGAACCGAACTATTATTGGTGGCGTTGTCAGCAAGTGCATGGCTTAGGTCCGCAAGATACCGATAAAGCACAGGTTTTTCCGTATGTCTGGGAGCAATTAGAACAACGTGTTCGCGAGTATTTCCCAGAGTTTGAAGCTCCTTTTGTGGCGCATAATAGCAGATTTGATGAAGGATGTTTGAAGAAAGTTTTTCAAACATACCAGATGGATTATCCTGATTTTCAATTTTTTGATACTTTATGTGCGGCACGAAAACATTTTGGTCGTAGTTTGCCCAACCATCAATTGCACACGGTTTCGGAAGCGTGCGGATATGTGTTGGAAAACCATCACCATGCGTTAGCCGATGCGGAAGCATGCGCTGCAATTGCTTTGAATATATTGTAATGAGGATATGGAATGTATGTGATGTGCCCGTATCTTATTGTTGTACAAATGATCGTACGTTTTCGTAGGTTAATTTCATTAATGAATCTAATGCTTTGTCGCTTACCCATGCAACGTGAGGAGTGATAAGTAGTTTAGTTTGTATGGATTCATCTAATAGTGGAGATTGCAGTGGAAGTGGTTCTTTCTCCATTACGTCTATGCATGCGCCGGCAATTAAGTCTTTTGATAATGCGTCAGCCAAATCTTCTTCTTTGATAATGCCACCACGGCCAACATTTACTATGTAGGCATTTCTCTTCATCATTTGTAGTTGTTCCAAGCCGATAAGACCACGGGTTTGTTCATTTAGTGGTGAATGTATGGAAACAATGTCTGCTGTTTGTAGTAGTTCTTCTAACGAAACTCTTTGGTAATCGTTTGTGCTGTTTTTTCCAGAAGTAGAGTAGTAGATTACTTTACAGCCAAATGCAGAGGCAACTTCTGCTACACGACGGCCGATTGTGCCTAAGCCGATAATTCCCCAAGTTCTTCCGTTTAATTCCATATAACCTGGACCAATGTGGGTGAATAGGTTTTGGTTGGAATATTGTTTTGAAGAAACATAATTTGAGTAGTATGCGGTATGTTGTAGCAATGTCAATAACATGGCAAATGTGTGTTGTACCACGCTTTCGGTAGAATAGCCGGCAACATTTTTAACGATTACGCCTTTTTCTTTTGCGTATGGCAAGTCCACGTTGTTCATGCCAGTTGCTGTAAGGCAAATCAATTTTATGCTCGGACAAGCGTCGAAAATTGCTTGGTTTATAATTACCTTGTTTGTGATGATAATCGTTGCATCGGCAATGTGTGCCACTGTTTCTTTGGCAGTAGTAGTTGCAAATACACGTAATTCTCCTAATTTAGAAAATGAATTGAATATTGAATTATCGCCAATAGTGGCAGCGTCTAAGACTACTATTTTTTCCATGTTATTAAAGTTTTTTTAGATTGTCGCAAAAATAGGAAAATACTGATTTTATAGAGCTGAATTATAGGTTTTGTTTGTTGAAAACGGAAAAAGTGTAAAATTTAGGTGTGAAATTGTTGGAAAAAGTGTGATTTCTGTGTGTTGAAATCATAGAAAAAGTGTAAATTTTGGTATGTGTAAACAAGGAAAAAGTGTAATTTTGTATATTAAAACAGTAGAAAAAGTGTTATGTTGCAAAGGAAGATAGAATGTAAAATTCTTGAACATATTAAAAATCAAAAAGATAGAGTTCTTATTGTCGAAGGTGCTCGTCAAATTGGGAAGACCTATATTATTAGGCATGTAGGGAAACGATTTTCTCATTATGTTGAAATAAATCTTTTAGATGATTATAATGGCTTGAAGCTGTTTAATAATACTAGATCTACGGACGATTTTTACTTGCAGTTAGGAGCATTGGGCAAAAAATTAGGAAGTAGGGAAGATACGTTGGTATTTCTTGATGAAATTCAGGTTTATCCTCATTTGCTTACATTGTTGAAGTTCTTGAATCAGGATGCGAAATATACATATATATGTAGTGGTTCTTTGTTGGGAGTTACTTTGGCACGAGCTGTTTCTATTCCTATAGGAAGTACTCGGACACTTAGGATGTATCCACTTGATTTTGAAGAGTTTTTGTGGGCGAATGGTTTTTCTGAAGAAACGATAAATGCACTTCGTGATAAATATACTTCACAAGAAAGTTTAGATGAGGGAATGCATGGCAAATTGCTGTCCTTATTTAAACGCTATCTGCTTTGCGGTGGATTGCCTGCAGCGGTTTCGGAGTTTGTTAATACGATGAATATATCTATGGTTCGAGATATCCAAAATTCTATATATGAATATTATGGGCTTGATACTTTGAAATACGATAAGGAAAATAAATTACGCTCGCTTTCAGTGTATAAATATATTCCTTCGGCTTTGGAGTCGCATAAAAAAAGAATTGTGTTGCAAGACATTGAGAAACGTGATGGAGCTCGTTTCTCTGAATATAAAGATGAGTTTGAATATTTGATACAAGCAGGAATTGCTTTGCATGTAAGTGCTATTTCAAATCCTAAATTTCCATTGTGTGAATCACAAAGTAAAAATTTGTTGAAATTGTATTTAAACGATGTCGGAATATTAACCAATTTACTGTATAAAAATAATATACGTGCCATTCTTGATGACAACGAAAGCATAAATTTAGGAACGGTTTATGAATCTGTTGTTGCACAAGAGCTGGTGGCACATAACTATAAACTAAACTACTATGACAATAAAAAACATGGAGAAGTTGATTTCTTGATAGATGATTTTGATTTGTTGTCGGTGGTTCCAATTGAAGTTAAATCCGGAAAGGACTATAAAGTACACAGTGCATTGTCTCATTTTGTTAAAACAGCGGATTACCACATACAAAAGGCTGTTGTGCTTTCAAATAATAGAGAGATTGTGGTGGAAAATGGTATTACGTATTTGCCAATTTATTATGTGATGTTCTTGTGAAATTTTTTTTGTTATAATATACAAGTTGGCAATTGACAGATAAATATGTAATTAAAGGTTATAATTATGAAGAATTACAATGATTTTATAATAGAAAAAGATTCAAATAATGCAGATAATAACTCTGTAACATTACTATCAAAAATTGACATTAATGATATTCCTAAAGAAATTAGAGATAAGTGTTACATTGACTATGAACCATTAGTACCAACATATGATATTAATGACGTAGAAAATGATAGTATCGTTTTTGAAGGACTTGAAGACGATAAAAAAACTACCCTACAATTAGTGCGTATGATGCGATTGTAAGGTTACAGAATATGTTTAGTATGTCGATTTATCAATTTCAAGTGCTACATCCTAATGGTATTGGTTTTATATCAATAAAAAAGGAACTGCCTGATTTTTTACACGCAAAAATTGCATTGTCTATTCCTAATATAAAACATGATTATGAAATTATAGAAAATGAGATGCATAAGTGTGGGTATTTTTGCACGCACAGAGTTACCAAAAAAGATAAGGAAAATAGAAATTGGCTTACTATAATATTCGACCCAAAAGAACAAAAAAGTATTACAGAACAAGTGAAAAAGAAACATCGTTATGCTTATCACACAACACTTGCTGTAAACGCTAATAATATTGAAGAAAAGGGTATTATTGCGACTAAAAATGGTAAGCCATATCATAGTAACAATGAAAGAGTTTACCTTTATCTGGGCAATCCGGATAGTGATGAATATCAAAGTATGATGACAAGTATAGCAAAAAGAAACAAGAAAAATGGGGATATTTTCAAACAAGACTATGTTCAGTTTGAGATTGCATTAAACAAACTACCTGCGGATATTGAATTTTTTATTGATATTCATGGATATGGATTGGATTTTGTTTATGTAAACAAATCTATACCATCTAATGCCATCGTTAGATATGAGGATAAGGAATACTAATAAAGAATTTTACTGTCAAGAAGTATATCATTCCCATTTTTTTATATTTGTGCTATCAAAAACCAATTGTGTGGGAATGGTGAAGTTAAATAACAATTTGTGCCACAATTATTTGGCCATTCCAAATAATTGTATACACACACTTTAATAGTCTCTTATTATTTATTGTAGAATTAGATACAATCGCAGAATCCATTTCGGGTTCTGCGATTTTTATTCATTATTTGGGTATTATTTCCCAAAATATATTGAAATTTAATGGAATCCGTCGGGCGGGGCTCTGCTCCGCCCAATTTGTTGGCAAAATAGAATATATGGGGCAGGGCAGAGCCCTGCCCGTACGGAAAAATATAGTGTTTCTTTTATGGGCACTATATCTTTTTAGAAAATGCAAGATTACCTATCGTAGTACTCTCAATACATCCGATTACGCTTGATAAAATAGGTGTTATTTATTCTGTTTTCATTATGTCGTGATACATACATCGAGTTTTATGGTCTTTGTCTTTATCAGATAAAAACTTGAACCCATAATTTTTGTAGAAAGAAATTGTTTTTTCGTTGTTGCTCGCATCAACTGTAATAAATCTACAGCCAGAAAACTGTTTGTTTGATAGTAAATAATCTTTCACGAAATCTATAAGTGCTGCACCGTATCCTTGTCTTTGATAAATTGTATTAGTAGCCAAACTTCCTATCTTGATAGCAGGGTAGCTTTTTCGTCTTTTGTTGTTAGGTATATTTCTATTAATCTTATTCCATATATTTTTTTCGTTTGAAGACATAGAAATCTTATCATTTAGAATAGTACAAAATGCAATTGTGTGTTTATAGTTTTCTAAAATGTATGTAATTCCCATTTTTTTCCTTTTGATACAATTTGGCATTGTCATAAAGAAAATTTGTTAAGTCTATTTGATAGTCTTCGGGTCCGCAATCGAAGGGTTTAATTATGGTTTTTTCTTTCAGTTTAATGAAGCTCTCTTTTGGTTTTCTCATAATTTAAATGTTGCGATACTTTTTAGGTATTCTGCATTTTGCTTCATTGTTTTTAATTTTGAAGCGTTTGTTTTAGGCTTTTTGTAAAGATTCTTTACAAAATTCTCTGCATCTGTACCTTTTAAGATAGGTGTTTCTTTAATAATGTGTGCCATGGTGTTTTTTTTTACAAAAATAGAATTTTTTTGCAAATGGGCACTATATCTTTTTAGAAGATGCAAGATTACCTATCGTAGTACTCTCAATACATCCGATTACGTTTGATAAAATAATTGGTTAGGATTTGGTTGAATCCTTGGTTTATGTCAGCCTTGATATAATCCATTTTAAATAAATTGCAAATATTTTGCAGTTGTTCTGTAATGTCTGATATTTTTTGGCTATACGTCTCTCTAATAGTGTTTGGATTGATTTTTATGCTATCGCCGGTTTCCATATCAATAAGCTCGGTAGGGCGGTTCTCGAAGTTGAATAATTCTTCTTTTTGTGGTTCTGTTACGTGAAACAGTATGACCTCATTTTTGTTGTAGCGAATATGTTGTAGTGCGTCGAAAAGTTCGCTGTAGTTGCCTTCTTGCAGAAAATCACTAAAGATAATTACCAATGATCGTTTGTGTATAGTTTCAGCGAGTTGGTTCAACGTTTTTGCCAACGATGTTTTTTGAGAGAATGAGGTTTGTAAAGAGCTTGCTTTCAAACAGTTGTTTAGTTGTGCATATAACATTTGAATATGCGATTCCGACAGTTTTGCAGGCGTGTTAAGTACAATTTCATCTTGTACAAACGAAAGTCCAACAGCGTCTTGTTGCTTTTTTAAAAGATGAATGAGCGCTGCCGCGGAATAGAGGGAAAAGGCAAGTTTGTTTTGTATCTTTTCGTTGAATGGAAATAACATCGATGAAGATGTGTCAATTACGATTTGACAGCGAAGATTAGTCTCTTCCTCGTAGCATTTCGTGAATAACTTATCCGTTTTGGCGTAGAGTTTCCAGTCAATGTTTTTGGTTGATTCTCCGGAATTGTAGAGTCTATGTTCTGCAAATTCCACAGAAAAACCATGAAACGGGCTTCGGTGAAGTCCGGTTATAAATCCTTCGACAATTTGTCGGGCAATGAGCTCGAAATTGTCGAAAGATTGTATTTGTTCTATGTCTTGTAATCTGATTTCCAAAGTGAATTAGCAGTGTTCTTCGATTTTTTCGCGAATTTTTGCTTCAGGAACACCACCGACAAGTTTGTCGACAACTTCATTGTTCTTAATGAATAGGATAGTAGGAACGTTGCGGATTTCGAATTTAGCTGCAAGGTCTTCGCAACTTTCTACGTCACATTTTGTAATGACTGCTTTACCTTCGTATTCTTGTGAAAGTTTGTCGATTATAGGTGAAATTCTTTGGCAAGGTCCGCACCAAACTGCCCAAAAATCAATGACAACTAGTTTGTCTGTTGCTACTGTTTGTTCGTAATTTGCATCTGTAATTTGAAGTGCCATAATATGTTAGTTTTAAATTTATTACTCAAAATAGACTATTGCATCTAATTTTTCTAATTCTGCTATAAAATCTTCGCTCAAAGATACGGTAAATTTGCTTGTTCCCATAGAGAACATATCGTTTCCCTTTACGATACTAATGATAAGTTGAGCGGTATCATCGTCTTTTTTCCGTTCTAACCAGCGTTCTAAAGCATGTATAAATTCTTCATTGATATTGTCAATATCTATAGTTATAATGACTTTCTTTATTTTTTTTATCATTTCGGCTACAGGAATGACATTGCTTAGATAGAAACGGATTTCTTCTTTTGGCGTTTCTGTTACGACTTCACCTTCTTTAGGCTTTGGTTTATACGTACTTATATCGCCAACAACAAAAAATATTTTCTTTTCTTCTAATGTTCTGCTGTAAACATTGAAAAGGTTTTCTTTTTTGCCTTTATAGTTTCTTGCGTTAGGTTTTTCTCCCCATCCTCTAAATTCGTATGTGCCAGAATAGTCGGTGAGTTTAAATGAAATACTATCTGCTCTGTCTTCGCGTCCAGGAAAGCGTTTAATTTCGTTGGCAACACCGATAAATCGTACTTCTTTTCCGATAAGTTCTTCGTGTTCTTGTAGATTTTCGAGGTCGGAAAGTTTTAGTTTGTTGACACCTTTGCTGATAAATTTGTATTTGTCGAGTGGGTGTGACGAAAGATAACTACCAATCAATTCATATTCCTTTTGTAATAAAAACAATGGGTCAAGATGTATTGAAATTGGTGGAAGAGGAGGATATGAATCTTCTATATCTTCGTCTCCAAACAACGAAAGCATTGATGAGTCGGTCTTCTTGTTATTTGAAGCAGAGAAATTTGACAAAGTTTCGATAAATGTTCCTTTGTTTGAAAGGCTGAAATACATGTCTCTTGGATGTTCAAAGCAGTCAAGAGCACCGCTATATACAAGTAATTCAAGGTTTTTGCTGGTTAGGAATACGCGTTTGACAAGATCAAATATATTTTTGTATTCGCCATTTTCTTCACGCTCTTGTATGATGGTGAGTGCAATGTTTTCGCCAAAACCTTTGATTGCTTTTAGTCCAAAGTGAATATCGCCTTTTTTGTTTACAGAGAATGACAATTCACTATCGTTGACACTTGGGCACAAAACTTTTATGCCTAACGAACGGGTTTCTTCCAAGAATTTAATCACATCGGTAGGGTTTCCCATACTGTTTGTCAGCAACCCAGCCATATATTCGGCAGGGTAGTGTGCCTTCATGTAAGCCGTTTGGTACGATACCCAGGCGTAGCATGCTGCGTGTGATTTATTGAATGCATACGAAGCGAATTTCTTCCACTCTGTCCAGATATGGTCTAGTATACCTTTAATTTCGTCTTCGCTTTTGCCGGTTTCTTTACATTGTTTTGGAACACCTTGTTTGATGAACAAACCATACAATTCTTCCATCTTAGCTAACTGCTTTTTACCCATTGCTTTACGCAATGTATCGGATTGACCTCGGGTAAAGTCTGCGATTTCGCGGGATAGGAGCATGACCTGTTCTTGGTAAACCGTGATACCGTATGTGTCCTTCAGATATTTTTCCATACATGGAAGGTCGTATGTGATGGTTTCTCGGCCTTGTTTTCGGGCAATAAACGAAGGTATGTTGTCCATTGGTCCTGGTCGATATAATGCGTTCATCGCAATCATATCGCCAATAACGGTTGGTTGTAATTCTTTTAGATATTTCTGCATACCAGGCGATTCAAACTGGAATACACCGACAGTTTTTCCTTGTGCGTATAGCTTGTACGTAAGTTCATCGTCAATTGGAATCGTATCGATGTCTATCACTTCGCCAGTATGATGTTTTAGATTTTTTATGGCTTCTTTTATGATGGATAGGGTTTTTAAGCCAAGGAAGTCCATCTTTATCAATCCAACGGATTCTACCACATGTCCGTCGTATTGAGTAACCATGATATCTGTTCCTGATTCTTTATCTCTGATTGTACAGATAGGAGCGTAATTCGTAAGGTCATCGGCCCCGATAATAACACCGCAGGCGTGGATACCAGTTTGACGGTTTGTGTCTTCCAGCTCACTTGCGTACTGCAACATGGTGGAGATGTTTTCGTCGTTACCATTTACATAATCTCGTAGTTCAGGAATGATTTCAAGGCAGTTTTTTAACTTAACCTTAGGCGACTTAACTTCATCTCCAAAAATCTTTCCTGTTTTAGGATCGGTCATACCATTGAAATCCTTGTCAGGAATGAGATTTTTGATTTGTCCAACTATAGGTAGCGGAATATTTTGAACGCGGCTTACATCGGCAATAGACGATTTTGTAGCCATTGTTCCATAAGTAATGATGTGGGCAACTTTTTCTTTACCATATTTTTCTGTTACCCAGTCTAAAACTTTTCCGCGTCCGTCATCGTCAAAGTCAACATCGATATCGGGTAGGGAAATACGATCGGGGTTTAAGAAACGCTCGAACAGCAAATCGTACTTTAATGGATCAAGGTCGGTAATTCGAAGGCAGTATGCTACAACGGAACCAGCGGCGGAACCACGGCCAGGTCCGACAGAAACACCTAATTCTTCGCGTGCACCACGGATATAATCTTGTACAATCAAGAAATATCCCGGGAAACCCATGGTTTTCATGATGTGCAATTCGAATACAATGCGTTCGCGTTGTTCTTCGGTTAGCACATCTCCATATCGTTTCTTTGCACCTTCCCAAGTAAGTTTTGCCAAATAATCAGCCTCAAGTTTAATACGATAAAGTTTTTCGTATCCTCCAAGTTTCTGTATCTTGTCTTCGGCTTTTTCTTGACTAAGAACAACTTCGCCTTTCTCGTTTTGGGTAAATTCATCGAATAAATCTTTTTCGGTGAATTTTTGTTTGTATTCTTCGACAGTACCAAAGTCAGCAGGAATGTCGAACTTTGGCATAATTGGCCCAGAATCAATAGAATATAATTCTATTTTGTCCGCTATTTCTTGAGTGTTTTCCAATGCTTCAGGTATATCACTGAAGATTGCTTCCATTTCTTCTGGAGTTTTCAGCCATTCCTGTTTTGTGTAGTGCATACGATTTGCATCGTCGAGAAGTTTACCTGTACTTAGGCAAATTAATCTATCGTGTGCTTCGCCATGTTCTTCGTCAACAAAGTGTACGTCGTTTGTTGCGACAATCTTTGTATTTGTTTTTCGGGCAAGTTCAATTAGGATAGGGTTTACTTGCTTTTGGCGCTCGTATGTGCTAGTTTCTGCGTTGGGTTTATCTGTTTGATGTCGTTGAATTTCAATGTAATAGTCGTCTCCGAAAATTTCTTTGAACCATCGGATTGTTTGTTCGGCTTCGTCGATTTTACCAGCTATAATTAATTGTGGTAATTCGCCACCTAAACAGGCAGAACAAACAATTAGCCCTTCGTGATATTGTTTTAGAATATTTTTGTCTATACGAGGACGGTCGTAGAAACCATCTGTATAGGCAATAGAGGAAAGTTTACAAAGACTTTGGTAGCCTTTCTTATTTTTGGCAAGGAGAATTAAGTGCCAACCGCTACGGTCGACTATTGTTTCTTTGCCACGCTCTGCATTAAATTCCTTGTAATCCTTGTCTTTGTCGTATAAAGTTCGTCGTGCGCAGTATGCTTCAATTCCAATGATTGGCTTAAAAGGAACGAATTTCTCTTTCTTTTCAATTAGGACTTTTAGTTCTTCTTCTAATTTTTCGAGTCGTTCTTGTGCTTGTGCTTTTTCTTCTTCGGACTTTTCGTCTGAAGCGATGATTGCTTTTTCTTTTCCGATGTTGTCTTCACATTCGGCAACCTTCTTCTTTGGCTTTGAATTAAAACTATTAGTGGAGTCCATTAAATCTTTGATACCGAACATGTTTCCGTGGTCGGTTAAGGCCATTGATGTCATGCCGTTTTTCATACATTTTTCTATCAATGCAGGAACTTTCGACATACCATCGAGAATGGAGTAATGTGAATGGACATGAAGGTGGGTGAATTTCATCGTTCTTGTTTTTATTTGATTATCAGTGTTTTTTTTGTCATCTTTTTTTCGAATCATCAGTTAGCAAAGTAAATGAAAAAAGTCCATTGAATTGTGCTATGTTGATAAACTGTGAAAACAATTTGACAAGCTTGATTTTTATGCAAAAGAAGGGTGTAGGTGTGTAAAATTTCAGCATAGTGAGTGAAATATTGCTATAGTTTTTGTTGGTAGCAATCTTGCAAATTCAGTATATTTTGTACTTTTGTATAGTTTTATAGAAATGAATCAAAAACGAATTTTTATACAGGTGATTTTGTTGCTTTTGTCGGTTTCGGCAATAGGACAAGTGAACTTTTTTACCGACGATTCACAAGATTCGTTGGCTACTAACTTTTATCAACGAAATAAAAGGTGTAGTGTTTTGATTATTAGTGATATTCCTTCGCTTCAAACTGGTGCGATGGTGTTCTTTCATAATAAAGAAAACCGTGCTTCGTACTTTGTTTCTGTGAAATCCAATGGTAGTCGTAGGTATGTGGTTGATGGAGAAGAATGTTATGGTGATGGTGTGCGTCAAAAGGAGCTTGCGTACACAGCTTCGTCTGTGAATGTAGGTTTGGCTCGTGGGTTTACGAGGAATTGGTTTTTGTATGGAGGATTTGGTATGCTTGTAAAGCGTACGCATTATACCAATGTGATAGAAGATAACTACCGTTATCATATTTCCAACCAAGGCGTATGGCTTGATTTGGTTGGTGGTACAATGTATGTTGCGGATAATGGACTCTCGATAATGGCGGGAATGGATTTGAGTGGTAGAAGTGTAACTATTGGTTTAGGTTATACATGGTAAGAATATGAAACATAAGATTTTATATATATTATTTTTGTTGTTCGTTTCTGGACAATTGTATGCAAAAGATCCATATCCTAAATTTACAAGAGCGGATAGTCTTCATGGTTATTTGAGTGAATTTCGTAGTTGCTACGATGTTCGTTTCTATGATATTGCAGTTACGGTTAAACCAGAAACGAAAAGTTTGGAAGGTAATGTTTCCATGCTTGTTTCGTGTGAAAATCCGCAACAATCAGTTATTCAAATTGATGTATCGTCGTTGTTGACTATTGATTCCTTATTTATTGATTCTGTTTTAGTTACAAACTATAAACGTGAACATAATGCTGTATTCTTTTCATTGCCTCAGGCGTATGAGAAAGGACAGGAATATACGATAACATGTTCTTATCATGGTAAGCCAGCCGAGGCGGTTCGTCCACCATGGGAGGCAGGTATGGTTTGGAAGACATCGGAATCTGGTAAACCGTGGTGTGGTGTGACATGCGAAACGCTTGGTGCAAGTTGCTGGATTCCTTGCAAGGATCATCTTTCTGATGAGCCGGAAGATGGTATGCGTATGAAAATTACGGTGCCAAAAGGTCTTGTTGCGGTATCAAATGGTATGTTGCAGGAGCATATTGAAACAGACGCAAATGATGTATGGATTTGGAAAACAAATTACCCAATCAATAGTTACAATATGACCTTTTATGTCGGCGATTTTGTATCGTACGAAGAAGAATATAAAGGCATTGAACGTTCATTCCCATTGATTTACTGGGTATTACAAGAGGATTTGGAAAAGTCAAAGAAATCGTTTGCTCAAACAAAAGATGTAGTTGCTGCATACGAAGAATTTTTTGGGCCATATCCATGGTCTAAAGAATGCTTGAAGTTGGTTGAAAGTCCATACGAAGGAATGGAACATCAAACGGCAATAGCGTATGGTAATGGATTTAAAAATACGTTCGGTTTTGACTATATTATCGTGCATGAAGTTGCCCATGAGTGGTGGGGCAATACCGTTTCGGTAGATGACTATGCCGAAATTTTTATTCACGAAGGATTTGCAATGTATAGTGAATTCTTGTA
The DNA here is from genome assembly GCA_002317135.1 of Bacteroidales bacterium UBA1715. Lineage (GTDB taxonomy): Bacteria > Bacteroidota > Bacteroidia > Bacteroidales > UBA1715 > UBA1715. The sequence goes on from DCIX01000021.1 coordinate 74,380, forward strand.
TGTGGAAAAAATGTTCGGTACAGAAAAACGCGACCGATATATTCGGATTTGGGCAAATACTTTGAAGAATATCCGTCCGGTTGTCGGTCCACGAGATGTGAATTTCTGGGATTATCGCGACACGGACCCGTATGTGAAGGGAGCATTGACGTTACATGGTTTGCGTGATCTTATTGATAACGATAGTCTTTTCTTTGACATTATTAAGTCATATAATATGACTCGCCGTAATAGTATTGTAACGGTAAAAGATTTTACAGATTATGTGAACGAACGAACAGGACAAGATTATTCGTGGTATTTTAAACAATATTTGTATAGTAAAGAAAAACCAGTTTTGCAGGTTGCAGCTTCTGTAAAATTAAACGAAGAGGACTCTGTTTATGTTGTAGAAAACGGTTCTCGTAAAATTTTTTATAATCTTGTTAAAGTGCGTTGGGTAAATGTTGATGACTCTTTCCATTTACCTATATCGTTTGTGGTATCGGATTCGTCGTCTGTTCAGGTGTCTGGATTGAATTGTGTTGCAAAACATGATAAGGTTGTTCCAACTACAGATGGTGTGTTTGTAGCTTTTTATTCGAATGAATATAGTATATTATTTAGTGTTAAAAGGTCAGAATGTTTTGATGTTGAGTTTGTAAAAAAGTTTAAAAAGAAAAAATAATGAGTAAAGCAGTTTTCCCTCGTGAAGTTGTAGATAGAATTATTGCAGCGAATGGTATAAAAGATGTTTCAAAAGCATCTATTCGTCAGGTTGTAAAAATCGTACGCGATATAGAAGAAGAAACTGGTGTAGAGTTCGTTAAGATGGAAATGGGTGTGCCTGGATTGAAACCAGCACAAGTTGGTGTTGATGCGGAAATAGAAGCCTTGAAAAATGGTTGTGCGTCTATTTATCCTCCAATCGAAGGTCTTCCTGAATTAAAGACAGAAATGTCTCGTTTTGTGAAAAACTTCCTTGATATTGCAGTTTCTCCTGAATCTTGTATTCCTACAGTTGGTTCTATGCAGGCAAGTTTTGCCGCATTTCTAACAGCTGGTCGAAGAGATGCTGCAAAAACAAAGACTTTGTTTATAGATCCTGGTTTTCCTGTTCAAAAACAACAGTTGAAAATGATGGGCTTACCATTCGAAACATTCGATGTGTATAATTATAGAGGTGAGGCATTGCGTGAAAAATTAGAGTCGTATTGCTCAAAAGGTGATGTTGCAACGATAGTGTATTCAAGCCCTAATAATCCGTCGTGGATTTGTTTTACTGATACGGAATTGCGTATTATTGCTGATATTGTAAATAAATATGATATTGTTGTAGTGGAAGATTTGGCGTACTTCGCAATGGATTTTCGTAAGGATTACGGACAACCAGGAGTTGCACCATTCCAACCAACTATTGCAAAGTATACCGACAATTATATTTTATTAATTTCTGCGTCGAAAGCATTTAGTTATGCTGGACAACGAATTGCTTCGTTGGTGATTTCTGATGCATTGTATTCAAAAAAATTCCCTGATTTATTACGCTTCTATGCACAAGAAGAATTGGGACGCGCTATGATTTATGGTGCTGTTTACGCAATGACTTCGGGAACGGCATTTTCTGCACAATATGCTTTTGTTGCAATTTTGAAAGCTGCAAATGAAGGTAAGTATAATTTCAGAAATGATATTTTGGAATATGGTAATCGTGCAAAGCAAATGAAAGACATCTTTGTGGCAAACGGTTTTGAAATAGTGTACGATTACGATATGGAACAACCAGTTGGCGACGGATTCTATTTTACTGTTGGTTATCCAGGAATGACAGGTGGTGAGTTGCTTGCAGAATTGTTGTATTATGGAATTAGTGCAATAACTTTGGATATTACAGGTAGTGACAGACAAGGTTTACGTGCGTGTACATCGCAAATGTCACAACATAAGATAGATTTGTTGAAAGACAGAGCGAAGTTATTTAACGAAGATCATAAATAGTAGTTAAGCAAATTTGATATGAAGTTAGATTTGACGAAAAGAGGATAAAAGTCGGAATTTTTTCAAATCTTCTTCTTTGACAAAATAAAAACAGTATTTTTGTACAATTAAAATAAACAATTATGGCAAATAAAAGACAATTTAAGAAAGATGTAGACTGTGTTTTCGATACAGTTATTGAAGAATGTGTATTTACAGCTGATTTCTTTCCAGAAAAAACTGAATTAGTAGAAGGTTTGATTAACGACGCATTAGTATTATACAACGATACTCGTTTTGCATACAAAATGGATGCAAATATGTCTTCTAAAGCATTCTACAATGGTTTGTTGACAAACTACATTGCTAAAATGAATGATATTTTAGTGAAACTAAACGAAACAAAATAATTGTTGTTTGTAAGAAAAGAAAAATCCAACTCTGTTAGGGTTGGATTTTTTGTTAATACGATTATGAAATACGCCGACCTTCTCCAATATTTATATGTGCAATATCCATGTTTTCAGCATGTGGGTAAGAGTGCTTATGTTCCGTCTTTGCAAAATATAACAGATTTGTTGTCAGTTATGGGTAATCCACATAAGGATGTTCGATGTGTTCATGTTGCTGGAACAAATGGAAAAGGGTCTACGTCGCATTTTATTGCTTCAATTTTACAGGAAGCGGGTTATAGTGTTGGCTTATATACTTCGCCACATATTGTGGATTTTCGTGAACGTATTCGTGTTAACGGCGAAGCTGTGACGGCACAATTTCTTTCCGCTACGGTTGCGAAATATGCTGAACAATTCGAGAAAATAAAACCGTCGTTGTTTGAAGTCACAACAGCTTTGGCATTTGCATACTTTAAATATAAGAATGTAGATGTTGCAGTTATAGAAACAGGTCTTGGCGGTCGCTTAGATGCAACAAATGTAATAACACCATTGCTGTCCGTTATTACCAATATTGGTTTTGATCATACGCAGATTTTAGGCGATACACTTTCGAAAATTGCAGCAGAAAAAGGTGGCATAATTAAACCAGGAATCCCTGTTGTTATAGGAGAGTATCAGGATGAAACAGCAGATGTTTTCACTCAAATAGCAACAGAAAAACAGTCGAAATTGGTTTTTGCTTCAAAAACATATTCAATAGATTCTGCTGATTGTAATCGTTTGGATAATTTTATTGTACATGATAAACAGTTTGGCGATGTACAATTACAAAGTGGCTTGCACGGAATATATCAACAAAAGAATGTTGTTACGGTTTATGCGGCTATTCAAGAGTTGAAAACACATTTTCATATTTCGAATAACGTATTGAAACGTGGTTATAAAAATGTGTTGAAAAATACGAAGTTGATAGGGCGTTGGCAAATAGTTGATACTAAACCATTGACTATATGCGATACTGGTCACAATTACGATGGATTGTCATATACGATGAAACAATTGCAATCGTTAGGAAAAAAAGATGTTCGTATAGTATGGGGAATGGTAAGTGATAAAGATATTTCTTCGATAATTACATTGCTTCCGAACGATGCGACATATTATATTAGTGCGCCAAATATAGAACGAGCAATGCCAATTGAAACATTAGAAAAATATTTTGCAGGAAAAAAATATAAAATTTATAAAAATATTCAAAAAGCATATTTGAGTGCAAAGTGTTGTGTTTCAAATGATTCTGTTTTGTATATAGGAGGAAGTTCCTATGTTGTTGCAGAATTTTTTGAAAAAAATCACAAAAACATTTGGAGGTAATTAGAAAATGCCTATCTTTGCACTGCATTTGAGAAACAAATATACCAAATGTAATCAAAAGGGCGCTTAGCTCAGCTGGTTCAGAGCATCTGGTTTACACCCAGAGGGTCAGGGGTTCGAATCCCTTAGCGCCCACTTAAGAGAGGAAATTTCAGACGAGATTTCCTCTCTTTTTTTATTGAAAAAATCTATCTATCATTATAAGTAGAAATCAAAAAAAATTCTATTTTTGTGCCGCAAAAAATATAGGTTATAGAATGGAACAAATTTCAAAAAGACTTGCTTCTCTTGCAGCTTCGCAAACATTGGCGATGTCGCAAAAGAGTAGCGAATTAAAAGCTGCTGGAAAAGATGTTATTAACTTGAGTGTTGGGGAACCAGATTTCTTTGCTCCTGATTATGTAAAAGATGCTGCAAAGAAAGCTATCGATGACAATTTTTCATTTTATTCTCCTGTAGGTGGATATAAGGATCTTTTGGAAGCAATTTGTGCTAAATTTAAAAATGAAAACAACTTGACATATACTCCAAGTCAAATAGTTGTTTCTGCTGGTGCAAAACATGCTCTTTCAAATGTTTTCCTAAGTCTTTTAAATCCAGGTGATGAAGTCTTGATTCCAACTCCATATTGGGTTAGTTATCCAGAAATGGTAAAATTGGCTGATGCTAAACCTATTTTTATTCCTACAAATATTGAAGCTGGTTTTAAAGTAACTGCAGAACAAGTAGAGAAGATGATTACATCTAAAACAAAAATGTTTGTTTTGTGTTCTCCTTCAAATCCAAGTGGTGCGGTTTATACAAAGAAAGAATTGGAAGACTTGGCAAGTGTATTTGCTAAGAATCCACAAATCTTTGTCGTTGCAGATGAAATTTACGAACATATTAATTATGTAGGTGAACATAATTCAATAGCTCAATTCCCAAAAATCAAAGATCAAGTCATTATTATTAATGGTGTGTCGAAAGCATACGCAATGACAGGTTGGAGAATTGGTTACATTGCTGCTCCAGAATGGATTGCAAAAGCATGTATCAAACTACAAGGACAAGTAACTTCTGGTGTTTGCTCTGTTGCTCAAAAGGCTGCAACTGCTGCATTGAATGGTGGTTTGGATTATCCAAAACAAATGACAGCAGCATACAAACGTCGTCGTGATATGTTTACTGCAGAACTTTCTAAAATAGAAGGAATGAATGTTTCTGTTCCTGATGGTGCGTTCTACGTTTTTGCAGAAATTTCTCACTTCTTAGGTATGACTGCTCCAGATGGTACAGTTATTAAGAAATCTGGTGACTTGGCTATGTACTTGTTGACAGAAGGTCTTGTTGCTGCCGTTTCTGGTGAAGGTTTCGGTAATCCAGAATGTATCCGTTTCTCTTTTGCAACATCAGACGAATTGTTGAAAGCTGCTGCAGAAAGAATCGCAAAAGCATTGGCTAACTTGAAATAATAGGTTAAAACTATTTTGTGAGGTGTCTAAAAGTTTCTATTTTTAGACACCTTTTTTATTATGTGTGGAATAAGTGGCATATTTTCTTTTTCTGATTCGGCAAAACAATATCAGGGTTTTGTTGAAAAATCTATTGTTACCTTACGAAAAAGAGGACCAGAATTTCAATCTGTTGTGTGTTCTGGCAAGGCTGTTTTAGGACACGCTCGTTTGGCTATTTTGGATGTTTCTCCTGCTGGAAACCAACCATTTACAGATAAAACAGGTCGTTATACTATAGTGTATAATGGTGAGTTTTTTAATTACCGTGATTATTACTCGGAATTGCAAGCCGATGGCATAACTTGTTCGTCAACGACAGATACAGAGGTTTTGTTGTACTTGTATTCAAAGTATGGAAAAGAGTGTGTTCACAAGATAAATGGTTTCTTTGCGTTTGCCATTTATGATTCACAAGAAAAATCCTTGTTCGTCGCTCGCGACAGGATGGGAGTAAAGCCATTATATTATATTCATACTGATTCGTATTTTGGATTTTCTTCTGAATTAAAAGGCGTATTGGAATTTCCTTTTGAACGAAAACTGAACAAGAATGCATTATTTGCATATTTGCAATTGATGTATGTTCCAGCACCAATGTCTATGGTTGAAGGTGTTTTGAAATTGGAACCAGGATGTTCTTTGTTTGTTACACCAAATGGAGTAGAGGAAAGTCGTTATTTCTCAATAACAAGAACCGATGCTGATTGTTCGTATTCGTATGAGGAAGCTAAAAAACTGTTGGTGGATAAACTGACAGAATCTGTTCAAAAACGAATGATTTCTGACGTCCCGCTCGGAACATTCTTAAGTGGTGGTATTGATTCATCTGTGATTAGTACGATTGCAAGTCGGTATGTCGATAATTTACAAACATTTTCTATTGGATTTAAGGACAATCCATATATTGATGAAACAAAATATGCCCGCTTGGTGGCAAAAAATATTCATTCGCAACATACAGAAATTCAGATAGATACTAAAACCCTTGAAGACTCTGTATATGATATTTTAGAGTCTATAGATGAACCGTTTGCCGATTCGTCTGCCATTGCGGTACATGTGCTTTGTAATAAGGTAAAACCACATGTAACGGTTGCTTTATCTGGTGATGGTGCAGATGAATTGTTTGCTGGATATCACAAACATTTGGCACAGTATCGTCAAATGAATCACTCTATGCTAAATTGTTTAGCTTCAAAATCTTATCCATTATTAAAACATTTGCCACAATCGCGTTCCAACGCTGTTTTCAATCTATTTAGAAAATTAGCAAAATATGCGGAAGTGGCGGGAATGTCTACGGCGGAAATGTATTTTACATTGTGCTGTTTTGTTTCTAAAGAGCAGGCTTTGGCGGAATTACAAGATAAAAATGTTGATTGTATGTCATCGCTTTCACGCTATTTGGATTTTCCCGATACATCTGATATAAACGATATTCTTATTGCTGATCAGAATTTAGTGTTGGCAAACGATATGTTGACGAAAGTTGATAGAATGTCTATGGAAAATAGTCTTGAAGTTCGTACACCATTTTTGGATTATACTTTTGTGAATTTTGTTAATTCGTTACCTGTTGAGTATAAAATCAATGGTAGTATGAAAAAACGAATTTTGCAAGATGCATTCCGTAATGATTTGCCGGCAGAATTGTATAACCGTTCTAAAAAAGGATTCGAAGTTCCTTTACAAATGTGGTGTAAGACAGCGTTTGTAGATTTAGAATCTCAATTATTGTCTTCTGACTTTTTGAAAAAACAAGGTTTGTTTGATAATTGTGCGATTGATAATATTTTGGGTTTATCAAAAGGCTATTCGCAAGCAGGTGCGCCTATGCAAGTATGGGCATTATTAGTTTTCCAAAGTTGGTGGAAACGCTATTTTTCTTGATGAAGTAATTTATATAAATAGCAGATTTTGAATAAATTAAATTTAAATATAGAAGGCGACTTCTGTAGCTTGTGTAGTAATTTATTCTCAAATAATTTATACCATATTGCAATTACTTTGGTGCAATGGAATGTTTTCAGTTTATTATATAAATTTAGTAATCGAATCTCATTTTTAAATGACTCAGGAAGTCTATTTTGTAACAAAATTACGTTTGCAATAGACTCTTTTGTTTTGTCAATAAAGATACTATTTGAATCTAATCCTAAGTGAACTAAAGGGTTGTCGATATGTTTGATTGCGATTTTCTTTTGGGATAATTGAAAACCAAAAAGCGAATCCTCGTGTCCGTATTTAGACAATGATTCATCAAATTCTATAGACAGAAATAAATCTTTAGAAATAAGAAAATTGAATGCACTAAACGATTTGTTGGGAGATAGTTCTCTTTGTTGGGCAGATTTCATTTCGTATTTTCTACCGTATTCCCATCGTAATAGATGATTTGTGTCTGGTTTTTGTGTGCTGTATGCGGTACCTCCACAAACAACAGTGTTAGCTCCGTCACAATGTTGTAAGTAATTAGTAATGAAATCTTTGTTAGTTATTTCTGCATCGCAGTCAATAAAGAGTAGATATGGATATTGTGCTTTTCTTCCTAATTGATTTCTAATTTTTGATCTACCTATGTTTTGTTCTAATTCTTCGTACAAGACATGTGGTAGTGATTGTATTGCTTTATTTTCTTTTTTAATAGTAATTTCAGAGTTGTCGTCAAGTACGAATATCTCGTATTCCGATGTTGCTTGTGAACATTGGTTTTGTAGTTCCGTAACTAACGAAACAATGGAGTGATTATATGTAGGAATCAATATGGAAATCATATCAAATAATACGAATTATAGAAAACTATAATTTGTTAATAACTATCATATTAAAACTCTGTAAAATTTGTAGTTTTTTTCTACTTTTCCAAACAAAAATAAGAAAGAATAATGACACTTTTGAATACAAATAAAGGTCTCCGCAAGCCTTTACTAATGCTATGTCTTGGTTTTTTTTCATTTTCAGCTTATTCACAAACAGCACAATTTTCTTTGTCAAAAACGAAGGGATGTGGGAATACTGAAATCGAAATTGTTGATAAATCAACAGGCTCACCTGCTGTGTGGGAATGGGATTTTGGTAATGGAGTTGTTAAAAAAGAAACAACTTCAAAGTCGTATAAGTTTGTGTATCCAGCAGGAACGCATACGATTACGTTGAAGGTTTCGAAAGACGGAAATACCTCGGAATATAGTCAAACAATGACTATTTATCCAAATCCTCATCCTGATTTTGATGTTGAATCATTTTCTGGATGTATAAATACAGAGGCGGTATTTACAAATAAGACTCAATCTGATGCGGAAATAGTTTCTTATTTGTGGGGATTTGGTGACGGAGGAAGTTCTACATTGGCTAATCCAAAACATACCTATATTGGGGAAGGTTCTTTTAAAGTCGGTTTACATGTAGTTGATAAAAACGGTTGCGATAGTGTTATGACAAAGGAGAGTGCGATATTGGTTACAAAACCATTGGTTGTATCTTTTGACGCATCGGAAACAGAGTCTTGTGCAGCACCATTGACAAGTAAATTTACATCGTCAATCTCGAATGGTTCGGCTGTTGAATATGCTTGGGATTTTGGAGATGCTAGTTCTACAGATGAAGAAAATCCTACTCATACATTTGCAAACGATGGTTCATATACGGTTTCATTAACAGCAAAGACTAATTCTGGTTGTCCTACGACAAAAGTTGCAACAGGATTAATACAAGTTAATACATTTGCTGCAACAATTGCAATGCCGACAGATGCTTGTGTCGGTCAGGAAGTTAGCGTTGCAGGAACTGCAACTTCTGCAGTAGATACATGGAGTTGGGATTTTGGAAATGGGGATAAAGCATCGGTAGCAAAAACTACAATTCAATATTCTACAGCAGGTACTTATACGGTGAATTTATCTGTAAAAAGTACAATCGGATGTAGTGCACAAGTTGAACAACAAGTTGTTGTGCATGAGGCTCCTGTGATTGATTTCTCTGCTGATAAAACTCATGGATGTGAGGGAGATAAACTAACTGTTGCTTTTACTGCAAATCAAACCGATATGCAAGAATGGTCATGGGATTTTGGCGATGGTTCTCCGGTAAATGTGTCACCTTCAGCTACAAATTACCATATTTATGATGGAACTGGTACTTATTCAGTATCGTTGGAGACAGTCGATAAATTTGGTTGTAAATCTCAAAAAGTAAAGAGTAATTACGTTGCGATAGGAAATCCTGAAGCATCTGTTTTTGTAGCATCAAATGATGAAGATAAATTCTGTGTAGGTTCGGAGGCAACGATTGCAAATACAAGTTCTTCATTTAGTGGATTGCAAAATACTGTATGGAATGTACTGTCAGCAACTGTAGATTTTACAATTGTACAACAAACAGATGGACAAATAGTTATTACTTCTACCAATAGTGGCGAAGTTGTTGTTAATCTAACTGTTACGGATAACGAAGGATGCTCTTCTTCGGTTGAAGATACAGTGAAATTTGGTGAAAAATTGCCAACACCAACAATTACGGCACCTCTTGAAATTTGCTATAAAGACATGGCAGATTTAGATGGCTCTGAAACAGGAAAAACAAATTCTGCATGGACATGGGAATTTGGTGATGGAACAGATTCAACATTTACAACAGCAGGTATTTCTTATAAATATCAAAAGCCTGGTGATTATACAATGAAATTGTTTGTTAAACATTATGAATGTCCGTCAGATGTGGTTACAAAAGACATCTCTATAAAACCTCCAAAGGCAGATTTTGTGTTCTCTCCAGAGGCACTATGTGTATTCCCAGGAGAAATTACATTTGATGCATCGTCATCAGAAGGTGTTTTGGAATACGAATGGAAGTTTGGAGATGGAGCAACATCAACAGAAATGAATCCTACGCATACTTATATAAAGGCAAACTCATATACGGTAACTTTAATTACAAAAAATGGATCTTGTACCGATGAAAAGACCATGTCTTTGAATACTTCTGGTATGAAAATGGGATTTATGCAGGATACGACTTTTGTTTGTCAAGAAAATGAAATTACATTCACCGATACTAGCGAGGTAAAGGCCAGTTTTCCAGCACAATATATCTGGAATTTTGGTGATGGTGTTATTGATACTGTTACAACAGCGAGTGTTTCTCATGCATACCAAGCAAAAGGTTCCTATACAGTTTCTTTGAAAATTATTACAAACCTTGGCTGTGAAGATTCTATTACTGGACCAGAAACATATACGGTTTATTCATTGCCACAAGTGAAAGCAATTTCTGCAAATGTGACTGAAGGTTGTGCTCCATTGTCGGTAAACTTGAAAAATACTATAGCTGCCGAGTATTCGATTGCTGGTTATTTATGGAATTTTGGTGATGGCTTGACATCTGATGAAAATCAACCAACGCACATATTTGAACAACCAAAACAATATGATGTGCAACTTACAGTTACAGACGAACATAATTGTTCATCTACACTAAAACAAGAAAAATATATTACAGCAACATTCCCAACACCAAACTTTACGATGCCTACTGTTGTTTGTTGGTATGATTCTGTTGCCGTTGTAAATACTTCGGTAGGTGAAGAATTATCGTATGTATGGGAGTGGGGTGATAAGAAAAATTCTACTGAAGTTTCTCCTAAACATAAATATATTGTAGAGACAGATACTATATTCAATATTACATTGCATGCAACCGATAAAAATTCATGTACTAATTCTATTACAAAGGCATTACAAGTTGCTAAACCAATCGCTGAATTTACTACTCCGGAAACCATATATCAATGTCCTCCAGCAGAAGTATCGTTCACAAATAAATCAAAGGGAAGCAAGTTGACTTATTCTTGGAATTTTGGTGAACCAATAGCAACTCCTATCATTTTGCAGGATGCATTTTGGCAATATTATTCTGCAGGTAAGTATGATGTAACATTACAAGTAATAGATGAATGGGGCTGTAAGGATACAATGCAAAAAGCGAACTATATTACAGTGAATGGCCCAAAGGGAACATTAACAATTAGTTCCGATAAAGGTTGTACTTATGATAAGATTGTTTTCACTGCAGAGAATACCGAAGGTGTTGCTCAATATTCATGGATTTATGGTGATGGAGAGTTTGCGACGAATGGAAATTCTTCGTCTATATATTCGTATTCGCAGGGCGGTTTGTATATGCCTTCTGTAACTTTGATTGACGATAATGGTTGTGAAGTTTCTTTGCTTGGTAATGCTTTAACTGTATATAGTGTAGAACCTGGATTTAGTGGTAATTTATTATCATGTATGGTTCAAAATATGGAATTGAAAGACTTGTCTGTTGCATATCCGTCAGCTATTGAATCATGGAAATGGGTATTTACAAAAGATGGTGTTTCAGACACTGTTGTTGCTCAAAATGTAGATAGAGAATTTGCCTATGGTGTGTACGATGTCTCTTTAATTACAGAAGTAAAAGGTTGTATTTATAGAAAGGATTCTCTTCAAAGTTTGAAGATTTACCAAACTCCAGAGGTTGATTTTTCAATGAGTAGTAATCCTGCTGAAATGCTTGAAGCTGTAGAATTCACAAATCTTTCGGATACAACAGAAATAACAGAACCAATTTTTTGGAAATGGAATATTGGTTCGTATTCAACTAAAGAATCTAATGTGTCTCATTATTTCTCGGAAGATGGTGACTTAGAAGTTTCTTTACTTTGTTACACACATGAAGAATGTGTTGATACGGCAACGCAAACAATTACAGTAAATAGAAATATCCGTATTCCGAATGTATTTACACCAAATGGTGATGGTATAAACGACATCTTTATGGAAGGTTATCCTGATGTTGCCTTAGTTATCATAAACCGTTGGGGACAGGAATTGTACCGTGGCCTTGGTGGTTGGGATGGTACATGTAACGGACAGGAAATGTCTGCCGGAACATATTTTTATATGATAACATTGCCAAATGGTGAAAAATTAGAAGGACCTTTAATGTTGATTAGAAACTAATTCACACGATGAAAAAGAAAATATTAGTATATATTGCTTGTGGTCTCTGTGCATTGACTTCGTATGGTCAATCAAAGAATTTGCAACTTGCAGATGAGGCTTTTAAGGATAAAACATATTCTACTGCACGAATGTATTATGAGAAAGTCCTTGATGAATGTAAGGGGAACGGAGATAATACAACTGCAGGCTATGCAAATTTTAGAATTGCTGATTGTTATTATAAAGCAAATAATTATGAACGGGCTATTCCGTATTATAAAAATGCGTTGGCATTGAATTATAACGATACAACAAAAACAATGTATCGTAATTATGCCGATATGCTTATGATGATTGGTGATTATAGGACAGCTAAAGAAATGTATAATACTCACATGTCAAAATATGGTATTGACGATGTGACATATATGCACTTGAAATCGTGTGAGTTTGTTGATACTGCTCAAACATTTGAAACTATGTACGATGTAACGAATGCTCAAGCTATCAATACTCGCCATGGTGATTTTGCTCCAGCTCCATACAAAAACAAGATTGTATTCACAACAAGCCGTTTTAGCAAGGATAGTGTGGTTTATACATACACTGGAGATAGTTTTGAGGATTTGTTCGAGACATATTATAATGAAGAACAAGATACTTGGTCGCCGGTAACTCGTTTGCCTGGACATATTAACTCTTCTTTTAATGAAGGGTCGTTCACATTCGATGCTCGCAATAATACCGCATATTTTATGCAATGTAATGGTGCTACGGGACTTGACAAAAACTGTAACATCTATGTTTCAAAATATAGTGAAACTGATTCCAAATGGAGCAAACCAAAACCATTTATGTATAGCAATACACGCTATAGTTCTGGTCATCCGGTGTTAACTCCTGATGGATTGACTTTGTATTTTGCATCGAATAATCCTGCAGGTTTGGGCGGAACAGATATTTGGATGTGTCATCGTGATTCTGTTCAGACTGACTTGTGGTCTCAACCAGAAAATCTTGGTCCTACAATTAATACAAAAGACAATGAAATGTTCCCGTATGTGAACGATAATAATGGCTTGTATTATTCATCAAATGGTCTTCTTGGATATGGTGGATTAGATTTGTATTATGCGCCAAAACAAGGCTCTAAGTTTGGTAAACCAATCAATTTGCGTCCGCCATTCAATTCAAGTGCCGATGATTTTGGATTGATGTACCTTTCAGAAGGTAGAGGATTGTTTACTTCGAATCGTATAGGTGGCGTAGGTAATGACGACATTTATATGTTTGCCTTGAAAGAAGTGAAAATTGAGGTTGTTGGTCGTGTACTTGATGCTGGTGATTCAAAGCCTGTTTCGAATGCGATAGTTTTAGTTAAAAATGTAACAACAGAAACTGTCGATACGTTGGTGACAGATGCTGATGGTGTGTATTATTATCCAACAATGGAACCAAATATGCAGTATAAAATATTTGTTTACAAAAATGGTTTCTTAAATCCAGATGGAAGATTGATTAATACTAATGGAGTTAATCAATATACATATCTTGATTCTCTTCATGGATATGATATGAATTTCTCTTTGCAGAAGATTGAAAAGGGAAAAGAATACGAAATAAAGGATATTTATTATGACTTGGATAAATATGAACTTCGACCTGTTTCGATAACAGAGTTGCAAGGTTTGGTGGGAGTGCTTAATAATAATCCAGACATTTGTATTCAAATCAATTCGCATACTGATGAACGTGCTTCTGATGCATATAATATCATTTTGTCGAACAATCGTGCGAAGGCTGTGGTAGATTTCCTTACTTCGCAAGGTATTGATGAAAAACGACTTACATGGAAAGGTTGGGGCGAGACAAATCCTATCTTTAAGGATGCAACGACAGAAGAACAACATCAGTCAAACCGTCGTACGACATTCTCAATTATGAATTTTGATGAGTTGCAATTGGCTAAAAAAGCTGAAGAGCAAAATCAGACAATACAAAAACTTGAAGAAAGTAATGGAAAGCAAGCTCCTCGTGAACAAGGTGTTTATTTCCGCTTACAAATAGGTGCTTCTAAATCTAAATGTAATAATAAGACATTTAGCAAGTTAGAAGAATCTAATTTACAGTATCCTACATATTGTTCAAAGGATTCAGATGGGTTGTATAAATATACTGTAGGCTCGTTTACTAAATTTCAGGATGCCACTGCGGCAAAAGATGCTGTAGATAAGTTGGGTTATCACTCTTTTGTGGTTGCTTACGATAATGGTAATAAAGTGTCTATAAACGAAGCATTGAGAAAAATTCAGGATTTAGAAAGAAAATAGCATGAAAAAGATATACAGTTTTATTGTTTTATGTGTGATGTATGCATTGCCGTCGTTTGCGCAAAACGATATCGATGTCAGTCATTATATGTTTGATGAAATCAGTTATAATCCAGCATTTACAGGTGAGGGCGAGACATTCCGTGCGTCTTTGCTAGGCCGTAAACAATGGCTTGGTTTTAATGGTTCTCCAATATTTGAAACATTCAGTATTGATGGTGCGACAAAGAAATTCGGTGGATTTGGTTTACACGTGGTAAACGATAAGCTTGGATTTGAAAATGTTGTTACTGCTACGGCAAATTATTCGTATGGCGTTAATCTTGGTGAAAATTCACGATTAACAGCTGGTTTTGCTGCCGGAATAATAGACCGTTTTGTTGATGTTTCTGAATTGGTGTATCAAAATCAAGTACAGGTAGATCCAGAAGCGTATGAGGAAGATAATGTTGTTATTCCAACAATAAATTTAGGGCTTCGCTTACAAGTACATGATTTCACTCTTGGTGCTTCAGCTACGCATATTGCTAGCAATTTGAAAGATGCTTCGGTTGAAAAATTGCCACGACATATTTATGGCTATGCAAAATACAATTTTCGTATTCGTGAAAACTTCTCTATTGTACCATCTTTCTTGGTAAAATACGGAAGTGCAAAAACGCAATTCGAGGGAAATGCTAATTTCTATTTCAATAATAAATTCTGGGCAGGTGCATCGTATCGTATTGGCGAATCTATTGTTGCTATGGGTGGTATCATATTAAAACGACGCATTTACATAGGATATTCATACGATTGGAATGTTGGTAGCCATGGCCGTTATTCGTATGGTAGCCATGAAATTTTCATGTCTTGGAGAATGAAGAAAGATCCAAAACAACAGGGATTCTATCAAAGTACTCGTTTGTTTAATTAAGATGCGTTGATATGGGGTATTTGCTAAAAAATGAAATTGATGCTTGTGTTGCCGATAGTAAAATTGTTATTGGTGAAAAGGCGTTGATTGCTAAAAATACTATTGCCCCAAATACAATCATCTTTATGTTTCAGGCGGCAGCAACGGATGTCCGTACACGTACATCTATTCAAGTTTCTGAGTCAAAACATGTGGAACCAGGTGATTTT
The DNA here is from genome assembly GCA_002317135.1 of Bacteroidales bacterium UBA1715. Lineage (GTDB taxonomy): Bacteria > Bacteroidota > Bacteroidia > Bacteroidales > UBA1715 > UBA1715. The sequence goes on from DCIX01000021.1 coordinate 90,042, forward strand.
GGTGCTTTTGCAAATCACTCTTGTTCTCCAAATACGCAAATTGTTGCTCATTACAATGCAGATACAAATATTGCCGAAATAGTTATGATTTCTATTACTGAAATTTCGGTAGGAGATGAAATCACTTTTGATTACGCTACAACTGAAACAACTGTAACGACAAATTTACTTCGTAAACCTTGTTTGTGTGGTTCTCCTAATTGTAGAAAATTTATTACTGGTTTTCAGGAGTTATCGCATACAGAGCAAATGAGCTTGATTGCAAAAGAAATTACTGCAGAGTATTTGCATATATAGGGTTATGACAGAGTTACAATTGCCATCGAAATATTTGGAAGCTGCTGTAAATGAAATCAGTAAATTGCCTGGAATAGGTAAAAAAAACGCATTACGATTGGCTTTGCATATTCTTAAACAAAATGAAGATTATGCAAAAAATCTTAGTGATTCTATTTTGCGATTAAAAACAGAAATTCATTTTTGTAAAAAGTGTCACACAATTTCCGATACTGATTTGTGTGAAATTTGTGCTAATCCAAAGCGTGATAATTCTCTCGTTTGCGTGGTCGAAAATGTAAAGGATGTTTTGCTAATTGAACGTACGAATCAATTTAATGGCTTATATCACGTGTTGGGTGGTGTAATTTCTCCTATAGATGGCGTTTCTCCAATGGATTTAAATATTTCGTCGCTTATGGAGCGAATTGCGGAAGGAGAGATTTCTGAGGTTATTTTTGCACTACCTGTGACTACAGAGGGTGATACGACAAGTTTCTATATATTCAAGAAATTACAAGATTTTCCTCATGTACGCATTAGTATGCTTGCACGCGGTGTTTCTGTTGGCGATGAATTAGAATATACCGACGAGGCTACTCTTGCTCGTTCGCTAAAGGATAGGGTTGTATATTCGGTGAGTTTGTAGGTTAGTCTACAAGTTTTCTCATTCGTAAATATTGTAGTATAATTTCTAGTGTTTGTTCTTCGCCAATTTTCGAAACATCAATGGATAAATCGTATGTTTTTGATTCTCCCCAAGTTTTGTTCGAATAGAAATTGTAATAGTTTGCTCGTTTTTTATCCTCACTTCTCATTTTTTCAATTGCTTCTTCTTCGCTGATATTCAGGCGTGTACTTATACGTTTTGCTCTGTCAGAATCAGATGAATGGAGGAATATACTCACACAATTTGGATTGTCGCGTAGAATATAGTCGGAGCAGCGGCCAACAATTATACATGATTTTTCTTCTGCTAATTTGATAATAGCATCAGATTGGATTTTGAACAAACGGTCACCAGAAAGAACGCTGTCGTTAAAGAAATGGCCAGTGCTAATGAAATCAATAGCCTGTTCTAAAAAAGAATGTGATTTTTCGTCTTTTTGTTCGAAAAATTCAGACGCAATTCCGCTTTCTTTGGCTGCGAGTAGCAGTAATTCTTTATCGTAATAGTCAATGTTTAGTTTTTCTGCTAATGCTTTACCGATAACTCGTCCGCCACTACCAAATTGACGACCAATGCTGATGATTAACTTGTTCATAGTCTTTTGTTTATATGGTTTGTTTGAATGGTTTGTCTTCTAATTTATTCAATTTTTTCATTTCTTTTTTAAGTAAGAAAAATGCTACGATAGTTGAAATTCCATCGGAAATTGGCATGCTCCACCAAACACCGTCGGAGCCTAAAATAGGAGGAAGAAGTATTAGTAATGGAATAAGGAAAATCATTTGTCTTGTTGCAGAAACGATTATTGCCATTTTTGCCTTACCAATAGATTGGAAGAAGTTTGATGCAACCATTTGGAATCCAACGATAGGAAATAGTGAAACAGTTATACGGAAACCTATGATTGATTTTTCGATAAGTTCTTCGTCGTCGGTAAACATTCTTGTAAGATAATATGGTATACTTTCACCAATAATAAAGGCAAAGGTGGTTACTGTAACAGCCATAATAATTGTAAATCGTAAAATACTTCTGACACGGCTATAAATTTGTGCTCCGAAGTTAAATCCTGCAATTGGTTGCATACCTCTGTTTATACCCATTACAAGCATAACAAATAGCATAATGAGTCGGTTTACGATGCCGTATGCTCCAACAGCCATATCACCGCTATATTTAAGAAGTTGATTGTTTATTAGGATGACTATCACGCAGTTACAAACATTCATAACAAAAGGAGCCATACCGATTGAAATAATGTCTCCGCAGATTTTCTTGCTGAATTTCATAAATTCATTTCGGAATCGTATGAAACTATTAGGTGACGCAAAATGGATTATTTCCACAACAAATGCAACAGTTTGTGAAATGACTGTTGCTAATGCTGCTCCGCGAATTCCCCAATCAAATACAAAGATGAAAATAGGAGCGAGTATTATGTTTATTATGACGGTAGAAATGGTTATGTACATTGATTTTTGTGGATATCCAGAAGAACGAATTACGTCGTTTAAGCCCAAATAAAGATGGGTGATTGGATTCCCTAAAAGAATGATGAACATAAAATCTTTTGCATACGAAATAGTTTGGTCGCTGGCTCCAAATAAATAGAGTAGGTCGTCAATATAAATGATGCCGAAAATTGAGAACAATACACCAAATAAGATGTTCATAATGATGACATTACTCAATACTCTTGTAGCACTTTCAATGTCTTGTTGCCCCATTCTAATTGATGTAAGTGTTCCGCCACCGACGCCAACCATTGCTCCAAATGCAGCGGAAAGGTTCATTATCGGCATTGTTATTGCCAAGCCGGCAATCGCCAAAGGACCAACGCCTTGACCGATAAAAATACTATCGATAATATTATATAATGATGATGTGAGCATTGCCGCAATTGCTGGTGCGGAATATTCCAACATCAATTTCTTGACATTTTTTGTTGCTAATTCTGAAGGTGATGCCATTATAGTTTCTTTATTGTTTTACATATATTTACAGCTGCTATACAGTCACTTGGGAACTGTTGCTGATTTCTATTTCTGTCATATTGTTATTCCATTAAAAGGTTGGCAAAAATAGGAGTTTTTATTTGTATTTCTGTATTTAAAATACAAATCATACCATGGCTTGTATTTCCCCTTTTTTGAGTAAGAACTGTTGCTGTTTGTTTATCGTATAAATTGCAGTAAGCATATATGAAAGATTCGTTATATGTTTCATCGGCAAAAATTTCTAATTTTTGCTCGTTTGCTATTGCAAATGCTACTATCTGTTGATTTTCTGTGATTGATAGTATAGTTCCGTGGGAAACATAAACTTCGTCAATACAGTCGTAAAAGTCTTGTTCTGTGTGGTTTATGCAATTATCTTTTATAGAAATTTTTTTGTAAATACTATATAAATGTTCTCTTGAAAGATTGTTTTGTTTGTTACTGATAACAGAGAAATCTTGTGATTTATTCGGTTTATTTACTTCTTCTATATGGTTGGTTAATAAAGGTTTAAAACCAAATTTAGCATAAAAGTCATATAGCCATTGCTCTTGTGGAATTAGAAATACAATAGCAATATTTCTTTTCTTAAGTTCTGAAATAGTTTCTGTTAGCAATTCGCTCATACAATGCTTGTTTCTGTATTCCGGATGTGTGCAAGCTCCAGAAATATATGCTGCAGAATAGGTGTTGCCGTTTATTGAAATTGTATAGGGAATTGCTTGTAGAACACTGATAATGTTTTTGTTGTCGTATTTTGCAAAAGTGTTTTCTTCTTGGTATTTAGTGTTGAAGTAGAATTGAATAAATTCATCGCTATCTCCAAAACAATGTTTCCACAATTGTTCGCTGTCTGTTCTTTTTGTTGCTTTGTATGCTGTACTTTTTTCAATGAATGTGTATGGCTTATACGATAGTTTTGATTTTCGTAGTCCTTCTTTTCCCAAATCTTCTTCGCGATTGATGTATATGTATTTTTCTGGGATTCTTTGAGCAAATTCCTGATTAATAATGCTATAGATACCATCAAAACTTGAATTTGCTTTTTCAAACATCACATTAAATGTGTTGTCGTTTATGGGACAGCCAATAGTAAATGCTTCTATTGTATTATTTATAACAATAGCTCCTCCAATTAGTTGTAATTCATTGAAATGGGATAGTGCTCTGGAAATAGCATCTTCCTCAGCGTTGTATGAAGTTTGTTCGTCTTGGTTATGTTGCAGTCTCCATTCTTTTTCTAATGCAATACACTTTTCGGTAAGCGTGCTGTTGAGTGGAATGTACTCGTATTGATATTGACTTTTGAATTTGTTTATGTGATTGCGCTTTTGCTGATATTTGCTTCCTTTTAATGTTGCTAAATTTTCTCGTAAGTATATATAGTCGAAAAAATCTCTATGTGGTGTAATGTGGAATTTCTCATCGCAATATTGTTTTAGTACAGATTCTTCTGCTTGGAAAATAGCATCGGGTAGAAGGTTTTGTATTGTTTTAAAAAGACTTGCGTTACTGTTTTTGCCAATGGGAAATGTGTAAATGTTCTTTCCTTTTATGGTAAAGCGTAATAATAAACAGTCATGAAAAATTGCAAAGTGCGTATTTTGTACTTGTTGCCAACAAAATAAATTACCGAATGAAAATTCACAATCTTGCGGAGCAAATTGTAGGGTATATTGTTCTATTTTTTGCCTGTCTTGTAATGTGACAGGCATAAATTCAATTGTGTCCATACACTATTTGTTTGGCACATAGAGTGTAGCTTTTCGGCTAAAAGTATTTTTATCGTATTCAATAATATATGACGATGTGTTAATATGTGCTCCTCCTTCTTTCTTTGCGAATGAATAAATGTCAATTAGTCCATTTCTGTCTTCGCAGTTTTCTAAATCATTAAGAATGTTTTGGTTAGAACTTAATCGTTTGCCAAAGAACATCATTTGATCAAATCCTTGAAAACTAAACTTTGAAGGGTCTGAATTGTACGTCTCTCTGTATAGTGTAACGAACTTATTTACTTGTGGAGATTTGTAATTTATTTCGCCATACGATACAAGTTTGAAGTGTAGATCGTATAAGAAATCCAATTCAATATTTTCGTAGCGTTCCCATTGTGGCAACCCCCAAAGTTCAATATTATGTGTTTTAGACGATTGGAATAATTTTGTTACAATATTGTTGGCAAAGGCTTGTTGCTTTGAAAGAACGACAACGATAGTCTTTTCTTTCTTTGCCAATGCTTTGTCTATTCCGGAATTTCCTGCCGTTGGGTAGTATAGCTCTTCAACACTGATGTGTTTTGCATTTAGTTTTTCCTTGAATTCTGTAAATGCACCTTTGCATTGTAATAGTGTTTTCTTCTCATTCTCGGCATTGTAAACTATGCAGATATGGCAGTTTTCATTGTTTGAAACAATATTGTCAACCATAGCTCTGAAACGGTAATATTGTGGTGTGTTTACTTGAATTACATAGGGATTCGTACTATTTACGTTCTCCGAAGATAAAGGGTAAACAATAGGAATAGAATGTCTTTTTGCAAAATTTGCAGCACCAGGGAATGTTTTTTGGAAAACTGGACCGATTATTAAATCGTTGGTAGTTTTTATTTTGTTAATGTTTGTACTTGTTGAATCTGAGTTAGATTCAATTACTTCAAGATTTACCGATATTCCTAATTTCTTTAGCGAGTCTAAAGCGAGAAGAACACCTTCATAGTATTCAATGAATTGAATGCTGCCTTCGTAAATCATATTTTTTTGCGAAATGGTTCCATCTGTTGCTTGATTTTGTTTGTCAAGGTAAAAAGGAAGCAATAATGTCATTCGTATTGGTTCCTTGTTTGAGTAGGAAACGGCATCGCTATTTTGTTCATTCGAATTAGAATTGGTTGCTGCTATTGTTATTGTTTGGATTGTTTCGGTAGGAATCAATACTTTTTGGTGTATTGATAGGCTTTGGTTTGCATACAACTCAGGATTTGCCGCCATAATGTCGGCAGCTGTTTTTTGATAAATTCTTGCTAATGCATATATCGTTTCTCCTGGTTGTACATAGTGTGCAGTATATGCTTTGCCGTCAATTGTTACTTGACTATCTTCGTATTGTTGTGCGTTGATTGTTTCTTCCGTTGCTGGAATCAATATTTTTTGTCCAACGCTAAGTGCTTTTAAGTTATTGTTACTGATTTGAATATCATCAATTGTAACACCATAAAGTTTACTTAAACCATAAAATGTTTCTCGTATTTGGACGGTGTGTATGTAGTATTTTTTTGAGTTTACGGTTTCGAATTCCGTGCTTCTTGTTTGTGCAAGGGCTACACAAGAAATACAAGTTAATATTGTGAATAGAAATGAGCGAACCATAGATATGTTTTTTGCTTTACAAACATACAAATTTTGCACTAAGAATGGGGTGGTGGCTGTGAACTATTTTCAAAAGTTATTCACAAGTAACCGTTAACCTTGCTAAGTAATCGTAATGCTCTCCTTTGGCAATTAGTTCACATTTGAATCCATTATTCTCGGCAAGTACTTGTATTGTTTCAAAATCAACATATAGCCAAGGAAATGGGTTACATCGGATTCTGCGATAACGCATTTTAAATTCTATTTCACCATAATAAGGCCCATTTAAGTCTATGTCGCAAGAACCGTCCTCGTTGGTGAATAGGTAGATTAAATCTGAAGAATCAAATAAAACTTGTCCACCTTTTGCAAGTAGTTTTTTACAGTGTTTTAGATAATTTGGAATACCATCGATAGTTCCACAAATGCCGATGCCGTTCATTAGGAATAAAATCGTATCGTATGTGCCTTTACAGTCGTAGAAATCAGTAAGTTGTACGTTTTTTACACCTCGTTGTTTCATGATTTCTACCGAAAGTTGTGAATTGTCAATGGCTGTGACATCTTCTCCTTTTTCTTGTAAGTAAATGGAATGTGCTCCGGCTGCAGCGCCTACATCCAAAATTTTCCCCTTTGCAAGTGACAATGCTTTTTGTTCCAAAGGTGGCATTTCGTCCCATGTGCGAAATAGGTATGGAATAGGAAATTCGTCTTCGGTGGTATATTGTGTACAATTTAGCAATTTTGCCGTTTTTTTCTTATTGTAAAAATCGCTAATTGCTTGTCCCATTGGATCTTGTTCAGGAGAAATAATCATTGTATTTGCAGATTAAAGTTTTCTTTTGCTGTTATTTTGACTTATATGTAACAAATTCCGTTATTAAATTAAAATATTCGTTGAATTTGGTAAGTGGCAGTTGATCTGCTGTGTCATATATGTCGTGATAGGCTTGGGTTCCGCCCATTGTGTACAGGTAAAAACTAGGTACATTTTTTTGATAAAATGGACAATGATCACTGTTGCACGCTTCGCCACGTACTTTGATTTTTGAAAAATAGGAGTGCTCATTGTTGATTTTTTCCAATATTTCGAACTCTTTGGTAAAAATTTTCCCATTTACGACACAGATACCGTCTTCGCCCGTGCCAACTAAATCTATATTTATCAGAAAATCAATATCTTCTAGTTCTAAAGGAAAATCTGCGACGGCTGCTTTTGAACCTTTTAGTCCTAATTCTTCGCCACATAATGCGACGAAAATAATGTCTTGTTCCGGTTGGTTTTCGCTATAGTGTTTTGCAAGGGTTAATAGCATTGCCGTTCCGCTTGCGTTGTCGTTGGCTCCTGGAAATATTGTCTTCTGTCCTGTCATTCCAATATGGTCATAATGGGCAGTGAAAACGATTGCTTTTTTTGTGCTATCTTTTCCTGGAACATATCCGTATATGTTTTTTGCGGTAACTGTATCTAATTTTTGAGTTGCAGAAAAATTGATAGCTTTAGGAATGTTTTTGATAGTTTGTTTCGATACGATAAAATATGGAGTGTTTCCACTGACTCCTGCGATATTTTGGGTTAGTTTTTCATCTGTTATTTTGATGATTCCACCAATTGAATAGAGGCCACCCCATACTAAATCCACAGAAATCCATTCGTTGATTTTTTCTTTCTGTTTTTTTGTAAATGTTGAATCTGTTTCGTCAAAAATTAGACAATTTTTTGTATATTTTGATTTATATTTTTCTTTTAGTTCTTTTGTATTTAGTCCACTGCAAATATCTTGCAAGTCTTTGTTGCTAAATGGAGTACATTTTAGAGAACCTGATCCACCGGCACTGATTGCATCAATTAAAAAATCCTTTCCTGGTGTTAGTTCCACATTGTCAATGGTGAGGGATAGTTGATCAGGAAAAGTGTTTACTGTATAAGTGACATCTTGGGTGTATCCATCAAAATAATCGAATGCTTGTATTCCGTAATTTTTAAAGCAAGAGATTATATATTTCTCTGCGATTTTAATACCGTTGTTTACGTATCCGCGGCCATACATTTCGGGAGAGGCAAGTTTTTGTAGATGTTGCCTGCCTTCTTTTTGTTGTGCCGAAAGTATGGTTGAAGCACATAGAAATAGTATGAGTAGGACTTTCTTCATTAAATATCAAGAATTTTCTTATTGTTAGGATATTCGTAATTGTCAAGGATTTCCGAAATTTTATGGAATGTTTTGTTGTCCTTGAATTCCAAGTCGTTAATACCAGCAGCTTGCATTTTCTTTATGCAAGATGTTATATCCATATTGTCTATGCAGATTGCAGGAGCGTATGCGAATGTTTTTTCGTCGCTTGTTTTTACTTCTTGAATCAGTTTTGCGTCCACTAGTGTAAGAAGTATGATTTTGGTAATTCTATGCGGTAATTCTATGTTTTCGCTGATTTCCAACGATGTTTGTGGTGGAAGTTCTTTTTTGAAACGAATCGTGATGTCGTGTAAAATCATTAAGGCAAGTTTTACTTTTAGTGAATAACTGAGTTGTGAAACTTCCAATTCATATTCAAAATTCTTTACATTTTGTATTGAATATGAGATTCCTGCACCGACAAGAATGATTGTCCAAGATGTTTGCATCCATACAAGGAAGAGGGGAATTGCTGCGAAACTACCGTAAATAGCATTATAGTTTGAAACGCCGATTTGGAATTTTATATAGAAATATTGTACGACTTGGAATACGATTCCTGCAATGATTCCGCTAACGAAAGCCGATGAAAACTGTACTTTGGTATTGGGCATAACAAGATACAATATGGTGAATGCGAACCATAATAAACAGTATGGAATAAGGTTTAGACCAAACGAAACTAATCCGGAAAATCTATTGACCCAACTAATTGATGCTGCCCAATCTGTAATGAGTTCAGTAACGAAGGATGTTGCACTGTATGAAATGATTAGGCATATAGGAGCAAGCAACATTATTGTTAAATAATCGCTGAGTTTTCTTGTTATGCTTCTTTGTTTGTTTACCGACCATATTTCGTTGAAGGCACTTTCAATGTTTCCCATAACTTTTATGACCGACCAAAGTAATATGACAATACCGATTCCGGCAACCAAACCACCTTGTGTCTTTGCTAACATTGAATTGCTGAAATCAAGAATCATATCGACAATATCTTGTTTGTCAGCAAACATTGTTATGAGATATTCTTCCATATTCTTGTCAAATCCGAAGCCCTTGGCAATACCAAAAGCCATTGCGGCAAGCGGAACAATAGATAGAATAGTGTAGTAGGTAAGAGCAGACGCTTTTTCCAAACAGCGTTTTTGTATGAAACCTTTACAAGAAAGGATGACGATTTGTAATAGTCGTAGCAGTTTGAAATTTCTGTTTGAAATCTTTTTTCTGTTGATGCTCCAAACATCAACAGTTATGAATCGGATGGCTTTTGCAAGTAAGCCTTGATTGTTTTGTTCCATAATTTAAAGACTGATTGGCAAATATATGAATAAAAAGCAGATGGTTTAAATTTTCATTCTTATTATGGAGGAAATAAATAGGATTTTTCTATTGCTTTTAAGTTTGATTGTTGTATTTTTACACTATGTGTAATTAAATTTTGAATTAGTATGAGAAAATTAGTTTTAGCAGTAAGTTCAATCGTTCTTTCTGCAACATTGTTTTTCGGTTGTGGTAACGAGGATGATGATGTGAGAAATTCTTTTTGTGGAAAATATACTGGCGTATATGAAACAAGCCAAATGATAAATGGTAAATATGGATCGTCAAATTATAAAGCTACGATGGCTGTGAAAAAAAATGAAGGAAAAAAATATTCTGTTGTTGTGTATGACAATAGTAATAATACAGTGATTTTCTCTACAGAAGGAATGAATGTTGTAAATACAGAATTTGGAGATGCATATTGTGGTAATATAACAGCAGGTGTTGCCGATGACGAAGATGGAATTCCTGTTACAACATCTGGAGTAGCTGTATCAGCTGACGGTAAATATTCTTGTGTAATCGCTCCAAATCAAGAAGGAAAGTTGGTTCTTTCTTTTGAAAAACAACAATCCTATGTTAATTCAGGAGGAATGGAAGTTTTAAAAACATACTCTTTTAGTGGAGTTAGAGAATAAAAACGTAGGGGCGTAGTGATACGCCCTTACATTTTATTTATTAAATCCTCCGTCAACCATACCAGCTAACAATGCAAGTGGTGCGTTCCAGTTAATTGCAATTTCGTTTGTCGAGAAACTACAGATTTTATCTAGGTAGCACGCTGCTGGAGCTTTAGATGGATATGTGTTTCCACCACAATCGCGTAAGATAATATTTGTTGCACCGCCTGCCAAATAACCAGGAATAGGCTCGTCAATTCCATCAGAAGTACAACGACGGTCGTGGAAATGACGTGGATATTTTGAACCAAATCCAGAAACAAAACAATAATTTGTTGGGTTACAGCCTAATAGGTAGTTCCAAGAAGAAAGCATTGCTTCGTTATATTTTTGTTCACCGTAGACTTTATATGCCAATCCTAATAGTGCACCAGCTTCAGCAATTACGCCATTGCTTCCCCAGTTGAAAATCTCGACAGGAATACGGTTTGTAGATCTTTCGTAGATTCCGTATGTGTCTTGTATTAGTTTATCAAACGCAAGTTTTGCAGCATTGTCGTTTTGGGGAAGTTTGTCGGCGTGTGCCATTAATGACATTAAACCTAATGTGTTTACAGAACCCCATTCTGGAACGGCAAAATTCATGTTAAAATTAAGCTCCTTATAGAATGTTTGGTCGCCTGTTGTTATGAATAATTCTGCGGCAGCCCAAAAGAATTCATCGCCAACATAGTTGTCTTTATAGTTACCGGTATGTACATCCGAAGGGTTTTCGTAGTATATTTCAGGGTTGTTCTTCGCCCAGTTCCATGCACGTTTTGCTGCATCAAGGGCTTTCTCTGAAATTCCAGGGAATTTATTTTCGTATTTTTTGAAAATTCGAGAAGACATTGCCATCATTGCAGCAAAATCTAATGCCGAAGCAGTAGATTTTCCAATCATATAACGGTCAAGTTTGTCTTCGTGTGGCATAATCATACTACAGAAACGGAGAGAAGATAATTTCGTGTAAACACCACCGTCTTCGTCTTGCATGGCAAATAGCCAATCAAGTTCCCATTTCATTTCGTTAAGGATGTCAGGAATACCATTACCGCTTTCTGGTATGTTTAGCTGTAATTTTTCGTAATATTCAGGCGAAAGTTCGTATGCAAGTGCTAACGAATGGTAGGAGATACCTGCATTTACTACATATATATTATAGTCGCCTGCATCGTACCAACCTTTAGGGGCAGAAACGATTGTTCCTTCTGGACGAGACTTTGTTGCCGCCGATTTGTGGATGTATACTCTGTCATCGGCGTGTCCCATTGGACGGGAGAAATCTATGCCGTTGAATGTTGCGTGTTGTGGTAGCAATTCTGTTGATGCACGCCAATAATAAAATGAACGCAACGATGCTTTGGAAATTTCCTGAAAGATGTCGTTTGCTTTGATAGTAAAAGGATAGGAATTTGCTTCTCCACAGGAAATATAGTATTTCCCTTCTTGTTTAAAGTCTGAAAAATCAGCTACTTGTAGTGTCTCTTCCGACAAATTCCAGTATTTCCCTTCAGATAGTGTACCATTATATACGGTTGCATTTGTTTGGGCGTCTTTGATAGCAAAACTTTTTTCCTGCATGTTTGCAACAAAAGCAGTCTTTTCTCTTTGAAGTAGGTAGCCAACTTGATTGACACGAATGTTTTGCGAAAAAGTGTACATGCTACTAAGAATCAGTAAGACACCAGCAAGGGGTCTTTTGTAAACCATAGTTTTTAGTTAATAATTCAGTTAATAATAAAAGGTAGTTTGATGCCACGAAAATAGGCATTTTTTTTAAATCGCTATAGATATATTTAAAAAGTCATGAAATTTTCTGAAAAAGTATGTGGTAAGTCTTTGAAATCTTGTTTTTTAATGTATTTTTGCCACCGATTTGAATTAACTTAATGTCTAACAATTTAATTACAACCAAACAATGGTTAAAAAAGTAAAAGAAAACGAAGAATTGGAAAACGAAGTTGAAAACTACGTAGCTCCAGAAGAAGTAACAGAAGCAAGCGAATCTGATGATGTAGTTAGCTCTATTGTTTCTGAAGCAAAAGCTCAACAAGAAGTTTTTGATTGGGATGAATATGAAGCTGAAAAAAGCGGTTCAAACCAAAAAGAAATCAATTCTTTACAAGAAAAGTATTCACAAACAATGTCAACTAACACAGAAAATGAAGTTACAGAAGGTACTGTAGTTTCAATTTCTAAACGTGAAGTTGTCGTAAACATCGGTTACAAATCTGATGGCGTTATCTCTTTCAACGAGTTCCGTTACAATCCAGATTTGAAAGTTGGCGACAAAGTAGAAGTGTTCGTTGATAGCCTTGAAGATAAATCAGGTCAATTGCTACTTTCTCACAAGAAAGCTCGTGCATTGAAATCTTGGGATCGCGTTAACCAAGCTCTTGAAGCAAGTGAAGTTGTTAAGGGTTATGTTAAATGTAGAACTAAGGGTGGTATGATCGTTGATGTATTTGGTATTGAAGCATTCTTGCCAGGTTCACAAATCGACGTTAAACCTATCCGTGACTACGACGTATTCGTTGGTAAAACAATGGAATTCAAAGTTGTTAAAATCAACAATGAATACAAAAACGTTGTTGTATCTCACAAAGCTCTTATCGAAGCTGAACTTGAAGTTCAAAAACAAGAAATCATTTCTAAACTTGAAAAAGGTCAAGTTGTTGAAGGTACAGTTAAAAACATCACTACTTACGGTGTATTCATCGATCTTGGCGGTGTTGATGGTCTTATCCACATCACAGACCTTTCTTGGGGCAGAATTACTCATCCAGAAGAAATTGTTCAACTTGATCAAAAAATCAATGTTGTTATCCTTGACTTCGATGACGAAAAGAAACGTATCGCTCTTGGTTTGAAACAATTAACTCCACATCCTTGGTCTGCTCTTGACGAAAACTTGAAAGTTGGCGACAAAGTAAAAGGTAAAGTTGTTGTTATGGCTGATTACGGTGCTTTTGTTGAAATCGGTACAGGTATTGAAGGTCTTATCCACGTTTCTGAAATGTCATGGTCTCAACACTTACGTTCTGCTCAAGAATTCTTGAAAGTAGGTGACGAAGTTGAAGCAGTTGTATTGACTCTTGACCGTGAAGAAAGAAAAATGTCTTTGGGTATGAAACAACTTCACCCAGATCCATGGGAAAATATCGATACTAAATATGCTGTAGGTACTCAACACAAAGCTGTTGTTAAGAACTTCACAAACTTCGGTATTTTCGTAGAAATCGAAGAAGGTGTAGATGGTTTAATCCACATTTCAGACCTTTCTTGGACTAAGAAAATCAAACACCCACAAGAATTTACTTCTCTAGGTGCAGAAATCGATGTTAAAGTTCTTGAAGTTGACAAAGAAAACCGTCGTTTGAGCTTAGGCCACAAACAATTGGAAGAAAATCCATGGGATGTATTTGAAACTATTTTTAGCGTAGGTTCAGTTCACGAAGGTACTATTGTTGAAATCAACGATAAGAACGTAACTGTTTCTCTTCCTTACGGTGTAGAAGCTGTATCTGTAATCAGTCACATTGAAAAAGAAGACGGAACAACTGCAAAAGCTGATGAAAAATTGAACTTCAAAGTTACTGAGTTCTCTAAAGATGCTAAGAAAATCTTTGTTTCTCACACAAGAACATTCAAAGATGAACAAAAAGCAGCTGAAGAAAACGAAAAACAAGCAAAAGCAAAATCTACTAAGAATGCAATGAAACAAGTTGCAAACAACTTGGAAAAAACAACTCTTGGTGATGTAGCTGCATTAGCTGACTTGAAATCAAAAATGGAAGAAAAATAATCTTTCCAGATTATAAATGAAAAAAGCGTCATAGTTTTTACTATGACGCTTTTTTTATGAAAATAAAAAAGGTTGTGAATTTAATGAAATAGAAAAAAGATTATCATTTTAAGTTTGTATATTATCGTGTAAATATTTATTTCCTTTTTTTATCTTTGGTCAAATTCAAAAAAATATGGAGAAAACTACAATACAACGAGTTATAGAAAGCAACGATGTGGATTTTTCGTTTGATTCCACAGTGTATGCTATTGGAAATATTTTTATGACTGCTGCTAATGTTGATTCTCGCAGTAAAGGTTTTGGTGTTGAATCGCTTTTGAGTCGTGGATTGACTTGGGTTACTTTGCGTACCTATATTAAGGTGAATAAATTCCCTCACGATCAGGATAATACAACTGTGGAAACGTGGGTACAAGATTGTACGAGAATAACAACGCAACGTAATTGCACATTTAAGGATGCTGCTGGAAATCATTTGGTTGACATCACTACGATTTTTGCCTTGGTAGATTACAATACGCGTCGTCCTGTGAATATCTTGGAGAAAATGCCTGAATTTTCTGAAAAATTTATTGTTGATGATAAATCGGTTTTGCGTGCTCCTGATAAATTAAAGGCTATCGAAAATCCACAATTGGTAGGTACGCATACTGTTGTTTTCAGCGATTTGGATTGTAATATGCACACCACAACTTTCCGCTATGCATTGTGGATTTTGGATGTGATTTCATTGGATGAACATAAGAAAAAGCAGGTTTCAGGATTGGAAATGAATTTTATTAAGGAATGTCGTTGTGGTGAAACAGTTTCTATTTTCCGTGAGGATATTTCTGCTGATCAGGCTATTTTTGAAATTAAAAATGAAGCTGGCGAAGTTCTTAATCGTCAATGTGTTACGTTTAGTGAAAGGAAATAATGGGATCGTCTGTTCGTGCAAAGAAAAATCTTGGTCAACACTTTTTGCGGAGTAGTGCTACGGCAAAGGACATTGCCGATTGTCTTCCGTTGCTTTGTAAGAATTGCCTTGAAATAGGACCGGGAATGGGTATCTTGACTCAACATTTGCTTGATAAACCAATTTTTGTCAAGGTGATTGAAATTGATGGAGAATCAATTGATTATTTGTTAGCAAACGATGTTATTCCTTCTGCACAATGTATTCAAGGTGATTTTTTGCAACTTCCTGTATCTGAGTTTTTTGGAGACGAGGAGTTTATGGTAATGGGAAATTTCCCATATAATATTTCTAGCCAAATTGTTTTTAAGGTGATAGAAAATCGCCAACAAATTCCAGTGATGGCGGGAATGTTTCAACGAGAAGTAGCCCGCAGAATTTGTTCGCCGGCTGGCTCTAAGGAATATGGAATTTTATCGGTTCTTGTTCAGGCTTTTTATGATACTAAATATCACTTTACGGTTGACGAAAATGAGTTTAATCCGCCTCCAAAAGTAAAGTCGGGGGTTATGTCTATGGTTCGTAAGGAAAACTATACATTGCCATGCGATGAAAAACTATTCTTCGAGGTTGTAAAAACTGCTTTCAATCAAAGACGCAAAACATTGAATAATTCCTTGAAAAAAATGTTAAAGGATAAAAAACTGGATGAAAAAGTAGGGTTGAAGCGTCCTGAACAATTGTCGGTTATTGATTTCATAGAACTTACGAATTTTATTGCAGCGACTGAATAATTATATGAATTTCATTACATTTGCGTAATGAAACGCTTGTTTTCCATATTGTTAGTCTTTGTTGTGGTGTTTTGCTCATGTTCAAGGGCGAAATATCTACAAAAACATGCAACGAAAGCACATATTGAATTTAATACTGGTGTGCATGATTTTGGTAAAATAATATTTGGAGAACCTGCCAGTTTTGACTTTGTTTTTACCAATACTGGAGCGGATACATTGCAGATAAACGAGGTACAAAGCACTTGCGGTTGTACAATTCCTAAATGGTCAAAAGAACCTGTCGCTCCTGGTGAAAAAGGATTGATTACTGTTTCGTACGATACAAGGCGAAGTGGCGAATTTGAAAAGGGAATAACGGTATTCTCAAATGCTGATAATAGTGCTTTGTTATTGGTAATTAAAGGATTAGTTACTCCTAATCCACATAAAGAAATTTTAGGAAGAAAAAGAATTACAAATAATATAGATTCAGTGTCTGTTGAGGATAATGATTTAAATCAAATAGATTCTGCAGACGAAAAAAATTAAGACGAAATGCCAAGTATATCGGAAAGAGGTTTGTTAATGCCGGCGTCTCCAATTCGACGATTGGTTCCATACGCTGATGAAGCGAAACGCCGTGGGGTGGAAGTACTTCATTTAAATATTGGTCAGCCTGATTTGGTAACTCCAGATTTGGCCGAAAAAGCAATGCATAATTATACGGGAAAATACATTCCGTATTCTCATTCTGCTGGAAATCTTTCTCTCAGACAAAAACTTGCGGATTATTATAAAGGAATAGGAATAGATATCTCTTGTGATGATATTCTTATTACTACAGGTGGTTCGGAGGCTATTTGTTTTGCGTATTATAGTATTTTGAATTACGCTGACGAAGTGATTGTCCCAGAACCATATTATGCTAATTATTATGGTTTTACAACGGAAACAGGGGCGAGAATGATTCCTGTTCGTTCTTCTATTGAAAATAATTTTGCTTTGCCTTCGATTGAAGATTTTGAGGATGCTTTAACTCCTCAAACAAAGGCTATCATGCTTTGTAATCCGAATAATCCTACTGGTCATGTGTATTCACAAAAAGAGCTTTCGCATATTCGAAATCTTGTTCGTAAATATGATTTGTTCCTTGTTTGCGATGAAGTTTACCGTGATTTCTGTTATGATAGCAAGCATTATTCTGTTATGAATTTGAAGGGTATAGAAGAAAATACTATTTTAATTGATTCATTCTCAAAAAGATACAATGTTTGTGGTATTCGTATTGGTGCAATGATTACTCGTAATAGGGACGTAATCGCAACTTCAATGAAATTCGCTCAAGCTCGTTTGAGTCCACCTTCTATGGGACAGTTGATTGCAGAATCGTTGTTGGATACTCCACAAGAGTTTTTGAACAAGTCTGCAGAAGAATACAAAGCTCGCCGTGATTATATTATTCCTGCTTTGAATGAAATAAAAGGTGTGCATACGCCTATGCCTGATGGCGCTTTTTATTCTATGGTTGAATTGCCTGTAGATGATGTTGATAAATTCAGTCGTTGGTTGCTTGAAGAGTTTGAATATGAGGGCGCTACGGTTATGCTTGCACCGGGTACTGGTTTTTATACAGGTAAGAAAATGGGTATTCGCCAAGCACGTATTGCTTACATTCTTGAAATGGATAAACTTAAAAAAGCGGTTGTGTGCTTGAAAAAAGCATTGAGTGTATATCCAGGTAGAACAGTAGATCAAGATTAGAAATATGACGTCAGTTTTATTTATAATAAATCCACATTCTGGTAAAGTACGTAATAAAAAGATAGAGGAGATTGCGCATGAAGAGCTTGATTCTTCTCTGTTTCAAGTAGATTTTATGTACACCCGTTATGCTGGACATGCGTTGGAATTATCTCGTATTGGCGTAGAAAAAGGCTATGATATTATTGTAGCAGTTGGTGGTGATGGAACTATTCATGAGGTTTCGCAATCGCTTATTCATTCTAAGTCTGCATTATCTGTGATTCCAATGGGATCGGGCAATGGTTTTGCTCGTTTCTTCGGTATTCCGTCTTCTGTAAGAAAAGCTATACAAGTTATAGCTAAAGGCGAAAAAAAGGTAATAGATACAGTTTTATGTAATAATGAATATTTCGTAAATGTTGCTGGTTTTGGCTTTGATGCAAAAATTGGTGATGTGTACGACAAAAGTTGTTCGGAAGAACGTGGTGGTTTGAATTATGTCAAACTAATCGTTGAAGAATATCTAAATTATCCATTACAAAAATGTCGTTTTAAGATAGAAGGTAAGGAAGTAGAGAAGTCTTTTTTTATTGCTAGTGTGTGCAATTCGAATCAATATGGATTGAATGCTGTTATTGCCCCTGAAGCAGATATTACTGATGGAAAATTTGAATTAGTATTGGTAAAGGAAATGCCTGTTTTTGATGTAATTCCTATTACATTTCGTTTGTTCGTTAATCAGTTTAATAATTCTCGTCATGTGGAAACGCTTCATTTAGAAGAGTTTACCATTGTGAATACAGTGCCTCGCTTACTTCATTTGGATGGAGAACCGCGAATGATGGCAAATGACATTACTTTCACAATTCAGAAACAATCGTTGAATTGTATTGTGCCAAAGCAAAAAAAGTCTATAAAGAGTATAACAAAGGATATTGATGAAGAAATTCTTGATATTGCACAGAAAGTTAAGGATAATCACAAAAAAGTAATAGATAAATTGATGAAATAAAAAAAAGCGGTTCGTTTGAACCGCTTTTTTATAGTTGTTTTTTTGTTTATTCTGCTACTATTATTTTGTTCGTTTTATTACCAACAACAACTATATAGCTTGCATATTTCTCAACAGGGATAGAATATGATGTGTTACCTTTTGCTCTATATTGTAATTTTCCGTCAGCTGTATAAATACTAACAGGCAGATTTTCGCAGTTTTGAATAAAAATAGTCTTGTCTTTACTATAAACAATTGCATTGTTCTTCAAAGAGTTAATAGCTAGATTATTTTCCAATTCTGCAATGTTGCTGATTGCTAAGCTGAAAGGACCGCTTTCTGCTTTTGTTAGTGGATCGTTGGCGTCAACAACTTCTGGTAGGACTATACCAACATAGTACGATAGTGTTCCTTCTACAGGTTGCAAATCAGTATAGGTCCATGATGATGCAGTTACTTTGTCTATTTCTTCCACGGTGTCAGTTGTTACTCTAAAGATAGAGTAAGTAGAAAATTCAACACCTTCGTAGCCGTCCCATGAAAGATTGACTTCGCCTCCGATACCAACATTTTTCTGTAGGTGTATAGTTTTGTGATGGTTGCTTAATTCTGATTCAAAGCCACAAGCGTCAGTTACCGTTAGTTTATATCTATATGATTTTTGTAGGCTATTTGCTGATTCATCTACATAAATGCTTGTTTCGTTATATGAAACTGTGTCTATAGCTTCATATTGGTCTTTTATGGCAGTTTCACGATAAATTGTATAGAAGTCTAAGACATCGGAAGGCTCTTTTTTCCAAACAATTAAGTTTGCTGGAGCAGCTTCCTGGCTTACGGTTACTAAACTGATTTCTGGCTCAAGTTCCCATAACTCTTTTCTTGGTAGATATAAAGTGTCTTGTAGCAATATACCAAGTGCATCTGTAATGCTAATGCTATGTGTGCCGTATGTTATATTTTTTAGTGTTTTCTCTGTACTGCCATCTTCCCATATAATTGAATAGGGAGGAAGGCCTCCGTGTATTTCAATTGTGATTGCCCCATCTGCTGATTCACAATTAGGAAGTTCATATGATGGTTCTATATAGAATATTTCGGCAAAAATAGCTTCAAGAATAAGTGTGTCTTCAGTTAATGTAATAAAACGAGGGTTGTCGGTGTTTCCGTCACTCCAACCAGTAAATAGGTAACCATCGTATGCGGTTGCTGTAATAGAAAATTCTGAACAAAAACTTCCGTCTTTTTCAATATATCCACGTTCTTCATTACAATTAGCATAAAAAACAGAATTGCGTTCAATGTAATTGGTAAATTCTTTCCAATATTCCTGTGATGTGTACGATTCTAAAGAACCGCATGGAATATATACAGGTATTTCTTTATCAACAGAATAAAATACATCACTTGTTAGATTTATTGGGTTTTCATTTAGGAATGTGATTTCTTCTAAATATGATGCATTTTCTAAAATAGCACTACCAATAGTTGTAACAGTCTTTGGTAGTGTAAATTCCTTTAATTGGCATTGCGAGAAGGCATTGTTGCCGATTTCTGTTACAGTTTCTGGTATATGTATTTGTTGTAAGTTTGCACAATCGGAAAATGCTTCTTTCCCAATTGTTGTTAATCCATTGGGTAATAGAATTGTTTGTAATGATGTACATGAACGGAATGCATCGGCTTCAATTTCTTTGACTGTATTAGGTAATGTTATATTAGAAAGACTTTCGCAGTATAAAAATGCTTCTTGTGGTATTATTTCTACACCTTCTGGTATATCTATAGATTGTAGTTGTGTACAATTTGTGAATGCATTATTGCCAATTTCAGTAATGTTTTTTGATAATGAAATTGAAACAAGTTTAGTACAACCTAAAAAAGTTTCTTTGTTTATTTCGATGACTCCATCTGGAATAATAATATTAGAAATAGCTGTATATCCAAATGCTTTTTCTCCAATATCTGTGATGGAACTTGGAATATTTATGTCTGATAAAACTGTACAATAAGCGAAACTGTTTGAACCAATTTCCAAAAGGCTTTCAGGTAAAATTACTTCCTTTAAATTACTACATAAAGAGAAAGCTTCTTTATCAATAAATTTTACTCCTTCAGGAATATTTATAGATGTAAGACTAGTACATTGATAACAAAAATATTCAGGTATTGTTTTTAATGATTTACAATTAAGAGTAATACTTGAAAGTTTGCTACATCCCCAAAAAATAGAAGTAGCTATATTTGTTACATTTTCAGGAATTACAATAGATTTCAGTGATGAACATTCGTTAAATGTACGTGATTCTAATCTTTGTAATCCGTCCGGTAGAGTTATAGAATTCAATCGACTACAGTCGCTGAATGCTTCGGAACCTATAGAAATTACTGAAGATGGTATTGTTATGGTTTGTAATTTTGAACAGCCTTGAAAAGCATTACTGTTGATTTTTGTGATAGTTTCTGGAAGTGTTACACTTGTAAGTCTAGTGCATTGTAAAAATGCATTTGTCGCGATTTCTGTTACAGTATATTCTTCGTCTTCATATACTATAATTGATGGAACAACAACATCTTCAGAATATGAATTAAAATTATAATTTCTAAATGTTACAGATGCTGTTTTGGCTTCCTCGTTGATGCTATAAAAAATATTATCTATTTCGATGTCTGTGGCAAATGCTGCAATACCAATAAACAACACGAGTGGGAGAGTAAACAATCGTTTCATAATCATTAGTTTTAATATGGCAAATGTAACAACAAAAGAAGGTTTTGTTTTATTGTTATGCACGAAACAATGAATAGTTATAAACAAAAAAAGCGGTTCGTTTGAACCGCTTTTTTATTGAATAGTAGAGTAGATGTTATTTAGATTCTTCTACTTTTTCTATAATTTTTGTTTCTACTAACTCTTTTAAGGTTGTGTCAACTTCTGTTTTAGTAGCACCAGAAACACCGTCAGTTTCACCTACAGGGCATGTTGGTGCAGGTTTTGCGTATGTGTTAGACCCATCGTATTTACGAACGCAACGAACGCTCAAACCTTTTGTTCTGCCGATGTGGCTCTTAGTAAGACCAACATATTTAGCTTTTTCGCTACCAATGTTTCTCATATAAACATACATAGCATTTGCTTCGTTGTGGTCTGTGCTTGTCCACCACAAACCAAGGTTTCCTTCTTCGTAGAAGTTACCGTTCTTTTCGCGGAAACCAGCTGCTGATGCAGAGAAGTTAGTGCTGTCCCAACCAATTGTAGTAGGAACTTGATCCCAACCTTCAGCGTTTTCTACAGAAGCGTATGTCGCTGCTAATTGCAACCATTCGTTTTCAGTAGGAACTGTCCAACCTTCTGGACAAAGTTTTTCTGTTTTTATTGCAGCGTAGTTGTAAACCATCTCTGCGTTTTCTGCATTGTTATATGATGCACAAGCAGCTTCGGTAGTGTTTGCCCATTGTTTGTTGTCAGCAACAACAGCAATGTCAGTTCCGTCGTTTAACTTTGTTGTTTTCAAGTTAGAAGCAAACCATTCGTTTTCTCCAATCTTTACTACTGTATATGTATTGCCTTCAACATCGGCAACTGTATTTACAACATCGTCAGCAGATGCTTGTGGGCAACGTGAATATGTTGCTTCTTGTTTTTCTTCACTACATGCAAAAAAGAATGCAAGGGAAGAAGCTATTAAAATTACTTTTTTCATAGTTTATCAATTATTATTCAGCAACTTCTGCTTTTTTAGCAGCAGATCTTCTGTGTAATTCTTCTTGAATTTCTTGAACTTTTGCTTTTGACAATGGGTATTTCAAAATCAATACAATTGTTAAAAACATTGAAACAGTTGGAATGATTGCATACATTTCACGAACTAAGTCCAATTTTTCAACAGAAATGATTGGGTTTGCTCCATCGATTCCAGCTAAGATAAGTACATAACCAGCGATGATAGATACCAATGCAATTGCTAATTTGATTAAGAAACCAGAAACGGCAGTGAACATACCTTCACGACGGCTTCCGTGTTCATATTCATCGTAGTCGCAAATATCGGCAGTGAAAGCACCAATCAAAGGCCAGCACATTGCCAATCCCATATTGATGATTACAGGTGGGAATACAGCCAAGAATGGAGCAGAAGGAGTGAATAGGAACCAGCTTGAAACATAACCGATGATTGCAATAGCAGAACCCATTATTAATAATGTACGTTTGTCAAAGAATTTTGCAATACGGTTTACTATCACTACCATAAGGATTTGTGTAGCTGGTTGAAGAATTGCAGTGTAAACACCAATGTGACCAGCTAATTCTTTGTGAGTAACAAATGATTCTTCGAATGAGAATGTAAATGGATGTCTCCAAGTCCAGTTGAATATGTTGTGCATACCATCTGAACATACGTGGTACATTGAAATGTAACCAAGCAATGGTAACATGAAGAACAATGCTACATATACGAAGAATAAAGCACCCATTAACAAAAGGAATGGTTTCGATTTGAATGTAACAACCAACGAAGGCCAGAATGGGTCTTTCTTTTGTGATTGTGTACGTTCCATATTCTTTTCTCTACAGAAAATTGCAGGAATCACACCGAAGATGATGATAAGAACACCAACGATGATACCTAAATTTCTTGCACCGTCAACTTCGTCGCCAGCACCTTTCAAGATGTCTGTTTGGCAAAGTAGGTAAGCAGAACCAATAAGAATACCGATTACATACGAGAATACAGATTTATATGTCTGCAACTTCGTTCGTTCGGTATAGTCTTCTTCCAATTCAAGACCGAGCGCTCCGTATGGCATTTGCCAAATTGCCATTACAATGTAAAATAATGATACGATTGCAATGAAATAAATTGTTTGGAAAGAACCTTGTGTACGAGGAGTGAACCAAATCGCAATAAAGGTTAATGCCAAAATAAATGCACCCACAAAAATCCAAGGACGACGGCGTCCCCATTTTGAACGGGTATTGTCACTTAAATTTCCGAAGAATGTGTCGGAAAAACCTTCAATAAATTTTGACGCACTGGTAGCAATACTAATTACAAGTGGGCTGACACCCATACCAATTTGGAAAATGTTAAAACTTAATGAAGGGAATACGTTCATCGCAAGATTTTCTGCAAATCCTCCGCTGGCCCAAGCTAATTTTTCGCCTCCAGAAGACATCGATTTAGATTCTTTCTCTGAAGTACTTGGGACTTGATTTTCAGTATTATTCATAAATGAGAAATAAATTTATTTTTTTTATTACTGCAAATGTAAGATATTTTCTCCTAAAAATAATGTATTGTTAGGTTTTTGGTTACGATTGTTAATAAAAAAGCAGGCCGGAGCCTGCTTCTTTAATTCTTTTGTTGTGAATATAACACTTTTGAATTTGGTTCTACATCGTGTGTAACCCAAACGTTTGCTCCAATAATTGAGTCTTTCCCTATGGTGATTCGTCCAAGTAAAGTAGCATTTGAGTAAATTACCACATTGTCTTCAACAATAGGATGACGTGGTATTCCTTTGATTGGATTACCATTTTCATCTAATGGAAAGTTTTTGGCTCCTAATGTTACCCCTTGATATAATTGTACATGATTTCCAATTATACAAGTTGCTCCAATAACAACACCGGTTCCGTGGTCTATTGTAAAATATTCTCCAATTTGAGCAGCAGGGTGTATGTCTATTCCTGTTGCAGAATGTGCCATTTCTGTTATGATTCTTGGAATCAAAGGAACGTCAAGCAATAATAATTCATGTGCTGTTCTATAATGAAGCAATGTTTTTATTACTGGATAACAGAAAATTATCTCTCCATACGATTTAGCAGCTGGGTCACCATTGTAGGCGGCCTGAATGTCGAGAGATAGCATGTGTCGTATGTATGGAAGGCGTTGAATAAATGCGACGGATGTTTTTTCTGCTTTTTTAAGTAATTCTTCGCTATTTGCTTGTCCGCCATCAAACACGAATCCACGGTGAATTTGCTGAGTAAGCATAGAGAATAGTTTGTCTACATTTACTCCAGTATAGTATTCTATCGTTTCTGTACTAACTACATCTTTTCCGAAGTATCCAGGGAAGATAATTTCTTGTATGGTTTCAACAATTTTTGCCAATGCATTTACCGATGGCATTGGTACTGTTCCATTGGATTTGTGGAATACTAGATTATACGAATCTGGAGAAGAGAGTTCGCCGATTGTTTGAAGTATTTGCTTTTTTGTCTCCATTATTCTTTTGTTTCTGTTTCTTGATCGTCTTCTGTAATTAATACAAAGTCTAATTGTCGTTTCACTAAATCAGCACGGGCAATTTTAACAGTTACTTTGTCGCCCAAAGTGTATTCTTTGTTTGTGTAACGGCCTCGCAAACAGTAGTTTCTTTCGTCAAATGTGTACATGTCATCGGCAAGGTCGCGAATAGAAACCATTCCTTCGCAAAGGTTGCCGTCTAACTCTACATAAAATCCCCATTCTGTAATACTTGAAACAGTTCCTTCAAATACTTCACCGACATGATCTTTCATCCATTCAACTTGTTTGTATTTGATAGATGCACGTTCTGCATTTGCCGCCAATTGCTCGCGTGAAGAAGCATGTTTACAGTATTCTTCGTATTCTTCTTCGGAAACACTTCCTTTTTTGTTCAAATAACGGTCAAGTAGGCGATGAACCATCATATCTGGATAACGGCGAATAGGAGATGTGAAGTGACAATAATAATCGAAAGCAAGTCCGTAGTGGCCAATGTTTTCGGTAGTGTAAATTGCTTTTGCCATTGAACGTACAGCCAAGCCTGCAAAGATTTCACATTTAGCAGAGCCTTTTATGTCTGTCAACAATTGGTTGATTGATTTTGATGTTTTTGCGCCGCCTGATAATGAAATCTTGTATCCAAATTTCTTAATGAAATTAGAGAAATCTTTCAACTTCATGTCGTCAGGATTGTCGTGTACACGATATACAAATGTTGGAGCAGAACTTTGCTTACCAACAAATTCGGCAACTTTTTTGTTTGCCAAAAGCATAAATTCCTCAATCAATTTGTTTGCATCTTTGGATTCCTTGAAATATACGCCGGTAGGGTGTCCGTTTTTGTCCAAATGGAATTTTACTTCTCTACGGTCAAACGAAATGGCACCTTTTTCGTAACGGTCTGCTCGCATTTTCTTTGCAAGGGCATCCATTGTTGTGATTTCTTTTACAAGATCGCCTTCGCCTGTTTCTATAACTTGTTGTGCTTCTTCGTATGCAAATCGTCTGTTGGAACGGATGACTGTGCGTCCAAACCATTGTTTTAGCACTTTTGCATCTTTGTCCATTGTGAAAACAGCTGAGAATGTCAATTTGTCTTCATCTGGACGAAGAGAACATACATTATTAGAAAGTTTCTCTGGAAGCATAGGAACAACACGGTCAACTAAATAAACTGAAGTTCCACGTTTTTGAGCCTCTGCTTCAAGTTTTGTGTTAGGTCTTACATAATATGTAACATCGGCGATGTGCACACCAATTTGGTATGTGTTGTCATCTAAAAATTCTATAGACAATGCATCGTCAAAATCCTTCGCGTCGGCTGGGTCTATAGTGAATGTTGTTACATCGCGCATGTCTCGACGACTTCTGATTTCAGAATCAGGAATGATGTCGGGTAGGGAATTGGCTTCGTCTTCCAATTCTTTTGTGAAATGGTATGGCAAGTCAAATTCTTCAAGTATGGCGTGCATTTCTGTCTCGTTGTCGCCAACATCGCCTAAAACTTTTACGATTTTCCCGATTGGATTTTTTGCTTTTTTAGGCCAATCGGTAATGGAAACAACTACTTTTTGACCATTCTTGGCATCCATTGCGTCTTCGTTCGATACAAATATATCGTATGGAATATAACGTTTGTCAACTATTACAAATGCATATTTTGAATTACGTTCTACTATGCCGACAAAGTCTCGTTTGCCAAACTCTAAAATTTCAACAACTTCTCCTTCTAAACGGGAGCGGCGTCCGTGGTTTGCAAATAGCGAAACTTTTACTAAATCGTTATTCAAGGCATGGTTTAAGTTAGGCGATGCAATGAACACATCTTCTTTAAGTTGGTCGCTTACAACGTATGCGGTTCCGTATGGGGTTAAGTCAACGCGGCCGATGATACTTCCCAAACTTGATTTCATTCTATACTTACCATTTTGGCATTCTTCAATTTCGCCTTTGGAACACAAAAATGCAAGTTTCTTATCTACTAATTCTATGCCTTTTTTGTTGTTTATACCGAGCTTTACGGCTATTTGTTTTGAGTTGATAGGTTTCTTTGGTGATTTGCGAAGAATACCTAAAATTTCGTATGAAATTTCAGTGTCAACTGCTTTTGTGAATCGTTCGTTTTTTTTCGCCATAATTCTAAAGTATTTTTGTTTGTACAATTATACGAAATTTATGGCATTTGTCATGTTAAAACGGTGTTAATTTTTCGTTGCATTTGTGTTTGCATCGTAGTTATTCATGCTATTCTAACAAATCGTAATGCTGGTTTCGTAATTTTGGTATAAATCCGGCTTCTCGTATGGCTTCAGGAAGCTCGTTCTTTTTTACAGAATATGTTGCGCCAGCTTGCGAAACGACGTTTTCTTCTATCATGATTGAACCTAAATCGTCGGCTCCACCGTATAAGCAGATTTGTGCGGTTGGAAGTCCTACAGTTAGCCATGATGCTTGTATATGAGGAATGTTAGGCAGCATAATTCTGCTGATAGCTATCATTCTAATGTATTCGTTCTTATTAATGTTGAATACTTGTCCGCTTATCTTTTCTAATTCTGTTCCTTTACTACAAAATGGCCATGGAATAAATGCTGTGAAACCGTCGGAATCGGCAGGCTTTTCGGATTGAACTTGTCGAATTCTTACGAGATGTTCCATACGTTCTTCTATGGTTTCAATATGCCCGTACATCATTGTTGCCGATGTCGTTAGTTTCATTTTGTGGGCTTCTTTCATTATGTCTAACCATGTTTGGCTGTCGCATTTACCTGGAGAAAGGTATTTACGAACTCTATCGCTGAGAATTTCTGCTCCGGCTCCGGGTAGGCTGTCCAAACCTGCGGTATGTAATTGCTCTAGTACCTCGCGAGGTGATAGATGTTCTTTTTTTGCAATGTATGCAATTTCTGGTGGGCCTAAAGCATGCAATTTAATGTTTGGATGGCGTTGTTTTAACTCGGAAAAAAGTTGTTTGTAGAAGTCTAACCCTAATTTCGGGTGCATTCCGCCTTGTATAAGCAATTGGTCGCCGCCGAAGAGTTCTAATTCTTCTATTTTTTTATCGTATTCGCTTTGTGTTGTGATGTATATTCCGTCTTGATTTATCTTCTTATGGAAGTTGCAGAACTTGCATCCGGAAATGCATGCGTTGGTAATGTTTACATTACGGTCTATAATCCATGAAACCACGTTTGTCGGACGGAAATGTTTTCGAATGCTGTCTGCTACAAATTGTAGTTCTGGCAAACTTGCATTTCTAAAAAGATATGCTCCTTCCTCGATTGTCAATTCTTGTAAATCGAGTGCCTTGTCTAAAAGATAGTGAATGTTTAAACTCATTTCATTCTGTTTAAAACAAAAGTATTGAATTTCTAATAAATGACAATGATTTTGTTATTTTTGAAAACGTTCAGATGTGAAATGTGATGACGCTTAAACAATTGTTTGCAAACGTATTACCATTTGTGAAACCATATAAATGGTTGGTGCTTTTGACGTTAACCATGACGTTTGTAGGTTCGTTAGCTGCACAGGTTAATGCTGTCGTGCTTGATAAAACTGTTGATAAAGTAAATGAATTGCTTCATCTTGAGTCATTTGAGTGGTCTGAAGCGGTTAGGGTTTTAATTATAATTTCGATAATTTTATTAGGAAAGGAATTACTTGTTCTTCTTATAAATTTTGTTCAAAAATATTATGGTGAACGAATTAAAGTGCTTATTTCTCAAGATTTAGCTGCAGCTGTTATAGATAAAGTACTGTCTTTTAAGGTCGCTTTTTTTACCTGCGACGAAAATAAGCCTGGTAAAGTTCAGACACGTATAGATAGAGGTGTGGATTTTATTACAATGACGGTACGGAATTTCTTTATCGACATTTTGCCGTTGGGAACAAGTGCTGTTTTTGCTCTTGTGCTGATGTTTGTTGCAAATTTTTATGTCGGTCTGACGGCCTTGTTGATAGTTCCTATTTATTTTTATATCACATATTTACAAGCAGGGAAACTGAAGAATTGGCGTACGAATATGCGTAATTATCGTGAGGCAAAGAGTAACGGAATTATGAATATTTTGCAGAATATTCAGGTGATAAAATCCTTTAATCGTGAGGAAATAGAGTATAAAAAACAAACGGAAATTATAAAGGAACTTACCGATAATCAGTTAAATACAAGAAAATATAGTTTTTTGTATGATGGCTTGAAAACATTTGTGGAACAAATTGGTACTGTTCTTATAATTATTTTGACTTCGTATCTTGTTCTTATCGATTATCCTGGCATGACCATAGGAAAGATTATGTATCACGTTATGCTTTTTGCGAACGTTACGGCGCCGATTCGACAATTGCATCGTATCTACGATGATGTGAATGAAGCACTTATCTATGCCGAGGGATATTTCGATATTTTGCATTCAAACGATAGTAGTGAACAGACTGGTGATTATTGTCCGGAAAAAGTTCTTGGAGAGATAGAGATTGAACATGTTGACTTTACATATCCAAATGGTTGCAAAGCACTTACGGATATAAATATGAAAATTCCTCATGGCAAAATCACTGCGTTTGTCGGACTTTCGGGGGCGGGTAAAAGTACGGTTGTGAATTTGTTGGATAAATTCTATGAACCGGATTGTGGTGTTATTAAAGTTGACGGTGTTGATATCCGGAAATGGAATACGCAGTATTTGCGTGAAAATATCGGTTTAGTGCTTCAGAAAAATCATATTTTCGATGGTTCCATAGAGGAAAATATTCGGTATGGTCGTCCCGATGCAACATTTGACGAAGTTTGTCTTGCGGCAAAAAAGGCATATATTTATGATGTAGTGGAGAAGTTGCCGCAAGGATTTAATACTAATGCGAGCGAATTGTCTGGCGGACAACAACAACGTATTGCCATAGCGAGAATGTTCCTGAAAAATCCGCCGATAATATTCCTTGACGAACCAACTGCAAGTTTGGACGCAATTGCAACGGAACAAATTAAAAATGCGATAGATGCGATAAAACAAAATCGTACGGTTGTTATAATATCTCATTCTATTTCGCAAATTATTGATTCAGAAATGATTTATGCCTTACGTGACGGTCGTGTGGAACAAGCAGGTTCTCCAGATGAAATCTATCGACAAGGAGGAATTTATAAGGAAATATTTGATGCTTCGGCACGAAGTCTTAATATTGAAAAAATAATGAAAACAACTGAAAAAAATTAAATGTATGGAAATAATAGCAAATTCTACCGCTTCGGTTGAAAATTACAAAACAAGAATTTATTTGCTTGCTTCAATGGCAGATGCCAAAAACTGTAATCTTACAGAGTTTGAATCGCAAATGCTTGATGCAAAATCGCAAAATTTTAAATCCGATTACCTTTGGGTTGAAAGTGTTGATCATGTAAGTTATTTTGTTATCCTTAATAATGAAAATAAGCCACAGCTTAGCATAGATGAATATGGCGAATCAGTTCGTAAAATGGGATGCGATGTATTTAATGCTTCTAAAAGTGGTAATACAAAAGAAGTGTTGATAGTCAACACAATAGGAGAATCTGATTTAGTTAAAATATTTATGCAAGGATTTTGCATAAGTCAATATTCATTTGGAAAATATTCGGAGAAATTACAGGGGAAGGCTTTTGAAAAAGTAGTTGCTTGCAATGTGGATTCTCAAATGATAGATGAACTAAATACGATTTTACAAGGCGTATTTCTTACCAAAGATTTAATCAACGAACCAAATAATGTATGTACAGCCGAATATTTTGCTCAACAAGCAGTGGAGGCATTAAAAGGTACCGATGCTGTTGTGTGTGTTCATGACAAACAATGGATAGAAGAACAAAAAATGGGTGGCTTGTTAGGTGTGAACAAGGGTAGTGTGTTGCCTCCATATTTTGTACATATTGTTTGGAATCCAAATCACGACGATTCACAACCGGTTGTTTTGGTTGGTAAAGGTATCGTGTTCGATGCCGGTGGCTTGAGTTTGAAGCCAAACCAATATATGGAAACGATGAAGTCGGATATGAGTGGTGCAGCAACGGTTTTGGGTGTGATGAAAATTGTAGCAGAATCAAAACTTCCTATGCATATCGAAGCTTTAATTCCATTGACAGACAATCGTCCAGGAGAAAATGCCATGGCGTTAGGCGATATTTTAACTATGCATAATGGTAAAACGGTTGAAATTTTAAATGCCGATGCAGAAGGTCGTTTGATACTTGCCGATGCGTTGAGTTATGGAACTACATTGAATCCAAAATTGTTGATAGATGTTGCTACACTTACAGGTGCCGCAAATATGGCCGTTGCGGAACATGCAGCTGTGTATTTTAGCAATGTTGATGATGAAGAAGTGAACAATAACCTTGAATACGTTGGTCAAGCAGAATGGGAACCAGTAGTTCGTTTTCCGTTATGGAAAATGTACGATGAATTGATTAAATCGAATATGGCGGATATGAAAAATACAGGCGGACAGTATGGCGGAGCGATTTCAGCGGCGAAATTCTTGGAATGTTTTGTAGCAGATAAGCCTTGGATACATTTAGATATAGCCGGTTCTGCATATTTCAAGACAAAATGGTCGTATAAAGGTGTAGGAGCAACAGGTTTTGGCGTTCGTTTGTTGTTTAATTTCTTAAAAGAACTACATTTGTAAAAATATTTACCAGTAGAGATGCATTCTGTGTATCTCTACATTCTCGGGGTTTAGCGCAGTTGGTAGCGCGCTGCGTTCGGGACGCAGAGGTCGCCTGTTCGAGTCAGGTAACCCCGACAAGTTTTGTAAATGCTAATTTACAGCCAATTATGGAAGAGAAGGAAAGGAATACAAGTGTGAAAGAACCCATATTTTTATATGGAGTAGATACTTTTACTCGTATTTCGTCTTTAGCTAAACAATTGGTTTCGCAAGATGTACATATCTATTTATTTGGTTCGCGAGCTCGAGGAGATAACCGAAGTGATTCGGATTGGGATTTATTAATATTGTTTAATAAGCAAAAAATAGAAGAATCAGATTATGAAAAATATTTTGATTCTTTTACGGAATTAAGTTGGAAGATTAATCAACAAATTAATCCTCAACTATATACGATGAATGATTGGAAAAAGATGTCGTTTACTCCTTTTTATGCAAATGTTGAACAAGATAAAATTTTGATTGCATAATGTTAAGTGAAGAAAATCGAAGAATTGTTGTTGCTTTAGAGTTGGAAAAATCAAAAAGATTTTTCTCTGAAGTTGCGCAATTAGTTAATCTAAAATTTTGGGATACAACAATAAATAGATTATACTATGCGGTGTTTCACGCTGCTTCAGCTTTGCTTATAAATAAAGGCATAGAGGTGAAGACTCACAAAGGTGTATCTCTTATGTTGGGAGAACATTTTGTAAAAAATGGTGTCTTAACAATGGATGAAGCAAAGTTTTATGCCCGACTTTAAAATCTTCGAGAACGTGGAGACTATAATTGCTCGTATAATGCTACAGAAGAGGATGTTTTAAAATTGATAGAACCAAGTTCTAATTTTATAAAAAAAGTGGAACAAATAATAAATAATTTGCCTATGAAGTAAACGCGTAATTGTACGCACATATATAAAATAGCCACTTTGGTGGTGGAAAAAGCGTTTTTTGCTGAATCTTGGATTCTTTGAAATCTGGACAATTTCAAATTTTGTCAACCAAGAAAAGTAACAAAGACGCTCACGTCGTTTGGCGTGGGTAGTTGTTCTGTTAGTTTGGTTGACAAAGGTACGTCCAGAACCTCAAGAATCCGAATGATACAATTAAACAAGTACCTGCGCTTTTTTTATGTGCGTATATGAAGTAAAATGGTACTCCGAGATATCCCACTTGGTAATGCTGGGAACATTGTAATTAAGAAAAATGGATAAGAAATATTTTATTTGTGATTTCGCTCGTTCAAATTCGGGAAAAACAAGTACTCTCAATCTGTTCGTAAATAAATTAAAGTTATTTCCACAAGTTACACATACATATTCAAATGCTTTATATAATGGCGATGTATGGGAGTTGTTTGAATATGATGGGAAGAAAATTTGTGTCGTTACAAGTGGTGATAATAGTGACGATATGAAAGAATGGTTTGAAGAGGCATTCGAAGCAAAGGCTGATATTGTAGTATGTGCTTCACGTAGCAAAGGCAAAACTATAGATTGTGTAAATGAATATGCTCAAAAAGGAGGGTATGATGTGATTTGGTTTTCTAATTTTTACAGTAATACTAGTAAATCGATAATTGATACTTTGAATGCCTGTACTGTAGATTCTTTACTACATCTAATAGAAAAATTGTTAAATATTAAATTTTTAGAAAAATGAGAAAAATAATAAGTTTTATTTTAATGTTGTTTATAACCCAAAGTGTTTTCTGTCAAATAGGTTATTCTATAATACCTGATACAAAATGTGTTTCTGTTCATTTCGGCTCTACTAATAACGATATCCATACTTTGGGAGGACCAAGGTCAATGAATGGTAGTTATTTTACGGCAGATAAAGGTGTTCAAACAAAAACTCAAATGGGAGATAAAGCAGATAAGGTTTTATTTACATTTCAACCATTAGATGGCGGTAGTTTGGAGTTTCTGTCAGGAACGGAATGTCGAAATGACATAGTAAAGATGCAATCTTCGGAAACCGTATTCAATGGAGAATATACACACATAATAGCTCAGGTTGGTGAACTCGTTTACTTCGCTAATGAAGGATTAAAGGTTCATGGGCAATTTAGAATCCTAAACTATGTTGAATCTACGGATGACTTGTTAATAGATATTTTACCGAAGGTGGATGTGACTGAAAATCTTATCATTCCTAAATCGATTTTTGTTGATAATGTAGAATATACAGTTACAAAAATATCGGATTTTGGTTTTGATAACGGTACAGGCATAAAGTCTATAATTATTCCAGAGAGCGTGACGAATATAGGAAAATATGCATTTTTAGGTTGTACAAATTTGAAAAGTGTTATTATAGGAGAAAATGTAACCTCAATAGGCAAAAATGCTTTTGCTGGTTGTTCTGCACTTTCAAAAGTAACTTGTTATGCTGTTAATCCACCAGATGTGGATGTCTCATCATTCAGCAATTATAATGGGTATTTAACAATTCCGTGCGATAATTTCGAGGCATACGATATTCATCCTATATGGGGAAACTTTAAACACATAGAATGTATTTCTGCCGAATCAACAGAGTTGCCAAAAGACGAGGTTGTAGTGGAACCAGAAATCAGCGAAGCAGTGTTCTCAATGCCAACAAATGCTTCGGCAAATTCCTACACGCTTACTATCCAAAACAATGGCGTAACATTCTGCACGCTTACGTTCAACAGTCAAGGGCAGTTGTCGAACATAGATTTTAGTGGCAATACGCTCAAAGCAGCCGTAGAAGGCTATCAGTTCACGGTTACAGGTCTTTCGGCTGCAACAGACTACGGCTATTCTTTCAAGGCATTGGACAAAAGAAAATCGGTGCTAAAAGAATATACAGGTTCGTTCACAACAAAAAATGAAGATGGAACAGGAGGCTCTTCTTCTGGTGGTGTCAGTACTTCTATCTCAGACGTCTTAAAATCTGTTGATATTCAGGTGATTAATAATCAAATATTTGTAGATGGAGCTATCGTTCCGTATGTGATAGATATTCAAGGTAAGAAAATTACAAATAAGAATTTAAAGGCTGGGGTTTATTTCATTCTTATAGATGGAAAAACATTTAGCGTTTCGATTCAATAAAATTTTTCTGTTCTTTCAACCCGCAGATTCATTTCAGGTTCTGCGGGTTTTGTTTTATGAAAAATTGTATCTTTGCCATACACTTAACTAATTTATATGAAAAATGGCAGAAAAACAATTACCAGAAGTGGCTCCTATTGCCACCATTCAAACAAAGATTTATGAAGTCCGAGGTAAACGAATAATGATAGATCGGGATTTGGCAAATCTGTATCAAGTGGAAAATAGGGCATTAAAACAAGCCGTCAGACGAAATCCTGATAGGTTTCCGGCAGATTTTATGTTTATATTAACTAAGGAGGAATGTAATAATGTGATTTCCAGTGGGGTATCACATTTTGTGATACCCTCAAATTATAATACGAGTGCCTTTGAAATGTTCGCTTTTACAGAACAAGGTATTGCAATGTTGTCCGCAGTTCTTCGAAGTCCTATTGCGATAAATATGAGTGTTAATATTATGAGAGCATTTGTAGCAATGAGAGAACAATTGAAAAATCTTTCTGAAAATTCGCTACAAATTGAAAATCTAAAATTAGAATTACAAAATCAGAAAGCATATATCGAGGATATTCTTCGTGATCAAAATGATACAAATGAATTAATACAAGGGCAATTAGATGCTATAACAGATTCTATGACCGAATTAAGTGTAAAAGTTGATTCTCTTACAATTAAAGAGAAAAAACGAAAACCGGTTGGCTTTGTGATTCCTAAGGAAAACAATTAAGATTGAGTAGAGAAGATTGTTATTTATTCTTCGCTTTAATCTTCTTTGCTTTCTTTCTGTTGAATTCGTCTATTGCTTCAACTTCTGCCAAAATTGATTTAAGATCTTCTTGGGTATGGTCTGTCGTCATTTTTATGGTTTCCTTGTATGTGCCTTTGTCTATGGTCAATTCATTGATTGGCTTGGTAAGGTATGTCTCAATTTCTTGTAACAATGGCTTTTCTTCTTCGCTGCAGAAGGAGATGGATTTTCCGAATTTGTCGCCACGTCCGGTTCTACCTACACGGTGTACATAGTTTTCGGCTTGTTCGGGTAGGTCGTAGTTTACAACCAACTCTATGTTCGGAATGTCCACACCACGGGCCGAAACATCTGTGGCAATAAGAACTTTGAGTTCGCCGCTGCGGAAGTCTGCCATTACCTTGTTTCTGTCTTGTTGTGTCTTTCCGCCATGTATAGTTTCGCAATGTAAATCTGCACGTTCCATAGCTTTCTTTACACGTTCGGCTCTTACTTTTGTGCGTACGAAAACTAACACTTTGTCTTCAGGATTCTCTTTAAGTAATCGTTCAAGAAAGAATCGCTTGTCGTCCATTTGTATGTATGAAACATAATGATCGACGTGTTTCGAAACAGGATCTTTCGGCGAAATCTCGATTTTTACTGGTTTTGAAACGAGCGAATAGGCTAATTCTTTTATGTCTTTATCTATCGTCGCAGAGAAGAATAGTGTTTGTCTATATTTTGGTAAGTGCTTGATTAATTGGCGTATATCGTTAATAAATCCAAGATCAAGCATTTGGTCTGCTTCGTCAAGAACTAATAGTTTTATCTGACTTAAATCTACATGTCCTTGGCTTACTAAATCGAATAAACGACCTGGTGTACAAACCAATACATCTACGCCGTGTTTTAGTCGTGCAATTTGTGGGTCTTGTTCTACGCCACCGAATAAACCTAATACGGTTAAATCCAGATATTTACCAATGGAACGAAATACTTCTGCTATTTGTATTACCAATTCTCTTGTTGGTTCCATTACAATGGTATGGATGTTCTCTAAATTTTTTCTCTGGGAATGGTCTCTGCTAATTAATTCCAATGCAGGAATGGCAAAGGCTGCAGTTTTTCCTGTACCTGTTTGTGCAATAGCTAAAACATCGTCGCCTTTCAAAATAGGTGTGATTGCTTTGAATTGTATGTCCGTAGGTCTTCGGAAATTCATTTCTGCAAGACTTTGTTTTATTTTTTGACTAATATGGTAATCTTCGAACTTCATAGTTGTAAATTTTATGCAAAGGTATGATTTTTCTTAACATTTATTTTGTTGGCGGTAGCAGGTATGTTTTTCTTGTTCCGTTATTGAATTGAATTACAAGTATTTTCGCTGTTGAATAAGAGGGTAGAAAGATACAATTTTCTTCTCCGTTTATTGTCTTTTCTAATGTTCCATTTAGTGAATATTGGCTGATTTTTATTGCGTTTGTTAGAATTGACTTGCGTATTTCTGCAATCTCTGTTGCTGTAGAAATGAGCGTTATTGTTATGTGTTGTATGTCGGCATCAACAATAAATTGATATGCGTCATTTGGGTTTTCTTTGTTTCCAGCCCAAGTGTCGGAATATGCTGACGAAGGTGCTTTAGCTATAATTGTGCCTACGCATTGCTGCGACAGCATTGAGAATTCTCCGTTGCTGTCGGTTATGCACGAATCTATGGCTTTTTCATCACTTACGAAGTAAACCGTTACATTTTCTACAGGATTGTTGTGTGTGCCAAAAACAGTTCCAGAAATACGATACCATGGGTCGCAATAGGATAGAAGTACATTGGTTTTAGAAGCCTCACTTTCGCAGTTGTTCTTTATTTGTGTCGCATATATGCTGAAAAATCCTTGTCTATTATAGGTTTGTTTAAATGGGCTATAGAGTTGTAATGGATATTTTAAAAGACTGTCGGCATACCAAACTATGCTATCGCCGATAGCTTGCACGGCTGTTTCTCTATTGTAACACGACTCATAATCAAACGTTTGCGGTGCTTTAATGTCGCAGTCGCATTTCTGTATGCTTTGTATTGGCATTGCTTGGCAATTGTTGTTGTATTCAACCCAAACTTGATAAATGCTATCGGCTATGATTTGTTCGCAACGGCTTTTGTCTATGGTAAAAGTTGATCCTTCGCCAATTTTATAGCCGTTTTCTTTGTTGTACCAGGTGAATTTCCCGTCTCCAATAACTTTGTAGGTGATTTCTTTTCCACAAAATGATGTGTATAGTTTCTGATATCCGGCATCTTTTTCGTGTATGGTGATTGCTGTTTTTCGAGTAGGGCAATCGTTTGTTTTGTCTATTATTTCTACGGAATAAACCCCTTTTCTTTCTATTTGTATGTTGTTGTCTATGAATGCTGTAAGTGAATCATTTTCATACCATTTAAATTCAAATGAATTTTGGTTAAATGGTATCGTTAGGTTATTGTTTATTGGTGCACACAAGGTTTTTTCTGCTTCGAGTTGATAGCCTCCGCAGTAGTTTGTACAGGTGTTTTGTAGTTTTGTTGCGTATGTTCTGTCTGTGTAATCTCCAAATCCTAGTTGCCCATCTGAATTACAACCACATACGAGAAATTCCGTATCTGTTTCTATGTATGAAACTCCACAGCCAGCAGAAATGTTTTGTACTTTCTGAACTTTTGTTGTGCTGTTTCGTCTCATATACACAGGAGTGAAGTACTGTGTAACATTTTCTTTGCCGATACCTAATTGACCACCAGAATTTTGCGATAGGTCGCTAAAACGATTGTCTCCCCAGGCAACAACGAATTTTCCGTTTCTTTCTTGGGTGATTGCCATTGCATGTGAGTATCCGGCAGAGATAGCAATTACATTTGATAGGTATTCATTAGGTGTTTCTCCACCTAAAATTAAATCAGCGTATTTTGTTGTTTTATAATGACTTCCGCTTTTGTCTAAATGTGTTCCTTTATATGCACCTACGCCATAAACGAGTTTGTCGTTTCGTAATAAAATTCCAAAGAACATACCGCCGTCAATTGCGGTAATGTTTTGTATAGGTTTTCCGTTTTTGTCGTTGATTAAAGTGGGATATGAATGTGAGTCGGAATCGCCACAGCCCAATTGATCTGCTTGGTTGTCTCCCCAAGAATACACGGTTCCTTCGTTTGTTAACGCATATCCGTGTGTTCCACCAGCAGCTATCATTTGTATGTTTGTGAGGCGTTCGCTGGCGTTTTTTCGCACATACACTGGCGTGTTTTTGTCTTGTGTCGTTCCGTCACCAAGTTGCCCGTATGCATTGCTTCCCCAAGCGACAACTTCGCCAGTTGTTAATAGGGCATAGGTGTGTGTTTGTCCTACGGATATTGCTTGTACATTTTCAAGGTATTTTGTGCCTGTTTCTCCTCCTAATACGGTGTCTGGAATGGAAACACCCGGACATTCAATACCATTTCCTAACTCTCCGTCAAAATTATACCCCCAGGCGAGTACATTTCCTGCCGATGTTACTGCACAACAGAAATTACCCAATCCTGCATCTATGCTTACGATATTGTCAAGATTATCAGTGATTTCTGGTGTGTTTTGAACAGTTTTAGTTGTTGCTCGTGCTAATTGTCCATAGTAATTATCTCCCCATGTTTGTACGGTTTTATTGTTGCAGGTATACACCGAATATGAATATCCTCCCGAAAAATGGGCTTTTTGTGCCTGTGCTGATAGACAGAACAATAGGCTGAAACAAGCCAATATTTGTTTAGAATAAGTCATACGGAATGGTGTAATGGAATCCCCATACAAGTCCCCAGTGAGATACATACGCTTTACAACCAAGTTCTTGTAAGATTGATGGGGTTATGGAATACCAAGGTTTTATAGAAACAGAATATTGTTTTTCTAGGGAATATAAGAAATTACAATAGATTGTAGCAGAGTAATTTATGGGTGTTAATAAATCTTTTACTTTATAGGTGCTTTCTCTGTCTTCTGTTGGAATTTCTCCTTGTGATTTTAATAAAATGTGAGCCTGTAATGCTACCGATGGCTCTATGGAAATAGTGTTTGTTAGGTTACAATGAAATCCCAATCCAATTGGAATAGAAATGTAGTGCCACGATAAAGTTGAAAGTTTTTCTTTTGTATGTTCTATTTTCTTTGGATTTTCTCGAATTGTGTATGTGTATGTTGAGTCAAGTACTTGAATAGCAACAGAATCGCCGTTGTTGAATTTGTAATAGGTCATAATGTTTTTGTAGTCCCAGTACCAAATTGTGTCTTTGTATGTAAAGCTTGGATCGTCGGTGTAGTAGGTTGTTTTATATGAATTGATGATTCTGCAATTATATAGTGATAATCCAGTAGAAAAAAGCAAATTCTTTCGTTTGTAAGTGGCATCAATTTGTGATTTAAAGCCTAATCCTTTTTGATGTATTTCTTGAAGTGATGATGCGTAACTTGTTTTGTCATAAAATTGTATGTTATTCATTCCGATTCCTATACTTGCCGAAATTGAAATACAATTTGGAGCAATGTGTAGGTAATTTGTTTCGTATCGTTTCATCGTAATTGTGTCAACAAATGGGATTGTGTCGGTTACGAAAACAGTTTCTGTTATTGTTTTATGGTGTGTGATTGTGTCATATACGGGAATGGTATCGTAAATGGTAACGATTTTGTTTTGTTTATTGTTTGGTTTTGTCGGAGGCGTTTGTTCTTTAATTTCTTTGGGCGCTTCTGTTACAATTACTTGTTTACCAACTACTTTGTAGTTGTATTTACGTCCTAAAATAGACGAAATACAAGTTGTAAAATCGGTGTTGTTAAATGTAAATGAATATTTCTTATTGTCGAAAATATCGCTGTTGAATGAGATTTGATATCCCGCTTGTTTACAGATTTCTTGTAAAATATTTGCTGTTGTTTCTCCTTGCGTTTTGTATGTAATAGATTGACTAAGAGCAATATTGCTCGTAAATAAACATACGAATATGGCAATAAAATGCAAGAACCTCATAGCAAATAAAAACTGCCACAAGATACGAATTTTTTGCAAAAAGGTTTTTGTTTGATGTTACTTTGCTTCAGAAACCACAACGTTATTGTCTATGATTTTGTAGTTGAATTTTGGTATTGTTAACGCAATAAGATTAAGAGTTTCTTGTAAAGAAAGATCTTTGTATGTTGCAGTTAAACGAATGTTTTTCAATTCTTTTGAGCAATTATTTGTATTAAAATTACAATTGTAGTGACGGGCTAAATCAGTATAAACTTGTGACAAGTTTGTGTTGTTAAACAAGAGTGTTTTTGTCTTCCAAGAAAGAAAGTTTACATCTGTATTTTGTGATGTCGTAAGATTGTTGTCTTGTAAATCTGCTCGTTCACCTTTCTCAATAATTACATCTTGTGATTCGGTAGCAACCTTTACTTTTCCTGTCTCAACAACTACGAAAGCATCTTCTTTCTCGTTGATTTGGAAAGATGTGCCAAGAACTGTTACAGTGAAAGATTCGCTCGTAACAGTGAATGGAGCAGATTCGTTTCTGCGTACCTCGCAAAATACATTTCCTTTTGTTGTTATATTTCGTTCATTAGCCGCAAACTGCTTTGGATAACAGATAGTTGCACCGTTTTGTAGGAAGATTTGGGAACTATCGGGCAAAACAATTGTTTTAACTGTAGCATCATTGTTTGCAATTGTAACCAATTGTGTTTCCTGTGTTTTAAATAGGGTAAAACAACCGATTGCAAGTGCGGCAGCTGCAGCAACAGTAGAGATTTTCTTCCACATAGGAATAAATTTCCCTTTATGTGCGAATTTTTGGAACGCAGATTCGCTATCGTATTTGTTTGAGTTGATTGAATACCAAAGTTTACAGGCTTCTTCAAATTCTTTCTTGTTCTTTTCGTCTGTACGAACCCAGTCAAGCAGTTGCTTTGCTTCGTCTTCTGTGGCTGTACCTGACAAATATGCGTCTATATAATTATGTGTGTCCATTCTGTTTTTGTTCTAAATGCAAAGTAAAGACAATATGCAAATAAAAAACCCTATATTACAACTGAAAATATGAACAAATTATGATACAACTGTTTGTTACATAGAAAATATGGGGCGTTTGTTGCAATTTTTACTTGCAATTTGAGAAACTTTGAATTTTGTGATAAAATTTTTGTCAAAACATAGTTATTGTAAAAGAAAATCCTATTTTTGCACACAAAATAAAATCTAATTACGAAAACAATGGCAGAAGAAACAGAAAACCTAACAGAACAAATTGGTGATTCAGTAAATAAAGTTGAACAATTTGTTGAGAAAAATAAAAAGTCTTTAATAATAGGTGGTGTTGTTGTAGTTTTATTGATTTGCGGTTTCTTCGCATATAAGAATCTATATCTTGGTAAAAAACAAAGTGAAGCAATGGCTGCTATGTGGCCTGCTCAAATGCAATTCAGCAAAGATTCTTTCCATATTGCATTGTATGGTAATGAAAATGTAACTGGTTTTGAAGATATTGTAAAAGAGTACGGTAATACAAAAGCAGGAAACACTGCTAACTACTATGCAGGTGTTTGTGCATTGAATTTAGGTGAATTTGATGCAGCTATTGATTATTTAGATGATTTTTCTGGTGATGATTTAATGTTGAAACCACTTGCAGTAGGTCTAATTGGTGATGCTTATTCGGAAAAAGAAGAATATGCAAAAGCTGCTTCTCAATATGAAAAGGCTGCTAATATAGCTGACAATGAATCAATGAGTCCATACTTCTTAATGAAGGCTGGTAGAGTATATGAGAAGATGGGTAAAAACTCTGCTGCAGTAAAGGTTTATACTAAAATTAAATCTGATTACAACAGCTCTATGGAAGCTAGAGATATTGAAAAATACATCACTCGTGCATCGGCAAAATAATGGCAACTTCTCTAAAAAATCTTTCTGATTACGATCCTCAGTCGGTTCCAAACGCTTCGGAACTATCTATTGGTATAGTTGTGGCTGAGTGGAATATGGATGTGAACACATTGCTTTTGCAAGGTGCTATCGAAGCTTTGAAAAAACACGGCGTTAAAGACAATAACATTATTGTAAACTATGTGCCAGGTTCTTTTGAATTAACATACGGTGCCCGTGTGATGTCGGAAAATTACGATGTTGATGCTGTGATTGTAATCGGTACGGTTATTCAAGGTGAAACTCCTCACTTTACATATATTTGTCAGTCTGTTTCGTATGGAATGACAGAATTAAATCTTTCGTGTGATATTCCATTTATATTTGGTTTACTTACAGTAAATACCAAAGAACAAGCAATGGATAGAGCTGGTGGAAAGTATGGAAATAAAGGTGTGGAAGCCGCTATTACAGCCATAAAAATGGCATTGTATAATTAATCATTCTTTCTGATTTTTTGATTTGTAAAATTTGTATCTTTGTATGTCTTAGACATAAAAGATTCGATTATTATGAATGTTGTTATTATAGGTGCAGGCAATGTCGGAACACACTTTGCAAGGGCATTGAAATCTGCTAATATTCCCGTTTTACAGGTGGTGAGTCGTACTATGAAGTCTGCTGTAGAGTTGGCTTCTGAGTTGGGTTGTTCGTTTGCTACGGATTATCAGGATATTAATCCTCATGGTGATATTTATATCCTTTGCGTTTCTGATGATTCAATTAGTTCTATTGTAAGACAATTACCTATACAAGATAAGTTGGTTGTTCATACTTCTGGTAGCGTGGGGATAAAAGTATTCTACGATTATGCTACAAACTATGGTTGTATTTACCCATTACAGTCGTTTTCTAAATTTAAGGATTTGAATTATGCGGAAATTCCTGTTTTTGTTGAGGCAAATACTGAGGAAAATCAGCAAATCCTAATAGATTTGATGAAACAAATTACACCACATGTACAGGTGCTTTCCTCGCAACAACGTGCGATTATCCATTTGTGTGGGGTGTTAGTGAATAATTTTTCAAATCATTTGTGCACTTTGGCGGAAATGATGATGAAAGACAATCAGCTACAATTTGAATTGTTGAAACCGCTTCTAAAGGAAACATACGAGAAAATGTTAAAATATTCTCCGTATATCTCTCAAACGGGACCGGCCGTTCGAAACGATGAGATTATCTTGCAACGCCATAGAGATTTGTTGGCAGATAATCCTGATGTTTTGAATATTTATAATGCTATGACTGAAAGTATTAAGAAAACTCACTCCGAAAATAAATA
The DNA here is from genome assembly GCA_002317135.1 of Bacteroidales bacterium UBA1715. Lineage (GTDB taxonomy): Bacteria > Bacteroidota > Bacteroidia > Bacteroidales > UBA1715 > UBA1715. Next base: position 133,735 of record DCIX01000021.1, read on the forward strand.
GTATGGTAAGTTTTAAAGATAAGTTAAAGAAAGTCAAGGCTTTCGTGTTTGATGTAGATGGAGTGTGGACAAATGGCTACATTTATGTTGATGCACTTGGACAACAAATGCGTTCTACAAATGTGAAAGATGGTTATGCTGTGCATTATGCAGCAAAGTTGGGCTATCCAATAGCTATTATCACTGGTGGAAAATGTAAGTCTATAATTAAGCGATTTAATGATTTAGGCGTTACAGATGTATATCTTGAAGCATCAGATAAAACGGTGTGCTTTGCCGAATTTCTAAAAAAATATGATTTAAAGGCAAAGGACATTCTTTATATGGGCGATGATATTCCTGATTATCCAGTTATGAAAAAATGTGGGTTAAAGGTTTGTCCGTCCGATGCCGCTCATGAAATTCTTGAGCTTGCAGATTATATTTCTGGTTTTAAAGGTGGCGAAGGTTGTGTACGTGATATTGTAGAACAAACTCTTCGTGCTCAGGATAATTGGTTTAAACAAGAAGGATTTGTTTGGTAATGAAGTATTTACAGTTAATACGCTATAAGAATTTATTCATTGTTATTGCGACAATGCTTGTTGTTCGATATGCGTTATTGGCTCAATTTATGCCATTGCAGTTATCTACAACAGGATTCATCTTGTTGGTTGTTGCAACTGTTTGTATCACGGCTGCTGGCTATGTCATAAATGACTATTTTGATGTCAATGCTGATATGATGAACAAGCCGGAAAAAGTGATTGTTGGTTCTTCAATCAGTAGAAGATCTGCTATGATTCTTCATTGGATATTGAATGTAATTGGTTGTATTTGTGGTGCTTTAGTTGCATTTGGTATTGCGCAACCAACATATTCATTTGTGTTTATTTTTATTTGTGGCATTTTATGGTTCTATTCAACTACATTTAGTAAAGAACCAATTGTTGGTAATGTTGTTGTTGCATTATTGGTGGCTGCAGTTCCGCTTATTACTGTTTTATTTGAAATGTTGCCGTTATTGTCTTTCCCAATTGACGAATTACGACCAATGCATATTCAATTTGAAGAAATTTTATTATGGTCGTTTGGCTATACATTATTTGCTTTTTTGTTGACTTTGGAACGCGAAATGGTAAAGGATATAGAAGATATGGAAGGCGATAGGACATACGGTCGTAATACATTGCCAATCGCATACGGTTTAAAAACTGCTCGACATACAACTTTGGCTGTCGGTTTTGTGACACTTTGTTCGTTTATCTATGCACAAATATGTAAATTGAACGATGTTGTGTCTGTATTGTTTTTATCTGCATTAGTGACAATTCCACTGATCTATGTCTTGGTTGCTTTGGCAAAAGCAGATTCCTCACAGGACTATGCACGAATTAGTTTGTGTTTGAAATTAGTTATGGTGATGGGCTTGGCATATTTGATTCTTATAAGATGCATTTAGTAGGTCGGAAATTACAGCAATATCGTGTTATTTTAGGTTCGGCTTCACCTCGCCGTAAAGAATTGTTGGCTGGATTGGATATTCCTTTTGACGTAATTGTAAAGAATGCAACGGAAACAATTGACCAGTCATTGTCGCTTGAATATATTCCGGAACATATTGCAGAACAAAAATTTACAGCGTTTCTCTCTGATTTACAAGAAAAAGACTTCCTTATAACTTCTGATACTTTGGTGTTTTGTGAAGATAAAGCACTTGGTAAACCGAAATCAGCAGAGGAAGCTAAGCAAATGGTACAATTTTTATCTGGGAAAACACATTCTGTAGTTACCGGTGTTTGTATTGGCACGAAACGGAAACATCTTCTGTTTCATGATATTGCAAAAGTTACATTTGCTCAAATTGCAGAATCTGATATAGATTATTACATAGAAAAATATAAACCATTCGATAAAGCCGGATCGTACGGAGTCCAGGAATGGATAGGATATATGGGCATAGAAAAACTTGAAGGTTCATTCTATACCGTTATGGGACTTCCTGTACAGATGTTATACAACAAAATATTGGAATATGAAGAGTAGATTTCTTTTGTTTATTTGTTTGCTTTGGTCGTTGTTTGCAAGTGCATCCGAAGGAATGTGGATTCCTCTATTGGTTGAACAGCAGATATTGCCAGCTATGCAAGATGCAGGCTGTAAACTTACGGCGGAAGAAATTTATAGTGCGGAAAAATCTTGTTTGACGAATGCTGTTGTGCGAATTGGTCGTGGTTGCACGGGAAGTTTTATTTCACAAGATGGCTTAGTTCTAACAAATTTCCATTGTGTTCAATATCAAATATCTAAAGCAAGCGAAGGTGGTGTTGAATATTTAAAAGAAGGTTTCTTCGCAAAGTCAAAAGAGGAGGAGATTAAAACGGAAAGATTATCAGTTGAGACTTTGCTTGCAATGTTCGATGTAAGTTCCCAAGTTCTGAAAATGCAATCAGAGGGAATGTCTATGAAAAGCATTTCCGATAGTTTGACAAAAGATTCAACAAAGGCATATCAATATAGTATAGAAGAGTTTTTTGCAGGAAATCAATATTTTATGTTTAAAACAAAAACATATACTGATGTTCGTTTAGTTGCATTTATGCCAGCAGAAATAGCTCAGTTCGGTAATGATGCTGATAATTGGAACTGGCCACGTAATAATGCCGATTTTGCAATGCTTCGTGTATATGAAAATAATGAGCCTGTTCAACCTCGTAAGTTTTTGGAAATAAACAAGGAAGGAGTGAAGGAAAACGATTTCTCTATGGTGATTGGTTTTCCTGCAGAAACAAAAATGTATGGAACTAAAAAAGAATTGGATTTAATTGCGACTGTGTTGAATCCAGCACAAATTACAATGAGGGAAATTCGTTTGCGTCCAATTTTGCAGTATATGGAAAAGGACGATCAGAAATATCAAGAATGTTATGCGTTATTTTCTTCGCTATCAAACTATTATGAAAAATGGCAAGCAGAAAATAAAGGTATTGCAACTTCAGGCGCATTGGATTATCGTACAGAGAGAGAAGAAAATATGAAGAAATGGATTGCAAGTTCAAAAGACTTGTCGAAGCAATATGGCGATTTATTCGCTGTGTATGATTCATGTGCTTCGCTGTATTATAATTCGTATACAACATTAATACTGTATTTGGAAGGTTTGTGGAGAATGAGAACACTATTGCCTTCGAGTATTGCGGTGTCATCGCCGAATTTAGATTTTATAAGAAGTTCAAAATTTCTTGATATTGTAAAAAAGTATAATCCTGAATTGGAAAAACAGGCATTAGTTCCAATGATTTTACTGACAGGTATGTTTGAAAAGGACGAAAATTGCAATATAACACAAGAAAAACGATTGCCTCTATGTAACCGTGTAACGAAATTGCCTTCTAAAGAAGATGAAGACCATGAATTTATTATGTCTTTCCTAGATTCCGTTTTTAATAAAAGTGTTTTCACAGATTTTAAGCGAGCTGAGAAGTTCCAAAAAATGATTACTTCAAAAAAGAAATTTAAGGAAGATGTAGCTGTTTGTGACTATTTGCATAAAAATGATGCTTTATATCGTTTGACGGAAGATGTATGGGTTCGTTTACAAGAACGAATGGCACAATTTAATGCAGAAAAATCGAAGTTTGATAGTATTAATTGTGTTATGAATAAGGCGCTTTATGCTTATTGTAATGGTGCGATGTTTCCTGATGCAAACAACACAATGCGAATAAGTTATGGTACAGTAAAATCGTATTCAAACTCACAAGCAACTTTTCCTTATTACACTACAGAATCAAGGGTTTTTCAAAAAATGAACGATAATGCGCGTGAATATAAATCAAACGAGAAATTCTTGACATTATTGAAAAATAAGGATTTTGGTACATACGAACATGATTCGCTTGTTATGAATTTCATAACAACGTGTCAGACGTCTGGTGGAAATTCTGGTAGTCCGGTTATTGATGCAAATGGTAAATTGATAGGCTTAAATTTCGACAGAAATAGAGAAGGTACAGTAAGTGATTTCTATTACACAGAAAGCGTATGTAGAAACATTTGCGTTGATATTCGTTATATATTATTCTGTATTGAGAAATACGGTAAAGCCGACAATATCTTGAATGAGTTGTCGTTACAATAAAAATATTTGTGCTATGGAAGGAAAATTTTCGACTCTTGAAACAACAAATAAATTGCTACTATTTTTAGTAGTTCCAGTTCTGGTTTTTATCTTGAAAGAACTTTCATCGATTTTTGTCCCGTTGGTTATTGCTTGTTTTTTTGTCCTTTTGTTTATGCCAATGTTGCGTTGGGCTGAGAAATATCGTATACCAAGATGGGTGTCGATTGTCCTTATTTTTCTCATTTTCTTTTTTGTAATTTGGTGTTGTATTTGGATATTGCAGTTGACTAGTGCAGAGTTTCGTTCAACTGATCCACAGACTTGGTTGTTGATTCAAGATCGTGCGGCAGAAGTTATTTCTAGTTTGTTTGCATTTGCTGGCATGGAAACGGATGTGTTTGTAGAACATTTACAGGAATTTGATTTAGCTACTACATTATATGACAATTTGGGAAATGTATTTATGGCTGTACGAAAAACAGCTTCAATTATATTTATGTCGATTTTCTTCTTGATTTTGTTGTTATGTAGTTCCTTCAATGCACAGAACATATTGAGTTTGTTATTATTTGACGATAAGGCTCAGTCGGTAAGAACTTATGTTACAATAGAAAAAAGTATTTCAAAATTCATTTTTGTTAAGTTCCTAATTAGTCTTGCAACAGGAATTTCTTTCTCATTGTTGTGTTACTTTTTTGGTGTGAAATTCGCACTTTTTTGGGGCGTATTGGCATTCATACTTAACTTTATACAAATGATAGGTTCAATCATTTCAACTGCAATTATGTGTTTGTTTGCTTTGACACAAATACCAGTAATGTCTATGTTAGTTTTTTTTGTTGTTATTGCTATAGCTTTACAATTATTGTTTGGTAGTGTGTTGGAACCAATATTTATGGGACGCACGTTTTCTATAAATACAGTTACAATTATTATTATGTTGTTCTTTTGGGGATATGTTTGGAATATTCCAGGAATGATTTTGGCTGTACCGTTGACTGTTATGGTAAAAACGGTCTTGGAACATTTTGACAAAACTCGTGGATTAGCTACATTAATGTCGAAAAATTAAAATTCTTCAAAAAAAAAGTCTTTTTGTCGTATTGTATAAAGGAATTTTGTATTTTTATACAAATTCTTTTAAAATGACGATTATGGCAGAAAAGAAACCAAAAATTTTTGTGTTAGATACGAATGTTATCTTACATAATTGTAGAGCAATATATGCATTTCAAGAAAACGATATTGTAATACCAATTACGGTATTGGAAGAATTGGATAAATTCAAAAAGAATGAGGACGAATTGGGGTGGAATTCCCGTCAATTTGTCCGTGACTTAGATGCTATGTCCGATGAAAAGATTTTCTTGGAAGGAGTATCTCTTGGCAAGGGATTGGGTAAGTTGTATATAAAAAATCATGCTCACTATCCTGAAGTTGTAAAAAATGCATTTGTAGAGCAAATTCCAGATCATAAGATTATTGCTACTGCTTATATTGTGAAAGAGGAGAATCCTGACCGTATGGTAATAATGGTTTCTAAGGATATAAATCTTCGAATGAAAGCAAAGTCAATCGGTTTGACTTCTCAAGATTTTGAAAGTGACAAGATTCGTGACCTTGGTCATATAGAAGAAGGTATCCGTATAATTGACAATGTGGATAGTTCTGCTGTAAATAAATTATATGCGAAGAATACAAAGGATACTTCTATCAAGCCAGAAGAAATAGGTATGCCAAAACCACAAAGTCATGACTATTTTGTGTTGAATACAGGTTCGACTTCTGTTATGGCATATTATAGTCCTAAGACACAGGAAATTACGAGGGTGAACAAATTCAAGGTTATGGGTATTGAACCACGTAATTCCGAACAAGCATTTGCAATGCACGCATTGTTAAATGAAGATGTTAAGTTGATGGCATTGACTGGTACGGCAGGAACAGGTAAGACATTGTTGGCGTTGGCAGCCGCTTTGGAACAAAGTGAGAATTATGATCAAATCTTATTGGCTCGTCCAATTGTAGCTTTGGGTAATAAAGATTTGGGATATCTTCCTGGAAGTGAGAAAGATAAGGTTAAACCATATATGTTGCCTTTGTTTGATAATTTACAAGTTATCAAACAGAATCTTCGTAGTAATGGTGCAAAAATCGATAAGATTGATGGAATGTTGAAGGATGGAAGTTTGGAAATTTCTCCACTTGCATATATTCGTGGTCGTTCGTTGTCGCATGTGTTCTTTATTATAGATGAGGCACAGAATTTAACTCCACACGAAGTGAAGACAATTATTACGAGAGCAGGCGAGGGTACAAAGATTATTTTTACTGGCGATATTCAACAAATTGACTCTCCATACTTGGATACATTTTCTAATGGACTTTCACATTTAACATCAAAGATGAAAGGGCAATCGGTATTTGCTCACATGAATTTGATAAAAGGTGAACGTAGTGAATTGTCAGATTTAGCAAGTAAATTGCTATAAATTTGCGTTGAAACGCAAAAAAAATCTGATTTATTGTACGTTATAAAAGAAAATGAATATATTTGTAGAACGAAAACATAAACAAACAATTTTTTAAATTTAAATTATTATGAATAAACAAGAATTAATTTCAAAAATCGCTGAAGAATCAGGATTGACAAAAGCAGCTTCTGAAAAAGCTGTAAGTGCATTTGTAAATGCAGTTTCTGCTTCATTGAAAAAAGGTGAAAGCGTTCAATTGATTGGTTTCGGTACTTTCTCAGTATCAAAACGTGCAGGTAGAACAGGTATCAACCCACAAACTAAAAAAGCAATCAAAATCGCTGCTAAGAATGTTGCTAAATTCAAACCAGGTAAAGCTCTTGCTGATTTAGTAAAATAATTTATTGATTTTCAATATAAGAAAGGGAGTCTTTGGGCTCCCTTTTTTGTTTTTGTTCGTTTCCAAATAGTCATTTGATTATTAATAAAAAAAAGACTACTTTTGCACCACTAATTCGCAGACTCTCTGCATAAAAATCAGATATGATAACAGTAGATAATTTAGCTATTCAATTTGGGAAAAGAACGCTTTTCCAAGATGTAAATTTAAAGTTTACACCTGGTAATATTTATGGTGTGATTGGTGCAAACGGTGCAGGAAAAACAACATTCCTTCGTATTCTTTCGAAAGATTTAGATTCAACTCGAGGAACTGTTTCTCTTGGATCTAACGAACGTCTTTCGGTATTGCGACAAAACCACTTTGAATATGATGATTGTACTGTATTAAACACAGTGTTAATGGGTTATAGTCAGTTGTGGAATATAATGCAAGAAAAAGATGCATTGTATGCTAAGGCTGATTTTACCGATGAAGATGGTGTAAAAGCTGCTGAATTAGAGGAACAATTCGCAGAAATGGATGGTTGGAATGCTGAAAGTGATGCTGCGGCTTTATTAAGCGGTTTGGGTATTGCAGAAGATTTGCACCAAAAATATATGAAGGATTTGAGTGGTAAAGAAAAGGTGCGTGTAATGCTTGCACAAGCATTATTTGGTAACCCAGATAACTTGCTTCTCGATGAGCCTACCAATGACTTGGATTTAACTACAATCACTTGGTTGGAAAATTTCTTGTCGAATTTTGAAAAGACTGTGTTGGTTGTTTCACACGACCGTCACTTTTTGGACTCTGTATGTACACATACAGTTGATATTGACTTTGGTAAGGTTCAATTATATGCCGGAAACTATTCGTTCTGGTATCAAAGTAGTCAGTTAGCACTTCGTCAACAGGCACAACAAAACAAAAAGGCTGAAGAAAAGAAGAAAGAATTGTTGGAATTCATTGCTCGATTCAGTGCGAATGTTGCTAAGTCTAAGCAGACAACAAGCCGTAAGAAGATGTTGGAAAAATTGAATGTCGAAGAAATTCAGCCTTCAACTCGTCGTTATCCAGGTATTATTTTCAAACCAAATCGTGAGGTTGGAAATAAGATTTTGGAAGTTCACAATTTGTCTGCATCTATCGATGGCGAAGTTTTATTCAACAATGTGGAATTTAATGTAGAAAAAGGTGATAAGATTGTATTCCTTTCTCGTGATCCACGTGCTATAACTGCTTTGTTTGAAATTATCAATAATAATAGAAAACAGGATGGTGGTAGTTTTGAATGGGGACAAACTGTTACTACTGCATATTTGCCAGTTGATAACTCAAGTTTCTTCAATACAGATATGACTTTGGTTGATTGGCTTGGTCAATTCTCTGAAGATACTCACGAAGTATTCCTTCGTGGTTACCTTGGTCGTATGTTGTTCTCGAATGAGGAAGTGTATAAACAAGTTAAGGTGCTTTCTGGAGGTGAAAAAATGCGTTGTATGATTTCTCGTATGATGTTGAAGGATGCAAATGCGTTAATTCTTGATTCTCCAACAAACCATTTGGATTTGGAATCTATTCAAGCATTCAATAACTCTTTGATGCAATTTGGTGAAATCGTGTTGTTTACATCTCATGACCACGAATTTATTCAAACTGTTTGTAATCGTATCATTGAATTAACTCCAAATGGAATCATTGATAAGAAAATGGATTATGATGATTATATCACAGACGAAAAGGTAGCTGCTTTACAAGAAAAGTTGTATACGAAATAGTTTTTGTGATTGCTATTAAAAAGAAAACGGATGAAATAATTTTCATCCGTTTTTTGTTTTTAGAATCTTCGTCTTGCTCTGTCCATATCTCGTTTTGCGTCTTTTTCCTTCATATCTTCACGCTTATCAAAAAGTTTCTTACCGCGAGCGAGAGCAATGTCTACTTTAGCTAAACCTCGTTGGGTTATATACATACTCACAACGATAACGGTGATACCTTTATCTTTTAGTTTTTCCTGTATTTTTATTAGTTCTCTTTTATTTAAAAGTAGTTTTCGTTCTCTATCTGGGTTATGATTACTGTAACTTCCGTAAAAATATTCGGAAATATGCATGCCTTTGCACCATAGTTCACCATTTGAAAAATAGCAGAATGCATCAGTAACATTGGCTTTCCCTTCACGGATAGATTTAATTTCCGTTCCTGTTAAAACAATGCCGGCTGTATATGTTTGTATGGTCTCATAGTTGAAAGAGGCCTTTTTGTTTTTTATATATATGTTTTTGTCTGCCATTTCTTATCTTTGTCGTGTTATTTAAGACAAAAATAGTATTTTTTCTGTAATTTCAATGTCGGAAGAACTTCGCATATTACCTATTATAATTGGGCCTACGGCAACTGGGAAAACGAGGCTTGCTGCTTTGGCTGCGGCAGAAATCAATGCGGAAATTATATGTGCAGATTCACGTCAAGTATATCGTGACATGAATCTGGGAACAGGTAAGGATTATGATGACTATATAGTTGAAGGTAAGCAAGTTCCATATCATTTAATGGATATTGTTGATGCTGGAGAAAAGTTTAATTTGTTTAAGTTTTACGATGCATTTCAACATTCCTATGCCGATATTGTTTCTCGGGGAAAAAATCCTATGGTATGTGGTGGAACGGGAATGTATGTGGAATCCATCATTAAAAATTACAATATGCACATGGTTCCTGAAGATGCGGAATTTCGTGCAGCTTGTGAATTACGAGACTTTGATGAGTTGGTAGAAGAGTTGAAAATATATAAGACTCTTCATAATACAACCGATATTGATTCAAAAAAACGAGTGATTCGAGCATTGGAAATTGCTCGCTACGAGCAAGAACATGCAGCGGAATTTACGAAAAATGAATGCTCATATTCTCCGTTAACTATTGGCGTTTCTGTTAGCCGTGATGTAAGGCGGGAGAGAATCGCAAAACGTTTTACAAAGCGTCTGCAGGAAGGAATGACTGGAGAAGTAGAGCTGTTGCTGAAAAATGGCGTTCCTGCCGAAACATTGATTTACTATGGTCTAGAATATAAATTTTTGACCTTGTATGTTACCGGAAAAATCTCGAAATCAGAGATGGAAGAACAACTTTTAACGGCTATTTGTCAATTTGCTAAACGGCAAATGACTTGGTTCCGAGGTATGGAACGCCGTGGTATTGAAATACATTGGATTGATGGCGAATTACCTATGGATGATAGGAAAGAGGCTGTGTTATCTCTATTGAGAAAATATGGATTTTAATCTATTTTAACTTGCGGACAAGTTTGTGCACTTTCGTAATCGTGATTTTTTCTTTCTTCTTAGTGAACTCGTCAGGCGTTTCGCTTTGTGAGTGTTGGAAATTCGCTGCTAAATAATCACCCTTAGATGTGAATGTTTGCATATAGAACTTAACAATTTCTATATTGTTTTTTCGTAATTGTTCCATTTGTGCTGCGCTTAATTCATATATAGCACTCACAACACCGTCATGAAAGTCGTTGATGCTTTTGTCTTTGCAAACGATTGATTCTTTGTTAGATAGATAAATTGTTATATCTTTTGAAATACCACATTTATGAAAATAGTCGCATAATTTTTCGTCTTCTTTTAGTGTTACGGAAATTTGTAAGATACCTGATGCTCCTTGTTTTCCTATCCAAAAGTTAATGTCTTTGTCTGGAAATAATCGGTCGTCGTCTTCGTACGAAACATACGAAGTGAATGTAAATGCAACAGCTTGATATGATTTACCGTTGATGAATTTTTCAGTTTTTTGTGCGTATGTAAATATATTTACAAGACAAAGTAGTGTTGCAAAAATGTATCGTTTCATGTTTAAAATTTTACACAAAAATATAGTTTGTTTTCTTTCTGCAATGTCAAATATATAATTACTTTTGAACAACTAAAAAACTACTATTATAATGAATGTTCTTTTAACAGGTGGAACTGGTTTTATTGGTTCCCATGTCCTTATGGCCTTGGTTCAGGAAGGACACACGGTAACAGTTTTGGCACGTAATGCTAATAAAGTACCTGCTTTACATCAACTTGTAAATGTTAAAATCTTGCAAGTTAGTTTGAGTGAATTTGACAAAATTCCAGCAGTTTTACAAAATCAAGATGCTGTTGTGCATATTGCTCTTAACATGGTTGGTGATAATGCGTATGAAGTATTGATGAGTGATACTGTTTCTACCGTATTTCTTGCAAATGAGGCTGCGAAGGCTGGTGTAAAGAAATTTATTTATACATCTTCGACAGCTTCTGTTGACTCTGTTTATGCATCTCCGAACCCTATATGCATTAAACCGGGAGATGAAAAAGTTACTATTGACTGTAGACACGATCCGTGTTCATATTATGGTGCGACAAAGGCAGCGTCAGAAGATTTTTTGTTTGCTATCGAAGGACAAACCGGTATGAAAGTTAACATTATTCGTCCAGGATATACATTTGGTAATCCTGTTGTTCCTGGGGCATATACACAGCCAGATACACGATTTGGAAATATAGTAAAAAGTGCTTTGAAGGGTGAAGATATTCATTTGGTAAAAAACGACGGAACTCAGTTTATTTGGGCTGACGACATTGCGAAAGTGTATGCGAAAGTTTTACAATCGGATTTTACAAAGAAGACATATTTTGCTCTGGCAAAGAATTTTGTAACATGGGAACAGATTGCAAATGAAGCAGTTCGCTTATGTAATTCTCAATCAAATGTTATTGTAGAAGATTTAGGTTGGAGTGATAAACCATTGTTGTTTGATGTTTCAGATATTAAGCATGATTTCAATCTTGAATTTGATGCTTATTCTCATATTATCAGTCACTTAGAATACTACAAAGAAATTTTTTCAACAACGGTTAAGAACTTACAATAAATAACGATTGACTTTGTTTGTTGATAAATGAAAAAAATATAGTTTTGTACCATCAAAAAAAGAAGTGTGATATGACATCAGGTCAAGAAATTAAAATCTTTTCTGGCGAGGCTACTCGTTATTTAACAGAGAAAATCGTTAAGTATTATGGTGTAGAAATGGGTGCTTCTGCAGTTACTCGTTTCAGTGATGGTGAATTCGAACCTCGTTTTGACGAACCGGTTCGTGGTAAGGAAGTGTACATTGTACAGTCTACATTTGCTCCAGCAGACAATTTGTTGGAACTTTTGTTGTTGATTGATGCTGCTAAAAGAGCATCTGCTGCGCATGTTACTGCGGTAATTCCTTATTTCGGTTTTGCTCGTCAAGATAGAAAAGAGAAGTCAAGAATTTCTATTGGTGCCAAATTAATGGCAAATTTGTTGCAAAAGAGCGGTGTAGACCGTGTTATAACAATGGACTTGCACGCTGGTCAAATTCAAGGTTTCTTTGATATTCCAGTAGATCACTTATTTGGTTCTTCAATTTTCATTCCATACATTCAAAATATGAATATTGAAGATTTGTGTATTGTTGCTCCAGATATGGGTGGTACAAAACGTGCAAAAGCGTATGCTCGTATTTTGAATGCGGATATCGCAATTTGCCACAAAGAAAGAACAAAGGCCAATGTTGTTGATAATATGCAAATGATTGGTGATGTTGAAGGAAAGAATGTTATTATTGTTGATGATATGATTGATACTGCTGGTACAATTACAATGGCGGCAAATCTTTGTAAGGAAAATGGTGCAAAGAGTGTTCGTGCATTGAGTACTCACGCTGTATGTTCTGGTCCAGCATTTGAAAGAATAGAAAAGAGTGCTATTCAAGAATTGCTTGTAACAGATACAATTCCTCACGATAATATGCCAAGCAAAATTACGGTATTGTCTTGTGCTCAATATTTTGCGAACTCAATTGAAAAGATTTTCAAGAACGAGTCAATGAGTTCTGCATTTTTAGTGTAGTAAATAAATTGGCACATATTTGTATTTTTAATAAAATTTACGATATTTGCCGACGATAAAATAATATTAACCCGTGTAATGGATGTCTTTGACATAAGTAGCACAAAATTTAGGTAATATGTTAACAATAGATTTAGCAGGTCAATCAAGAACCAATCTTGGTAAAAAAGAATCAAAACATTTGCGTGCAGCAGGTTCAATCCCTTGCGTATTGTACGGTGTAGGTGAAAACCAAAACTTTACTGTTGAAGCTAAGGCTTTCGATAAAGTTATCATCACTCCAAATGTATATGTTGTAAATTTGAACATTGATGGTGCTTCTCATAAAGCTATTTTGAAAGAAGTTCAATTCCATCCAGTAACAGACGAAGTTCTTCATGTTGATTTCTTGGAAGTTACAGATGAAAAACCTTTCGAAATCAAATTACCAATTAAGATTGTTGGTCACTCTGAAGGTGTTAAACAAGGTGGTAAATTGAAAGTAAAAATGCGTAAGATGAAAGTATCTGGTTTATTGAAAGATCTTCCAGCTGAATTAGTAGTAGATGTTACTTCTTTAGGTTTAGGTCAATCAATTAAATTGGCTTCTCTTTCATTCGAAGGTTTGAATATCGAAGATCCAAAATCATCAGTTGTATGTTCAGTACTTGCAACTCGTGATTCAAACAAAAAATAATCAATTTATTTGATTTCTTATACACATCCGTCGTTGGTTTTCCAATGACGGATTTTTTTGTATATTTTTATTCCGAAAATTTTTTGAAGGTAAATACCTTATTTTTTTACAATTCTAATAATCCAGATGAAATACTTAATAGTTGGTCTTGGTAATATAGGAGATGAGTATGTTAATACTCGTCACAATATTGGGTTTGTTTTAGTTGATGCTTTGGCAAAAACTCTAAATGCAACTTTTAAGGTTGATCGTTTAGCAAGTGTTGCAACGGCAAGTTATAAGTCTAGACAGTTGGTTCTTATAAAACCAAGTACTTATATGAATTTATCTGGAAAGGCTGTACATTATTGGATGCAAAAGGAGAAAATTCCTATTGAACACGTTCTTGTGTTAGTTGATGATCTTGCTCTTCCTTTTGGAACATTACGAATGAAAGGAAAGGGTAGCGCTGGCGGACATAATGGATTAAAAAATATCCAAGAATTAGTTGGCGGTGAAAATTATGCAAGAATGCGTTTTGGTGTTGGAAATAATTTTTCAAAAGGTCAACAAATTGATTTTGTGTTAGGGGAGTGGAGTGATGAAGAAAAAACTCAAATTCCTGTTGTTGCAGAAAAAGCAGTTTCAGCTATACAAATGTTTGTTACGATTGGTTTAGAAAAGGCGATGACATTTGCAAACCAAAAATAAGACAATTAACATATTTTAATATTTAAAGTGGTTAAATTTGTTAAATGAATTTAACCACTTTTTTATTTTGTGTTTTTTATTGTAGTACTGTTAACAAAAACAAAATGTAGATATTTAGCCAAGGCTTACAATCTGTAAGTATTTGGTTATTTGTTATTTTTATTTGTTTATCAGTCATTAAATCAATTATTTACATAGTTTATTTTATTTATTAGTTTAACAATAAAACTAGTTATTTAAGGTTTTGTACGGTGTATTTGTGTTTTATATTTTATAAATAATTGTAAATCAGCAAATTAGTATATTTATATTTATTTATACTTTAAGTGGTTGTTTAGTATTCTTTAGTTTTTTCTCTTTTATATATATGTGGTGCTGGTTGATTTTATTTTTTAATTAAAATTTGTTAATTCGTAAATGTTACAAATGTTAAATAAAAATTATTTACATTTGTAAATCAAAATTTACAAGTATGAACGATGAATTTGCTATAAATAAACGTATACAGCAAGTAATGCAAGAGAAAGGTCTTACTAATACTATGTTTGCAGAGGCGATAGGTGTGAATAAATCATCTATATCTCAGTTACTGGCTGAGCGAAATAAGCCGAGTTTGGATTTCTTAGAAAAGCTGTTGCGTACATATAAAGACGTGGATGCCAATTGGTTACTACGTGGTGAATCGTCTTCTGTTAAAAAAGAACCTGTACAAATAGAGTTATTTCCTGAAGTTGATTCGTCTAATGTAATTTCGGAAACTCGTGTTGTCGAAAAAGAAAAGTCTAATTTTTTAGAGTCGGAAACTGCAAAAAATCGAGTTATTTCGGGTGAGAATCCAAATCAAGAAAAAATAATCGAAAAAATCGTTACTTTCTATTCTGATAAATCGTTTGAGGTGTATAAACCAGTTTAACTAATTGAAAAATAATGTTTTATAGGAAGCAGAGATGTGATATTTCATATCTCTGCTTCTTTTTATTATTTCTGTTCTAATAATACAACATTTTCGACATGTTGTGTGTGAGGAAACATATCTACTGATTGTGATTTTTTGATATTGTATGCTACAGATAATAATTGTAAATCACGTGCTTGGGTTGCAGGATTGCAGCTTACGTACACGATTCGTTTAGGCATAGCTCGTAAAATTGTATCTACTACATCTTGGTGCATACCTGCACGTGGTGGGTCGGTAATGATTACATCTGGCTTGCCGTGTTTGTTTATGAATTCGTCGTTTAATATGTCTTTCATGTCTCCAGCATAGAAAAGGGTATTGCTGATGCAATTTATTTGCGAATTAACTTTAGCATCTTCTATTGCTTCTGGAACATATTCAATTCCAATTACTTGCTTTGCTTTCTTTGCAACAAAGTTTGCAATTGTTCCAGTACCTGTATATAGGTCATAAACAAGCTCATTGCCAGTAAGTTGAGCGAAGTTTCTTGCTATTTTATATAACTCGTAGGCTTGGTTTGAATTTGTTTGATAAAATGATTTCGGACCGATTTTGAATTGTAGGTCTTCCATGTGTTCTATAACATAATCTTTACCATAGAATGTGTGTACATCTTGGTCGCCGATAGTATCGTTTGCCTTTTGGTTAATGATATATAGAAGAGACGTAATTTGCTTAAATTCAGATTGTAACGCAGAAAGTAAACCATGTATTTGCTCTTGATTGTTTTCGTAAAAAACAACAATTACCATGCATTCCCCTGTAGTAGTGGTTCGTATTATTAAATTACGAAGTAGGCCTGCATGATTACGAATATCAAAGAATGTTAAACCGTTGTGCAATGCGTATGCACGAATAAAATTTCTAATCTCGTTACTTGGACTATCTTGTAGTGTACAATGTTGAATATCAACTACTTTATCAAACAAATGTGGTACGTGGAAACCAAGAGCGTTTGAATCTTTTATTTCGGCGTTTGTTTTTACTTCTTCTTCTGTAATCCAACGTTTGTTTGAAAAAGTAAATTCCAATTTGTTTCGGTAGTATTTTGTTTGTTGTGAGCCGAGTATTGGGAGAAATTCTTCTACTTCTACGTGCCCGATGCGTTCTAATTGGTCTTTGGCTTGTTTTTCCTTATAGAATAATTGTTTTTCGTACGGAAGAATCTGCCATTTACAACCACCACAAGTGCCAAAGTGTTCGCAAAATGCAGGAACTCTGTCTGTACTTGGTGTTACAATGTTTATTACGCGACCTTCATAGTATCGTTTACGTTTTTTTGTAACCTGAATGTTTACGATATCTCCAGGGATAACACCCTCGACGAATATAACCATATCGTCTATTTTTGCTAATGCGTTACCTTCGGCAGCGACATCGGTAATCAATACATTTTCGAATATTGGTAAATTTTTCTTTCGACTCACGGTATTTGTATCTTTTAGTCCAAATATTTTTATTTTTGCAAAAATACCAAAAAAGATGAATATATTCTCATACTTTCTTATAGGAGCGGCAATTGGATGCTTGTTTGCTGGTAAGAAAATTGGAAATAAAGCCTTATTATATGGTGGGGTGTGTGCTTTGTTCCCTTGTTTAGACGAAGGTTTGGCATTGTTTTTTTCTTGTCCTGCTTCGCTGTATGTTGCTGGTGGTGTGAGTCATTCTTTGTTATATTGCATTCTTCTTGCACCTATATTAGGTTGGATTTTACGGAAATTTGTTTCTAAGGATTTGACCGTAGTTTCGTGGTCGGTATTTGCGTTTTTGGCAATGGTATCTCATTGTGTATTTGATATTTTGCGCGTACGCGGTGTTGGTATTTTAGAACCTTTTGTTCACAAACGATTGGCGTTGTCTATAATACCGGATGTTGAATTTTTGAGTTGTATTCCTTTATTGTTTTCGTTTATTGCAGCAATGGTATTAAAGGATTTAAAACAAAAGCGTTTGATATCATGGTTTGGAATGTTTTTAACTTCTATTTTTGTTACGTTTGCGTTTTTGAATAAGCTTTCTGTTCAGGCTGATTTTGAGAGACGATTGGATGAGCAAGATGTTCGTTATTCTCGAAGTGAAGTTTTTCCTGTTGAAAATACATTGTTTATATGGAATTGTATAGCGCAGGATCGTGATGGTTTTTGGATGTGTTATCAGTCGAATTTAAGCAAAAATGATTTTGACTATAATTTGGCATTACGAAATGATTACTATCTATTTGAGTTAGAGGATTGTATGGCGGTTAAAAGGCTTACTGCCTATACTCGTTATTTTTATGTTGTTGAACCAACTGTCAATCATACTGTATTGTTGCACGATTTGCGATATGCGAGACAAGGATTGCGTTCAACTGATCCATACGATAAGTCGTATCATATTTATGTAGACGAAAATAAAACTGTTTTAATTGACGAAAAATAATGGATACTTTACCAATAAACGATATTCCAATGTTGGTTTCTGCAATAAACTTTTTATTGCGTGATAAGTTGTTCGATAATTTAGATGAAATCTGCGAACATTATGATTTACAACGAAATGAGCTTGAACAGAAGATGAAGGAAAATGGTTTTGAGTATTCGGAAGAATTGAAAAAGTTCTGGTAGTGATTACGAAAGATTGTATAGAATCAGCCTATTGTTTCTGCCACCAGAAGTGGAATATCTATTCAAAATCTACGATGGATTGGCAGAAAGATGATATTGAATATGCTATTGCAAGTTATGTTGATGGTATGGATACTGAATTGTATGCGTATCTTTCGGCTGGCAATACAGAATTTTTGCGCGATCATACGAATTTCGCTTCTGATATTCAGCGAGCAATAGTTCTTTTGGAACAGATGATGGAATCAAAATAATTGGTATTTTTGTGTGTTATGATACAAGAAAATCTTAAACGAATAATGGCAACAATCCCTGAAGGGGTTACGCTTTTGGCTGTTTCAAAAACAAAGCCAGAATGTGATATTATGGAGGCCTACGAATTTGGTGTTCGTGACTTTGGAGAAAATAAAGTTCAAGAAATGACACGAAAATATGAGGCTTTGCCAAAGGATATTCGTTGGCATTTGATTGGTCATCTTCAGACAAATAAGGTGAAGTATATTGCTCCGTATGTGCACCTTGTACATAGTGTTGATTCCTTGAAATTGTTGCAAGAAATAAATAAGGAGGCACAAAAGTGTAATCGTGTGATTTCTTGTTTGTTGCAATTTCATACAGCATCAGAAGAAACAAAGTTTGGTTTATTACAAGACGAAGCTGTTCAAATACTTGAAAGCGAGTCGTATAAACAGATGCAGAATGTTCAAATTTGTGGTGTAATGGGTATGGCAACCAATACGGATAGTACAGATTTGATACATCAAGAATTTAAGCATCTGAAATCGATATTTGATTTTTTGAAGAATAATTATTTTTCTGATAATCAGAGTTTTAAAACGATTTCAATGGGTATGTCGCAAGATTATCCAATAGCGATAGAAGAAGGAAGTACAATTGTGCGAGTTGGTAGTTCTATCTTTGGAGAACGCGATTATTCTAAGCAATCTTAGTTAGTCTAAAAAGAAAATCCCGCCACCGTCGTATAATTCCCCTCGGTGTAGTTCTACTATTTTGCATTTATGCGAAAAGATGAATGACTGTATTCTTTCTCCATCTTTATGTTTTGATAGTGAACCATTTATGTAGATAGTGTCGTGGTATTTCCCAAAACAACCGCCTATGAAACCATTTTTGTATGGTGGTAAATTGATGCCTATTGGGGAAATGTACAAATGCTCAAGATGTAGCCTTTCTAATACGGAAGAAATGCCTTGGTCTGATGTGATAAATACATTTTCGGCTATTTCAAAAAGTGAACATCTGGTATATGCTTGTGGTAGTTCGATGAATTGTTTAGTTGTATTTTCTTCTTTGATTGTCTTGTCTGTGTATCCTCTTTTATGAAATATGAAAGAATTGGTAATGAGACAATTATAAGGTGTTGAATCAGATAATGAAGTACCAACTATTTTTTCTCCAATATGAATGTTATTGCGTTTTTGAAGCTGGTCTTGAATTTCTTTGGGGGTATTTGGAGCGATAATGAAGTCGCTTCCGTTTTGTGCTATGAATATGTCTGGATGACCAGCAATTGCGTCGTATGTGATGTTTTTAGTTATAAATGGAATGACGGAAAAATCTTTTGATAGATTTTCCAATGCTTCTTCGGGACTCCGAGCGTCAATAACGACAATAGGTGAATTCATATCCAGTAAGAATAGGGTCTATGTTGAAAAAGACATTTTTATACAGTTGAAGCAATTCTTTTTTGTTTTTTGAATTGTATCCAATAGCGTTGTTTATTTCTTCGTAACTTGTAAATATGCTGATATTCTTTTGTTTGCAATTATTTTGCATTACTTGTTTTAGTTTATCTTTCCATATTTCTGACAGAACAAGTTCTTTGAATGAAGGATGGAATGGACCAGCAAGTAGGTGTTCTTTGTTGGTAAAATCTTTGTTTGGATGTAAGCCAACTTTAAGAACTGTAATGTTATTTTTTATGAATAGACTATAAATGTCTTTGGTCCAATCAATTGCGTCTTCGGTGGATAGTGGAGTGTATTTCCCTCGGTTGTATAAAGTTGCCAAAGGTGTGTCGGAAACGACTAAGGTAGGATAGATGCGTGTTGTTTCTGCACCAAAGTCAATAATATCTTGTGCGGTTTGTAGGGAGATTTCTTTTGTGTCTCCAGGTAGGCCGATCATCATTTGTAGGCCCAATCGAAATCCGTATTCTTTTATTTTTTGTGAGGCGTTTTGAATAGCTTCACGATTGTGTCCACGGCCGGATAGTCGTAGGATTTCGTCATTTGTGGATTGTGCACCGAGTTCGATATCCTGAACATTGTATTTCTGTAGCATTGCTAAGATTTCGTCCGTTATGTAATCAGGGCGGGTAGATAGTCGTATGCTGGAAACTTGTTTTGTTTTTATAAATGGTTGAACTACTTGCAGATATGATTCCTGTGTTTCAATAGGCAAGCCTGTAAAACTGCCACCGAAAAATGCAACCTGAATCGTGTAATCAGAAGGAATCGTTGCTAAATTTCTTTCAATTATTTGCCTTGTTTCGTCTATCGACGGAATGTGTTCTTGTGAACTGATGTGATTCTGGTTACAGAAAATGCATTGATGCGGACACGCAAGTTGTGGCAAAAAGATTGGAATGTTTGCGTGATTTCTTCCCATTATTTCAAAGTCACAATAGTTATTCCATCGCCACCCATTTCTACAGGGGCGTCTGTACAAGATTGAACAAAGTCAACTACGGCAAGGTATTCGCGAATTAGTTTGCGAAGAATTCCATAACCTTTTCCGTGGAGTATTTCAAGGTGTTTGAATTGTAACATGTTAGCTGTTTCTACGAAATCTTTCACTTCGTACATTGCTTCGTCGCCACGTTTCCCGCGAAGGTCAAGGTGAGGAGAGAATGTTTTTCTTTTTTCAGCAATGTTTTTTAGTGACGATGCAACCACAACGGTTTTTGTGTCGATTTTTGGTTTTGAGGCAGGTTCAAGTCTGTCTGTTTTTACTGTCATTTTAAGGTTTCCGAAATTCACCACGGCTTGTTTTCCTTGTAGTTCCAACACTTCTCCTGAGGTGGATTGTCCTTTCATTTTAACATAGCTTCCAACTTGTATTTCAAATTTGCTATGTTTTTGTTTATTAGAAGTTTGCAAGTTGATTGCACTATGAATTTTATTAGCTTTTTGCTTTGTTTTTTCTGCAAATTGATGCAATTCTTCTCGTGCTTGTTTTGTTGTTTCTTTTTCCGCTTGAGCTTCTTTGATAGTTCGAATTGTATGTTCTATTTGCTTGTTTGCTGAATCTAGAACTTGGTGTATTTCACGTTCGGTATTTTCGATAATTTCTTGTCGTTTTTCGTTGATTTTCTTCAACTTTTGAGCGTACTCTTCCTTAACAAGTGTAAGTTGTTGCTCTTGTTTACGCAAGTCTTCTTTCTTTTTATATACATATTGTTTCTCGATTTCTAGTTTTTTTAAGTTTTCGTCGAAATCAATATGTTCTTGTTTGATTTTCTTCTGGGCGTTTTCAAGTGTATGTTGGGGAAGTCCGATGGATTTTGCGATTTCAAATGCGAAAGAGTTTCCTGCAGATCCCATACGCAATTTATACAGTGGACGCATATTTTCCATATCGAACAACATTGCACCGTTTACAAGTCCATTGAGGGAAGTTGCACAATGTTTTAAGTTGCTGTAATGCGTTGTTATGATGCCGAATGCTCCTTTTGCATTCAGATTTTCAAGTACACTTTCGGCAATTGCACCACCAAGAATTGGTTCAGTTCCTGTTCCAAATTCGTCTATTGCTAGGAGTGTTTTGCTGTTGGCTCGTTCCATAAAAATCTTCATATTCAACAAATGTGAAGAATATGTACTGAGGTCATTTTCAAGTGATTGCTCGTCTCCAATATCAATTAGGAGATTGTTGAAAATGCCTAATTTGCTTTGACTTTCGGCAGGAATTGGTAAGCCGCATTGGAACATATACTGAATAAGAAGTACCGTTTTCATACAGACCGATTTACCGCCAGCGTTTGGTCCAGAAATCACAATGATTCGTTGTGGTTTTTGTAATGCTATATGCAATGGTATTACTTCTTTGTGACTTTTCTTGAACGATAAAAACAAGAGTGGATGTCTTGCACGAATAAGTGAAATCTCTGGTTGTTCGGAAATAGTAGGTTTTTGTCCTTCGATTTCGTTTGTGAATTTCGCTTTTGCTCGAATGGCATCAATAGTGCCAAGAAAGTCGTATGCTAATTCAATGTCGGGTAGGAACGGACGGATTTCCGCAGTTGTTTCCTGTAGGATTCGAATGATTTCCTTTCGTTCCTCAAATTCAAGATTTGAGATAGCGTTGTTTGTTTCGAAAGCTTCCACTGGTTCGACAAAAGAGGTTTTTCCTGTAGAAGATTCGTCATGTACAATACCTTGAATCTTGCGTTTGAATGTGCTATTTAATGGCAATACTAAACGGCCATCGCGTATGGACATTTCGGAATCCTGATCAATCCAACCTTCTTGTCGTGCTATGGCAAGTTTTTGGGACATAATTTTGCTGACGATTCGTCTTTTTTGAGCAATAGAATTCCGTATTTCCACCAATTGTGGTGATGCGTTATCTTTTAGGTTGCCATTGGAATCAATGACTCTGTCTATGCTTCTACAAATTTCTTTTGCAATTTCGATAGGCTCGGTAAGTTCAAACAAGCAAGGATAAATCTCTTGTTGTTTAGTGAAAAAAGAAACGATGTCTTGTATTTCAGAAAGAGACTTTCTTAATGTGTGCAATTCGTTTGCAAGGAGATATGTTCCTTCTGGTTTTATACGAGCAATAGCATCGTATACGGTTGCAAATGAAGGAGTTGGAAAAGCTTCTTCGTTTTGTAGAATCGTAGTCATTTCCATTATTTGACAAAGCGAAGTATTGATTTCGGCTGAGTCGATAGAGAAAGCGAGTGCGGAGATTTTTTCTTTTCCGATTTCGCACATACATTTTTGTAGGATGGCATGGCGAATTTCGGAAAATCCGATTTTTTGTTCTATGTTTTGTGGATATAGCATATCTATTTGTAACTGTTGCAAAAATAGATAAAAAGCCGATAGTAAAATGAATTTGTGTACCATAACTTGACAAACAATAAAAATCGTGTATATTTGTGTAACATTTCTTGGGGTTGATTGGATTTGACGGGGAGTTTACAGGGAATGTAAGCATGTCGGGCAATGGGGTTTTGTCCCGTAAAACCATACTCTAAAACAATAACTGGCGAAGAAAACTTTGCTCTTGCTGCCTAATCGAAGTATAGTAGATTTCGGCTTTACGCTATTCAAGGAATAGCGGCGAGACATCCCGCAGAAGGCCTGTCCTTAGTCGTCTGAGTCCGGGGTGCTGTAATTAGGGAATAGGAAAGACAATTCCTGTGCGTTTTTCCGAGATTTTTCAGGATACGGGTAAAATAGGATGTCCGTCTTCAGTTTTACTCCGACAATCAATGGCGGAATAAGCATGTAGAAAGCATTTTCGGTACTTGACCGGACCGGAGTTCGAGCCTCCGCAGCTCCACAAAAAAGGCGTTGAATACTATTCACCGCCTTTTTTATTTATAAATAAATTTTATAATTATTTGAATTTCATATAATTACATTTTACACCTTTTACTCCAGGTTTTACGACAAATAATTTTCCTGCTTCTGGATATAAATGTGCTTTGTCTTCTGGCATATAGTATGAGGCAGTTGTAATATATAGTTCGTCAAGATTTTCGCCACCAAAAGCAAGTGCGGAAACATTCAGTGCTGGTATATCAATTTTTTGAAGTAATTCACCTGTTTTAGGATTCCAACGTGTAACACATGCACCTTCCCAGTTTGCAACCCAAAGCATTCCTTCCGCATCAATTGTGTTTCCGTCTGGTGTTCCCATGTTTTCTGTTAAAGAAATAACTTCTCTTCGGTTAGAGATAGATCCATTCGTTTCGTCAAAATCGAAGGCTGAAACGGTTTTAAGTGGAGTGTCTTGGTAATACATAGTTTTGTTGTCTAATGACCACGCAACACCATTTGATATAGAAACGTCAGTAAGGACTTTTTGACTGTTTTTTCCGTCGTACACGAAGAAATTAGCTTTTTTAGGAGTGCAGTCTTTGTCCATTGTGCCAACCCAAAGTCTACCTTGTGCGTCGCACTTTCCATCGTTATATTTATTGCCGGCTATGCCACCTTCTGGAGCGGCAAGAAACGTAAGTTGTTCAGTTTCAATGTTCAATTTATATATACCATCTTCAAGGGCAACAACAACAGTGTCTTGAGTGTAAGGAACGACAGTTCCTACTAATTTATCTATTTTAATTTCTCTGTTTTTTTCATCAGAAGGAGTATAGATGAAAACACTTCCTTGGGTGTCAATCCATAAAAGTCGGTTGTATTTATAATCCCAAATAGGACCTTCGCCAACGCGAGTAACTAAGGGTAGTGCGGCGGTAACAGTAATAGGTTGTTCTTCTTTCATTTCGGATTTTGTTTGGGTGTTGTTGCATGCCAATAGTGCACAACAAAATGGTAAAATAATATGTTTGAATTTCATAAGGTAGTTAATTTAAAGAACAAAGATAACATATACCAAATTATAACGCAATCATTCCAACAACGCCAGAGATGACTAATAGTAGGATTGGGTTAACTTTGAAAAAGTATAATGCAACAAAAGAAACTGCAAAAATTACAAGGCTGATGTTGTATTCTCCAAGACCAAAATCGCAGAAATTCTCTTTATTCATAAGGAGAAGGGCGGCTGCAAGAATGAGACCTGCCAATACTGGACGAAGTGCTTGCAATATTGATTTAACATAATGATTTTCTTTATTTTGCATTAAGTAACGAATTACAAAAAACAATAGAATAATCGATGGTAAACATAATGATAGAGTTGCTGTAATTGCACCAACTAATCCCAAAACACTGTATCCAACATAGGTTGCTGTATTTATTGATATTGGTCCTGGAGTCATTTGGGAAATGGCAATAATGTCGGAAAATTCTTGTACCGTAAGCCATTTAAAGTGGTCAACAACCTCAAATTGAATTAAAGAAAGCATAGCATAACCGCCACCGAATCCAAACAGACCGATTTTAAAGAATACATATATCAGTTCTATGATAGTTATCATTGCTTCTTAATTTTTCTAAATGAGTACCATTCGCAAACTAATGTGCCGGCAATTACCGTTACAATAATAATGACTGGTGAAATCTTTAATAACCAGATTCCTAATGCAATAGCGATAGGTATCCAAAGGATTTTCCATGACATTTTTTGGTTGATGATAATTTTGCAAGATGGCACGAGAATCAAAGCGACAACGCAAGGTCGAATGCCTTTAAATATGTTTTCAATAACTTCGTTATCTTTGAATTCTGTGAAAAATAATGCAATTAGAAGGATGATGATGAAAGATGGTAGGACAGCACCTAAAGCTGCACAAATTGCCCCTTTAATACCACGAAGTTTGTAGCCAACATAGAGGGCTGTGTTTACGGCAAATACACCTGGCAAGGTTTGAACAAGCGATATTAAATCCCAAAATTCTTCTTTATCAACATATTGTTTTTTTGTTACGATTGACATTTCTACCATAGAAAGCATAGCATAACCACCACCTAAAGTGAACGCGCCAATGTTAAAGAATATGTAGAACAATTCAAATAATGGTACCATGTCGCAAAAGTATTAAATACAACTGATTTTTTATATTTTTGAAAAAAATAATTCTGATGGAAGAAGCCGATTTACTCGCATTGGTTACGACAAAAATGCCGTATGGAAAATATAAGGGAACATTGTTGTGTGACTTGCCAGAACGCTATTTGGCTTGGTACAAGCAAAAGGGATTTCCTGCAGGTAAATTAGGAATGCAATTAGGGGCAATGTATGAGATTAAACTGAATGGGTTAGAAGGCTTGCTCTACAAATTGAAGAAAATGCAATAATGCGTATCTTATTTGTTAGCGTTTCTTATTCGTTCTTCTTTTTTCTCCAAGTAGACATTAAAGTCAAATCCCATAACAAGAATATCGTCAACTTGTTCCCAGTTTCCTTGCCATTGTTGTAACTGTTTTTTGAGTTCGATACCTTGTTTCATTAGTGGAAGATGCTGGCAAGCTAAGATATTAGCTTTGAATCGTTTGAATTTTAATTTTTTTCCGTCAGAACCACCGAATTGATCTGCATATCCGTCGGAAAACATAAAGAATCTGTCGTTTGGTTGTACGCGTATAATTGCATTGGTATACGGTTCATCTTGGTCATTGTTCAAACCTACAGGATACTTGTCACCGCGAATTGTAATGAATTGATTATTACGGAAGATTAACATGCGCGATAGGGCGCCGGCAAATTCCATAACGCAAGTCTTTTTATCAAAAACACAAATAGAAATATCCATACCATCTTTTACCGTACTATCGTCGTCAAGTTCATTTTTGGTAAGCAACTCAATCAGTGACATATTGAGATAATTCAAGATTTCCGATGCATTATGAATATGTTTGTCTTTTGTGATTGTACGAAGTAGGTTGTAGCCGATAATGGACATAAAGGCACCAGGTACACCGTGGCCAGTACAGTCGGAACAAGCGATGAAGATTTTGGTGTCGATTTCGGTAATCCAGTAGAAATCACCACTTACGATATCTTTCGGTAGATATAAAATGAATGACGACGGAAGTAGATGGCGGAATTTTGCACGTGCTGGCATAATTGCCAACTGAATGCGCTTTGCATAGTTTATACTATCAAGAATGCTTTTATTCTTGATTTCAAGCTCGACCTGTTGTTCTTCGATTCTGTTTAGGATTTTTTGTTTCTCAAGCAAGCGTTGGTTAGCACGTCGAGTTTTGGCAGTGAATTGTTTTAATATAAATATAATAAGTATTATAACTAACAGAATTTCAATTGTGTACGCCAATTTTGTACGCCAAAAAGGAGGGTTGACAATGATTTTTATGCTTTTCGTTTCAGACCAAATGCCATCGTCATTTGATGCTTGTATGTATAGAGTGTATTTTCCAACAGGAAGTTTTACGATGTCGAAGTAATTGTTATTACCTAAATCGGTCCAGTCGCTTGTGTAGCCTTCTAGGTAGTATTTATATTGATTGAGCATCGGCTTGGTAAAGTCCAATGATGCAAAAGAAATCTTTAAGTTTGTATTATTATATGGAATGTTGACAGACTGTCCATTTTTTATCTGAAGATGATTTTTTTCATCATTGTTGGTGTAGTCTAAGCCAAGAAATTCCAAGTTTGGTTTTATACTTGAAACATAGATTGAATCAGGGTGAAATATGTTAATTCCCTGTGTTCCACCGAAAAACATATAGCCGTTGTTCGCTTTTATAGCCGAATGTGGTGAAAATTCATAGTCTTGTATTCCATCGTGAAGAGAAAACTTCTTGCATACGCCAGTTTCCGTATAGAAAGCAGACAATCCGTTGTCTGTACCAATCCAAACATCTTTTCCGTTTGTTAAAACAGAATACACTTCGTTGGAAGAAAGACCGTCATTCGTCGTGAAAATAGAACATTTTATTGTACCAGCGTCGCATTTTATCAAACCGACATTTGAGCCCATCCAAATGTTACCGTTGTAATCCTCAGTAATATCGTAGATATGCTTGTTTACAGAAGTAGAGTATGGGAAAACAATAGGAATTTCGGTGAACAATCCGCTTTTGTAGCTATAATAGCAAACACCGTCTTCGGTTCCAATGTATACGATATTTTTATGATTTTCGTAGAAGCAATTTATTTGATTTGAAGGCAGTTCGCTTTTGTCGAATAGCGAAATTTCTTTTGTTTCTGTATTGAAACGAACGATACCGTGGTTTGTACCAATCCATAGATTGTTTTGTGCATCGTAAAGTAGGCTTTTAATTTTCTTCTTTGTGATACAGAAAGAATGTAATTCCTTGTATATCTGGTCGATAGACGAGAATCGTTGTGTTGCTATATTGTATAACATTAAGTATCCGTCACAACCTATAAGTATTTCATTATTACGAAGTTTTATGATTGATGTAACTGTATTTGAAGGAAAATTTCCTAAATCCGCAGAATATGTTTTGCGTGTTTGTTTTGTGAGGTCGTAGATTTGTAATCCGCCGAATTTTGTACCGAAAAATACAAGATTCTTCTCGATGCAGATTGCAGAGGTATAATTATATTTTATACCCATTGATAGATCCTCATTACCAAGTAATTGGAATCGTTTTGGCTTCAAGTCAAGTTTATTCAAACCGTTTTGTGTTCCAATCCAGAGTATGTTTCTGCTATTTACCACACAATTTGTTTGGTTTGTAGAAATGTTTTTTCGTTGTGTCGTGTGTGCTATATGAGTAAATTCTTTTGTATGTGTATTGAAACGGTAGAGACCATTATTTTGCGTTGTAATCCACAGATTGTAAGGAGCATAGCCTTCGGCAATACCATTAACAATGGATTTAATTTGATCGGAATAATAGTATGAAACAAATTGCTTGTTTGACTTGTTGAATTCGTTTAAACCGTTTTCTGTACCAATCCATAGGTGGTTGTTAGAATCTTCGAATATTGATAGTATATGATTGTTACTGATGTAATTAGGAAGATATTCATCGGTTTTGAAGAATATAAAATCATCATTGCTTGGTTCGTAATATCCCAGACCATTTTCCGTACCTATCCATAAAATTCCTTGTGAATCCTGAAAAATAGGGCTGGCTACGATATCAAATTCTTCTCGAAATATGTCGTTTTCAAGAACATAGGAGTGAAGTTTTCCAGTTTTTATTGTAAGACGACTAATTGTTTTTATGGTTTTTACCCAAATATTTCCTTCGCTATCGCAAAAAATCCCTTGAATCGTGTTGTTTACCGTAGGAGCATTTTTTGAAGTATCGACTAAATAACGGTTACATTGATAGGTTTCTCGTATGATTTGGTTAAAACCATAGTCCGTTGCAATCCAGAGATTATGGTGTTTGTCTTCGCAAATTCCATAAATTTTGTTTGAAGAAATCGTTTTTGCATCTTGTGGAATGTTCTTAAACGAAAGAAACGATTTACCATCGTATCTATTTAATCCTGAATTAGTTCCAATCCAAAGAAACCCTTTCGAATCTTGAAAAACACATTTTACATTGTTATGCGAAAGTCCATCGGCATTGGTAAGCATTTCGAATGTTAATGCTTTGTCAGATTGTGCAGACTCTGCAAAACACTGTAAGAGGGAGAGGCCCCATATACATACTATGAACAGTATTCTTTTTGTCATTATGCGAAAATACACAAAAAAGATGGGTTGTGTGCTATTCTTTCGCATTTTTATAACGCCACGCCGAATCTAAATGCAATAGTTTTCTGTATTGCCGAGAAGGAGAACTGAGTGGTGTGTAACCATTACTCATAAAGGCGTCTACAGTTTGTATGGTTTCTTCGTCTGCTGTAACGGGCGAAGGTGTATCTCGTAATTGTTCTGATTCAATCTTCGTACATCCGTTAATAATCATACAAGATTGATTATCAAATGTTTCTAAAATACAATCTTTGTTTGGATTATAATTATTTAAAATATGCCAAAGAGCAATGAATTGCTCTGAAGTATATTTGCTCTCCATACCATTGGCATCGATATTTTGAATGGATTTATCGTATGTAATAATAAAAGAAGTTGATTTATTTTCGTGGAAATACGTCTTTGCTTTTTCGAGAATTTCCTGTTGTGGAAGGGATTCCATTGGAAGAAAAGCGATAGTATTTTTCTTGCGATTGTATGTTTTTTTTGTCGCATCAATAGCCAGTTTGCTACCAATACCAATATGAGGTCCGGAATGATCAAGAACATCCAATGGACCTTTCATTATAATTACATCCTCAGCAGGGTCAACATTATCTTGTATAGCAGAGATGACGGCCTCTCTTGAATAGATGTCGCACGACTCGTCAACAACAATAAGTGTCTTATTATTAGCCATTTGTCCAGCTCCCCATAGTGCATTGACAACCTTGGCAGTTTGTCCTTCGTTTGTCTTTTTGATTTTTGCGACAACAAGATTGTGTGCAACGCCTTCGAATGGCATCACATAGTCGATTAAATCAGGGCAAATCAGCATTTTGATAGGTGCCAAGAATATGCGTTCGGTTGCTTTGCCAATCCATGCATCTTCCATAGGTGGAATGCCAACGATTGTTGCCGGATAAATTGCTTGTTTTCTGTGTGTTATACACGTAACGTGAAACTTAGGATATAGGTCGGGAAGTGAGTAAAAACCAGTGTGGTCGCCAAAAGGGCCTTCCATAAATTTGTCCTCGTTTGGATCAATGTAGCCTTCCAATACAAAATCCGCATCGGCAGGAACTTCGAGGTTGTTTGTAATACATGTAACTAACTTCACGGATTTCTTTCGAAGAAAACCTGTAAGCATTTGTTCGTCAATATTTTCCGGAAGTGGAGCAGTGGCGGAGAATATATTTGCAGGGTCGCCGCCCAGAGCGACACTGACAGGCATTTTTTTACCTAATCGTTTATAGGCTTCATAATGATTATCGCCTGTTTTTCCTGGATGCCAATGCATACCAGTTGTTTGTTTGTCAATTACTTGCATGCGGTACATACCCATATTTCTACAATGTGTTTCGGGATGTTCCGTTATAACCATTGGGAAAGTGATGAATTTGCCCGCATCGTGTTTCCAACATTGTAGGATAGGAATTGTGGTAAGGTCAACTTCTTTCTCTATTACTTCTTGGCATTGCGCAGACTTTGTATGCTTTGGAATCCATGACTGTAACTCATTGATTAACGGCAGGAAAGAAAGTTTCTCTTTAAGAGTTCGTTTCGGTGATGTTGCCGTTTTGAAAAGGTCTTCAATTCGTTGTTTATGCTCGTCTAAATCAGTACAATTAAGAGCAAGACAAATGCGTTTTTGACTACCAAGAGCATTGATTAGAATAGGGTAGTTTGTTCCGTTATTTGTAAGCAACAATGCTTTATTTTGTGTGTCGGGAGCCTTCGAAAATCTATCGGCAAGTTCAGCAACTTTCAGTGATGGATTTACAAACTCATTGATTTCCACTAGTTCATCAGCATCGCGGAGTTTTTGAACGAAATCAGATAGATTATTGTATGCCATATTCGTAACCATTTTGTACAAAGGTACAAAAGTTCCTGGAATGACGAGAAGTAATGGTAATTAAGATTCTATTTCTGTTCTTTCGAACTGTTGCAATCTATTTTTTATTGAATATCCTTTTCGTGGAGTGTAATTAATTTCACCATTTGATTCTAAAAAGCGAACAACATGGTTAAAGCCAAGCATAGACGCATTTAGAATGCCGGCGCGAGTGATATAAACATTGTTTACGGTTGTGCCGACATATTTATCTATCATTTCCTTAAGATAAACTTTTTCCATTCGCTTCATGTACCAGCAGATAAATCGTTCTTGGTCTTCAGCAGGAAATGTTTCTATGTCAAATGTATAGCGAGCGTGGCCTTGTTCTGTGTAAGTTGTATCGAAAGAGTCGTAGATTGCTTGAATTTGATCTTCAGAATATCCAAATTCTAATAAAGCGGAGCGGCTTGCTTGATATTTTCCAACCATTTTTGTTTTGTTGGCCACATCATAACGATGTCTTGATTCTATACGAGCGATACGAGCGTATAAATCTTTGTAGCCGATGTAGTCGAGTACGATTTCTTCCTCATAACTAAATTCATTCAAATCTGTTGTTTTTTCCTTTATTGTAAGGGGAGCGAGTAGGAAAATCAAACATAACGAAATGATTGTCAGATTGTTTGTCATATTGAAATAGGTTACTTTGTTCATCATATCTCCTTTTGAAAAACGAGGCAAAGATAGTTTTTTTTTGAAAAAAACAAGGTTTTGTCAAAAACAGTTGTATCTTTACCTATTTTTGACTAGTTAAAATATCAAAAGGTTACAAGTGTTTATAAAAAAATGGAAAAACAATCAGAATATCAGTTTTGTATAGACGAAATAGAACGCTATCGTTCATTGCGTGAAGCCGCATTTGCAACGATACAAACACTACAAAAAGAGCAGGCTTTACGCCGTGAAAAAGATCCACAAGCCGACATTTCAGACCTTCAAAAACAAATTGATGAACAAATTGATTTAGATGAAAAATATGGTGCCAAAATGCATGCTTTGGCAATTAGAAGAAATTTGTTGGAAGAGTAAGAGAAGATTTGAACAAAATCTGCACAATTACAGTTTATATCAATAAGATTGACGATATTTGCAT
>DCIX01000023.1 GCA_002317135.1 Bacteroidales bacterium UBA1715
CATTTCACATTTGACCGAAGAGACAATGTAAACTATCCAACCCATGGAGAATTGATAACTGTAGGATTTAAATATTTTGCACCATACAACGAAAACGCGTATTCATTTCATGCTGCCGAGATAAATATGCGTAAGTATATGCGTCTTTATAAAGATTTGATTCTTGCTACGCAAGTTTTCTGGGGAACCAGTGATGGAGATATTCCATTCTATAGTATGTACCAATTAGGAGGAATGACCAGAATGCGTGGTATTTCCAACAAATACATTTACATTGACAAGAATGCATATTATGCTCAAGCAGAATTGCGTAAACATATTTGGAGTCGATTTAGTGCTGTTATTTTTGGCGGTATTGGCGATACCTATTCATCGGCATCAGACTATAATATGAAACACATAAAATATGTGTATGGAGCAGGTATTCGATTCCAAAGTGATGTTAAAAACAATATAAACCTTCGTGTAGACTACGGTCGCGGAAGTTTCGGAGACTCAGGAGTTTATATGACTATGCGCGAAGCATTTTAAGAAGAATAAAAATAATTCAGATATGAAAACATTCAATTACAAACCATTGCTTTTTAGTGTACTTATTATTATCGGATTTGCCTTACTATCGTTCGTATATGTAAGCCCAATTTTCGATGGTATGGAATTGCGCCAACACGATGTGTTGCAATGGAAAGGAGCAGCAAATGAGTCTATGCAATACGAAGAGCAAACTGGTAACTCTCCATTGTGGACAAACAGTATGTTCAGTGGAATGCCTACATATCTTATCCACATTACAACAAGCAATGTTGTACACTTCATTTACGATGCTTTCCACACAACTGTGGAACACCCTGAAATGATTATTCTTATGTATTTTGTATGGGCATTTCTTGCTCTTCTTTTGGTTGGAATGTCCATCAGTTTATCTGCTTTGGGCGCGCTATTCTACGGACTTTCATCGTATTTCTTCATTATTCTTGAAGCAGGACATATCACAAAATGTATTGCACTTGGTATACTGCCAATGATAGTAGCGGCAGTATACGTTACCTACTGCAAAGACAAGAAACTATTGGGCAGTGTAATTTTCGCAATGATTCTTGCTTTAAACTTAATTGCCAATCACTTACAGATAGTTTACTACACCGCTTTAATCTGCATTGTGTTTGTTTGTTTCGTTTTGTATGATGCAATTAAAACAAAAGAATTTTTGAACAAATTCTTGAAACCATCCCTATTGCTTTTGGCAGGATTGCTTTTGGCTGTAGGAGCAAATTTCAGCAGATTTTACGCAACATACGACTACGGAAAAGATTCTATCCGTGGCAAATCTGAATTAACAACAAATGACGAAAACAAAACAAGCGGATTGGACAAAGATTATGCTACAGCTTGGAGTTATGGAATAAGCGAAACAATCGATTTACTTGTTCCTAATTTTAAAGGTGGTGCGTCATCGAGCGAACTAGATAAGGAATCTGAAACATACAAGACATT
This sequence comes from Bacteroidales bacterium UBA1715, assembly GCA_002317135.1. Lineage (GTDB taxonomy): Bacteria > Bacteroidota > Bacteroidia > Bacteroidales > UBA1715 > UBA1715. The sequence continues at coordinate 1,495 of DCIX01000023.1, forward strand.
AAAGCAATACAATGTCCCGAATGCAGGAAAAATCATTAAAAGTATGCCTACCTATTGGGGCAATCAACCGATAACTTCAGGACCTGTTTACATTGGCGCATTAGTAATCTTTTTATTTGTGTTCGGATTGCTCTATGTTACCGGTCCAATAAAATGGTGGTTGGCTTTCTTAACCGTGCTTTCTATCTTGCTTGCGTGGGGACATAATTTTATGCCATTAACAGACTTTTTCCTTGATTATTTCCCTGGCTACAATAAATTTAGAACAGTTTCGATGATTCTTGTTATTGCAGAATTTACAATGCCACTTTTGGCAATCGTTGCCGTAAAGAAATTTTTTGAAGATGAACAGAAAGAACTGGCATTCAAAAAATTATTGATTGCATTTGGCATTGTAGGCGGTTTCTTATTGTTGCTACTTCTTACAGCAGGAATGTGGTCGTTCCAAGGCGCACACGATGCCGAAATGTTACCAGATTGGTTGCTTCCTTCGCTTTTAGCAGATCGTAAAGCAATGATGACTAGCGACATCATCCGCTCATTGATGATTGCCGCAGCAGGATTCGGCATATTATTTTTGTACAAGAATTCTATCATCAAGAAATCATACATTGCGGTAATCCTTCTTGCTGGTGTGGTTTTAATTGATATGCTTCCTGTGAACAAACGCTATCTTAACAACGACGACTTTGTAAAAGCAACAAAATATTTGTTCCAACCTACTCCTGCCGACAGAACAATTTTGAAAGACACCGATCCAAACTTCCGTGTGATGAATTTCACCGTAAGTCCATTCAACGATGCGTCAACATCATATTTTCATAAATCAGTTGGCGGCTATCATGGAGCCAAAATGCGTCGCTATCAAGAATTGATAGATTCTTGTTTATCGAAACAAAATATGGCTGTGTACTGTATGTTAAATACAAAATACTTCATCTTGCCAGGCGAAAACCAACAACCAATGGCACAATATAATCAAGATGCATTAGGTAATGCGTGGTTTGTGAAGAACGTACACATTGTGCCAGATGCCAACGCAGAATTGTCGGCATTAAAAGTTTTTGACCCACGAAATGAAGCTTTTGTTGACCAACGCTTTACTCTTTCTGACACTACATTCACGATAGATTCCGCAGCAGAAATAAAATTGACTTCTTATCATCCCGAAGAACTTCACTATACATCGAAAAATGCCAATGCAAGCGTAGCAATTTTCTCGGAAATCTTCTATGAGAAAGGTTGGAATGCTTACATCGACAATGAATTAGTTCCACATTTCCGTGCAAACTATGTTTTGCGTGGACTTGAAATACCTGCAGGAAATCACGAAATCATATTTAAGTTTGAACCAAAATCATTCTATATCACAGACAAGATTTCTCTTATATTCTCTTGTTTATTGTTGATTTCGTTCCTTGCTATTGTTGCCATGGAGATAAAAAAAGCCTTAACAAAATAACAGAGAGATGCAGCACGCATCGTCTCCACAGTAGATAAAAATGGGAATTGTTCGCACACAATCAATCATTGGTTCGTTCTGGGTTTATCTCGGAGCATTCCTTGGATTTGTAACAAGTGCACTCCTTTTTCCTCACTATCTTGATGCAGAACAAATCGGTCTGTTAAATTTGTTAGTGACATACGGAACTTTATTCGCACAATTTTGCTCTGCTGGTTTTACCAATACAATAACCAGAATGTTCCCATATTTTCGGGATGAAAGCAAAAAACACAACGGATTTCTTTTCCTAACCGTTATTGTTGTTGCAATAGCGACAATACTCGCCATTGGACTTTTCATTGTTTTATACCCGTACATCATTTCAAACAACAGTGATTCAAGCGGAAATTTGTTACAGGAATACGCTCTTCTAATTATTCCAATGTTCATTTTCACTGCGTTCTTCAACATATTTGATTGTTACACAAAAGCACTTTTTAATGCAACACGAGGCATTGTAATGAAAGAAGTTGTTGTACGTGTTTTAACAATGGTGCTTATTCTTTTTTACATTCTTCAATATTTTGAATTTCAATCGTTTGTGTACTGGTATGTTTGCATTTACGGCGTAGTCTTTTTCTATATGATTTTTGCTTTGATGAAAGATAAGCAATTCTTCTTACAACCAAATTTTTCGCTTATCGACAAGAAAATGGGGAAAGAACTCTTCCGCGTAAGTATTTTCGGCATCATTATAACATCAGCAAATATCATTGTCATCAATATTGACCGAGTGATGATAGAAAAATTGATGATAGAAAATCCACTTGCACAAGTCGGTATTTACACGACTTGTTCCTATTTCGCTACTATGGTTGTGTTACCAAACAGACCATTGCAAAAAATTACCTCCACATTGGTAGCAGAAGCGTGGAAACGAAACGATATGGAACAAATGCAGGTTCTCTATAAGAAAAGTACACTAACGCAACTTATCGTTGGGACTCTAGTCTTTTTAGGACTTTGCATTAATTTGGATTATATATTCCAACTTATTCCCGAAGAATATGCAGCAGGGCGCTGGGTGATTGTTTTTATTGGTCTTATGAACCTTACCGATATGGCTTCGGGAATCAACAAAGACATTGTCAGCAACTCACCAAAATACGAGAAACTATCCCATTGGACATTTGCGTTAATAGTCGGAATTATTGCTCTGAATTTCGTATTTATTCCACTTTACGGCATTAGCGGCGCGGCAATTTCCTCGTGTATTGCAAGAATTATCTACAATCTTGTCGCATTTTCGTATGTAAACAGAAAATGGAATTTACAGCCCTATTCTTGGCATCATTTGGCAATTATAGCGATAGGAATTGTTACCTACGGAATCTGCCTCGTAATTCCCGAAACAAGTAATTTTATCTGCAACATAGCAATAAAAAGCACAGCGCTCACAATGTTGTTTTGTGCCGCAATCTACTTCACTCACATTTCCGAAGATGTGAATGATTTAGCAGATTCCTTCTTGAAAAAGATATTAAGGAAAAAATAGTAGAGTTTTTACGTCTCTACAAATCGCATTTATTCTGAATATTTCTGAAACTCGTCGGTGCCTTCCACGCGTTCAAATTCAGAACCAACCTTTGCTTTTAAGACCTTGATTATAGCCTGATCAATATTCGCGATATAGTTTACATCAAACATCATAAAATGTTGCTGGTCATCAAGATACTCATCGGTTTCGTCTCCGGCAAGAAAACGCCAACCGCTATCTTCTTCATCTTCTTTTTCTTCGCGATATGCAAAACCAACTTTCGCACCATCAACAGTAATTCTATCCGACGCGATACAATAACCCATAGGTTTTACTAAATCTTGTAAATCAGCAACTTGAAGTTTATATTTATTGTCTGCCATAACTAAATGATTCTATGCAAAAATACGATTTTTGTTTAAATAACCGCCAACATATATATTAACGCCTTTTTGTTATATTTGCCAAAAATATATTCAATGGAGCACATTCGCAATTTCTGTATCATTGCACATATTGACCACGGTAAAAGTACCTTGGCCGATAGACTTTTGGAATTTACCCATACTGTTTCTGAGCGCGACGCCCAAGATCAAATTCTTGATGATATGGATTTGGAGCGTGAACGTGGTATTACAATCAAAAGCCACGCAATCCAAATGGACTACACATACAATGGACAAAAGTATGTGCTTAATCTTATTGACACTCCGGGACACGTGGACTTCTCGTACGAAGTTTCTCGTTCTATCGCCGCATGCGAAGGTGCTTTGTTAATTGTTGACGCAACGCAAGGTATTCAGGCTCAAACTATTTCGAACTTGTATCTTGCCATAGAAAACGATTTGGAAATTATTCCTGTCCTTAATAAAATGGACTTGCCAAGTGCAATGCCGGAAGAAGTTAAGGATCAGATAGTTGAACTTATTGGCTGCGATAGAAACGACATTCTAGAAGCAAGTGGGAAAACTGGACTTGGCGTTGAGAAAATTCTTCAATCAATAGTTGAGAAAGTTCCTGCTCCAAAAGGAGACCCTAAAGCGCCATTGCAAGCACTGATTTTTGACTCTGTATTTAATTCTTTCCGTGGAATTATTGCATATTTCAAAGTTTTGAATGGAGAAATCCACACAAACGACTTGGTGAAATTTATCAACACGAAAAAAGAATATGAAGCATTGGAAGTTGGTGTGCTTCGACTAGATATGGAACCTCGTTCCGTAGTGAAAACTGGCGATGTTGGCTATATTATCTCTGGTATAAAAACAGCGCGCGAAGTTAAAGTTGGTGATACCATTACTCACCGTGACAACCCATGCGAAAAAGCTATTGAAGGTTTCGAAGAAGTAAAACCTATGGTGTTTGCTGGTATATATCCTATTGATACAGAGGATTATGAACCATTACGTGCGTCAATGGAAAAACTGCAATTGAACGATGCTTCACTTACCTACCAGCCAGAATCTTCTGCTGCGTTAGGTTTCGGTTTCCGATGTGGTTTCTTGGGATTGCTTCACATGGAAATCGTACAAGAGCGTTTGGATCGCGAGTTCAATATGAGCGTTATTACAACAACACCGAACGTTTCGTACTATTGCTACACGAAAAAAGGCGACAAAATCATTGTAAACAACCCGACTGACTTGCCAGATCCAAGTTCTATCGACTATATTGAAGAACCATATATCGCAGCACAAATCATTACAAATGCTGAATTTATCGGTCCAATTATGAAATTGTGTATCGACAAACGAGGCATTCTTAAAAATCAAACCTATTTGACAGGTAATCGTGTGGAAATCAATTTTGAACTACCACTTGGAGAAATTGTGTTTGATTTTTACGATAAATTAAAAAGTATCTCGAAAGGATATGCTTCGTTCGATTACCACATTATTGGTTTCCGCGAATCTAAACTTTCGAAATTAGACATCTTACTTAACGGTGATCCTGTTGATGCATTATCAGCTCTTATACATCAAAATAATGCGTACGATTTCGGGAAACGCATTTGTGAGAAATTAAAAGGATTGATTCCACGCCAACAGTTCGATGTTGCCATTCAAGCAGCAATAGGAACGAAAGTTATTGCCCGCGAAACAGTTAAGGCTGTTCGAAAAGATGTAACGGCAAAATGCTATGGTGGTGATATTTCCCGTAAACGTAAATTGCTTGAAAAACAGAAAGAAGGAAAGAAAAGAATGAAACAAGTGGGTAATGTAGAAATCCCACAAAAAGCTTTCCTTGCTGTTCTAAAACTAAATGACTAATTGGTAATAGAGACGTTCTTCGGGACGTCTTTATTTATTTTCAATTATCCCTATTGCAACATCTTTGTCGAATACAAAGATTGCCAAATCAATACACAATAGTATAGCTATTCCAACTAATCCACCAGGACCTGCAATAATTGAACCCCAAGTATGTTCGTGCAGAAGGTACATTAACGATAAACCAGCAGTTGCGTTCAAAGTACCGTGCATAATAGCAGCGGCTATAACAGATTGAGATTTAATTCGAACATACATGAATAAAGGAGTTGCAACAATACAAAAAGCAATCATTACAAACACACCCAAAACAGGATGTTCCGGATAATTATGTCCCATTAGAATAATAGGGAAATGCCATAATCCCCATATAAATCCAATTAATAACGACACCTTTATAAATGACATTCCGCTACATTGACGTAACAACCATCCACGCCAAGCTATTTCCTCTCCATACGCAAATACAGCATTAATTGTAATACCTGCCCAAAGTCCGGAAACAAAAGTTATTGCCATAACCAACCATGCATTTACATTAGGAATGCTTTTCGACAATTCTTCTATGGCATTTGCAAGCAATGGAGTTTCTGTAGAAAATGAAGTACCGGGAATAATTGGTGAGCAAAACAGAGCAAGCAAATTAAACACAGGCATTAATAACCAACCAATGAAAAACCATTTATTTATGCGGAATGATGTCCCCAATCCTTTCAATAACGGTTCTTTTTGTAAAAACTGTACAATAAGCACCGAAATCATTGGTATAAACATATAAGCAGCCGCAAAGAGCGTTCCTCCCAAAGAATTATACTCACCTCCTAAAAAATAAAAACAAGAGGCAGAAATTAGGCTAATTGAAAACAATACAAGTAAAAATTGAAATAACTTATTCTTCATATCTTTATATCATTGATTTAAGCAATTATTATATACTTCCTCATACAATACTACTCCACGCTCTAAAGAATAATATTTCTCCGCAACAGCACGAAGCGATTCTCTATTAATAGTTGTCTCTGAAAGGATTTTTTCAGCAATAGAAGCATATTCATTTTCTGTAAAGGTATTCACAACGTAGCCTTGTGGACAGTCATTCATTATTAGATCCACATCTCCCACTCCTGCATTACAAACCAATGGAATACCAAGAGATAACAACTCACCCATTTTCGTTGGCGATGAAGCTTTCTTAGAATAAACCGGTTTTATAAAAAACAATGACCAGTTCGACAATGACGCATATAGAGGAACATCTTCGCGATTTGCTTTTACTACACGCAATGCAGAACGAGGAATGTCTTTCCGTATCGCAATGGAATCCAATATATCAGGATTATCAGGCGTAATACAAAGGAAGATGGCATTGTTATTTTTTTCATACAAAACCTTGAAAAAATCAAACATTTCCTCCGTCATATACCAAGTTCCAAACGAACCTAAATAACTGATAACAAAATTATTATCAGTAATGTTCAGTTTTTTACGAAGTGACTCTTGATTCTTATTATATCGGAACAACTGTAAGTCAGCACAACAAGGAATAATCTGTATAGGCGTTTTAGCCGTTTGATATTCAGACCACTTTTGAATTTCTTCAGCTCCGTTTTTAGTTAAACTAATTATTGAAGTAGATTTCGTAATGAACTCTTTTTCTGCGTCTTTAAAATAATTATAGACTTGTCTATATATCCATTTAGACGTATTCCAAATGCCTCCTTCAACTCGTTCGTCTGCCCAAAAACCACGCATATCAAAAACCCACGGAAGTCCAAATTCTTTCTGGCAAAATCTACCAATATGAGCACTAATATAACTTCTGCAATGAACAAGTTCTATTGCCTGCGTAGTGACAATTTCTTTAGCCTTTTTCTGCATCATACGAATATCGTACAATGTTGAAAATATAGGAGGTTTAGCTGTGTATTGTATTGGTTCCCATGCTATTCCATTCTTTTTTAATAGTGCAGAAATATGCTTCTCTCTTTTTTCAAAAGCAGCTGGTTTCTCACAACTAAGAATTGTTATTGAAAACCCCTTTTGAGTTAAACCAATCAAATATGGAATTACCTGCGACTGACCTAAATTGTCTGTCATTCCATCGTACGAAATATATAAAACACGAGCCTTTGCCATTTCCCTTATAAATAGACAATTACAAAGATAATATATTTATTTTTATAGCATAATCTTTTCCGAGAAATTTGTACATTGCAGCCAATTTAAGAAAAGAGTATGGCTTGCGATTATAAAGTATTGACAGAGAAGCAACAACAGTTAGATAAGCGCTATTTGCGAATGGCAAAAATATGGGCAGAAAACTCCTATTGCAAACGCAGACAAGTTGGCGCTTTGATTGTAAAAGACAAAATGATTATTTCCGACGGTTTTAACGGAACTCCTTCTGGTTTCGAAAATGTTTGTGAAGACAAAGACGGAAAGACAAAAGCCTATGTTCTACACGCCGAAGCAAATGCCATAACAAAAGTTGCAAAGTCTGCAAATAACAGCGATGACGCGACATTATACGTAACGACGTCCCCTTGTATTGAATGCGCAAAACTCATTATTCAGTCAGGAATTAAAAAGGTTGTCTACTCAGAACCATACCGCGTAGACGACGGCATTCAATTGTTGAAAAGAGCAAACATAGAGGTTCTTCAAATCGCTATTGATGAATAACAAACTACGGATATTACTCCCTGTATTACTTGCTCTTGCATTTGCAGGAGGAATGCTACTTCAAAGACAGTTTACAACTGTTCCAAGAAAAGGTATACAACCGACATCTAAAATTGAAGAAATACTTCACTTGATTCGTGATAAATATGTAGAAAACATACATATAGATACTCTTTGTGACAATCTAATGCCACAACTTTTTGAGCAATTAGATCCACATTCTTCCTATATTACAACAGACAATTATCGCGAGATGATTGACCCTATTTTAGGATCATTCGATGGTATAGGTGTACAGTTTCTAATTCAAAAAGACACAATAGTTATTGTTCAAGTGCTACACGGAGGTCCTTCCGAAAAGCTTGACATTCACGCAGGCGACAGAATTGTGAAAGTAAACGATTCCATTGTTGCCGGCGTTGGAATAACTAACGAAAAGACTATCAAATTGTTAAAAGGTCCTCGAGGAACAAAAGTTACTGTTGGCATTAAACGAATAAACGTTCCGGAATTACTTTCGTTTGAAATCACACGCGATGCAATTCCTATTACAAGCGTAGAAACCGCCTATATGATTGATGAGGGGATTGGCTATATTGCAATTGATTGCTTCTCGCAAACCACTCAAAATGAATTTCTTTCTGCAATCACAGAATTGAAAAACAGCGGGATGAAAAAACTTATCATAGACCTACGCGACAATGGTGGCGGTCTTTTATATACCGCAATAGATTTGGCTAACGAATTCCTTTCGCAAGGCGATACAATTGTCTTCACCAAAGGGAAAAATGAACCTGCCGAATATTTTACAGCCGAAGGAAACGGAACCTGCAAGAATATTGAACTTGCCATACTTATCAATGAATATTCGGCTTCCGCAAGCGAAATATTTGCTGGTGCAATGCAAGACAATGGACGTGGAACTGTTATTGGCAGACGCTCATACGGCAAAGGTGTCGTTAATGAAGACTTTGTTCTTCGAGATAGTTCCGTTGTGCGATTATCCACAAAAAAATTCTACACACCTTCAGGACGATGCATACAAAAACCATATAATGGGAAATTGTCGGATTACGACAGAGAATTAGTTGAACGCTATTTCCACGGAGAGATGTACGATGCAGACAGCGTCCATTTCCCGGACTCGCTAAAATTCACTACACGAACTGGTAAAACCGTATATGGCGGCGGAGGAATTATGCCTGATGTGTTTGTCGCAGTTGACACAACAGCATATTCACAATTTTTCCAAGACATTACAAACAAAAGCATTGTGTACAACTACGCATTTGAATTTACCGATAACCATCGAGAACTTCTGACAAAACAAAAAGATGCACAAGCTATACAAGAGTTTTGTAATAAAATGTTTTCTTTAGATAAGTTATACAAAGACACTGAAAAACAAAACATTAAAAAAGGAAAACTTAGCCATTCAGAGGTAGAATGGGAACAAAAATTATTTTGTTGTTATGTGATACGAAACATTCTTGGAGACAAGTATTTTTATGAGTTATATAACACGAACGATAATACTATTTTGAAAGCAATTGAAATACTAAAATAACACTATGAAATTCGAAAACGAGCAGTATATTTTAGTTGTTTCAGAAAAAGATACTAATCTATTAAATAACAACTTGTCAAGTTTATCTAAACAAGAACTTGAACATATTTCAACAATAACAAACGAAGGCAGAAAAATAGAATTTGTTCAACCACGATTACTGCTACGCGACATTTTAGGCGACAAATACAATGAAATCACATACGAAGATTCCGGAAAGCCTATAATGGCAGGGAACTTTATTTCCATTTCCCATTCAAAATCATTCATTGCTGTTATCGTTAGCCAAACACAAGCTGTCGCAGTCGATATTGAAGAATACCGACAACAAGTTTTACGAATTACCGAAAAATTCGTTCGCAAGGATGAATCCACAGAATTTTCGTCATTGGAAGATTTAATATTGCTTTGGTCAGCAAAGGAAACACTATTTAAATTGACTAATGCATCCTATGATTTGTTGGATTTTTCGGTAAAAAAAGATGATGACAAACAATTGCTCGGCTCCATTATTATTGATGGGAAACGGTTGAATAACATAAAATTATCGTATTTTCGCAATGAAAAATTCTGCCTAGTGTGGGCAAGTGAAAAAATGTAAGAACAATGATTTACGATTCATTTTTACAGACACGAAAACAATTGGCTCTTTTAATAGACCCAGACAAACATACAGACGAAAGTCTGCGTTCTATCTCACAATCAGCAGAAAATGAAAAAGTTGACTACATTTTTGTTGGTGGAAGTTTGGTCTCAACAAGCACAGAACATTCTGTTTCAATCATAAAAGAAATCTATTCTGGTCCAGTAATTCTATTTCCTGGAAATGCGTGCCAAGTTGCCGGCAACGCCGATGCAATCTTGTTCCTTTCGCTTATTTCGGGAAGAAACGCAGAGTTCCTCATTGGAAACCACGTAGTTTCTGCGCCAATTATCAAGCAATCAAATTTGGAAGCAATCCCTACGGGATATATGCTTATTGACTGCGGCGGTGCGACATCGGTGGAATATATGAGCAACACAAGACCAATACCATATAACAAGCCTGACATCGCCGTTGCAACTGCACTTGCCGGTGAACTATTAGGACTAAAAGCACTCTATTTAGAAGGAGGAAGCGGCGCAAACACAATTGTAAATCCGATAACAATTGCCCAAATCAAAAAACATTGTTCTATCCCACTAATTGTTGGTGGCGGAATACGCACAATCGACACCTTGAAACAAGTCTATGATGCAGGGGCAGACATTGCCGTAATCGGAACCATTATAGAAAAAGATCCTACCTTATTGGCGGCAATGAAAGCTGTGACAAACAACTATTAATTTTGTAATATTTACAATTAAGTAGTACTTTTGACAAAATGAAGCGAATTAGTACAAAACATATTATCAATTATCACAAAATCACATTTGTGATTCTATTCTCGCTTCCTTTCATATTCTCTCTCACAAACTGTGCACGTGAATCTTCGCCAACTGGCGGACCTGTGGACACTATTGCTCCATACGCTGTTTTTGAATCTCCTAAAAACAATTCTCAAAATGCTTCGCCACAAAAAATTGTTGTGAAATTCAATGAATTTATCGCTCTCGAAAACGTGGACGATAATTGTATGACTTCACCTATTTTTGAAGATAAACCAAACATCACTGTGAAGAAGAAGAAAATCACTATTGATTTATCAAAGCAAAAATTACAACCAAACACAACCTATACATTTAATTTTAACGGAGCAATAAAAGACCTTTCTGAAGGGAATCTTACCGAACAATATATTTACGCATTTTCTACAAGTACAGGCATAGACACGATGCGAATTGCTGGTAAGGTGTCTTATGCGGGAAACGGGAAAATTCCAGAACACGCGTATGTACTTCTTTACGACGATATTAGTGATACTGCGTTCAAAACAAAGAAACCTCGCTACATTACACAAACGGCAAAAAACGGTGATTTTTCTTTCTATAACATCGAAGCGAAACCATATAAAATTTATGCTTTAATTGACTCGGATAAGGATTTTATGTTCAATCAACCTTCCGAAAAAATTGCGTTCCTTGATACCATATTCAACCCTACCGCAGAACGCTTTACCGACACACTTTGGTTTACCCACAATGACACTCTTCGCTTCGAAGATTTTGAAGACAGCATACAAATAAAACAAGTAAAAGATTCCTTCAATCTTGTTGAGAAAACTCGTTGGTCAGATCAAAATGTGCAACTTTCTATATTCCAAAACGATGTATGGGAACAATCCATACAATCAAACAAACGTATATCGAAATATGCTGTTGCTTGTAAATTAGCAGCAAAAGGCAACAAACCAACAGATATAAAATTCACGGTCCCAGGCAATTACAAAACTGAATATGTAACATCCGACAGCCTTATTTTTTGGTTACAAGACACTGCACTAATGAATTCGGATTCTGCAAAAGTTGTACTAACATATCATCCTACAAAAGATTCAGAAAAAACGACAACCGATACTATTGTAGTAGAGTCAACAAAAGACTTACCTCAACGATTGGTTATAAATTCTAACCTAGAAAAGAACAACAAACTATTTGCTGGTGACAGTATTTACCTCACTCTCTCTCGACCAATTGCACAAGAGGACTTACAGAAAATCAAGATTTATGAATCGTGCGATACCACAAAGGCTGGTTTCGAAAAAATAATTTCCTATAACGATTATTCATATCGACCAAAATATCACTACCAAGAACAAGTTGCACTCAAATACAAAGAAACAGGAGAACGATTTGCGTTATACTTTGCAAAACCTATTGACACACAAAAAGTTATAGTTACATTAGACGGCCTTCCAACTATTCAAGATTGGTATTATTGTGAATATGACCAAACAAGCAATTCATTGTTATATTGGCTAAAAGACAATAGTGATGCTCTTCGTTTGAAAAATCTTGCAATCACGGTACAATATCCACGTACCGATGGAACAATTGCAACCAAAAATTTCAATTTAAAGAAAGATGTTCCCGTTCAAAAACTCTATAAATCAGCAACTTCACACAAACGATTACTAATGCAATTGGCTGAAGAGCAAAAAGAACGACTACGCTCATACGAATCAATCCGATTGGTTTGTAACAATCCTGTGAAAACAATAACAGACAGTTTATTTTCTTTAGTGAATATTGCCGATTCAACCGAAACATCGGTAATTACAAATATTTCCTATGCAAGCAACTCTTCGCGTATAATTGAGATAGCACACTCAGCAACTGCTGGAGAACAATATGTTCTAACAATAAAGAAAGGCGCACTCATTGATACATTTGCTTCTGCTTCAAAAGAACTAATAGCAGATATCTCTGTTGCTGCAGACGACAAACTTGTAGTTCACCCTGTACCATATTCGATAAAGAAATCTACTGAATCGGAACGAACATATATTCTCGCTGCGGATTGGCAAACAAATACAAACTACACATTGGTTATTCCAGATTCAACATTTACCGATATTTTCGGCGATGCAAACGACACCTTATCTTTTGCTTTTCAATCACCTAAGAAAGATGGATTTGGCGAATTGCTTATTAAAAATACAACTGGATTCCCAAGCAATAATCTCGTATTTACAATTGTTTCTGCCGAAAGCAAAGATGCACAGCCATATTTCGCATCCATGAAATCTGGCAAAATTCGCTTTGAAAACATTCCTGCCGGAAACTACTCGCTTCGTTGTTTTGTGGACGAAAACAACAACGAAAAATGGGATTCTGGATGTATAGAAATAAAACGACAACCTGAAAAAATCTACTTCTACAAAGAGCAGATAACTATAAAATCAGAATGGTCAAATAGCATCTTCTGGGAAGAATTTAAGTAGAGTAAATCTACTTGCTATACTTTTTTATAATCTTATTTGCCCGATTTTTTGCACCTGTCGCCAAATATGGAAGTTGTTCCTCTAATATTACAAGAACTTCATTCTTGATATCAGGTTCTTTTTCTGCAATTCGATCAACCACACTCATTGCATTTGCAGTTAAACCACTTGGAGATGTAGTATCCTGAATTATCCGCAAACAAATGTCCAGTAACAAGCCAAGATGTTCATATTCATCCCATTCCGACGTAACCATAAAATACCGAAGAAGCAATCGTCGATGGCCTGTTCTTTCTATTGCTTGTAATGCAACTATTGCAGCATCAAGATATGGAGCAATCGCATTGTGGTTTTTATCAATATAATGATTGAGTATCCAACTCGCATACCACGAAGCAGAACTTTGGGAATCGATAGAAATAGAAAAAACATCTTTTGCTAAAACCTGACCATGTTCAATATAACCGACCATTTCCTTCATATCCATAGAAATGCCCGCCTGAACAACAAGAGACGCAAATTCTTCCTTGGTCATCATCCTACACTTCCTTCCATAGAAAGTGCTATCAATTTGTGAGCTTCAATGGCAAATTCCATAGGAAGATGAGTAAGCACTTCCTGAGCAAAACCATTCACTATCAAACCCATAGCTGTTTCTGTAGAAATTCCTCGTTGATTACAATAGAATACTTGTTCATCGGCAATTTTCGACGTCGTTGCCTCGTGTTCTACCGTAGCTGTATCATTTTGAATATCAATTACAGGGAAAGTATGAGCACCACATTTTGAACCAATTAACAAAGAGTCACATTGAGAGAAATTATGTGCATTTTCCGCATTTTTCCCCATACGCACCAAACCACGATATGAATTATTGCTTTCGCCTAACGAAATACCTTTCGAAATGATAGTGCTTTTCGTGTTTTTACCAAGATGTATCATCTTTGTTCCCGTATCAGCCTGTTGCTTGTTTTTTGTAACAGCAACGGAATAAAATTCCGATACAGAATCATCGCCCTTCAATATGGTACTTGGGTATTTCCAAGTAATTGCCGAACCAGTTTCAACCTGAGTCCACGAAATTTTAGAATGGTTTCCTGCGCACAAGCCACGTTTAGTAACAAAATTATAGATACCACCCTTACCATCCTTATCACCGGCATACCAGTTTTGAACAGTCGAATACTTTATTTCGGCATTCTCCATCGCAACTAATTCAACCACGGCTGCATGTAGTTGGTTCTCGTCACGCATAGGAGCCGTACAACCTTCCAAATAACTTACATACGAATCGTCATCGGCAACTATAAGTGTGCGTTCAAACTGACCAGTTTTTGACGCATTGATGCGGAAATATGTAGACAATTCCATTGGGCAACGAACGCCTTTTGGAATATACACAAACGATCCGTCGCTAAATACAGCCGCATTTAAGGCAGCATAATAATTGTCGGTATATGGAACGACAGAACCAAGATATTTCTGAACTAAATCAGGATATTCTTTTGCCGCTTCGCTGAACGAGCAGAAGATAACTCCTTTTGCTTTTAATTGATCGCGAAATTGTGTATGAACCGACACACTATCAAACACCGCATCAACGGCCACGCCAGACAAGATTTTTTGTTCTTCCAATGGAATACCCAACTTATTAAAAGTCTCTACAATTTCTGGATCAACCTCATCAAGAGACTCATATTTTGCCTTATTTTTGGGCTGAGCATAGTAACTAATACTCTGGAAATCTGGTATTTCGAACTGCAACTGTCCCCAATTTGGATGTTGCAATGTTGTCCAATGACGATATGCTTTCAACCGAAATTCCAATAAGAATTCCGGTTCTTCTTTTATAGCAGAAATACGACGTATAATGTCTTCGTTTATGCCTGGAGGGAAAATATCGGTTTCCACATTCGAAGTGAAACCATATTTATATTCCTCAGATTCAATGTTAGAAAGGATGTCCTTGTCTTCCATAGTTATAACTTATTGCATTAACGATTCCAAATCAATAGGTGCTTCGTCACGGATTTCCGTAATGGTTCCATTTGCACATTGCAAAGTACGCGAAGGATAGCGATGAACCATTTGCGTATTGTGTGTCACAAGAAATACCGCACAACCAAGTTTTGTCAACGAATGAAACAATTTGAAAATTTCATCAGAAGTTTCGTTGTCAAGATTTCCTGTTGGTTCATCGGCTAAAATCACATCAGGATCATTCAACAATGCACGAGCAATAGCAACGCGTTGTTGCTCGCCACCAGACAACTGATATGGCATATCGTCCTTCTTGTTTTCCATACCGACACGAGTAAGAACTTCGGTGATTCGTGCCTGAATTTCCGCAGTCTTTGACCAACCAGTCGCTTTTAAAACAAACTCAAGATTTTTGTACACGCTTCTATCAGACAACAATTGAAAATCTTGAAAAACAACAGACACTTTTCTGCGTAAATATGGAACTTTTTTACGCTTAAGATTTGTCAAATCATAGTCAGAAATAACAGCCTCACCGTCAAGTAACGGAATTTCCGCATACATAGTTTTAAGCAAACTCGACTTACCAGCGGCAGTCTTTCCTATTAAATATACGATTTCACCTTCGCCTACAGAAAAAGTTACATCCTTTAGAATAGGATTTTCTTCTGTGTAACCGATAACTGCTTGGTTGAAATATATTTTATTAGCCATTATTCTGAGTTTTATATTCTGTATTATTCTTTATGGCGTGCCTTCAATTCACGAGCCAAATCCTCTATACGAAGACCTTTTTCTGTCAAAAGTACAATCAAATGATAAATAAGATCTGATGTTTCGTACAACAACTGTTCTTTTGTTCCATTTGTTGCCTCAATGATGCTTTCAATTGCCTCCTCTCCAACTTTTTGAGCAATTTTATTGATACCTTTCGTAAACAATTTAGTTGTATAAGAACCTTCCGGCATCTCTTTTTTTCGCTTTTCAATAAAATCCTGAAGATATGACAAGAACGCCAAATCATCAATATTCTTATCACCCAAGAATGTATCCGCACCAGTAGTAGAACCTTCTGGTAAAGCACGAATTACAACGGCATCGCCTTCTTCGTTGGCAATAAGTGCATCCAATGCAACTGGCGTATTGTATTCTCCCGCAGTTAGCAATTCAGGCTGACCCGTTTCCTTAGAAAACAAATACACATGTTGTGTTTCGTTCATCTGGTTATACGTTTCTTCGGTAATGTAGCCAATACGAAGAACCTTATTTGTTCTTTTATCTTGGACAACCGCCTGAACAGTTCCGTTTGGTATAGTAAAATTTAAATCCATTGTTATTATTTGTAGCAAAGATACTAATTATTCGCTTGTTCTGTATCTGTAGGCACTTTTTCTACCGATTCTTGTTCTTCTGCAACAGGTTCTTTCTCTTCTTCAACACCAACTGCCATAGTGATTTTTGTTCGAGTTGGGAACATTGCAATTTGCCATACAAACGACATAGCGAAGAAAACCAAATAGTAGAGATTCTTGCTTACGAAGTTGAAAATTATTCCAACAACAGCAACAAGCAACAAAGTAATATAACGTGAATACACCGACGCCTTGAAAATCTGCAACTTACTATCTTGGTCAACAGCCTTGGAAATCAATCGGTTCCTATGAAAATAAGACGCAATATTCCATCCAAACATAATCAACGACACTGCCAACACAATCAACCCCCAAACACTTGTTGCACTATGTAAATCGAATGTAAAATCCTTCCGTAAATACAAAAGAATACCTAAAACAAACACTTCAACGAAAAGCACAATACAAACTAAAATCTGCATTGGCAAGGAAAATGATCTTTTAACATTGTTAAGCGAGTCCATATCACCGTTTTTAGAATGTACAAAAATACACAAAATCAACTATTTTGAGAGACATCTGTTGAACAAAAGCACAATTTTTATTTTCAATTGCGAATAGTTGGCACAAATTTTGGTAATAAACATTCGTATGTTAGTAAAATTCTCATTTTCTTAAAAATAGTGTAACATAGTTTTTCTTAATTTTGTCATCTAAAATAGAAAATTATGCCTTATAGAAGACTTCCCAATACTGATGCGGCAAGAATCCGCGCATTGCAATCGGCAATCGATGCTTGTTCAAAGGTAAAGCCTGAAGAAAGAGCATTTGTACAAAACCTTTTAATACAAGCAAAATACTTCTTGAATTCATTTAAGTCTGGAATCTCACAAAATCGTTCTGCACATTCTCTTTCTGTGGAAAAAGGTGCATCATTTGCACAACTTCACAGAAAAATGAAAATGTATATTTCCCACTTTATTCAAGTTTTGAATATGTCTATCGCCCGTGGTGAGGTTGCAGCATCGGTACGCGAGTTCTACGGAGTGGATAAAAAACTTCCTGTTCTTGAAACCTCCGAAGATCTTTTAGAATGGGGACAAAAGCTAATCGATGGCGAGAAAGCCCGTCGAGAAGCAAGTGCGGGAAAGATGGAAAATCCTCGTATTGAATTACTTGACATCATTTACAAAAAATATATTGCTGCTGCAAGAGAAAACGGTCTTCGAATTTCGCACGATCAACGATCAACCGAATATACCGAGGACCTTCGCAAACAAGCAGATGAAATGATTGCACAAATCTGGAACGAAGTTGAAGCTTATTTTGCTACGATAGAAAATCCAGAGGAACGCCGTCAAGAATGTAGCAAATACGGCATTGTATATGTGTTCCGCAAATCAGAATTGGAAAAAGAAAAAAATAATACGGAAGAGCCTGAAGAAAACACTAATAACTAAAACTATGAAGAAATTTCTTTTACTTCTATGCACAGCATTATTCATATTTGCAGGCTGTGACAAAATCGGTGGTTTCGACGAATCATTGCTGTATGGTAAATGGAAGTCTGGTACGCTATATGAAAAATATTCATCCTCTGGTTCTGGATGGACATGGGATACTTCCGACGATGTTGATGAATCTGAAGCACAAAGCTTTACTTGGACACTCGATGGTGACAAACTGACACAAATGCACCAAATGGAAGCAAGTACCGCTGTCATTCCTAAGCAATATACAATAACAACATTAACGGAAACTACATTGACGTATACCGCTAACGGAAGAACATACACATTCAAAAAACAATAGTTGAAATGAAAAAGGCTTTAAAGATTTTAGGGATTTCTGCCGGTTCAATATTCGGCATTGCTCTTGTCGCTGTTAGTATTGTTGTGTATCTAGTTTTTACACCTGCAAAACTAACTCCACTTGTAAAGAAATATATACCTGAATTTGTTACTTGCCAAACACAATTGGATACGGTTGACCTAACATTTTTCAGCACATTCCCTCATTTTGGACTTCGCTTGCACAATTTCGCACTCATAAATCCAATGGAAGGCGCTCCTTCCGATACAGTTGCTTTTGTTGAAGAATTGATTGCTACCGTTAATGTGAAAGAATATCTTGATAACGATAATATTGTTATAAATGGCGTATATCTTACTAATAGTCAAGCAAATATATTCGTAAATAGCGATTCCGTTGCCAATTACGATGTGTTCGTTTCCGACACAACTGCCGAAGAAGATACAAGTTCAACTTCGTTATTTAAAATGTTAAAAATTGAAGACATCGCTATAAAAAACATCTCGGCAACATATATCGACATGCCTTCAAAAATGAAAGCTGCGGTAAAAGATATCAATCTTGATGCGAACATTTTGATGGAAGGCGACGACATTACCACAGACTTAAATATGAAATCTGGCAATGTGGAATTTGCAATGGAAGATTCTACACAATTGCTTGCAAATCTTGGAGATACAGAAATAAACTTTGCTGGTAAAATTGGAAACTACAATTCTATAAAAGGTGATTTAAAAATGTATTTCAATATTGTTTCTGCCAAAATGGAAGATGTTCAGTATTTAGATTCTCTACAGCAAGTGTATGCAATTGTTCCTTTGGAAGCAACACTTGACACTCTTCATGTTGCTGTAGCAAATGCCTTAATCGGCATAAACGAGCATCAAATTTCATTGAATGGAGAGGCAAACATTGCCAATGATATCCGTATGGATATGAATTTTTCTACAAATAACATCATTTTAAATCGCATTCTTCCTCTTGTTCCAGAAACAATGCGTAAAGAATATCTTGATGGCATAAGCCTTGACGGTGTGGTACAATTGTCGGGAAATGTTGCAGGGATTTATAATGATTCTCTTATGCCACTAATCTCTGCCGATGCGGTTTATTCAAATGGAGAAATTGTGGTGGAAGGGCTTGGTCACGATTTGTACGACGTGGCAGTTAATGCTCACGCGAATGTAGATATGAATGACGAGAAAAATTCTGTGCTTACTCTCAAATCTCTTTCGGCAAAAACAGGTAAATCATCGGTAAGCGCAACTGGTGCAATCAATGACTTGTTGAACAAGATGAATTTCGACATTCAAGCAAATGCAAAACTATATTTATTAGACCTAAAATCGGATTTACCGGACTATTTGTTTGCTTCAGGTTGGGCAAACGCAGCACTAACTGCTCAATGCTCAATGGACGATTTAATGAATGTTGACTTGCAAAAAATTAAGGCTAACGGTAGTGTTGATATAACAGACTTGGATGTAATTTACGAAGACTCCACATTTGTGAATAGCAAGCAAATGAATGTAGATTTCACTTTGCCAAGCAAACACACAACAAAAGAATTCAAAGAAGTGATTGACCTTGCAATAAAAAGCAATCAACTCAATGTGTCGATGACGGATTTCTTCAAAACAAATCTTAATAATGCTGACTTGCGAGTGGGACTTTCGGATGTAATGGACACAACAAAAGATATGGCCTTGGCGTGCGATTTCAATATCGGAACTGTTGTGTTTGATATGGAAGCAGACACAATCTCAGCAACAATTCGCCACCCTCGTGGTATGGCTGTAATGTATCCAAAAAACAAAAATACAGGATATGGTTGCTTGTTCAACTGCGACAGCCTTTCTGCAAAAGTTGCAGAAACACTTTCTGCCCGCACCGGCCTTGTCAGCTTTGACGCAAAAGCAGAATATGATTCCACAGCTGCCGATGTTATCCAACAATGGAATCCTGATGTAAAATTGAACTTCACACAAGGACAAATATCATTGAGTGCTATAGAAGCCCCTATAAAGGTTTCTAAAATCAAATGCGATTTCAATAAAAATCGTTTAAAAATAGATGATAGTCAATTAGTTGTCGGCAATTCTGATTTTTCATTGAAAGGTATATTGAAGAATATTTCCGCATATTTAAATAACGAAGACTTACTCATTGGAGACTTCAACTTTACATCGAACTATACTGATGTTATGGAATTGATGGATTTGGCAAGTGGTTTTGGCGACACAACAACCGTGGCAGAAACAAACGACGTAGCCAAAGCAGATTCTGTTGAAGAAGACAATCCATTTATGGTTCCTCTTGGTGTTGATTTCACTTTAAAAACAGACATAAAAAAAGCACTTGTAGGCAATACAATTATTGAGCACGCAGGCGGCGGTGTCACTATCCACGACGGTGTGCTTGTAATCGAAGAAATGGGTTTCACTTGCGATGCTGCTCAAATGCAACTTACGGCAATGTATCGTTCTGAACGACAAAACCACTTGTTTGCAGGACTTGACTTCCACTTAATAGACATCAGCATCAACGATTTGATTGAAATGATTCCTGACATTGATACAATCGTGCCAATGTTGAAGGCATTCTCTGGTAAAGCGGAATTTCACCTTGCAGCAGAAACATATTTGAAATCGAACTACGACCCTAAATTCTCTACAATGCGTGGTGCGGCTGCAATCAAAGGTCGTGACTTAGTTGTTATGGATAACGAAACATATCAACAAATCTCTAAACTATTGTTGTTCAACAAAAAGAAGACGAAAAATGTCATAGACAGCTTGAATGTTGAAATGACCATGTTCCGTAACCAAGTGGACTTATATCCGTTCGTAGTTTCTATGGATAAATATCAAGCAATATTGTCTGGATATCACAACTTAGACATGAGTTACAACTATCATATCTCATTGACCAAATGTCCTTTACCAATGCGACTTGGATTGAACATTTACGGTAATATGGATGACTTGAAATTCAAACTAGCTAAATGTCAATATCGTCGCCTATATAAGCCAAAACAACAAGGCGTAGTGGACGAACAAATTTTGTCGTTGAAAAAGATTATCAGTTCGTCTCTGCAAGCTGGTGTGAAAAATCAAAGTGTTTTAATTAAGGATTAATTCGTAATGAATGATTCTTTGCACACATTTGCCCAGTCAATCGCATCGGTCACCGATGCCGACGCACTTATTGAGGCATTACAAACAGAAAGACAGACAAGTGTTCGCATAAATCCAAAGAAATTAGGGAAACAATATTTGCCATCTGTTCCTTGGTGTACAAACGGATATTATCTGGAAGATAGACCTCTTTTCACTCTCGATCCACTTTTTCATTCCGGAGCATACTATGTGCAAGAAGCGTCGTCAATGTTTATTGAACAAGTCATTGCTCCACTGGCGACCAAACCATTGCGTGTGTTGGATTTATGTGCGGCTCCTGGTGGGAAAACGACATTAGCATTATCGCTCTTGCCAGAAGGAAGTTTACTGGTGGCAAATGAAGTGATTCGAAGTCGTGCACAAATTCTATCCGAAAACCTCATCAAATGGGGAAATCCCGACTGTATAGTGACAAACAACGATCCAAAAGATTTTGACTTTCTTCGGGGTTTCTTTGATATAATTATTGTAGACGCTCCTTGTTCGGGAGAAGGTATGTTCCGAAAAGATTCCAACGCAATAGAAGAATGGTCTCCTGAAAATGTGGATTTATGCAGTAAACGCCAACTACGCATTCTTTACGATATTTGGCCTTGTCTTGCTCCGAATGGTACATTATTATATAGCACTTGTACATTCAACGAGAAAGAGAACGAAGATGTTGTCGCACGCTTTATTAGCGAAAATGATGCTACCAGTGAACGTGTTTCGTTACAAAAAGAATGGAATATAACTGAACGAGAAAAAGATGGTGCCTATTCATACCGTTTCTTCCCTCACCTAACCAAAGGAGAAGGATTCTCGCTCTCGGTCATTCGAAAAGGAGAAGGAAGCGATTATTCTTTTCCAAAGAAAACCTCCCAGCCAAAATCGTTCTCTATTCTTTCAAATAAAAACACAAGTCAATTCCAACCATTTATAACAAAAGAAGATGTGTTCTTTTTCGAAGACAAGCAAAATAAAGTATGGGCATTGGCAAACAACCATCAAAAAATCCTTTATGAAATAGCAACACATTGTACACTTGTTCATGCGGGAATACCTGTTGCAGAAGTGTTTGGAAATAAAATAAATCCCTTACCAGGCCTTGCTTTTTCTAGTAAATACAATACGAACGCATTCCCAATTGTTGCCATTGACTTAGAAACAGCAATACATTATTTCAAGAAGGAACCACTTATTATTGAGAATGCTCCGAAAGGCTGGATACAATTGCAATACAACAACATACCTATTGGCTTTGTAAAAAATATCGGCAATAGAGCCAACAATCCATATCCATCGGAATGGACAATTAAAATGAATGTAGACTATTCACGATTGCCCAAAATAGATTGGCACAATCTTTAAATCCAACAACAATAAAAGAAAATCTGAAAATTCAGCAAAAAAGTTTTGATAATAGAAAATTATTACTACTTTTGCATCACGGTTTTGGAGTGGTAGCTCAGTCGGTAGAGCACAGGACTGAAAATCCTGGCGTCGGCGGTTCGATCCCGCCCCTCTCCACGGAAGAAGACGATCAATTTTGGTCGTCTTTTTTTTTGCCCTCTACTCTAGTAAAAAATAAGGGCAGAGTTTTAATCTGCCCCTAAGAATATAAACTGCGCCGCTTTTTACGCTATTTCACAATTGTCAAAATATCTTCAACAATTTGTTCATCTAACAAACGATTGTCAGATAGCAGTTGGTGTTGGTCAAAACGATCGTACAAATCTTTCTTAATACCACCAACCAAGACTTTCATATCGGTCGTTCCGTAATACGATGCTATTCGCTCTCCAAAACCTCCATCTTTACAACCATCTTCCAATGTTACCACAAGCTGATGATCTTTTTGTAGCGCGTCAAGTGTTGTCGCATCAACAGACGATAAATAACGAGGATTGATAAGAGTCGCATCTATTCCCTTTTCTGCCAACAAGCGAACAACATTCTCTCCTTTTTGATAGAATGAACCTGCAGCAATAATTGCAACTTTTGAACCATGTTTCGCAATTTTATATTGGGCAGAGAAAGAATACTCTTCTTGTTGCACTTCATTAGTGTGATTTACGCCATTACTTGGTACACGAATAGCAACAGGCATTTTGTCTTGTTTTATAGCCCATTTCATCATTGAAAAATATTCCTCACAAGTAGTTGGTGCCAAATACAATAAATTAGGAATACTAATAAGCATTGGAATATCAAACAAGCAAATATGTGTAATATCATTCATCGTTCCCGAACCACCCCAAGTCACATTTATCACTGCAGGATTTGAGTTGATACACAAATCTTGTGCAATTTGATCGTATGTTCTTTGTATAAATGTTGAATAAACTGTCCAAACAGGATGCAAGCCACCTTTTGCCATACCACTGATCATAGCAACAGCTTGCTCTTCTGCAATACCCATATCTATATGTTGTTTACCAGCAAGGTCTCTTTTTTCTTTTGTAAAACCTGCTGCTGTTGGAGTTCCGGCAGTTACAGCAATAAGAGTAGGATCTTTTTTCATTTCTGCCAACATCCAGTCCGAAAACAAACCGTCATACGATTCTGATGCTTCTCCCTCTGGACGAGAACCATCTTCTACATTAAATGGAGCCCCCCAATGCCATTGTTCTTTTTCGTCTATTGCAGGTTGAAATCCATGACCTTTTTCGGTATGAATATGCACAACTGTAGGAACCGTTGTATCCTTAACTTTTTTGAAAATAGCAATAAGTTTTTCAAGATTATTACCTTCTTCCTCATAGTAATAGTCAAATCCCCAGGCTTTGAACCAGTTATGTTCACATTGTCCATTCGATTCACGTAAGGCACGCAAATTCTTATAAATACCGCCATGATTTTCGGCAATACTCATTTCATTGTCATTCACAACAATAATGATACCTGTACCTAATTCACTTGCTTCATCTAATCCTTCAAAAGCTTCGCCTCCCGAAAGAGAACCATCACCAATAATTGCAATGATATTTTCTTTCGTTCCCTTAATATCGCGTGCTTTCTGAAGCCCAGTTGCAAGAGAAACAGATGTAGAAGTATGACCAACTTCAAAGTTATCATATACTGGGCTCTCTGCAGGAGAAGAATATCCACTAATGGCATTCATATCATCGACATTGCCAAGGAAACCGCTCGCACGGCCAGTTAACACTTTGTGTGGATAACATTGGTGAGACACATCAAACACGAATTTGTCTTCTGGAGCATTAAACACATAATGTAAAGCGACAGTAGCCTCAACAAATCCTAAGTTTGGGCCAACGTGACCACCATGTTTACTTACACGATTAAGAACAGCCTTACGAGTTTCATCTGCAACTATAGTAAGTTGTGTTATGTCCAGCGATTTTATATCTGCTGGAGATTTAATTTTTTCTATATACATTTTGTTTGGAGTTAATTTCTACCACAAAATTGCAGAAAAAAACGATGTACTCCTATACCTACATTTCGGAATATATTCCCAATTCTTCCACAAATGATTTTTGCTTTATGCGTATTTAGCTCCGTTAGGAGCAATGTATTGGTAGAATAAGATAAAATTGTATGTGCGTGCCGTAGGTACGCTGCAGAAATCACAATGGATTTGTATTGTTATGTTGTTATATTTTTTATTTTTACAACAATTTCAAATACAAATAAATAGGAAAATATAAAGTAAAGTAAATTAAAGTTTAACATACAGCATTAGCTATTATTTCACATTCAAAAGAAAAAAGCCTCAGAAACTGATTTTCTTCGAATCGGTCAAATAGCAATATTCACGGAAGGTCTCGTGCCTATTACCTACTAAAATACCTAATGCTCATACCGTTAAGGTGTGGGCTTATCTGCAGTAGGTAACGGAGGTTCATCTGAGGCTCCTTCGTGAATGTGAGTAGAAAGGTTCACACCTTTCTTTTTGGCCATAATGATTGATAGTTAAGGCAAAAAACTATCATTATTATGGCAGAGAAAAAAAGAGCAGAAAGAAACCGAACACTTACAGTTTCTGAACGTGAAAAAGACCTATTAAGAAAAAATATTCTTACTGAAAAAGACCTAAAGAATGGAATTCCATTTACTGATACAACAATAAATGGAGACATCTTTTCTATTTTGAATTTGCTCCCAGATAATTTTGCAGACATAATTATTATAGACCCGCCTTACAACCTCAGCAAAAACTTTCACGGATTAAATTTTACTGCAAAGAAGGATGCTGATTACGAAGAATATCTTTTGTCATGGTTTCATCTCGTTGTTAAAAAACTAAAAGATAATGGAACATTATATATGTGTGGAGATTGGAAATGTACGTCTTCCATGCAGCGTGTAATAGAAAACGAATTAACTATCTTAAATAGAATTACTTGGCAGCGAGAAAAAGGACGAGGAGCAAAAACAAACTGGAAAAACGGCATGGAAGACATATGGTTTGCCGTAAAAAATGCCAACAATTATTATTTCAATGTAGAAGCTGTTATGCAAAAACGTAAGGTTATCGCACCTTATAAAGAAAATGGAAAACCTAAAGATTGGGAAGAATCAAGTGATGGCAATTTTAGAATAACATATCCATCGAATTTCTGGGACGATATTAGCATTCCTTTTTGGTCAATGCCAGAAAACACTGATCACCCAACTCAGAAGCCTGAAAAATTATATGCAAAACTAATTTTGGCTTCATCTAAGCCTAATGATATTGTGTTTGATCCATTTTTAGGAAGTGGGACTGCTAGTGTTGTTGCGAAGAAATTAGGACGACACTATTGTGGTATTGAAATTAACGAAGAATACTGTTTGTGGGCTGAAAAAAGGCTAATGCAAGCTGAAACAAATAAAGACATCCAAGGTTATGCCGATGGGGTATTTTGGGAGAGAAACACACTAAACCAACAGCCCAAACCTAAAAAAAACAATTCAAACCAAAACCTATCATTAAAATTATAAAACATGAATCAAATAGTTAAAGATTTTATTAAATATATCGAAGACATTAATTCTCCTCAAAATAATAAAGATTTAGTAAAAAAAGAGGCTGTAAAAAAGTTCAATCTAATACAAGATCGTTCCGTATACTATTGTAACTATTTTGCAGTTCGTTTTTCATATACAAAAAACAATTCTTTTTCAAACACAATACTTTCCTTATCTTGTTTACAAAAATATGACCACATTCCTTTTTTTGTGGTTCTTATCAAAAGAGAGGGAACCAACCAATTATTTCTTGCAAACACTACATTTCTAAAAAAGATTAGTCACAGTTCATTAGAATTATCATTAACAAATATCAAGGGCTCTTTTAATGGCAGTGATATAATGAAAGAATATGCAGATATTAAAAATTCATCCATAAATTTTGACTATTTATATGCCATTCATAGTGGTATGGAATGGTCTGATAACTTACAAAGACTTGTAGAGGCATCTTCAAACATTCAATCTACAAGTAAAAAATATATCCCTAGTAACGTAGAATCAAAAAAAATTAAAGCATCCATCGAAAGAGCAAGAAATTTCATCACATCTAACAATTATAATGTTTTACTAGATGATCTTAATAGCAGATGCACAAACGTAAAAGATGCAATATTGGTTGCATCAAGAATAGAGAATGTCAATATACGAGGTCGTCTAATAGAATCACTAATTACATCTGATGTAAATCAAAGAGAAGAATTATTGATGAATTTAAAAGATATGGAAATGATGCTTCCTACTTATGACACAAAAAATGGATTAGGAGATTATGTAAGGATCTTTGATAATGGTTCCACATATACTGACATAAAAACAAAAATCGTATACTTAAATTCTGCACCTAAGGCGTTCAATATTGATAAATTTCTTGAATGTATGTCACAAGACAACACCATATTTTTATTCTATTTTATAGGAATTGATAGAGATAGTATTATCAATTCAATTCTTTGTTCTGTTTACCACAAAGATTTAATAAATAATACAGTTCTCCAGCATCATTGGGCTGGACGTTCTTCTCGAGGTGTTGCTCAATATAATGGGAAAATAATCAATGAAATGCTACAGAATAGTAATTTTAAAAATGAAATTGATACTGGTCTAACCGAAAATTATATAAAAACTCTTTTAGAGCGGTAGCAAATCTATTAGAATATCTTCCATGGTATAAATATCGTCTTCATCAGTAATATATTCTGGTAAATAAATATAACCGATATTGGAATCAACATATAAGGAATTGTATATTTTATATATCATTAGGTTTTCATTGTTAACTTGATGAAATGAATCTAAAACTATTGGAGGACTAAAGGTTGCTTCCTTTATGTTTTCCATAAAAGATTTAATTTTTTTCCAATATTTTATATTATTATCCATATTTTCAAAATTTAGTAAAATCAATATCTCTTACAGAAGGAATTTGGAATGAGAATTTGTTTTTGCTGAATTAGATAATTAATCATTGACCTGCTTTAACAATATCTGAATCATCTCTGCAGGAGAAACAACTATAGGTGTTTTCGGAAAATGTTTTATGTTTCCTGTAACTAAAAACGACCCTTCTATAGAAAGAGCAACTTCATAGAAAACAATATCTTTTTCGTCAATGAATATTTCTTGTGATTCACTTCGAACCGCTTGTAAACCATATTCATTAAAGAACTTTAGCCATTTACTAACCTTCTCAGAAGAGAAATTGAACTTTTTCCTCGATAGAACTTCTGCATACTCTGCTAAGATTTCCTGATTAACTAAAGGAATAATTTTCCCAATAGTTAGAAAGTCCAATATCAAAACTGTTGCGGCATCAGTTTTGGTAGAATATAGTGCTGATACAATTACATTTGTATCAATCACTGCATATATTTTTTTCATTTGCCTTCTCTTGCAAGTTTTATCTCTTCGTTAATTTCATCAAGTGTTAATTTAAGACCACTTTCTTGGGCTTCTTTTCGAAGTTCTAAAAAGGCTTCGCGTCCTTGTTTTAAGACATCAAATTCGTCATTTGCCTCAATCTCAAATGGAATTTTTCTTTTACGAATAACCATTTTTGCGAAAATATTGATTGCGGTTGTGGTTGACATTCCGAATGCATCGCATAAAGAGTCAAAATCCTTTTTTACTTGACTATCCATTCGAACTGTAAATGCTGTTTGTGCCATATTTAATACATTTTGGTAGCAAATATACATTTTTTAACGGTAAAACACACCAAAATTGACATAATCAATGCTTCAAAAAGAACATTTAAGAGTCGTTTATACAACGTTAAAATAGTTGATTCCTAAAATGTAATGTGTACGATTCTTCACCAGGAGTACATTTTTGTACCAAGAAATTCCCTGGTTTATAAGATTCCCTACTTTTAAGAACTGCATCTAAATGAGAATCATACGCTCCCACTACATTTGTACCGACTATTACAATGTGTTTCCCATTGTATTTTTTCACCAATTTATCTTGGTGCGAAAGATAAAACTGAAATTCTGTATCTAACATTGCGACTGTTATTTTGTGTTTCGCAAATATACAACATTTCCCTATATGAGAATTCTATTAAAAACAAAAACGCCCACCAAGAATCATCTTAATGGGCGTTTGTAATTACTATGTTTCTAATTAGAAATTCGCGATACGGATAATATCAGCAAATACACCTGCAGCTGTTACTGCTGCACCTGCTCCAGGGCCAATCACAATCAAAGGTTGAGTGCGATAATGTGCAGTTGTGAAAGAAATAATGTTATCGCTACCTGTAATGTTATAGAATGGATGAGAAGCATCTACAGCCTTGATTTCTGTTTTTGCTTTACCGTTTTCATACGTAGCAATGTATTTCAAATGTTTACCTTCTTTTTCAGCGTCAGCAAACAATTTAGTGTATTTTTCGTTGTCGTTCTTTTCAAGAGATTCCCACAATTCTTCTACAGTATTTGTGTTTTGACTTGCTTCAGACAAGCAGTTTTCAACAGCAACATCTTCAAGGTTAAATTGGCAACCAATCTCACGAGAAAGAATTAATATCTTACGAGCAACATCCTTTCCAGCCAAGTCAATCTTTGGATCTGGTTCAGTGTAACCTTTTTGACGAGCCTCTTTCACTGTTGAAGCGAAATCTTTTGTAGAAGAACAATTACTGAAAATAAAGTTCAACGAACCAGAAAGAATTGCTTCTATTTTAATGATTTCATCACCACTCTTAATCAAATCCTTCAAAGTGCTGATGACAGGAAGACCTGCACCAACATTCGTTTCATAATAGAAACGAGCACCTGTTTGAGATGCTAACTCATGAATATGTTTGTATCGATTGTAATCGCTTGCATTTGCAACCTTATTTGGCGTTACAACAGAAATGTGTTTTTCCAACATTTCTTCATATTTGTCGGCAACGGCATAACTTGCAGTATTGTCAACATACACACTGTTTCTCAAGTTCAACTCCTTGATTTTTGCAACATAAGCATCAAGGTCAGGTTTGCAACCTTTTGTTTTAACTAATTCTTCCCAATTGCTCAAATCAATACCATCAGTATCAATCAAATAACCATCGATATTAGAAATACCGACAACCTTTACATCAATCTTATTTTGGTCAATCAAAGTTTGGTGCTGTGCATTGATTTGGCGAAGAAGTTCACCACCGATTGTTCCTGTTCCAACAACAAATACATTCAATGTTGTTGTATTAGATAGGAAGAATGATTCGTGAAGAGAATTAAGCGCTTTAATCTTATCTTTTTCGTTGATAACAACTGAGATATTCAATTCACTTGCACCTTGTGCGATAGCAACCACATTGATTCCGTTAACACCAAGAGCATTGAAGAATTTGCTTGCAACACCAGGAATATTTTTCATATTCTCACCAACAGCAGCAATAATTGAAAGATTATTTTCAACCTTGATAGAATCAATCAAACCAGCTTTCAATTCAAATTCGAATTCCTTATTAAGAACATCTTGAGATTTCTTTGCATCGTTTGGCAACACAGCAAATGTGATTGAATGTTCTGAAGACCCTTGTGTAATCAAAATTACATTGATAGATTCTTGTGCAATTGCACGGAACAAACGCATAGAAATGCCGGCTTCGCCAATCATTCCGCTACCTTGAACAGTAACTAAACTAACTTCGTCGATTGAAGAAATACCTTGAACACGCAATTGAGAATTTTCGTTCTCTTTTGTAATAAGTGTTCCTTTTGCAGTTGGATTGAAAGTGTTTTTTATAATCACGGGAATCATTTTTGACATTGCAGGAATAACAGTTCTTGGTTCAAGAACTTTAGCGCCAAAGTGAGAAAGTTCCATTGCTTCGGCGTAAGTAATATGTTCAATTGGATATGCTTTTTTAACCTTGCGTGGATCAGCAGTCATCATACCGTCAACATCTGTCCAAATTTCAAGGATAGAAGCATTTACCGCACGGGCGAAAATTGCACCAGAATAGTCAGAACCACCACGACCAAGCGTAATAGTTTCGTCGTCATCTGTACTTGCAATAAAACCAGTTGCTATGAATAATGTTTTTGTATTAAGAACCTTATCCTGAATAAGTTTATCTGTTTTTTCAAAATTTACTTTTGCCGCACCAAATGTTTTATCTGTTTTTATAACTGTGCGTGCATCAAGGAATTCACAATCAACACCGCTTTGAGCGATAGTTTTTGCGATAATATATGCAGACATTCGTTCTCCAACACTTGAAACAATATCAAGAGAACGAGGAGTCAATTCACGAATTAGAGCAATTCCGTGAAGAATATCCTTTAATTCAGAAAGGATATTTTCTGTATGTTTTTCACAATCTGTCTTGTAATCACCCGACAACAATCCAGCAATTGTATCGAAATGAGCTTTCTTAATTTCTGCAAGGGTTTCGGTGAAGGTGGTGTCGCCTTTAACAGCCTTATTGCTGCATTCAATCAACTTATTTGTGATTCCACCCAAAGCTGAAACCACAACCACTAAATGTTCTTTTGCAAGATTATCTTTGATAATCGCAATTGTTTTAGAGATGTTTTCGGCATTTTTAACCGATGTTCCACCAAATTTTAAGACCTTCATATATGTTTACAAATTGTGTTCAAAGGTAATATAAGTGTGGTTTTTATCAAAATTTCGATGCGTTTTTATTTTTGAAACTACATCTTTTGTACATTGCACCATAAATAAATACAAAATGTCACCACTTCAAAGTATATTGAAATCTCTTGCAATGCAAGGTCGTGCCTTTGGTTTTATCATTACCAAAGGACTCGCTTGGACCTTATTGATGCCTATTTTAGTCTTTGTTACCTTTGGTATTGCTGGCCTTTGGTCTATCGGTGAAGTGTTTCAATATGTTGAAGAAACGTTTGGTGCTGACTTTTCTCCAATGTTATTTTCGGTTGGACTTTTTGCTCTCAGAATTATGTTTTTCGTCATTTTCGGAATATGGGGAGGATATATTGTGGTAATCATTATGTCTCCATTTATGGCCTATGTTTCCGAAAAAACAGAGCAGATTCTAAACGGAAACGAATACCCGTTTGACCTTGTACAAATTATAAAAGATGCTTTGCGTGGGATTTTATTAGCAATACGGAATTTCTTTATGGAAATTTTGATTAGCATACTTGTGCTCTTGAGCGTAGCCGTTCCTGTCGTCGGACCTGTTATTGTAATGATTGGAACTCCAGTAATCTTATTTTTTGTGTCTGCATATTTTTATGGTTTCTCATTTATTGACTACACCAACGAGAGACGTAAACTATCTATAAATGAGAGTGTTAACTTTGTTAAAAATCATAAAGGAATGGCAGTGGGACATGGGGTGATTTTCTCTCTTTTAATGTATATTCCAATTATTGGTTCTTTCCTTTCGGCGATCTTCGCCATCGTTTCGACTGTTGCAGCAACAATCGAAATGGTGGAAAACAAAGAATAGTATTTTTTATATTTTTGCCCTGTTATGAAACAGGGAAATAACTTAAAATATCATTTTTTAGCATTCGCTATTGTAGTAATCTGGGGGACAACCTTTGTTTCAACGAAGGTATTGATAAACAACGGATTGTCTGCAATAGACATATTTTTAATCCGCTTCGCAATTGCATACATTCTGCTCTGGTTTGTAGCAGCAAAGAAGCTATTCGCTGATTCTATTTCTGATGAACTTTGTTTAGCAGCAATGGGCGTAACCGGTGGCTCAATGTATTTCCTAACAGAGAACTTTGCTTTAGCATATTCGTTTGCTTCAAATGTTTCATTAATTGTTTGCACAACACCTATTTTCACATCAATTTTGATTGGTGTCATTTCTAAAAAAGAACGGTTTTCAAAGTTGCAGATGTTTGGGTCACTCATTGCATTTGCCGGAATGGCATTGGTCGTTTTAAATGGACATTTTGTGTTAAATCTTTCACCTGTCGGAGATATTCTAGCACTTGCAGCAGCATGGTCTTGGGCCTTTTATTCATTTATAATGAAAAGAATAGCAAATCGATATTCAACATTCTTTATTTCCCGTAAGGTCTTTTTTTATGGATTACTCACTGCATTACCTTTTTCTGCATTTTATGGATTGAATTATTCCATTGAAATACTCTCAAAACCAACAGTTTATCTTAATCTTTTGTTCTTAGGAGTAGTCGCTTCTATGCTTTGTTATGTATTATGGAATCTTGTAATGAAAAACATTGGCATTATTAAAGCATCAAATTATATCTACATAAATCCTGTTATTGCAGTAATCTGTTCTTCGGTAATTTTGCAAGAAACAATAACCTTATTTGCAATAGGGGGAATGATTCTAATTTTAATAGGATTATATATATCCGAAAAGAAATAAAAAAGGAGAAGCAAACGCTTCTCCTTTTACTTATCTGACTAATGTCACGCTTCCGAACTTAGTCTTCTTACCGTTTCCATTGTCGAAGCCTTCCCAAATTTGTCCGTCTAAGAATGTTGCTTCCATCTTCCAAATATACACATCAGACTTCATCATCTTTCCATCGTATGTACCATCCCATTTACCTACGAACATTCCGTCTTCTACAGCATCGGAATACCACAATAAGTTACCCCATTTGTCGTATACCGAAATCTCACATGTATTCAAATTGTATCCTTGAGGTTGGAATGTTCTTACACTGTGTGCAGGGTTCGTTGGAGCAAACGCATTTGGAACATACAACGATGATGTTAAGTTCACAAAGATACATTCTGTGTATTTAGCCTTACAACCAAATGAGTTAGTTACTGTCAAGATTGGGCAATTATATCCATAGATATATCCACCTTCACGAACAGGGTAATTTCTTTGATTATATGGAGCTTCCAAATCAATAATTGATTCATCTTCTCCTTGATGTCCGAAATTCCAAGCCATTGTATATGGAATTTCCTCACCAACAAGAATGCCTTCTTCATTTCTATAGAACAAACTATCTTGGAAAGTGCTATCTACCAATTCTATAATATTCTTAGAACCTGGCATTGACCAAGTGAACATTGGTTCTGGAACTGGAGCAATTTTCACTACCAATGTATCGAATCCTTCACAACCTGCCCAAGTTTGTTCATATACTGTCAATGTATCAATTCCTGGTTTTGACCAATCAATATAACGCACTGATGTAGCGTCTGTTTTTGCATAATTCAAATGACCACCAGTCACATTCCAGAAGTATGTACTTTCCTTCGTGTATTGAGTGTAATATTCTTCTGTTTCTCCTACACAGACAGAATCAACACCAATTATTTTTGTCTTAGCAGATGGTGCAACTGTCATAGAAACAGTATCAGCAACACTCAAGCATCCTCTAAAGTTTTCTTCGTCGTACAAATTAATGTCATACAAACGGAAATAATATGTTCCTGTGTCAAGAACTTGACCTGCATCAAATTTATATTTTCTACCATTCCATACAGCAGGTTGAATACCACTCAAACTTTCCCATACAACATTAGCAGAACCGAGTGCTTGCAAATCCTTTATGTCTTCTCCTTGACAAATTACTTTTGAGAAAACAATTGGAGTTCTTGCACGGTCAATAACCTTGTATGTGAAACTTGCTTCTTCACTTTGACAAGTTACTGCATCATATTTATATGTATAAACGGCGCTTACTGTATATGTTCCCGGTGCGTTTATCATATTTGTTGGTTGTATATTGTGATCCTGAGAATCCATATATTTCTTATACGATGTTTCATTTGAAACCTTCCAATCAATATATGATGTCGTTGTAATTGCAGGAACAAAATCACCTGCTTGAATTGTCAAAACAGAGTCATATATACATAAGATTGTATCATTACCGATTGTGAATGTAGGTTGTTGTATAACTCGCAATGTAACTGGTACAACATCACTCACACATGAATTCAACTCTCTCTGTACATAATAAATCTTATCACTATTACCAACTTCCGAAACTGTTGGAACATAATTATAACCTTGGCCCAAGAAAGTTACACAAGTCTCATCGGCATACCATTTATCCATAAGCATATTTGTTCGAAGTGAAGGTATTGCTGTATCACCAGCACAAACACTTGCTCCAAACACTTCTGGATTTGAAGGCTTTTCGTTGATTGTATATGAAACTGGAGCCATAAGTCCTTCACAACCGTCAACAGTTTGTGAAGCATAATATCTCTTTATACCTGCAGTCATATCTGTCGTTTGATACGATTCTCCACTACCGATTACTGTTTTCTTGTCAGAAGAATACCAAGTAATATTTTCACCATATACATGAAGTTCTGGAGCATCGCTATAAGAACAGATATTCGCTTGTACTGTTGCTACTGGAGCACTTGGCAAAGATTTAATTTCAAATTCAGCTGCTGCAGTTGAGCCCTCACAACCTTTAACTTTTTGTGCTGCATAATATGTATATACACCAACTTCAACATCATTTGTAGTATAACTATTTCCTGTTTTTAAAACAGATGATGTCTTCTTTGCATCAGCATACCAACTAATAGTACCTTCTCCTGTTGCAGTTAATGCAGTATTAGCTTCTCCAAAACAGATAGATGAACCAAGAGTCTTTGGAGCTTCAGGAATATCCTTAATCGTATATGAAGCCTCTACCTTTGGTCCATAACAACCGTCTGCGTACATCACGGCCCAAATCTTATATGTGCCGGCTTCTGTCTCGCCTGGAGTGAACGTTTTCTTGTCGCCCATCTGTGCACTCTGTGGCTCGCCCAATTCTCCTGGATCTTCTTCATACCAACCCAACGTACCTACAACGTTCGTTGCTACAAACGATGGATTCACCTCGCCCTCGCATACTTCCGCCGGACTTGTCGCTGGAGCTACCGTTGCAGAACCTGTACCCTTAATTGTCACCTTCACCGCTGTTCTTGGAGATTCACAACCTTCGTTTGTTGTTAAACCTGCCAATGGTTCTGTATTCGATTCAGATACATAGTATGTATATTCACCTTCCTTTGCAACACCGCCGCTAACTGT
>DCIX01000028.1 GCA_002317135.1 Bacteroidales bacterium UBA1715
TGTGTTCCGATAAGGAAGTTGACGAAAGCAAAGGGTTTGATTTCGTTGAAACAAAACAACTACGCCTAAAAGGTAAACCTACGGGACAGGAAGCACGACAGGCATTGGAAAGGGCTTTCCGACTTTTAGACGAAATGTATGAGGAAGACGTGAGAACCTACAATGCGTATCAAACGGCTCTCGCTTCATACAACGTGGCACTTGCCGAATACACGGCACAGACCGAAGCACACGCACAATGGCAGGAATTGTCGGAAGCGTGGACTGCATACAACAACTACGAAGCATACATTACGGCATACGGAGAATGGGAAACAGCACACCAAGCGTGGGTTGACGGTGGAGAGCAAGGCGAAGAACCACAACAACCTGTTGCAGTAAATCCTGTTTCGCAACCTACCGAAGCATTGGGCGAAGAACCTATAATTCCCGAAGAACCGACCGCCCCCGACATAGTGGAAGAACCACAACAGAGCGACGAGGTAACAATCAACGGCATTGCTTACTACCGTTCTCATTATTCATTCAACGGAACGCAATACGAAACAATACCGACTGCTCAAATATCAAAGTACATTGCAAACAACTCAAACGGAGAAACAACTTACGGAAACGAGTTTCAGTTTGTATTCGACCACGAACCGACCGCAATGTTCTTTTATCCCATAATGACCGCAAACGGCATTGACCGTGTATTGAACTCCGACATACACGTCAATTTCACAATATCGGGAGCAGACAACGAGGTGATTCCCAACAAGACGGACTTGCTCCTGTTTTCGGCAACCGACAAGATACCGTTCCGCAAGGCGATTTTCAACTTTGACGAGCCAATCAAAAGAAACATATCTTTCGTGGTTTCGAAGAAAGCCGATATGGTTGAAACGGCTTGTGGAATGGAAATTTCAAACTTTGACCTTTATGTTTTATTCATCTATAAAAAAGTCTGTTAGAAATGAAAAGAAGTTTTCAAATATGGCAGGAAGTAAGAGTCCCTGCAGGTGCTGAAACGGTGCTTTCAGAACAACTATTGGAGAATTATGCGAAATGTACAGGTGCATTCATCGTGCCAGTATCGGCTAACACGAACCTTTCACAGGTGTCGTTGTTCCTAAAAATCGCACAACAGGAAATCCTGCCCAAAGGCACAAACGCTATGTTGCTCACGTTCAACGGCAACGTGGAACTGAAAAACGTGGTGTACGATTTTTCGGCTGACGGCATTCCTGCACGTTCGTCGGAAATGGATTTGACATTGACCAACAAAGGCACGTCGGACGTGCTGCTCGACTTTTATTTGGTTCTTGAAAATTAGGAGTTATGCTTTACGTTGCAGAAATAGAAATTCCCGATCGTCTTGCAGATGGCAACGACTTCACGTTTGGCGACGTGTTTGAGAAAACCATCGTGCTTCCTGCCAAAGTAAGAAAAATCAAAAGTTTTTGTTGCTTTGCGGAACTCGACACGTGTACTAAAATGACACATTTGGAGTACACCGACGAAAACGACAACACGACCGTCAAGGAAATTCTATCGGCTCAACTCGGCTCACTCTCAATCTGTATGAATAAGACCGATGTGATTGTGGCAAACTCGCCAATCTATTCGTGCGAAAACCTGCACGACTGCTCTTTCAACGGCAACAAGGTTGAATTTGACAAGCCAATCGACATTACATCGGGAACGAGTATGAAATTCATCGTCGAGGAAAAGGAAGAAACGCCAATCGCAACAAGTGGTCTGTACTATTCCTACAACCAACCTCGACGGAACAAATACACCGTAAAAATCTATTTGGAATATGATAAGTAGAATTGTTGAATTGGAACAGGAGCGTTGGCACAGATTGGGGTACGACACAATCGTAACCCCGATTGGCGTGCAGGTTTCGAAAAGTGAAAAAGTTTTGCAATTGGGAAACGAAACCTGTGTGCTAACAGGCATACGCATTGGAGAAAACGACCTTTTGTCAAACGAAACGGAATTGGTTATTATATCTCCGTCGGAATCGGTGCAATGTACGCAGAAAGACCTTGCAATGTTCGGAACGAGTATCATAAAACTATTCACGAATTTTTTAATAATCCGTGTACGTTCAAAACATCAAGAGATACCAATGTTCCGATTAGATTTCATCAAAATAACCCCTATTTCTAAATCTAACAATTAAAACAAATGGAAACGAAAACATACAGCGTTAACGAAATCAATCAGATACTTGATAGTATTCGTAGAATTGTTTCTGAAAAAGCAAAGGACGGATTGATTATTAAGTTGAAAGTATATATCGACGAAAGCGATAATTCAACTATTTATAAAGACTTTAACACAAAGAAAGCAGATAAAGAAACCAGAACGGCTCTCATTGAGGAATTTAACGAAGCATTACGTCAGATTCTCCAAAACAAACAATACACAGCGTTTTATTGTTTAATTAAGTCATCAAACGGAGTGACAACTCATTATGAAAACAAAATTCCTTTACAGAGTGGAACTATAAATAATTGGTGTCCTTCTAATACTTCAAAATCCAATGACGATTTTGAAGAACAATCACGTCAAACCCTGCAACAACAGAACTCCACAGGTAAAGCCGTAAAGGATATTCTTGGACTTATGGGGTTCGACAGAAATAAATTGAATGGATTTGGCGACGACGAGTTTGGTGGATTCGGTGCTATTATGCAAGTCCGTGAGAATCTTTTGGAAAATCGTTTCATTCAAGCCGACAAAGACCGTCGATATGATGAAATGGTAACGGAGAAAGCAAAACTTGAAAGCAAACTTGAAGCGTTGCAAAAGGAACTTGACAACGCTAACAAGTATTCCGAAGAATTAGAAAATAAGATAGATGATTTGGAGTACAAGATTGAGGATTTGGAGCATTTGAAACCCGAATACTCGATAGGTGGAATGTCGCTTGTGGGTATTTTGGAGAAAACAGCCACAAACCTTGCCATAAAACACGCTGATGTGCTTGGTGGATTGGCAGGAATGTCGAAAGATGAAATGGTGACATTGTTGCAAAAACCACAAATAGATGTTCCTACGCCACAAGAAATCATCAACGAGGAAGTGGAAGTGTCGCAAATCAGCCCACGTTCCGAACATATCAACGCCATAGGAAAATTCGTCGATACACTTTCCGATGATGAGTTCAACGACTTTTGGAGCATTATGCAGGCGTTCGCAAAAGACAAAGCATTGATAAATAAAACGCTAACAATCATAACCAATGAGTAAAATAGCACAATATCTGAAAAAGAAATTCAACCCATTTACAGGTCGGTTGGATTACATTGGTACTTCCAAGTTGAGTGATTTGGAGAACGAATCGGACTATGTTACCCAAACACAATTAGGGCAACGAATAGCCCCGATACAGGCAGAAATGAGTGTAAACAATGCTGCTTTTGCCCGTACACTCGCTTCTATGCAACAGGCAATGGGCAATATGCAGGTGAAACTTGAAGCGTCATCGGCTTATTATGGCTACCCGATACTCGTAGGTAACACCATACGTTCACTTGGTGTGAGCGATATACAGAATCTGTTACGAATAGTTGAATATGGTGCAAGTCTGCAAATTCAGTTGTCAGACCAAGTTGCCACAAAGGAAGGTGTACGAAACGCCATAAGCGACACAAGCAACGGTATATCGTCTGCAATGAACGCAATGGCAAACACCCTGAGCAATGGCATTTCAACAGCATACAATCTTGCAAACGAAGCAAAGCAACTTGCCGTAGCAAACGGAAATACAACAATTCAACATTGGGAAACATATCCTGTACTCGCTTCGGAGAGTGGCGACGAATTTTCCCAACTCGCTTCGGGACTGCAGAACAATCAAGGCGTGATATTTTGGATGTCGATTCTGTCAAAAATCACATTCAGCAAATGTTTGGTTTACGTGGTGTCGCACCCTGCCGATTTCCAAATACAGGTGGGCATTTACGACAAGGACGATAACCTGTTATACAAGACAGAAATGCACACGGTTACAAAAATTGGAACGGTACGCTTCGACTTTGTCGATGGCAACGGAAATCCAACAACCTGCACGCTTTCAAATGACGCTCTGTACAAAATTGCAATTTGGTCGAGCATTAACAACTACCGCATTCTTGCAGGACAGGATTGCAGTTCTGCATTTGAAAGCATTAGGAAACTGATGTCTGCAAAACTTGTGGCGAACGCAAACGGACTTACCGACATTGCCAACACCGTTCAAAATTCACATATAAACCGATTCCCTTACATAAAACTCGTAGGATAATGGAAACGACTATACTCATACAGATAGCGACATTGGCACTTTCGCCCATCACTGGCGTGGCAACGTGGATTGTGAGCCGTCGTGTTCGCAACAACAACACACTGAACGACCTGCAAAAAACGATTGATATGTTGGTTGACAAAAACAACGAACTCATCAAGGAAATAACCGAGTTGCGACAGGAAAATGCCGAACTCAAAGCAGGACAAGCAGAACTCAAAATGCAGATAGAATCGCTAAAGAAAACTAAACATAAATAACTAAAACGTAATAAAGATGGCACAATACGAAGTAAAAATCAAAATGAACGCAAGTTCATCGGACGAAGTTAAGGCATTGGGCAACGGTTTGCAAAATGCAGTAAACAATATTGACCATAGCGATTTGCAAAAACTACTGAACGCTGTGGCAAAGAATCCGAACATAGTAAAAACGGCATTAAAATTCATTTAACCTGTGGCGAAAAAGAGAAGACACGGAAGTTTGGGGAATCCTATGACGGTTCTTGCAGTGAGCAAAGCCGTCAAGGATAATCCCGAAATGGCAACCTACCTCATTGACCGAACGGAACAAAACATTTCAAAAGGTGCAAAAACGCTTTTGTTAGTCGGTGGTTTACTTATCGGTGGCTTGATTGGTCGCAAGCAGTACAAACTATGGAAAGACCGTCAAGACGTGAAAGGAGAAGCAGGTTCTACGAACAGGGCAACACTTACCGAAAGCCAAGCACGTATTTATGCGAACAAACTCTATTCGGCAATGAAAGGTGCAGGGACTAACGAATCGGAAGTTATGCAGGTTTTCCAAGCGTGTGTGAACAACGACGATGTGAATCTTCTCATTCTCCAATATGGTAAAAGAGATGGGGAAACGCTGTCGGAATGGATTAACGGCGATTTCAGTTCATCTGCAAAGGAGAAATACATCAACTCAGTGTTGAGGGCAAAAGGAATAACAAAACTATTTTGATATGACACCGACCGACCAACTTATATTGAATGCAATTTGTGCAGATGGTTTACAACCGTCTGTGATTGACGAGGTTGACGAAAACACGACATACATCGGATATTGTCTGTCCGATTGCAAGTCTTTTTCCGAAAACAAGTGGCTCATAAAACGCATTAAGGCAAACGAAAACATACAGACAATAGGTTACCCAAGCGGAAGCCGAAAGTTCGACAAGGCGTGGGACAAACGCACAAACTATACCTACAAAATCACTCCTAATCTTAAGGCATAAATGAATGGCAAGGCAATCATAGGTGGTATTTCGGCAACATTGCTTTTTGGATTGGGTGGTTTCTGGTACTTGAAACGGAACGGAATAATCTATTACTCAAAAGTTATGATAGACAAGGCAAAATTGGCACTCATAGGACGCAAGATTGACAAAATCATCATTCATTGTTCGGCTACCAAACCAAACCAAGCGTGTACGGTAGAACTAATCGACCAATGGCACAAGGCACGTGGATTCGACCAAATCGGGTATCACTACGTAATCTACCAAGATGGTAGTTTGCACGAAGGTCGCCCTGTTTCAAAAGTCGGAGCACATTGCGTAGGACAAAACACAAACTCCATAGGAATTTGTTACGTGGGTGGACTTGATATGTACGGCAATGCAAAGGACACAAGAACCGAAGCACAAAAGAAAACTTTGAAAAAAGTTGTGAACCAACTGAAACAGACGTTTCCAAATGCAACCGTTCACGGACACAACGAGTTTGCAAACAAGGCGTGTCCTTGCTTCAATGTGAGATTGGAGTTTTAAAGAAAAAAGGGGCAAATGCCCCCTCGTATATAAAAAGTGTAGAGAAAGTGTCGGACAAGAACTCCGACACGACAATGCACAGATAACAATTAAAACGTAATACGATGAAAAAAAGAAAATGTACAAAAAAACAATTGGAAGCACTTGCCAAAGGTCGTGCTAAACGAAAAAAATCTCTTTCGGGGACAAAGACAGCCACGAAGAAATCGACCAAAACAAAAACAAGTAAAACGAAGAAAACCACGTCGAAAACAAAGAAAGAAGCGACAAAGACAAACAAAACAAAGAAATCGTCAAAGTCGCTGAACGGAACGAAAAAACAAAGCGAGGTTTTGACGCTACGTGACTTGGAAATGCTCACGTCGCAGTTGAAATCCGTGCGTTATAGTCTTGTTGGTGCAGGACAAAAAGCCGTTACAAAACAGACACAGAACAAGATGTTCTCGATGTCGAGTGAGTTGCGAAAAATGCACAACGACCTAATCAAATTCTTTGAAGTGAAACTGAACATCAGAGATGATTCAAAAGTAAAATTCCTGTAATGGAACAAACGGCAACATATTCATACGCCCAGCATATATCAAAACTGCTCGATGATGGAGAAAAATTGGATTGGCAAAAGGCAAAAAAATCCGCAAAAGATTTCTCAATCGGGACAGATACGGAGATTATGCAGGCGTGTGAACTTGCCGTTGTGCTTTCTGCACGAAAAATTGCTTCCAACGGCAATTCCGTCAAACAACAATACGAGGAACTCAAAGACCTGTACGAACGACAGGTAACAATTCGCCCCCTCGATACGAAAAGCAAAGTTCTTCAGCAATACTCAACGCCCTGTCCGTTGGCGTATCTGCTTGGGCGTTTTGTCAGTAAGAATGACAAGTTTTGTAATGGCAAAATTTTGGAACCGTCGGCAGGAAACGGCTTGCTTACCATTGCATTTCCACCACAACAGGTTTGTGTGAACGAACTTGACGAAATTCGTGTGGCAAACCTAAAAAATCTTGGTTTCTCAAGCGTGACCAATCAAAATGCGTCAAGCAATTTGGAGTTAGCCATATTTCCCGACAAGGCGTTTCGGGGAATAATGACAAACCCACCGTTTGCAAA
Source organism: Bacteroidales bacterium UBA1715 (assembly GCA_002317135.1). Classification (GTDB taxonomy): domain Bacteria; phylum Bacteroidota; class Bacteroidia; order Bacteroidales; family UBA1715; genus UBA1715. The sequence goes on from DCIX01000028.1 coordinate 7,167, forward strand.
ACTGAACGAAAACGACAAGATAGAGCGTCACGGTTGGAACATCAACACCCTCGACTACAAAATGGCGGTTCTCGCACTCGACAAAATGCAAGATGAGGGAAAGTCCGCAGTAATTGTCGGTGGAAAAATGTGGAACGCCTATTGGAAACCACTTAACGAAAGGTCAAACAAACAGGTGTTGTTTGGGCAATGGAAAACATTTCTTGGGTATCTGTACGCCCAATACAACGTGGTTGACGTGATTTATATCGACGGTGACCACATCTATCAAAAGCAAGGCACTACCTATCCAATCGTTGCGATACTCATCGACGGTCGGCACGACTACGACGAATCGAACAAACCTCGCTACGTGTTCGACCCTTATCAAGACACGATAATAAACACTTTCGACCAACTTTTTGACAGGATTTTCCCTTTTTTGGAAAACGGAGAAGAAAACGAAACTCCCCTTGTAAAGTCAGTACCCCATACGCATAAGACAATGATATTTTGGTGGTACAAAGACGGAAAGTTGATTAAGAACGACGGTTGGTACGATTACGACAGGGAACTCATAAAAAAGAAAGCGGAAAAGTGTACAAAAAACATTTCCATAAAATGCTACATACGTGAAGATGGCGTTGATGACAGCGACTACCATACATCGCACACAATAACGCTACACAAACCTAACAAAAAACAAAAATCCATAAACAACGATAAACAACTAATGGCAAAGGCACTAATGCTCAAAATGAAAATGGCAAAAGCGAAATTCAACTTATAAACACACTCGATATGAAACTGATAGACATTCAACGACATTTCTTTAGAATTAAGGGCGAACCGAACAAGGTTTGGTTCTGCACCGAAGCCGAAACAGATATGAAACTGAACGTGACGGTTGTCCGTTATATCCGTGCAAGCAAGTCAATGACATTGCCCGAAAATTGGCAAACGACCAAAACGCAGGAATTGCGTGGCAAGGACATCAACAATATTGAGCATATTGAAGAAGGTCTTGGTATGGCGTACCGACCAGCGTCACAAATCACGAAACTCGACACGCAAGTCCCCGACAGTATGGGCGACGATACGCACGAAGCGTTGGCGAAACTGAAAACTGCCGTTGGTGGCGACGTTACCGACTTTGTTTGTGAACGTCTGCAATGGTCAAAGGAAGATATTGTAAACCGTCTGTTTGCCGAACAGGTTGACTCTGTGGCACTCGCCATCTACAATATGGAAGCACGAAAACAGGCAATCATCATTGGCGACCAAACAGGTATTGGGAAAGGTCGTATGGCTGCTTGTCTTATCCGTTACGCACACGTACAAGGACAGAAAGCCGTTTTTGTAACGGAAAAACCGAACTTATTTACCGACATTTACCGTGACTTGAAAGACATTGGCTGTGCTTCGTTAAAACCGTTCATAATCAACAACGACCCGAAAGCGAACATTACAGAAGTTGGCGACAACGACGAAATTGTAACGGTTTACAAGTATATGACCGACAAAAAGCAGTTCGATTCAATCATCAACTCAAAGCGTGTTCCCGACGGCTACGACTACGTGCTTGCAACGTATTCGCAGTTCACAACGCCAAAGCGTGACGGTGCAAAGATTGATTTCTTGCACGCCATTTGTGAGCCGAACACGTTGATACTCGACGAAGCACACAACGCAGGTGGAAGTTCAAAAGGAACTGACAGAGGTGGAAAATCTACGGTTGTCGGCTCAAACACGTTCCAAGCGTTCGCACAAGCCGTTAAACTTGCTAAAAACGTGTGTTTCCTGTCGGCTACGTTTGCAAAACGCCCCGACAATATGCCGTTGTTCGCTTTGCGTACCTGTATTTCCGAAGCCGAACTTCCCGACGCTGAACTGATTGAATCCATTTCAAAAGGTGGCGAGGCGTTGCAGGAAATCATTTCGTCGGAATTGGTACACGAGGGGCAAATGCTCCGTCGTGAACGCACATACGACGGTATCAAGGTTAATTACATTTACCTCGACGAAAACGGAGAAAAGGAATTTGGCGTTCCCAACCTTGAAAAGGAACACCGAATTATGAGCGACAACATTACGGAACTAATCCGTGAAATCATCGGCTTTGAGAAAGCGTACATCAGCCCGATAATGGACGATATGAACGAGGAACTTGCCGACGAGGGAGAAAAAGCCGACAGCACCAACAAGGATTTGGGCGTTAGCCGTGCTTCGTATTTCTCGAAAGTGTTCAACATAGTAAACCAAGTGTTGTTCGCTATCAAGGCGGAAGCCGTTGCCGACCACACTATACGAAGATTGAAAGAAGGGAAAAAAGTTGTTGTGGCGTTCGCTTCCACGTTTGAATCAATGATTAGCGATTTACACGCTGATGACGGTCGCCATTCGCTTGAAAACGAGGAAATCAACACCGACTATTCAGTCGCTTTGTTGCGTGGACTTGAATCTACTTTACGCTATCAAAAGAAAGTGGCAAAAGGTAAATCGGAACTGCAAATTTTGAATTTCGATGAACTCATTCCCGAAGCACAAAAGGAATATTTACGCATTGAACGCAAGATAAAGAACACAACGACAGGAATCACTTGTTCTCCAATCGACATAATAATCCGTAAGATTGAACGTGAGGGCTTCAATTGTTCCGAAGTTACAGGTCGTTCACGTAAAATTGAGTTTACCAACGAACAGGGAACGAGGGGAAGAATCGTAAACCGTAAGCGTGAAAAGGCAAACGTGGCATTTGCCAAGTTCCAAAACAATCAATCCGACGTGCTTTTGATTAACACAAGTGGCTCGACAGGAGCGTCGGCACACGCAACCAACAAAGGGACAAACTTGAAACGAGAGGAAGTGAAGCCACGTGTTATGGTTATCGCACAATATGAACTGAACGTATCTACGGAAGTTCAAAAACGTGGTCGAATCAACCGTACAGGTCAGTTCCCCGAAATTCCACCGTCATACGACTACCTTATTTCGGCTATTCCTGCCGAACGACGTATGATGATGATGTTACAGAAGAAACTCCGTTCGCTCGACGCAAATACGGCTTCAAACCAAAAGAACTCGACGAGTGTGATTGACACCGACGATTTCATCAATAAATATGGCGACGAGGTTGTAAAAGCATATATGCGTGACAACGAGGAATTTACTATGGCAGTTGGCGACCCTTGCTATTTGTTTACTCCGAAACCCGTTGCAAAATCAGTCCCCGACGAGGATATTGCAAAGAAAGTTACAGGACGTGTGGCTATTTTGGAGTCAAGCAAACAAGAGGACTTTTACAACAACGTGATTGGAAACTACAAACAGAAAATCAATCAGTTGAAGAATCGTGGCGAATACGATTTGGAAGTGGAAGCGATGAAACTCAATGCCGAGTTTGTCCGTGAAACTCCGTTGCTTGCACGTACAAGTGGGCTGTCGGTTTTTGCCGATGCAGCATATAAGGGTGTGTACGAATGCGATGTACTTCGCAAACCATACACGAAAGAGGTTGTTTTGTCGCTTATTGCAAAAGCAGGGAACGAGCCAAAGGAAACGGCAAAGAAACTTGCTGACGAGTTTAGAAACGCAGTACGCAAGGAATGCGACAAACGACTTGCCGAAATAGAGGAACAAAAGGTTCGTGCTGTTGAATCAATGCGTAACTCGCCAAAATTCCAAAAACTTGTGGAATCGGGCGAACGCACTTGGGACGAAATACAACGTGAGGTTGAGCAAAAGTACGTGGAACAGGCGGAACGCAAGCAGAACGAAACGAACACCAAGAACTATAAAGCACGTATCATTGAATATTTCTATGCTGGTCGCAGTTGCTTGATTGACTTGAATACAAAGGCGATATGTTTAGGTGCTGACGTGAACCGTAAGGCAAACAACCCTATGGCTCCGAGCAATATTACAATTTCGTTTGCCGTTGCCAATTCTACACGTTCAATTGACTACAATATAGCCAACGAGGGACACGAAAAACTTATGGCAATACAAAACTACACCGATGATTTGTGGCGTAATAATAGCGGTTACATAGACCTCGACAAACGTATTCTTGATGATTGGGAAAAGATTACCAAAGAAGCGTCCGCAAACCGTGAACTCCGTGGCATTATCACAGGAAACATACTCAAAGGTTTTGGAAAAGCACCCGAAAAATCAAGACTTATTTCGTTTACAATGAAAGACGGCTCTATTCGCAAGGGCGTTTTGTTGCCGAAAGACACAGAAAATAAAAACGGTGGTGGCGTAGTGGTTGCTTACAAGAAATACCCTGCTTCAAAAGCAATTCAAGTTATTCAGGAATGGTCTAACGAAAGAAACGACAGCCCTCTTTCGTTGTCGTATGGCTTCTTTATCACGGCAGATTCCGACGGTGATTTGTATTTGTGCATTGACCGTACCACAGCAAACAAGAAAGAAATCAAGCAAATCATCAACGACCCTGTATGGACACAATGGCAACGAGGTTTTTCAAATTCCTACAAAAACGGCAAATCGGTTAAGGCAGTCGGATTCTACTTAAACACAAACAGACTGAAATTGACAGACCTAACCGACACTCTTGATAGATTTGGAATCTCGGTTGAACTCAACGCTGAACAGGCAGAACGATACTTTGGCAAGGACGAACAAGAAACCCAATCGAATCAAAACGGAGAATGGAAGAAAATTCCGTTCGACAAGTCGCACATTCCTACGCAAAGCACCAAACCGAAAGGCGACGATGATGGCGAAGTGAAACGTAAACGAGCAAAAGCACTTATGCTCAAAATGAAGATGGCAAAAGCAAAAATGAATTAAGAACTATAAAAAATTACGATATGATTACAATTAGCAACATCAACAGCAAATGGGCAGAAATCAAAGGCAGATTGACCCCCGAAACGGTAAAAATGGCAAGCGACAACGGATTTCTTGAGTCGGCAGAAAATTGGGAAGATTTGAAAGATTTTTTCGACGATGAAGCGAAAGACCTGTTGAATAAGTTTATCGACCGAGTAAACAAGGAATTAGAAAGTAACAGCAATCACGTTGTTGTGGAAAAAAACAAAGTTTCAAAACCTAAAAAAGAATCTAAAGCCAAAGTGAAAAAGGAATTTTCGGGCGAATACGTTGAAATCCTTTCTCCCGAAATTTCGTTCATAAAACGCTATTGCAATCTGCAAGGCAAAAGGGTTTCGGACGTTCGTGAACGTGTACGTATGACGCTTGCTTCGTTGCAAAAGGCAATAGTGGAGAAGAAGATTCGTAAAACTTCAAACTATGCCGATACGATTATGCGTATTCAAAGCAATCTCATCAAACTTTTGGCAACACCGGGAACGACGGAAATCAACATCGTCAACATTGACGAATTGAAGGCTACCTGTGGTGAGTTTGCAGTAATGCCGAACGCACGGATAGTAAAGGCATACCTTTCAATTCAAGGCAAGGAGAACGTGAAAGAACGTGCAAAAGCGTTGATGAAGCGTGTGGAAACGTCGAAAGACACGACGGGGCGTTTCAATTCCGAAATGGCTGACATCAAACGCAGTTTGGAACGCTACATTGACGGAGAAACCGACACGCCCGAATTAAGCCAACAGACATTGGCAGGGCTTCGGGGTCTTGCAGGTGTTTCGGATAAAAAAAAAGCAGCAAGCGGAAACGCTCTTGGTAGTGTGGAATTTTTAGCGACAAATTTCAAGATTCTCCCTTTTTCGGGTAAGTGGAAGCAACTGATTGGCTCACCGTCGGAACCGTTCAAGATAATGATTTACGGCAAGGCAGGAAACGGTAAAAGTTCCTGTGCTTTGCAGTTGGCTCAATATCTTGCAACACTTGGCAAACGTGTGTTGTACGTTTCCGACGAAGAAAAGTTCAGTTACACATTGCAGGAGAAAATGAAACGCTTCAACATAGCCCATCACAACTTGTTTGTCATAGACAAAATGCCGAACGACACAACAGGATACGACGTGATTTTCATTGATAGCGTCAATTCCATTGGCTACGAACCCGAAGATTTACGGAAACTCGACAAAGGTCAGTCGTGGGTTTACGTGTTCCAAACCACAAAAGAGGGTAATTTCAGAGGTTCGCAGGAATTTGAACACGATGTGGACGTGTCTATCGAGGTGGAAAAATTCAAGGCACACTCAATCAAGAATAGATTTGGGGGTAAAGAAGAAATCAATGTGTAATAAAAAAGCCACTCGCAAGGGTGGCTTTTTGGTAATTTAGTATCCTTTGTTTGAATTGTATTTTCCCCTTCCTATCTGCAGATTATAGCCTTTTTCTTCGCAGAAGGAATAATATTCTTTATAAATTGTTCATTAACAAAATTTACCAATTTGCCAGGATTATCTTTCGAAACTTCTTGAGATTCATAAGGGGTGATGAATAAAACTTTTTCAGTATTAAATTTCCTATTTTGGGTAAAAACATTAAAAACTCTAAACCTGTGATTACCATCAAGTATTCTTAATTTGTATTTTGTATAAGAAACCATTAAAACAATCGGGGTAACAACCTTTTGATTATTCCATAAAGCAATATTTTGAGATATAAAAAAGGGAACGATTTTGGTCGTTCCCCTTTGGGAGAACCCCTAATAAGGGGTGGGATAAGTTACACCATCAGAAAAATCATAATCAATGATTCGTGGATACGTGCAACTTGGGTCAATTTTACGAGTATTTTCATTCTCTTTTCTCATAACTATTGCCTTGAATGCCAATACTCGTCATTGTTAGGGTTCAACTGATTTGCGTGATTATCCAAATCAGCGTCGCAATGATTAGCAGATGAATTCCATCCCATAACCTTTAATTATTAAGTTAAACATAATTTAATTCTCCAATTTTGCTATAGCATTTACTAATTGGTAATGCAAATGTAAATCAGAAAATAGGTGTTTTTGGGACACGGTGGGAGTAGTTGCTGGGAATTATTTTCGTTTTACGTTGTCGTTATTGAGAATGTCAAATGTCAAAAAGTAATTTTCCCCGTTATTTTTACATTTAATGTACTGACGAATGAAATAAATAGGTAAAACGCCTTTGGCTAATAATTCATTATTTATCTCGGAAATGTATCTACCTATATTTTTACGAAGCCCATCTTCTGATATACTATACGGATATTCTTTCTGTTGTTGTATTCTTTCCTTTATGGCGTTCCATAAAGTGTAGTACCTCTTATAGTGTTCTGAAATATCAGACAACTTTATATTTTGTTTTTCTAAAAACAGTACATATAAAGCGAGTTTGCTTGGTTCTAAATCTATTTTTTTACGTTTGACGTATAACACTGCATTTGTGTAATCAAATTTAGGACGACTTGCTTTACGTATTGGAGGATTTCGTTTTATAACTATTTCTTTTTTGGAAGAAAAATAATAGAATAGTAGTTTATATTCCACAGATATGTCTTGCGGTATTTCTATTCCTTCCATTCTATTTTCTTTTTGATTGTAAAGAGGGAAAAAATAACGTATCGGTTTTTTATCCTCTACAATGCAGTTATGCTCAAATCCTTTTTTACCACAAACAATATCATTTATACCAGCATTATTAGTAGAAGAACTTGCAATTTCCCAATCCCCCCACTCAAAATGAAGTTTTTCAAATTCGATAATCAAACTCCAAAATAAGTTTTCTGCTTCTTTGGGAATATCAATTGATGTAATCTTTCCGTGCTTGTTCCTTTCTGATTGATTTAGTATATTATAGACGGTATTGCAATCTTCTTCAGACCCCAATATCATTTCCAATATTTCTTTCGTCAATAACATACTTTCTGTATAACACTATGGGATACAAACATAAGAAACTTTTGCGATGGAATAGTCCGAAATCTGACGTTTTTCTGCCATTTTCAATGAGGAAGGCAAATCCCCAAAAAACTTGCGAAAAACTTGCGAAACATTCAAAATAACAATATTCTATATTGATTTTCAGTCACTTACAAAGATAAAACATCACCCTTCCAAGCTAAGGGTCGCGGGTTCGAGTCTCGTTTCCCGCTCGATTTTAAAACACTAAAAATCAAATGCTTATAGAGTTTTTCTGTAAGCATTTGTTGTTTTTATACACATACATTGCCACAGAAATTTGCATTTGCAGAAACAAAAACCGAGGTAAATTTTCAAATGCATTTTACAATTTTGTTATATGCAAAACAACTACTTTTTCGGAAACAAAAAACTGCTAACAATGGCTACAAGTCCTGCAACTACAAAGGTCATCAATCGCGCACTTACAATCTTATCGTAACCAGTCGTAATCCAGATTATTGTAAATAACAATCCAGTAACAATAGTAAGCACTGCTGCTGTTCCGCTAAATCTTTTCCAAAACAACGTAAGCAAAATAACCACCGAGAATGTACAGCCAATTCCCGCCCATACATAACCGACAATAGTGAAAACAAATTCCGAAGAGGAAAAGAATGCAATAATCAAGGCTAATACAGACAAAACAATTGTTACTATACGCGATTGAAGAAGACTATTTCCTTTTCCCTTACACAATGGTTTAATAAGATTCTCGGACAATTCTGTAGCAGACAGAATCAACACTGAATTTGCCGTTGAAATAACTGCAGCCAAAATCCCAGTAATCAAAATCCCAACAATTACCGGAGGAAACAATTTTGTCAAAAGAATTGGCATAATATTTTCCCTGTCAGCAATATTTTCTGGACCAAAAATCGCAATGCCTATCCAACCAATGCTTAAAGCGCCAAGATATGCAAAGATTGTCCACACAATTCCAACATTACGTCCAACTTTAGCTTGTTTCACATCGCGAATAGACATGAAACGAGTAGTCAACTGTGGCAGACCGCCAAAATAGCCGAACATCCACGCCAACGAACCGCCAATCATTGCACCTGCACCAAAGCCATGCAATCCGCCACTCATATCGGTAAATCGTGAACCAGCTTTCGTCAACGCTTCGCCGATTGAATGAGCATAAACTGCATCTTCCGGTTGTGATGCAATATAAATTAGACCAACTATCGGCGTCACAATTAATGCAACAAACATGACAACAGCCTGAATCACATCCGTATAGGCAACACTACGAAAACCACCATATACTGTATACGGAATAACTAAAAGAACAATCAAAATCATACCCAGATTTGTGTCGAGATTGAAAAGATTATTCAATGTTTTTGCACCACCAATAAATTGAGCGCCAATGTAAAAGAAGAAGAAAAAGACTATTGTAATACTTCCCGCAATTCGAATTAATTGACCTTTATCGCCATGTTTTTTAGCAATAAAATCGGTAAACGTTGTTGCGTCAAGCTCTGCAGCATCTTTTTGAATTCTCCAAGCTAAAACTATCCACGAGAAAATAATACCAACCACACAACCTATAGCAGTCCAGACCTCAAGTAAACCTGTAGCATACGCTGCACCCGGCAAGCCCAACAACGCCCACGAAGATTCACCTGTAGCTCGTTCCGAAAGCGAAGCGACCACTCCTGACAATGATCGACCTGCAATTGCAAAATCCTGTGAGTTTTTAACCTTTCTACCCTGCCACAATCCATATAGGAAAAGGAACAAGGCATATATCACCATTACGATTACAATCTGCGTAGAAGCTTCCATTTCTAATAATTTTCAGCAAATGTAACATTATACAAGAAACTATAAAAACAAAAAAGTCACACGCACCTGCATGTGACTTTTGGTATTTTAGAAAGAACGTCAGTATTATTCTACTTCTGTGTTTTCTTCAACAGTTTGAGTTTCCTCTACTGCTTGAGAAGTTTCTTCTTGTTGTACTTCTTCTGATTGTAAGCCAGAAGCTTGATTTGCTTCTTTCGCTTTTTGGTCTTTTTTGTAACAACCTTTACAAAGTTCCATTTTTCCAGCTTCTTCAGCTTGACCGATAGATCCAACGATTAAAGAATCCTGTGTTGAACGGTCAAGATATTGACAATCAGCATGAGTGTGATATTTTGCACCAGTTGAAACCCAATATACATCAATGTCAGCATTGCCATATTGTTCTTGTAATTGTTCTTGGCTTACTGGATTAAAATCGTAGCTTGTGATACCAGCGATAGCAAATGCTACAGCAGCAACAGCAGTTGCGATTTTCTTTGTTTTTGGATCTAAGTCTTTCTTAGTTAAAATGTAGATAATAACAGGAATAAATGCCAAGCAAGCAACAATTACACCCATATTGTTCCACAACCAGAATTTTAATTTATTTTGTTCCGAAGCAGGATCAATATGATTAGCCTTTTTCCACATTAAAGAACCAGCAATCACAAATGCCATATCAACTACTAAAGGAATAATGATAGTTGTTAATTGGCTACCAAACCATACAAACTTACCGGCAATAGCCATACAACAAACAACTTCCATTGCAATTGCAAGAACCCAACATACAACTGCGCCAATACGCAATCCAGAAGCGTTACCTTCAATTTTCACTTGTCCAGAAGGAGCTTTGCGTTCACCAGCCGCCTTCACAATTTTCTTTTCTGCCATACTATTTTAGTTAAATTAATTTTGTCAAAAATAGAAATATACCGCACATTGTCACAATAACCAACAATGTTATTTTTAACGATATATTAACAAAAAAATATATTAAAAAAGACCATTTGCCAATACCGTATTGCAGAAAAAATCCGTATATTGCATACAAATTTTAAATATAATTTTATGGCTAATTTAGATTTATCAAGTATTTGGAACACAGTGCTTTCAGCAACAAAAACAGCTGACAACGGTTCATTATCGCAAAATGCTCTTACTGACATAGCACAACAAGCAATTAAAAGTTTTTCTGGTGCATCTTCATCAAGCAAATCATCTGAAATTAATTATGCTTCAATCGCAAAGGAACTTTTAACATTATACACAAAATATAAATCAAGTTCTGATTCTACAGAAAAACAAGCTGCATTGAACGTAAAATCTATCTCGGATATAGTAAATGCACTTGGTGGAGACAAAGCAAGTGCTATTTCTGCAGCTGCATCAATTTTAGGCGGTGGAAAATCTGGCAATATTCTCGGCACAATTGGCAGCCTATTCGGCAAGAAATAAAAACTTACCCTTTCGGTAATAATAAAATGTACAATCTGTTTTGTGTTGCATAAAACGGATTGTACATTTTTTCTTTAATGATATGATGTGAATTGTAAAGACGTGGTGCACTACGTTTCTACGTCATTATTCAATAATAAAATCGCATACACGATTTATTTGCTCTGCAATTGACGAACCAAATTTTTGTTCGAAAAATGCGCTTCCGATTGTAAAAAACCAAGGTTGAACTTCCTTTATGAATTGGAGTCTTTCGTAACTATCTATACTCCCTGCAACACAAATTGGCATACCTGTTTTCGCCACCATTTCCGAAATCAATTGTTCCGCATCTTCATTGTAGCGATATCCTAATAAATCTATACCGTAAACACCCTGATTTTTTAACACTTCAGCTTCTTGTATCATAGAATCAATACTTCCTTTTAGTATTGAAGGGCGATCGACAATCTCACCCACAAACGGCATATAAGCTATGGTATGATTCTGACAATATAGACGAATTTTTTCACTATAGCAAGTACCCATAAGGATGTCGCAACCACACTTAACGGCCATCTCCGCCCCTTCAAGTCCTTCTTCCTCAGTGTAAGCAACAACCTCCAATACCGTACGTTTACCACACTCCTTCATTCTAGCATATATGCGCTGCATCTCTTCTAACGGAAGAGGTTGTTCTTTAAAACCCCAATACAATGCTTTCGTGTTCTTACATTGCTCAAATATATCATACGCATTCTCCACAGTAAGGTCGTTGTGGGTTAGCATTACAATCAGTTCGGGTTTCATAGACATTACTATTTTAGACATTCAAGATATTGATGAATAGTTTCCTCTATACCGAGATAAAGAGCATCGCTAATAAGAGCGTGACCAATAGAAACCTCGTCAACCCATGGAATCTGCTGGTGAAAATATGTTAGATTTTCTAAACTTAAATCATGTCCTGCATTTAAGCCCAAACCACATTCGCGTGCTACTTTTGCTGCTTCAACATACGGTTGTATGGCTTTTTCTGGACCAGCACTATAGTTCGTTGCGTATGCCTCTGTATATAATTCTACTCTATCAGCACCGATTTCTGCTGCCTTGCGAATCATATTTGGCTTGGGGTCAACAAAAAGAGAAACACGAATGCCATGACTTTTAAAATCAGCAACCACCTCACGCAAAAAAACTTCATGCTTAATGGTATCCCAACCAGCATTACTGGTAATAGCATCTTCTGCATCTGGCACAAGCGTAACTTGTGCAGGTTTAATTTTGTTTACGAGTTCTATAAATTTAGGAACAGGATTCCCTTCTATATTAAATTCCTGAGTAAGTAACGGTTTAAGTTCATGCACATCGGCATAGCGAACATGGCGTTCATCAGGACGAGGATGCACGGTAATTCCTTGTGCTCCAAAACGCTCGCAATCCAACGCAAATTTCACTAAATTTGGCATATTGCCTCCGCGTGCATTACGGATAGTGGCAACCTTATTGATATTTACACTTAACTGAGTCATAATTTTAATTTTCAGTAAAAGTATATCATTTCTCAGTAGCGAAAAAAAGCAGTTCCCACTTTGACAACATTTGTTCCCAAAATGACAAATGTTTGTGCTTTGTTCTATTCAAACAAATAATCATTTAATATGGACATAGAAAATCCTATTATTCCTGTATTTTCAGGAATAACACAAATCATTAGAAAACAGACTCAAAATCTGTTTCTAAACGAAACAAACATTCAATTGTAGCAAAAAGCTTATGTAGTTTCTTATAATTCTTCTACTACATAAGACATACAAACAATGAAAAAAGTTTCAATCTATTATTTTTTCATCAATAACATTTTTTGGGGGAATAGGCTTCACAAATAGATTTTCACAAAATCATATAGTTTTCAGAAATTTAGCAGGTACCCCGGCCACAACAGTTCGAGGGGCGACATCCTTCGTTACAACGGCACCAGCTGCTATAATCGCACCTTCACCTATTGTAACACCTGGTACAATAGTTACATTCGCTCCTATCCAAACTTTATCTTCTATATGAATTGGTTTAAACGACATATCTCCACGATGCTCCGGATCTGGATTATGGTTGATTGTACATAACGTAGCATTATGACCTATCAGACAATCATTGCCAATAAAAACTCCTCCTTGGTCTTGAAACTTACATCCCATATTGATGAATGTACGCTCACCTATCCATGTGTTTTTTCCAAAATCGGTACCAAATGGAGGAAACATACCTACCGTATCAGGAACTGCATGTCCCCATAGTTGTTCCAACAAACAATGAAGTTGTTCTGGAGTATGATACGAACCATTTATTTCGGCCGTAATACGAAGAGCTTCCTGAGACATTGCATGCATATACAAATGAGCCTCTGAGCCATTTTCTACAGGTACTCCTTCGGCCATTTGTTTTCGAAATTCTTCTGCCGTCATACATTCTTTCCCATTTCGTAAGCCACTTGCAACTTAGCATTGCCTTCGATTTCACGTGCATCATTTACACCGCCACAGAAAACGGTTCCCGCCAAACGGCTCTTTGGATAACAATCTATCCAGCCAGTAAGCCCTGCTTCCGCACGTTGAGGGACAAATATATCGTTCTCGGCTGCTGTTGAAAGCAAATAGACATCACGAAACTTATAATCCTGTGAATACATTCCATTCATACGATCGATAAGCGTTTTCATTTGACCACTCATCTCGTAATAATAAATCGGGGTAGCCCATACAACTACATCCGACTCAAGTACTTTCTCCATAATTGCATTCACATCATCTTTTATGGCACATTTCCCTGTTTTTGAGCAAGCAAAACAACCACGACAAAAATGTATTTCCTTACCTACCAAAGAAATCTTTTCCACTTTATTACCTGCAGCCTCAGCACCGGCAATAAATTTATCGGCAAGCATATCACTATTTGATCCAGCACGAAGACTGGTAGATATAACTATAACTTTTTTCATAACCTATCGTCTAATAAAATATCAAACACTAATTTACAAAAATTCAAATTAAGCAACTTCCCTATATTCTTTAGGAGTAAAACCAGTTTTACGTTTAAAGAAACGCACAAAATGTTGCGGATATTCAAATCCTAAACGATTTGCCACCTGTGTAACACTCAACGATTCGTCATCCAAATATTGTTTTGCCTGCATAACAACATAATCTGCAATGAAATCCTGTGCAGTTCTGCCAGTTTCCGTCTTCACTAATTCTCCAAAATATCCTGCAGAAAAGCAACACTTATCAGCAAAATACGAAACTGTCGGGAAACCATCTATTTCAACTTGTTTCTCCATATATTTACGAAGCAATGATTCAAACTTCTTCACAACAGAATGGTTTATTTCTTCACGGGTAATAAACTGACGGTCATAAAATCGAAGACAATAATTCAACAAAAGTTCTATATTGCTAACTACAAGATCGCGAGTGTGTTTATCGATTACATGATGCAATTCCTGCTCTATCATATTTACAACCTGATAAAACACTTCTATTTCCTGTGTAGAAAGATGTAAAGCCTCGGTACTTGTGTATGAGAAGAACTCATATTTCGAAATATTTCTACCCAAATTAGTACGTTTAAGGAAATCCGGATGAAATAGCAAGCCAACACATTTTGGCTGAATGTTAACATCATCTAATTTCACATCAACTACCTGTCCAGGGGCAAAAGAAGTAACCGTCATTTCATCGAAGTCGTATGGAGTACGACCATACGACAAAGTACACCCCTTCGTTTCCTTCAACCAAATGCCATATACACCATAATGATAACGAGATTCCACTGGTTGCATAATGCGACGGTCCATGTGAACAATGGTAACAAGAGGATGCAATGTCTCTATGCCATACAAATCATTTACCTGTTGAATAGTATCAAAATAAAATTCTGTCATCTTTACTTAACAAAGAAAATATGAAACAAATATAAGAATCTCTTATTTCAAATTCTTATTAAAAAACTCAACCAATGTATCCCATGGTATATAATTTTCTTTTCCTCCATCGTACAAATCACAATGTGAAGCATTTGGGATAATAAGCAATTCCTTATTTTCCGGACATGGGTTCGGTTTTCCTACAGTATTGTAACCTTCTGCTTTGCCGTCAACCATATAATGATAAGCACTTTCACCAAAATAACGTGAATGAGCTTTTTCTCCATGCATTACAAGCACAGCAGAGCGAATTTCATTTATATAATACAAAAATCGTGTATTTGAATACGATTGTGTACCGGTTACATTCCAACCGTCATTACTATTACCTGAACGTTTATGGTAGCCACGTGATGTTTTATAATAGTCAAAATAATCTTTCACAAACTGTGGAGCATCAGCAGGAAGCGGATCAACCACACCACCAGCACGCGTATAGGCACCTTCAGCATTATCGTTTGTTGCCTGTCCTTGGGTAAGCACACGAGCAAAATCTTCATTGCGTTGTTTTGCCATGGCAACACGACCAGCATAACGAGCAGCTTCATTATCTTCAGAATCGAAATAGCCATTCCCACCTACACGACTCATATCATACATTGTTGACGCAACCGTTGCCTTAATACGTGGATCGATAGCCGCAGCATTAAGAGCAATTCCACCCCAACCACAAATACCAATAATACCCACTTTCTCAGCATCTACATCCGAACGGCTGATAAGATAATCAACAGCAGCTTGAAAATCTTCCGTATTAATATCCGGAGAAGCAATTCGTCTCGGTTGACCTCCTGATTCTCCTGTAAACGAAGGATCGAAGGCTATTGCAAGAAAACCTTGTTCCGCCATATTCTGTGCATACAAACCACTCGATTGCTCCTTCGTTGCCCCAAATGGTCCACTCACAGCAATAGCTGCAAGCTTTTCACTTGCATTAATTGGCTTATACACATCTGCTACTAACGTAATACCAAATTTATTGACAAATGTTACTTTTTCGTGATTTACCTTCTCACTTTTGGGAAACACTTTATCCCACTCTGTTGTTAAGTTCATTTCTGTTTGATTTTTTTGAGAACATGCCGACAACAATACTATTGGAGCAGCAATCATTGATACAATTTTACTAAGCTTCATTTTTACATATTTTTATATTGCAAAACTATCATCGTTCATACTAAAACGGACACCACAATTTAGGAAGACATAACCAATTTTACGGATTTTTCTAATTGACATTAAAATACATTTATTACAGAATACATTTCCATTCTTTTATAACAAACTCAATATCTGCACATTACAAGACGCAATCATTAATTACATCATTTCCTAAATTTAGGTATAAACAACATTAAAATATGCATATATATTTGTCTTTGTGATTAACAAGTGTTTCACAAAAACGATGTAGATATATGAAAAAATTATTATGTATCGTTATTTCAGCACTAATGCTAAGTGCTTGTACTCAAAATAAAATCAAAGAACAAAATACTATGATAGTACGAATTAGTGAAATTGAAGTTTTTCCAGAATACTTACAAGAGTATATGGATTTTGCACACAATGTCGGAGCCACATCGGTTAAAGAAGAGCCTGGCGTAATCTGTATATATCCTATGCAACAACTAAGAGACGACTGCCAAATTCGTATTCTTGAAATATATGCATCACAAGAGGCCTACCAAAGTCATATACAAAGCAAACATTTTCAAACATACAAACAAGGAACACTTCACATGGTGAAAAGTTTAGATCTTGTAGATATGCGTCAAATAAGTCCAGAAAGTCTTCCACTTATATTTAACAAAGCACAAAAATGAGCAAAATAGTATCCACACTTTTAATTCTATTAACAATGTCACTTTCAATATCTGCACAATCTTTGTCTGACAGACAAAAACATTTGGCAACAATCGCAGCTCTCGAAGCACAAGGCAACCTAACACGTTTGGAACCAGCTATATGCGACGCTCTAAACGCCGGAGTTACAATCAACGAAATTAAAGAAGCATTCTCGCAACTATATGCGTACACAGGCTTTCCTCGTTCTCTAAACGCACTCGGCGTACTTAACAAAATACTTGAAAACAATAAAGGTAAATGGTCGGAAGGCACAGTTTGGACTCGCCCTTCTGTATGGGACAATGCAAAGAAAAGTTTACAACAAGGCACTGAAATTCAGACAAAACTTTCTGGTCGTCCATTCAACTATGAATTTTGTCCTCAAAACGATTATTACCTAAAATCACATTTATTTGGTGATATTTTTGCCGGCGACCAACTTACCCCAGCCGACCGAGAAATTGTTACCGTTGCAGCATTATCAGCTTTAAAAGGAGTTGCACCGCAACTGGCAGCTCACAAAGCTGGAGCTGTAAACATGGGAAATACACAACAGCAAGTAGATGAACTCTGCAAATTCCTTAGTGAAAATGGACTTTCCCAATGCGATGCCGCTTCTGACGCATGTGCGGGAGATTGGCCTAAAGGAAATCCCAACAACGCATACGCACAATATTTTACAGGAAACAGCCATCTTGCCCCTATTCAACCTAAAAATTTAAATAAAGGAGAAAAAACTATTCAAGGTTACTCTAACGTTACTTTTGAACCTGGATGCCGCAATAATTGGCACATTCACCACGGTGCGCACCAAATTCTTATCTGCGTAAGTGGTGAAGGCATCTACCAAGAATGGGGAAAAGAAGCCATACATTTACACGCCGGAGACATTATTGATATTCCAGAAGGCGTTAAACATTGGCACGGAGCAACGAAAAACTCTTGGTTCCAACATCTTGCCTCGCACGTTCACGTAAATGATCCAGAAAGCAACGAATGGCTTGAGCCGGTAACAGACGAACAATATAACACAGCAAATAAATAAGAATAATGAGATCATTAATTATCACCCTACTTGCAATATTTTCATTCAGCGCTTGCGGGGCTCAAACAGAAAAGAAAATGAATAACGGAAAAAGTATTGTAGTATTTTTTTCCCATGCAGGAGAAAACTACGGAGTTGGAAATGTAAAAGAAGGAAACACAAAAATTGTAGCAGACGTTATTAGCGAAAAAACTAAAGCCGACCGTCTTGAAATCGTTTGCGTAAAAGATTACAATATGGGATACGACGCCCTTTGCAACCTTGCTAAAAAAGAACAAAATGCTGGCGAATTACCAGGATATACCCTTTTATTAAACGGCAACAAATTAAGTGGGAAAATGGACATGAGCAGTTACACAACTATTTACATTGGTGGACCTGTTTGGTGGGGAACATATCCTCAAGTTATGTTCACATTCTTCAAAGATTATGATTTAAACGGAAAAACTATTCTTCCTTTCACAACTCACGAAGGTTCGGGACTTGCTCGTTGCGAAAGCGATTTAAAGAAAAAATATCCAAATGCAACATTTGGTAAAGCTTTCTCTATCTATGGACACGAAGTTCGCAGTGAAGCAGGAAAGAAAAAAGTTGAAGCTTGGGTAAAATAAATTAAGATAAAATGAAAACAATCTTCTCACACATACTTTTTACAATAACATGCATCGGCATGATAGCTTGTCAAAATAAAGAAACGAATGCTATGAGCTGTACAAACAATCAGTCAACAAGCAAAAACCAAACACTCATTGTATATTATAGTTATACAAACAATACAGAGGAGATTGTTACCGATCTAAAAAACTTAATCGATGCTGACATTATAGAAATAGAACCAGCAGATAAAAATCTTAATTACGAAGCAAACAATTATCGTATTGGAACCGAACAACTTAACAAAATTAAAAACAATCCTAACGACGAAAACAGTTATCCTGCTATCGATCCTATTGAAATTGATTTAAGTAAATACAACACTATCATTATTGCCACCCCACTTTGGTGGAGCCAAATGGCATCGAATATGCAGACTTTTCTATTCGAATACGGGAAAGAGATGGCAGGCAAAAACATCGGATTGATAGTAAGTAGCCATAGTAGCGGAATCAGCGGTGTTGAAGCTGATGCAAAACGACTTATACCTGAAGGTAATTTTTTCAGCCAAAGCCTTTGGATAAACAATTCAAGACATTCACAACGAAAGGAATTATTAAAACAATGGCTTGAAGATGTTGACTATGCATCTTTGCAAACAGAAACAGTATCAACCATGTACATTACGGTAAACAACCATAACATGATTGTCGACTTAGAGAACAATTCATCAACAAAAGCACTCGTGGCTTTATTACAAGAAAGCGCAATCACATACGAAGCACATGACTATGGTGACTTTGAAAAAGTTGGTGAATTTGGATATACACTTCCACAAAACAACGAACAGATTACAACAGAACCAGGAGACCTCATACTCTATCAAGGAAATCAAATTTGCATCTACTATGGCGTTAATTCATGGAACTTTACTCGATTGGGAAAAATCAGAGACACTGATTCCAACAAATTAAAAAACATGTTAGGAAACGGTAACATACAAGTCACTTTGTCGTTGGAACAACCCAATGCCATCAACAATTTGTATGTGCCACATTCCACCAATACAGGCACATATAACATTACAGGACAACAACTAAAACAAGCTCCTACACAAGGTATTTACATAGAAAATGGAATAAAGAAATACAAAAAATAAAAATGATTTTACAAGAGTTTGCGAATAAGTTCTGTTTATTTTGTAGAAACTAGAATGTTCGCTACTTTTGTAAAAAAATAAAACAAATGAGAAAACTATTATTGGCATTCATGCTATTTTGGGGCTTCGCATTAGTTTCGCAAGCGCAAACAAAAGAAGCAGAAGTGGTTAATCCTAAAACAGAAGCGAAAGCACTATCAAAAAACGGATACAAAATATTGCCAGATGCATTACACAAGATGGCACGTCAACTAGAAATAGTCAACGACAAACAAATAGCAAAAGACGAAACTGACGGTACAAAAAAATATATCGTAACACTCGGGCTTGCTACAAGTTCCACACTAAACCAAGCTAAAGCTGACGCCAGAATCGATGCTGTTCAAAAAATAGTCAGCATACTAACGGCTAAGATGCAAGTTATAATAGAGAATAACGGAGGCATTACAGAAAAAGGAACTTCTCTCGAAAAAGTAATGACTATCGTAGCAGAAAAATGTCAGCAAAAAATGGTTTCGGGCCCTATTTTAGCAGACTTCTACAAAACACAAAATGGGAAATATACAGTTAAAAGATATTGTACATACGGATACAAAGACGCTCAAAAATTGGCGATTAGTTATTTCGAAAACGAACTTAAAAAGGAATCAAAAGAGTTACAAGCTGCTCTACGAAATCCAGCAAATTGGTAATAAACCAACCTCATAAATTTCTATACAATGAGAAAAGAATCCCGTGCAATGGACAGCCAATGGGCATTAGAAGTAATGCGCCAAGCACCATACATAACTGTTAGTTTCACTCGTCCCGATGGTTCTGCATACGGTCTACCACTTTCTTTAGCCACAAAAGACGACAACACATGGTATTTTCACTGCGCTTTAGAAGGCGACAAATTGGATGCAATACAAAGCCATCCGAATGTGTGTTTATCTGCTGTTACAAGATGTACGCCTACAGTAGGTCCCAAAGATGGTTCATTTACCCTACAATATAAATCTGCAATAGCTTTCGGGAAAGCAGAACTTGTAACAGACGACAAGGAAAAAATAGAGGCTTTACGACTTATTTGTGAACGTTTTTTACCAAACCACATGGATGCATTCCAGGCATCGATTGCACGCAGTTTAGGAAGAACTGCCGTTGTCCGCATAACGCTCACCGAACCTCCTACCGGAAAACGCAAACAATACGACAAAAACGGTGATGAGATGAAGTATGGAAGAATGGACGATCAACAATAAAAGAAGAGACTGAATAAAATAAATCAGCCTCTTCAATAAAATCCACAAATAATATTACATATACATAAATCGCTTAATGCTACCCTTTGGCGTTTTTGCGAATGATTCCATGTGAAGTTCAAAACTACTTACCGAAGAATATTTTGGAATACTATTATTTAAGGTAACAATGTTTTCTTTCATAATAGAATTTACAGTTTCTGCATCAAGACCTTTTTCTTCTATTGCCGCAGCATTCGGAACGATAATAGCGTGTATTTGGCTATCTCTTTGAACAACAACCGATTCTGCAACCAAAGGCAAAGCATTCAATACCACTTCTATTTCTTCTGGGAAGACATTCTGTCCGTTACTTGTTAAAATCATATTCTTGCAACGACCTGACAAGAACAAAATATTGTCTTCGTCAACAATACCAACATCACCAGTGTGTAACCAACCATCTTCAGACAATACAGCCTTTGTTGCAGTTTCATTCTTATAGTAACCTGCAAATACACAATTACCTTTTACCAAAACTTCTCCAGGAATCTTGTGTGGATCTACCGAATCAATTTTAAGTTCTGCATATCCATCTGGAACTTGACCACAAGATTTTGCCTTATAGTGACCCGTATCGTGTCCAATGTGAAGTTTTTCGTAGGTTGAACCAATTAAATATGAACCGTGTCGCAAGTTCCATCAGCCACCCACACGTTGCTAAAGCCGTATTCCGTCAAAGGCTCACTACCGTTCGTACTTTGACTCCATACCGCTTCTTAACGCAACTGCAAGAGCTTTCGTCCGCTTCGCTACCTCAAGCACTTGCCCCGACACACTCTAAATTTTACAACCCATTTATATCAGTGAAAATAATCAATGAATTCGATAGTTTTTCTATAATACGTTAAGATGAGTTTATATTTTCCTATTATAAAAAAGACAAGCCTACCTTAAACGAAGTTTTATTCCGACAGAACAATGAAATAGAGTACATTGTTGATCTATTTTCGGAGAAAATAACACATTCGAAATATTACAACCTATTTTGGTTACACAACATATTTTTTTTTCTATATATTCAAAATAAAGGAATGGTTTTATTTCATAATAATTATAGTGCATTGTTCTATCAACAATTGTTGAATCTACAAAGTTATTGTGAACGACTGAATGTAATGGTAAATTAGCATATGCAAACTGAAGAGCTCCACCGAAATTAAACTTATTGTGGGTATAACTGGTATTATACTGAATGAAAATTCTTTGCATTACTCCATTACTTGTATATTCTCGTCCCCCATCTCTTGAATATTTATATTGATAATCTGAATATCCGATACCATATCCGCCCATTAGAAGAAAAAACAAATTGTTTTGTGTTTTGTACAATCCAATTCCAATATCGGAATATAATTCTTTATATGTATAATTTCTTTCAAAAAGTGGAGTAGGTCCAAGACCAAATGGCTGTTTATAAGAATCGTATTTTCTATGACTCAAATAATTGTATGTAAAAAAACTAGATTGCATAAATGCAAAATTATTAGATAAGGCATAAGCGAAATTCTCATATATACTATTAGTTGTGCACCCCAGTTCAACCTCTATATTATTTTCACCCGTAAAATAAGGTGTAGTCGGTGTTGGAATCACATTCATAGAAGTACATGATGAAAGAACCATAATATAGATTCCAATGATAAAAAGTTTTTTCATTTGCTAATAGTAAATAGTATCTGTATATGTTTCAAATGATGACAAAAACACGCTATCTATCATAACCCAACAGGAATCATTATTAGAACATTCAAGCTTATAATAAATATAACTATCTCCGTAACAATATAGTTCTTCTAATGGGTCAATAGAAAAGGGACTTTTTCCTATATGCTCAACAATAGGATTTTTTTTAAAAGAAATAGTTGAGTTTTTGGGGGTAAAATATTTTGTTGTCACGTATAAACGCACACTATCATTGTCAGATGCGTTTCGATTTCTGACAAACGTAGGCAAAAACCAACAATTAGCATATCCCCACATGGTGTTTCCTTCTTGCTTAAAATCGAAATATCCCTCTTTTGTCGCTTTTATATATGGAGCAAAACCAGATTCTGCTTTAATAGATAGTTCAAAATAACCATTCTCGTCGGAATATGTAGTATCAATATTTCCACCATAATTTTCGTCTTTAATTTCAGATAAGAATGGTATCTGTGAAGAATTATTGCCATATAAAATTAAACAAACTTGTTCTATTGGCTCTCCACTTCCCCCATTAAGGACACGTCCTTTTATAGAATAAACATCCTCTTTCTGACAAGATAAAGTACTCAAAACGCTCAAGGCAAAAAGGAAAGGTAATATGTTTCGTATCATTGTTTTAATATCTTCTGCTTTTTTATTATATTCCCATTTTGGAATATAGAAATAATATAAACACCCTTTTTTAATGAGGAAAAACTTATGATATTCTGTTAATTTATAACTCCGAAAACTATCTATTTCTCATTTTATTCTGCTACTGGACGGATAAAATAACCATTTCGATTGTTTCTATGCGACCAAAAAGGATGCCCCCCTCTTGCAACAGTAAATACATTCGACTTCGTACGATTAGCATAATATATTGAGTTTGACCAATATACAGCAATATCGGCAATAAGGTCTCCAGCGTAAAATTCTACTACTTGATCCCCCAAACTCAGGTAAAAATTTGGCTCTGAATGACAATATCCGTGATTTGGTAACATCAGAGAATCTCCCGTTGACTTATCAACAAATATTTTGATTTTATATGACGGATGATCATAATGCAATACCTTTGTCGTATCCAATAGCGATTGTATTTCTTGTAATGACGGTATTCTCCATCCGCGCGGACTCGGGTCGTTTTGCGGTGCCCATACTGTGTCTTCTCTATAAGAATCACAAGCTGTATAATTTTTATTCTCTATTCTCCATGACCGACGACAATTCCATTGATAATATTCTCCTGTCTGATTATAAGTTTCAACAAACCTACCAGGTTCTCCAACATTTCTCGTCGCCCATTTTACACCATTTATCACCACACCTTTGTCGTAATACAACGAGGAATCTATTTGAGCAAACAATTCAATTGTTGCTGAAATACAAAAAATCAATGTAATAACAACCTCTTTTCTCATATTATTTTTCTCGTTCTACAATGATAAAATCTGCCCATGGCTTCACGTTCATATATTTCTCTTTTGTACCTTTGGGAACTTCCAAAATAATATCTTTATGTTTCCACGAAGGCGGAGCCTCAATATTTTTAGGTTCATTCCAATATACCACAATTTTTTCTAATAATTCTGTCTTTTCCCAGTTTTCGCCATCAATCAATTTAACACTTTCAGGTATCTCAATATATTTTTTCCCTCGCAAAAAAAATTCCAGGTCGCACAATCTTGCAATATCTTTCAAATCGTCTTTACATAAAGAATCTTTTATAATGCAATCCTCTTTTGTCCATATTGTTTTGGGCTTTTTCTCTCCCGAACAAGAATCAATTACCCCATTAGAATATTTTACATAGCCAGCGGCTATGAGTACTTTTGCCCGAACATTTACATAGTGCTGTTTATTCTTATACCAATCATTAGTAAATGCCTCTCTTATATATGCCCAATCTCCACCAAAAGAGCTCTGTTTACTATCCGCATCGACTTCATATAGATATCGAATATCCATCTCTTGATGGTTTTTATCTATCTTTTTATATTTATATTCAACATCCATCCAATTTGTACAATTACTTTTTCTACCATCGTTTCCCACATTAATACAATTTTCCCATCCAACTTTTTTAAAATTTTCATCACGGAGTTCGCAAAAGTAACCCGATGGTGTTGGATACGTCGTTCTTCCTTTAATAATCCAATAATAATTTGACTGCTCGTTATTTATGGGATACCCTTTTGTAATTCGCAACCCTTTCCTTGTATGAATTATCTTTGTTATTCTATTATAATGAATTTTTAAGTTGTCCGATTTCAACAACTTTGTAGTATCGCAGATGTTTTCAGTATATACGTTACCTTGTTTATCAATGAAATGTGTACAATTCGTAGCATAAATATTCCAGTATCTAGCCCAGTTTTCCCTAAAACCTTCATACGCTCTTTTCCCGATAAAGACACCATTTGCATAGTGTTGGACTATTCTAAAATCCAACACACAAGGAAAAACTTCGTTTCCGCATGTGTCAATCAATCCCCAGCGTCCTCTGTACAACACAGGTGCCACGCCATTATTAAACGGCATACATTTTTCGTATTGTAACATACAAGATGCCAGATTCCTAAAATTTTCATTTTGGGCATACGTACAAAACGAAAACAGTACGCAGATTAACGTGGTATAAATATTATTTGTTCTTATAGTTTTCATAAATTTGTTCCCATTGCCATTTGAATGTACTATACTTATCCCCCTTGTAATCCATAAGATTCTCTGTCTTCCCTTGTTCATACATAATTTTTTTATAAATATTAGACTCTTCTTCTTGCTCGTAAAAAGAATGTCTTAAACCTAATGTATGTAAAATTTCGTGTGCCAACAATAATTTTTAAAGGACGTAGGATCACCGCATAAACAAACTATATTTTTATTGTAAACTTCCCTTTTTTGTTGTGTCCAACTTTTGGGGTTCACAACATTTTTAGGGAAGTGTACAGATTATTTTTTCCACAGATTTGTCATTTCTTCCAATGTCTTCCCCTTTGTTTCTGGCACAAGTTTCCATACAAACAAAGCTGCTATTATACAAACTGTTCCAAAAATCAAATATGTTCCCGAAGGCGACCAATTCAACATTGAAACAAACGAAGAACTAACTGCAAAATTTGAGACCCATTGGAATGCTACAGCTACAGCAACAGCAGCACCACGAATTGTATTCGGGAATATTTCGGCAATTAAAACCCAAGCTATCGGTCCCCAGCTAAACATGAAACTTGCAGTGTAAATCATAATACTTGTAGCAGCAAATATTCCAGGCAAAGCGCCTTCGAATCCACCTAACATAAAATACACCATAACGCCCAATGCTCCTACAGCCATGCCCAAAGAACCAACAATCAACAAAGGCTTTCGTCCGATTTTCTCTACTGTAAACACGGCAAGAAGTGTAAAAGAAATATTCACAACACCCATGATTACTTGAACAGTCATAGGATCGTCCATTCCCATTTCTTCAAAAATACGAGGGCCATAGTAAAGCACGGCATTGATACCTACAGTTTGTTGGAACACACTCACCATAATACCGACGAATATCACCAATACGCCATAAGTAAACAAATTTTCAGTCTTTTCTACTGCACTTTCGTGAATTTCCGCAAGTATAGACTTAGCCTTTTCTTCACCGTTTATACGTCGCAAGACAGACATTGCTTTATCATCGTTACCATTTATAGCCAAGAAACGTGGAGTTTCCGGAACTGCCAAAATCAACAATGCAAAAATTCCCGCAGGAAATCCTTCACTGACAAACATGGTGCGCCATCCTTCCGACATATACCATTCTGCATCAACAACATCGACAACACTATGATTCTTCATGATGACAAAATTCACGAAATACACAACCAATTGACCAAAGATTATAGCAAACTGATTCCACGAGACCAATGTTCCACGCATATTTGCTGGAGCAATTTCGGCAATATACATCGGACAAATCGCAGAAGCCAATCCAACCCCTATTCCACCTAAAATTCTGTAGCAATTAAAAGCCAACAATAAACCAAATGTTGGTTCTCCATAGTTGAAAAACAAAAATTCCGGATACCAAGAACCAATTGCCGACAAGAAAAACAAAACTCCAGCAATGAACAACGATTTCTTACGACCCAAACGAGTCGCAAGCAATCCAGAAATTGCACTACCAATAATGCAACCTATCAACGCACTCGAACAAGTAATTCCATGCCAACCATCGGAATACACAAAATCAGACGCACCTGCAAAAAACGCCTGCAAGCCTTTTTCTGCACCAGAAATTACAGCAGTGTCGTATCCGAACAGTAAGCCACCAATTACAGCGACCAACACGATATTATATAAATACAATTTATTTCCCATCATAATAAATATCACAATGTAGGAGCATACACAAATGCCCTAAATAAAAAAGAGACGATGCATGCATCGTCTCTACATGATTAGCAATACATATTTACGATAGCTTCGTACAATTCTTGTTTTCCGCTAGTTTGTTTAGGTTCACCTACTTTCTTACCATATTCGTAAGCTTCTTCGAAAGTCATTTTGCCTTCTTCAAACTTCTTTCCTAAACCGCTATCGAAACTTGCATACCGATCGGCAACCATCTTACAAATTGGCGATTTATCCAACAATTCAGCAGCATTTTCCAATGCACGAGCCATAGCATCCATTGCAGCAATATGTGCAATAAAAATATCTTCTAAATCAGTAGAATTTCTACGAGTTTTTGCATCGAAATTCGTACCACCATTACCTAAACCATTATTACGAATGATTTGCATCATTGCTTGGATTAATTCAAAATTATCGATTGGGAATTGGTCAGTATCCCAACCATTTTGATAATCGCCACGATTGGCATCGATAGAACCTAACATACCAGCATCTACCGCACATGCCAATTCATGTTCAAATGTATGTCCTGCCAATGTTGCATGGTTTACTTCAATATTTACTTTAAAATCCTTGTCAAGATTATGAGCTTTCAAGAAACCAATAACAGTTTCTGTATCAACATCATATTGATGTTTTGTTGGTTCCATTGGTTTTGGTTCTATTAAGAATGTACCGGTAAAACCTTTTGAGCGAGCATAGTCACGAGCCATTGTCAACATGGTAGCCATGTGTTCTTTTTCACGTTTCATATCGGTGTTTAACAATGACATATAACCTTCGCGACCACCCCAGAACACATAGTTTGTACCACCAAGTTCAATAGTTGCATCAATTGAATTTTTAATTTGAACTATAGCACGAGCAACAACATCGAAATCAGGATTTGTAGAAGCACCATTCATATAGCGTTTGTTGCCAAACACATTTGCTGTACCCCACAACAATTTAATACCTGTTTCTGCTTGTTTTTGTTTCAAATACGCAACAATTTCTTTGAAATTTTTCTCGTATTCTTCAATAGTATCGGCTTCTTTTACCAAATCAACATCGTGGAAACAATAGTATTCTATGCCCATTTTTTGCATAAATTCAAAACCTGCATCCACTTTATTTTTAGCAACTTGCATCACATCATCACTATCGTTCCATGGGAAAGATTTTGTTCCGCCACCAAATTGATCACTACCGTCAGCACAAAGCGTATGCCACCATGCCATAGCGAATTTCAACCATTCGCTCATTTTTTTACCCTTTACCACCTTGTTTGCATCGTAGTAACGGAATGCAAGAGGATTTTTACTTTCTTTTCCTTCAAATTTGATTGTTCCAATTTCTGAGAAATATTCTTTTGTAGCCATATTAATTATTTATTTGTTTCATTACTATATTTTTCCAACGATTGTAGGCTTCTAAACAAGCCTCTTTTTGCTTGTCATTTGGTTCAATGACTGTTAATTTTTTCAAAGAAGCAAAAGCTTCCTCCGACGAAGAATAATAACCAACACCGATTCCTGCACCACGAGCTGCACCAATAGAACCATCGGTATTATACAACTCTATTGTTGCCCCCGAAACAGTAGCCAATGTTTCACGGAATATTGGACTCAAAAACATGTTAGCTTTTCCTGCGCGAATCACAGAACTTTGAATACCAATTTGTTGCATTATCTCCATACCATAATTAAAAGAGAACGCAATTCCCTCCTGAGTAGCACGAATAATATGAGCAAGCGAATGAGTTGTCAAACTCAAACCTTCAATTTGAGCATTGATATTTTTATTTTCAAGTACCCGTTCAGCACCATTTCCAAACGGCAAAACAGACAACCCCAATGAACCAACAGGAGCAGAAGCAGCCATATCATTCATCTGTTCATACGAAGCATCTGGACAAAAATTCTTATGCAACCACGAATTCATTATACCCGTTCCATTTATACATAAAAGAACACCAAGTCTCTGACTTTCAGAAGTATAATTCACATGAGCAAATGTATTCACGCGAGATTTTGGATCGTATGTTACCGAATCGCACACACCATATACAACACCAGAAGTGCCAGCAGTCGTCGCTATTTCTCCTGGGTTCAAAACATTCAAAGACAATGCATTATTTGGTTGGTCACCAGCACGATACGAAACAACAACATCTTCCGACAAACCTAATTCGTTCGCCACAGCAGGCGAAATTGTGCATTGTTTTCCCATTGTCGGAACAATATCGGCAATCAACGAAGAGTCTATATCATAATAAGCAAGAATATCTTTCGAAATTTCCCTATTCTTAAAATCCCAGAAGATTCCTTCCGACATACCACCGACAGTTGTCTGTATTTCGCCAGAAAGTTTCATTGCGATATAGTCACCAGGAAGCATAACCTTGTAAATCTTCTCATATATCTCTGGTTCATTTTCACGAATCCAACGAAGTTTTGAGGCAGTAAAATTACCCGGACTATTTAACAAATGCGACAAACAGTGCTGTTCACCGATTCCCTGAAACGCATTCTGGCCTATTGTAGTTGCACGACTATCGCACCATATAATTGCAGGACGAAGCACTTCCTTGTTTTTATTAACTACAACTAAACCATGCATCTGATACGATATACCGATAGCCTTTATTGCCTTTGCATCGACAGCAGAAGAAGCGAGGACTTCTGCCAAAGCCATTTTTAGATTGTTCCACCATTCTTCGGGATTCTGTTCTGCCCAGCCTATTTGCGGAGCAACAATGGACATCTCCTGTTTCGGATAAAAAGCAGAAGATAAGCAATTTCCACTTGAAGCTTCCACCAAAGAAACCTTAACAGACGAACTACCAATATCAAATCCTAAAAAGTACATGAATGTCTGATTTTATAATTTGTAGTAATTTCTTCTTTTCATATTTTTTTCAAAGTAACGCATTAAAAATGAAAACTCAAAATAACTTAGTGTTTTTTTTACAAGAAGATACAGATTTCTATTTCATAATGGAAAATTCATGTCCTAAAACAAAAATAATAAACATATTCGCATAAATTTGCACCCAAATTCACAAACAAAATAACAATGAGTACAGTAAAAGACAAAAAAATCCTTATCACTGGTGGTGCATCGGGAATTGGCAAAATTATGGGTAGAATGGTTCTTGAAAAAGGTGCCGCTCAATTGATTATATGGGACATAAACGAACAAAATATAGAAACAGTTGTTGCAGAGCATAGCAAACTTGGTAGCGTTAAAGGTTACAAAGTAGATGTTTCAACATACGAAAATGTTTCTGCAGCATACGCACAAACAAAAAGTGAATGTGGCGATATCGACATCGTAATCCAATGTGCAGGTGTTGTTACAAGCAACAAAACATTCAACGAAAACACATTGACAGACATCAATAGAACAATGACTATCAACGCAATAGCTCCAATGTATGTTGCCCATGTATTCTTGCCAGACATGATAGCAAGAAACCAAGGTCATATTTGTACAATCGCTTCTGCAGCTGGCATGATTTCAAATCCAAACATGAGCGTATATGCAGCCAGTAAATGGGCTGTAATTGGTTGGTCTGACTCTGTACGAATCGAATTACAAAAAATGAAAAGCTATGTTCACATAACGACTGTTGCACCATATTATATTAATACCGGAATGTTCGATGGCGTAAAATCAAAAATATTCCCTATTCTTGAGCCAGAAAAGACTTCTAAAAAAATCGTTCGTGCAATAGAAAAGAACGTTGATTTCAAAGGTATTCCTTGGAGTTTCCATTTCATCCGTTTAATGCAAGGTTTACTACCAACAAAATTCTTTGACTGGTTGTTTGGAGAATTTTTCGGCATTTATCACACAATGGATCATTTCACAGGAAGAAAATAATCTATGGAAAACACTTCTCTTGAACAAATACAAACGCTTGTTGCCAACCAACAGGCGTTTTTTCAAACAGGAAAAACGAAAGAAGTTTCGTTTAGAAAAACGGCACTAAAGAAATTTCTCGCAGCTGTAGAAAAAAACGAACAAGCAATTGCCGATGCTCTTTGGAAAGACTTACATAAATCATACGAAGAAGCATATCTTACAGAAATTTCATTAGTAAAAGGAGAAATTAAAAACCACATTCGCCATCTAAAACGCTGGGCAAAACCACAATGTGTAGTATCTCCTCTCGCACTTTTCCCTTCATCAAGTAAAATCATAAGCGAACCACTTGGCTGTTCCTTAATAATTGCACCATGGAACTATCCTGTTTTGCTATTACTTAGTCCGCTTATCGGCTCAATATCAGCAGGTTGCACGGCAATTTTAAAACCATCTCCTTACGTTCCAAATGTTTCTTTAGTAATGCAGAAATTAATAGAAGAAACATTTTCAAGCGAATACATTGCGGTTGTGCAAGGTAATAGAGATGTAAATACCTATCTATTGGATCAAAAATTCGACACCATATTCTTTACCGGCAGCCCAGATTTAGGAAAAATAGTTATGAGTGCAGCTGCAAAAAATCTAACGCCAGTTGTACTTGAACTTGGTGGGAAAAGCCCTTGTTTCGTTGCAGAAGATGCAGATATTACTCTTGCAGCGCGAAGAATTGCGTGGGGAAAATGCTTGAATGCAGGTCAAACTTGCATAGCCCCAGACTATTTATTAGTACACGAAAATGTAAAAGACAAATTCATTGCTGAATTCAAGAAAGCAATACAGAAATTTTATCAAGAAAATCAGCAAACAAGCAAACATTATGTACGCTTAGTTTCTGAAAAAGCATACCAACGAGTAAAAAGTTACCTAAACGATGGAACCGCTGTTGTTGGCGGAAAATTCGATGACACAGAACGTTACATAGAAACAACCATTCTTGACAACGTTTCGACAGACAGCCCAGTAATGACAACAGAAATCTTCGGTCCTATTTTGCCAATGCTTACATACAAGAACATTGACGAAGCGATTTCATTTGTCAATAGCCGTCCTAAACCATTGGCTTTGTATGCATTTGGTGCAAAAAAGACAACAAAGAAAATCCTACGAGAAACGACTTCTGGCGGTGCTTGTGTTAACGATACAATTATGCACATAGTGAACCACAACATGCCTTTTGGCGGTGTTGGAAATTCTGGTTTAGGAAAATATCACGGTAAATTGTCTTTCGATGCATTTTCAAACAAACGAGCTGTCGTATTCACTCCTACATGGATAGATTTACCTGTTCGTTATATGCCATACAAATTTTTCTTGTTATTGAAGAATATTCTATAAGATAGAACTTGTCTAGTCCTAAAATAGCGTTAC
>DCIX01000008.1 GCA_002317135.1 Bacteroidales bacterium UBA1715
AAAACAATGAAACCGAGGGTTCAGCAAAAACCACAAAAGACATTGCACTCAGCCCACACCAATAATTAATTACTAGTTTGGACTTAGCAACACATCTCCTCTTTTGTTGTTGAATTTTGCTGATTCTCGGTTTGAGGATACGAAGCTAAATGTTGTTTGGAAATGAAATAGAAGACCTCAAGACATAAAGAAAGCGTGGTTTTCGCTTACCTATGTCGTGAGGTCCTGAGATTACCTAAAGCACCAGATAAGATTCAAGCCACGCCTAAGCGTAGCATAACCAAATCTTCGGTGCTTTTTTGTCAATAAGAATTTCTCAGGTTCCACGACAATTTCCGAAATAGCTACTGCTATAAAAATATTATTTTCTAATTATTTTCTAATTATTTTACTACTAAAATATCTAATTTTCAATGTTTTATATTTATAAAATTAAATTCTGCCATTTTTGCAAATTTACAAATAAATCCTATCATCGCCAACCCTCCTTGTCAAGAAAATTTTCAAAACAAAAAAGGCCCTACGCTCAAACGTAGAACCCTGTGAACAAATCGATGAATGTATATTGTTTCTTTTTCATAACTATTTCAATTTTCAATCCGTAATTCGTTTTTCTTTTGCAATTCAAGTTCATTGACTGTCCGCTCCACCACTTCCCGCAACTGATACGCGGCCACTCCGAGTGGTTTATCTATATCCTTAAGCGACCATTCCACTATGGTTTTGTCGTATGCCTTGCAGATAATAAGCCCAACCGAAGGATTGTCGTCGTCACGTTTGAGCAATTTGTCGGCTGCCGTAACGTAGAAATTTATCTTTCCCGCAAACTCAGGCACAAACCTGACTGCTTTCAAATCGATGACCACATAGCGTTTCTGCGGAATATGGTAGAATATCAAATCTGGGAAAAACGAAGTTCCGTCGGGCATACGCAGCTCCTTCTGGCGACCGACAAACGCAAATCCTTCCCCCAACTCCAAAAGAAACCTTGTTATGTTGGCAATCAAAGCATCTTCCAGCTCTTTTTCGTCATACCCGCTCTTCATTGTCAGAAAGTCAAACGAATAGGGGTCCTTCAGCATCTCCTGTGCCAACTGCCCTTGCACAACAGGAAGTTTGTCGGTAAAATTGGTGATGGCTTTAGCAGAGTGCGAATAGAGGTCGTGCCGGATGTTATCATCGAGCGTATTGCGGCTCCAATTGCCTTCAATGGTTTTGTTGATATAAAACAACGCTTCGTCAAGAGAATTGGATTTTGATACGATGTGGATATGATGTCCCCACGGCACCAATCCGAAAGATTCAGGCATCTCTAAAAAGCCGACAGGTTGTTGGCTTTTTTTGTCCACACCATCATTTTCAGAAAAGCCAGCAGGTTGTTGGCTTTTTCCAATGTGTTCGAAATAAAACAAATACCAACGCTTCATATCTTTGACGTTAGACCACGAGAACCCCGACTCTTCGGGAAATTCATTTCTCATATCCAAAGCGAATTGTTTGACAATGCCTTTGCCCCAATTTTCCTCAGGGTGCATCTCGGTGAGGTCTCTTCCTATGCTCCAATAGAACTCAAGCATAGCGGTATTTACCCGAACCATTGTTTTAGCTTGAGAACTACGAAAGCGTTGTTTTACTTCCGATAACCATGAAATGTACTCCTTGTCAGCAGACATTCCATCCCTACTAATAAAATTTGATTTTTCCATATTACTTTTAATCACGATTGTTGTTATGTGATACAAAAGTAATCAAAAAACCATTGTAAAAAAGCAAAATAAATCAATTGTCACCAGTTCATTTCTACTATTCTATCCAACTGGCCAACATAATAAAACGGAATGTTTATTAAACGAAACGGTTTATTTTCTGGAGCTGGGGTTTTTATTTCTTGAACCGAATAGTTTCCACTCCAAACACGTATTGCAGTAACAGCCTGCTCGCAGTTGTTTACGAAAGAATGAAGAGATTTAAGATGTGCATTAGTTCCTGCTTTAACCTCTATCGGTATAATGTTTTGTCCATGTTGCCAAATAAAATCAACTTCAGCAGTAGTTCCTTTCTTGTCGCGAACCCAGAAATACTGATTTTCTCGATATTGTCTATCCAATACGGGACGAAGTTCCTGTGCAACAATATGTTCTGCTGCACGACCACGCCAAGTATCTAGCAAATCCTTATTTTGTATATATTCCAATTGTATTCCAGCAAAAAAATTTGTCAAGCCATTATCCACCATAATCAATTTTGGAGATCGTCTTTTAGCAGGTATTGCAGGAGCGATTGTGGAAGTCACTGGATAGTCTAACGAAAGAAGGAACGCTCGCTCCAACACATCCATGGCATCGTGTATCAAAGTGGATGAATAACCGCTATTTCCAAATTTATCGAATGTTATTGTTTCTGCAGCAGAATGCCAAGCTGTAGCCAATACATGCCGAAGTATTTTCACTTGTTCGTCGCTCTTCACAAACTTTTCTGCATCCTCGTTATACCCTTTCAGCAAAGAATTAAATATGCGAGACAATCGTTCCACATCATTCGTTTGGATATACTCCGAAACAGCTTCTGGCATTCCTCCGATTAAAGCATACGTATTAAAGGCTGCCATCATATCATCATGCAAGATTTCTGGCACAGCCACATTACGCAACATATCCGCCCAATCAGCACCTTCTTTGGCTTCTATATATTCAACAAAAGAGAATGGACGCAATGTCATATATTCCACCCTACCAACAGGGAAAGAAATATGCTTATTTGTCGAACTTTGAAGTCTGCTTCCCGCTGCTATTACATACACCCATGGTAAATCTTCGTAAAAATATCGAAGCATGGCTACAGCCGATGGCTCTTCCTGTATTTCATCTATAAAAAGAAGTACTTTTTTGTTTTTACTTTGCGTCAAATGATACTTCATGCACACATATTGCCAGACTTCTTCAACCCTATTGAATTTACGAAAAATCTCTGCATCTCCCTTTTCTAAATTCAAAGAAACAAACGCATCAAATTCAGCTGCAAACTCTCTAACCAAAGTGGTCTTTCCTACTTGTCTTGCACCTCTTAATACCAATGGCTTTCTATTGGCTGTATCACGCCATTTTCGCAGCTGTATAATCAATTCTCTTTTATACATAACTAACAAATTGATTTTCTGCAACAAACATACAATTTATTTTCTAAAACATAGGCAACTTTTGCATATTTTTCTTCTAAAACATAGGTAACTTTCGAGTGTTTTTCTTCTAAAACATAGGCAACAAAAAAAAAGGGCGTATGCAATACGCCCCCACGAATAAATATATTTATACAAGGATTATTCTATTGATTCTTCCACTGGAGCAATCATAAATACTTCGTCACCGTTCCACACTCGGTCTATTAGGAAACACGATGACGGTAAGTTGTATTCATTTCGTAACGATGGCTGTGCGGTATTACTCCATGCATAACGAACTTGTTTCGGATCTTTTACTTTTGAGAAATGTAATTCTACACAAGACAACGTTCCCTCTTCTTCATCTTTCACAATAGTTGCCTTTGCTGGATAAAATACTCCGTCTTCGCCGGCTACCTCAAAACCATCAATAACTTTTGTTGTAGAATGTAATTCCTTCGCATTCATAAAATACACCAATACGCCTTTATTTTTTTTACAAGCATAAACAGACCAAGGACAATGTAATTTATTCGGATCCATTTCGTAGCCATACGTTTCGGAA
Organism: Bacteroidales bacterium UBA1715; assembly: GCA_002317135.1. GTDB lineage: Bacteria > Bacteroidota > Bacteroidia > Bacteroidales > UBA1715 > UBA1715. Next base: position 3,723 of record DCIX01000008.1, read on the forward strand.
ATGGCAAGATTTGCAAAACGATGCGCAGCCGTCTGCTTATCTTTTGGGTGAATATTGTTCACATCGTCAACAAAGTCGTTAGTAATAATCATTGCTGAATTTCCGACTTGATTCGGCACACAAATCTGTCCATATTGAATAGTAGGACAAGCATACTGTGTTCCATAATTATATGGAGCTATTTGAGCAAAATAGAACGGTATTTGATTATAACGATAGTCACATCTTGTCCAGTTTTTACGCCAGCCCCATATCAACTCTTGTAAATTCCATAAATAATTTTCGGCATTCGGTTCGTTTGCCTCGCCTTGATACCACAAGAAACCTTTTATAACAAAATTTGTAAGCGGATGTATCATTGCGTTATACAAAACACCCGGAGTTTTGGGACTCCACGAGGTTTCCGGTAATTTCTCTGCTGACTTCGGAATAGAAACTTCTTTATTTCCTTTGAATGTAGGCATCCAAACTTCTATTGGCGAACCGCCCATAGAAGAATTTATAATTCCTATTGGCACATCCAATTTTTTTTGCAAGTCGCGAGCAAAGAAGTAACCGATAGCGCTAAAGTCTATCATAGTTTCCGGCGAGCATTCCGTCCATTCACCGTATAAGTCATCTTGCGGAGTTACGGACATACGTGGCACTACAGAGAAGAAACGAATATTCGGATAATTCGCTGCCGCAATTTCCGCATCTTTATTTACTATGCCTGCGCGTGGCGACCATTCCATATTCGATTGACCGGAACAAAGCCACACCTCGCCTATCAGAACGTTTTTAAATGTAAGTTTTCTCCATCCTTCCACTATGATTTCGTATGGAGTATAGCTCGCATACGGTGTTTTCACTTCAACTTCCCACGACATTGTATTGTCGGTCATAACCTTATAAGTAGCAGTGTCCCAGCCAACTTTCACCGTAATTTCTTCGTATGGCTTAGCCCATCCCCATATTTTCACCGTGGAATTTTGTTGAAGAACCATATTGTCGCCGAAAATAGCCGGCATAGTTACGAGAGCGAAACTTGAAATAGTAAGCAACAGCAATGCAAAAAAGGAAGTAATTTTTTTCATATCTCAATTATTTACCACAAAAATACATAATTAGAACCAACTGCAAAAAAAAAGAGACGCACCAAATTGATGCGTCTCCCCTATTATTCTATGTAAGAATTACTTATTCAGCTTTTCCGTTAGAACCAAGTACGTTCACGATTTTGTGAGTGTACATTTTCTTCATGTTTTCACGAGCTGGACCAAGATATTTACGTGGGTCGAATTCTCCTGGTTTTTCAGCGAATGTTTGACGGATAGCAGCAGTCATTGCAAGACGGCTATCTGAATCGATGTTGATTTTGCAAACAGCAGACTTAGCAGCTTGACGCAATTGTTCTTCTGGAATACCTACTGCATCTGGCAATTTACCACCGAATTTGTTGATAGTATCAACTTCGTCTTGTGGAACTGAAGAAGAACCGTGAAGTACGATTGGGAAACCTGGAAGTTGTTTTTCGATTTCAGCCAATACGTCGAATGCCAATGGAGGAGGAACTAATTTACCTTCTGCATTACGAGTACATTGTTCTGGAGTGAATTTGTAAGCACCGTGAGAAGTACCGATAGAGATTGCCAATGAATCGCAACCTGTTCTCTTAGTGAAATCGATTACTTCTTCTGGTTTTGTATAGTGAGATTCTGCAGCAGAAACTTCGTCTTCAACACCTGCCAACACACCAAGTTCACCTTCAACAGTTACATCGAATTGGTGAGCATAGTCAACAACTTTCTTAGTTAAAGCAACGTTTTCTTCGTATGGAAGATGAGAACCATCGATCATTACTGAAGAGAAACCCATATCGATACAAGATTTACAAGTTTCGAATGTATCACCGTGATCCAAGTGAAGGCAGATTTGTGGTTTTTCCCAACCTAATTCTTTTGCATATTCTACAGCACCTTCAGCCATGTAACGAAGCAAAGTTTGGTTTGCGTATTGGCGAGCACCTTTAGAAACTTGAAGGATAACTGGAGATTTTTGTTCAGCACATGCCATGATGATAGCTTGAAGCTGTTCCATGTTGTTGAAGTTGAATGCAGGGATTGCATATCCACCTTTTACTGCTTTAGCAAACATATCTTTTGTGTTTACCAAGCCAAGATCTTTGTAATTAATCATTTTTTATAGTTTAAAATTGTTAAACAAATCAATCAACCTTTCGGTTTATAATTGCGGTGCTAATGTATAAAATTTTTGAATATATTGGGGATTTTACGCGAATTTTGTTCGCAAATATTTGAATTTTGCTACAAACTGTTAGGAAAATCGCTTGCAATAATTTTACAGACTAATAGACTGAGAATGAATTTCTTCCTGCAAGAAATGACTACCGATTGTATTGAATGTTTCGCACGAATCTGTCGTAAAAAATTGAATAGTGCCATTTTTCACAAGCGACTGCTCCATTGCTGGATGATTCAGCAAATAGGTTTGTAAACTTTCGGCAACAATATTCCCTTGTTGAATAATGGAAATATGTTCTGGTAAATACTTCCGAATTTTCGGTAACAACAATGGATAATGGGTACAACCAAGCAAAAGTGCATCGATATTTGGATTTTGCTCTAACAATGAATCAATTTCTTTTTTTACAAAAAAATCCGCCCCATCCGAAGCATACTCGCCATTTTCCACCAGTGGAACCCACATTGGACAAGCATGGGAAGTTATGGTTAAATCGGGATAGAATTTCTGAATTTCTATTTCGTATGATTGCGATGTAACTGTACCCTTTGTGGCTACAATACCAATGTTTTTATTCTTTGTGAATGTGTGTGCCAATTCCGTACAAGGACGAATAATACCAAGCACACGTTTATCTGGTCCAAATTTGTGCAAATCTTTCTGTTGGATATTACGCAAAGCCTTTGCCGACGCCGTATTACAAGCCAAGATGACAAGATTGCAATCCATTTCGAACAACTTAGCCACCGCTTGGAGCGTATATTTGTACACCGTATCGAACGAACGCGTTCCATACGGTGCACGAGCATTATCGCCAAGATACATATAGGAATACTCCGGCAACACCCGACGAATCTCCTTTAAAATGGATAATCCGCCAAATCCAGAATCAAAAACTCCTATATTATACTGTCGTTTCGACATTATTTCATATCCATTGGTTGACCTGTTGCCTCCACAACACTCCACCAGAATTCGCCTTCCAAATTAACTTTTTTACGTTGCGAAGTGGCTGCTTCTATTGGTAACAAAGTGAACGAACCATTCCAGTTACCTACAACAAAATCCGTGCGACCAGCCATTGCTGCATGAACTGCATTATGAGTCAATTGTTCGCAGAATTTACTATCGTTTGCATTCGCTGGAATACTACGAATAATGTAACTTGGGTCGATATATTTTACACAGATAGGAATATCTTTCTTTTTAAAATAATCGGTAATTTCATTTTTCAAATACACACCAATATCTTCGTGTAGAACATTTCCCGACGCATCTTTTTTACGTTCACCTTTAAAGAATTGTTGACCAGCACCTTCTGCCACAACAATAACAGCGTGTTTCTTCTTTTCCAAACGTTTTTCAAGAACATTCAAAAATCCTGTTCCTTTTTCATTTTCCAAAGAAAATTCCATTTCTGGAATCAAGCAGAAATTTACATCTGGAACAGCCAAAGCTGTACTTGCAGCGATAAAGCCAGAATCACGACCCATCAATTTAACAAGCGAAACACCATTTTGTGCACCTTTTGCTTCGTAGTGAGAGTTCAAGATAATACTTTGTGCAGCAGCAAAAGCAGACTCAAAGCCAAATGATTTTTCAATATAATTGATATCGTTATCAATAGTTTTTGGTACACCAGCAACAGAGATTTTCAAACCACGTTTTGTAATTTCCTCATAAATAGCATGTGCACCACGCAACGTTCCATCGCCACCTACACAGAACAAAATATTGATATTATTTCGTTCCAACGTATCAACCACAGCCTCAATTGGTTGTTCTCCACGAGACGAGCCAAGCATCGAGCCACCGTCTTTATGAATATCGTCAACCAAGTCTGGATTCAAGTTGATAAATGGAATCATATTATCAGGATTCAAACCAGCATAACCGTATTGAATACCAACAATATTCGTCACACCATAACGATGCCACAAGTGAGTCACCAAACCGCGAATCACATTGTTCAAACCAGGGCAAAGACCACCACAGGTAATGATTGCAACCTTCGTTTTCGAAGGTTCAAAATATATATATTCTTTTGGTCCAGGTTTTTCAAAAGAAGAAAGAGGCAATCCGTTTTTTATGCAGTTTTCAACCTCTGTCAACGAAGAAGAATACAAAACACGTTCTCCATCATTAACATAATCGTACATTCCGTCTCCTGTAACCTTAGAAAGTTTTAGAGGTGATTTTATTTTACACGCACCTAATGTTTTAATAGTAAAATCCATAATCCATTGTTTTTTTGATTACCCTACAAAGATAAATTTTATTTCGAAATTATAACGAGCGATTAACAAAATCTCCGATACAATTTACCCTTTACCTCAAAACCAAAAAAGACGCCCTTACGCGTCTTTTTTGGTAATTCAACAAATGAAGTTTATTTTATAAATTCATCACAAAGATATTCGTTTCTATTTGCAGAAAAGCGAGAAATCATTTCTGCAATAAAACCTGTTGAGAATAATTGCACACCCAATATCAAGCAAACTATACCAAAATAAAACAATGGTCTTTCTGTCATGTGATATTGAAGGGCAAAGAATTTCATATACGACAAATATATCAAGATGGCAAAGCCTATCAAGAAACAAATCATCCCGATACCACCGAAAAAGTGCATAGGACGTTTACCAAATTTCGAGATAAACATTACCGACATCAAGTCAAGTGGTCCACGAACAAATCGTTCCAAGCCAAATTTAGAGACACCGTATTTACGTTCTTGGTGAAGCACGACCTTCTCTCCTATTTTCTTAAAACCTGCCCATTTCGCAAGTACCGGAATATAGCGGTGCATATCACCATATACTTCGATACTCTTCACTACTTTCTTTTTATACGCTTTCAATCCACAGTTAAAATCATGTAATTTTATTCCCGACATCATGCGTACCGTTGCATTGTACAACTTGCTAGGCAAATTCTTCGTAAGAACAGGATCATAGCGTTTTTTCTTCCAACCGGAAACCAAATCATATCCTTCTTCGGTAATCATACGATACAATTCTGGTATTTCGTCAGGGGAATCTTGTAAATCAGCATCCATAGTTATAACAACATCGCCTTCTGCTTTTTCAAATCCTTTATACAAGCCGGCCGATTTACCATAATTTCTACGGAATTTTATAGCTTTTATTTGTTCGTATTGTTTTGACAATTCGGTGATTACATTCCAAGAATTATCGGTACTTCCATCATCAACAAAAATGACTTCATACGAAAAATTATGTGCCGTCATTACCTTATGAATCCATTCCATAAGTTCTTTTAACGATTCTTCTTCGTTTAAAAGAGATATTACAACTGAAATTTGCATATTCTAAATTCAATAAACGGGATATTCCCTTTGGCAAATATACATTTTATATTTAATCAGTAAACTAATAAACCAAAAAGCCCGAAGAAATCTTCAGGCTTTTAGTATTATTTGTTTTCACAAAATCTATCGTTATTGCAAAGAAATCACAACTTGTTTTCCGGTATATTCCACCGTTTTCGCAATATGATTACTGTCGAAAGACAAGTTTGAGGCGTGTTCTTTTGTTTGATATACGACATTGATTTTCTGTTTTTCTACCATGCCTTTATACGAACCTTGACGGTCGCCAATAGTCAATGTCTTGTCTGCGTCATTATATTTCATAGTAACCATTGCAAAAGCACCTTTTTCGTAATTGTAGTTTGTAGATTCATCAGAATACAACGTAAATTCACCATTTGCGCCGGCATATACATAAACAGTCAATTCGTCGTCAGGATATTGGTTAGTGTATTCCATAGTTTTTCCTGTTGGAATAATAGAGCCAGCTTTCACAAACACAGGAATTGCCTCGTATGGAGCATCGGCAGAAATTTCCTGACCGCCGGTATAGAATTTTCCAGTATTTAAAGCATACCAACCTGCAGATTGTGGCAAATATACTTTTCGGCTACGAGCCTTATATTCTGAAACAGGACAAACCAACAATGATGGTCCAAACATATATTGATTATTGATATTCAATGCTTTCGTATCTGTTGTAAAATCCATTACCAACGGACGCATAATCGTATAATCCTTATGATATGTCATTCCTGCCAACGAATAAATATATGGCATCAATGCATAACGCAAATTTGTGTAGTACAAAATTGATTTATAGGTTGGCTCATTTTCTTTTGCCACATTAAAGACCTCACGATATGGGTATTCGCCATGAGAACGATACAATGGGCAGAATGCACCAAATTGGTACCAACGAGTTTCCAATTCTTTCCATTCTTGTTCGTTTTCGGCAGTCATTTTTCCATTATTATAACGGTCTTCTACCGAGAATCCACCTATGTCCATAGTCCAAAATGGAACACCGGCAATCGAAAAGTTTGTGCCATGTGCCACTTGATCTTTCAAATCACTCCAACGGGCAACAATATCACCACTCCAGTTAGCAGCACCATAATGTTGCAAGCCAGCAAATGCCGAACGAGTAAGAATGAATACACGAGTATCGTTGTCGGCTTTACGTTGATTTTCATACACGCCTTTTGCCTGCAATGTTGCATACGCATTGAACATTCGTTCACCATTACCACGAACATTTGGAGTCAAGTCAACTTTTCTATCAGCAACAGAGATATTTGAGTGCATATCTGGTTCTGTCGCATCAAGCCACCATGCATCGAAACCATTATTGTAGATTCCTTGCAATGTTTCCCAGAACATATCGCGTGCACCAGGATTATACACATCGTACCAACCATTCAAAAATCCTTCGGCCACCCAATCCTTACGCTTCATATCTACATTGTGAGTCATTATGTAGCCTTTCTCATTCATTTTCTTATAGTTATCGGTATGAGCATAGAATTTTGGCCATACAGAAATCATAATACGAGTATTGTACGCATTATGCAAAGAATCAACCATACCCTTTGGATTTGCAAAACGCACTGAATCAAACGATTGCGTACCCCAACCATCTGTTGGCCAATAGTGCCAGTCAAGTACGATATTGTCAAGTGGAATGTGTTTTTCGCGGAACGTTTTCACCGTACTCAAAATCTCGTCAGCAGTCTGATAACGTTGACGGCTTTGCCAGAAACCCATAGCCCACTTTGGAACTATAGTAGCCTTACCTGTTAATTTTCTATACCCTGAAACTACCTCATCAGCATTATTACCACGAACAAAATAGTAATCAATTTCATCACCAGCTTCCGAAGAAAGAGTCAACATATCTTGGTATGGATTTGGGCTCAAATGAGTTAGACCAAGATAACCCCAGTTCGTATTCCATTCAATTTTTATGTCGTGCTTTTCGTCAGCATTCATTTGTATAGTAAATGGATTAGACCACGGATTCCAGTTTTGACGCCATTTATCCATAATCAACTGACCATCAATCCATAATTTAAAGTAACTTGACCCATACAATAAGAATTTATGAAGACCAGCCTCGTCCGAAGCAATTTGTCCTTCCCAAGTAATAACACCATCGTGGTCTTTCAACACATCAATGATAACTGAATCCGTAACATTTGCACGATTTGCACCATCAGACGATAAAAACGCATAGTCAATTTTTGACTCAATTTGTTCTTTTACAACCGTTCCTTTTATTGAATATGTTGCCGACAAACCTCCTTCGTTTCCATTTTTATCGTATAATTTTAGATTTGTAATTTGCTGATATTCACGAGTATCACCAAAGCGAGTAATTGAATAATTATCCCAAAGAATACCGTAATTTTTATTTGAATACAAGAATGGAATACAAGGAATCATATTATGCTGAGCAAGTTCAACATCTTTTCCTTTGTAATTCATCATTCCATGTTGATGACCGCCAAGTCCATAAAAAGCCTCATCTTCAGGAGATTCAAAGCGTTGCATTATACGATAATACGAATCTTTACAATCCTGTGCCACACAATGTTCATGTACATTTTGGTCTGCATGATTCAACCAAGGGAAAGAATCAACATAAGCAAACGATTGTTCTTTTTCTTGTAAAAGCACCGTACCATCAACATCAGTAAATAATACATTTCCGTCTTTTGTAACCGTTGCCTTTACTGTTGGCGTTGTAACAACAATATCGTCACCATTTTCCGAGACATTCCAATCGGTAAATGTTTCTTGTGGAAGTACAATCAAACTTTCCTTTGTAGAAAAATCTTTGTCCACTGTTTTCGTTACGCGAATAATATCGGAAGAAACAACTTGCAAACGAATTTGCACAGAATCCTTCTTCACAACAATTCCAGAATTAGTTTTCTCGTAGTTTTTTGAGCAACTTGTCATAGCAAAAATACCAGCACAAAAAAAACTGGCGTACTTTAAAATATGTTTCATATTACTTATTTATTGTCATTTTTATTTTGCAAAGATAATGAATCGTTTATCATTATTTCCGTTGACTGCAAACCTTCCGATTTCGCAGTTATCTTTATTGACTTTCCGTTTTGTTTTGGCTTTACAATTAATTGTGCATAACCATTAAATAACTGACGAGAAACTTGTGGAGCTGGATATTGAATTTGCACACTTCCAGGTTCACGATTGAGTTCGTCATAAATATATTTCTTTCGGAATTTCTGTCCTGTTACCACATATTCATTCTTACCAGATTTCAAATATTCCAACGGAATTTGAATTGCCTCAAGTTTATCTGCTCGTTGTATATTTTCTTGTAGTTTATGACCGTTCACATAGATAGTCTGACTATCAACAATACTTTTCGCATATATAGTAACAGTCATATTCGGGTCAAATTTTTCAATATTGAATGTGCCACGAATCACTTTCAAAGAATCTTCATATACATCCCAATGTCTATTATCAGGCTCCGCAGAAAATGCAGGAATCCACGAAGAATAATTGTAACCAAGTGCTATTTCTGTACGATTTCCAAGATTTGGAACCGTACATTCTTTTAAGTCAACAATCTGAGAGACAATATTTTTCGGAAAGAAAACCTCTTTTTCATGACTTGACGGATTACCATTTCCCACGTACATCATATCCACATCGCCGTCAATAGAAAATGACACCATGTCATTGGCCGTAATATCTTCTCTATCATTCTCATCCAAAGCATATACTGTGATTATAGCGACATCATTTTCTGCAAATTGACTGTTATTCAATAGCATTTTCAATTTTGTTGCTTTTGACTTGCCATTTACAAGCGAAGTACCAGAACTTTTTCCATCATTTTCCCCACAAATACGTTCACCTTTTTCATTGTAACCAACAGCAGAAACCGTTCCTGGAACATATTTCACCTGCCAAGTAGCGAAATCATTCTTTTGTATAGTTTGAACGCCCATAGATTGTTGATTTACAAACAATTCAACTTGTGGGCAATTTGAATAGACAATAACAGCAACAGAGTCGGTTCCTTCAGAATAATCCCAATTTGAAGCAATATGAAGAACCACATCTTTAGTCCACCATGACTTCAAATAATAGAAATTATCTTTTTCAAAACCGCACAAGTCTGTAATACCAAACTGCGATACAACAGCTGGGTATTCGTATGGTGTCGGTTCACCACGATAATCCAAGCCTGTCCAATAAAACAATCCCGATGCCCAATTCAAAGAGTCGTAGAATTTCCAGGCATTACGCATACCATAGTCGTTATGGATTTGTGTACGCTCCATCCAGCATTTCTCGTGATTCGACTGATAAATACCACGAGTTCTCTCCGTATTTCCTTCTTCCGTTCCTATCATTGGCTGATTTGGGAATTTTTCCTTATGAGCAAGCACATCTCCGTGACTCAAATAATTCACGCCAAATACTTCGGTTGTGGCACCAATACCTGTATCCCAACCACCACTTGTAGCAACGGTAAATGCTCGAGAAGAATCAAGTAGATGAGCATATTGCTCCATATTTTTCGCAATTCGTGCACCTTTTTCATTCCCTTCTATCGCCCATTCCTCATTTCCCAACGACCAAAGAAATACACTTGGATGATTTCTGTCGCGAAGCAGCAGTTGCTCTATGTTTTTCTTATGCTCTTGGTTGACTCCCATCAAACGTAATTCGTCCATAACCAAGACACCCATTCTATCACATACATTCAAGAAATCAGGAGCAGGCGGATTATGAGATGTACGGATTGCATTGCAACCCATTTCTATCATTTTTCGCACACGATATTCTTGTAGATTTGGAGTAATTGCAACACCCACGCCAGCATGGTCTTGATGCAAACAAACGCCACGAACTTTTATAGGTTTTCCATTCAAAATTAAACCGTTATCTGCATCGAACGCAACCGTGCGAATTCCAAATGATGTTTGGTATGTGTCAACAACAATGCCTTTTTCCACATCGTAAACGCATACATCACTTCTATATAAATATTGAAAACCTTCGTCCCAAACATTCCACAACAGCGGATTAGAAAGCGAATACTGCATCACCACCTGTGTAGAACTGTGTGGAGCAAGATGTATTTCTTTCGATTGTTTTTCGACCAGACCGTTCTTTCCAAAGGCAATTTTATCAGTATTCAAATATGTTTCATCTGGATTTATAATCTTTTCTACAACAACAAAAGTTGCTGGTTCATTTGATTCATTTACAATCTGTATTCTTGATGTTAGTTCTGCTTTAGTATTCGATATTGCATCTGTTGTTATGAATGTTCCATAACGAGCAACATGCAACGAATTTGTCTTTACTAAATTTACATTTCTATAAATGCCGGCACCTTCGTAAAACCACCCCTCTTCGAACGAAGCATCGGCACGGACGGCAATAACATTTTCGGCACCATAATTAAGATATTCCGTTACATCGTACGAAAAACCAGTATAACCACTTGGTTCATTACCTAAATAAAATCCATTACACCAAACCTTTGAGTCACGGAAAACACCTTCAAATTCAATTGAAATTTTCTTACCCAAATCTGAAGAATCAATAAAGAATGTCTTTCGATACCAGCCAACACTATTTTCTGGATAATTTCGACCGATTGCCTTGGAACCATGACTCACACTACCATTTTCAGCAAACGGCAACTCCACACACCAATCGTGTGGAACCGAAACCGTACGCCACATTCTATCGTCAAAATCCTTTGCTGCCGGACCATCGCCATATCCAGCCTTTGTAACATACGAGAAATACGAGGTACCATTCTTAAAGTCCTTATCTCTATCAAACGAATGCCCCAATGCGAATTTCCAGTCTTGATTAAGCGAAATTATAGAACGACATTCCTCTATATCTGCCGTAGAAACAATTTCCGTACAAGCAGAAAAAACAATAGCAAAAAGTAAAAAGAATGCGATTTTTTTCATTCAATATTATTTTTTCCAAAGATACAATTTATATTGTAAATAATACACGAAGTGTTCAAAATAAAAATAGCACTTATTAGAACAATTTTGACTTTTTCTTTGTATCTTTCAAAATTCTAAAACAAGAAAGATAATGGCACTACTAAAAAAATTCAAATGCAAACAATGTAACTTCGAAATCGTTGCATCTGCAACTCCGTATGTACCGTTAATGTCGGGATTGTTTGCCCAATGCTACTGCAAAGAATGCAATACACTTGTCACTGTTGAAGCTGGGGAAAACTATCAAATTGATGTAACGCAACTAAAACTACAATGTAGCAATTGCAATAAACCAGTTTCGGTTTGGTCACCAGACATGGGTTGTCCGAAATGTGGTAGTGCAATGAAAAAAGATGACGACTATCTTTGTTTTGCAGATTAAAGAAAACCGTAACGAATCGCGATTGTACAATTATTCATCGCTTGGTTTATTTGAAACAAGCATCAAATATTCTTTGATAAATGTATTCAAATCACCATCTAACACTGCCTGTGTATTAGAGGTTTCGTAATTGGTGCGTACATCCTTCACCAATTTATATGGATGAAGCACATAGTTACGGATTTGTGATCCCCATTCTATTTTTAGTTTTTCGCCATTACGAGCAGCTTGTTCTTCTTCGCGTTTACGAAGTTCTAACTGATACAATTGCGATTTCAACAACGTCAATGCCTTTTCTTTATTTTGAAGTTGCGAACGACTTTCCATATTTTCAATCACAATTCCCGTTGGTTTATGTCGCAAACGCACTGCCGTTTCAACTTTGTTGACATTCTGTCCACCAGCACCACTCGAACGATAAGTATCCCATTCCAAATCTGCAGGATTGATAACAATCTCGATTGTATCGTCAATCATTGGTACAACATCAACCGATGCAAAAGATGTATGACGGCGTGCACCAGCATCGAACGGAGAAATACGAACAAGTCTATGAACGCCATTTTCTCCTTTTAAATAGCCATACGCATAATCGCCTTCAAATTCTATTGTTGCAGAGCTAATTCCTGCAATATCACCATCCTGAATATCAATGACATTTACTTTGTAACCGTTTTCTTCCCCCCAACGAGTGTACATACGGAGCAACATTGACGCCCAATCATGACTTTCGGTACCACCTGCACCAGGATTGATTTTTAGAATAGCCCCAAATTGATCTTCTTCCTTTTGAAGCATGTTCTTGAACTCCAACGATTCTATTTTTTTCAAAGTTTCATTGTACTGAAACTCAACATCTTCCAAAGAAGCCTCACCTTCTTTATAGAAATCGCAAAGTACTTGTAAATCTTCAGAATCTTTTTCAACTTCGGCATACGCCTCAGTCCACTTCTTTATTGAAGTTACCTTTTTTAATTGTTGTTCTGCTTTTTTAGGATCATCCCAAAAATTAGGATCATGAGTCTTCAACTCTTCTTCTTCCAACCGAATTAACCGATTATCGATGTCAAAGATGCCTCCTTAACGCCTGCTGGCGATTCACTAATTCTTTTACCTGATCTGTTGTAATCATTATTCGTTATCCTTTGATTCAACAATTCTATCGGCACAAGCAAGAGAAATTTCTGTTTCGTATCCACGGGATTGTCCAAATTGAATCAATTTAGACTTACGTTGATATTCGTCTTCAATATCCAAAGACTGATTTTTTCGACGAAGTTGATCAAAAATCATTTGTTCATAATCAACAGTAGGGAAAAAAGCATCGAATGCTTCGTTGATAACCGATTCCTTAAAACCGCGCAAAGTCAAATTATAACGAATTTTAACTCTTCCCCATTTTTTGTAGAAGAATTTACCACGAATGTAGGAATAAATATATCGTTGAGAATCCATAAAACCATCCTCATTCAACTTATTGATAAGTTTTTGAGCTGCATCGCCTGTGATTCCCCACATAAATAGTTTCTGGCGTACATCAAATTCACTACGCTCCATTTTCGAGCAGTACGACATCAACTTATCTAAAGCCTGTTCTGGCGTTAATTTTCTTACATTCATATTATAAATCTTCTATGATAAATAAATCGTCTGTTTGAAGGGTTACATCAAAATCAAAATATTTCTTTTCTGTTGACTTTTCAACTGTAACATTGCGTTGTACATGCAAATAGTTTGGACCAGAGTATTCGATTACATATTGGCCTTCATTCAATGTGCATTCATAATGTCCTTCTTCGTCTATACGCACTTCCTTCAACACTTCGTTAGAGATTGCCTTGCGAACAAGAACACGAGTTTTCTTGTAACTTTCAGCATTCTTATCCTCAAATGTAACAGTTCCACGCAATGTAGCAGGAATAGTTACTTCCTCTTTCACATATTCAACCTGGAAAATATCGCTACCACCAAAAGTAAAATACCCTTCGTTAAATGCAACAGAATAGTAACCGATTTCACCATTTAAAGCTGGTTTGTAAAACATATTGTCGTCTGGAGTATTGATTGGGTGACCAAGGTTTTCTGGTTTTGACCAATTATCATTACCACTATTTACCGATTTAAATACATCAAAACCACCCATATTGTAGTGACCAATAGATGTGAAATACAATGTTTTACCATCGGCTAAAATTGTCGGACAAGATTCATCATATTCGGTATTAATTGTAGCACCTAAATTTTGCAATTTAGACCATTCAAATTTCTTTGCATTCTTCAATTCACTCTTCCACAAATCGTATCCACCCATACCACCTTCTTTATTAGAAGCAACATATAAGGTATTGCCATCAGCAGATATTGCAGCGGCAGAAATCAACGCATCTGGTAAGTTAATTGTTTTGCCAAATCTCTTCATTAACGACCACGAAGAATTACGACTTGCACGTGTACTATAATACAATGTTCCACCTTGTTTTATGTCATTCAAGTCATCTATATTTGAATGCTTACACAACAACATAAATGTACCTTCATCATTGACAGCCAATACACTACAATGTCCAAAAGTCACCAATTGATCAGACACATCTATTGGTGCAGACCAATGTTCACCACCTAAAAACTTAGAACAGTAAATACGAAGTCTACTTTCTATTCCACCTTCGCCACCATCTTTATAAATAACTTGTTGCTTTTCCAAACGAGTAAAGAACAACAACTTACCATCGGCCGTTGGACACGGATTAAAGTCATTGAATTCCGTATTCAAAACATTACCAATATTGAAAATTTCCACTGGTTGTGGATTTTTTATGATTTCTGCAGCGGTACGACAAGAAATCATCTCACGCATAGCACGCTTACGAGATTGCAATTCGTTCGGTGAAAGTCTATCAATATATTGTTGATATGCAACAACACCTTCTTCATAAAATTTGTTTGTATGATACCCACGAGCCAGAGCATACCATGCAGAAATAGGTGCTTTTCGTTCCGAAGCAGAACCTTCGATATAATCAGGTGTTACCTCTTTTACCGCTTTTTTCAAATACGAAATAGAACGACCAGCCTCGAATGGCATACGCTGATAACAAAGACCAATTTTGTAATTAATGTTACAGTTATCTGGATCGTCTTTCAATAAATCCTTAAACAATTTTAATGCGTGCTCGTAATCTGCATTAAAAAAGTAATATTCAGCATCCAATCGAACTGATTGAGTTTTATCATCTTGAGTCTGCGAAAATACTGAGAATGAAATTGTTAGCAGACATAAAATTATTTGAAGTTTTTTTACCATCGTCCTTTTCAAATTTGTTTCAAATATAAAAAAATAAGGAATAAATACTATAAAGCATAAAAACTTTCAAGTAGGTTTTTATTGACAGAAATCTAACAAAACAAAAAAAGGCATCCAATTTGATGCCTTTTGGTTGCCCTATAGAATGACCTCCATCACCCAATGACAGAAAGCCATTACAAAAAAGATTTGCTTACAACATTACCATGCAAAAATTCCGCAGAAACGAACCGTTTTGGTTCATTCCTACGGAATGTATGGTGGTGGAAACCGTTTGTTTCTACCAAGCGTGTATGCCGTTAGGCATACGGGTATTACACAAACATTTTCTATTTTATTCTTTTCACTCCTTCGTAAGTAAAGAATTCACCTGTTTCTATCATTTTATTTAGTTTCTCTTTATCAAGAGATACTTGATATTGTTCTTCTCCATTTATAATATTCCCAGTTAAGGTCTTCACCATGAAATCACTAACATCAAGTAATTTATATATTTCTAAATATGGATCTTTTTCAAGTATTCTTGAGTTAAGAGTGTCTAGAATGTCTTTATTTTTATATTCATCGGTAAAATAAAGATTCCAAATTTCATCATATTCCGAGAATTTTGTATCTAAAAACATACCATGTACAAATAACCACGGAGCATAATAATATCCTTTCTCCAATTGTTGCCAATAATTACCAGCATCACCACGACTTGGATAAATGCTAACTTTCCCCTTTTTCTGACCTACTTGTACATATTCACGATAGTCTGCTTTGGGAAGAATTACATATTTATCTGACGATATTCCTTCTATAAGCCCTTCCGGATATTCTTTTGTACAGGCCGTAAACACAATTGACAACAACAAAGATACATATAGCATCAAAATAACTTTTGTTTTCATAAATTTTACTGTTTTATAAATGATTTAGAATAAATTTTTCCGTTAGTTTTTATATCTACAAAATATATTCCTGAAGGATATTTGATAGTATTTATAACTATCTTATTTTTTTCTGTTGCAAATTTTTCTATTTCCTTTCCCATTACATTAAAAATCGTTATTTGATAATCACATATATCTGATTCACAGAATTGAATTGTAACATTATCCTTTACAGGGTTAGGGTATATCAAAATTTTATCTACAACTATCGGATATTCTTCGTCTATAGATACAAATGAGTTTTGATAGTTATCTTCTATATACGATTTTAAAGTTGGTCTTTTAAATATTTTACATAACAATGATGTTCCTGCATTGGCATGAAATCCCGGTTTTAAGACAACACTGTCTTTTGCGATAAAACGACAACTTGAATTATCTTGAACAACAAATGTTGTATTATTCCCTGCTACAGAAATAGAACCTTTTGATTGATAAGTTTTATTTTGACTCATCCCTTCTATATAAGAAATAGTTACATTTGTTAAGGATAGATCATTCATAACATCGGGTCTAATATTTACAATACAATAGTGCGTTCCACCATTTTGAAAATCGTAAGAGCCAGCATTATTAGGTTCAAACAAGTCCTCAAAATCACACCATAACAAACAATTATTCCAACCCAAATTAAAATGAAAATTATCATTCCTCGAATTATAACCATCGCAAATAAAAGCATGTCCCTTTTCATGTGGACTAATATACACATATATTACAGGACGTTCAGCCTCAATCTCATTTTTCAAGTAATTCACCCATGTATTATATAAAGTAAACCACTTTTTCTGATAAGTAATCATATCTTTATAACCAATTAGTAATAACCCATTTACAATATCAGTTCTTGAAGTACCAGAATCACAACCTCCAGAACAGTAATTGGTGTTATTTTTATTACCAACCATTCTCAACATATATGATATAGATATTTGTTCTATAGAAAAATTTGGTCTACTTGTATGTAAAGAATCTGCCATATTCCACCAATCAAAATCTACATAATCACCATAAGAGAACCCCCAATAATTTATTAATTGTCCCATTGCAACAGATGCACATCCCGCTGTACACTTGTCACAATTATCATACCCACAATACAAAGAATTTGGTGATAAACTATTATATCCAGGGCATTGACCATCATTAGTCATGCTTTGTCCCCATCTTGAGGAAACCAAATAAGTTTCTTCAACATATGTCTTTAATTGCATTTTGGAGTCTTCAGAAAGCAGTTTGTCCCATTTTTTGTGTCGGTCCTCCTTATGCCAATTCTCTTCTACGGCTATATCAACAATGAACTCATATTGCTCCATCCAATCCCAAAAAACATCGGGACCTTCATTTAAAGCAATAGCTCCTTCGTCGGAATATGCTACCACAGGATTTAAATTCCTATTGGCAGGAACTATTACCCAACCGCCATCCTGCATATTGTTTATATAAAGGCTCGGATGACCTTTATATTCCTTTACCAATGTTTCTGTTACATTCTTTTTAAATCCGTAATTTTCAAGGAAAAAATTCTCAGCTATTATCCGAGAAACTTTTTCATCAACCTCTTGAGAAAAACAGACGAACCCCAAGACCGAGAACAGCAAACTAAGAAATATTTTCTTCATAGTTGTTCTTGTTTTTATTCAGACAAGCGTGATTGTAATTCTTTGATTTGCTTTTGTTGCTCTATTATGTATAGAGTCAACTCTTCTATTTTTTGTAAAAGCAAATTGTCCATATCACCTATCTTATAGCCATTTTCTTTGAAATCTTTTGCCGATGGCACATCAGGAAGGTGTTTGTTCTCTTTTACATATTCTGCAACTTCTTCTATACTATGAAGTTTGTAATCCTTTTCAAACACATAATCCGCTGACGGCACATTTGCAATAACCTTAACTTCTTCGCATAAAATGCCACCTTTAACTGCTAGTTTAAAATTAGAAGTAGAAGTTAAGTTTGATGTCCCGATACCAACGAAATCAGAAAAATACGATTTCCCAACTACTCCAAATTTGAAATTTGTGGGATTTGATGTGCCGTTTATTGTTAATGCTGGGGTGGTTAGTTTAGTCTCAAAATTGGCACTACTCGCCGATATTGAACCTGTAACCTTTATGTTTGCTGCATTTACAGAATCTGAACATACAATCTTGCCGTTAGTTGTTAAAGTTCCATCACTAGTAAGTTTAAATATCTTACTGCTATTTGAATACCAGTTGTTGAATGAAAACGTTCCATGACCTATATCTGCAGAACTAGAAGGTGCAGGTACGCTTCGTCTAAAATGAATGCCATCCTAAGCAACCTCTACGTTTTCCCAAGTATAATCTGTTCCGTAATAACGAAATACCTTATAATGATTTGAAGATACTTCAGAATACGGAACGCCAGTGGTTTCTGGCAATAATTGTACTGTTCCTGTTCTATTGATTGTTCCCGAAGTTGTTGAACTTCCACTCCATTGTTGTGCCACAGCACCCATTGCCATTACACTTGTGACAATACATAGTAAAAATTTTTTCATAAAGTATCATTTTAAATTTTCGAAAAACAAATATATTACAAAAAAACTAATTTTTCATTGGCAAATTTCACTAAAACATTGTGCATTTTAGTTATTCTACAGATCATTACAGTTAAAAAAAATCAACCTTTATTTTACTTTTGATAAAAATTCTAAGCTATAGGATACACAATAGATGACCTCTATAAATTAGATTTAACAAACAGCAGTCATTTCATTTTTTTATTATGCGAGTGCGGTATATTTTCTGTGTATCAGAATCAAAAATTTGTGACTATCACACCCAATATGGGAATAATACTGATGCCACAAGCTTCGTATAAGATAATTTCGAGTTCGCCAGATTGCAGAGTAGAAATCATATATAAAAATATTAACGACGAATATCACAAACAGTTACTTGCACCTATTATAGATATTCTTAACAATCTGAAAGCTTTTAAAAACAACTGCTACCATCTTACAGAGGAATGTCATCGAGTAATAACTCATTTGGCGGGAGAAATAAGGAAATCTAATGAACGCCTAAAGCACACAAACGATGGTAACAAAATAAAACTAGAAAAATATTACCAATCAATGTGTATTCACAGTGTAGGATTAAACATTGTTTTAGAAAACGGTTTTAATATCGAAGGAAACGCAAGTTCCCTAGAGGCAGATATTGTTAGTGACTTTGTTATCCTTGTACAAAAACACTGCAAAACCGAACGCAAGGTGGATTTCTATGCTCAAAAATTGGGGATTTCTGTTTCAAAATTATCAAAGGCAACGTGTTCTTTAATGGACAAAACACCATCGAAACTTATTGCAGAACAAACCATTTCTCAAATAATAGGCGAAGCATTAATCCCTCAAAACAATAACAAAATAATTGCTGAAAAATTTGGTTTCACCGATATTTCTGGTTTATACAGATATATCAGAACCCATACGGAATACAAAAATCTTAGTCAATTAACGGCCGCGTTTAAAGTACAGCGGTAATTATGCAAAAAATATATACAACGCCCGCAAAACCACAAAAATTTCGTAAAGTTTCCGGAGGTGCAGAAAAAAAGCTTGTAAATTTTTGATAATCAAAACACTTACAAGCTTAATCAAGTTGCCCCATAGAGATTCGAACTCCAACTAACAGATCCAGAGTCTGCTGTGCTACCATTACACAATGAGGCAAAGAAAAAAGACCCCGTTTACAAAACGAGGTCTTTAGTCATTGTTGTCTTATTCTGCTACAACTTCGAAAGGAACGTTAACTACAACGCCTTTGTAAAGTGTAATTTTGCAAGAGTAAGAACCTAATTCTTTAATTGAATTTTCTTTCAATGTAATCTTATGACGGTCAATTTCGTATCCAGCCTTAGCAAGAGATTCTGCAATTTGGATAGTGTTAACTGAACCAAAGATTTTACCTGTTGCACTTGCTTTTGTTGCAATAGAAAGAGTTACATTTTCAAGTTTAGCAGCCATTTCAATAGCTTCATTCTTGATTTTTTCTTCCTTGTGAGCACGTTGTTTCATTGTTTCTTCGTGCTGTTTCTTTGCAGATGCAGTTGCGATAATAGCAAAACCTTGAGGAATAAGATAATTTTCTCCGTAACCGTTCTTAACTGTTACTACTTCGTTTTTAAGTCCTAGATTTGGGACGTCTTTTATCAAAATAATTTCCATGTTCGCTACTATTTTAACAAGTCTGTTACATAAGGTAATAAGGCAAGGTGACGAGCACGCTTAATTGCTACTGCAACTTTCTTTTGATATTTAATTGAAGTTCCAGTAATACGACGAGGAAGGATTTTTCCTTGTTCGTTCAAGAATTTTTTCAAGAATTCAGGATCTTTGTAATCGATATATTTGATTCCAAGTTTTCTGAATCGACAATATTTTTTCTTTTTAACTTCTACTGATGGAGGAGTCAAGTATCTGATTTCTGATTGTGCTTGTGCCATAACTATTCGTTTTTAGAAGATTCTTGAACTTTGTTTCTTTTCTTTTCAGCGTAAGCGATTGCGTGTTTGTTCATCTTTACAATAAGACTACGCAACACTCTTTCGTCACGTTTGAAAGCAATTGATAACTTTTCTACAGATTCGCTATCTGCTTTGAACTCATAAAGGTAGTAAAAACCTGAAGTCTTTTTCTGAATTGGGTAAGCAAGGTGCTTAAAGCCCCAGTTTTCAGAGTGAACGATTTCAGCGCCCATTCCCTTTATAAGCTGTTCGAACTTCTTAACCGATTCCTCTGCCTGTGCGTCAGACAAAACGGGAGTTAAAATGAAAACGGTTTCATACTGATTTACCATAACAGCTAATTTTGTTTAATTGTTTATAAATAATTTTTCGGTGGCAAAAGTAATCATTTTCTTTGTTTTACCTAACGTCACACCTTTTTTTTTCAAATTATTTTTACTGATTTTCTCTTTTTCCGTATTGTTTTCACAAAAAAGTTTATATTTTTGCAATGCTTTTTCAAAAGCTCGGTCAAGGAAAGTTGGGTGAGTGGCTGAAACCAACAGTTTGCTAAACTGTCGAACGGGTTACCGTTCCGGGGGTTCGAATCCCCCACTTTCCGCAGAAGGGTTGCCAATAGGCAGCCCTTTCTTGTTTCTAAACATTACTACTATGTACGAATCTACTATCACGCAACTTATGCTTGCAATGATTGAATACGATGCTCCCGATGCAAAACGTATCCAACATTTTATTAAAGTACACAACTTTGCCGCTACTATAGGAAAAAACGAATCACTTCCAGACGAAACTCTATTTATACTGGAATCCGCTGCCATTCTTCACGATATTGGAATACATCCTGCCGAAGCAAAATATGGCAACAGCAACGGGAAACATCAGGAAGAATTAGGGCCACAAGAAGCGAAAGTTCTATTACAAAAACTTTCCTACAACCAAAATCAAATCGACAGAATATGTTATTTGATAGGACATCACCACACTTACACAAACATAGATGGTATTGACTATCAAATTCTCGTAGAAGCAGATTTTCTTGTAAATATTCTTGAAGATAATCTTTCTACTAAAACTGCCATATCTGTAAAACAAAACATTTTCAAAACAAACACTGGATTATTGCTATTACACAATATGTATGGCATATAAAAAAAGAGCCGTTCGGACGAACGGCTCTCCATATAGAAATCCTACCTAATCTTACAACTGAATTTGTTGTTTTTTGCCATCATACGGAACAGTCTTCGAAATCGCTCTGCTTTCTGGCAATCCTAATCCTGTTGTTTCCGACACTAGTACCACATTAAAAATACGCTTCTGCAACATTCCTGGAAAAGAACCTTTTCTATCGCTTATCGTCAATATTTTTTCGGCATCGTTCCAATCAAAATCAATTGTTGCATACACTCCTTTTTCGTAATCATAACCGTCGTTTTCATCTTCATATAATTGGAACGAACCATCGGCACCGACATATATACGTACTTCCAAAACCTCATCAGGAGTTTCCGTAGCGTAATTTTTCACTTTTGCCATTGGTAAAATTGAACCAACACGCACAAACAATGGCATTGTATGTATTTCGGCATTGGCTTCTATTGTTTGACCACCAGTATATGTTTTTCCAGTCCAAAAATCTACCCAATCGCAATCGCCTGGCAAATAAACGGAACGAGTTGTCTTCACTTCTCCTGCCTTTATTGGAGCAGCATCTTCTGCCAGCATCGATGGAGTTTTCCAGCACAAAATCGAACGTGCTGCACCCGAAGACGAATTTTCTGTTTCAAACAAGAAATCGTACGTTTTTCCTGCTTCTAAAGTAACTGCTTCAAAATATTTCTCTGTTCCACCTTCAATCATTGCAATTTCTTTACCATCAATCAACATTCGTTTTTTATCAAAGTTTTTAATATGAAAACGATATGTTCCTGTTTCTGGAACGGTGATTTTTCCTTCAAAACGAATGGCAAACATGGTATCCGTTACATAACTTGGACGTTCACAATACCAGAAAATATCGAGTTTCTCAACTGTAGTATCAAGTGTTTGATATTTATATTCATTATCTCGATAGAATGTAGCATGCAAACCTGGCTTACCATCTTTGGTAGTAAATACCGAAGCAGGAACTTCCACACTTCGTTGTGGTGCTTTGTATTTCTGATAAGCAGTAACAGGTGCTACAAGGATTGATTTACCAAACATATATTCATCGGCAATATTATATGTTTTCTTATCCTTTGAATCCATTGCCAATGGACGCATCATTGTATAATCTTCATTGTAAACCTTCCACGCATTCGAATAAATGTAAGGCAACAATCTATAACGTAGTTGGTCGAATTTCACCAATGTCGGCGTAAATTCGCCAAAAGCCCAGATTTCACGTGGAGTTTCCGAACCGTGAGAACGGAAAATCGGACAGAACGTACAGAATTGAAACATACGGGTATATAGTTCACGATATGCAGGATCTGTTTTTTCATTACTGAAAACACCTTCGTAAGAACTTAACACAAAAGCACCTACATCGAATGTCCAATATGGAACACCTGCGGCACAATGGTTCAAACCTGCTGTAATTTGATTCTGATAAATATCCCACGCAGCACCAATGTCGCCACTCCACGTTACAGCACCCGCACGTTGTTGGCCTGCGTATGTTGAACGAGTCAAAATATATTGACGTTGTGGATGTGCCGATTTCAAAGCATCTGCCTTCATTAAATCATGCAATTGAGTCATCTCTACAAGTGAAAACGCATTCAAATATCTATCCCACGAACCTAAAAAGCATTTGCCTGTCGTTTTCAAATCATATTCTGTGGATTCCTTGGTTAAAGCATTGGTAATATCTGGTTCAGTTGAATCAAACCAATAGCCATCCCAACCAAAACAAGCAACACCATTTTTCAAATATTCATAGTACAATTTTGTCGCTTCTGGATTAAATGGATCATAATATTTAAAATCACCCCAACCTTTTTTGTTAAACAAATATCCTTTTGACTGAAAATCCTTATACATAGGCGCATTCGGGCCAACACAAGGCCAACATGAAATCATTGTATGGAAATTCAATGCTTTTACTTCATCTATCATTGCTTGCGGATCTGGGTAGCGTTGTTTGTCAAAATACATTCCTCCCCAATCGTGTAATTCTCCCCACCAGTTCCAGTCTTGAATCAAAACATCGATAGGATATCCTAACTGTCGATATTTTTTTGCAATCGCAACATATTCTGCCTGAGTATGATAATGTTCTTTCGACTGCCAATAACCATACGCCCATTTACCAAACATTGGCGCCTTTCCTGTCAAATAGCGGTAACCTGAAATAATCTTGTCGGCATCTTGATTGACTACTACATAATAATCTAGGTTGTCAGCAACTTCCGACCATAATGTGCAACCATTTGCATCGTCATTATATGTTGTTTTTGAATAATTATCCCAAAGAATACCAAATCCAGCCGTTGACCACATAAATGGAATAACCGCATCTGTATTTGTTTGCACCAGTTTTTCGGAATGACCACGGTAATTCATTATGCCGCTTTGGTTTTGCCCTAATCCATAGATGGCTTCATCTTCTGCCAATACGAATGTTTGTCCTACACTATATGAATGTTCACCATTCTTTTCGTTATCATAGTGTTTAAAATCCGAGAAGCCTTTTTCTGCAACAACTTCTCTTCCATCAACCTTATAGGTAATCGCACCTGTTTTTGTACAGATTTCCACACATAACTCTGTTGATTCCAATACCACCATCTTTCGAGTTGACGAAACCTTATAAGAAATAGAATCCAACGAATCAACAACAACCATCAAACTGTTCTTTTCCATTGTGCCATTCAACGGACACTTTTGCACCCGCACAAGGTTATCCTTATAGAATTGAACTTTTACAAGACAAGAATCTGTCTTAAATTGAACACCATTCTGAACTTCTAACAAATCCGGTCCTGAACAACTAAATAAACCGAATAGCGCGAGTAGCGACAAAAGAACTATTTTTTTCATACCAACTATTTATAGAGCAAAAATATAAAATCTCAGGGTTGCATTCATCATTCAATTGCATTCTCGCAAGATAAATACAACAAACTTATCAACAACAAGTATGGGCATAAAAAAAGGACTCATAAAAGAGTCCTTTAAAAGATTAGTACCTAGAGCGGGAATTGAACCCGCACGGACGCAATGTCCACAGGATTTTAAGTCCTGCGTGTCTACCAATTCCACCATCCAGGCGAATCCTTTGAGCGAGAAACGGGACTCGAACCCGCGACCCCGACCTTGGCAAGGTCGTGCTCTACCAACTGAGCTATTCTCGCGATTGCGTTGCAAATGTACGCTTTTTATGGAAACTACAATGCAATCTGATTATTTTTTTTGAAAAAAGAAATTTTTTAATGTTTAATGATAAATGATTTATTGCCGTTTACGTTCATACAAGTTGAGGCGTATGACTATATGCCTCAACATTTTTTCATAAATAACAATAAACAAATATAACAATCAATAATCACAAATTAATAAATTCAACATTCTCATTTTCAATTATTTGTAAAGAACATAAATACATTTTACATTTGCCAAACACAACACAGAACAATATGGCTAAAATTACTGTACAAGATTCAGAAATCACCATTGTATCCGTTAACGACAACGATTACATTTCGTTAACAGATATGGCACGAAGTCAAATGCAAGAACACATAATATTTAAGTGGCTAAGCCTTAAAAGCACCATTGAATATATTGGAGAATGGGAGACGCTTTACAATACAAAATTTAATTATACCGAATTCGGTATAATTAAAAACAATGCTGGTAGCAATAACTTTGTTTTATCTACCAAACAATGGATTGAAAAAACAAATGCAATTGGCATAATTGCAAAGACAGGAAGATATGGGGGGACATACGCTCATAAAGATATTGCATATCATTTTGGAATGTGGATAAGTCCAAGATTCCAATTGTTACTTATAAAAGAATACCAACGCCTAAAAAACGAAGAACAAAAACATCTTGGTTGGTCTGTTAAAAGGGAACTTGCAAAAATAAACTACCACATACATACCGATGCAATAAAACAAAACCTCATTCCCCAAAAACTTACCAAAGAGCAAATAAACAAAATCTACGCCTCGGAAGCCGATGTGCTTAATATGGCTTTATTCGGTATGACTGCACAAGATTGGCGTGGGGAAAATCCAAACCTTACTGGAAATATGCGTGATTATGCTACAATAAACCAACTCATCTGCCTTTCGAATATGGAAAACCTCAATTCCATATTTATAAGCGAAGGTGTGTCGCAAAGCGAACGCCTTATTAAGCTAAACCATATAGCTATCCAACAAATGGGAATCTTGCAGAATATTGGAAAAAATGGAAAAATAAAATTGAATGATAAATGATTTCGTTTACGTTCATACAAGTTGAGGCGTATGACTATATGCCTCAACAAAGGGCATACGCGGTCCCTCCCCTACGATTATTTATTCTTTTCTACAATGTATTTGCAAATCTTCTTTATTAACGAAGGACCTTCGAAAATAAATCCAGAATAAATTTGCACCAAACTTGCACCGGCTTGCAGTTTTTCGTATGCATCTTCTGGTGTTATAATTCCACCTACGCCAATAATCGGAAATGCACCATTTGATTTTTCATGTACATATCGAATAACTTCTGTAGAGCGTTTCGTTTCTGGAGCACCACTCAATCCTCCCTTGCCTATTGATTCAATGTATTCTTTTGAATACGAAGGCAAATTGTCGCGAGTTGTGGTTGTATTTGTTGCAACAACACCAGCTATACCTGTTTCGTTTACAATATCAATAATGTCGTCCAATTGGCTATTAGTCAAATCTGGAGAGATTTTCAACAGAATTGGTTTTGCTTTTTTTCCTGTTAATTTTATTTCGGCATCAACCAACGCCTGTACAATTGCCATCAAAGGTCCTTTTTCTTGCAATTCTCTTAAATTCACTTGATTAGGACAACTTACATTGATTACAAAATAATCAACATACGGATATAAAGCATTGAAACAATCTACATAATCCTGTACTGCATTTTCGTTCGGGGTAACCTCATTTTTACCGATATTTCCACCTACAATAACTTTGGTATGGCGTTTTTGCAATTTCTTTACCATTGCCTCTACTCCATAGTTATTAAAGCCCATTCTATTAATAATGGCTTTGTCTTCTTTTAAGCGGAACAATCGTGGTTTTGGGTTTCCCGATTGTGGCCGAGGCGTCACCGTACCAACCTCAACAAATGCAAATCCCATCGCCCCCAACATTTCGAATGCAGCAGCATTTTTATCTAATCCAGCAGCAAGACCTACAGGATGGGGAAACTTAATTCCAAACACTTCTCGTTCCAACGATGAATCTGGTTTTATTCCAAAATGCCAACGCATATATGCCTGAACACCTGGAACTTTTTGTAAAAACGACAACCACTTGATGGTGAAAGTATGAATCTTTTCTGGATCGAAAAGAAACAATACTTTGCTAACTACAGACGAATAAAATGACATAGTATTTCGTATAAAATCACAAACTACATTCGTTCAGGAACACGAATACCCAACAATCCCATACCGGAAGAAATTATCGTTGCTATTTCCTTCGACAAAGCCAAACGGAAAGATTTTACTCCTGCATTTTCTTCGTTTAGAATAGAATAATCGTGGTAGAATTGGTTGTAAACTTTCACCAAATCATATACATAGTTTGCAATACAAGAAGGTGCATGGTCTTTTGCCGCAAGTTCAATAATAGAACCATAGCGAGCTATCATCTTAATCAATTCTTTTTCTTTATCGTTACATTCTGAAACAGAGAATGTTGTATCAACCGAAATGCCCTGTTCTGCTGCTTTACGCAATACAGAGCAAATACGTGCGTGTGTATATTGAATGAATGGTCCTGTATTTCCATTAAAATCAATTGATTCTTTTGGATTGAACAACATTGTTTTACGAGGTTCCACTTTCAATATGAAGTATTTCAAAGCTCCTTGTGCAATAATTTCGTGAACATCAGCAGCTTCTTCAGCAGACAAACCGTTAAGTTTACCTAATTCATTAGAAATTGCAGCTGCTTCTTTCACCATATCTTCCATCAAGTCGTCGGCATCGACAACGGTACCTTCGCGTGATTTCATTTTTCCGTCAGGCAATTCAACCATACCATACGACATGTGATAAATCTTTTCTGACCAAGCATAACCTAATTTCTGCAATATCAAACGCAATACTTGGAAGTGATAATTTTGCTCATTACCAACAACATAGATTAACTCTCCCATATCGCCATATTCACGAAAACGCTCAATAGCAGTACCAATATCTTGAGTCATATATACGGAAGTTCCATCTGGACGAAGTAATAGCTTTTGATCCAATCCATCGCCAGTTAAATCTGCCCACACAGAATTGTCTTCTTTTTGGAACAAAACACCGCGTTGCAAGCCGTCTTGAACTACTTTTTTACCTAACAAATATGTTTGTGATTCATAGTACACATGGTCGAAAGATACGCCCATTCGCTTATATGTAGCATCAAAACCTTCGTACACCCAACCATTCATCATCTTCCACAAAGCAATAACTTCTTCGTCACCTTGCTCCCATTTTACAAGCATTTCTCTTGCTTGTAAGAGAATTGGAGATTCCGCTTTTGCTTCATCTTCACTCTTTCCTTGAGCCATTAAATCGGCAACTTCTTTTTTGTATGCTTTGTCAAATTCTACATAATATTTACCAACTAAATGATCACCCTTCATTCCTGACGATTGTGGAGTTTCCCCATTACCGAATAACTTCCACGCAATCATTGACTTACAAATATGAATACCTCTATCATTCACCAAATTTGCTTTAACAACTTTGTTACCATTAGCCGCTAAAATTTGTGAGATTGAGTATCCAAGCAAATTGTTACGAACATGACCTAAATGCAATGGTTTATTCGTGTTTGGAGATGAAAATTCAACCATAACAACAGGAGAATTTTCATCAATAGGTTTCTTACCATATTGGTCGCCTTGCTGCAATGCAGTTTCCAATAACGACAACCAATATTGTACCGATATCGTTAGATTTAAAAAGCCTTTAATAACAGAATATGATTCAATTGCATCGACATGAGACACCAAATATTGTCCAAGTTCTTCTGCTGTCGCTTCTGGCGACTTTTTTGAAACACGAAGCAAAGGGAAAATCACAACGGTCTTATCGCCAGCAATTTCTTTCTTTGTTTCTTGAATTTGAATACTCTTAGAATCAACTGTGACTCCATACAATTCAGACACAGCTTGTATCAATGCTTGTTCTATACGATTATCTATAGTCATTTCGGTAAAAATTTGTGCAAAGGTAATAATTCAGGAGTAATTTACAAGGTGAGATTTTCACCAAGCTAAAACAACTACTCTGTCTTATTCTTTATATATTCAACAACTTCTCCTACAGTTTTGAATGGTTGCACTGTTTCGAAACGGAAATTAAATTCTTTTTCTATTGCCAATGCAAGCAAAAGCATTGATAAAGAATTAATTCCAAGATCTTGTTGTAATTGAGTTTCTTCTGTAATATTTGCAGAATCAACATTCGGCATTGTTTCTGCAAAAATCTTTTTTAATCGTTCTAAAATCATATTTATCATCAAAAAAAGGCAAGTCATATTGACTTGCCATATTATACATTACGAATTTTTTCTATCTACTTTTAACGCACCTGTTCTCTTGAAATCTTCTGTACGAACAGTTACTTTTGTAATTCTATGTGTAGTTGGAAGTGTTGCATTTACTTCATTTACCATATTTTTGAAGAAAGCTTCGATTTCTTCCATTTTCTTACCTTCGAACATTTCCATACGAGGTAAAATTTCTATCGCAATTACTTGACTACCATCTTTATTATCTTCCTTAACAAGACAATCGCGTACTTCTGGGGCCAAGTTAAATGGTTCTTCAATACTTTCTGGGCTTACATTTTCGCCATTTGCAAGAACAATGATATTTTTGATTCGACCAACAATATAAATGAATCCATCTTCATCTATTCTTGCCAAGTCCCCTGTTTTTAACCAACCATCTTCAGTCAATGTTTTTGCTGTTTCCTCTGGATTTCCATAGTAACCAAGGAACACATTATCACCTCTATACCACAATTCGCCGTCAACAATCTTAACTTCTTGTTCAGGATAAACTTTACCAACAGATGTTGGTCTTTCATGTACATCCGCATTACCAGAAGTCAAGTTTGCACCTTCGGTCATACCATAACCAAACAACAATTTGATACCAATTTCATCAAATTCCTTAACCAATTTTGGTGGCACATTTGCCGCACCAGAAATCACAAGTTTCAAATCTCCGCCTAAGAATTGTGGACCATACATTTTCACAAGACCTAACAAGATTTCGCACAAGCCAGGAACAAGAACCAACTTTGTTGGTTTTATCATTGGAAGTTTACCAATAGTTTGTTTCATATCTTCGGCAGAGAACCAAAGCGCACCTGTATAAAATGCACCCATAGTGCTATAAATCAAACCAAACACATGGCTCAATGGCAAGAAACAAATTTGACGGTGTCCACATAATTGACTACCAGAAGCAAAACATGCATTGAAACTACCACGCATAATTGCTCTATGTGGCAACAATGCACCTTTAGGAGCACCTGTTGTTCCACCAGTAAAGAATATAGCTGCAACATCGTTCTTGTCTACTGCAACAACTGGTGCTTTTTCTTCAGCCATACTTGTAGAAGAAATCACTTGACAAGTCACACCTTCAGCCAATGCTTTCATTTCATCGCGAACAGCAAGAACTTTCACGCCAAACTTCATACAACAGCCAACAATAGCCTGTTGTGGCAATTGAGCTGGAAGGTTGATTGCTACATATCCTGCAGAAGTTACAGCCAAAAACATTTCTACTGCATCAATAGATGTTTTTTCCAAAATAGCGACCTTATCACCTTTTTGAAGACCTAAACCATTCAAATACGCACGACGACGAGCTATTCGTTCACACATTTGTGCGTATGTGTATGTAACTACAGTATCGGAAACAGCAGGTCTGTCTGCCCATTTTTCTTCTATCCAAGTTACAAATTCTGGAATTGTTGAAATGTACTTTAATTGTGCTAATTCATCAGCAGGAATCAAATCATAAAAATAATTTCCCATGTTATCTATATTTTAATTATATCTGTTTTACGAGGCGTATGAGCACCTCTACTTTAATTATTTACTTTTCGTCTTTCTGGATATTTTTCCCACATTTTTGCCTGCATTTCAAGCATTTTCGTATGGAGTTTTTCCGTTTGCTCTGCTATATAATCTGCATTCATACCACTTGTTGGAGCATCAAGCACAAACTGATCACTCACAAGCAATCGAATTCGTTTACCCAAAAACCAATGATATGGTCCATCAATATAAATCATAACCAACGGAACTTGTGCCAATGCTGCAATTGTGGTAATACCAGAATGGAAAGGAAGAATTTCCCCATTATGTCCGTGGCGACCTTCCGGATAAATCGCAATATGTTCTTTTTGATTTTTTAATTTATCTATTGCCTGATAAATCCAACTTGTATCAAGTTGCTGACGGTCAATAGGAATACAATTCATGTGACGGAAGAAAAAAGCTTGTTTTGGATCGGCAAATCTATCTTTTGCTGCCATGTGACAGATTTTCTTTGAAAAGAATTTAGAACCTATAACCATCCCGTCCAAATGCCAAATATGGTTACTTACAATAATACAAGGTTCCGATAGTAACTTACCCTTACTTTCCTTATTAACATATTCCAACTTCGGACGAAAAAATAAATGCACCAAACAGAATATTAATCCCTTTAAAACCGCATCAAAGCATTTTGTAATAAGATTTTTCATTCCACTATTTTCTACAAAAATAAAAAAAATACACGTTTTAAGATTTACATTATGACTAAAGTAGCAAAAATATATACTAACAAACCTTTATTATAGTTAAAAAGGATTTATTCCGTCTTTCCTGATGGTGTTTTCCCTTCGTTATTCTTTTTCTTATAAAAGAAGCGTTTTTTACCACCATTATTTTTATTTGCATGATGACTATGATTGAAATGTCGCTTCGGTTTTGGCTGATATTCTTTCCATTCCGGAGCTTCACCCAACTCTTGTGGCAACGGAATTTTATCAATAGAACGCTCTATTAAATGCTCTATTTTGTGGAATTTTGGAACATCCACATCGCTAATAAACGTAATGGCCTCTCCTTTTGCATCAGCACGAGCTGTTCTTCCCACACGGTGTACATAATCGGCTGCATCACGCGGAACATCAAAATTAATCACCAAATTAATGCCCTTAATATCAATTCCGCGACTCAACACATCGGTAGCAACTAATATTCGTGTTTGTTTTGCACGGAAACGCAACAACACTTCTTCTCGTTCAGCCTGTTCAAAATCTGAAGATATGCCATCTATTGTAACATTGCGTATTTTCTTCTTTATTGCAGAAACAATTGAATGTATATTTTTCTTTGTTGATGTAAAAATGATAATACTATCATAATCAGGATTTTGCTCTAAAATATGAGTAATCAAATCAACTTTTTGATGAGGGTACGCCATATAGGCAGACTGTTTTACTCCCTCCGCAGGTTTGGCAATCGCAATGGAAACAATTTTGGGCTCATGCAAAATCGTTTGTGCCAACTTTTGAATTTCGGGAGCCATTGTCGCACTAAACAACATAGTCTGTCGTTTTTGCGGAACATACGACAAAATCTGACGAATATCGTCTATAAATCCCATATCAAGCATTCTATCAGCCTCATCTAAAACAAGGTGACGCAAATTCTTCATCGAAACATATCCTAAGCGTAAATGTGCCATAAGTCGTCCTGGTGTTGCAATGATGACATTCGTACCTTCGGTAAAGGCATTTTTTTGCGAATCCCAATCAGCACCTTTGTCACCACCATAAACTGCCTTACTTGTAGTATCAGTAAAATACGAAAATCCCTGTAATTCCTGGTCTATTTGTATAGCCAATTCCCGCGTTGGAACAATTATCAACGAAGTAAATCCGTGCGAACCATTCTTCACTAAATCCTGTAAAATTGGTATCAAAAATGTCGCAGTTTTTCCTGTTCCCGTCTGTGCACAAGCAAGTAAATCATTACCTTGTAACGCAAGGGGAATCGCCTGTTCTTGAATAGGAGACGCTTTTTCAAATCTCATATATGAAATTGCTTCCAACAACTTATCGTCTATTTGTAGTTCTTCAAATGTCATAATGCACTTTGTTTCGTATTACAAAAATATACAAATATGAACGAACAAAAAAGTAAACGCATATTATGTAAATCGTTATTTTTGCAAAAAACAATTTATTATGAGATTAACAGGAAGACGCGAAAGCACAAATGTAGAAGATCGTCGCGGAATAAGCGGTGGTACAAAAGCTGGGTTAGGTATCGGTGGAATTATTGTCATTGCTCTTATGACCTTCCTTTCTGGAGGCGATTTAGGTGATGTTGTAACTAATGTAGTTCAAAACGGTGGCGTAGAAGCATTACAAGGAGCAAGTCAAGAAAATAATACAAAATTCACCAAAGAAGAAGAAGAACTTGCTAAATTCTCCAGACAAATTCTTGCAGGAACCGAAGATGTTTGGTCTGAAGTTTTCCGAAAAATGGGTAAAAAATACACTCCGCCAACATTAGTTTTATTCACAGGACAAGTTTCGAGTGCCTGCGGAAACGCAAGTTCATCTGTTGGTCCATTCTATTGCTCTGGCGACCAAAAACTATACATAGACCTTTCGTTCTTTACACAAATGAAAAAGCAACTTGGTGCAGATGGCGATTTTGCATACGCATACGTTATTGCCCACGAAGTTGGCCACCATGTAGAAAATTTATTGGGAACGCTTAACGAAGCACATAGCCAAATGAACAAGACAAACAAAACTGCCGCGAACAAAATCAGCATACGCCTTGAATTACTTGCCGACTACTACGCTGGTGTTTGGGCACACTACGACAATCAAAAATATCAATCACTTGAAAAAGGTGATGTAGAAGAAGCTATTGATTGCGCACAAAAAATTGGAGACAATTATCTACAAGAAAAAGCAAGAGGCTACAGCCAACCTGAAAGTTTCACACACGGAACATCTAAACAACGCATGAAGTGGTTAAACCTTGGCATCGAAACTGGTGATATGAATACCACAACGTTCGGAATTCCAGAAAAAGATTTATAATAGTTTTCACGATAAAACGAAAAAAAGGTTACCAAAACTGGTAACCTTTTTTTATGTAAGCAATAGCTTGCTTATTGTCTTGTGCTTTGAGATCTTGTGCTCGTATTACTATCAGAAGAACTACTTGTACGAGTAGAACTTGATCTTGTTGTACTTGAAGAAGAACTACTATTTGTTGAACTCTTCACTTGATTTGTAGAAGATGTTCTTGTACTTGCACTCTTTTCTGTGCTTGTTTTTGGAGTAGATGTAGTAGTACTAGCTGGTTTTGATGATCTTGTTGAGTTAGTATTTCTTACTTCTCCGTGAACACCACTTTTATTATTAGACGATGTAGCTGGTTTTACAGGAGCAGGCTTTGCATGTCCTTTTGGAGCCACACGTACTGGTTCTGAATGAACAACATGAGTGTGATGTTCTACTCTATGTGGATATGCCACAGTTACAATTGTTACTGGTTTCGTATATTTGTTTGAAGAAACATATATATGATTATCACCTGTGAAAGTTGCAACAACTCGAGAGTTTCTTGGAACATCAATACGGCAATCGTACAACAATTCTTGACGAGCACTCTCTGTGTAAATTTCTACTCTATAAGTACCACGAATCAAATTTGATACAGTTACTTGACTGTAGTAAGAGTAATATTTTTCGCCATTAATGTATACTGAGAATGGAACATCAACTTCACCTCTAATAACTAATTCCGAAGCAAACATCTGTACTGTACAGAATATAATTGCTAATACTGAAAATACTCGTTTCATAACTCTATCCTCCTAAATATTAAAATCATTAAATTCGTTTTATCAATTGTAAAGCAAATCTCGTGCCAAAAAATATTTTATTCAATATCAATAATTTACACACAATAATAAATAACAACAACAGTACTTATTGAAATAACAAACCATAAAATCACACCTAAAACCAATGGTTTTGCACCAACAGTTTTTATTGTTGCTATAGAAAGACCACCACCAATTAAGAACAATGTAAGTCCTAAAATTCGTTTCGAAATGCCAACAACAGCCGAAGTTAATGCTTCAGGCAAAGGTAAATAGGTATTTGCCACCATTGCAAGCACAAACAATAATATGAACCATGGAATGCTAACTTTTTTACCTTTCGCATGGAATATCACAGTAGAAACAAGTGCTAATGGAATTATCCATAAAGCTCGAGTCAATTTTATTGTGGTAGCCACCTTCAAAGCTTCATCTCCAAAAGCCGCACCTGCACCAACAACAGAACTCGTGTCGTGAATAGCTATCGCAGCCCAAGTTCCAAATTGTTGTTCATTCATATTTAACAAATGCCCGATTTCTGGAAAAATGAACAAAGCCACCGCATTAAGCACAAAAATCGTTGCTAATGCAATTGATGTATCATGTTCGTCTGCATCAATAACAGGTGCAACTGCGGCAATCGCACTACCACCACAAATTGCAGTTCCTGCCGAAATCAAATACGCATTTTTAGGATGAACATTCATAAGTTTTCCCAAAGCTACTCCCAAAAGCATAACACCAATAACGGAAACGATAGTAAAAATCATTCCTTCCTTACCAGCCGCAAGCGATTCATAGAGATTCATATTAAATCCCAAACCAACAACAGCAACCTGTAACAATATTTTTGATACTTTTTTGGAAAATATTGGATACGGATTACCCAATGTCAACGCTAATAAAATACCAAAAAACAAAGCAATTGCTGGAGATACAAAAATAGATGCAATAGCCAAAACGACAAATAATACCTGGGAAATCAATGTATATTGTGTGTCTTTCATTTTTTGAAACAATTATAAAACAAAAAAGCCCAACTTTCGTTAGGCTTCTTGCGGTGCGGACGGGACTCGAACCCGCGACCCTCGGCGTGACAGGCCGATATTCTAACCAGCTGAACTACCGCACCAGATTTTCGATGTGCAAATGTACACTTTTTTTCATTCACACAAACACTTTCAATAGTTTTTTTCTACAAAATCTTTTTAAGCTACTTCAAACCACTGTTTTTCAACACTTTAAAATTTTATATTTTATTCTATTTAAGCCAAGCCTACATATTTATTAGCCTAAAATTATAATTCAAGCGGTCCTCTATTCACAAGAATAAGAGATTTTCACTACCTTTGCCAATATAAATACCGATTTTTATCTTCATTCGAAAATGAAAAAGTCTTTCACAATACTATTTTTTATATGTAACATTTTACTTGCCAACTATTGCTTTTCGCAGACAATATTATGGAATGTTGGACACGATTTTATTGGCGACAACAGAGAATTCACAACCAATTACGGCTATCCTGAGACAATATTAGGAACTCGCCTTTCGCTTACTGGCGGACTTGAAATAGATAGCAATCAAGCTATTTTCGCTGGTGGGAGCTATATGATTGAACATGGCGAAAAGATGTTTGCACATG
Organism: Bacteroidales bacterium UBA1715; assembly: GCA_002317135.1. Taxonomy (GTDB): domain Bacteria; phylum Bacteroidota; class Bacteroidia; order Bacteroidales; family UBA1715; genus UBA1715. Next base: position 40,188 of record DCIX01000008.1, read on the forward strand.
AGCCTGTTCTTACTTGTTATTATCAATACACAAACAATTTTATGAAGTTTCAGATTGGTTCTTTCCCAATTGAAA